>CAVTZY010000068.1:0-137661 GCA_963739235.1 Terriglobia bacterium | reverse complement strand
GGCGCATCAGGCTACCCATCACGCTTGCAGCGCGCGAAGCATCGGGAACATGCACGACGGGCCCGGAGTAGGCCGGGGCGATTTTTACGGCCGTGTGCAGCCGGCTGGTGGTGGCACCGCCGATGAGCAGCGGGATCTTGAATCCCTCCCGTTCCATTTCCCGGGCCACGTGCACCATCTCTTCCAGGGACGGCGTGATCAGCCCGCTAAGACCGATCATGTCGGCATTCCGCTCGCGCGCCGCATTGAGGATCTTTTCGCGCGGCACCATGACGCCGAGGTCAATGACCTCGATAGTTGTTGCAGCCCAGCACCACACCCACGATGTTCTTGCCGATGTCATGGACGTCGCCCTTTGACGGTCGCCATGACGATCTTGCCCTGCGCGCTTGCCTCCGCCCGTCGCCAGCTTTTCGGCTTCCAGGTAAGGAAGGAGACACGGCCACCGCCTTTTTCATGACGCGCGCGCTCTTCACCACCTGGGGCAGGAACATCTTCCCCGATCCGAACAGGTCGCCGACCGACGTTCATGCCGGCCATCAATGGGCCCTCGATCACGGCAAGCGGGCTGAGCGTATTTCGCCCGCGCCTCTTCCACGTCGGCTTCGATGTAATCCGTGATCCCCTGGACCAGAGCGTGGGCCAGGCGCTCTTCCACGCCTCTCCTCGCGCCAGGCATCTCCTCGCGCTCTTCGTTTTCTCGCTGCTGCTTGATCGATTCCGCAAAGCGAGTCAGTCGCTCGGTGGCGTCCGGCGCGGCGGTTCAGAAGCACATCTTCCACGAGCGTCGAGCAGCTCCTTGGGAATCTCCTCGTAAACCGCCAGCTGCCCGGCATTGACGATGCCCATGTCCATCCCGGCACTGGATGGCGTGGTAAAGAAAGGCGGCATGCATCGCTTCGCGAACCGTGTTGTTGCCGCGGAAGGCAAAAGAAACATTGCTCACGCCGCCGCTGACCTTGCAGAGCGGGAAGGCTTCTTTAATCGAGATGTGGCCTCCAGAAAGCTCACGGCGTAGTTGTTGTGCTCCTCGATCCCGGTCCCCACCGTCAGGATGTTGGGATCGAATATGATGTCCTGCGGCGGGAATCCCGACTTCTTCGGTCGAGAATGCGATAGGCGCGCGTGCAGATCGCCACCCTGCGCTCCGTAGTAACCGCCTGGCCCTCCTCGTCGAAGGCCATGACGATCACAGCGGCCCCGTAGCGCTTGATCAGGCGGGCGCGCTGCCTGAACTCCTCTTCCCCTTCCTTGAGGCTGATCGAGTTGACGACGCCCTTGCCCTGAAGGCATTTCAGACCGGCCTCGATCACCGACCATTTCGAGCTGTCGATCATGACCGGCACGCGGGCGATGTCCGGCTCGGCGGCAATCAGGTTCAGGAATCGGGTCATCGCCGCTTCCGAATCGAGCATGGCCTCATCCATGTTGACATCGATGATTTGGGCGCCTCCTTCAACCTGCTGACGGGCCACGGCCAGGGCTTCCTCGTAATCGCCGGCGAGAATCAGCCGGGCAAATTGCGGCGAGCCGGCAACGTTGGTCCGCTCGCCGACATTGACAAAATTGGTGTCCGGCCGGAACGTCAGCGGCTTCCAGGCCGCTCAAGCGCGTGTTAGGCTCGGGAACAGCCGGCATGCGCGGCCGGCTTTCGCGAACGCCTCGTGCAATCGCCGCGATGTGTTCGGGCGTTGTTCCGCAACATCCGCCCACGATGTTGAGCCAGCCGTTGGCCGCATACTCGCCCAGAATGCGAGCCATCTCGTCAGGCGTCTGATCATATCCGCCGAAGGCATTGGGCAGGCCGGCATTGGGATGGCAGCTCAGATACACCGGGACCAGCCTGGAGAGATCTTCCAGATGCGCGCGCATATCGGCGGCGCCCAGCGCACAATTGATCCCGACACTCAGAAGCGATGCGTGGGCGACCGATACCCAGAATGCCTCCGGAGTCTGCCCGGAGAGAGTGCGTCCGCTGGCATCTGTGATTGTCATCGAGACCATGACCGGCACGCGCCGTGCCAGCCCCTCGAGCACGCGATCCATGGCAAAGAGCGCGGCTTTGGCATTCAATGTGTCAAATGCGGTTTCAACCAGCAACACATCGACACCGCCATCCAGCAGGCCGCGTACCTGGGTCTCGTAGGCTGCGACGAGTTGATCGAAAGTCACGGCACGGTAAGCCGGGATTGCTGACATCCGGAGAGATCGAAGCTGTTTTGTTTGTCGGGCCGATAGAGCCGGCCACAAAGCGCGGGTGCGACGGATCGGCAGCCTCGGCTTCGCTAGCGGCGGCACGGGCGATCCGGGCGGCCGCCAGGTTGACTTCATAGGCGAGGTCTTCGAGATGGTAATCCGCCAGCGAAATCGCGTTGGCATTGAAGGTGTTGGTCTCAAGGATGTCGGCGCCGGCATGAAGGTATTGATCGTGCACCGACTTCACGATCTCCGGCTGAGTCAGACTCAACAGATCGTGATTGCCGCGCAGGTCAGCGGTATGACCGGCAAAACGCACGCCCCGATAGGCAGCCTCGTCCAGTTGGAGCCGCTGAATCATCGTGCCCATGGCTCCATCCAGGATCAGGATGCGTTCCCGCAACAACTGCTCCATCCAGCCGACCCTTGTTCAGCATTGTCACGCACCCCGGTAAATTCCCGCCTTATTTTTTGCAGCAATTGGCCAGTCGCCGGCAGCGGCGCCCGCCAGTGGATGACCCATCATGCTTCAAAGGATCCTGACGGCGCGGCCGTCGATGCCGGCTCCGGGAGCCCTTCTGGGAGGCATCCGCGCATGGACAAATCTGGCGCAAGAAGTCGAAAGTATAGATTCCGGTGCTGTGTCCATCGTTCCATTCGAAGCGCAGGGCGTAGTTGCCCACCGGTTCCACGTTCACCCTTTCGAGGTCCGCGGCGATGCCGCCTTGACGGATCAGGCGCCTGCCCGTGAACTCCTCGACACAGGAAGCGCAGGGGCAATTTTCGCGCAGGTACCAGGACGGGTAGGCACTGACGTGCCCGTCATTCCAGATGATGTCGGTCTGGAGGGCATTCACCCTCTTCACCCGCATCGGTCTCGGGTATGCCAAAACAGGACCCCCCTTCCGGCAAAGTAATACCATATCATATCGCAGGATCGCCCTGCCGACCGTCTAGATCATCCTTGGCTTATGCCTCAAGCAGGCCAATCAACTACTACCGGACTTGTCAGGAGGAATCCTTCGCAGGCAATTAAAAACCGAATGCGTGAGTGAGGCTCCACCAGCAGAGCGCGTGGCTTCAGGCATTCTCCAAAGGAAGGCGTCAAGCTTATGAGGGCCCCGGAGGGGCCGAAGGATAGTAGCCCCGGGCAAGCGGAGCGCCGCCCGAGGTCAGCAAAACAACGACTGAGAGCCCTGGAGGGGCGAAAGAAAAGATCAAAATGGCGTTCGTCACTACTGTCATTCTATCGCCCCTGCCGGGGCTCCATCATTTTCAATTATCCTACCCCGGGCTGCGCTGCGCTTGCCCGGGGCTACTATCCGCGGCCCCTCCGGGGCCTTGGCTATTCCGACTCCGTGGCCCATCCTCATCCCGTTTTTGCGTGTCGATTGATACTGTTTAGCTGCATCAAGGCTCACCGCCAGAAACGGTGGTGTGCCTTATAGCAATAAGCCTGCCGGGAAAGGGATCACTACCTCAACGGGAGGTAAGGCTGCAGTTTGAATGGCGGGATTTTTTGCGCGCGAGAGGAAAAATCGCGTACCTCAATGATATACTAATAACTTATGAAGAGATTAGCCGCTGTTGCCATTTTCTGCATTCTGGTTCTGTTCGGGACCTCCCCAGCCCAGGATGCCGCCGATTCTCCGGTACGCTGGTCAGCCAAGCCTCCCGCTGAGCCGATTCACGCCGGAGCTCAATGCGAAATCCGGCTCGACGCTGCCATCGAAGGCGGCTATCACATGTATTCGGCGACTCAGCCGCCACCGCCCATTGCCACTCGTTTCAAATTGCTCTCGGAAGGCCCATTTGAAATCGCAGGCGCTGTAAAGCAATCCCCGCCTAAGACTGCATTTGACCCAAACTTCGAGATCCAGACGGAAATCTATTCCGATGGAGCCCAATTTTGGCTCCCAATCAAAGTTGCGGGTTCAGCCAAGCCGGGCGATTATGAGATGAGTATTCAGGCATATTATCAGGTATGCAACGACAAGATTTGTTTGCCGCCTCGGGGTGTGCCCGTTCCGGTCAAAGTCAAGATTGTCTCCGGAGTATCCTCCGCCAATGAACCAGCACCCGCGGCAAGCACCGCAGTATCCAGTTCCCCAGCGGGGACGGCGGCGGAGTTCCAGCAGGCGAGGTCGAGCGGCTTTCTGCCCTTTCTGTGGCTGGCAATGACCATGGGAGCCCTCTCTCTGGCTACGCCCTGCGTCTTCCCCATGATCCCGATCACGGTTTCCTACTTTACGAAAAGCGCCGAGACCAGCCGAGCCTCGGGACTCCGCCTGGCATTGGTCTATTGTTTCGGCATTATATTTACCTTTACCGGACTCGGCCTCGGTTTGGCCGCACTCTTGGGTGCGACAGGCATCAATCAGTTTGCCGCCAATCCCTGGGTCAATCTCCTGATCACGGCAGTGTTCATGGGCTTTGCTCTCAACCTGTTCGGACTTTACCAGATTGGCATTCCTGCCAGCGTTCTCACCAAACTATCGGGAGCGGGTTCCGGCAGCGGCTATGCCTCGACCCTCCTGATGGGTTTGACTTTCACCCTGACCAGTTTCACTTGCACAGTTCCCTTCGTCGGCACCGTGCTGGTGGCCACCGCCCAGGGCGACTGGCTCTGGCCGGCGCTCGGCATGTTGGGCTTCTCCGTGGTTTTTGCCGCTCCGTTTTTCGTGCTTGCTCTAGTGCCGCGCATGCTGGTTGCATTGCCCAAGAGCGGTGGCTGGCTGAACTCGGTGAAAGTAACCATGGGATTCCTGGAAGTGGCTGCCGCCATGAAGTTCATCTCTAACGTCGATCTGGTATGGCGCTGGCAGATTTTTACCCGCGAAGTGGTGCTGTCGATCTGGTTGGCTGTCTGCGTACTGGCGGCCGTCTATCTTCTGGGCAAATTCCGCCTGCCTCACGACACTCCGCTGGATCACCTGGGCGTGCTGCGCATGACGGCAGCGTTGAGTTTTCTGGCGATCGGATTCTATCTGTTTACCGGACTGATGGGTGCCAGCCTGGGCGAAATCGATGCCTTCCTCCCGCCGCGCACTGCGGGCGCTTTTACGCTCACAAGTGCCGGACACGGACAGGAGATCACCTGGAGCACCAACCTCAACAGCGCACTGGCGCAGGCGCGTCAGGAAAAGAAGCTCGTCTTCATCGATTTCACCGGTTATACCTGCACCAATTGCCGATGGATGGAGGCGAACATATTCACGATTCCTGCGGTCATTAACAGCCTGCAGAAATACGTCAGGGTGCAACTTTTTACCGACGGGGACGGGAAGGAATACGAAGACAACCAGAAATATCAGAAGGAAAAATTCGGGACCGTAGCGCTGCCTCTTTACGCGATCCTCAATGGACAGGGAAACAAACTTTCGACCTTTCCCGGCATGACCCGCAACGCCGCCGAGTTCGAGCGCTTCCTGAGCCAACCGCTGGCCGCTCTGTCCCAGGAGGCTAGCGCAGAAGGAAAATAACTGCGCTGACTACGACCGCAGTGATGAGCGCCGATTTTGCATAGCGGGGATAATTCCGTTTCCAGCCGTGCCAGATTTTTGCCGACAGAAGCATGAACAGAATCAGCACCAGACTTAGCAAAAAACACACCCCGTAACTTGCCTCACGTCCCAAGATATTGGCCACCGGCGGTTGTCGGAGAATGCTGAAGATCAGCAGCAGATGCGCGCAATACACCAGCAGCGATTCCTGGCCGGCAAGTCGGATCGGGTTCGGCATCCATCCCAGGCGCTTCTCCATGTAGTGAAGCCCGGCACAGAGAATCAGCACACAGCCAAGACGGATCAATACATAGAGCGGGCTCGTTTTGTAGAACCCTGCCTTCCAGGCGCTGAAAAGCGGGAGATTCCGCGCGCACACGGCAACGACAATCACAGCCGGAGAAATTATAAAAGCCATGCGCATGTAGCGCAGGTCCGCCTGTTTTTCCACCGCATTGAGGAAAAAGTGGGCGGCGCAACACCCGGCCATGACGAAGGTGATCCAGGGGAAAACCGGAAAGAGCGACACTCCATGAGGGTGCAGATACAGCGCTAAAGGCAGGGGCACGCGGCCGACAAAATCCTGTCCCCAGATCCAGGGAGTGATCAGTGCGGCGCCGGCACCGATGAAGACTGTGCCCCATGCAAAGATCGCCGGCTTGCGCAACAAAAGGATCAAGAGATCGGCCACCAACAAAGATACGACGATACACTGCAACACATCCACCTGAAAGGCGGCCTTCCAAAACGCCTGATCCTGGCTCGCCAAGAATTTGCTCAGGCCAAAATGGGGGAGATGGAGGTAATAGGCCACAAGGAGGATGAAACCCAGACGGCGCATCTGCTTCCAGAACACGGGACCGAGTCGAAGCCACGCCTCCCATTGCCTTCGCGCCTGCAGCACGAGCGAAAAACCGGAAGCAAACAGAAACGAGGGGGCCACCAGCCCGTTCACGAATGAAAGCCAGAAGAAAAACTCAATCTTGCGCGCCGCCGGCGGCAGATAGGCATTGACCACATGGGTCTCGACCATGACCACAAGCGCCAACCCGCGCAAAAGGTCGACAAAACCATAGCGTGTGCCGCCGGAACCGGTTCTGGTCTGCATAGGATGATTCCAATGATGAAAGATACTACCCTAGAGATCGCGGAAAACTCCGAGAAAATATGAGGTCATGTTATGATTCACTTTTCAAATGAGAGGCTGCAAAAACGATGACGGTAACGATCGGTCTTGTACAGATGTCCATGGCGAATGATCCGGCAATCAATCTGGGAATGGCCATGGAACGGATCCGCAAGGCTGCCGAACGCGGTGCCCAAATCATCTGCCTGCCTGAGTTATTCAAGAGCTTGTACTTCTGTCAGAGTGAAAACCATGCCAATTTCGGCCTGGCGGAAAAAGTTCCCGGTCCCACTACCGATCGCCTGGGTGCCCTGGCCCGCGAGTTGGAAGTCGTTCTGATCGCATCGCTGTTCGAGCGCCGTGCGCCCGGGGTCTATCACAATACGGCGGCGATCATCGATGCGGACGGCACCTATCTGGGCAAGTACCGCAAGATGCATATTCCGGATGATCCGCTCTACCACGAGAAGTTCTACTTCACACCCGGAGACCTGGGTTTCCAGGCCTGGGACACCCGTTATGGCAGGATCGGTGTCCTCATTTGCTGGGATCAGTGGTATCCGGAAGCAGCTCGCCTGACTGCTCTCCACGGCGCCCGCATCCTGTTCCTGCCGACCGCCATCGGGTGGCATCCGAGCGAAAAGGCTGAGTATGGGGCCCACCAGCATTCCGCCTGGGAAACCATTCAGCGCAGCCATGCCATTGCCAACGGAGTGTACGTCGCGGCAATCAACCGGGTCGGCCACGAAGGGATCCGGCCGGGCGGCATCGAATTCTGGGGCGCCAGTTTTGTCTGCGACCCGGGCGGGACGGTTCTCGGCAGGAGCCCACACGATCAGGAAGAGACTTTGATTATTCCTTGTGATCTGCAAAGAGTTGACACCATCCGCACCCACTGGCCATTTCTGCGTGACCGTCGCCTGGATGCCTATCAGGATTTGACGCGCAGATATTTGGACTGACTTCCGCGTTAAGAGCTCCAAAACATGATAGATTATCCGTGCCCTGCTGACGGTATTTTTAGTGTTCGTGTCCTTTGAGGCATTTCTATTTTCGGAAGATCGGAATGAAGCAATCCCTTTTCCCTGTCGTTTTTCGGGAGCACGTTCCCCTGGCAGCCTACACGACACTGGAAATTGGCGGCCCGGCGCGTTTCTTTGCCGAGGTGGGAACGGAAAACCAGGTAATGGAGGCCTTCGAATTCGCCGAAGCGCGCAGCCTCCCTATGTTTATCCTGGGGGGAGGAAGCAACATCCTGGTATCCGATGCGGGATTTGACGGACTCGTCTTGCGGGTGGCCCTGCGCGGCATCAAGCAGCGAGCCGGGGATGCGGTGGTTGCTGCAGCTGGGGAAGATTGGGATTCATTCGTGCGCTGGTGCGTGGAACATGGTCTGGCAGGAATCGAGTGCTTGAGCGGGATTCCAGGGAGCGTCGGCGGCACGCCGGTGCAAAACGTCGGCGCCTATGGCCAGGAGGTGGCTGAAGTCATCGTCTCCGTGCGTGCCCTGGACCGCACGAGGCGGCAGGTGGCGACCCTGAGCAACCAGGACTGCGGTTTTGCCTACCGAACCAGCATTTTTAACGCTTCGCAGCGGGAGCGCTATGTTGTTCTTGCTGTTTCCTTTGATTTGCGCCCAGGCGGAAAACCCAGGGTCGCCTATCCCGATCTTGCTCGGCATTTTTCAGATCGCTCCTACCCTCCCAGCCTGGGTGAGGTGCGTGAGGCAGTCCTGAGCATTCGCAGCAGCAAATCTATGGTAATCCGGCCAGAGGATCCCAACTCGAAAAGTTCTGGATCCTTTTTCAAAAATCCGTTCGTCGCCCCGAACATGGTCCAAAAAGTGGAGGAAGCCGCAAGACGACGCGGCACACTCAAAAGGGGCGAACTCATGCCTCAGTACCCGATGGCTGAGGGCGCAGTAAAGCTGTCCGCCGCCTGGCTGATCGAGCATGCAGGCTTTGCCAAGGGCTATACCCGCGGCCGTGTCGGCCTGTCGAGCCGGCATGCTCTCGCCTTGATCAACCGGGGCGGCGCTTCCGCCCAGGAACTCACGGACCTCATGCGCGACATCCAATCCGCGGTGTGCGCATCCTTCGGCGTGGAGCTCATACCAGAACCGGTCTTCGTCGGCTTTTAGAAGGGGCGTGCATCCCGGGAGAGCCCGAAGGAGTAATCTCTGACAGGGGGGCAATTGTGAAGAGAATTCTGGAAATATGCGTCGAATCAGTCGAAGGCGCCATCGCCGCTCAGGAGGGCGGGGCCGACCGCGTGGAACTATGCGCCAATTTGCTCGAAGGAGGCACGACCCCGAGTGCAGGATCGATCCAACTGGCCCAGCGCCGTCTGCATATCGGACTGCAGGTAATGATCCGGCCGCGCGGCGGCGACTTCTGCTATTCAGCCGCCGAGTTTGAAGTCATGAAGCTCGACATCGACGCGGCCAAGAAAGCGGGCGCCGGCGGGGTTGTGCTCGGCATCCTGAAGGCAGATGGTTCCGTGGACGAGGCCCGCACCTGTGAATTAGCAGAGCTCGCCAGGCCCCTGAACGTGACATTTCATCGCGCCTTCGACATGGCCCGCGATCCTTTTGGGGCGATGGAGACCCTGGCCGCCATCGGAATCAACCGCATCCTCACCTCCGGGCAGGAAAGCACCGCGCTCGAAGGTCTGGACTTGATCTCCGAACTCGTGCGCAAGGCCGGCAACCGCATCATCATCATGCCCGGTGGCGGGATCAATGAAAGAAATTTCGGCAAGATTGCCGAACAAAGCGGCGCCCGGGAATTGCATGCAGCCGCCCTGGTTGAGGTTGAAGGTTCCATGTTGTTTCGGAATTCTCGCTGCTTCATGGGTGGCGAACTCAGGCCACCGGAGTTCAACGTGCTCGCGACCGATTCCTCACGAGTCCGCACCTTCGCGCGTGCCCTCCAGGAAATGCGCTGATCTGGGAAAAACAAAGCGCTCCTGTTATCATATGGATTCCATCTAAGCAGAGTCTGGGAGGCGGGAATGAAAAAAGGATTGCTTATATCTGTAGGAATTCTTGTAGTACTGGTAGTGATTCCAGGTTTCGCCATTCAAGGTACCTATAACGACATCGTCGCCAAAGAGCAGGAAGTCAACCAGCAGTGGAGCCAAGTCGAGAATGTCTATCAGCGGCGCGCGGATCTGATCCCGAACCTGGTAGCCACCGTCAAAGGCTATGCCGCCCATGAGGCCAACGTCCTGGAAACCGTAACTGCTGCTCGTGCTCAGGTAGGTTCGGTCCGGATCTCGCAGGACACCCTGAAGAATCCGGCCGAGTTCCAGAAATTCCAACAGGCGCAGGACGGCTTATCCAGCGCGCTATCACGCCTGATGGTGGTGGTGGAGAAGTATCCGGATCTGAAGGCAAATCAGAATTTTCTCGATCTGCAGGGGCAACTCGAAGGCACGGAAAATCGCATCGCGCTCGAGCGCAAGAGATTCAACGAAGTGGTTGCAGCCTATAACACGAGGACCAAACAATTCCCTGCCAACCTGGTAGCCGGCTTCTTCCGCTTCCAGGAAAAACAATATTTCCAGGCAATACCCGGCAGCGAGAAAGCTCCGGTTGTGAACTTCGGCAAGTAATTGATGCGCAAAATCATCCGATTTCTATCGATCCGTGCGGGTCTGATCCCGTTTCTTCTCCTGCTCACTGCCGCTGGCGCCCGGGCCATCGATATCCCCAAGCTGCAGGCGCGGGTTACCGACCTTGCTGGAGTGTTGGCACCCGAGCAGACTGCCAGTCTCGAAGAAAAACTCAGACAGTTCGAAGTTACGAACTCGACGCAGATCGCCGTCCTCATCATTCCCAGTTTAGAGGGTGAGGTGCTGGAGGATCTGTCGGAACGCGTCGCGACCGCATGGAGGCTCGGCCAAAAAGGCCGCGACAACGGCGCGTTGTTGTTCATCGCCATGAAAGAACGCAGGGTGCGCATCGAAGTCGGATATGGCCTGGAGCCCACCTTAACGGATATCCGAAGCAGGTACATTATCCAGAACGAGATCCTGCCAGCGTTTAAACAGCAACAGTATTTTGAAGGCATTGACGCCGGTGTAACCGCAATCATGCAGAGCGTAAGAGGTGTCTACCAGGCCTCTCCGCAACCCGAGAGATCACGGCGCCGTATCGATACCGGGGGTGGATTCGATTGGCTGATTTTTCTCTTAGTCCCGCTGCTATGGCTGCTCACGGCAACAGGCAAGTGGGGTGGAGGCATTCTCGGAGGCGGCGCAGGCATGTATCTGATGCGCTCCCTCCTCGGACTTAGCCTCGTACCGATGTTGATCGGCGGTGCGATCGGCTCCGTCTTCGGCATTTTCCTCGGAGCACTTGTCAAAGCGGGAAGCCGTTCGTCTTCCGGCGGGCGTTGGGGAGGATTCGGCGGACCTTTCTTTCCGGGTGGCTTTGGTGGGGGCGGATTTGGCAGTCGCGGCGGCTTCGGTGGAGGAGGCTTCGGCGGCGGCGGCTTTTCCGGAGGCGGAGGCGGCTTCGGCGGCGGCGGGGCTTCCGGAAGCTGGTAACAAAGCAGGATCGAGGAATCCTGGGCGTTGGCGAAAAGGGTGAGTAGTCCCGAGGAGGCACTCACCATTTCGAACTCATCCCCGTCACTATGAGTCTGAGTAAATAATATGTTGCTGTCAGAAAGCGATAAAAAATCTGTCGTCGAGGCGGTGAAGAGGGCGGAGTTGACGACCTCGGGTGAAATCGTCTTTGCCCTCACGGATAATTCGGGGCACTATCATCACGCCACGCTGCTGGGCGCTCTGATCGGCGCCGTCGCTGCTGCGGCTGTCTATCTTGCGCTTCCCATACCACACTCAATCGACTTGGTGCTTTGGACCGAAATCATCTCATTTGCGCTCTTCTACGCCGTGCTTCCCCACCTGCCCGTGCGTCGCTGGTTTATTCCAGGGCGGGAAATGGACGAGTGCGTCCAGGACGCAGCCTTCCGGGAGTTTTACGCCAGCGGACTGTACAAAACCCGCGCATCCAACGGTGTGCTGATCTATCTTTCCACATTTGAACGCCGGGTGGTCGTGTTGGGAGACAAAGGAATTCACGAAAAGATGGGAGATCCCCACTGGAATGACGTCCGCGATCGGATTATCCAGGGCATTCGGCAGGGGCAGGCGGCAAAAGGCATAGGCGACGCCATCGAGATCTGCGGCAAAGCCCTGGCCGAGCACTTTCCACGTCTGCCCGATGATATCAACGAACTCAGCGACGATGTGATCGACCGCAGCAAACACTAATTCCGCACCGGGTGTCGAGTGGGATTTCAGGGATCGATGATGGGAGTGATCTCGCGGCAGCCGAGCTGAACGACGGGAATCAGGGTCACGGCCGCCTGGATGGCTCCCCGGTCAAACCGGATCCGGCAGTTTTCCCCGACGCTCAATTTCGCCGTCCCCCAACTCAGGTTCCCATTCACATCGGAGAGCCCGGCCAAATAAATCGCCCCGGAAATCGTGCTCCAACCTCGGATGTCGAGTTCGCCGGCACCGAGGATCAGGATTATACCATTGAAGTTAAAACGTCCTTGAATGGCAGCTTTTCCCGTTACTACCAGAAGGCCGCCCCCCTCCAGGTTGCCGTCGACGAACAGATCCCCATCCACGTAGGTCACGCGTGGATCCTGGCCTGGCGAGGACTGAGACAGAGCAGGGTCATATCTGCCCAGCGGCACGGGTGAGCCGCCAATCCAAGTCTGTGGACCCCGCAAGGCACTGTCGGCAAACTGGGGCACGGAGTGCCGGACAAACCGCCAGGAGGATGCTTTATCCAGAAGCAGGCGCTTATCGGTGTGGGCAGCGATCGCGGCAGTAATGTCTTGAATGGGGGAACCCTTACCCGGGCCCTGGACGCATGCCGTTTGATTTTGCCCGAGCCGGGACAACATCTCCCGGGCAGGCTCAACGCCGTCCTGGATGGATGTATCGATCACAGCAATCCCAGGGGCGCCGGGGCCGCCCTGAATCAGAAATGTGCTGCCGGAGAACATGTCCGCAGAGGCTGGCTCGACAGAGCTGCTCTGCACGACGACCGGCGCATCGAGTGCAAAGGTCGAGAACCTCTTAAACCGCGCTTCATAGACCACGACCGAGTTGTTGTGCATTCCGGCCGGCGGACCCGTGGCCAGCGTTTGCGCGATCCCCATGGATCGCAAAACGATTTGACCGTCTCCATCCACAAAAGGATCGTCCGCCGGATCAGATGCCAATTCGCCCGCTTCGCCGCTGTTGTCGGTCACTTTTACAAAATAGCGGCCGGTGATCAGCATGCCCGGCCCATTGGGATTTTCTGCCACATGGGATATACCTCCCAAGGGGATCAGGCTCAGGCCGTTGCCGCCCGGATGGCGGCCGGTGTTGATCACCCCGTCATCGGGTACACCCAACAAGGCATCGGCGGGGTCGGCGATGTTCAGCATTCGTGCTACGGACCAGGAAAGGGGCATCCGAAAGGCGTATGATTTTGCCGACGCTATATAAGCAGGATTCGCATCGTGGATTCCGTCCGGCCCCTGCAGCAAATCGTCAAAACGGATTCCTTTCAAGAGTGCGCGTGCATGACTCAATCCGGCCAGTGCGGCGCTGCGCGCCCGGTGGTAGCTTTCGAAGTTGTCGCTGATTCGAACTTCGGCGGTAGCGATCAGGGCAAGATAGAGGCCGATAATGGAAAAAACGAAAAGAGTTACCAGGGCAATCAGCAGAGCGGTCCCCTGCTGATGCATGTGGTGTCCGTTCGTGGCAGTCCGTGCCGTGCCGGTCATGCCGATCCTCCGATCGAGATCTTTCCGTCACACCTAATGTTTCCCGAAAACGCAACTTATTTCGTCGAATTGAGGCCCCCATCGTCGAGAAGGTCTCAAAACTGCTTCGAAAATAGGACCGATTGCGGCGCCGAACCACTTGTGTGTTTCTGTGTCGCCCTTTCAGGGCTTGAGATCTCCGGTTCTCTACCCAGGGCTTACGCCCTGGGCTTGGCTGTCCCGCCCTTTCAGGGCTAAGCATTGCACGACCTTGAAAACCCCCGAAGGTGGAGCAGCAGAGCCCAGGGCGTGAGCCTTGGGAAGTGGGAATCGAGCGGTAGGAGCCCTGAAAGGGCGGCACAGGAAACCTGCGGCGAGAGCGCAACATTTTCATGCGTCATGGGTGCGCCCCGGCGCATGAAGGACTGTTCCGAAAATAGGCGGAGCCTTTGGAGTGCGGCGGCATGACGCCGCTTTGAAGCCTGACAAAGCGGCGTCATGCCGCCGCACTCCAAGGCGCTTCGCGCAACGGTTGTGCTTTTCATGCGCTTGGGTGCGCCCCGGCGCATGAGGGACTGCTTCGAAAATAGCTGCCCTGGCGCACATTGTGGTAGTGATCGGCAGTCAACAAACATCTAAAACCCGATCACGAACACGACCACGATCACAATCGCGAACCTCTACGGAAGGTCCGCGCCGGTAGATTGCCATTTTCATGCGTCGTAAGGTGCGACACAGGCGCATGAGGGGCTGCTCTGAAAAGGGCGGTACAGCCTGTCTCAGTGCAACTCACCCCGCCGCTTTGATGGAAAAGCCATTGGTGTCCGCTGGGCTTTGTGGTAAAGGATACGCCGTGAAACACCTTGACGAGCAGATCCAGGAATTTGCTGCGGCTCTCTGCCCGGAGTTTACCGGCGAGATCCGAACCGACCGATTCACCCGCCTGCTTTACAGCACGGATGCCAGCATTTATCAGATTGAGCCGCTTGCGGTACTGGTGCCGAAAGGTCGCGAGGATGTGGCAGCCGCCGTGGCGCTGGCAGCGCACCACGGTTTGCCGCTCCTGCCGCGCGGCGCCGGCACGAGCCTGGCAGGCCAGACCGTCGGGGCTGCTGTGATCCTTGATTTTTCCAAATACATGAACCGGATCCTGGAGGTGAATCTCGAGGAACGATGGGTGCGCGTTGAGCCCGGTATCATCCTCGATCAGCTCAACGCTTCTCTGCTGGCGTCCGGATGGCGTTATGGTCCGGATGTTGCGACCAGCAATCGCGCGACGATCGGCGGCATGATCGGCAACAACTCCTCGGGTGCTCACTCGATTGTCTATGGCATCACTCAGAATCACGTCCGGGGAATGCGCGTGCTGCTGGCAACGGGAGAAGAAGCTTCATTTGCGGAGGTAAGCTCCGAGGTGTGGGGGGAAAAGGCGGCGTTGGACAGCTTCGAAGGCCGTATCTATCGATCCGTAGCCCGGATCGTCGCAGAAAACCATGACGAGATCCTTGCCCGCTACCCCAAAATCATGCGCCGGGTCGGAGGCTACAACCTGGACAGCGTCCTGGGACCTGCCGGCGGCAACCTGAGCCTGCTGGTCGTGGGCAGCGAGGGCACTCTGGCCACATGTACGGAAGCGGTGCTTGACCTGGAGCGCGAGCCTCGAGCCAAGGGGCTGGCCATCGTGCATTTTTCCGATCTCAGCGCGGCGATGGAAGCGATGAACGAGATCCTCGCCCTGCAGCCGGCCGCGGTGGAACTGATCGACAGGATGCTGCTCGATTTAACGCGACTACAGCCGGCATTCGCGCGCAAGATGACCTTCGTCGAAGGTGATCCCGACGCCGTCCTGATCGTTGAATTCTTCGGAGACAATGACGCAGAGGTAGTCGCAAATCTCGATCGGCTCGAGGCAGAGGTTGCGGGCAGCCGGCATGGGCCGCAGCATCGTACGCGCGATCAAACCGGAGGAACAGGCCAACGTCTGGGCCATCCGCAAAGCCGGACTCGGCCTGCTCTCCAGCATGCCGGGAGACGCCAAGCCGATATCATTCGTCGAAGATACCGCCGTTGCTCCCGAACTGTTGAGCTCGTACGTGCGGCGCTTCCAGCAGGTCGTGGCCCAGCACAATGTGCGTGCAAGTTTCTATGGCCATGCTTCCGTGGGCTGTCTGCATGTAAAGCCGATCATTAACTTGAAGGAAGCATCAGGCGTGCGGCAGATGCAGGAAATATCCGCGGCGGTGAAGGATCTGGTGATCGAGTTCAAGGGAGCCATGAGCGCCGAGCACGGCGACGGCATTGTCCGCAGTCACTGGAACCGGGAGCTTTTCGGCGAGCACCTCTATGCGGCATTTCATGAGGTGAAGTCCTCGTTTGATCCCGCCGGTATCATGAATCCCGGCAAGATCATTGACGCACCCCCCATGACCAGTAATTTGCGCCTGGGTCCCGAGTACTCGGCCGTCGAGGTCAAGACGTACCTTGATTTTTCACGCGCAGGCGGATTCGCACGCGCCATCGAGCAATGCAACGGCATGGGGGCATGCCGGAAGTTCGACACCGGAACCATGTGCCCTTCGTTTATGGCGACCAGGGAGGAGGAGCACTCCACCCGCGGTCGCGCCAATGCCTTGCGCGCCGCACTTTCGGGCACGCTTCCCTTCGAGGAATACACCGGCGACCGGATTTATAAAGCCCTGGACCTTTGCCTGGCATGCAAAGCGTGCAAGACTGAGTGCCCGGCGAATGTCGACATGGCCAAACTTAAATACGAGTTTCTGGCCAGTTACAACGAGCGCCACGGTACGGCGCTGCGTTCGCTCGTGTTCGGGCATATCGCGACCCTGAACCGCCTCGGTTCCGCGACCGCACCATTGTCAAACTGGGTGATGCGCGCGCCCCTGGTGCACAAGACCGTGCAGCGCCTGCTCGGCATCCACCCCGAGCGCCAGGCTCCGCCGTTTGTACGGCAAACGTTTCAGCACTGGCTGCGCAAGCATCCTCCGCATCCGCAACCGGCAGGGGCGCCCCAGGTTGTCCTTTTCAATGACACTTTCATTAACTACAATGAGCCCTGGGTCGGCATAGCCGCATTACGGGTTTTGGAAAGCACCGGGGCTGAGGTGCTGGTACCGCAGGTCTCATGCTGCGGTAGACCCATGATTTCCAAGGGATTGCTCAACGAAGCGAAGGAAAACGCGCGCGCCAATGTCGCGCTGTTAACGCCGCTTGTCGAGTCGGGCGCGTTCGTTGTAGGTTGCGAACCCAGCTGCATCCTGACCTTGCGCGACGAATACCCGGACCTCCTGGGTACGCCGGAGGCCCGGGGATTGGCCGTGAGAGCATTATCACTCGAAGAATATCTATGCCGTTGCCTCGATGCCGGCGAATGGCGGCCGCGTTTTTTGGCTGTGCCCCGGCGGGTTCTGTTGCACGGCCATTGCCATCAGAAAAGCCTGGTAGGATCCGGCCCTTCGCTGCGCCTGCTGAAACTGCCGCCGGGTTACGCTGCCGAAGAAGTCGACTCCGGCTGTTGTGGCATGGCCGGCGCATTTGGGTACGAAAAGGAGCACTACGAAATATCGCTGCAGATCGGCGAGATGCGGCTTTTCCCTGCGATCCGGCGCGCGCCGCCGGAGACATTGATTGTGGCATCCGGTACTTCCTGCCGTCAGCAGATTCTGCACGCGACCGGACGCGAGGCGTTGCATCTTGCGGAAGCTCTTGCCGGAGCTCTCGATTTGAGTGAATCGCCAAGCTAGCACGAACGCATCTGGAGCAACGAATCCTGGAGACAAAGCGATAATGCACACACCCTCATTCAAATCAGACCGCATGCTGCCCTCGATTGTGCGGATGCGCATCCCGCGCCGCCTCCTGATCGCGCTCGCGCTATCCGGCTTGCTTTTTGAGCCCGGTTGCATTTTCAGGAAGCATAAGCCTCCAGCTGCACCGGCAATCCCCGCGCCGGTGCGAGTCGCCCTGCTCCCCATGAATGTCCCGGACGGAACTGCGGAGTTGCATTGGGTCTCCCTTGCCACCATGGCGATGATGGTGGAGGTTGCCTTGGCCGCCCCTGACCTGGAGCTTGTGCCGGTCTGGGAATCGGTCCCGGCAGCCCTCCAGAGTCTAGGAAACTCACGCACGGTGACGACCGATATCGCTGAACTCGTCGCGGTGCGGCTGTCGGCACGCTGGTCATCGCAGGGCGAAATAATCAAGGTTGGAAAGACATTTACCTGGCGCGTCGATTTCATCCCAGCGAAGCCTTCCCTGGTTCCCTTCCGCTATGAAAAACCCAGTACCGTCGAGGCACTGTCCGCACAAACCCAGGAAGCCTTCGACCAGCTCCTCCGTTACTTGATCGTCCGGCCCCTTGAGGTCAGCAAGTTGCAGCCGTTGGATGCCAAGAAGTTGCGAGAAATCGCGGATGCGCTCGATGCCGAGTATGGCTGGTTTGGAGCAGCCAAACCCGGCACATCCGGTAAGGTAGTGGAGGATCTGGCGCGCTCAAAGCCCGCTCTGGCGCGCCTGTTGTTCAGCCCAACCCTCTATCCTGTGCTGGCAAAATAGGCGGTTGTCGACCCACCCAGGACACGATGGGTTTCCCTCTCGTCTCCTCGGTGTGTTTCGTGATTCATTGCGTTGGAGAAATCGCAGAGGAGATGACCTGGAGAATTTTCTATTCTTTCAGTCTCGACGATTTCAGCCGGATCATCACATCTCCGCCCACTTACCCTTCCCTTCCCACACCCGAAGGGTGAAGGGCAGCCGCACTTTTTCACCCAGCTTTTGATAGATCATCTCACAGATGTTCTCGACTGAGGGGTACTCGAGAAAATCATTAAACGACCTGTGGTCGTAAAGGCTCAGGACCTCACGCAGCAAGCTTTTCAGATCACCAAAATCAACAATCATGCCAGTCTTGTTTTCGCCCTCCACGATCATCTCCACACGGTAGGTGTGCCCGTGCAGGGTGCCGCATTTCTGATGCCCCGGCAAATAGTGCGCACAATCGATGTATTCGATTACTCCCAGCTTCATGGCCTCCTCCTCGTACCCTTAATAGTATCAGGACCCTCAAGAAGAGTTGCTACCTCTCTCTGATTCAGACAGTAAAAGCCAAAAACAGCCACGAATGACACCAATAGCCATAGCCGAAATAAAGACCTTAGCGCAGAGCGCGCCGATGACCGGCGATTTTGCTTCCTTCCCAGGGTGGCCCCTCTCTCCTTTGGTTCTATTCGTGCCATTCGTGGCAAGGTTTTTTCCCACTGTCTGAATCGCAGTACCTCGGCCAGCCGACCTTGACTCGAAGACGCCCTCCGAATGCATTGCGAGTGCACAAAAGTAGGAATTTGGCTGCGCGCCGATTCCTTATGCCATGGGGAGGCGCAAATCTTCAGGAGCGCATCGTTCATTCAGAAGCGACGGGAGGCCGCGAAGGCCTGCTCACGTTCCAGGCAGGATTCACAAGTGCCGCATGGATGGTCGGCATCGAAGTAGCAACTCCAGGTCACTTCGAATGGGACTCCGAGCCGGGCGCCGAGGCGGATGACCTCCGTTTTTCCCATTTCGATGAGAGGGAGAACGATCTTGGTCTGGATTTCGGAGTGGCTCCAGATCGCCACTTTGAGGAGCAGGTTGAGTTGCTCCCAAAACGCCCGCCCCGCATCCGGAAAACTCTCGCAATCCGTGCGGTTGTGGCCGCCGATGATGTAGCGCGCGCCCAGGATCTCGGCATGGTATGCCGCCAGCGAATAGAAAATGAGGTTGCGTAAAGGGATATACCCCTGGGGAGCGCGTGCGAGGGCGGGATTGTTGGTTTCCTGAGCAGGAATGTCCACGGCTTCGCGGAGAAATGGGACCGGAACGATGATCTGGTCCGTGATGCCGGCGCGTAAACACAGATCGCGGCACGCCCGGCGCTCCCGTTCGGGGCGCCGGTAGTATTCAAACTCGGCAGGAACTGCGTTCCAGCCTTGCGCTCGAGCCCAGTACAAGGCAACGGCAGAATCCAGTCCCCCGGAAAGAAGCACAATCGCGCGCATCGTACACCTCCTAATGCCTGGGTGAACCCGCCACAACCCAGCCTTGATCTTAGACTCCGAGCCTGCCGAGTCGTTCCGAATAAGCAGGATCGCTATCTCGCCGAATACTGACGATTTTCACAAGTTGACATTATCGCTTGTGTTTGCTAGATTTCGCAATTGGTCAATAGACCGATTTCATTTAGCTTGCAATACTTCCCGCCTCGCCCGGTTCCAGTTATCCAACGGAAATTCCGGAACAGAGATCGGAGGCCGGACTGCTGCGAAAGTGGCGGAATTGGCAGACGCGCTGGACTTAGGATCCAGTCCCGCAAGGGGTGGGGGTTCAACTCCCCCCTTTCGCACCATGTACGCCCGTGAGGACTGTTCCGGATCATGGGAACAGCCTTCAGAGCGCAGAAAAGGAACTATACGCCGTTGAGCCTAGACATAGTCGACATCAGCAGCTGCAAAAAGAATCTGGTAGCCGAAGTTCCGGTGGAGCAGGTTGAAGAGGAACTCAGCGAATTGGCCCGAAAATACGCCCGGCAAGCCAAGGTATCCGGATTTCGTCCGGGCAAGGTACCCTTGAGTATCGTCAAACAGCGCTTCAGCTCCGAATTGCGCAACGACGTAACCCAGGAGATTATCAGCCGCACCTGGAAGCGGGCGGTGGCAGAACAAGGACTTGAACCCTTGGCTGAACCCGTGGTGGAGAAGGTGGAATCGGAACCGGGCCTGCCGTTGAAGTTTGTCGTTGCTTTCGAAGTCCTACCAAAGATAGAAGTACCTGATTATAAAGGTGTTAAAGTAGAAGTGCCCCCCGTTAGAGTCCAGGATTCGGATGTGGATGCCGCCCTGGGGCACCTCAGGGAAGAGCATGCCCAGTTTGTGCCGGTGGAGAACGCCGAGGTGCGCGACGGCCATTTCTTGACGGTTACCCTGGATGGCGAGTTCGAAGGCGGGGGCAAATCCATTCATGAGGAGGATGCCACCCTCAGTGTCGGAGGCTCCCCAGACCAATCGTACCTTCTCGGAAAACCTGCAGGGGGCCCGCATAAATGAGGAGCGCGCCTTCGATGTGACGTATCCTGACGACTACCGGCAGAAACGGCTTGCCGGAAAACTCGTTCATTATCGCGTTAAAGTAAAGGATATAAAAGAGAAACAGGTAGCCGAGCTGAATGACGAATTCGCGAGCGACCTGGGCTCCGCAAGTCTGGGGGAATTGCGGAACAAGGTGCAGGACGAAATGGTAACGAAGGCCAAACAAACTGCCGAAGAGAAAGCACGGGAAACGGTCTTGGACCAGATCGTTCAGCGCGTTTCCTTCGAGGTACCCGAAACCCTGATACGTGAGGAACTGGAAGACAACGCCCGGAGGATTGCGGCCAATCTGGCCCGTCAAGGCATCGATGTAAGCAAGACCTCGATCGACTGGAAGAAGATATTCGACGAGGAAAGGCCATTCGCCGACAAGTCCGTCCGCCGCCGGTTGGTCCTGGAGGCGATCGCTCGCCAGGAGAAGATCGAAGTCACCGATCAGGAGGTCGATGCCGAGTTTGAAAAGCTCGGAGAGCGAGGCGGAAAATCGGCGGCAGCCATCCGGGCACAGTTCGAGAAGGATCAACGCTTGCAGCCATTTAGGATGTATTTGCTGCAAAATAAGGCGCTTGATTTCATCTATCGCAATGCTAATATTAGCGAGGGGTGAGAGCTTTGGCACTGATACCCATGGTAGTCGAGCAAACCAATCGTGGTGAGCGCGCCTACGATATCTACTCCCGCCTGCTCAAGGACAACATCATTTTCCTGGGAACTCCGATCGACGACAATGTCGCTAATGTCGTTACGGCGCAACTGCTCTTCCTCGAAGCCGAAGATCCGGACAAAGGATATTTCGCTCTATATCAACTCCCCTGGCGGGTCCATTTCGGCAGGCATGGCAATCTATGACACGATGCAGTTCATCCGGCCGGATGTCACGACCATCTGCGTCGGCCAGGCAGCCAGCATGGGGGCGCTGCTGCTCTGGCTGCCGGGGCTCCGGGGAAACGTTTTGCCCTGCCGAACTCCAGAATTCTGATCCATCAGCCATCCATGAGCGGCCTTTCGGGCCAGGCGACCGATATCGATATCCATGCCAGGGAAATTCTCCGGCTGCGCGAATCGATGAATCAGATTCTGGCGCAGCATACAGGACAAGACGATCGAGAAGATCCAGAAGTGATGTGGAGCGCGATTACATCATGACGGCCGTGCAGGCCAAAGAATACGGTATCGTGGACCAGGTTATCTCCAAGAAAAGAATAGCGGGACAGTCGGCTTAGCTCTGGAGGATTCCTTTGAGAAAAGACGACGAGCGCGACGATATTTTGAGATGTTCATTCTGCTCCAAGAGCCAGAATGACGTGAAAAAGCTCATCGCAGGCCCGACGGTCTACATCTGCGACGAGTGCGTCGACGTCTGCAACGAGATCATCGCCGATGATGTCGTGACCTCCCCGATCGGGGACAAACTGCCGAAGCCCATGGAAATCAAGGAGTTTCTTGACCTCTATGTCATTGGCCAGGAGATCACCAAGAAGAAGCTCGCCGTGGCGGTCTACAATCATTACAAGCGCCTGGAAATCTCCAAGAAACGCGGCGACCTGGAGCTGCAGAAAAGCAACGTGCTGCTGATCGGACCGACGGGAACCGGCAAGACTCTTCTGGCTCAGACCCTTGCCAAAATGCTGTCGGTGCCCTTCGCCATCGTCGACGCCACGACACTCACCGAAGCCGGGTATGTCGGCGAGGATGTCGAGAACATCATCCTCAAACTGCTGCAGAACGCCGGCGGCGACAAGGAAAAGTGCCAGCAGGGTATCGTCTACATCGATGAGATTGACAAGATTGCCCGCAAGGACGAAAACCCCTCCATCACACGCGATGTTTCCGGAGAAGGCGTGCAGCAGGCACTGCTGAAGATCCTCGAAGGCACCGTCGCCAATGTGCCCCCGCAGGGAGGCCGCAAGCATCCGCACCAGGAATTTATCCAGATCGACACGACCAACATCCTGTTCATCTGCGGCGGCGCTTTCGTCGGCCTGGAAAAAATCATCGAGCGGCGCGTGGGCAAAAAGAGCCTCGGATTCCTGTCCGACGAGAAGGCATCCAAGAAGCAAAGACTCCAGGATCGCCGGCCAACATCCTGGACGTCACCCGAGCCGCAGCGACCTGATCAAGTTCGGCCTGATCCCGGAGTTCGTCGGGCAGACTGCCGGTCATCGGCTCCCTGTCGGAACTGGATCACGCCGGCTCTGGTCGAAATCCTGACCAAACCCAAAAACGCGCTTGTGCGCCAATATCAGAAACTCTTCGAATTCGAAAACGTCAAACTCAAGTTCACCGACGATGCCATCGGCGCAGTCGCCAGCCTAGGCCCTGGAACGCAAGATGGGAGCCCGGGGATTGAAAATCATCCTCGAAGATCTTATGTTGGATGTGATGTATCAACTGCCTTCGCAGAAGAAGGTGAAGGAATTCATGGTAACGCGCGAGATGGTGGAAAACAAAGACATCGTATTCGCGCTGCTGGAGAAAGGCCGGTTAATTGAAAGAATGATAAACGAAATCCCTCCAAAAAAACTGAACGCCTTCCCATGATCCCGATCCGGGATGTAGTGGTGTTCCCGCACATGATGATTCCATTCGTGATCGGGCGCCCCTCCTCCGTGCGCGCGCTCGAGTTCGCGCTTGAGGGCTCCAAACGGGTATTCCTGGCAACCCAGATCGACGCATCGGTCGACGAGCCCAAGGCTAAGGACATTTACGCAGTCGGCACGGTCGCGAACATCGTTCAGAGCGTCAAGCTGTCCGACGGCAACATCAAGGTCCTGGTCGAAGGGATTCAGCGGGTCCGGGCACTGCGTCTCATCGACCGAGCCGGGATTCTTTGTCGCCGACGTGGAGCTGCTCGAGGAAACTTCGGTCGCGAGCGCGCGCACCAACCTGCTGATCAAGCGGCTCCAGACGGTGTTTCGAGCAGTTCTCCAAGCTCAGCCATCACGTAAACTACGACGCGATTCTGAACGCGATGAAGACGCTGGAGCCTTCGAAGCTGGCGGACAACATCTGCGCCAACCTGCCGATCAGCATCGAAGAAAAGCAGCAACTGCTGGAGATGGTCGATCTCGCCGAACGCATCGAGAAGATCAACGAGATCATCGAAGTCGAGATCGAGAAGATCAAAGTCGACCGCAACATCCAGGGGCGCGTGAAGCGCCAGATGGAGCGGGCGCAGAAAGAGTACTACCTGAACGAAAAGATGAAGGCGATCCAGAAAGAGCTGGGTCGCAAGGACGAAAAGAGCGAGCTGGACGATCTGAAGAAGCAGGTCGAAGCGGCCAAGATGCCGAAGGACGCCAACGACAAAGCCGATGAAGGAAATCCAGCGCCTGGAAATGATGCCGCCCATGTCGGCCGAATCCACGGTTTCGCGCACCTACCTTGACTGGCTGCTGGCCATGCCGTGGAACAAGAAGTCGAAAGAGATCCGCGACATGCGCTGGTCCAAGAAGGTCCTCGAAGAAGACCACTACGGGCTGGAAAAGATCAAGGATCGCATCATCGAGTTCCTGGCGGTGCGCAGCCTGGTCAAGAAGCCCCAGGGAACCATTCTGTGCTTTGTCGGCCCGCCAGGTGTGGGCAAGACTTCGCTCGGCAAATCCATCGCTCGAGCCACCGGACGCAAATTCGTGCGGCTGTCGCTGGGAGGCGTGAGGGACGAGGCCGAGATTCGCGGTCATCGCCGTACCTACATCGGCGCGCTGCCGGGGCAGATCATCCAGTACATGAAGAAAGCGGGAACGAGGAATCCGGTCTTCATGCTCGATGAAGTCGACAAGATGAGCATGGATTTCCGCGGCGACCCGTCGGCCGCGCTGCTCGAAGTGCTCGACCCCGAGCAGAACCACATGTTCGTCGACCACTACCTCGACACCGAGTTCGACCTCTCCATGGTGATGTTCATCGCCACGGCGAATGTACTGCACACGATCCCGCGTGCCCTGCAGGATCGCATGGAGGTCATCCACCTCTCCGGCTACACCGAGCTCGAAAAGCTGCAGATCGCCAAGCGATTCCTGGTTAAGAAACAGCTGGAAGCCAACGGGCTCAAGCCCGGAACAGACTCGAGTTCAGCGACGAAGGCCTGCTCCAGCTCATCCGCAAGTACACGCGCGAGTCGGGCGTCAGAAACCTCGAACGCGAGATAGCGAATGTCTGCCGCAAGACCGCCAAGAAGATGGTGATCTCCGAGGCCAACGCAAACAAGGTCACCCCGGAAGTAGTCGAACAGCTCCTCGGCAAGCCCAAATTCCGCGAGCAAATGGCCATCGAGAGCAACCAGATCGGCCTGGCTTGCGGCCTCGCCTGGACGGAAGTCGGCGGGGAAGTGCTGTTCACCGAAGCCACTCTCATGGATGGCAAAGGCCAGCTCATCATGACCGGCAAGCTGGGCGAGGTCATGCAGGAGTCGGCCGGGCGGCGATGTCTTTCGTGCGCAGCCGCGCAGCGTTGTTCGGCATTAATCGGGACTTCTATCGCAAGATGGATTTGCACATCCACATCCCGGAAGGCGCCATCCCCAAGGACGGGCCGTCGGCAGGAATTACCCTGGCAACCACCATTGTGTCTGCTGTTGACCAGGATTCCGGTTCGCAACGATGTCGCCATGACCGGAGAAATCACCTTGCGCGGCAAGGTTCTGCCGATCGGAGGCGTGAAGGAAAAGCTCCTGGCAGCACATCGTGCCGGCATAAAAGAAGTCATCCTTCCAAAGGAGAATGAAAAGGACCTCCAGGATATTCCGCAGGATATCCTGGAATCGATAAAAGTCAACCTCGTGGAAACCATGGACGAAGTCTTGCAGATTGCCCTTGAAAGGCTCCCGCTCCTCAAGGACAGGTAGCCGAATTCTCCGTCCGTCCGCACGAGAATATCGCGCATTAACGGCGATATAGTCCTCAGATGCATCTCTCGTGACCATGGCTCACTATTGAACTTTCGGTATTGAATGCATTGAGAGTTTTTGCGGCGCAGGCATTGCACCTCTGAAGTTGATGATCGAGTCACAACCGAGGTGGTGCCCGGGTCACCAGTATTTTGAATCGTGCGCAGAGGTCGTGAAAAAAACTCAAGTCGAGTTCGTCGCCAGCGCCTTCGTGCCGCGTGATTTTCCGCGCACGGAGATTCCTGAGATCGTGTTGGCGGGCCGATCGAATGTCGGCAAATCCAGCTTGATCAATCGCCTCGTAGGGGTCCGAGGTCTGGCCCGAACCAGCGCGGCGCCGGGCAAGACCCGAAGCATCAATTTCTATCGCTGTGACGGGGCCTTTTTCCTGGTGGACTTGCCCGGATTCGGATTTGCGCACGGCCAAGCCGGGAGCCGTGAATGGAAAAAACTGGTAGAGCAGTACTTTAGCAACCGGCCATCCGTGGCGCTCGTGATCCACCTTATAGACGCGCGCATGCCGCCCACGGACCTGGATGTTCAGTTCGCCGAATGGCTGGCGCATTTGGGTGTTCCCCGCCTGGTTACGGCAACTAAGGCGGATAAGCTGTCCGGCAATCAACGGGCAGTGGAATTGCGAGCAATTTCTGGAATGTTTCCTGAAGTGCCGGTGATCTTCTCATCCGTGGTCACCGGGATCGGATGCAAAGAGATATGGAACCGGGTGGTCGAAGCCACCCGAAATCATTAACCTGCGAGAGTAATCCCCGAGAGTTAATTTTGAGCCTAACGTACCGGAAGCTCTCCCGCCTGGAGGGTAGTTATGCCTGAGACGACGCAACGTCGAAGCACCGCCAACAGCACCAACGGCCGCGAAAAAGAGAAGGAAAAAGATAACGGCCATTTGAATATCCGCGACCTGAAGGAGATGAACATCTCCGCCCTGACCCAGGTAGCCAAAGACCTCAACGTCCCCGGCTACACCGGGATGCGCAAGCAGGAGCTGATCTTTCAGATCCTGAAGGCGCAGACCGAACAGAGCGGCCTGATCTTCTCCGAGGGTGTCCTGGAGTGTCTGCCCGAAGGATTCGGATTCCTGCGTGCCCCGGATTACAACTATCTGCCCGGGCCGGATGATATCTACGTTTCCCCTTCGCAGATCCGCAAGTTCGACCTGCGGACCGGCGACACCGTCTCCGGCCAGATCCGGCCGCCCAAGGACGGCGAGCGCTACTTTGCCCTGATCAAGGTCGAAGCCGTCAACTTCGAGCATCCGGATGCGGCCAAGGACAAGATCTTTTTCGACAACCTGACGCCGCTGTATCCGCACGAGGCCTTTAAGCTGGAAACCGTGACCGACAATCTGTCGGGACGCGTCATGGACATGCTTGCGCCCATCGGCAAAGGGCAGCGCGGCCTCATCGTTTCGCCGCCGCGCACCGGCAAGACCATGCTGCTGCAGTCGATCGCCAATTCGATCTCGCGCAACCACCCGGAGGTTGTCCTGATCGTGCTGCTGATCGATGAGCGGCCCGAAGAAGTAACCGACATGCAGCGTTCGGTCAAGGGCGAGGTCATCAGCTCCACGTTCGACGAGCCCGCCTCGCGGCACGTGCAGGTGGCCGAGATGGTGCTGGAAAAGGCCAAACGCTTCGTGGAGCACAAGCGGGACGTCGTGATCCTGCTCGACAGCATCACGCGCCTGGCCCGCGCCTACAACACCATCGTGCCGCCCAGCGGCAAGGTTCTGTCAGGCGGCGTCGACAGCAACGCCCTGCAGCGGCCGAAGCGCTTCTTCGGAGCCGCGCGCAACATCGAGGAGGGCGGCAGCCTGACGATCATTGCCACGGCGCTGATCGACACCGGCAGCCGCATGGACGACGTCATCTTCGAAGAATTCAAGGGCACCGGCAACATGGAACTGCACCTCGACCGCAAACTCGTCGACCGGCGCGTCTTCCCTGCCATCGACATCAACAAGTCCGGCACCCGCAAAGAGGAACTGCTGCTGCCTACGACGGATCTGAACCGGATCTGGATTCTGCGCAAGGTCCTGAACCCGCTCTCCGTGACGGAAAGCATGGAGCTGCTGCTGGAAAAACTATCCAAGACCAAAAGCAACGCCGACTTCCTCGGCTCCCTCTCCGGCGGCTAAAAACAAAACCACGACCCACACGAAACACACAAATGTTCCTGGCGTGTTTCGTGTGCCTCGTGGTTGTTCAGGCCGTGCAAAACCGCATTCCCGCCCCGGGCCGGCGGCCTGATATCCCCGCACTTCGCTGAAATAATCCCGCCACCTGACAAACATTAACCATCAGCACAGCGCCGAAGCGTTCAAAGTATGCGAAATCGGCATTTCATTAACCTAACCACTTGGGTTATAATACTTATGCCGACTGTTTTGCGTGCCCGGAGATTGCGCATCGTCATTTACGCGACCGATCATGTTCCGGCCCACGTACATGTGGTTGGGGCGCAGGGTGAAGCGAAGGTAAGATTGGTAAAGCCTGGAGAAAAGCCAAGCGTCATGACAAATCACCACCTCAGGACGAATGAGCTTGCTGATGCCTTGGATGTAATCGAATCGAGCCTGGCGCTGCTTCAAAGGAAGTGGAAGGAATTGCATGGCAATCGCTAACTGGATTAGGCGTGAATTAAAAAGAAACTACACGCGCGCAACGCAAGCGGGGCGGAAGGCGGAACATTCAGAGCCGCGCGCGCGTTCGGCTCGCTACGACGCCAAGCGAAATCTCATAGTGGTTGATCTGACAAATGGCTGTGAATTCGCATTCCCGCCGGGAATAGCGCAGGGTTTGGAAAACGCAACTCCAGAGTTGCTTGCCGAAGTGGACGTTACCCCGATGGGTTTTGGCTTGCATTGGGAAAAGTTGGATGCTGATTTGGGCGTGCCGCATCTCATAATGGGAATCTTCGGAAGCAAGGCCTGGATGCGGGAATTGGCAAGGCGCGGAGGCTCGGTAACCTCGGCGGCAAAGGCCCGTGCGTCCCGCGAAAACGGCAAGAAAGGCGGCCGGCCGCGAAGAACGCAGCAATCCAAAGCTCGAGTTTCCGCATTAGCCCGCCGCGCCGGACGCATCCCCAGGTAGGGATCGCCTCGTTTTTCTTCCTATTTTTTGGTGGCGATTTGAGACAGGTCGATGGTTCACTTTCGACTCACAGACGAGGGAATGGTCGAGCTTGAAGGGTCCGGGGAGCGATTTGGAGATTACGTCAGGGAGCGCGTTCATCCGGTCCTCGGAGAATTGGACATATCACCTTAGGACGCTGCGCCTGAAGACAGAGCCCGGATCAAAACTGCAGTCCAACTGGAACGCGGCTGGCTGAAAGCAGGCCCGGCATCCCTACAGGGTTTTTGCCAATAGCATAGTGCTCTCCGCGTACCGCAACGGGCCGGTCGAAAATCTTCATTCTGGGCGCTCATCGGGTTACGCCTTGAATCATCGCCGAGCCACAGATCGGCAGATTCATGAGATGATGCGCTTCACTTCCGAGCGCCTGGGGGCAGTGCTCTCGAGGTTCCGCCCATGGGAGCAATGCGCAGAACCTGTTGTCTCATGGCCACGGAACCTCCCACGTCATTTTCGCGCCCCTTGAACTGGTCGAAAAACTCGCCGCACTCGTGCGCCCGGCCCAAGTTGACATAACATCTTATCTCGGAACCTGACCGGCCGTCGCACCCAGGCAGCGGTCAGAAATGCAGTCAATTCGGACTATACGCAGTATTTGAGAGTAGGACCGCGCCAGCCCGTTCACCTGCTTTCGAGTTAGCGCATGGTTTCAGGAACCAAGTATATACGTGAGATGTCCCAGTGTTTGGGCTGATTCCACCTTAGGAGATTTCAGCAAGGCCGGAACGGATTGCAAACCCGAACGGTGCCGTATTTTTGGCCATGATTCAAATCCTCGCTGTACAGAGTTTTGGCGCCTAGAATCTCAGCAGCGGCAATAATAGCTCCATCCCAGTATGCGAGCCCATACCGCACACTCGTTTCGACGGCAATCTTCACGAATCCCGAATCGACCGGGAGACACGGGAACGCCTCCAGTTGCTCAATCCACTCCATCGCGGCCTCCGGAGTCAGCGGAACCTGGATTTTCCGCACAACCGTCACATAAAATTCCTGCAGCACTTGAGCGGACAGACCGAAATTTTCGTTCTCGATCAGTTCCAACGCACGCCTGCGTTTCGACATTTCCGCGCCCAGCCCCGCGGCTGCGTAAACCAAGATATTTGTATCCAGGAAAGAGTCAACGGTCATGCAGGCGCTCACGGTTCCAAGAGATGCTTCCGATGCGCGCCTTCGATCTTTTGCTCAATTCTCTAATCTGCCGGCGCGCATCTCGTGAGCGGTCTTCGCTCTTTGCGATGCGAGTAAGAAACTCGCGCACGAGGCCGTTAACCGTAGCTTCGTGCTCAACCGCATAGCGCCGCACCGCCGCCAGCACTCTTTCGTCGATACTTAACGTAATATTTTTCATGACACACAGTTTACGTGTAACTGTGCTCGGGGTCAAGATGAGTGAAACCGGATTACACCCATGCCCCCAGATTCCACGTTTTCCCGGGGTGCTTGGCGCTAGCTATGAATCCGTTCACCTGCAATCATCTCTTCCTGCTGGCGACGAATAGAAATAAGCTGCGAAATCGATCCGATGCCACCTCCCTTCCGAAGGCAGGCTTCTGATATGGGGGTCTTATGTCAACTTCGCCAGTCTTCTGCGAGTGCTCCAGAGCCCAGAATAGCGCAGGATTCGGAAAGCGCAACTCCAGAGATGCTGGCCGAAGTGGAAGTTACCCCGGCGGGTTTTGGCTTGCATTGGGAAAAGTTGGATGCTGATTTGGGCGTGCCGCATCTCGTAATGGGAATCTTCGGAAGCAAGGCCTGGATGTGGAAATTGGCAAGGCGCGGAGGCTCGGTGACTTCCGCGGCAAAGGCCCGTGCGTCCCGCGAAAACGGCAAGAAAGTGGGCCGGCCGCGAAGAACGCAGCAATCCAAAGCTCGAATTTCTGCATTTGCCCGACGCGCCGGCCGTATCCACAGGTAGGGATCGCCTCGTTTTTCTTCCTATTTTTTGGTGATGATTTGGGACAAGTCGATCGTTCCCTGGCGCACGCGCACCTGGAGGTCGGGGTGGCCTTTGACGGCTGCGCGGATCTTGCTGTATTTGCCGGGCTCCAGCTTTTCCGGGTCAATGTGCCAGCCTAACAGGTAATAGCGCGACATCTCCCGCAGGGCCGTGCTCAAAGCCGTATCCAGCGCGTTGGTATTCTTGAGGAAACGCCCGCCGGTGTCCGCAGCCAGTGCATTAAGCGCGTCTTGTCCCGCAGATATTTCGCTATATCCGCTGCTTGCCAATGCCCCTGTCATATCCGCAGCCTGCTTCGTTTTTGCTGTCGGCAGGCCAACCACCAGGCCCCGTGTGTCCAGCGAGTAGATCACGATTCCCGCACGGGCAGCGGCGCTGGTCAAGTCGGTAATCCTCGAAACCACATCGCTCCGCTGAGGTTGCAGAACAAAGCCGTCCGACAGAAAAAACACCAGTTTGCGTCCCGGCAGAGTCTCGGCGGCGCGCAGAAGATTGCGCAGGGCGGTAAGCGTTCTCTGTCCAATGCCCGCAGACACTTGGGCAAGGTCGGCAGCGCGCCTGCGGGTGATTGTCTCGGCGTCATTGGCATCCCTGCCCACATTTCCGAATCGATCTGACGGCACCGACCACCCTCGCTGGTCCTTGACTACCGGTTTCCCCAACATCGCCTGCACAAAATAGGTAATGGCATTTAAGTCATTCTGTTCGATCAAGACCGCCTGGGCTTCGGTCATGGGCGGCCATGCAAGGTCCTGCACTCCCGGGCTTTGGAAGTTGAACTTCTCCAGCACAGCAAGCACGGCAGCTTTGTCGTTTGTGAGTTGCTGCACGGATCCAAGCTGCCCTGATGCGGCGAAGACGGCCACCAGGTCTTTGGCCCCCATCGATGAATTGATGAGGTTTGTCAGCGCAGTTCGCGACCGCATGACATTGTCTTCAGCCAAATGCCAGTCATCCAGAAAAAACAGTAGCGTGCGTCCGGGATTGGGTCTTGCCGCAGCGGGCTGCGGTGGCGTCGGTCCCGGCTTGCCTTCCTCTCTTGCCCATATCGCCTCATCATGAGGGCTGCCTGCAGACACCAGTTCCAGGAAAGAAATGGTCTGCACCTTCCCATCCACCCGCAACTCGAACTGATCAGGCTTCAGATCGGAAACGAACTGCCCTTGCCGATCGAAAACCATCACATCGGTCTGCACCAGCCCGACGTTGACCCGTATCGCCTGGGAATTAGGCTGTGCCTCCAGCCCCGATGGAGGTTTCTGCGCCTTGGAAAAACGTGGGAGAAGAAGAGAACAGAGTAACAATATCGAAAGGAGTACCCGCCTGCGGATCATCCTAGACCGCATGCAAATGCTTGGGATGTGTTCGCTACAGTAATCATGCATAGTTCACATATCGGCTTTTACCTCAAGTCATAATTCAAAGAGGCCTCTGCGGCCTCTTTTTTTCTTTGCGCCCTCTGCGTTAAAGTTTTTGTTTCCGGCTAGCTGTTTCGTATTCTTGGTATCTGGAATGAACACACTCTATCCTTAGGCGCCTGTGGCCATCAGCCAGCGGCAGAAGGATGCAATCATATCAGGAAGGTCACCGGCGCCGGCATTCTTTTCGATCTGGGCTACGATGGCGCTGCCCACGACTGCACCGTCAGCGATCTGCCAGACAGCACGGACGTGATCCGGTCGGGAAATGCCGAACCCGACGGCAACCGGAATTTGTGCATGCCGGCGCACGCGGCTCAGCGTAGGAAGGACAGAATCGGATAGGGAGTCTGGACGCCGGTCACGCCGGCGCGTGACACCAGGTAGATAAACCCGCGGCAGCAGGCGGCAATCCGGGCAATTCTTTCCTCGTTGCTCGTAGGAGCAACGAGGAAAACGGTATCGAGTCCGTGGCGCTCCATGCAGGCGCAGTACTCGCTCCCCTCCTCGGGCGTAATGTCGGTCACCAGGATGCCATCCACCCCTGCGGCGCGAGCGTCGGTTGCCAATCTTTCCAGCCCATACTGCAGGATCGGGTTGAAGTAACTGAAAAGAACCAACGGAATCTCGGTCCGGTGCCGGATTTCCTTTACCGCCTCGAGATAATCGGCAAGCCGATACCCATGGCGCAAAGCTCTTTCGGAAGAACGCTGAATGGTCGGGCCGTCCGCGACCGGATCCGAAAAGGGAATGCCCAACTCCACAATGTGGGAGCCTGCGTTCTCGAGTGCCGGCACCAGGCGGATGGTCGTTTCGAGATCCGGATCGCCTGCGGTGATGAATGGGATGAATGCCTTTCTGCCGTGCTGCTTCAGCTGCTCAAAGGTATTCGCTATGGCTCGAACCATTATCCTCTCCCATCGCCGATCAAGCCGGCGACTTCCTCGACATCCTTGTCGCCGCGTCCCGAAAGATTAACTGCAACCAGGCTGTCCCGATCCAGAGTGGGAGCGATGCGCACCAGTTCCGCGACCGCATGCGCACTCTCCAGCGCCGGGATGATACCCTCGAGGCGGCTCAGCAGCTGGAAAGCTTCGAGCGCTTCCCGGTCCGAGATCGAGGTGTACTCGACGCGGCCCTGATCGTGCAGAAACGAGTGCTCGGGCCCAACAGCCGCATAATCCAGCCCCGCAGACACCGAGTGCGTGCCCGCGATCTGGCCCTGGTCATCCTGCAATACGAAGCTCAGGGTCCCTTGCAGCACTCCGGCCCTGCCGCCGGCGAAACGGGCGGCGTGCTCGCCCAGTGCGCTCCCGCGCCCGCCCGCCTCCACCCCAATCATGCGGGTTCCGGTGTCAGCCAGGAATTCGTGGAAAAAACCGATGGCATTGCTGCCGCCGCCGACACAAGCCACGAGAAGATCCGGCAGCCTCCTTTCGCACGCCAGAATCTGGGACCGGGATTCCCGGCCAATCACGGACTGAAACTCGCGCACCATCCATGGATAGGGGTGAGCACCCAGAGCTGAGCCAAGCAGATAATGGGTGTGGCTGACATTCGTGACCCAGTCGCGCATCGCCTCGTTAATGGCATCCTTCAGCGTCCGGCTTCCGGCATCGACGGGCGTCACTTTAGCACCGAGCAGGCGCATGCGGAAAACGTTTAGCGCCTGCCTGCGCATGTCGTCGGTACCCATATAGATTTCACATTCCAAGCCAAACAGTGCGGCCACAGTCGCGGTGGCAACCCCATGCTGGCCTGCGCCGGTTTCGGCAATGATGCGCCTTTTGCCCATGCGCCGCGCCAGCAGAATCTGCCCCAGCGCGTTGTTGATCTTGTGCGCGCCGGTATGGTTCAGATCCTCGCGCTTCAGGTAGATCCGGCATCGACCCAGATGATCTTCGAGGCGCCGGGCCCGCGTGAGGGGAGTCGGGCGGCCGGAATAGGTATGCAGCAAATCGTCCAACTCAGCTTGAAAGGACGGGTCCTGCCGGGCCGCGCGAAAAGCCGCCTCAAGTTCCAGCAGCGGCCCCATCAGAGTCTCGGGCACAAACCTGCCCCCATAGGGCCCAAAGTGCCCCCCCTCATCCGGCAGGGAGTGAGATTGAAAATTACGGTTTACTGAATGCATTAGAGACCTCTTGCATAAACGCGGCCAGCTTGGCGGCATCTTTCTTGCCGGGATGGCTTTCGACGCCGCTGCACACATCCACCGCATAGGGCCGCACAACGCGGATGGCTTCGGCTACGTTGGCGGCATTCAACCCGCCCGCCAGCACGATTCTCACATCGGGAATCAAGCGTTGGGCAAGCTGCCAATCGAAGGTTCTCCCTGTGCCACCAAAGAGGCGATCGTCCTTTGAATCCAGCAGAAATGCCCGCGCGGGAAAATCGAAGGTGTCCGCATGAAAATCATCATTGTCGATGCGCACAGCCTTGATCAACGGCCAGGCGCCGAGAGCGCGACCGTATTCGGCCGGCTCGTCCCCATGGAGCTGAAGCACACCGACGTTTGCTGCACGTGCACTCTTATCCACTTCATCTGGATCTGCTACGTTTACAAACACCCCTACCGTTACGGCAAGCGGCGGCAGGCGGCGGATGATGGCGCGCGCAGCGGCAAAATCGATAAAGCGCGGACTGGGCGGATAGAAATTGAACCCCAGGGCGTCGACACCCAGATCAAGCGCCAACGCTGCGTCTTCGTAGTTCGTGATCCCGCAGACCTTCACCCTGACTCTCATACATGCCTTGCTGGTATTGACGAGAGCAATTCAGCCAATGCCGCTCCCGGCGATTGCGCCCGCATCAGCGATTCCCCGATCAGAAAGCCGCGGTAGCCTGCAAGGGCCAGGCGCCGAATATCTTCAGCAGTGCGAATGCCGCTCTCCGCCACGGCCACGGTCTCTTTAGGCAGGAGCGCCGCCAGGCGCACGCAAACGTCCAGCGAAACTTGAAGGTCCTCAGATCTCGGCTGTTGACGCCGATCAGGGTCGCGCCGGCCCAGAGCGCGCGTTCCAGCTCCGCTTCGCTATGCACCTCCACGAGCGCGTCCATGCCCAGTTCCTCGACACAGGCGCGCAACTCTCAGAGATGAAGTCCCTTCCAGCAGCGCCGCAATCAAGAGCACGGCGTCGGCGCCCGCATGCCGGCCTCCAATACCTGGTAGGGATCGACGATGAAATCCTTGCGCAACAGAGGCACATCCGCGCTGCCAGCGCAGAAGCGGCAAGCGTCTCGAGCCCACCCTGAAAAAATCTGGATTCCGTCACAACCGAAATGGCCGAGGCGCCGGCTTTCACGTACGCGCCGGCGATAGTGCGACGGGATCAAAGTCCGGCCGCAGCAGCCCGGCCGAAGGCGAGGCTTTCTTGATTTCGGCAATGATTCCCGGCTGCCGCAGCAGAGTCCGCTTGAGCGATCGGATTCGCGGCGCCCGGTCAAGCGACCATTTGGAGCGATTCAGCAGGAAGCTTCATTTTCGCCCCGGCGATCTCGGGAAGCCTGGTTCGCCATGATCTGCTCCAGAATCGTTCCTTTGAGCCCATCAGGAGCGCGATATTTCACAGAGGTGATCATGGTTTTCCATCCGATTCATGAGGGTCCATCCGTTCGGGATCCCGCCATCCCATGCCGCCCGGCCAGGGACAGGAAATTTTCCAGCAGTTTCATCCCCCCGGGCGTCAAGATCGATTCGGGATGAAACTGAACACCTTCGGCTGTAAACCTGCGATGCCTCATCCCCATGATGATACCATCCTCTGTCTGGGCCGAAATCTCGAGGCATTCGGGCAGACCTTCCTTCGCCACCATGAGCGAGTGATAACGCGTGGCGGGAAACGGGTTGGGCAGGCCGGCGAAAATCGTCCGTCCGTCGTGGAAAATCTCGCTGGTCTTGCCGTGCATGAGGGTGGGCGCCGGCACGACCCTTCCTCCGAAGGCGAAGCCCAGAGCCTGGAGACCGAGACAGACGCCCAGGATCGGAATCCGCCCCGAATAACTGCGCATTGCCTCGACGATGATCCCTGAGTTTTCCGGCCGGCCCGGCCCGGGGGAAACGACGATGGCGCCGGGCGCCAGACGCTCGATCTCTTCAGAAGTAATCGCGTCATTGCGCACCACCTTAATTTCCTGCCCGAGCTGGCCCAGATATTGGACCAGGTTAAAGGTGAAGGAGTCGTAGTTATCGATGACCAGAATCATGGGTCTGCCATCCTCCATGACACAAATCACCCGGGCAGGCGCCGACACGCCCTCTTCTACCTTAACCCCTGGTGCGCGAATTCGACCGCCCGCAGCAGGGCCCTGGCTTTGTTCATGGATTCCTCGCGTTCCCGCACGGGATGGGAATCCGCAACGATCCCTCCGCCGGCCTGAATATATGCCATGCCGTCTTTGATCACCAGGGTGCGCAGGGCGATGCAGGTATCGAGATTGCCGGAAAAATCCGCATAACCGACCGCCCCGCCGTAGACCCTCTGCGGCACGGCTCCAACTCTTCGATAATCTCCATGGCGCGCACCTTGGGGGCGCCCGGAGACTGTGCCCGCAGGCAGGCAGGCCTCCAGCGCATGGAAGCAGTCCAGATCCTCCCGAGGCTTCCCTCCACGCTGCTGACGAGATGCATCACATGGCTGTACTTTTCGATGCGCATCAGGTCGGTGACCTTCACACTGCCGTACCTGCATACCCGGCCCAGGTCATTGCGCCCCAGATCGACAAGCATCACGTGTTCGGCGCGCTCCTTGGCATCGGCCAAAAGTTCGCGGGCCAGATCGCTCATCCTCCTCCGGCGTTCGTCCCCTGGGCCGCGTTCCGGCAATCGGCCCGTATTCCACGCGCCGCCCGCGCACCTTCACCAGCATTTCGGGTGAAGCGCCGACCAGGCATAGCTTGTCCATGCGCAGGAATATCATGTAAGGCGACGGATTGATGAAACGCAACGCACGATAGATGTCGAAGGGATCGCACGTGATTTCCATCGCCAGGCGTTGAGACAACACCACCTGGAAGATGTCACCCGCCTGGATATAGGATTTTGCTTTTTCGACATTGGCGTAATACTGCGCCTCCGTGAGATTGGAGGCCGGCTCGGGCATGGCCGTGCTCGGCGCCGGGGCCGGCAGAGAGATCGGGGCCGTGAGGCGTTTTTCGATCTGCTCGATGCGCGCGACCGCATCGCGATACCTGGCCTCCAGATTTCGCACGCCTTTCGGGTTCAATATGTTGGCGATGATATGAATGCGGTGGCGCAGGTGGTCGAATGCCAGGATCGTGGAAAAATACATGACATGAAAATCGTCCAGGCCCAGATCGTCAGCCGCCAAGGAGGGAAGCCGTTCAAACTGGCGCACGAGATCATAGCCGAAATAGCCCACGCCGCCCGCCAGGAAAGGGGGCAGGTCCGGCATCGGCACCGATCGATACAAGCGCGAGATCTCCCGCATTTTGGCGAGCGGCCTTCCCGCCGTGGTGCTGACTTCGCCGAGTTCTTCGGTTACCAGGATGTCGTCCTTTGCCTCGGATTACCAGAAACGGGTCCCAGCCTATGAAAGAGTACCGGGCAAGGCGTTCTCCCCCTTCCACGCTTTCCAGAAGGAAGACTCGATTCCTCCCATGGGCAACGCGCAGAAAGGCCGCAGCCGGTGTCAGAAGGTCACCCAGGATGTCCTTGTGCACAGGAATCACGCTCCCCTGCCGGGATAGCTCCTCCAGATTTTCCAGCGCCGGATAAATCATGTTTTCCTTTCCCCTCGATCTCGAAACCGTCACTCCTGCACGGCAGGCACCGCATGGAGGCAGGTCCCATGCTTCTTCGAGAATGCAAAATCAGCGGAGTCTCGTCTCTCCATACGACAAAAAAGCCGTGAACTTTCGGGGTTGTTCACGGCTTCCTCTCGAGAATCTAATTAATGCGCTCGTTTCAGGAGACGGGCAGCGAACCAACCAGGCGGCGTGCAGCCGCCCCGCGCCAATACCAGCTGTCATATCCCTGGAACCTCGCCGTCATTACGCTGTGCCTCTCCAAAAACCTATTTCTATCACACGGGCCGATGATCAGCAACCGGTAATATCCCAGCGCCGGCTCGCGACCGCACTTCATACGACCGCTTGCGATCGGCGGACGCAGGGATGCATGGAGGCTCTGACCGATGTGTCCAAAACGCAACAGATTCGCATGAAGGTCAAAAGCATCGTGGCGTTATTATTTCGTAAGCTATTACATTTATATGTTTTATACAATTATCTCCAGTGTCGTAATTCGAGGCATGGAAGTTGCTTAAACCAGCTGTTTACCGATTAAACAAAGGCTAGAGTGGCGTCAATGATTTATCAGAATTCGAGACGGGGATAGAGCATTCATGTTCAAATATCAGCGAACTCTACGCAAAAGCGTGCAATTTGACGGCATCGGCCTGCATACCGGCTATCCCGTACATTTGGAACTCGTGCCGGCCCCTGAAAACACCGGCATCGTCTTCCGGCGCACCGATCTCAAGAACTTCGAGATCGAGGCGACCCGCACCCACGTCGCCAGAGTGAGTTACGCCACGACGCTGATGAAAAAGGGCGTGATGATTTCCACGGTGGAGCACCTGCTGTCGACGCTGTACGGACTCGGCATCGACAACCTCTACCTCGATCTGAATTCCATGGAAGTTCCGATCATGGACGGAAGCGGACAGCTCTTCATGGACAAAATCGAAAAGGCAGGCATCGAGGAGCAGAACGGACTGCGCGAATACATCGTCATTCAGGAGCCCATCGAAGTGTGCGATGGAGACAAGGTGGCCGGCGTCTATCCGGATAGCACGCCCAAGGCGACCTACATCATCAACTTCCAGCACAACGCAATCGGGCGCCAGCAGATTGAGGTCGAACTCAATCCCGAATCCTACCGTTCCGAAATCGGCCCGGCCCGCACCTTCGGCTTCATTACCGATGTCGATTATTTGCGACGGGCAGGATTGATCCGCGGCGGTTCGCTCGAAAACGCGGTCGTCCTCGACGAATCCGGCATCGTGAATAGCGAGTTGCGCTTCCCCGATGAATTCGTACGCCATAAAATGCTCGATCTGCTCGGAGACATTTCTTTGATCGGCCGGCCCATCATCGGCCACTTGTATGCGGAAAAGGCCGGACATGCCATTCACGCGGCGCTTGCTGATCGCATCGCGCGTGACAAAAAGAAGTATCGAGTAAGCACGTTGCCGGCGCTGGAAGAAGTTACTCCAGTATCCAGAGCCGTTTAAAGGCGTAAAGCCAAAGCAGCCACGAAGGACACTAAAAAGGAAAGTTTTTTATGGCCCTCGTGGCTGCTTTTTTTTGCTACTCGGGCCGTCGCAGGACCGCACGAACGGGCGACCCATCAAGCCCCGCGAACTTCAAAGGAAGGCAAATCAGCTCGTAATCGCCGGGCGGGACATGCGCCAGTCGCGCTCCTTCCAGGATCGCGATACCCTGCCCGCACAGAATTTTGTGGCAGGACATGCTCTTGCTTGCAAAAGCATCGATAGATGGTGCGTCGGTTCCGACAAGCAGCGGTCTGTGCCTGGCCAGATATTCCGCGCCATCTTCGGTCAAGCAGGTAAAATCCCGGTCAAATCGGCCTTTCTGAAGATCGCTGGACCGGGTTCGAAAAAGGGCGCGCTCCACACCTGTCCAATCCAGGCGATCAAGGAATTCAGCAGAGATCACGCGCAGTTCCGGAGGCACTTCGAACACCCGCGCAGGTCCGAGAAAGGGGAGCAGCGGAATGCCTCCAATATCACGTCCCGCCTCGTCAAAATGGTAGGGAGCATCTAGGTGGGTCCCTGTATGCGCGCTCATGGTAATCGAGGAGACGTTGCAGGAATTCCCCTTAGAAATTTGCATCGACCAGTGATGCCGGAACTTCTGATCCCCCGGCCAGACAGCGATCCCCTTGTCCAGTGTCTGAGAAATGTCATAAATGGTCATCGTGTAACCGATTCCCTGTGAATTGATTTTGGATTGCGGATTTTGGATTGGCGACCGGTCACGTATGTGGAATTCCAAAATCCCCAATCCAGAATCCAAAATGAGATTCCTCCTATTTCGGGGGAATCGGCTTAACGAAGAAACTGTCCTGTAGGCCGGTGTTGTAAACAATCTTGAGAACAAACTGCTGAGATAAATGATGTCCGTTCCGGGAGGTGTCCATACGCATGGGGGTATTCACTCCCTGGACCATGTGCCATTGGCTGAACTCAACAACTTCCCGATAATGAATCCCACGGGCATCGATGACCTGATATTCGAGCTTGGCCGGCAGCTTGTTCATGCGATCGAAATAAATCGTGACCTCATCGTTTTCGGGGTCGATGAGCTTGACCATTTCCAGATTAACGGCATCATCGGACGGCCCCAGATAGAAAAGTTTGTTCTCGGAATTTTTGTAGCGGAACCGGAATATGGTCTCGATGCTGTGTTTCACATCGTTCTGGAAATCCTTCATCTCCTCCGGGGTCGCTTCGCGGGTATCTTTCTGCCCTTCGAGAATCCACCCCTGCTTTTTTTCCAGATTGAAGACCGTCACATCGAGTTCCTTCTTCCTGTTGCCCAGCTCGTATCGGCTCTTATCGGGAAGTTTGGTATAGTCGCTGTACTTGACCAGCCCGGATGAATTTCCCTCTCGATCAAACTGGAAATAGTTGCCCTCGGAGGTCATGTCAGTGACTTTGAGGTAAGGGTCGCCGCCGAGTGCCTGGATGGCATCCTGGAACAGCTTCTTGATTTTTTCCTCGTCCTGTCCACGAAGGAGAGGCTGGCTGAACATGATCAGACCGAACGCCAGAATCATGGCCATTTTCCGCATAGTTTTTCGCCTCCTGAACTCTAAGAACAGCGCACATCAACTCCCGATATACTTTGCATAAATGCGCCGGGCTTCGTCGACATCATGCGTGCCGCGCACGATCGCGCGGCCATCCCGGAACAGAGCGATCTCAAACTTATCCACAGAGGCCTTCATCAGGAACTCGTTGTAGGTTACCTCACCCAAAGTGGCCAGCCGCCCGGCAATCGTCGCAAAATCGATCGGGCTGGGCGCGCTGCGATGAACCTGGACGGCGTCACGTCCACAAAGGAACTGAGCCCGTCCTTCGTGCTTCCCTTCCAGAAATTCGAAAACCCTTTTCCCGCAGGCCATGCATTCCGTATCGCGTTGAAAGTGGGAGAGGTTTATGCCGGAAATCTGGTTTTCCCACAGGTCGATATTCATCAGCTTTCTGTTCAGTTTTTCGAGCTGGCCCGTTAGAATCTTGAGACCTTCCGCGGCCTCAAGCGCCGCGACCACATGAACGATGGGTCCGATGACGCCAACCGTGTCGCACGTGGGAGAGCTGCCGGGCAACGGCAGTTGTTCCAGCAGGCAGCGCAGGCATGGGGTGGAACCCGGCACGAAGGCGACGCACATCCCAAAGGCGCCGACGCATGCCCCATAAACCCACGGGATCCGCCACTTCACACTTGCGTCGTTTATGAGAAAACGGGTTTCAAAGTTATCCGTGCCGTCCAGAATCAGGTTGTGGCCGGGCACGAGCGTCGCGATCGTCGCCGCATTTACGTCGAGGATCTGGGGCACCAATTCCGTCCGGCTGTTGATTTCTGCGAGATGACGGGCCGCAGCCGTTGCTTTAGGCAGGCCGGCACGGCAGTCTGACTCGGTATAAAGAGATTGGCGCTGCAGATTCGACTCGTCGATGTAATCCCGATCGGCAATCGTCAGGCATCCGATGCCGGCACGAACGAGGATTTCCGCCATCACTGAACCCAGCGCGCCGCAGCCTACGAGAAGAACCCGGCTGCGAGACAGTTTTTTCTGGCCTTCGGCCCCGATGCCGGAAAAAAGGATTTGTCTGGAATAGCGCAGTTCAGTCATCCGAGCCAGCTCCCAATACGCAAAAGACTACAGGCAACCACCCTTAAAATCCAGCGCACATCCTTTCCTGCGCGCATCGCCGGCCGATGGACCCTATCATCCAATCATCAATAACATTAAAAGCCTCCGGGTGCTAGAGGATGCGAAGAAGCGGCGAAAAGTCACGACCGATCCAGGGATGGCAATTTTCTTACTTTCCCGTTGCAACCCCGGGCCCGGATAGCTAAGATTATTTAACAATTATAGAGTCGTCCTGGTTCTCTAGATTTGGAGTCGCATTTTTCTTTCAAGGGAGCGTTAAAGGGCCGTACTCCGGAACTCGACGAGACTGGGGAAAATCTCCCCCAGCCGAAAGATCCGTAGTCGTAAGATGCTCCTGATACCCGCGGGTCCCCTGGCAATTCCCGCATCTTTTCCACGATAGCTCCGGGCGGCGCTCGGAAGTCAGCAGCCGTTTTTGGGCGCGGTTGCCACGGCAGATTCCTGAATGACCAATAAAGTGGGCAATGCTGGCCCAGTCCATAAATCCAACGACTTTGACCAGAGGGTTACTTATGAAACTTTCCTTTTTTAAGTTGGCTGCAACAGTTCTTCTGGTTGCAGCGATCAGTATTCCCGGCTATGCGCAAGGCGGAGCGAGTTCTGCCCTCAACGGAGTGGTCGTCGACCAGTCCGGCGGGGTGATCCCGGGTGCAGACGTTGTAGTCAAAAACGATGCTACCGGAGCCGAATTCAAGACCGTCACTGCGGACAACGGGACTTTTTCGATTCCGTCCCTGAGCGGGGGGACATACACCGCCACTGTCACGGTTCCCAATTTCAAGCAGGCGATCGTCAAAGATATCAAGGTAGTGGCGGGCAGTCCCGGCCTCGATCCGTGTCACGCTGCAAGTTGGCGGCACGAGTGAGACGGTTACCGTGCAGGCCAACGCAGAGGTAGTACAGGCGTCCTCGGCCACAATTACGACGACGCTGGGTACCCGCCAGCTTGCTCAACTCCCCCTGGCAACGCGCAACGCGATGGACTTCCTCGTTTTGCTGCCGGGGGTAAACACGACATCTTCGGGCGCCCGCAGTTCCACGGTCGCGGGCCTGCCGCAGGCCGCGATCAACATCACGATCGACGGCGTGAACACTCAGGACAATTCCGGCAAGACGACCGACGGCTTCTTCAGCATGATCACCCCTCGACTGGATGCTATGGAGGAAGTCACCGTCTCGACGGCGACGCCCGGGGCGGAAAGCGCCGGCCAGGGTGCGATTCAGATCCGGTTTGTCACCCGGTCGGGGAATAACGATTATCACGGCAGCATCTACGAGTACCATCGCAACCCGATATTCAACACCAACTACTGGTTCAACAACCGCGATAAGCAGCCTACCTATAATGGCTCAACTGACCCTTGCACGCCTCTCCAGGTAGCTACAGAATTTGACAAATGTAAGGCGCCGCGCGATCGCGTGCTGTTGAATCAGCCTGGCGCCCGTATCGGTGGTCCCATTTCGCTTCCCAAAAAGCTCTTCGGTCCCCTGGGCTTCAATGGCAAGGACAGAGCGTTTTTCTTCTTCAACTTCGAGGGGTACTATTTCCCATCCCAGCAAACCCGGACGAGAACCATCTACAATCCGGCGGTGGAGAACGGAATTTACCGCTATCAGGTGGGCAGTACCATCAATGAAGTCGATCTGATGGCATTGGCAGCCGCTAAAGGGCAGACAGCTACCTTCGACCCGACCGTGAAGAAAATGCTGACCGATATTCGCAACTCTGCGACCGTACATGATGCGACGACGGTTGGAGTGACGCTTCAGGACCAGACCGACCCCCTCTACCAGTTTTACTACATCACCAACAAGGCTCAGGACGTGCGCAAGTTCTACACCACGCGCGGGGATTTCAACCTGACGAGCAAGAACAAGCTCGAGATGAGCTGGAATTACTCGACCTACCGGCTCCCCATCGACATGCTCAACAGCGGCGATCCTAGATACGCCGGTTTCCCGGGCATTTCAGGATATCTCGGCAACCGGTCCAGTGCCTCTACAGCGCTCCGTACGACATTGACCTCCAGATTGGTCAACGAATTTCGTTTCGGCCTGCAGGCGGGGCCCGGGCTCTTCGGCCCTGACGTCAATTCCAGTATGTTCAGCGGGTCGATCGGCAATATGGGTGGATACAGCTGGACTCCATCGGGTATTACAGGCGTGATCCCCTCCAGCAGTCCCAGCCGGCGCACGCCCCCGCTCGAGGAGTTCGATGAAACGTTAAGCTGGAACAAGGGCGCACACAGCCTCAGCTTCGGCGGCAGTTTCACGAACGCCGGCAACTGGACCTGGTCCCAGTCGCTCCTGCCTTCGCTGAGCTTCGGCGTAGACAGCAACAGCGACCCGGCGCGGTTCATGTTTGATGCGGCGAATGGCGCAACAAACTTCACCAATGCCTCCCCCAGCCAGATCAGCACGGCGCAAAACATATATGCTTCGCTGACCGGACGGGTTACATCGATCAGCGGGAGTGCGATCCTCAATGAGAACACGCTCCAATACGCATACCTCGGCCCGAACGTCCAGCGCATGCACCAGCGGGAAATCGGATTGTTCGTAACGGATTCCTGGCGCTTTCGTCCGGGGCTCACGTTGAACTACGGCCTGCGCTGGGAATTGGCGCTGCCCTGGACTCCGCTCAACAGTGTATACACCTGGGCCACACCTGCCGATGTCTGGGGACCGTCAGGGCTTAACAGCCTCTACAAACCCGGCGCGATCGGCGGCAAAAACACCGAGTATCAGCAGTTCAAAGCCGGCGCTCCCGCTTACAACCTGGACTACAAGGATATTGCACCAAGCTTAGGCTTTGCCTGGAGCCCCAACTACAAGGGTGGCGTGCTGGCGAAGATCTTGGCACTAGCGGGCAGAGCGTATTTCGCGGCGGCTTATCGGTTGCCTACAACCGCTACGGCATGGGAACTTATTCGACTGTTTTCAGTTCCAATCCGGGTATTACTATCGATGCCTCGCGCAGCAGCAGCCTCGGCAACCTGGTAACCGGAACCGACACCTGGCCGGTGTTGTTCCGTGACAAGAGCCGCCTCGGCCCGGCCCCTTTCCAGAGCACACCCACCTATCCGATGACGCCGACCTCGATCAATAGTTCGGTGTACGCTTATGATCCCAACATCCGTACACCATACACCATTTCCTGGTCCTTCGGTCTGCAGCGCGAATTCACTAAAGACATGGCGCTTGAGGTGCGCTATGTGGCCAATCGCAACATGCAAAACTGGAACTATTTCAACCTCAATAACGTCAATATCGTTGAGAATGGGCTCCTCGACGAGTTCAGACTGGCGATGGCAAATCTGCAGGCAAACATCGCCGCCAACGGCAAGAGCACCTTTGCCTACACTGGCGCTGCGGGAACAAAGCCGTTGCCGATCACACTGGCCTACTTCAGCGGGTTGCCGGCCTCTCAAGCCGGCGATACGACGAAGTACACCTCCAGCAATTTCAGTAGCTCCACCTATGTAAACACCCTGGCCAGGTACAACGCGAATCCTTGCTGCAGTAGTTCCAGTTATGCTGCCAGCCTGTATGGAAATGCCCAGCAGAGAGCCAACGCTCTGGCCGCAGGATTGCCCGCCAACCTCTTCATGGTCAATCCCGGTGTCCAGGGCGGCGGCGCCTATCTCTATGGGAACGGCGGCTTCAGCATGTACGACTCGATGGTTGTGGAGTTGCGCCGGCGCATGGCCAAGGGATTGATGATACAGGCCAATTACGTGTACGCCAAGGGCCTCCAGTCGTCCTGGCTCTCGTACCGGACGCCTTGGGCCAAAGTTCAGAGCAACACTTTGCCGAGTGCTTTCAAGGTTAACTGGGTTTATGAATTGCCGTTCGGCAGGGGCAAGCAGGTTTTCGGTTCCACCGCCGGCTGGGTCGATCGCCTGATCGGCAACTGGGAATTCCAGGGCACGGGCCGGTGGCAGAGCGGCGATCTGCTGAACTTCGGCAACGTCAAGCTTGTCGGCATGACGCTGCAGGACCTCAGAGACTCGCTCGGTTTGCGCTTCGATGATGCCAAGAAGCTCATCTATTACGAGCCGGCCGACATCATCCAGAATACGATTGCCGCCTTCAACACCAGCGCAACCACCCCGAATGGCTACAGTGTCGCCTTCGGAGCTCCGACCGGACGCTACATCGCGCCCGCAAATACGTCCACTTGCATGCAGATCTGGAGCGGCCAGTGCGCCCCTCTGACCAATTACGTCAGGGGTCTGCGTTTCCAGCGTTTCGATCTCAGTGTCGTGAAGAGGATCAGGTTCACCGAATCCAAGAACCTGGAACTGCGCGGTGAATTCCTGAACGCCTTCAACAACATCAACTTCAATGCATCCAACGGGATCTGTACCCCCAGCGGCAGTTCGACCAGCGTTACTTCGACCTGCGGCCAGTTTGCCGCATCCTACCGCGATCCGAACCAGCAGAACGATCCGGGCGGACGATTGGTTCAGCTCGTCCTGCGGGTCAACTTCTAATTATCCGCATTTCAGAGGAGAGGAGCATCGCAACCCAGTGTTCCTCTCCTCAAAATTTAGGTGACAATTAAGGTGATAGGCTACTCAACCTCGAAATTACAGAGCCGACGCACTGTGATTTGATCACTAATTTCGAGGTTGAGTAGCCTGTCACCTTAATTTATCTAGCCTCTCTGCTATAATTCACCGGTTCATCGATCGAAAAGACCGGAATCTTATGTCGAAGAATGCTCGCCCATCCAAATCATCCAAGAGATTCTCCTTCTGGAGGGTGCTCAAGATCATCGCGGTTCTGGCCTGCATTCCAGCTATCGTCATCGCGGCTTTCTTGATCCATTACTACTATGTCTTTGATCGCTGGATCGACGAAAAGCTCGGCAAGGGTTACGAGGTCGCCGCAACCGAGATTTACGCGGCGCCCGCAACCGTCTACCCCGGCAGGACGATCTCCCAGCCCGATTTTTTGTCGACTCTTCGGCGCCTGGGATATACCGAAACGGGCGTTTCGGCCGACCCCAAGCTCTCCCGATTCCAGCTGGACCGGAAAAAACGCCTCCAGGTCAGCAATGACTCCGCCGCCCTCGAAGACGCCGGGCGAACCGTGGAGATTGAATGGGCCGGCAACAAGATCCGGGATATCGTCGATGTAACTTCCGGTCAGAATCTGGAGCGCTTTGCGCTCAAGCCCGAATTGATCAGCAACATCATCAATAAGACCCGAGAAAAGCGACGCCATGTCTTGTATAAAGACCTGCCCAAGGTCCTGGTCGATGCCGTGCTGGCGGCAGAAGATCGCCGGTTTTTCAGCCACAGCGGAGTCGATCCGATCCGGATCATCAAGGCTGCAATCATCGACATCCGTGCCGGTGAAAACGTGCAGGGGGCCAGCACGCTCACTCAGCAATTCGTCAAGCAATACTTTCTGACCCCCGAGCGCACCTGGAGACGCAAACTGACTGATGCCTACATGGCCATCCTCCTCGAGCAGAGGCTCTCGAAGCAGGATATTTTCGAGTTGTACGCCAACGAGATCTACCTAGGGCAGCGCGGCTCATTCAGTATCGTGGGATTTGGTGAAGCTGCGGAAGTGTTCTTTGATAAAAGCGTCGGCACCCTGACCCTGGGAGAGGCAGCGACCCTGGCCGGCATCATCCCGGCACCCAACCGCTATACGCCGGTGCGCTATCCGGAGCGCGCCAAGGTGCGCCGCGACCTCGTTCTCGATCACATGGCGGAGTATGAGATGATCACGGCGCGCGAGCGCGACGAGGCCATGGCGCAGCCGCTGAGCGTAAAGCCGTCGAATATCATGAACTATTCCGACGCGCCCTACTTCGTGGATTACCTGCAGGACATTCTGTCCGAGCAGCTTGGCGATGCCGAACTGGCCCGTTCCGCCCACAAGATCTATTCCACGCTCGACATGGAGCTACAGCAGGCGGCTTTTGAATCCCTTCGCGACCAGATGGTGAAGCTTGACGAATATTTTGCCAAGGGCAAGCGCGCCATTCCCCCGGGAACCGTACAGGCAAGTCTGATCGCGGTCGATCCACGGGACGGCACGGTATTGGCGATGGTTGGAGGCAGGGAGTATGGCACGAGCCAGTTCAACCGCATCACGCAGTCGAAGCGCCAACCGGGAAGCATCTTCAAGCCTTTCGTCTATACTGCCGCGCTGGAAACCGCCAACAGCAGTTCCACACCGCTGACGGCAGCCTCGATGGTGCTGGATGAACCGACACAGTTCGAATTTGAGAATCTGGTTTACGAGCCGAGAAACTATAAGGATGAATATCTGGGCCAGGTGAGCATGCGCCAGGCGATCATGAGATCTTTGAACGTCGCCACGATCAAGTTCGCTGACAAGGTGGGATATCCCAAAATCGCCGCGTTGGCGCACCGGCTCGGCCTCAATGAGGCCATCAAGCCCTATCCGGCGATGGCAATCGGCGCGTTTGAAGTCACGCCGCTCGAGATGGTGCGAGCGTACACCTCATTCGCCAACGACGGCCTGCGCTCAGACCTGGTGCCGCTCCGCAAAGTTCTGGATGACAAGGGGCAGGTGATCCTCAAGACGGAAGCCAAATCGACGCGGGTGCTGTCGCCGCAGATCACATTTATGCTCACGTCGTTGCTGCAGTCGGTGATGAATGAAGGCACCGGTGCGGGAGTTCGCACTGCCGGCTTCACAATGCCGGCTGCCGGCAAAACCGGCACTTCGCGCGATGGCTGGTTTGCAGGCTACACTCCCGACATGCTCTGTATCGTCTGGGTTGGGTTTGATGACAACCGGGAACTGAACCTGCCCGGATCCCAGTCCGCCTTGCCGATCTGGGCTGCGTTCATGAAGCGGGCAGCCGTGCTGAGACCCTTGGCCGGCGAAGAGTTCCCCGTACCGGAGGGGATTACCCAGGTTGAAATCGATCCCACTACGGGCCTTCTTGCCACGGACCATTGCCTTACCCGCCAACTGGAGTACTTCGTCAAGGGCACCGAACCGGTGATTCCATGTTACGGCAACAGCTACGAACAGATGATGGGCGGCACCGTCCGGAGCATATATTCCTCATCCCCAAAGGCCACGCCGGATAAAGCTTCGCCGGCAGCCGCAGACAAGAACACCCTGCCCAATCCGCCAGTCAAAAAATATCCTCGCTAGTCGTACATCTGTGAGGACCCTGCGGCAACGAAAAGGCCCTGAGCAAAAGCAGCCACGAATAGTGCGGCGCGGTATATCCGCATCCCCAAAACCTCAACGATGAGGTCGCAGAGGCCGCAGAGGATCTTTTCTTTTGAATTACTCTTCTCTGCGACCTCTGCGACCTCGGCGTTGATCTTTTGATGCTCGTCGCTTTACGGCAAAGATTTGTGCGTAAGTAATGGGAAAACCACGGGTTAATTCTCTGTATTGTTGAGATACAAATGCGATACAGGGTCGATGATGGTATTCGCTGCTAAAGAACCGGCAGCGTGCGTCGATAACAAATGTATCCCCCTCGTTGCAGCCTCTATCAGGTCAGGGAAGATGAGCAGTCAGAATCACATCTTAGCTGATATACCTCCGTCTACCGATCTTTCCTGCGCCTCCTCCTTTCTGGTGTATGATTGGTTTCAGAATGAGTTTCCCGCCTGGGAACCCGATTTTAACCCGAAACAAGTGGCTTGTTCACAGTCACTTATGGCCGCATCCATTCCAGAATCTGCCCATGGCCCAAAAGGGATAGTGCATTTTAAGAGCATCCTGGATCCACTTTGGTCCGCGGGGGATATGGCGTCCCTCCGCGCCGGCTTTCCTTGGGTGCTGCTGGTCCTGAGCCCTTTCGAGAGGTTTTACGAGTTGGACCCGGCTCTTGATGAACTGTCTGCCGGAACCTCCCAGCTCGTGATCTGGCGCCCGGACCGGCCGACCGTCGAGGAGAGTGCCCGCCTGCGGGTAAATTCTCTTGTCAGTGCCACCAGGCACAACGAGTCGGGGTGAGCCAGGGCGGCGCGGGGTTTGCAGGCAAAGGAATCCGCCAGCTCCTAACAGCGTTGTACGTGCAGCGCGGCTCGCTGATCGTCCAGGGTCTCCGGCAGTCGATCCACAAGGAAATGGGGAGTCGCAGCTTGGCGCAGTACCTGGCGGCTTGCCTTGCCCGCCTTGCTTCGAACGTTACGATGCAAAGCGAAACCCCGCCACAGGAAGCAGAGAAGCTGGCTTTGCGGTGGAGCGCCCTTCTATGCAGGCAGGAGAACCAATCGAGCTTCAATCTCTACTCAGGCGAGGGCCAGACACTGGCCTGGGCAGCCGAGCACGTGGATGCCAAGGACGGGATGCTTTTGGGACGCTTGCAGTCCATGCCCGACCCATTCCTCACGACCCGCTTCCGGGATGAAGCCAAGTCCTTTGATGCCGCCCTGGATCGGATCCAGCATATTTTCCGGTGCCTCCGCAGAAAGGAGATCGCTTTCATCCCGGCAATGGCGCAAATAGCCCAGACATTCAACGGCGATGAGGCTCGTCTGCTCCGCTGGAAGGACCTTGCCGAGGATCTGCCTAAGTTACTGGGCTGGCTCCCTACTTTCGAGAGTTCTTTCGGCTATCTCAGCGCTTCATTTCGGACAACGGAGATCGAGTTGGCAGACCAGAAGAAGGCGTTGCTGGCAGCCTGCAACGAACCGCATCGGTTTCTCGAAGCGGGAGAGCGGGAGCTTTTCGACGGCAACTTCGGCAAGTTCAAGGCCGGCTATATCGAATACTACCGATCGGCCCATGAAGAAACGGTCCACATCGTATCCAACCGCGAGAAAATGAAGGCCAAAGTGGATTCGATGGCTTTGCGCAATCTTGAACTGCTATCCGATCTAAACCCTGCCAACAAAAGATATCTATACCATGTTCGCGCCATCGGCAAGTTCATGCAGGCCAATCAATGTGAATTACCGGTTCGTGAAATCCTCGATCGCCAGCCGTACTGTTACTGCAGTTTCAATCCAGCGGGAAACCGGCTCCTAGTCAAATCCGTCGATCGGATGAACGAAGCAATTCAGGAAGGAATCGATCATTTTCGCGCGATGCTGCGCAAGTTCAGGATGGTGATCATTCAAGAGTTGGAGAAAATGAGCATCGATGACCATCATTCCAAACAGATTGCTGCCTTGCTGAGTCGCGGTCCCATGATTCCCCTCAAACATCCTTCCATCGACATCCTCAAATCCATCCTCCGGAAACACCCCGATGCCTTTTCGGCGGAACGCCAACCGCCAGTCCTCGATCGCCCGGCAAGAGCGGAAGAGATGTCTGATGTTTAGCCTGTGGTGGGATGATCACCTGCTTGCCGGAGGGACTGGAGGTCACGGGAGAGAATTTAGAATATAGAATCCTGGAGTCAGAGAGCACCCGTAGCATTGGGATGCACAAATTACCTCACTCCAACTTCTTTTCTTCTGAATTCTGTATTCTCTATCCTGTATTCTTCATTCACACGGGAGCCTTCGTCCCGATTACGCAAAAAAGTCCGCAATACAATCGACAACATAGGCCCGTTGTTCGTGCGTGAGCTCCGGATAAATCGGAAGTGCCAGCGACTGCGCGGCAGCTGCGCTCGAGTGCGGAAAATCCGCGGCATGATATCCGAGGCCGCGGAAACACTCCTGTTCATGCAGGGAGACCGGGTAATAGATTTCTGTGCCGACCCCCCGGCTCTGCAGCACAGTCCGCATCTCATCGCGCTTTGAAGTGCGGATCACATATTGGTGAAAGATGTGCTGTTTGCCGGGCAGGATCGGGGGAATCAGAATTCGGCTCAAGAGCCCGGCCTTTTTAAACAGGGCATCGTAATCAGCAGCGTTGCGGCGGCGCGCCTCGGACCAGTTTTCAAGATGAGTGAGTTTCACGCGCAAAACCGCCGCCTGAATTTCGTCCAGCCGGCTGTTAAAACCCACGGTGACATGATAATACTTCGGCTGCGCCCCGTGATTGCGCAAAAGCCTGACCTGCCCGGCGAGATGTTCATTGCGGCTCACAATCATGCCGCCGTCGCCAGCCCCACCGAGATTTTTTGAGGGGAAAAAGCTGAAGCTGCCCAGGTCGCCCATCGCGCCCGCACATTGACCGTGGTGTCGGGCTCCCACTGCCTGGCAGGCATCCTCGACAACAGGAAGCTGGTAGCGACCGGCAACTGCGAGGATTTCGTCCATCGCAGCGCACTGGCCATAGAGATGCACGGGCACGATCGCCTTGATGACCGCTCCGGAAGTCTTGTGCAGGAGCTTGCGCACCCTCATGTCGTACGAACACTCCTGTTCAGCGAATCTCAGCAGCCGCTCGGGGTCCAGATTGAAGCTGGCAGGTTCGATGTCTACGAATAGTGGCCTGGCACCCAGGTTCACAATGGTGCCTGCAGTCGCAAAAAACGTATAGGGGGAAGTGACGACGGCATCCCCTGGCCCCACCCCGAGCGCTTTGAGAGAAAGCAGCAGGGCATCAGATCCCGAGGCGACGCCGACGGCGAAGGGCACACCGCAGAGACGGGCAAACGCTTCCTCCAGCGCCGCGACATGGGGGCCGAGGATGAATCGCTGGCTTTCGAGCACATCATCGACAGCAGCGCGAACCTGTTCACGAATTGTTGCGTATTGGGCCTTCAGATCGAGTAGCGGTACTTCCATGGAAACACCTGTCATGAACGCGCAGACTGAGAACCAGCCGCGCGAGCCTTAAAATAAGCGATCGTGCGCCGCAGCCCCTCCTCCAGCGAAACGGTTGGACTCCAGCCCAGCAATGTCTGGGCGCGCGTAATGTCGGGCCGCCGGACCCTTGGATCATCTTCCGGCAGAGGCTCGTGGATGATGCCGCTCACGGAGGAAGTCAAAGCCAGGATCTTCTGCGCGATTTCCATAACCGTCAGTTCCTGAGGATTCCCAATATTGACCGGCATGTGGATCTCCTCAGTTTTGGGGGCCAGCAACAGTTTCACAATTCCCCGGATTTCATCCTCCACGAAGCAGAAGCTTCGGGTTTGCTGCCCTCCTCCATAAACCGTCAGCGGCTTGCCTTCCAGCGCCTGAACAATGAAGTTGGAAACCACGCGCCCGTCATTCGGGCGCATGCGTGGGCCGTAGGTGTTGAAAATGCGGGCTATTCTGGTATCGATGCCATGCGTTCGATGGTAGGCCATCACCATCGCTTCGGCGAAACGCTTCGCCTCGTCGTACACGCCGCGCAATCCGATCGGATTGACATTGCCCCAATAACTCTCAGGCTGCGGGTTGACCAGCGGATCGCCGTAGGTTTCCGAGGTGCTGGCCATCAGGAACCGGGCGCTCTTGCTTTTTGCCAAACCAAGAGTTTTGTGCGTTCCCAGCGCTCCCACCTTCAAAGTTTGGATGGGTAGCTCGAGGTAATCTCTGGGACTCGCCGGGGAGGCAAAGTGCAACACCGCATCCACCGGCCCACCCAGGAAAATGTACTCGGTCACATCGTGCTTCAGAAAGCGGAACCGCTCGTTTCCCAAGAGGTGCGTGATATTGTCAATGCGCCCCGTCAGCAGGTTGTCCAGGCAAATGACTTCATGACCTGCTTCCAGCAGATAGTCGCAGAGATGACTGCCCAGGAATCCGGCCCCGCCCGTGATTACGACTCTCATTCACCCTCCAGCAGATTTGGAAACTCCGCCATGAACCGTAGGCAAAATGAGCGCAGATTATACCCGAAGTGAGGAAATGAAAGCCAGCAGACCGCGATGCACAACCAGTGCTTCCCGGACTTAGTGTTACTTAGCTGCGAGTCATTACCAATTAGGCGAGAACAGCAACTGATCACCGCAGAGATCGCGGATGCTGCAGAGTCAAGTTATTGAACACAAAAGAGTTATCTGCGGTCTCGGCGATCTCTGCGGTGAGATTTATTGGGTACGCAGCTTCCGCAGTGCACTTTGCGCGTCATCAGTGTGTCTGCCTTCTTATGGTAGACCGTGAATCGGTCAGCGCTTGATTTTGGCCAGAGCCTTGTAGTACTCCTCGACCAGCTTTTTATAGCTGGCAGGCGCATCACTATCATCCGCGTAAAAATATTTGTCGTTCTGCAGCACGCGCGCAAGATCCCGGCTAAGATCCAGTTCCACCTGATGCAGCCTGTCAATCGTCTGCTGCAGGAGGGCGATTCCCGCCGGATCGTCATAAACATGGTCGGCGCGCATCTTCTGAATCTCCTGAGCGATTCGATCCAGATCTTGTGCCGGCGTCGAATTTCGATCCAATAAGCGCCTGAGGTCCTGGGCATCCTGGGCGCGCTGCGCCAGTTCACTCTGCTGCTGCCGCACCTCCTCCGCACTCATGCGACCGCCCTGCGGCGGCCGTCCATCGGAGGACATGCCGGTGACATTTCCCGCGGGGAGACCGTTGGCATTGGCCGCGTTGCGGGCGTCTCTCTGACCCTGCGGCCTCTGCTGACCCTGCCTCTGTTGCTGACCTTGTTGTCCTTGCTGACCCTGCTGGCCTTGTTGTTGGCCCTGCTGACCTTGCTGGCCTCGTTGACCCTGCTGGCCTTGTTGACCCTGTTGTCCTTGTTGCTGACCTCGCTGCTGACCCTGTGATTGCCCCTGCTGGCCCTGTTGCTGCCCTTGTTGGCCTTGACGCGAATTCTGCAGGCGCTGCTGCAAAGATTGAAGCCCTTCCGCCAGTTGGCGGGTGCGGTTCAGGGCATCTTCAAGCCTGCTTGTCTGGCTCGTACCCACCCCGTTGTTCGCAGCTTCGAGTTGTTTGTTGACCTCCTCCAGACCTTGCCGGATGAAGTCTTCGCGGGGCATGACAAATTCATAATAGCCCTGGGCCAGAAGCCGATTCCCGTCCCGGATGCGTTCGGGCAAGCGGTTGTCGCGAATGGTGCCTGCGGCCTGATTCAGATTGCTGCTGGCTTCCGGCTGTGTTTTGCGTGCCTGCCGTGCCAGATCCTCAATCTTCCCCTGTAGATTCTGAACCCGATCCGCGAGCGCCGACTTGCGGTCGCTCAGGTTTTCACGCTGCTGCTGTCCCTCCGGTGTTTCCGCGTTCTTGGGATTCTGGGTGAACTTTTCGATCCCGGAGCGAATGCGGTTTTGCTCGTTGAGCGCCTCGCGTGATTCCTGGAGGGCCTGCTGCAAGCCCTGCTCGAGACTCGTCTCCTGGCCGTTCGCCAGCGCGCGTTGCGCCTGCTGCAGCTGTTGCAGAGCCCGGGCTCCCTGGGCGGCCGCATCCTGGGCATTGCGCGATTGATTCTGCAATGCCTGTTTCATTTGTTGGATGGCCTGCTGCAATTGGTTGCTGGCCTGGTTGAGTTCGGGGAGCTCCGCTCGCGCGAGAGGCGTTGCAGCTGGCGCTGCAGCTGTTCGGCTTCGTTCAGCAGCTGCTGCTGGGATTGCGTCGAGTTGCCGCCGGAAGACGCCTGGCTACCCTGCTGGCCTTGTTGTTGGCCCTGCTGCCCCTGCTGACCTCGTTGACCCTGCTGGCTCTGCGCCTGGCCGCCCGCAGGCGCGGTGCTGCTGCCCGGCGGGCGTCCCATCATACGGTTGCGTTCATTGAGTTGCTGCTGGCGTTGCGCCAGTTCCTTCAAACGCTCCATCGCCTCGTCGACTTTTTGGTCGCGCGCCTGCTGCTCGCCGCGCTGCACGGTCTCGTACTGGTTTTTGAGCTTGTTCATTTCAAGCTCAAATAAATCCGCCAGATCTTCCGCGCGCGCACCGGATTGTTGCCCACCCCTACCCCCGTTTCTCTGGTTCTGAAACGAGACCTGAATTTCGTTGAACATGGCCTCGGCGCGCATCAGTTGCTGCAGGGCCTGCTGCTCTTCGGGCAGAGCATCCGTAGGCTTTTCAGCGCCGAGATTGACCGCGGCCTTACCCATTTCTTCCCCGGCTTTTTTCATGTATTCGCCGAGTTGCTTCCAATCCTTGCTGACATCGAGCGCGCCGCGACGGACCAGGCGATCGACCAATTCTCCCGTCTGCGTCTGCAGCTTGCTCTCGATCAGCGAGAGCGATTTCAGGTTGTCCCGGTACTCCTTGGGATCCATGATATCTTTGTCGCGGATGAGCTTATAGGTTGCGCTGATGATCTCCTTCTGCTGCTGGCTTAGCTCCTGCTGCCCCGCGGCGCCGCCGCTGCCGCCACCGCCGTTCTGGCCTGATGCCTGCTGACTTTGAATATACTTCTGGTCAAAAGGCCGCACATGAATGAAATAGATATCCGAAGCGCCCGTGCTTGGCCCCGTGGCGTTGTTGTTGTCGGTGGCCTTGCCGTAATAGGAAATCAGATCGCCGGGCTGCAGTCCGAGTTCCTCGAGGAAGAACGTGTAAGGAGAGGACACGCTCTTGTCACCGGGCTTCCCCTTGTAAAGATCCACGCTTTTCTCCGTACCGCCGTTCACGGAGTAATGGATCTCAACTTTGCTCAGCCCGATGTCGTCCACCGCCTTCACCTCGGAGAAAACCTCTTCCACGCTCGTGGCACGCACGTCACGCATCGGCTTTTCAATCGTGACCTTGGGAGGTGCATCCGCGAGCGCCTGCATCTCGTATTCCGGCGATGCGGTATAGGGTTTGCCGCGTCCGTCGGTGAGTTGGACGACATAGGATCCGGAGCGCTGCAGGTTGAGAGCGCCGCTGAATCCCATATCTCCGCTCGGAGCAAGGGCCAGCGTCGACTGATCATCGAACAGCAGGCGCGCCGATTGTGCCAGCATACTGGTATGAATATTCAGGCGGACCCTTGTGCCTTTGATGGCCGAAATATCGCCATCGCCTGTCACCGTTTGCTCGGGCATGCCGGTATAAGCCGGAAACTGATACATCAGATCGATTTCGCTGACTTTGGGGGAATTAAGAGCCTTGATCGTGTAAGTCTTCGAGCGCACCTCCCGTGCTTCGACGTAATAGCGCAGGGATGACGGCACCTCGACCAGGAGGTAGAGGAATCCGCTGCCGAAAGGTTCAGGCTCCATGTTGGCCTGGGTCCAGTTCGTTGCGGACACAGGCTGGGTATAGAGTTTCACATCCGCCGAATCAAAGCCGATCAGTTGGGCCTTGATTTGCTGGTCGATTCCTTTTGCGACCTCAATGTCGCCAGGGGATATCTCGATGAAAAACGGCGTTCGCGGCGCAGCGTTTACCCACTGGATGTAGAGCCGGTCAAAGCCATAATGGAAGAACGGAGGGCCCCAATTGAGCAGTACAATGAGAACGAGGAAAGTCCCGACACCTACCATGCCGTAGGCGGCCAGACGCTTGCGATCCAGGAAAACGGAGAAATCCATCCGGCTCGTTTTCTGCACGGCGTCCTTGATCAGCAGGTCGAGCATCCCGGGGGAAATGTTCCGTCCCTCGCCAAACTCGACTGCCGTGATCAACCGATCCTCGAGGTTCGGGTACCGCTCTTCGATATATTGAGCAATCTGAATATCGGAGAGCCGCCGCCGGAGAGGCGCGATGAAGAAGCGAAAGGCCACGTACACCGTGGCTATACCCGTGATCACACGCATCGCCCAGACGGCGGCAGGACGGAAGCCGAACAGATCGGCGCCCCAGATCCCGAGGAGCAGAAGGGCCAGAGTCAAAACCAGGAACAAGGCCAGGCCTTTTGCCAACCTCTGCACACGCCAGCGACGGCGCACGACCCGAATGCGTGACAGCAAACTCTGATATGAAGTCATGATCCCCCCTACCCGCCTGACGGCGCCTGCACTACCTTCATTGTACCTGCGAACTGCGCCCACCTCAAAAAAAAGACGAAAGGCGCATGCTTTCGGCCTGATCTGCCGCAGGTAAATTGCCGATGGTTCCCCTATCTATTCAGGCCTCAGGATAAAACGATTCGCCAGCAGTCCCTCGATAATAAGGAGAACCAAAACGGAAAAAAGCAGGTAGCGCCACAGGCGCGTTCTCTTGTCCTGTTCCTCCGCGGTCGGGCGTTCATCCGGTGAAGTTGCCGCGAGCGCCTTGGTCTCGCCTGACATCCAGCCGGCCGCCATCTCCTCCGTATTGCCGTGGGCGAGATCCGATTCGCGCAGCGACGGATTGACCGCGATGCTGGTATTCAGGTTCGCCATCCGGATATCGTAAAAACCCGCCATATCCACCGCCAGGGCATCGGATCCCGGGGCGAGCGGCACGCGCTGTTTGGCAGGGTCCATCACCACGATTGCCTGATTCAGATCTACATTGCCTTTCCCCTGGCGGACAGCGGCTTCGATCAGCAGCTTCTTTGGAGCGATGGTATCGCCGACATCCAGCCATTGCCTCTCCTGGCGGAAGCCTTCGAGATAGCGCAGCAGTTGATGCCAAAATGGGACAAAAACCGCCTTGACCGGCAGGTCGTTAGTGGCATCATCGGCGGAGGAGGCCAGCAGCAAGACGCGCCCCTTGTCGACATCGGCAGCAAGGAGAGCAGGATCGCCGTCGTCGAACCGCGCGAGGATCTGAGCTCCTTCCCCGGCAGTGATGCGTGCATGCCGGTAGAACCTGGCGGTGGAAAAGGATCCTGAATGAGGCTCGCTGAACGGTCGGAAAATCGGATGGTCCATGCGCAGATCCGTCAGCAAGGCGTAGTCATCCGCGAATCCCGACCCTGTGCGGCGACCGGCGTTCCCGGCAGCCTCCGCGACCTTGAATGGCAGCCATGAACCGAAGGACCGGTTGAAATCTGCAGCCATTGAGTTGTCGGCCAGCACAACGATCAGCCCCCCGCCGCCTTTGACAGAATCCTGGAGCTTCTTCTGCACGGCTGTGCTCTCCCCGGGCGCATTGTTCCAGATCAGCAGCCCACCGGTGATGGCCCCCAGGGCCTCAAATTGCCGCGGCGTGATGGCGGACAGCCGATACGGGGAAAGAGCGGAAATGTTGAGAGCGTTGGCAATAAAAAAGCTGGGAGGACGCCCGCCCCTGCCGGCATTGGGATTTTCCACGGACAGGACCGGTATTTTGGCGCGTGCTTCCAGAGTCATTGCAAAGCGGTTGTCCCGCGTCAGGCGGGGATCCGCGACCTCGAGCGCAACATTGTGCACCCCGGCAGTCAGACCGGGGAGTTCAAACTCCATCCCCTGTACAGCTCCTTTGGCCACATCCACGAGTTTTTCAGCCACAATGCGCTCATCCACAGACAGGGTCACACGAGTCGCGCTGCGATCTTCCGTGCCGAAGTTGACAACCGAGAAGCGAATCCTGAGACCTCCTCCCTTGTCATCTTCCCCTTCGAGTATGCGCACCTCACCGAGCGCAAGATTGCTGTATTGATCCGAGCCTACATCCGTGCACTGAAGCTCGATCCCGGAACTCAGGTGAAAATCGTGCTCTTCGGTAGCCCAACCGCTCTTCTGGAAATCAGAGATCAGGTGAACCACGTGCTTGTCAGCACCCGCGTCGAGAGCTGACTTTTCTGCAATCTTGAGCGCCTGGCCATAGCGGGTCGGGCGGTCGGTCAGTTCGGCCATTTTGTCGATCGCGTCAAGAACCACGCCAAAATCAGTGGCAGGCAGCGTTAACACCTTCGTCTGATCCGAGAACTCGAGCAGGGATACCTTATCCCCAGGCTCGGCACGGCCTACGATGTCGGCTGCGGCTTTTCGTGCACGATCCCAACGATCCCCATAGGCCATGCTCATCGAGTCGTCGAGCAGAATGACATGGGCGTGAGTCGCGCGGCCGGTGGCGGCAGCAGCCTGAGGCCGATCCCAGAAGGGGCGCATGAAGGCAAGCGCCAGGAGCAGGAGAGCCAGGACGCGGACGAGAAGAAGCAGGAGGTGCCGCAGTTTCTGATAGCGAATGGTCCGTTTGCTGATCTTCCTGAGAAACATCAGCGTGGAAAACTCGATCTTCTGCGCACTCTCCCGTTTGATCAGATGCAACAGAATGGGTACGGCCGTCGCCAATGTTCCCAACAGAAACCACGGATTCACGAAACTCATGTCCAACCTCAGACCTCCGGCTTCCGCCCCCCGGGCTTTCTGAAGGGGGTCGGAGGTCGGATCAGTACATTTGCGCCCGCCGCGCCAGGTAGGTATACAGGGCCTGATCCAGCGGCTGGGAAGTGTCGATCAGCTGATAATCCATCCGGTCCTTCTGGCACTCCATCTCGAAAGCCGCAATCTGGCTGCGAATAAGCTTCAGATATTCCTGGCGCAGAAAATCCGGAATCACGTGCATTTCCTCACTGGTCTCCATGTCGACAAACTGGGCGCTCTTGTCGAAATCGAAGCGCAGCTCGGCAGGATCCAAGACATGGAACACGATGATATCGTTGCCGCGGAAGGCAAGATTGCGCAACCCGATCATCACCTGTTCGGCATCGTCGTAAAGATCCGAAACCACGATCACGATTCCCCGGCGGCGCAACCGCCCTGCCACATCCACCAGGGGCTGGGTAAAGCTGCTGCGTTCCACGGCCTGAATGCGCTCGATCGCATGCAGCACGGTGTTCAAGTGGCCTATGCTGCCGCGCGCCGGCACCTGTTCACGGACACGATCGTCATAGGCCGCAAATCCGATGCTGTCCCGCTGCTTGAAAGCAAAGTACGCGAGACTGGCGGTCAGGAACTGGCCGTACTCAAGCTTGGTTATGCCCTTGCTGCCGTAGGCCATTGAACGGCTGCAATCGAGAATCAGATTCACCGCGGTGTTGGTCTCTCCTTCATATTCCTTGACGTAGAAACGGTCGGTGCGCCCGAACACTTTCCAATCGATCTTGCGAATGTCGTCACCCGGCCGATAGTGGCGGTATTCGGCGAAGTTCACACTGAAGCCCAGGTGCGGCGATCGATGCAGGCCTGAAATGAATCCCTCCACGACCGTGCGCGCCACCAACTCAAGGCTGGAGATGCGCGTCAGTGCGGTGGGATCGATGAAGCGCGTCGGCTGCGGCACCGTCGATTGAGCATGTATCATTTCTTCTCCGAGTCCCTTTGACTTGAAGCTTGATCCTGGAGCGTCGTGCGGCGCCCGGCGCCCACTCTAAAGTCCGGACTTTGGCGTCGGCACCGTCTCCAGCAGCCGTCTTATGATTTCGTCCGTAGTTATCTTTTGAGATTCCGCATGGAAGTTGGTCAGAATCCTGTGCCTCATGATCGGATAGGCCAGCGCCTGGATATCTTCAATGGCAACATTGAAACGGCCATTCAACAGCGCCCGGGCCTTCCCGCCCAGTACAAGATACTGCGAGGCGCGCAGGCTGGCGCCCCAATTCACCCAGTCCTTTATGAAGTCCAGTCCACCATTGTTCGGACGGCTTGCGCGCACCAGCGCTACCGCGTAGCGACCTACCGAATCAGGGACCGGCACCCGGCGGACCAGTCGTTGAAACTCCAGGATATCCTCGCCGGTCAATGTGCGCGCAATCTCAGGCTTCTTCAGCATCGTAGTTTCGCGCACCACCTCCAACTCGTCCTCGGCATTGAGATATTCAATGATGATGTTGAACATGAAACGATCGAGTTGCGCTTCCGGCAGAGGATAGGTGCCTTCGAGCTCGATTGGGTTCTGAGTGGCCAGGACGAAGAATGGCCGGTCCATAATATAGGTGGTCCCCTGAACGGTCACCTGCAACTCCTCCATCGCCTCCAGCAGCGCGGCCTGAGTCTTGGGGGGCGTACGGTTGATTTCATCAGCCAGCAGAATGTTGGTGAAGATCGGGCCCTTGATAAATGACATCTGGCGCCTGCCGGTGCTGGCGTCCTCCTGGATGATGTCGGTTCCTGTAATGTCAGCCGGCATCAAATCGGGGGTGAACTGGATGCGTTTGAACTGAAGATCCAGGATGCTGGCCATGGTCTTGATCAACAGGGTCTTGGCCAGGCCGGGAACACCCGTGATCATCGAATGGGCCCCCACCAGCAGTGAGATCATGACCTGTTCGACCACCGCATCCTGGGCAACGATAACCTTCTTCAATTCGGTGATAATCTGGCGATAGCTTTTGTTCAACTTCTCGACCGATGCCGCATCTTCGCTGACAGCCTGCTGGATCGTTTCCATCTGCTGCTTCCCTTTCTCTTGACCGAAACATGCCACCGAGGTATGCCGGCCGAAATCAGTGAGTCAAGGCGTAGAGAATATAGTTCACGCCGTATTTGAACCCTTCGTTTGTATCCTGGAAGTTATAGAACGGATCGGCAGACCACTCCCAGTAATCGCTGATGTCATTGTTGTAATCCACGACCATCATCAAGCGCCCGTTGTCATCCTTCATCCCCCAGTATTCCGGCCTGTAAAACCTGGAGTAGGGGGGCTCGAGATTGAGACTCGAGATATCGTAAAAACAGGTGAAGATCGGGTGGGTGCGCGGCAACTCCTCCAGGGATCGGTCGGGAAATACATACCTCAAAAGATCGATGAAGTTGCCGAACTCCCGCGGCCCCCGGAAGTCATCCACGATCAGGAATCCGCCGCGCAACAGATACTCGCGCATATTGTGGATTTCCTTGTCCGAAAGAGTGATGTAACCCACCTCGCAAAGATAGGCAATCGGGTACTTGAAGACCTCGTCGCTCTCGAAGGTCACGATGTGACCGCCGGGATTGGCGTCGATCCTGGTGATCTCGCCCAGGATTTTCATCAGGTTCTCCTCGGACCGCGGAAAATCGTGGCTCCAGGGGGGCCCGTTTCCATCCCCGATTCCTCCCCGCCAGCGGAACGACGGCGGGTACTTAAACTGGATGCGCGCGAAGGTAAACTTGCTTTCGTCCCGGGGCAGTTCTCGCTGGGCCAAGGCCCTCCAGGCCCCTGCCGATAGCAGAGCCAGTGCAAGGAGAGGCCACACGATTTTTCTCGTGAACCGTCGGCAATTCCCGCCCCGTCGCATCATTCCTCTCACCTGATCCCTCCAGTGTCCAAGCAGTCCCGAATGACATTTGGCTAAAGAACCCCGACGGGGTTCAACAGCGCCAGCCCAGGGCTTGCGCCCTGGGCTCACGGAAACTAAGAGTGAAAGAGCCCTGTAAGGGCGAGACAGCCTGTGCCGCCCTTGCAGGGCTTCACTAGGACTGCACAATCTCCCCAGGGCTTGCGCCCATAAGCGCTAAGATAATCTTTTTGCGGCCGAATATATGTTGCATGGATCCTATTTTCCTTGGATTTTCTGGTTCAGTACGCTCCCCGAAATCTCCATATCCTGCCCAAATCGATCTTAACTTAGCGCTTATGGGCTTGCGCCCTGGGCTCTCACTGTTTGACCCTTTCAAGGGTCTTTTTCCTGCCTAAACGCGGTCGCTGAAGCTTAACTAAGCGTCATTCCAGGCAGCCTCTATCGAACTGTCATGACCTACTTGCGTTCATTCAACTTCAGCAGCAGCTGCTGCGCTTTTTCAAACGTCGGGGCGATTTCGAGGGCACGCAAGGTCTCGAGTTTCGCCTCCGCCTTCTTACCGGCTCCGAAAAACGCCCGGGCAAGATTGTAGTGCGCTCCTGCCGGGTCCGGCGGATTCAGACCAAGGTTTACCTGATAGGCGGCAATCGCCGCCGGCCAGTTCTCCGCCTCTACGGCCGCATCCCCAAGCAGACCGTGAACCTTGGCGTCATAAGGATCGATATAGACCGACAGCTCCAGGACCTTTGCCACGTTGGCCCAATCCTTCCGCTTGCGATAGATCTCCGCCGCGCGGGTGAGCGGTACGACTGATGTTTCGTCATAGCCGGCCCAGGCATTAAACTGCGCCAGCGCATCCGTATCTCGCCCCTGTTCGACATACATATCCCCCAACATCTCGTAGGGATTTGGGCGCTGGACGAAGGCCGGGAACAGGCTTTCGGCCTTTTTGAGGCAGGTTTCCGCACCACTGTACGATTTTTCCTGGCGCAGCCGCGCACCCAGATCCAGATTGGCAAAGAAATCATCAGGATTCTTCTTGAGCAGAGCAGCCAGCTCCACCTCGTCCGGCGGTTCGCCGGCAGCCGCCTGGGCCTGGAGTCTTTGAAAGTCGAGCCGCGAGGCAATGGCTTTCAGCCGCGCATCGAGAAATGCAGCGTACTGCGCATCCACGGTCTTTTCATCCCATCCCAGCGTCTGGCGGAACACTTCTTCCGTGGGCTTATTCTCCGCGAACAGCAGCAGGGATTGCCGGATCTTCTCAAATCCAAACTTCTCTTCCACCATGCTGCAAAAGAGCCCGGCCTGGTAGTAGGAAAGTTCAACCTGCTCCGGGGACTTGGGACGCATCATGCCGGCATTCAGCTCGCTCACTTTCAACAGCTTGCCTTCCTTATAAACCTTGACGAAGGCGGCCGTGAGATCGTCGCCCCATCCCGGGCGCGCTTTCTGTTCCTCAAAAACCGAAAGACCCTCGGAATACCAGCGCGGGATATTGTGTTTGGTCATCTGCAGCGTCATGACGTGGGTAAACTCGTGCCAGAGGGTAGTACCCCAGTTAAAGTCCCCGATCGTGCGCGCACGGGGCGAATCCAGAGCCACGACTTTGCCAAAGCAGACACCCAGCGCGCCCAAGCCCGGCAGGCCCAGTGTGCGCACGGCAAACCCTCCTTCGTCGGGAAAAATCTCGATCTGCAGCGGTCCTTCCGGCGTAAAGCCGTAGCGGGCGGTCAGCCGCGCATAAGCCTCCTCCGCGAGTTTCGTCGCATAGGGCGGGAGGACGGGCATGTCTTCTTTCGCCAGTTTGAAGACAAAGTGCTCGCTGCGCACCGTGCCGAACTTGTCCATCTGGTCCAACAGATCGAGGGTGTTGAAAGCCCAGATGTTGAACGGATCGCCGTCAAAGGCCTGCTGAAGCATGGTCCGGCCTTCCTTGAGGTCCCCGATGCGCATGAGGTTCATCCCCATGCTGGCATACGCGGAGAATAGCCTCGGACTGAGCGCGACGGCCTTGCGATCAAATTCCACGGCTTCCCGGTACTTCCGGCGCATGATCATGCTGTCCGCAAGCGTATGGTACAGTTGTCCGTAGGCAGGGTTGATTTTCAGAATTTCCTTTTCGAGGCGGTCAAACGACGACGTGTCTTCGCGAATCTGGTAATAGACAGCCTCCAGGCTGAGGGCTTCGAGATCCCGGGAATTGACCGCCAGGGCACGCTGGATTTCCTGCCATGCAAGGTCGTACCGCTCCTCCGAAATCCGCAGCTCGGCAAGGAGATTTAATGACGGCACGAAATTGGGGTTAATGTGCAACGCGGCACGTGCGTAAGTCTCAGCCTCGCTGTTGCTTTCATATTGCTTGGCCAGCGCGATACCCAGGAGAGCGGGGGGATAGTTTTTGTTGAGGTTCAGGCAATCCCTGAACACGCTGATTGCTTCGGCAGGCTGGTATTTCTCCAGGAAGAGGTATCCGAAGTTGGTGAGTGCCTCCAGAGGAGCATCCGGGCCAGGTTTGGCGCCCGTGGCGTCGATGAAAATGTCCTTGGCATCCTGGATGAAGCCTCGGCGCCAGCCTGCCAGTGCGATGGTACCCAGTTCATGGGCGCCGGATACCAGCCCTTTGCGATACTCGTCGATGAGTCCATCCCAAAGGGAATTGGCTTCGGTGGCGCGCCCCAGGCTTTCCAGCAGATCCGCCAGTTCGGCCACTGCTGATCGGCGCAACATCCCGGGCACCAGCGCGCGGCGAAAATGGTCTTCGGCCCCCGCGTAATCTCCGATTGCACGCGCCGACCGCCCGCGCTCGAGATGCAGCCCGGCTGAGGCTTGGCGTGCCTTGAGAAACTCATCCCCCTTTCTGCATGCTTCCTGATAGGCTCCGGTTTCACGCAGCATTTGCATCAAACCGATCTGGCTCTCTTCCTGATCGGGCCGCACCCGCAAAACTGCTTCGAAGCCCTTCTGCGCGAGAGCATAATCACCGGCACGCAGGGCGGCCGCCGCTTCGGTGGCACTCTGCGCCCACATGGAAGAGCTACTCAGCCACAGCAGGATGAACCACGAAAAACGCAAAACACCCGGAAGCCGATTTCGAGGATTCCGCACACATCGCGGCATGAGATTTTGGCTAGGAACCATATTATTTTTTCCGCAGTTTGGCCTGTACCTCAGCCAGTTTGAGCAGCAGCTCCTCCAATTTCTTCATGTAGTCTGCTTCTGCCATTTCATCCTTGATCGATTTCAGCGCTTCGATCTGCTTCTCCAGCGATTGAGCCTCCCTGGCCAGCGCCTGGGATTCGGCGCTCATATCGCCTGGCAGCAACAGCGGCGATCCGCGATCCAGATAAGCCGAACGGGACAGAAGAGCGGGCCTCGTCCCGGCGTCGGCGAGAGAGAGCGCCTGAGCATCGCCGTTGTCGCTCAGCACAGGATGTTCCGTCTGCAGGCTACCCTCCTTCGTGTAAGCCTCCTCCACCTTGCGGGCGGTATAGCTGAACGCTTCAAAGATCGAAACCCGGCCGTTCTTGTCGACGTCCGCATTGTTGTTGGCAAGGGACTCGATGAGATACTTCCCAAAATGGGTCAGATTTTTCTCGGTGCCGCTCTTGGTCGCGGAAATAATTACTTTCCCCTTCCCCGCCAACGCCTCCAGGCTGCCCCCGCTGCAGTTGGTGGCATTCACGATGATGTAACGCTGTGCCGGAATGGAATAGAACAGGGCCGCCAGTTCCAGCGCCGTGGGGTCGGGGCCGACGAGATTGAGCTTATAGCTCTTACCATCAGAATCGCCGTGCCCTTCCAGGAATACAAACACAGTATCGTCTGGGCTCGCGCGGCTCGCAATGTCCCTGCACGCTTTCTCCAGGTTTTCCCGGTTGGCAACGTACTGGATCCGGGCTGGGTCCAGTTTGGGATCGTCGAACAGGGCAATGACGTGATCGCGCGGGAATCCCAAGGGTCCTTCAAGCAGCGTGCGCAGGTCCACCAATTCCTTTAAGTACTCCTTTTGCAGCCCCGGATCGCCGCTGATGCCCACTACGAGAATCGCCCAGCGCGGGTCATTGGCCGGTTGGCCTTGCTCCTCTGCGCGCATTGCTCCTGAAAACATCAAACAACCAGCCACCAATGACACGAGACAGGCGCATATTTTAAAGATCAAATTCTGAACTAGCACCCTCATGCGAGCCCCTTGCGTTTTCTCAGAATCCACTCGGCAGAAACGGCTCCGGCCAGCAACAGGAACCAAATCGGCATGTCCCAGAGTTCTTTTTCCTCCAGCCGCGACGCGCCTTTATCTGAATAAGAGATATCTTCGGGAAGAGTGCGCGTGGCGTTCGGGGTGTAGTAGCGCCCTCCGGTGTCCGCCGCCAGCTTTTTGAGCAGGTCGGCGTTCAGGTTGGCGTCGTGGTATTCCTCGAGGGAGTCAGCGATGCGGAAATTGGCGCGGGCGATGCCCAGGCTGCGAGTTCCCCGGAAGGCCTCGGCGGTAACCTCGTAAATCCCCTCTTCCAGCGGCTTGTACGTGGCGGAATACTGTCCCTCTTTGCTCAAATCCCAGATGAGCGGCACCGAGCTCAACGCACCCGATGGAGCCTTCACCCGCGCGCTGACCTGCGCGTTGTTAAGATGCATAAAAGCTTCGTCGTTGACTTCCGCGCGCAGGATGACCGTATCGTCCAGTGAATAGGAATGCTTGTCCGTCTCGAGGTTGACCTGATCCGGCACTTCATTGACAAGCCACCGCAGCAGTTGCCGATAGAATAGATCGTGGAAGTTGTTTTTAAATTCCTGCTGCATGCGCCAGCGCCACGTGGAATCGGTCGTCAGAGCCATCGATTTGCCGCGGCCGAATCGCTGGAATGCCAGAATCACAGGATATTGGCCGCTGGCATCACGTACCGAAGATTGAGCCAGAATCGTCGCCCCGGGCTTGGGCCCGCCGGCCGGATTGAATCCGAGCAGTGTCGGCGCCTCATCCCACCTCTTTTTGTTCTCCTTTTCGTCCATCGCGAGCCGGGTGGCAGGATGCTGAAGACCATAGTTCGTCAATTCGGCTTTGAACTCGCTGACCTGATAACGGGACACCTCATTGCCTGGGCCCAATCGCAAGGCAATCGGCAGAACATCCTCGATCGGCGTGTTGATATAGCCGCCCTGTCCGAAGGAGTTTTTGCCGCCGAGCATCAACAGGCCGCCGCCTCGCTGGCTGACAAAATCTGAAATCATGCGCAGCTGGTCGTAGGTGAAGAAGCTCGCCTCGGCGCTCCCCATAATGATAGCTTTGTACTTGAACAACTCCGACTTCTCGACCGGGAATCCCTTATCCAGAACGGTCTCGGATTCAACACCCTGGCGCTTGAATTTGTTGGTCGCCTGCCGCAAGTAAGTCACGAGGCGCAGGCTCTTGTCATCTTCGATGGCACGCCAGACGAATTTATAGGCATAGCGGGGCTCGCCCTCGACGTAAAGCACCTGGGGCTGCTCGTTCTCAACGCGCACCAGCGCGCTCTGATCGTTGTTTTCCGGGACCAGTTCGTCCGGAAAGGGTTCCGCACGGAAGGTGAACAGCTTCGGCCCTGCGGATTCGCTGCTGAAGGTGACTTTGAAGGTCTTTACCTCATCGTCGCTGCCGAGTGTAATCGCCTGATTGCGGATAATGCGGTCCCCTTCCTTGACCATTAGATGAGTGGTACGCCCGGCATACCCTTTGGAGCGCACGGCGACCTCGGCCTCAATCAATGAATCTCTGAGCACTTTTCTGGGCGTTGTGATCCGGAGGACTTCCGTATCGTGGGCGAAACTCGGAGAACCAATGCCCACAGTGTAAACGGGAATGTTCCGCGCCCGCAGTTGCGCTGCGGTCGCATTGAGATCCGTGGAGTGGTTATCCGCTCCATCCGTGATCAGCACAATCCCCGAGATCGGAGCACTGCCGAGTTCCCCGGTCACCTGATCCAGCGTGCGGGCCAGGTCAGTGAGATTGCCGTGTTTGGGCTGATCCTGGAAATTTTCGACGCGGTCGGCAGTGCCGGAAAAACGGAAAAAACGGACTTTGAACTTGCGCGCCAGTTCGTCGAGCATGGGATTTCCATCCCGGCGCAGCAGCTGCTTTTCGATGTCAAGGCGCGATTGTCCATCCGACCCATCGCGGATTTCCATACTTTTGCTCAGATCATAGGCGACGGCAACAAAGCCTTTCTGCGGGATCACCGAATGGAGGATCAGGATCGGCTGGAGGAAGATCACAATCAGGATGAGCAGAGGCAAAGCCCGCAGGCCTGCCAGAAGGTACTTCCACGAAGGGGGCAGCGTGCTTACGGCGCGGCGATAAAGCAGATAGGAGACGGCCACAGCAGCAGCCGCGAACACCCAAGTCACGAGCATCGGCCACGGCGGTCGCAGCGCGATCGTGCCTCTTTCAAAGAGGAAAGGACGGTATTTAAACAAAAACTCAAAAATGGATGTCATGGAACTGCCCAGCAGAACATTCCATCCGATTTGTGAGCGGCTCCATGGCCCACTTCAAATCGCTGCAGGCACCCCTGAAGCGTGTCGATGCTGTCGTGGCTCAGGGCAGAGACAGCCGAAATATGGAGCTCATCGTCGTAATTCGGATCCCGGGGTTTCCCCGGGAATGTTGTAGCTCTTGGGCTGAAGTATCCTTTCTCGCAAGAAATATCAAAATTCACCCGAGCGGTTTAAATTATGCCAGATTATCTCCAGACTGTCCCGAATAACGCAAAGCCGCATATTCGCTTCCCAAAAAACCTCAACGCAGAGGCCGCAGAGCCTTTTTTTGCTGATAAATCTCTTTTCTCTGCAACTTCGGCGTTGGTCTTTACCTTTTCTTCGCTTTACGGCAGAGATTTGTACGTAAGTAACACCTAGCCAGAGAACCCGAAAGGGCTTAACAGCGCCATTCCGGGCTGTCCCCAAAACCAATCACGCCTCAGGCAAAATAAAAACGGACACTACAGAGTATACGAAGCCGGGCGAGGCGCGTTCTTGTTCATCGGCCGAAAATTGCGAGATTGTTCAAGATCGGGAGGTAACTGCAAAAGTCGTTGGGCCTCGGAGTCTTGAGTCAATTTAGCGTTTCAGGATTTGGACTGTACCCAGCGCTTCCAGCTGCGGACGGAGTATGGCGGCGGGCCCGCGCACCACAAGAACCAGGCCACCTGGGAAAAGCCATCGCTTCGCCGCATCTCTCACCAGGGGAGGGCCGCTGCGCCGGACAAAGTCCGCAAAAGTTGAAAGATAGTTGAGGCCGAGCCGATAGAGTTCTGCATCCAGCAGGGCGTTGCAGACTCCCTCGGTCGAACTGAGCGTCTTGCCGAACTCCTGAATCCACTGATCCTGTACCCTAGTTGATTCGGCGGGCTTGACTTCGGCTTCCTTGAAGGCCTCCACGGCGCCGATGATCTTGTTGATTTCATCCGTGGCTTGATCCGCAGCTGCTTGTCCTTGGACATAGAACGGGCCAAGCAATCTGCGTCCTTCGGCAGCCACCGTCAACCTCGAGGTAGGTAGAACCTGGGTGAGGCGTTCCTGGAGCAGGCGCGTCGCCAGAATCGCGGGGTAATATTGAGGATCTTCGCGGTTGGGCCAGAGATTGCCCAGAATGTATTGAGCGGCGGGCGAAGCAGGGTCATCTTCCAGAAAAATATTGAGTGCCCCCGGCTCGTGCGCCGGCAGAAAGGTGAAGGGAACTTCGTCGGTTCGGGTCCAAACTCCCCATATGCGGCGGGCTTTCTGCTGGACCTCAAATACGGGCGCGAGGCCGACAACGGCCAGAGCAGCCTGGTCGGGTGAAAAATATCGTTTATAAAAAAAGCGCAGATCGCCGACGGCAATGTTTTTCAACGTAGCCGGGGAGCCCCGCTGGGGCCGGCCGTACGTTGTGCCTCGGAATAGCTCCGCGTCAAGCTGGCCCCGAACCCGCTGGCGCAGGTCCTCCGGCGCCTGCAGCTGCTGGATCAGGGCGTTCTGTGCATTGGTAAAGTCCTCTTCATTAAATTTGGCCTCGCACGTAATCCGGTACAGGAGCAGCAGGAGGCGCTCGTAGGCCGCGCTCTGCCCGTGCATGATCAGCCGGATGCCGTCCCAATCACAGCGCACTTCCAGCGTGGCGTTCAGATAGTTGAGTTCATCCTGGATATCCTTGGTGGTCAGGTCCACAGTCGCCTTACCCAACAGCTGGGACACCAGGAACGCCACACCACCTTTATTTTTAGGATCAAAGGTCGAACCGTAGCGCAGCACCAGGCCAATCGTCATGGAGTCGCCCAGATAGGGCGTGTTTGCTATATAGACCTGCAGGTCATTCAGGAGCGCGCTGCGGGTCAGCTCCGGAAGCACCTGAGGCTTCTGCTGGGATGCTGCGGGTGCACTTAAGTAACAAACCGCCAGGAGCACAACAAGGATACTTGCACGGGGCTTTGTCTTCATTTCCATAGTCCTGAAAAGAAAAAGGCTATCATATTAATTGCGGTATCGACAAGGTAATGCCTGGGAAAACAACTGATCTGTTATAATCTTCGCGCGGGTTCGCGCATCGGGAACCTCCTGGCGTGGGGATGCATCATGCCTATGCCCCCACCCTGCTTTACTCCGCAGCCGGCCCGCGTTTCGATGTGGCCGGGAATTGTCACGGCAACATGGGCAATGAAGCCGAGGTACAATGCCATAGGAAGTTGGCACCAGATCTTATCATCAGGATGCAACTCTCACCGAGCCCCACTATGAGCGCCCTGCATGACTAGCGGCAAGACGGAATCAGGAAATATCTTTGCCAATCGATTCGGCATTACCCAGCATGATCTGGACCGGCTCCTGGCAACCGCACTCGCCAAAGGCGGGAACGATGCCGACCTGTATCTGGAATATCGGACCAGGGACATGCTGGCACTGGAAGAGGGCGTGCTCAAGAGTGCCACGAAAAACATCTTCCAGGGATTGGGAGTCCGCGTCGTCGTCGGTGAAAAAACCGGCTATGCCTCCGCCGACAGCCTGGAAATGGATGCAATGCTGGCCGCAGCCGCAATGGCAGGCTCGATCGCCCATGATTCCGGTTCCTCCCCTTGGCCTTGCGGAACGCGCCAAACCACTCCGCACAATTTGTATCCTGTCCCTTGTCCGCTTGTCGATTTCGATCTGGCACTGAAGCTCCGCCTGCTCGAAGAGGCTAATCGGGCCGCCCGCTCCCACCACCCTCATATTGCCGAAGTCCGGGTAGTACTGGCCAATGAACTCAAACATGTTCTGATTTACAGCCGCGGGAGCGGGGTGATCAGTGACATCCAACCGCTCACGGTGCTCCAAGTTTCGTGTATCGCCACCAGGAACGGCGAACGGCAGATCGGCATCAAAGGAGGTGGCGGTCGCATCGGAATGGACTTCTTTGGTACCAGGTCTCCAACCTATTTTGCCAAAAATGCTGCCAGGCAAGCCATACTCCTGCTTGAAGCTGGAGAAGCCCCCGCGGGCACGATGCCGGTGGTGCTCGGCCCGGGCTGGCCTGGGATCCTGCTGCACGAAGCCGTCGGGCACGGGCTGGAGGCCGACTTCAGCCGCAAAAACCTCTCTGCCTTTTCGGGACGCGTCGGCCAGCGCGTGGCTTCGGAACTATGCACGGTGGTAGACGATGGAACAATTCCGGGTCGAAGGGGGTCACTCAATATCGACGATGAAGGCAATCCCACCGGCCGGACCATCCTGATCGAGAATGGGATCCTGCGCGGGTACATGCAGGATGCGCTGAGTGCGCGGCTGATGGGAGCACTCCCCACCGGCAACGGCAGGCGTGAGAGCTATGCCTTTGTTCCCGTGCCGCGCATGACCAACACCTTTATGGAAGCCGGCACGAGCAGTCCGGAGGACATTATCCGATCCGTCGACAAGGGGCTGTATGCTGTCGACTTCGGAGGCGGCCAGGTGGATATCACTAACGGCAAGTTCGTTTTTTCGGCTTCCGAGGCCTATCTCATCGAGGGAGGGAGGGTCACAACTCCTGTCCGCGGGGCAACTCTGATCGGCAACGGCCCGGAGATTTTGACCCGCGTTACCATGGTAGGGAATGATCTTGCCCTGGACGAGGGGCTCGGCACCTGCAGCAAGGAGGGCCAGAGCGTCGCCGTCAGCGTCGGAACGCCGACTGTGAAAATCAGCGAGATCACCGTCGGGGGAGTCCGCAGATAAACTCGAATGGCACATAACGAGCGCGTGAAAGAGGGCTGCACACAACGGTGCATTAGGAGGAGATAAACTTGATTTCCCTTGGCCCCTTCAGGGCTCTTCCCGTGCCATTGGTCGACCGGGGGCGGCGCGCTTCGCGCTTGCCCCCGGCTACTGTCCCGCTGCCCCGCCGGGGCAGCGGCTCAGGGTGAGCCTGCATCTCGGGGGAAAATCCGTGCGAAGCCAGCCCCTCAAAGCGAGCAAGCATCTCGGGGGAAAATCCGTGAGGAGGCAGCCGGTCAGGGTGAACGTGCATATCGGGGGAAAGTTCATGCAGGGACAGCGGCTCAAACAAAGCGTGCATTGCGGCGGATACAGGCGCGCTGGAGGCGCGCAGGATAGTAGCCCCGGGCAAGCGAAGCGCCGCCCGGGGTTTAGGGAAGTGTGAGCAAGAGCCCTGGGAGGGCGACGGAAGGATTTTGTTTTTGTTGATCGCCATTCCAGGTAGGTTCCAGAGCAGATTTGCCCAATCCAAGGACGCCGTCTCCTGATGGCGGCGGCTTTGGTGATTATGCCTGTTTGGGAAGAGGAGATCTCAGTGATGCCAAATTTCCAGGAACTGGCGCGCCGGGTAGTCGACCAAGCGATGCGCGCCGGCGCCAGCGCGGCAGAGGTGCTGGTCAACGAAGGCCGGGACTTCTCTACTGTCGTGCGTTTGGGCGCGGTGGAAAAGCTGGTTCATACCAGCTCACGCAGGCTCGGCATGCGGATCTTCCAAGGAACACGCGGCGCCGTTTCATCCTCTTCCGACCTTTCTGAGCCTGCTCTCGAGCGGATGATCGGAGACACCTGGGACATGGCTGAAGCCGCCGGCGAGGATCCTGCCGCAGGAATACCTGCCGCGGATAGTTACCGGCATGCCCTGCCGGAACTGGAGCTGTTCTTCCCGGCCGCCAGCTGAGTTGGCGGCCGATCAGAAGATTGCGCTGGCGCGCGCGTGTGAGGAATCATCTCTGGCCTATGATCCGCGCATCAACAATTCCGAAGGGGCGGGATTCGCTGATTCGACGATCTCGGTAAGCTACGCGAATTCGCATGGAGTCTGCGCGAGCTACGCGAAGAGCGTCTGTTCACTTTACGCTTGTCCGCTCGCCGAATCGGCCGGGCAAAAACAACGGGATTACTGGCTCGCCACTCACCCCGACTTGAACCGGCTGCAGCCGACCGGACAGATCGGTGCCGAGGCGGCTCGACGTGTTCTACGCCGACTGGGTGCGCGCCGGGTGTCGACCTGCACCGTGCCCGTCGTATTTGACCCGCGCACGGCAGCTGCGCTGCTGAAGCACGTGGCCGACGCGGTCTCAGGGACCACTCTGGTGCGCAAGGCATCCTTCCTCGCAGACAAGCTGGGTGCGCGCATTGCATCCCCGCTGGTGAGCATTTCCGATGACGCTCTCTTGCCCTATGGACTCGGCTCGCGCCCTTTTGACTCCGAGGGCGTCCCGTCGCAGACTACGACAATAATTCGCAACGGGATGCTGGAAAGTTACCTGCTCGACTCGTATGCGGCGAGCAAGCTGGGTCTGCGCACGACTGCCAATGCCAATCGTCCGCTGCACGGCGCGCCCGCCGTCGGACCGACCAATTTCTACCTGCATGCCGGCCAGGCAACTCCCGAGGAGATCATTGGAGCGGTCAAAAACGGGCTTTATGTAACGGAGTTGATCGGATTCGGAGTGAATATCGTTTCGGGAAACTTCAGCCAGGGGGCCGCGGGGCTTTGGATCGAAGGCGGCCGCCTGACATTTCCTGTGGAAGAAATAACGATTGCCGGCAACCTGAGAGACATGTTGACAAGCGTTGAAGCTGTCGGCAATGATCTTTTGACCCTGGGTGAGATTTTCGCCCCGACCCTGCTGATCAGCAACATGGTGGTTAGCGGAAGTTGATATTGCAGCTTCGAGCCGTACATTGGCTCCGGCTATGCGTTCTGGATGGTCAGCCATGACAGAGTTTACCTCGGAACTCAAATCTGAGCGGCGCCCCGTGGCGCTCTATATCATGATCGCGGTAGCTGCGGTGGCACTCATCGCCGTCTTCTTTCTCGTACGGTATCAGCAGAACCATCCCGTGTCGAAAGAGGTTAGCGGCCCGGTAGTCTTTCCCGGCATGGTGCGTCCCGGCGAGCCCGATTTCGAAGCGTACAAGGATAAGGTCCGCTTCGAAAACGTCAAAGCCAGCATCGGTCTCAACTTTGCAGGCAACCGGTTTGCCGCCATCGAAGGAATCATTTCCAATGAGGGGAGTCGCAAACTCGAGGTGGTGGAAATGCATATCACCCTCTACGATGTGTACGGCAAGCTGTCTAAAGAGAAGACAGTTGCGCCGCTGCGTCCGGGCGTCGGGTTGCACCAGGGTCCGATGGAACCTCTGGAGAAGCGCACCTTTTCGGTGTGGATTGAATCCATTGAACAGCTGTGGAATCCTAAGCGTGTTGAAATCCAGATCACTGGCCTGAAGTATCAATAGGACCCGCCCACCGAGGCTATCTCAATACTGGCCGTGCCGGAGGGGCGCCGAGGTTGAGTCAGTCTCGCCGGACGGGGCATCCTAACCAGCAACTGTAGTGCTTGCGCACTCCGAAGCAGCCGGTGCCGACTTCCAGTCTATATCCCATGGATCATTCGATGAAGAAGCTACTTACGCTTGTATTGACGATTACGCTGTGTATCGCGTTCTGCTCGTGTGGAAGCCGGCCGCTGCAGGGAGAACAGATCGAAAGGAACAGTCTCTTTGCCGAAATCCTCTATCGCCAGGATCATCGCATCCTCGGCGACGACGCCTTTTTCCCGCGGCATTTGCGTGACTCTTCTCAACCTCAGGTGCAGGAATGGTGTGCGTTGGCATTGGGCCGGATCGGGAATCCCAAAGCGTTGCCCTGGCTCTACGAGGCGCTCCATACACCCTACGCGGCAGTACGGGCAGCTTCGGCATTTGCCATCGGAGAATCTGAGGACCGCGATCTGCTTCGGAATGAGGGACGCATCGCCGATATGAGAGCCGCCGGCGAACTCAGGGATTCGCTGGATGATCCTGCGCTCAGCGTGTCCATGCGCGCGATCGAAGCCCTCGGCAAGATCGGACAGGAAACTGATGCCGCCGAAATTGCCCGGCGCCTCGACCGCCATTCCTACGACGGATCACCGGCGCGGCGCACCTATTTGAGCCTGGCGGTCACTGCCCTGATGCGTCTGAAGAGCCTCGCGGCGCGTCCCGCGCTCGAACGCCTTGCAGGCCTGGACGATCCTGAAATCCAATGGCGCGCGGCCAACGCTCTTTATCGCATGCGAGCCGAGGATTCCCGGCCTGTTTTCGAACGCCTGCTCCAGAGCCATGATCCTGACGTGCGCGCTCATGCCGCCCGCGCTCTGGGCATCTGTGCAGATCCCAGTCTGGCAGCCGTGCTTACACCGTTGTTGCCACCTGAGCGCGAGGGATGGAAGACGCCGTTGGCGGTGCGCGTCAGCGCGCTGCAAGCGTTGGTTGCCTTGAAGAATCCCGGGTCTGCAGCGGCCGTTGAAGAGGCGCTGCTGGCGGCACCCGTCGGGGAGTCGAGCCCGGACCAGATTGATCAATTGAATTTCACAGTGCAGGCGGTGGCCGCACTGGGAAATATCGGATCCGAGAAGAACACGGCAACGCTGCAACACTTCGTGCCCATGAACGGGCCGGTCGGGGACAACGCTTTGATTGCACTGGCCAAATTGCTACGCCAGGACCCGGACCGATTCTTCAACCTGGTTGCCGGCGCACAATTCGCCACTCCCGCCGGAGTGCGCGCCTGGGCAACAGCACTCGGAGAACTGGGCGGCCCGCGGGCCCGGAGCGAACTGAAGAGCATGCTCGCGAGGGCGGCCGAAGATCAGGCTGCGCCATCGATCCGCTCAGCAATTCCAACAGTTCTGCAGGCATTGGCGCGCGCGCAGGCCCCGGATTTGCAGGAGATTCTCCCGATCTACCTCGCCTCCCGAGACGGCGTGATATTGCGCGCCGCGCTCGCAGCGTATCAGCCTGCAGCCGGCAATCCGACACCCTGGAAGCCGATTGTTCAGGCTTACAGAGAACCTGCTTTTAGGATGGATCAGGAAACCAAAGTCGCCATTCTGACTCGTCTCGGGCCCTGGATCGCCATGGGGGAGATTCAGACGTTTTTGCGTTCGGCGCTGCGGGATTCTGAACGCAACGCCCGCATTACTGCCGGGCGCCTGCTAAGACAGACCGGCATTCAGGATGTTCCGGATGACCCCGGCCCCTGCGATGCCGGCGCCTCTCGACTCACATGCCAACTGCTGGCCGGGGCACGCCAGGACCGCACGACTGCCATCCTGGAAACGACTCGCGGAACGATCGAGATCGAACTTTATCGGCAAGATGCGCCGCTGACGGTCGCTAACTTCGTCAAGCTTGCTAAGCTCGCTGAGCGCGGATTCTTCGACGGCCATACCTTCATGCGTGTCGTTCCCTATTTCGTTATCCAGGGCGGCGACCCGCGCGATGACCAAGAGGGCGGCCCGGGGTATTCGATCCGCTGCGAGATCAACATGCACCCCTTTGAGCGTGGTTCCGTCGGTATGGCCTTGTCAGGCAAAGATACGGGCGGCAGCCAGTTCTTTATCACCCTGTCCCCGCAGCCTCATCTCGATGGCGGCTATACTTGTTTTGGGCGAGTCGTCAGCGGCATGATGGCCGCCGAGCACATGATCGCGGGCGATCGCATCATAAGAGTCCGCATTAAAGAAGAGATCTCCCTGCTCGACTATCGCAATTTCTGATTTCGGGGACAGGCGCCTGTCCCCGAAACTCAGACGACAGACCCTCAGCCCTTCTGATTCGCAAGCGGCAGGATGACGCTAAACCGGCTTCCCCGGCCCTCGGCGCTCTCGACTCGAACCTCACCGCCGTGCGCCAGGCAGATGGCCTGGACGATCGATAATCCCAAGCCTGTGCCGCCCATCTGGCGGGAGCGTGCTTTGTCGGCCCTATAGAATCGTTCGAAGATATGAGCAAGCGCTTCTTGAGGAATACCCGTGCCGTTATCTTCCACTTCCAGCACTGCACGATGGGCGGCCGTCCGAATCCGCAACTGAACTTTGCCACCCGGAGCTGTGTAGCTGATGGCGTTGTCCAGCAGATTCACTACGACCTGCTTCAATCGAGCGCGGTCCCCATCCACCATCACTCTTTCCGATGCGTCGCAGGCTAGAGAAATATTCTTGTCCTCTGCCATGAGCCGCATCTGCTCGCTGGTCGCCGACGCAAGTTCCGCGAGGTCGAGGTGCACCTTTTCCATTTCTGCTTCGCCCGCGTCAAGCTGCGAAACGGCGAGCAATCCCTGGACGATTTTCGAAAGACGTTCGGTCTCTTCGAGTGCGCTCCCGATTGTCTCGCGCACCTCTGGCGCGAGTTGAGGGTACTGGGCAGTTGCCTCCAGCTCGCCCCTCAGCGCGGTCAAAGGCGTGCGTAATTCGTGCGAGGCGTCGGCCGTGAAGCGGCTGATGTGCTGAAAGGCGCCCTCCAGCCGCGCTATCATGCGGTTGAGAGAGATGGAGAGTCGTTCCAGCTCGTCACCCGTCCGCGCGACCGGCAACCGCTCGTTGAGGTTGTGGGAGCCGATATGTTCCGCGCTATGAGCAATCTCCTGAAGAGGTGACAATGCGCGCCGCATCAAGAGATATCCTCCGCCGATTGAAACCCCTAAAACCAGAGGCAAGGCCAGCCCAAGCGCAACCAGGAGGCCGTGAAGGACTTCATCGATTTCGCGGTCCACGGCGCCGGTCTCAATCATGAATTGCCCCCCGGCAGGCGAAGGGTAAGGCAACATATAGATCATCAAATCGTAGCCACTGGGAAGCTGGATCTCGCGCGATGATTCTCTTGATGGCAATGGAACGGGGGGCAACTGGCCCGGATCGAAACCCCTGTCCTTTGGAGGACCTGACTCAAAGAGGGCACCGCCGCCAGGCCGGGTTATGCGGATAAAGCGGGAAGTTGATTCCGGCGCCAGATGCTCTTCCACTTCATCGATGACGTACTTTTCTCCGCTGGCATCGATGTTTTTGAGAAGCTCGCCAATCTGTTGAGCCTCGGTCGCAAGAGACTCGATCATCATCCGGTGCAGGTAATGCTCGAGCCCCAGATAGGCAAAAAGACCAAAAAGAATCATGAGGCCGGCAAGCAGGCCAGCGTACCAGACGGTCATGCGGAAGCGGATGGAATGCGTTTTCACAGGTCCGCCTCGCAGCTGATGGAGTACCCGACACCGCGAACGGTGCGGATCAGCTTATTTTCAAAAGGCTCGTCCACCTTGTTTCTTAAATGGCGCACGTAAACGTCCACGATGTTCGTGGCGCCATCGAAGCTCTGATCCCAGACGTGCTCGATGATCATGGTGCGTGAAAGAACTCGTCCGGCGTTCACCATCAGATATTCCAGCAGCGCGTATTCCTTCGAGGTGAGCTCGATCCGCTGGCCCGCACGCTTCACTCTCTGGGAAAGCCGGTCCAGATCCAAATCGTCGACACGCAGGACGTCGGCACGGCTCACCGGCCCGCGACGCAGCAGCGCTTTGATCCGCAGCAGCAGTTCGGTGAACGCAAAGGGCTTGGTGAGATAATCGTCCGCGCCCGCCTCGAAGTTCTCCACCTTGCTTGCCAGAGCATCCCGCGCCGTCAGGACGAGAACCGGCACGTTTGGATTGATATGCCGCACGCGGCGCAGGATGTCGGTGCCGCCGATCCCGGGCAACATGAGATCGAGGATGATCAGATCGTACGGAACGCCGGTCGCCAGCTGGAGACCGGTCTGGCCATCTTTCGCGGTGTCCACGGCAAAGCGTTCCGCAATAAGGCCTCGGGTGATGAACCGCGAGACCTTTTCTTCGTCCTCGACAAGCAGGATGCGCATGATGCCCCGATGGCCCTCGTTACGGCCTAGTCTCGTTGATAAATCCGTATGGCGGCTTCCTGTCCCCCTCTCCGGGGAGCGGCCAGGAAGAGCTGATTGAGTTCCGGCACCCACAGGGACGTGCGGGCTCCCGCCGCGGTGGGAATGCGGGCCACTTCCTGGTAGTGATCGGGCTCGCGCTCGGCAAAAACATCGATCACCCCTTCACCGCAGGAAACATAGACGAGCTTCTTCGCCGCATCATAGAACAGGTCATCGGCGTCTCCCGCGCATTCCATGTCGGCAACAACTTTCCCGGATGCCGTGTCCAGCGCCAGCAGCTTTGCCGGCTTGCGGGTCGCCACCAGAATCCGATGGCTGGCTTCGATCAAAACCATCGGGAAATTGGATTGCGCAGTTTCGAGCGGCCAGCGCGCGAGAACGATCTGCTTTATCCTGTCGATCACGGCGATCTGCCTGGCAGTCGGGACGTTAATGTAGATTCTCGGTCCCGACTTTTCCAGCTGAAAGGATTCCGGGTGCCCTTCGAGTTTGACGCTCCCCGCAAGCTTGAGGGCTGGCGCATCGATAATGCCAAGCGCGCCGCTTCCGTACCCGATATACAGTCTTTTTGCGATCGCGTCGTAACGGATGTTGTCCGCATCCGCGCCGGCATCGGCCTCTGCCGTTCGGCTCAAAGGATCGCCGGAAAAGGCAAGACACTTGCCGTCACCACCGGTGGCTACGTATAGTATTCCCGTCTCGGGAACAAAAACCACGCCCTGGGGCTCCTTCAATCCGGTGACCGTTTGGCTGACTTTCCCCGCGCGCAGGTCCAGAACTTCCAGGGTATTATTGACCAGCGCGGCCAGGTAGAGCCGTTGATGAGCCAGGTCTACGGCCATGTGATCCATACGCCCCTCGACGTTTGGCATCGGAATCGTCTGGACAAGGCGCAAGGGTGCCTTGTCCTGGGCGTGGATGCTTGCGAGAAATACGCCGGCGGAAATCAACAAGTACAGAAAGCAGCATTTTCGCATATCAACCTCTATCGTGTAGTTTCTGGAAACAGTCTGCCACACACGGTTCACAGAACGGTTATCTGAAGATCGTCAAAATAAATGACCGAATCGGCCTTAGTCCATACGCCCACTTTGCCGGCATCTTTGAAGGTATCGTCCTCCACTTCAAAGAGCTTCTTCCCGTCATGAAAGACCTCGAAGAGGTTCCCTCTGGCGACCACACGCAGGATGCCCCATTGTTGCGAGGGCACTCTCTCCTTCATCCCGTACGTGCGGCCTACTCCTTTGAGGGGAAGATCCGTGCGTTTGCCGTCCTGGACTTTATAGAGTACGACGTTACCTTCGAGCGCATTGGCGCGGACGATGTAATAGTTATCCTTGTCTCTGTACCGCCACACGATCCCCGCGCCCTGATCGCCACGTCCGGAGACCGGCTTGAATTTCACGCTGAGATCCACGTCTTTTGCAATCAATCCGTCGTAGACGCAAACCGGAAATCGGTAATCTGTCGGATCGGCATCGGTCTGGGCCAGGACAAACCCGCGATCAGGGAAGGCGTCATCCTTGGTGACTACCCACTTCCCCGGCTGTCCTCTGCCGGTCAGCGCGGCGGAAAATCCGCTCGGCGGTTGGCCGGCTTTGTCTTTATTGAAATCAATGGTCACGACCTGCGCCGAAAAGGCTGCCGCAGCAATCAGAAAACAAACAAGGCCAAAGCCCAACATGGATCTCATTTGAGCTGCTCCTCCTAAGAAGGTTTTTGATACTTCGTCAACTCCGGCTATAGGCACTCTCGCTGTCGGAGGTTTTTGGAGTCTGGCACGTGAACATTAAAACCAGATGAACGCCGGATGAAATTGCATTCAGAGTCCTCAGTCATGCGCTGCCAGGAGTTCTTCCTCCCGGCGACGCCCGTTTCAATTTGATCGGGTGGCAGACAATTGCCCAATCGTGAAAGCTCCGTCGACCAAGCCAATAATACTACTATGCCTTGTAGATACGGGTTGTGCCGCGATGTCAGGAGTGATATAGCTTACGATCCATGAGGGCAATCAAGCGCGCGCAGCCAGAGCCGGGCAAGTTCAATCCCCAGGCGGCTCTCCCTTACCAGCTACGCCACGACGACTTTCGTCTGGCACTGCAAGATGTTTATGATCTGTTTTATGATATTAATGCGTCCTTGGTCGGGCGCGGCCTGAGACGAATCGAAGAAATTGTGCGGCCTGCCATTTTGAGCGGAATACTCAGTGATGCCCTTTCGACATCGCTGGCTCGTCACTCACGCGTGCTCACCATCAACCATTATCACAACGGCCATCCTGACCTTATACCGGAGGGCCGCTATCCGAAGGATGCTGTTAAGTCTGGAGAAGAGGGTGTGGAGATCAAGGCGACCAAGGGTGGTGGAGCTGTGGATAGTCATGGTGCCCGTGCCGCTTGGCTTTGTGTATTTCGCTATGCAGTCGATTCCGAAACTGAGCCAGCGGTTGAGAGGGAGGCTACCCGGATTGTCGAGATCTTGCTTGCCAAATTGGATGTTGATGATTTCCGGCGCAATCAAAGATCGGAACTGGGGACCAGAACAGCCAGTCCAAACCGAGATGGAATTGCCAAACTTCGATCAAACTGGGTATACCGCGTATAAATCCTGTTAAATCCGCAGTTGTGCCAGGGCTGGAATAGCAGTCTTAGCCATTTCTACGTAGTGAGGGTCGACCTCAACTCCCGCAGCTTCGTAACCGACAGCCTCGGCAGCTGCCAATGTTGATCCGGAACCGGCGAAGGGATCAAGCACGACGCCTTCACCCAGAGGCAGTACGGCTCGCACAATCTGGCGCAAGAATGATTGAGGCTTTAGGCTCGGGTGAGCAGCCAATCGTCTTTCCAATGGCCGTGTGGGGTGCGATCGGATGACATCTCCGAAGGGCCGTTCAGCAGATAGTCTGCTGAATCCCCCTGTTCGCCAACGACGGAGATTATCCTGCACGCGTCCTTCGAGAGGTTTGCGGAAGATAAGCCATGGCTCCCACATAGACCGGGGCATCACACTGACCTGCTTAAACTCAATATGAGCGTTTTTGGGTCGATCCCCGCCGCGCATGGTCATCACGAGACGTGCAATCTCGCCACGGCGTTCGAATCCCGCGCGGGCAGCCGCCCCGGCGACAATGTACGAAAGCAGCGTATTTGAGGCAATCAGCACGTGGGCGCCTGGAACCAAAACGGGCAAAAGCGTAGTGGCCCATTCGTGAAAAAAAAAGTCAAGTTGCCTGACATCATACCGGGTCAGGATCGTGAACCGAGGCAGTGGCGACCTCCGATGCCCATCAAATGAGGGGGGAATACGCCAGACGCCTCCGTGTCCGTTGCGGAGTTTTTCCTGCTCTTTTTGCGTGTATTCAACCAAACCGTATGGAGGGTCGGTAACGACGGCATGAATGCTGCACTCGGCTTGCGACTTTAGCCATGCTAGGCAGTCCCCTTGGTAAAGAGCGCTCCGCCCATATTTGAAGACCGGTTCCAACTTTGCAGGTTCTTGGCGCGCTCGAGCGTTGAACAGGCTGTAGTGGCCGCGTGCTTCGCGAACAAAAAGATCATCTACGTTCAATCGGAGGTACGAACGTACGGAGGAAGACGAAACATGATCTTCAAAGCTGCGCTGTACAGCCGCATAAATCTCAGTAACTGAAGCTGGTTTGGCTCTTTGGGTAAGGTATACGACGATTGCGTCGCGGATCTCACCAGGTCGTCGTCGAAAGGTCATGGATTTATCTTCCCCTCGCGAAGTGAGTATGGACGTCCCGACGTCTTTTATCAAGTCTTATTTGCCAATGTCTTTTGCAATGGAGATTGGAAATCGTACAGCGAAGAATCTCAAGAATCCTGCCCCCGATAGACGAAAAGGCGCAGAATGCGATGCGAGAATTCCGCCGTTTGACGGAGAAGGACGCGATATCGTCCACTTCCTTACCCCCGGTCTCGAAGATACGAAAACCGGAACTCAGGGGGCGTTGATGATTATATTCAAGTCAAGATTCCATGAACCCAGGTTCAGCGTCCGCGCCCCTGTGGATGAGGTTTTGAACAGCGGTTCCACGCCGGCAAGCAGCGTGATGGCCAGGGCCCGGGAAGGATCCTCACCGTTGGTGCAGGACAGAATGAGCGCATCCCCTGGCTTCAGGCTTGCCAGGCCGAGCGGCGGCAGTTCCTCGATCGCGGACTGAAGCGTTTTCGGCTGCTGTCCAGCGCCGGACGATGTCCCAGGCGACTTCCCACCCTGAATGCGCGCCGCAAGCATCTGAACCACTGCCGCGGACAATCGGCGCACCATTGAGTCCGAGGTAACCTGAACCTGCATGCGCTTGTTGGTGGACAGGTCTGTGATGACGATCGTGCTTTTCGCGGCATCCGCTGAAACCACGGTAGCTCCGATGGTGCGAAACGCTCCGGACACCAACTGTTCCGCCGTGTACCGGGACCGGTCTTCGTTGCTGGTCCCCAGGGCCTTTACCTGATCTCCGACCTTCAGGTCCTCAAAACGGCTGGGCAGGGCATCACTGAACTTCACTGAGCTGGGCGCGTATCGACGCAGGGTAACTCCGGGCGCCAATGAAATCACCATCGGTTTTGCACCGGCCGCGCTGGATATGCTGATGGCGATTTCTTTGGAATCCGGATTCAGAGCGGTGATTACCCCGCCGACACCGCGAGTTTCCCACTCGGCCAGCTCTGCCGCGTGTTTCCTGGAGAGATCCTCCTTGGTCATGACGATGATGCTGGAAGCCTTGAAGGAGCCGGATTCGCCGGCATTCTGGCCGCGAGCCAGGATTCGGTCTCCGACTGCAAGGTCCGAAAGGGAGATAGGCGCGGCATTCTGAAGATCCTGGGCACCGGGCGCCACGCGGAGGAAACGAGTGGATTCATCAAAGGTAATCGTCATCTCCGGCCCCGCATCCGATTTGATCGTAACGTGATGGGCGTTCGCATCCATCCTGAGGATGGCGCCTACGGGCCGGGCAGTTTGGCTGGAACTCTGCGCGGCCGGGGCGCCCTGGATCAAGAGAATTGAAACGCAACACAGGACCAAGTTCATCATGGCGTCGCTCTATCCTCCTTGAGTCCTACTCGTGGAACTGCTGAGAGGCCCGGTTCGGCAGGAATGATAATCCATGGGATTCCAAGTACTCCATTAAATTAATGTGTTTTTCAGCAGGCTTTCATAAAACTCATGTAGAATCCCGCTCCGATAATTCAAGGTTGTCGCCGGATACTTACCGGAACAAGACACGATAAGTGCTATAGCCGGAAATACACCTGGCTACTTCTACCCTCGGCGTGCAATGCGGCCGGATCCGGTGTTGCGATTGTATCCTGGTCACCGCGCGATTCGCTGCTCGGGAGGTTGGTTCATGAAATTCCATCTTTGTCTCATGGTATTGGCTTCTCTTTTGATCCCCCGTATGATCCTGGCCCAGACGGCCTCATTGCGAGGCCAGGTCACTGATGAAAGGGGCGGCGTGGTTCCAGCCGTTCAGGTCACCCTGAATGGGCCCGCGGGGCTGGTCAAGACCGCCACCACGGATGGCGCCGGCCGGTATGAGTTCGTCGATCTGCCTCCGGCTGATTATACGGTTCAGGCATCGGCGCCAAAGCTCGCGCTCCTAAAGCCGGTGAAGATTGCCTTAAAGCCGGGAGACCAGAACCTGGACCTGCAGCTGAAAGTCAATCTGGCCGGGGAAAGCGTCACCGTGCGGGAAAATGTGGTTAAAGTCAGCGTCGATGCGACCAATAGCGCGAGCGCACGCGTGTTGAGCGGCGATGATCTGAAGGCGCTTGCCGACAATCCCGATGATCTAATGGCGGATTTGCAGGCGCTGGCGGGAGCATCCGCGGGCCCTGGAGGCAGCACAATCCTCATCGATGGATTCAGCGGCGGGCAACTCCCGTCGAAAGATTCGATTCGCGAGATCCGCATCAACAGCAATCCATTCTCTCCTGAGTACGACAGGCTCGGCCTGGGCCGCATCGAGATCTTTACCAAACCAGGGACCGACAAATTCCGCGGCAGCATTTACGACAACTTCGCCGACGATTTCTGGAACTCGCGCAATCCTTATGCCCAGCAGAAGGCGCCCTTCCTGCTGAAGGAATACGGGGGCAACCTGGCCGGCCCAATCAATAAGCGATCTTCCTTCTTTGTGGATGTACGGCGCGATTCGATCGACAATGGATCCATCATCAACGCGATCACACTCGACCCGGACACGCTTGCCGTCATCAATCCATACACGGCCGTGCCCCGGATACCGCAGCGGCGCGTGACCGTGAACCCGCGCGTCGACTATCAGCTCAACAGCAAGAATACCTTGACGGTTCGCTACACCTTCTCGCGCACCGATATCCGCGATGCCGGCCTGGGCAGCTTCAATCTGGCCACACGCGGTTATCACAGCGAGAGCCGGAACCAGACGCTGCAGCTCACTGAGACCGCCCTGCTGACGGCTACCGTTGTCAATGAAACACGGTTCCAGTTCATCCACGGCTCCAGCGAGAGTCTCGCCAATAGTTTCAGCCCTTCGCTCCAAGTGCTCGGTTCTTTCAACGGCGGAGGCGCTCAGCTTGGCCATTCATTCGACAAGCGGAACAGCTATGAGTTCCAGAATTACACGTCCATTCTTCGCAATAAGCATATCTGGAAATTTGGCGTGCGGCTGCGCGGAGAGGCCGTCGACAGCACATCGCCTCAGAACTTCGGCGGCACGTTTACGTTCGGCGGCGGTACTGCGCCGTCGCTGAACGCCAGCAATCAGCCGGTGTTCGACTCGACGGGCCAGACTGTGCTCGCGCCAATCACCTCGATCGAACGGTATCGCCGGACGCTTCTTTTCCAACGGCTCGGTTACTCATCCAGTCAGATCCGCGCGCTGGGAGGCGGCGCCACTCAGTTCAGCATTAACGCCGGCAATCCTGTCCTCTCCGGCGGCCAGATTGATCTGGGCGCGTTCGTGAGCGACGACTGGCGCGTCCGCCCGAATCTCACGCTGAATGTCGGGCTGCGCTACGAGACTCAGGCCAACATTCACGACTGGCGTGATTTCGCGCCCCGCATCGGGTTTGCGTGGGCGCCGCGCGCGACGACGAAAAATCCGCATCCCAAGACCGTTGTGCGGGCCGGATTCGGAGTCTTCTACGACCGCTTCAGCCTCTCCAACACACTTTCAGCCCTGCGTTACAATGGCATCGTTCAACAACAATACGTGATTACAAATCCGGACTTCTTCCCGGCGATTCCTTCGATCTCTGCGCTGGCCGGCTATCAGACGATTCAGTCGATCCGCCGCGTCAGCCCGACCTTGCGCGCGCCCTATCTCATGCAGTCCGCCGTCAGCATAGAACGCGAGTTGCCGGCAAATGTCACGGTTGCGATCACCTATGCCAGCACCCATGGGCTTCATCAGCTGCGCTCCGAGAATATCAATGCCCCGTTGGCGGGCAGCTACGACCCGAACGTGCCGGGCAGCGGCGTGTTTCCGCTTGGCTTGCCCGGCTCGGTTTTCATGATGGAATCCTCAGGCCTTTACAACCAGAATCAGCTGATCGTGAACGTCAACAGCAGGTTCAACCGTAACGTCTCGCTCTCCGGCTCCTACACCTTTAATCATGCGATGAGCAACACGGACGGCCTCGGCACGTTCCCCGCGAAGCCCTACGACTTCACCGGCGAATACGGCCCGGCAGCGACCGACGCCCACCATCACGTCTCCCTGAGCGGCTCGATAACCACCAGATGGAATGTGCGGTTCAGTCCGCTCCTGACTGTGGATTCCGATCCACCGTTCGATATCACCGTCGGCCGCGACCTTTATGGCACCACGCTGTTCAATGGAAGGCCCGGCCTTGCAGCGGATCCGAACAAGCCCGGGCTGGTTCTCACCAGCTATGGTCTGCTTGATCCTAATCCAACGCCTGATGAGAAAATCCTCCCTAGAAATTATGGGCGCGGGCCGGGCGCGATCCTCTTTAACCTTACCGTGGCCAAGACCTTCACGTTCGGCGAGCAACGTGCGGGAGCCGCGGCACCCGCCAGCGGACCTGGTGGTCCCGGCGGCCCCGGGGGCGGGCCCGGCCGTGGCAGCGGGGGCGTTTTCAGTTCAGGTGGAGGGCAAGGGTCTGCTGCTCCCGCGGCAAACCGTCGTTACAGCCTCTCCATCTCGATGTCGGTTCGCAATCTGCTGAACCACAACAACCCGGGATCGATCATCGGCAACATCACGTCGCCCCTGTTCGGGCAAGCCAACCAGCCGTCCGGCAGCGGGGGCGGCGGTGGCTTCTCGGAAGCTGCAAACAACCGGCGCCTGGAGCTACAGATGCGCTTCAGCTTTTAGGTGCTGCACGAAACAGTACTGTCGATCCCGGCACATATGCCGCGAGGATCGCTTTCATCTTATTTTTTTGTGACCCGTGTAAATGTACCTATGCTGCTGAGAACTTCAATCCAGAGATTCCGATTCATTTGCTTGCTTCTATTGCTCATTTGCCTCGGCACGGTCGCTGCCGACGCCCGGCAGAATGGCGCTACGGCCACCGGGTCGACGATCGCGGCCATGCACCCAACCGGCTCAATCCAGCTCGATGGACGCCTGGACGAGCCCGCATGGCGCGATTCAGATACAGTGGTTGAGCTGGTGCAGCAGTCTCCCAAACCGGGTGAGCCTACTCCTTACAAGACGACCGTGAGGATTCTCGTCACCGGAGACAGCCTGTACTTCGGCTTTGAATGCCTCGATCCTGATCCTTCCAAGATCGCCACCCACACTATGAATCGCGATGGTGACCTGGGCGGGGATGATAGTGTGGGCATTGTGCTTGATGCCTACGGAGATCGGCGCACCGGATACTATTTCCGAATCAACTCTGCCGGTGCCCGCGTGGACGGACTCGCCGCCGGTTTGGGCGATCCCAGCCTGGATTGGGACGGTATCTGGAATGCAGCCACAGCACGATCCGACAAGGGCTGGTCTGCGGAGATCGGCATCCCCGCGCGCACGCTCAGCTTCAAGAGCGGGCTTGCCACCTGGGGAGCTAACTTCGAGCGATATGTGGCCAGAGATCGGACGGTCCTGCGCTGGACATCCCCCACGTTGGACTCTACTCTCTGCGATTTGAGCCGCGCTGGTAGCCTCAGCGGGGTCGAGAATCTCAAGCAGGGGCTCGGCATCGAAGTAAGCCCATTTATCGCGGGGCGCATGACGAATGCGTTTCAAATCCCCGGCAGGGATTGGTCGGGCAAAGTAGGGGTGGATGCCACCTATCGTGTCACGTCTCAAATGGCCGCTGTCTTCACGGCCAACACGGATTTTGCCGAAACGGAAGTGGACTCGCGCCAATTGAATGTCACTCGGTTTCCTCTATTCTTCCCTGAACGACGCGGCTTTTTCCTCGAAGGGGCCAACCAGTATGTTTTCGGACTCGGCCTGGAGGATTCCTTCATCCCATTCTTCAGTCGGCGCGTCGGGCTGTTTGAGGGTCAGCAAATTCCGATCAGCGCGGGTTTAAAGCTCAATGGCAGGGCAGGGGCATGGAATCTGGGTGTGCTCGATGTTCAGACCAGAGACACCGTGCTCGCAGGCACGAGCGCAACGGTTTCCGGCACGAATCTCTTCGCCGGGCGCGTTTCTTACGATGTGAATTCAAAGCTCCGCATCGGAACTCTCTTCGCCAATGGAAACCCTGACGGCATCCATCGCAATCAGCTGACAGGATTTGACGCGGTGTGGCGTACGTCGGAGTTCATGGGTAACAAGAATTTCCAGGTTGGAGGATGGACTGCCTTTAGTTCCGGAGACGTTGCGGCCGGTGATAAAAAGGGCTGGGGCTTCAGAGCGGACTATCCCAACGACCTGTTCGACTGCTCCGCCTCTCTGAATCAATTTGGCGACGCCATGGATCCCGCGCTCGGTTACCTGCCGCGGCCGGGAACGCGCCGGTTCGACGCCTCCTGCACGTATCAGCCGCGTCCGAGCAAAGACGGCCCGCTGCGCTGGATCCGCCAGGAATTCATGGAACATGAATTTGTTCGCGTGACGAATTCCCAGGGCATTGTCGAGTCCTGGCGTTTCTTCTGGGCGCCCATCAACATCCGACTGGAATCCGGAGATCATCTCGAATTCAACTGGGTGCCCGCGTACGAATATCTCCCCGAGCCATTCGAGATCGGCAAGGGCGTTACCCTACCCGTCGGCGGCTATCGTTTCGACCGCTTCCGTTTGGAATATCAGTCGAGCCGCCATCGCCCTTGGGAATTCGGAACTACCAGCTGGTTTGGGACTTTCTACAACGGCCGACTCCTGGAGCAAAGTAATTACCTTCGTTTTACGCTCCCGGGAGGCAAATGGCAGACTGGTCTGAGCGTAGACCAGAACTTCGGCACGCTGAAGGAAGGGAAGTTTGTGCAGCGCCTCTGGCAACTGAACCTGGCCTGCGCGTTCAGTCCGAACCTCGTACTAACGAGCTTCCTTCAGTACGACAACGAATCGCAAAATGTCGGCAACAACATGCGGCTGCGCTGGACGATCAAGCCCGGCAATGACCTTTTCATCGTCTGGAATCGCGGGTGGAAGCGTCTTGTCCTGACTCCTGAGGACATGTCACTGGTTCCCGACAGCGAGTTGTTAGCGGTGAAGCTGCGTTGGACCTTCCGGGAGTAGTGTGAATTGCCCGATCGTTCACTAAGAGCCAAGCGCCCCCGTTAGATCTTTTGACTATCGCAACCTGGCGGTATCCTTTAACGAGATGCAGATTCGGGTTAGAAACAATCGTGACGTACGCATTCTGGTCGTCAAATCTCGGCGTGCCAACGAGATCGCAAGCGCGCTTGCCCTAGCAACAGAAGGGCTCAAAAGCTGGATAAGTGTCGGCTTTCTAGGAGCCGCCGCTCAGATATCGGGAGAGAAGAGATGAAAATCAAGGCCATCTTAGTGTCTCTGCTCATGCCATATGCGACGGGACTTTCAGCCTCTGCCCAGGCGCAGCAGATGCCCGCATATTACCAGGATGTGCTTACCAAACTCGGGAAAAAGGGTGACTACAAGGAAAATGTGCTCAAGGTCAATATTCCGCGCAATGACCTGAAGGTAACCGTGGACGGGGTCGAGACTCCAACGCCATTCGGCTTCGGGGGCTGGTTGGGAATGACTCGGGGCGACGGCGGCAAAAACGTCATGATGGGTGACCTCGTTCTGCTTCAAGAAGAAGTGAATCCTGTCATGTCCGCGCTCCTCGAGCACGGGCTGGAAGTAACCGCGCTGCACAATCATTTCTTCTACGAACAGCCGAAGATTTTTTATATGCACGTGATGGGTCGCGGGACGCCGGCCGATCTTGCAGAGAGAGTCAAGCCCGCCCTCGAGCTGATCGGGCAAGTGCCGCGCCGTACAGACAGCAGCGGCGTAGTTCGCACAAATGCTAACTCCGTGCCCACCACGCAGGGCCCGTTGGACACCGCCGAGATCGCGCGGATTGTCGGGCGCCCGGGAGAGCAGAGCGGAGCCGTCTACAAGGTCACGATCGGTCGCGATGATTTGCATGTGAAGGACATGGGCGCCGTCATCGGGACGCGCATGGGCCTGAACACGTGGGCGGCATTTACCGGCAGCGAGCAGAGCGCAGCCATAGCGGGCGACGTTGCCATGCTTGAGACCGAGGTTCAGCCAGTGCTCAAGGCCTTGCGGAGCCACGGGCTCGAGGTGGTGGCGATCCACCATCACATGATCGGCGTACAGCCAATGATCATCTTCCTCCACTACTGGGGAAAAGGCCCGGCCGTCAAACTTGCGAGTGGCATCAGGGCCGCACTGGACGAACTCGGCAAGGGGAAATCAATGCCCATGAAACACTGAGCGTGGGCAACCCCGGGAGTCTGCACCTGCCGTTCGATTTAGAGGAGGAGACAGAAGATGAAGTGGGTCACTCGTGAGCATGTCAAGGTCGACCGGGTAGCCTGCCCCTGGCTGATACGCAAATTCATCGATCCGCAGGCGGAATTCATTTTTGTGGCGGCAGACAGGGTGATGGAGGTCGCCCGGCAGCAACAAGCCACTCCCTACGACGTGAACGATGTGGAACTGGGCCATCACGGTAAGGAATGTTCCTTCGATGCAATTGTGCACAAGTATGGCTTGGACAAGGATCCGGTTCTGGTTCTTCTTGCCAGGATCGTCAACGGTGGCGACACGGACAATGCACTCTGGCATCAGCCTGAAGGCCCTGGCCTCAATGCGATCGCCGAAGGGTTTCGCCATCTGGGGTTCAAGGATGACATGGAACTCAACCGGGCGGAGTGGATCGTCTATGATGCCCTGTACGCCTACTGTCAGGAGATGGTAGGGAGAGGCAAGGCCGACGGTGCATTCCAGTAAGCGCAGGGGGTGCGAATGAGCATGTGGCTGCGCCAAGCCTGCCGGCCTGGAGCATTGACCGCGGATGGATGGTTCCTCTTTGCCAGCCGATTCGTGCGGCTGTTCGCCTATGGCTTTCTTTCCGTGGTTCTCGCCCTGTATTTGTCTGAACTGGGTTTTTCCGGCGCCCGCATCGGGCTTCTTCTATCACTAACTCTATTTGGCGACATCGCTGTCTCCCTGTTTCTGACGACTACCGCGGACCGCTTCGGGCGGAGGAGGACGCTGGTAATTGGCGCAGTATTGATGCTGCTGGCGGGGCTGGCCTTTTCCGCCAGCCGTGACTTCGGCATCTTGCTCATTGCCGCAACTATTGGGGTCATCAGTCCCAGCGGCAACGAAGTCGGACCGTTTCTGTCGGTAGAGCAGGCGTCGCTGTCACAGATCGTCCCGGAAGCCCGGCGAACGCACATTTTCGGCTGGTACAATCTGATCGGCTCGCTGGCCACCGCATTAGGGGCTTTGGTTTCAGGGCAGGCAGTCCAAATGCTGCACGGCTCCGGCTTTGCAATGGTCGAGGGCTACCGTGTCGTAATTCTGGCTTATGCCGGAGGGGGCGCGGTCCTGGCTTTTCTCGCCCTGAGGCTGACGGCAAGGGTCGAGGTGTCCGGGCCATTCGGTTTATCAAACCAGGCAGGCGTGAGAGCGACCCTGGGCCTGCATCAGTCAAAGGGAGTCGTAGCCAAGCTCGCGGCCCTGTTTGCCTTGGACGCCTTTGGTGGCGGCTTCGTGATCCAGAGCATCCTGGCCTACTGGTTCCACATCCGCTGGAACGTTCCTCTGGGAATGCTTGGTGTCATTTTCTTTGGAGCCAACCTCCTCGCGGCGGTCTCGGCCCTGACTGCCACGGCCCTGGCCAGGCAAATCGGTCTGATCCGTACAATGGTCTTCACGCACCTGCCGTCCAACGTGCTCCTGATCCTGGTGCCACTGATGCCCAGCGCCGCTCTGGCCATTGCGGTGCTGCTTCTGCGATTCAGCATCAGCCAAATGGATGTGCCCACCCGTCAATCTTATGTCATGGCCGTCGTCAGTCCCGATGAGCGTTCGGCTGCCGCCGGCGTAACCGCCGTGGCTCGCAGCGTGGGCGCTGCCGTCTCGCCCAGCCTGGCAGCCATGCTGATGGCAAGCCCGGTGCTGATGGCAGCGCCGTTCGTCGCGGCAGGCGGCCTGAAGATCATCTACGACCTGCTGCTGTACCGCGGTTTCGCGGGGATCAAATCGGCAGCGGCTTCGCAGGATGGATCAGAAAAGGTCTGGATTGGCTTTGATGGTCGAGCCACCGCCAATCAGCCTGTCGATCGCGGCACTGACGACAAAGACGATCCGGGTCCAGTGGTTCTCGGACACGTGTCCGCCAGCGAACTTGCCCGCGTGGATCATCATGATTCCAATAGTGACCAGCTCAGAGGCCTTGCACAGGCTGAAGTTCACGAACAGCGAGATACCTCGGGCAATGCTGCCAAAAGAAATGTCAGTCAGTAGAACGGCCGGCGCTGCCGCGCCATATATTTCGCGGTCAACACGCTTTCAGGCGCAGTTTCCTGCCTTCACAGGCTTGACAGGGTAATGCCCTCCGATAAAATAAGTATATGCTTACTTATCTATTGGCTTACGATCTTGGTTACACTTTGCCGTGGACTCACGGCCATCTGATCGCAGCCATCTGCCTTGCGGCGCTGGCATGGTTATTGGCCCGGAGAAAATGGCGCTGGACAAGCGGCTTGCTATGGGCATTGGCGGCCTGGGCGCTGGCCGGATTCCTGGTCATACAGTTCGTGTTCGGCTTCAACCGCCCCATGGACCTGCCGACGCAGAGTTTCATGAAGGCAGATTCCGGCCGCGTGCTCGACCTGGGCGCGGGTTCAGGCCGGGCCAGCATTATGGTAGGATTGGCACGCCCGGGGATGCATATCGTAGGCCTCGACAACTTCAGCGCGCAATATATCAAGGGGAACGGCCCCGACCTGTTCATGAAGAACATGCGCATGGCTGGGATAGAGGGTAGGGCCGAAATCCTATCCGCCGACATGCGCAAGGTTCCGGCTGCAGACGAGTCGTTCGATGCGGTCGTGAGCTCGTACGCAATTGACCATTTGAATCGCCAGGGAATCGAGCAGACGTTGGGCGAAATCCGCCGCATACTGCGGCCACGCGGCGAATTCCTGATGATCGTCTTCCGGCCGGATTTCTGGCTCTCGATTCCGTACGGGGCGATACCGGCTCACCACATTCCGCGCCCGGAATTCTGGCGCACGCAACTCGCGCGCGCGGGCCTGGACCTCCTCGAGGAGGGGACCCTGCCTGGATCGATCTATTTCCTGTGCCGGAAGCAGGACGCGGGCGGTACAGACCTCAGGGAAGGGTAATGGGACGGAAAAAGCTGGTAGCCGATGATCATCTGCTGAAGATCGCGCGTGAAGCCTTCATCCGCAACGGTCTGAAGGCATCCACAAAGGAAATCGCGCGGCTGGCCGGGATTTCAGAAGCGGCCATCTTCAAGCGGTACCGGACGAAAGCCTACCTGTTTCTCGCCGCCATGGTGCCACCGTCCGCGAATCTCAATGCGTTGTTTCGGCGGACCCGGCACGGGAAATCCGCACAGCGGGAGATTGAAAATGTGTTCCTACGCATGGTGGCTTACTTCCGATCGGCGACGCCGGTGATCCTGCAATTGACGGTTCAACCATCCTTCCGGTTCGAGCAGTTTGCCGGGGATCATCCGGAAAACCCGCTAGTCACGATGCGGGTCTCGCTGATGAAGTTTCTCGAGTCATTGAGGAAAGAGGGCAAAATCAAGAATGCGAATCCAGCGCCAGCCGCATTCTTGCTCTTTGGCACAGCCCAGAGTGTCGCTCTTTACGAGCGGATCGGCGCTCATGGCGGCCAGATGTCCGAATGGTTAATCCGCGCTATGGCGCACTCGCTCTGGACTGGAATGAGTCCTCACTCTGAATAAGATGCTTGTGCACGACCGCGATCACGAGCTGCACTCACCGGTCCCTGATAATAAACTATCGTTTTCATGCACGTGAAATGCGGGATTGTCAACGTAAACTGCTCGGCTGCCTGCGAGATAGGATGGGTGGAAGTCACCACCATCATTTCACCTTGAATGCCCGTTGCTCGTGCACCGCGGGGGTGCTGGGGCATCTTACCGAGTGCTACCGAATCATGCCTTAGCATTCAGACTACGCGACCGAATCGAGCACCTCCCGCACTTTGTGCGCCAGGGTGTCGTCGGCAAATGGTTTTTGCAGGAAGGCGACGTCTGAGTCCAGTACGCCGTGATGGACGATGGCGTCATTGGTGTAGCCGGACACAAAGAGCACTCTGGTGCCGGGCCGCTCATCCTGAATCTGGTCGGCCAGCCATTTGCCGCTCATTTCGGGCAGGACGACATCGGTCAGCAGCAGGTGGATTTCCCCGGTGAACTCGCGTGCCTTGCCCAGCGCCTCCCTGCTGTCGGCGGCCTCCAGCACGGTGTAGCCTCGCCTGCGCAGGATTCGGGCCGTCAGGGCGCGCACCGATGGCTCGTCCTCGACTACCAGGACGGTCTCAGTTCCCTGCAACGGGAAGTCTTTCTTTTCGGGGCCCGCCAAATTGTCAGCCTCGCCCCGCACGCGCGGCAGGTAAATCTTGAACGTGGTGCCTCGGTCCACTTCGCTGTAGACCCAAATGAAACCGCCGCTCTGTTTCACGATGCCGTAGACGGTGGACAAGCCCAGCCCCGTGCCGCCCTGTCGCTTGGTGGTAAAGAACGGCTCGAAGATGCGAGCCTGGGTCTCGTCGTCCATACCCAGACCGTTGTCACTGATGGCAATCATGACGTAGTCGCCCGCCGGCATCACCGCATGTCTGGCGATCTGGCCTACGTCGAGATCGACGTTCGCTGTTTCGATCGTGAGTTTGCCCCCTCGCGGCATCGCGTCACGGGCGTTAACGGCAAGATTCATAATGATCTGCTGCATTTGTCCAGGGTCAGCCTTGACCGGCCATAGGTCCGGCTGAGGGACGATCACCAAGTCGATGTCCTCGCCGATCAGCCGGTGCAGGATGGTGCTCGTCTGGGCGATGGCGTGATTCAGATCGACATTCCTGAGCTGTCGGACCTGCTTGCGGCTGAAAGCCAGGAGTTGGGAAGTCAGCTCGACCGCGCGCTGTCCAGCATGCCGGATCTGCTCGAGGTCGTTGCGCCTGGGATCATCCGGGGCAAGGTCGCTCAGCAAAAACTCAGTGCAACCATTAATCACCATGAGCAGATTGTTGAAGTCGTGGGCAATCCCGCCGGCCAGGACTCCGATGGCCTCCATCTTTTGTGCTTGCAGAAACTGCGCCTCAAGCCGCTTCCGCGCCGTGATGTCACTCGTGACATAGGCGAACCGAGGCCGACCGCTCTGCCCCATCCCCAAAAAGGTCACCATGGTGGACAAAAACCTCTGGCCTCTGGCGGAGAGATATACATGATCAAAGCTTACCGGCGCGCCGGTTTGTCGGCTTTCCTGAAAACGCCCAATCCACATCTGCCGCAACTCCGCTGGAACTTCCAAATCCGACGCCAACAGGTTGGCCAGGGCTCTTCCAGTCAGCCCAAAAAACGAGGCGCTGGCCGGATTGCCCGAAACGAAAAGAATGTCGTCATGCACCAGTTCGACGATGCCTCTCATCATGTCGGCGCTATCGAAAAAACTGTGGAGGATGGACTCGCTCTCCCGCTGCGCGTCTTCCGCGCCTTTGCGTCCGCTGATATCTCCGACCGTGCCGGCGTGGTAGACCACGTCGCCCTCGAGGCTGCGCACAGCGCGGGCGCAGAGGGAGACCCAGGTTGCGCTCCCATCCCGGCAAAGCCACTGGCACTCGAAGTCGAGCACGGCGCCCTGCTCCTCAAGCCGGTGCGCATACTCCCTTCCCCGTTCAGGCTCGATAAAGAGCCGGCGTGCCGCACCCTCAATTGCAAACATGAATTCATCAGGGGAGGAATAGCCCAGCATCTGCGCCAGAGGCTCGATTAACGATCAGGAATTCGCCCTCAGGAGTGCTCTGAAACATGCCGGCCGCGGAGTTCTCAAACAGACTGCGATACTTCCGGGCCTCCTGCCGCCAAGCCTCCTCCGGCCGCTCGCTCCCGTTAGATTCCCCCTTTATGCCATCGGGCAGGTGCTCGTTCTTGCTGGTCATTTTCTCGTCTCCAGGACTGGTGATTGATGATCCTTCCGCTGGGCACAGCTCCAGTTCAAAGAAAACTGCCCCTACCCACAAGAACGCAAAAGAACGGCAATCGCCTACTCGAAATTTTCATCGTGCCTCCGGTGGCAGCTCTCGGTGAAGATTCGTGCTGCTCAGGTGCAGGCCTCAGCGCCGCGTTGGTAGGCTGCAACGCAGCGCCATACTCCGAAGCGCTTCGCGCGAGGTCCAGCATTTTCATGTACTTAGGTGCACCCCTGGCACTGCTTACTCTATGAGGCGGGAATTCTCCCCGACTGAGTCGGAGAGAGTTCCCTCGCCAGCTTCAGGCGTTTCGCTAAGGCATGAAATCTGGTAAGACAGCCCCCTAACCGAAGTTTCTGTGCACCACTCCCTCCCCCAAGATCTGCCGGAACGCCAGAATCCTCTCCCGGCAGCTAGGGCAACTCTCCAGGTGTCCTTCGAAGAGGTACTCCATTTCCGGACTCAGGCGTTTGCTGTATCGTTCATAAAAAACAATGTCCAGGAGCAGATCCACGCAATCTCTGTGTTCATGCGGCTTCATCTGATCCTCCTTCCTCTTGGCTATTGGTTTCGTCTCCCTGAACCGGCGTCATTGAAGAGTGGCTGGGGATTGAGACGGAGTGAACTTGATCTGGATATAGGTGACTCCATCCGTGACGACAAACTGGTCTAGAGCGTCAATTACTTCTGCATTCATCTGGGATCTGGGAATCCGGTACTGGTAGGTGACGGTTACCAGGGCCGGCGATTGATTTGTCGCGGAGGCATCGGCCGGCACGCTAATCGTGGTGGTGACTGAAAATATCAGGCTGATTTCATTATCGGGAAACAATCCCGCGGTCAGGCGGTCGAGAAACTGGCTGCGGGACAGGCCCATGCCCAGCAGCACACCGTCCGGCATTGTGACCTGTCCTTGCGTTTCCACGCCGACAGCGGCATTGGGACCCGGCGGGGGTTCCTTATCGCAGCACGGCGGAGGATTGATAGTCTGCGCCTTCGCCTGGCAAGGGATAAGAATCATGATCGAAGACGCCATAAGTATCAGGAACAGACCTAATTTAGGATTTTTCATCGTGGACTCCCTCAAGATAAGGCTATGGTTGAAAGTTGAAGGACGAGATGGGCGCGATTCACATGAATCGACACGACATCTCATCCGGCTAACCGAGAGATTCTCAGTGTTCAGGGCGCCCGGGTTGCCGTAACAACCGGGGCGTTTCCGTTTTTTGTCTCTTGCATTCCCTCCTAACCACAAGAACGCAAAAAAACGGCAATCGCCTACTCGAAATTTTTATTGGGGGGCTGAAGCGAGAAAAAAGGGCCTGAATTTACTGCGGATTGCCCACCAGGATATACGGAATCCAGGACTGGGGCTTCAGGTTGCCGGATGCGCGAGCGGCGTCGAGCAGCGCGAGCTGAGCCTTCTGCAGCGCCACGGCGTTGGCGGCGCGCTGATGCAGCAGTTCATAGAAGCGGGAGGTAAGAACCCGGGTTGAAGCGTCGTCAACCGGGAGCAGGCTGACAATGATCGCCGGCGCCCCGGCATTCAGGAATGCGGGGACCAGGCCCCAAGGGGTCTCGCCCTCAGCCACCGGGCCAATACCGGTACTGCATCCCGCAAGATAGATCAGGCGGGCTCTCGGCAACTTCCAGGCGCTGATCGCGGTGCTGTCCAGATAAGCCTCCACGGGCGCTGCCTGGATCATCAACACCGGTTTGTCCTGCCGGATGGCAGAATGGCCGGCAAAGTGGATGATTTCCGAGTAGCCTGCCGCCTGGCCACTCGCGCTTTGATCCTCCGGCGCCAGCAGCCGGGCGTTGCCGGTGTAGAGTTTCAGCAGGTCTGCCAACTCAGCGCGCGCATTAGGAAGGTTTGCCGAGCCGTCGATCAGCAGAATCGAGGGATCCGCGGAGTCCCTGCCCTGCCCAAGCTTGAGGCAGTGGCGGAGGATGCTGCTGGAGGGGGCAACCGCGAGCGCGGCTTTTTCAATCAGAAACCGGCCGCGATCATCCTGCAGGCCCGCAAACGGCAGCAAATGCAGGGGGCCATCGGGCAGGATCACCAGCGTTTCCGGGTTGCCGGCCATGAGCTCTCTCTGGATCGGGGCGATCAGTTCAGCAAACAGCTGCCGCGAAAGCGAGGTGAACGCGGGCAGGTCATTTCTTGTGATGCTCTGCAAATACTCGTGCACCTGGAGATCAAGATCGCGCGCGGTGATCTTTTGCGCGACCACTTGAACCTGCCCTTGGGTGTCTGCAAATATCAGCAGCTGGTCTTTGATGAAGAAGTATTCCAGTACTGACATCGGGTGAGAGTTATTGGCGGTCGCACGGTCGTGTGGGGAAAGCGGCTCGGCCGGCGGCGGGTCCTGCAACTTCAGCTGCTCCTTGAGCGTCATGGACTTGGCCCGATCGACAAATTCCAGCGCCCGGCGTGCGTCGTTGGCCGACTGCCAGAGGATCGCAACGATGGCCCGATAGGGGGCAAAACGGTCGGTGAGAAACGACTGCCTGAGGTCTCCGAGCTTGATATTCCGCCGCATTTGTTCCAGGACCTGAATGGCCTGCTGCAGGGATAAAAGCGCGCCGGCGTGATCGCCGGCCTCCTCCATGAGTTCACCCCTGAGGTACCTCGCCTGCCAGTTGATCTCCGGATACTGACCGGAGGCATCGATGCCGGCCAGCATGCTCTCTGCCTCGTGGATCCGCTTTCGGCTGAGATAAACTCGAGCCAAGCCCAGCCGGTTGCGGGCTGCCAGCTCATGCATTCCTTCGGGTACGTACATCAGACCCTCCTGAAAGAGGGCCTCGGCGGCCGCCAGGTCACCCATCCGAAGGGTGAGTGCTCCCTCTTCATAGATCAGGTTCAGGCGGCGAGTCGTAATCGCCGACATCGTCTGAGCTGTCTGGCCCCGCAAGAAGTTCTTTTGCTGCTCCAGCGCTTCCCGGTAGCAGCCGCGGGCGTCCTCCAGCCGTCCCAGGCGGTCCAGCACACGGCCCAGGTTTTCCAGGGTGTCGATGAGCACCCCTTCATCCTGGAGTCGATACGCAAATCGAAGGGCTGTGGTGAGTTCTCGAAGGCTTTGATCCAACCGTCCCAGCTGCCGGTACAGATCCCCCAGGATCAGGCCGGCATATGACTGCCACGAATCCTGGTGGTACTTCTCGGCATTGTTTCTCAATTCCTCGGCGCAGCGCAGACCGTCGTCGAACTTCTTTTGTTCCGCGTAAGCGAGGGCCAGGGCTCCACGCGCCTTGGAAACAAGGTCGGGTGAATCGAGGCGCTGGGCAATTTCGAGCATCTTGCCGTATTCAATGCCGGCTGCCTGGAAATCGGCTTTGCTGTAAATCAGGGTATTGCCGCGGAGATGATGGACATTGGCTACCTGCCAATAATCCCGGAGGTTCGCATACGCTCGCGCCAGGTCATCGCTGCCGCGCATGGCGGCGGCCAGATCGCCATTCCGGTGCCGTTGATAGAGGTCTTGAAACGACTGGTCCAGATTTCTCTTTTGTGAGCGTTGGCTGGGCGAGAGGCCCTGATAGAAGCCAAGCAATGCCTGGAAGCTATGATCCGCCGTGGCGGCGCCATAAGCGGCTTCCATGATACGCGCTGCCCAGACCAGGTCCTCTGAACTCGGCTCCTGGCCCACGGCAGGCGCGCCGTCGAGCTCCAGACTGCGTTTCATCGCGTGTCGGATCGCTGCCGGCATCATGTAGGACGCCAGCCGCGCAAGCTCTATCAAAGCATCGCTGTCCCTGGACGCGGCCTCGCGTTCCACCTCCTTCTTCAATACTTCCAAGTTGGTCGCCTGAATTCTGGTGCGCAAGCGGCGCATCTCCTCCGCCCAGACAGATCCGGGATCGCGGGCAAGATAACTTTCGATTTCCTGCAGCGCCTCCTTATGCCGGCCAGACTCATACAGTGCCCAGGACTTGTCATAGCGTGCTTCCGCCGAATCAGGAGTTCAGCCCCAACACGGCATTGAAGTCGGTAAGGGCGCCGGCCAGCAAAGCGCTGCGCTGCACCGCGTCGGGAACCTGAGAGGCTTCCTCATATTGGGCTACGCCGCGTCCCAGCAGCGCCTGGATATTTCCCTTGTCAGCGTCCAGGACTCTTTGAAATTCCTCCCGCGCCCGGTCGAACTGGGACTCGCTCAGTCTAATGTAGGCAATGCCCAAACGCGCTTCTACCAGGCCATCACGGACCCCAAGCGCCTGGTACAACAGATTCTCAGCGCGGCGCAGCGAGTCGTGATCGGCGAGGTCGCGATTGGAGGTCGCCGGACTGAAAGGAAGGGCGAGGCGCAGGTTGCCTGGGCTTTTCCCCGAGTAGTTTTCCTGCAGTATGGTTTTTGCCTGAGCGTAGAGGGTCTCGCCTTATACCGTTCACGGATAGATTGGAAACTCCACAAACCGATCGCGAAAATCGCCAGGGCCGCGGCTGCGGCCAGCAGCCAGCGCTGCCGGCGGTGCCCTCTGCCGGCGTGAGCCCGTTCCCGTTTTTCAGTCTGCTGCACAAGGGCGATCATTTCATCAAGCTCGGCCTGGTCAGGTTCAAGGATCTCGCACATGGCAGGCTCGGGTTCCGGGTGTAACATCCGGAGCAGGTCCGCCACCGCATCCCGGCAATGCGAGCAGTTCGCCAGGTGCGCCTCGACCGGGATCTGCCGGTTGCCTTCACCCCCTTTTGCCACATAGGCGTAAAGGTCATCGTCCGTCAGGCAGTCTTGGGTGGATTCATCATTTCTCATCGTAACTCGCCTCGGATCTGCCGGCTGAAGCCAGGGTCCTGACCCTTGTAACCAGCCGGTTAAGGAGCTTCTCCACGCCGCCCTTGGTCAAATTGATGCCTTTGCATTGGGCGATCTGTTGGAATGAAAGGCCGTGCGAAAAATAGAGTTCGACCACGAGCCGGTCACGCAAAAACGCAGGGCCTGACAGGCTCTTTATCGTTCGCTGTGTCAGGGACGCCAGTTCGCGCCCAAGCAGCTCTCGTTCCAGGTTGGAATCATCGGCAACATCCCGGGCGCCGGGGCTATCCTCCGGATGGTCCCCGGGCCGGCCTTCGGGTGCGTAAGCATGGCGCCTCAAGGCCTTGTGCCGCCGCATTGCGTCCATTACCACTGAACGGCTGATCACGGCCAGATACGCCAGCAACTCCCCCTCGGTCGTGCCCGAGAACCTTCTCATGGCCGCACAATCATTTTCCACAAGGCGCAGGATGGTATTTTGCAGCAGATCGCTCTCTTGAATGCTGCCGCGGATCCTGGTTACGCCAGGATCCGATGCGGAGCCGAAAGTCCGGCGCAGCGTGCCTCGGATAAAATATTTGATTTTGCAGGCATACCGGCGCAAAAACTCGGACCAAGCCGCGGTATCGTCGCGGTCAGCGGAGCAGAGAAAGAAAAGCTCCACCGGATCGCGGCTGGCAGGTGGTTCAGACTCCGAGTAAAACAAGCCCTGGCGTAACATTGGGTGGCTATTATAATCCGCATCGCACGTCATTGAACCAATATTCTAAAAACAGGGTGCACGATAGGTCTTTGAAGAGACTGCAAATCATTTTCTTACGGGAAGGCCTTCGGCTAATCGTCTTTAGGTTCAGGATAGTATTTTTCGAGGCATTCGGGGCAAATGCCGTGACTGAATTGAGCGTCGGAGTGCGCTTCGAGGTATTCTTCCATGCCCCGCCAGGACTCACGGTCGTCCCGGATCTTGTGGCAATGGGCACAAATGGGGATAATCCCCTGCAGAATTCTGACGTGCGCGAGGGCCGCTTCCAGCTCGCGCACCTGGACCGCAAGGATTTCCCTCAATTCGACAACGCGCCGTCCCACATTGATGCGCGCGCGCAATTCCTCTGTGTCGAATGGCTTCGTGACGTAGTCATCGGCTCCACTCTGCAGGCCTGAGACCACATCCTCCTTTCGACCCATGGCCGTAAGGAGAATGACGTAGACAGGGTTCCGTGTGTCCATCCGGCGAAGTTCCTGGCAAATCTCAACTCCGCTCAGTCCCGGCATTTGCCAATCCAGGATCGCAATGTCGGGTCGGCCGTCCTTCTTCAACGCGGCCAGCGCTTCGTCGCCGCGGCACATGGAAATAACTTCGTAGCCCCATTTTCGGAGAGCGCTCTCCAACACTCTGCGCAACGTCAAGTCATCTTCAGCGAACAAAATCTCCATGTTACACTCAGCTCGTAAGCCTGAATCTCCATCCGGCAGCCGCAGATTGCTCATCATCCCGCGCACTTATGCACCGGGATGTGCGCCCATCATCTCCGGTGTTCCTTCCGGCCAGATTCCGGCATCTTTTTTCAAGGTCATAATGAAAATATCCGTGAGAGCCGGATCGAAGGCTTTGCATTTCTCGCTCTGCAGATACTCCACAGCCTGCCCGCAGGAGAGACTTTTTCGATAAGGCCGGTCCGAGGTCAGGGCGTCAAAGACATCGGCGAGAGCCACGATCCGCGCCTCTCTCGGAATATGTGATCCTGCAAGGCCGATCGGATACCCTTTGCCGTCGTATCTTTCATGATGATAAAGCGCGATATTGATCACCATGGCCGGCAGCCCGGCGGTCGTGGCTACTTCGCCGCTCCAGCGCGAATGCTGTTTTATCATCTCTCGTTGTTCGACATTCAGGCGTGCCGGCTGGTTCAGGATCGCTTCAGGGATGCCGATTTTGCCGCAGTCGTGCAACAGGCTCCCATACTTGATGTTCTTCTTTTCGTCTTCCGGCAGATGCAGCGCATCCGCGATCTGAAGAGCATACGTGGCCACGCGTTCAGAATGTCCTCTCGTATACGGATCCTTGAGCCTCGATGGTCTGAACCAGCGAAAGCAGTTTTCCTTCATCACCGGTTTTCAGGCAGGCAATCACTTTGTATCGGTCCAGCGCATCGCTTACGATCGTTCTGAGTTCGTTAGAGTCCCAGGGTTTCGTGATGAATCGAAAAACCTCGCCCCTGTTGATTGCATTCATCGCCACACGCAGATCGGCATTGCCTGTCAAAAGGATGCGCACGCTGTCGGGGGAAGCAGTCTTAGCCCATTCAAAAAACTCAATCCCGGTCATTTCTGGCATGAAGTTGTCCGAGATGATGACTGGGGGGGAATCCCGCTTCACAATTTCCATGGCCTCGGCGGCGCCTGAGGCCGCGAGCAGGTATATCCCGGCATCGTGATGAAATAGCCGTTTCGCAGCGGCCAGGATATTCGGATCATCGTCCACAATCAGAATGCAATCAGCCATTGCGGCACTCCCTCTCGTTTACCCGCGCCGGTCCAGGTGCGCACAGATTTCCCGCATCAATTCCTCCGGATTGCAGTCGTACTCGGCCACCGGGATCGCCCCATCATCATCCCGTTCGACATGGGTGATATGGGGGTGTTCTTTTTCGAGCCGCTCGATGAGCGCGGTCTGCCTTCTGGCCTTATCCAGCAGCTTGCGGGCGGCGAGCATCAATTCTCTATGCTGCAGTCCCTGCCGAATAGAAATCGCGAGATCCTCGCAATTGCAGGGCTTGAGAAAGAACCGGAAGATACCGCCATTGTTGATCGCATCGACCGCAGTGTTCAGGGTAGCTTTGCCCGTCATGATGAACCGTACGGTATCCGGGTATCGATCCCGCACGCGGTGTAGAAAAACGGTTCCCGACATGCCGGGCATTTCTTCATCGGAAACTACGGCTTCCACACGCCGGGTGTGGAGAATCTCAAGAGCCTCTTCGGCCGATCCGGCTTTCAAAATCTCGTAGCGTTCCTTGCGCAAAGCGCGACAGACGCCGTCAAGGAGAAGGGGATCGTCATCAACCAACAGTACCGTAGCTTTCATTGCTTCACCTCGCCCTCTGCCTGTGCGTTGGCATTGGCCTTTGAGTCGCTGATCACCTCGACCTGGATCGGCTCCTTTATGCCATGGAGCTTTGCAAAGTTACTAATGCGTTCAAGCATGGTCTCCGAAATCCAATTCCCGGCAGTGATGAGCAGAGCACCGTTGCCCATCAGGACATCCGAAAGCAGGATTTGACCGACCTTTAAATCCTTCGCCGAGACGGCAGCGACACATCGCTCCACGGATCTGACTGGCTTGGAGACTGAGGCGAAGCAGAGGAAGGCCGCATCGAGGAAGGCGGGATCGTACCACCCCTCCCGTTTTTTCAGCACTTCCAGGGCTTTGGCCCTGGTAGCTCCGCCCATCTCAACCTGGACCATGTCCAGGAGCACTTTCAGCAGCCTCGCCCCCGTGGGGATCTGCGCTCCCATAACCGCGTCCTTCGGAAATCCCGTGCCGTTGTAGCATTTGTTTTGATAAAGCACGATCTTGGCTACCGATTCCAGGCGCGGGATGTGCGCCAGGAGCGTGTGCCCGATTTGAGGCACACGCGAGATCATTTCCTTCTCGACGTCAGACAGGGAGCGGCCGGCTTTTTCTTTGATGAGAATTTCAGGCGGTATCGTGACATGCCCAATCTGGGACAGCATCGCCGCGAGCTCCAGTTCCCAGGAATCGGCAATCCCGACGGTACCCGCCAAAATGCGGATCGAGTCGCGCAGGCTGTGGGCCCGGCCGAATGACTCAGGGTCGACGATCGAGAGGATATCGGTGAGGACCCTGATGCTGCCGTTCAAGGTCTTTTGGAGCAGCTCTCGCTCCGCCGAGATGAGCCGGTATTGATCGATGCCCGCTTGCAAGGCATGGGCAAAATCCTGAGGCAGGCAAGGTTTGGTGAGGAAGCGGAAGATCCACCCCTGGTTGACGGCATCGATCGCCGCCCGCACATCCACGTTCCCTGTAAGCATCATACGCACGGTATCGGGGGAACGCTCCTTGGTCCTGGTCAGAAACTCGACTCCACCCATCCCGGGCATGCGCAGATCAGATACGATCACCGCGTAGGGCCCCCCACTCTCAACCAACCGTAACCCTTCGGCGCCGCCGAGAGCTGTGTCCAGATGGAACTGCTTGCGCAACTGGCGCTGGTATGCTGCGAGGATGTTCGGATCATCGTCGACCAGAAGAACCTTGTCCGTCATGCGACCGCCCCTCTCGATGAGTGATCCATGCACCATTTGCGCCAGTCCGTGAGCCTGCCGGCTCTGCCGACGGCCTCGAGATAGGTGAGATTCAGCCGGGCAGCCTTCCCCTGAAACTCGCTGCCGGCGCTGTGCTCTGTTTCCAGGGCGTCCGCCGCGTGCACCGCGCAAAGTGTACCAAAGGCCTTCTCTGTGCATTCATCGGGATGGTGGTGCAAAGCAACGGCTTCAATGATGGGGTCGGGCAGCCCCCAGAGGCCGAGCAGGTAGGCACCGATCTCGGCGTGGGTCGCGCCCAGGACTTCGCGTTCCGCCTCATGCAGAGGCATTGCACCGGACAGGGATTTACTCACAACCGCACCATATTCGTGCGGCAGATTGGAGGCAAGCACGAGCTTGCCCAGGTCATGGAGCAGTCCGGCAGTGAACGCCTCGGCGGCCTGAGCTTTTCCTGCATTTTCCCCCTCCATAATCCGTTTGGCGAGCAGGCCGGTCGCCATGCTGTGACTCCAGATCTGATCGATGGAACAGCCGGGGATCTGGCACGCTTCGAATTTAGCGAACGCATGCAGCGACAGCACGAGCGATTGAATGGTCTCCAGGCCGAGATACGCTGCGGCGTCCACGGGATCCGCCAGGACACGGCGAATTCCGAAAAATGCTGAGTTTACTAGTTGAAGGATCTTCGCGGTCATCCCCGGATCTTTGGCGATAATATCGCCGACCCGGCGTATGGAAGCATCGGGGGACTGGAGTTCTCTCACGATCTCAGCATACAACGATGGGAGGCTGGGCAAAGCGCTCAGCCTGCTGATCAGACGCTTAATCGTTTCATTTGCCAACAGCGCCCGCAATTCGAGCGCGCGCGTGACCATGGATCGGATCGCATCTGCTTCGCACGGCTTCGACAGGTATTGATGAGTGACGCCGACGGAGCGCATGATCAGCAGCTGGTCGGCATGCCCCGACAATACTATCCGGATGACATTCGGATGCCTGGCCTTGACCTCGGTCAAAAACTCGAGGCCGTTCATCACTGGCATGCGCATGTCGGAGACGACAAGATCCATGGACTCCTGTGCCATGAGCTCCAGGGCTTCGGGGCCGCCGGTAGCAAAGTGCATATCCCATTCCTGGCGCATGGTGCGCAGCATCCGGCTCAGGCCTTCCAGGATCTTCGGCTCATCATCCACGAAGAGAATGCGCTTCTTCATGCAGCTTCGCTTTCCTGTCCCGAACCGGACAAAGGCAGGCGGATGATGAACGTCGTCCCTGCCCCAATCTTGGTCTCAAATGCAATGGTGCCGCCATGCTTGTTGACCACGACGGCATGGCAGATCGCCAATCCCTGCCCTGTGCCTTTTCCCACTTCTTTCGTGGTAAAAAACGGATCATAAATCTTGGCACGGATGTCTTCCGGAATACCGCCGCCGGTATCCGAAATGCGGATCTCCGCCCAGTCACCGTCGTGGCGGGTCGCGACCGTTATCCGCCCCTTCGAGTCCAACTGATTCGGGAGATTGCCGGCGATCGCATGCGCCGCGTTCACGATCAGATTCATGATCACCTGATTGAAATCGCCCGGAAAACAAGGGACGAGTGGCATGGACTCATCAAAGTTGATCGTCACATCCGCCACGTATTTGTACTCGTTGCGGCAAACAATCAGGGTGCTCTCGATTGCCTTGTGGATGTTGGTGGGGGTTTTTTCCTTCGTACCCGGATGGGAAAAATCCTTCATAGCCCTCACGATGGTGGCAACCCGATCGACGCCTTCCAGGGTCTGGGCGATCGCCTTGGGAATCTCCGCCGCGAGATAATCCAGATCGGCTGCCTTGACTTCCGATGCTACATGCTGAAGTAACTCAGCCGGTACCAGGCCCTGTTTGCAGGCATCGAATAATTGCCCGTAGGCCTGCAGCACATTTTGCACTTCCCCGAAGGCGTCCTTGAAGAAGCGGGTATTGTCACCCACATATTGTGTGGGTGTGTTGATTTCGTGGGCAATTCCCGCCGCCAGCTGGCCGATCGATTCCAGCTTCTGCGACTGGCGCAGCATCACTTCCATCCCGTCGCGCTCCATTTGGACCTTTTTCCGTTCCGTGATATCCCTGATAATGCCGACGGCAGTCCAGTGTCCGTTCATCTGCACCGACGACAGCGAAAGCTCGACAGGGATTTCCGTCTGGTCTTTGCGAAGGCAGGGCACCTCCACCGTCTTGCCGATTGCGTTGTCTCGCCCCGTTAGCCGCCGGGTCTGAAAAGCGGAATTCTGAGTAGCTTGCAGCCGGGAAGGAACGAGCATCTGATGAAGGTTTTTGCCCAGCGCCTCAGCGGCGGTATATCCGGTGATCCGTTCCGCCGCAGGACTCCAAAGGGTGACCAGATCCTGGTCATCGATCATCATGATGCCATCCTGAGCAGCGTTCACAACGCACATAAGGCGAGACTCGCTTTCCCGCAACGCTTCCACCGCCAGCTTCTGCTCTGTGATGTCCTGAACGATCCCTTCAAAGTATTGCTCCCGCCCCTCAACATCCCGGATCAGATGTGCATTGACGCTGATCCAGATGAGGCTGCCGTCGCGCCGGCGGACGCGCGCTTCGAAATTATTGGCGAGGCCGTGCTGTCTGAGTTGCCGGTGGAGGGCCCGTCGCCTGGACGGATCTTCGTACACTGTTTCCAAATCCGGCACCGTTGCGAGCAGCTCCGCGGGCGTCGCATATCCCAGAATTCGGGCCATGGATGGATTTGCCTTCAGCAGCCGCCCCAGAGGCGCGATTTGATACATGCCCAACGTCGAATTCTCGAACATCTCGAGAAACTTGTCCTGCGCGTGCTGCAGATTTTTTTGCGCGCGATCGATCGAGGCCCGATACTGATGAAGCGAACTTTCAATCGTAGTCAGCAGCACTTGAGGTTCAAACGGTTTGAGCAGGTAGCCGATGGGTTCCGTTTTTTTGGCGCGTTCCAGTGTGTCTTCATCCGATAAACCGGTCAAGTAGATCACCGGAATATTGAGATCGAAGCGCAGCTTTGCGGCGGCCTCCACGCCATCCATTTCACCCACAAGGGCGATGTCCATCAAGACCAGATCGGGAGAAGAGGCTCGAGCCATTTCGAGGGCGCCCACTCCGGTCGGGGTGAGTCCCGTTACCTCAAAACCGGAGTGCTCCAGGCATTTCTGGATGATCCCTCCAAGGTCCAGCTCATCTTCAACGACCAGGATTTTCGCTTTAGCCATCACGCAACCCTCTCCTTGAATCGATACCTTCACGGTATCCGCCGCTCTGATTCCTGCTGCGGCTGACTGCCAATCAACGCGGTGAACCTGTCGAACTCTTCGCGGAGCCTGGGGATGAGGGTAGCAGCGCGATGCAACTCCCCCACGGTGCCCGCGGCTTCGATCTGTTGGGCAATTTCCTGCATCATGCCGGCGCCGATACTCCCTGAAGCGCTCTTCAGAGAATGAGCCTGGCCCCGGACTGAGGCGGAATCGCCGAGTTCAGCGGCGAGCACCAGCATCTCGATCTGGCGTCCTGCGTCCGGAACAAAGATCTCCAGAATTTCATTGAGAACTTCTTGATCTCCGCCGACACGATTCAACGCGGATTCCTTGTCGAAAATCCGCAGCTCTTTCACTTGAGATTTATCCATGGGCGGTGGGTCCAACCCGATACGATTCAGCTGGCGCCGGATGGCGGCGGCGAGTTTATCTGGCTCTACAGGTTTGGAGACGTAGTCATCCATGCCGGCCTCCAGGCAGGCTTCCCTGTCCCCTTTCATGGCATGGGCCGTCATCGCGATGACGGGCACGGCGTGCTGCTGGACTGCGCTTTCGGCATTGCGGATTTGCCGGGTGGCCTGGTATCCATCCATCTCGGGCATCTGCACGTCCATCAGCACAAGGTCATAGGGAATTTGTTCCAACGCCTTGACCGCCTCAGCTCCGTTGGACACAGCATCGGCCCGGTACCCCAACTTTTCCAGAACACGCAGCGCTACCTGCTGGTTGGTCGGGTTATCCTCAGCCAGGAGAATCCGGATGTGACGGTCACGAGGCTCGAGGGCAACGCATTGAGTTACGATAGGACGGAGGTCACGTTCGTCTGCCGGCGGTTCAGCCTTATGATTGACTGCGGAAATCAGAGCGTCGAACAATCTCGACTGTCGAATCGGTTTTGGCAGGTATTCGGCAAAACCCAGCTGCCGGGCGCGGGCCGCATCCCCCCGCATCCCCATGGAAGTCATCAACACGAGGCTGGTCAATTCAAAGGTCTTATCATTTATAATCTGACGACCCAGGGTTTCGCCATCCATGTCCGGCATCTGCATGTCCAGAATGGCGATGCGAAATGGATCTCCCTCGAGCGCGGCCTGACGGAGTTTTGCCAGGGCTTCTTCTCCGCCGGCGGCTTCTTCGAATCGGCAGCGCCATGAGGCAAGCTGTTGCCGGAGCACCAGTCGATTCGTGGCATTATCGTCCACACCCAGAACGTGAAGACCCGTGATATCCGCTGCTGCTTCGTTACCGGCCTCATCCACCTGGATCGGCTTCTCAAAGAGAGCAGTGAACCAGAAGGTTGAGCCTGCTCCCGGTGCGCTCTCCACGCCGATTTCTCCACCCATCATTTCTGCCAGCTGGCGGGAGATCGCCAAACCGAGACCGGTTCCGCCGTACCTGCGTGAGGTGGACGCATCGGCCTGCGTGAATGGGACGAAGAGGTTGTCCCGCTTTTCACACGGGATGCCAATTCCGGTGTCCGTGACTGAGCACCTGATCTTCGCCTGTGCCTCCGTCTCGCTTTCCAAACCCACGTGAATCGCCACTTCTCCCCGAGACGTGAACTTGACGGCGTTGCCGATTAGATTGGTCAGCACCTGACGCATACGTCCCGGATCACCCTTAAGCCGGCACGGCACGGCGGGATCGACCCTGCAGATATACTCCAGCCCCTTTTCCTGAGCCTTGATCGCCAGCATGTCATTCATGTCATCAAGGGTGGATTGCAGGTTGAAATCGAAAGATTCGAGATCAAGTTTGCCCGCCTCGATTTTGGAGAAGTCGAGGATATCGTTGATCACAGAAAGCAGCGCGTTGGCGCTGTTTCGGATCGTTTCCGCATACATGCGTTGTTCGGACGTCAGGTCGGTATCCATCAGCAGGCTGTTCATTCCCATGATTCCATTCATGGGGGTGCGAATTTCATGACTCATGTGGGCCAGAAAAACGGCCTTGGCCTTGGCAGCGTCCTCCGCCTGGTCTTTGGCTTTGCGAAGATCTTCCTCCATCTTTTTACGGTCGCTGATATCTTGAATAATGCCTACCAGGCCCCCGAGACTTCCGTCCGATTTGCTGAAGGTCGCCTTGGTCACAATCGCCTCATGCGAGCGGCCGTTCACATCAGGAACGACATCCTCACATGAATGGAAGCCCGGATTTTTAAACAGTTCTACATCCACCGAGCGGTATCGGTCGGCCAGTTCCTGCGGCGCCAGATCGTAGACGGTCTTGCCGATGACAGACTCTGCCGGCCGGCCCATAAAGGATTCGAAAGCCCGGTTGCAGCCCAGATATATTCCATTTGTGTCCTTGTAATAAATGGGGTTCGGGATGCTGTCGATGAGGATCTGAAGGAACTGCGCGTGGTCATTCACCTTGAGCCTCCAGCTCCCTGCGCCGCGTAATGTCGCGGAGAATCCCCACAGCGTGCCACCGGTTATGAAGCTTCATACCGTTTAAGGACAACTCTACGGGAAATTCCGTGCCATCTTTGCGGCGGGCGGACAATTCCACGGTTTTTCCGATTGCGGTGCCCTCTCCGGTCTGCTGGAACGCCGGGTAGGCTTTTTGATGCGCCTGGTGATATTTTGCGGGGGCAAGCAACTTGTGAAGGTTTGTTCCAATCGCTTCATCCCGGGGCCAACCAAAAATCTTAACCGCAGCCTCATTCCAGAACGAGATTTTCCCTTCAGCATCCATCATGAGAATGGCGTCCTGGGCGGCACTGCTGATGGATTTCAAGAGGTCCTCCCTGGACTCCTGGACCTTTTTTTCCAGGGCTTGCTCCACCGTTACACGCCTGCCTGCACCCTCCGCCTGCTCTTTCTTGTTGTGGTTCCAATAGACCAGAACCGCCGCGGCACTCATTGCTACAATTACAACCGCCAAAAGCAAAAGCGTTCCCCTGAAGCTTCTGGCGGAAAAGGCTGTGACGTCATCGTAGGGCGAACTTATTACCAGGATACATTTGAAGTTGGCAAAGCGCACCGGCGTGAATGCCGCCAGTTTCTTGGGAAAACCCCTGATCTGATAATCCGCTGTACCTTGCCTTTGAGCGAGCATCTTTTTAACATCATCCATCGACTCGTGGCAACTTCTGCACGCCCTGTCATTCCGGTCAATGTCTCGAAATGCCATGTCGGGATGCTCGGAATGAAACAGAAGCTTGCCATCCATGTCCATGATCCATGCGAGCGAAGGGGCGCCCGTCTCAGTCGGAGCCACTTTTTCGGCCAGGATTCTGTCAAGGCCGGCAATGATCGAAATGAAACCGCCGGCCTCCGGCTCCCTGCCATCGGCCCCGCCATCCATGCTGGAGAGTGGTGCAGAAATTATCAGGAAAAATCGTATGGAAGCCGAGTTCCCACTGTCTGGTTCGGTTGCCAGGTCGACGAAAACCCCATCTTTGCCTGGAGGGTAGGCTGCCCGCCGGGACAGGCTGGCGACGATGCGATTCATATCGCGAAGGGTCCGTCCGGCGGCGAAAACCGTTGTGCCTTCGCCATCCGCCACCGTAATACCCTCGATATACCTGAGCGCCAGGCCACGGAGCAGCGGCGGGATCTCGGATGCCATGCGTCCCAGGTCAAATCGCCGGATAGACGGGGACATCGAAAGCAGGTGCAGGTCTTGTGCGAGTAGTTGCATGTGCAACTCGAAAGCATTTGCGGACTGCAGCACCTCCTGGCGTTGATGTTCCTGAAACAGGGCGAGCGTCTGTGACTGATTGGTCCAATAGAGACTCATGGCCAGGTAGACGACTGCACCCAGCACGAGGGCCAGCACAACGAGAATACGTACGTTGGTATTGCCAGGTTGTCGATAGCCGGCATTTGTGCTGTATTCGAACATTACCGTCCTCTTAGAGCATTGTCCTGTGCGGCTATCCGCACCCAGCCGCGAGGCTCTCCCACGGCCATCTGCAGCACCCGCTTCAGCTGATCTTCGTCAGCCGGCTTGGAGATGATCATCAGGGGGCCGTACATCAGGGCCTCGGCGATCAGGTCGCCGCTCGGGTAGCCCGTGACGATAGCAACCGGCAACTCCGGATGCACTGCGCGCAGTCTCTTCAGGAACTCCACTCCGCTCATGCCCGGCATCATGAGGTCGAGCAGGATCAAGCCAGGAACATCCTGGGATACCATCGTCAGGGCATTTGCTCCGTCAGTGGCCCGCGAAGCCCGATAGCCGAGCCGTTCGACCGCCCGGCTGATAGTCCGGCAAACCTCGGCATCATCATCCACGATCAGGACGGAAGCGGGTTTGCCGCCGGGGTGCTGTATCTCCGACCATCTTTCAAGCGCCTCACGGCGGAAACGCCAGTCCTTTCCCACCTTGAACGACGGAATTTCGCCGCGCCGGGCCAGCCTGCGTATTGTTTCAACATGTGCGCCCAGAAATGCCGCGGCATCGAACGCACCCATGACATCCGTGCCCTCGGTCATCATCAAGCGCCTCATTTTCAACGCCACCTCATGCGGTACGTTCCTGCTCTCCATGACCAGCCATATCGACAGCCCGGTCGTTGAGTTTAGTTGTGTTTAGTTTGTTTGAGTTGAGGAGCGGCGGCCCTGATGCTCCACGGGAGTTGCAGTCAATTCTCCGTCACTCGGCGAGAGCTTGGAGTAACCTGCTCAATGATTTCTCTATAGGGCATTAGATTTCGTACCGATAGGTGAAATGCACGGCATGGATGCAGGGCGAGTTCGCGCTCACGACACAGGGAGGTGTCGCACCGATGGAAAGAATCCTACTGGTCGAGGACGAACCGGAAATCGCCGAAATTACCGCAAGAACCCTCTGCAGCCTGGGCTATGATTTTGCCGGTACGGCTTGGTCGGCGGAAGAGGCCATGCGAGCCGTCCTGGAGAAAAGGCCGTCCCTTGTGCTGATGGATATAGGGCTGCAGGGCCCCATGGACGGCGTGGAAGCAGCCCGCCGGCTTCATTATGATCAGGACATTCCGGTAATATTTCTGACCGCTGCCCACGACGAACAGACCCTGGCACGTGCCAAGACCGCCCACCCGCTGGGCTACATTGTGAAGCCCTTCGAACCCAGGAATCTGCACGCGGCGATCGAGATCGCGCTCTCGCAGCATCAGACCAGCAAAACTCTGACGGCAGAAGCGCGGGCGCAAGCGGAGAAAAAATTCCGCCTGAAATTTGAGGATGCCGTGGCGGGAATGTTTCAGGCCGGAAACGACGGCGAGTTCCTCCATGCAAACCGATCACTGGCGCGCCTTCTGGGCTATGAATCGCCGGAGGATCTCGCGGCAGCCGTCAGGAACGTGAGCCAGGTGCTGGATGTCGATATGGCCCTCATGCAGGTACTCGCGCAGACCTGTCAGCAGCCGGGCGCAAAGAGTAAGTTTGAACTGCAGGCATATCGCAAGGACGGCAGCACCATCTGGGTATCCGGCAGCGCTCGAGCCGTCCGCAATTCCAACGGCGATGTTCTCTGTTATGAAGGAAGCATGATGGGTTCCTTGAATAGAAAATTGAATCTGGCTGCCGTCGATTAATCCCTTAAATCCGTTCTTACAATCGTAACGCAGAGGGCGCTGAGAAGTTGCTGTTCATCGCTGGTGAGCAATTTTCTTTTTTGTCCAGATCAGGTATTCTTCAGGAGGACTTCTCGTACCTTGCGCTCCAGATCTTCCCCGGTATAAGGCTTCGGAAGAAAGGCGATGTTTGGATCCACGAAATCATCGGTGGCAAAGACGCCCGCATACCCGGAGACATAGAGCACCTTGGTTCCTGGACGAAGATTTACCAGCCTTCCAGCCAGCTCGCGACCATTGATGCCCCCAGGCAGTATCAGGTCAGTGGCCACCAGATCGATCCTGCCCACATGTTCAGAGGCGGCCATCAGAGCTTCAGGGCCGTCTTTTGCCTCGAGCACCTTATAACCCCTTGCCCGCAATGCCCGGACCGCCATTCCCCTCACCTCTTCCATATCCTCCACCACGAGGATTGTTTCTGAGCCTCCGGCCTCGCTCATCGGCGCAGCTTTGATTTCCTCGGCGGCCTCATCCACGCGCGGAAAGTAGATTCTGAATGTGCTGCCGCGCCCTGGCGCGCTGTCTACGGTGATATACCCGCCGCTCTGTTTGACGATGCCATAGACGGTTGCCAGGCCGAGGCCGGTCCCTTTTCCTTCCTCCTTAGTGGTAAAAAAGGGCTCGAACAGGCGCTCTCTGGTCCCGACATCCATCCCTGTCCCCGTGTCCTTGACGGCAAGCATGATAAATGCACCCATGGTGGATCCCGGATGACTGCTGACGAAACTCTGATCCAGATCGACATTTGCCGTCTCCAGGGTCATCTTTCCACCGTTCGGCATGGCATCCCTGGCATTGACCGCCAGGTTCATGATCACCTGTTCGATTTGCGTTACGTCCGCCTTGACGCAGCCGAGATTTGGGGCGTGAATAGTGATCAGATCAATATCCTCTCCGATGAGACGGCGAAGCAGTTTCGAGTTGTCCTGAACCGCGGCATTGAGATCGAGCACTATCGGCCGGAGAATCTGCTTGCGGCTGAATGCCAGCAGTTTGGATGCGAGCGCAGCTGCCCGCGTTCCGGCTGTTTTGATCTGTTCTGCATCCGCGTGTGACGGACTATCCTGGGGGAGGTCGGAGAGCAGGAAGTTGCCGCACCCGATGATGATGGTTAGGAGATTGTTGAAATCGTGGGCAATGCCGCCCGCCAGGCGGCCGATCGCTTCCATTTTCTGTGCCTGGATGAATTGCTTCTGCAGAAGGTTTCTTTCGGTCTCATCCTCAATGCTCCGAAGGGCATAGGCGAGATCGTCTGCCAGCCCGTTCAACAGGTCGATCTCTTCAGGATCGAAAGCCCCTGGCCGGTCGGCATACACGGCAAGAGCGCCAACCTTCTTTGATCCCAGGATGAGAGGAAACGATGCCACCGATCCATACCCGCGGGTCATGGCCGGTTTCCTCCATGGCTCAAAGGAGGGATCAGTCGCGACATTGTTGATTATCTGCAACTCACGATTCCGGATCGACATGCCGACCGGCCCTTGTCCGGTCAGGGCTTCATCCGACGTAATGGTGATCTCATCTACGTAATCCTCTTGGGGCCCCGCGCGTGCGACTGGAATCACTCGGGTGGACCCCGGCTCGGCTTCGGCAATCCAGACCAGCAGATAGCCGCGCGTCTGCACAAGGATTTCGCACGCATCCTGCAGCAATTTGCGGGCATCCCGCTGCTTCACCATCAGGCTGTTGATATCGCGAATCGCGCGCAGAAGCTGGTTGAGATGCCGGATCCGGGCTTCCGACCGCCGGCTCTCGGTGATATCCCAGAAAATTCCCTGGATGCCGATGATTTGATGCGTCGCATTATAAAGAGGGTCCTTGATCAACTGCATGAACCGCACTTCCCCATCCGTGGATTCAAGTTCGATCACAGTTACCAGCGGATCACCGTTTTCCAGTATGCGGCGGTCATCCTCATGGTAGCGGCTTGCTGTCTCCGGCGGCATCAGATCGAATACGGTCTTGCCCAGGATCTGTTCGGCGGGTTTTCCCAGGAGACTGCAGAATCTTTGATTCACGAAGGTATATCGTCCGGAAGCATCCTTGCGGAATACGTGTTGAGGCAGGTTTTCCACCAGCGAATGGTAAAGCGCCGCGGAGTCGCGGATCTCCTGCTCCGCCAGCCGAAGTTTCTTTTTCTCGCCGGCTTCGCGGAACGCGCGCTGCACCGCCGGGCGCAGGCGCATAAGGCGCTGCTTGAGCACGTAGTCTGTCGCCCCATGCTTAAGGGCCTCGATGGCGACCTCTTCTCCCATGTTGCCCGACACGAAAATGAATGGCACATCCGGGCACTTGCGCCGGGCCATTTCCAAAGCACTGAGGCCGTCGTAGCCCGGAAGAGCATAGTCTGCGAGGATAAGGTCGGGGGTGAAAGCCTCAAGTTGCCTGACAAACTCGTTCTCAGTCTCGACCCGCACGGCGGCAATGTCGGTTTCATCCCGCAGCAGCTCGTGGAGCTCCAGCTCGAAGTCCGCCAGCCGGTCTTCCAGAAACAGGATTCGAAGCGGTCGGGTCATTCTCAACCTTCGCTGTTCTGTTTGGCGCCTGAGGGTTCCGTCAGCTGGTCAACCAACAGCCTGTAGAACCCCGGCCGCCTGACAGCCTCGGAGAACTTTTCAAAGTGGAGATAATTCTTCATGCGGATATCGCTTTCCAGCAGGAATCCTGGACACAAATCGATCCACCATCCTTGAGCTCAGGTACGTGCCGCCTTCCATGATCTTCCGGATGGCGTGAACCAGATCCTCCGGAGCGGCCTGTTTGTTCAGGTAGCCCTTGGCTCCGGCCTTGAGCACGGGCAGGGCCATCTGTTCTTCGGGTGCGCTGCTGAGGATGAGCACCGGCAGGCAGGGATAATCTCTCCTAATTTCCTTGAGAACCTGCATGCCGTTGCGGTCGGGCAGAAAAATGTCGAGCACGAGCAAATCGAGAGTTTGCCGGCGCAGGATTTCCAGCGTCTCTTTGGCGTTGCCCGCTTCCAGGAAATCAGCTTGAGGGATCCCCTCCATCACGATCTGTTTCAGCCCCTGGCGCAGCACCGCATGATCATCTGCGACCAGCACTTTCATTTTCCCTCGTTTTCCGAATGTTCTCCTCGAGACCGTGGGACTTGAGTTTCGATGATCGTTCCCTTTCCTGGACTGCTCATGATCGTGCACGTCCCGCCCAACGCCATAGCGCGCTCGCGCATACCGAGCAAACCGTATGATATACGCGGAGCCAGGCTCTCGGGCCGGAAGCCACATCCGTTATCTTGAATCTTCATAGTAGTCTGCTCATCTCCGGATTCCAACGTGATTCTCACGTCTGTAGCATCTGCATGGCGGGCAACGTTGGTCAGGCCTTCCTGCAGAATTCGAAAGAGCGCGGTTGAACATTCGGAGCTGAAGCTCGGATCTGACTCCGGGAGTCTCGTGGTACATCGGATGCCGGTGCGCGTCTCAAAATCCCTGGCTTGCCACTCCAGGGCAGCGCACAATCCCAGACTGTCAAGGACGACCGGCCGAAGTCCCGTGGCAATACGTTGCACGGAATCGAGGAGCGAATCCACGGTTTCAATCATGATGCCCAGCCGTTCCTGGGGTGGCAGGTGCCGCCCCGCGTCGGAGGGGCCGGCCAGACCGCGATTGAGCAAGGATATATCCATTTTCAGTCGGGTCAGATCCTGAGCGAGCTGGTCATGGATTTCGTGGGCAATGTGAGCACGCTCCTCTTCGCGTGCCGATTCGATATGTGCAGCCAGGTCCCGCAACTGTTCCCGCGATACGGCCAATTCATGGTCTGCGCGTTTGCGTTCGGTGATGTCGCGATTGCTGGCCCGGCGGCCGACAAATCCGCCGCCGGAGTCGTATACGGGCTGGCAGATATGTTCTACCCAGCGCACCTCGCCGCCGCGCGTGATCAAGCGGAACACAAATTCCTGCACCCGGGCCACGGTGAATTGCCGAAAGTGCATCCGGAATTGCTCGCGGTCTTCCGGGTGGGTAATGCGGGCCAATAGCCTGGAATCGGCCATAAACTCCTCTGCACGGTAGCCGGTGAGACGTTCACACGAGGGTGAGGCATAGATGAATTGGCCATCCGGGACAACCCATGTTTCCCAATCACAGGTAAAATCTGCTATGATGCGAAATTTTTCCTCATTCTGCTGCAACGCTGATTCCAGCCGTTTGCGCGCGGATATGTCGCGAATCACCATGCTGGTCTGGGATTCCCCCAGCCGGCTGGTGAAGACAGCCGAGGACACTTCGCCGGGGAAGCGGGTCCCGTCCTTTCTGACCAGCGTCAGTTCACCGCAGAATCGGCCCACGCGGGTCCTTTCCTCCATTGCCAATCTCAAGCGCGGGTCCGACTTGTCAACGACACCGTCCCGGCCCACCTGGACCAGGTCAGCCTCGGAACGGCCAAACATCTGGCAAGCCGCTCTGTTGGCAGCCAGAATGCGGCCCTCGGGCGCCGTCAGCAGCACCGCGTCCATGCTTGAGTCCACCAGGGAACGATACCGATCCTTGCTTTCCCGCAACACCTCTTCCGCGGCCTTGCGCGCCGTGATGTTTTCATGCGCCACCACCAGGCGGATTGCACCTTTGCCGGCCAGCCGGGTCACCTGTCCAATAAACCCAGCGCTGCGCGGCGGGAGAGTGACATGGGTATTCCATGGAAAACTCGCCACGCTCCCCCTTCCTTACGGCAACAATACCAGCAGCAAAGGCAGCCGCCATTTCTGCATCCGGGCCGATTGCGGAATGGCAGACGGCAAGATAGTCGGTTCCCGGTCCGACTTTTCGCCATGAAAGCCCATTAGCCCTGGCGAAATCGCGCCAGGCTTTGTTCACCGCGATAATCACGCCCGCCTTGTCGAGCACGCAGATATGCACCTGGAGAGAGTTCATGACGGCCTGGGAAGCCAAACCGGAACCAAACGGTGCGCCAGCTTTGTTTGCCCGCTTCCGTGTTTCGGGAGGCAGGGGGTGTGAGACAATCCGCCTACGTGGCCCTTTACCCATGGAAAAACCTCAGGGCATCATTCACAGGTTGAGATCCTCAGCGCCACACGGGAAGAAAAGAGATCGAGTCGAGATCCACCCTGGTCCATGCGTACGATCCAAGCAATTATATCTCATTTTCTTGAGATGCAGAGGGGGCAAACCACGATTGCGACGACCCAAGGCATAGCCGAGCGTAAGTCCCACGTTGCATTGAGGCTGGCGGCGTCTCAGACGCGGGCGCACGCTGGCGGCCGGATCCAGGCCGCAATCCGGAACGCAGTCAATTTGGTTTATCCGTCCCTTGTGCGTCAGTGAAGCTCCAGTCCGGCGCCATCTGACCTTTATGCTAAAAAAAACTCGCTGTATCTGATCGGCTCGAACTCCTCATGTTTGACTGTCGGATCAACCTGGTCAGCATCAGGCAGGCGAATCGCACAGCCAAAAGGGGCGATGTCACCAAGCGCTTCTGAACCCACTCGGCGATGACGGGCAGCCCCACTCCATCAATTCCCTTCAGAACAAAGCCCTTTTCGATCGTCACACCAAGACGACAGTCATGCCCGCGCTTCAGCCTGCAGACCATAAGGCACATAGTGTCAAGGGCTTCTGGCCACACTGCCGGCTTCCTCAACGCGGCCGTTCCCAGCAACCCGGTCATTAGTCCCATATGCCATGGGACAATTCGATAATCAAAATGGGACATCGATTCTATTTTATCTGCAATTCCGCTGAATTACCTTAGGAGCGTGCAAGGAATCGGTGATTCGCTCTTCCCTCCGCCTCATCGGTTCTCGCCTTCTCGAAAATACCTTGGGCAGAAGCCATGAAGGATCTGAATCAGACTTCGAAGCCTTTGGAGAACGAAATGCGAAACATTGCCAGAACTCTCGGGCTCAGGACAGGAAAGATCAGAATTTTGTCAGTCATGTTGGTGGTAGCATGCTGCGTCTCCCTGATAACTATTCCACGGTTGTCGCAACAGGGCAGAAGCGCCGCTATCTTCGCGAAGTTCGATCCATTGCGTATCGACAGCGCGGGTAATAGACTGCCGGATATTTCGCGTCGCGGCCAAGCCAGACAGAATTATCAGCCTGAAACGGCCGGACGGAGCGCAGGACTCGAGCCGGCCCCGGCCCGCCTGTATCGTGATTACGCGCTTGTGGCAGGCCAGTCCGGAGTTTCTGCCAATCGGGATTTGGCCGACGAAAAGCTGGAACCCTCTCTTGCCAGGCTGGTCCGGGATTCTGATCTGCACCCCGGAGAAACCATCCCGGTTATTGTCCGGTTCGTGGAACCGGACGCGGTTGATGGCTCCCAGGCGGCCGCCAATGCCGCCGAGAGCAACGCATTAGGCACCCGGGCAATCTGTGAGTCCGGCGGCATTCTGGAGCGCGCATTCTCCCACCTGCCTCTCCACTCGGCCCGCGTAAGTCGTGAAGCTCTCATTCTCCTGGCGCGCGATTCGCGCGTCGCGCATGTTTCAATCGATCATGAGGTGCTGGGCAGTCTCTACAATACGCCGAAGGCGATTGGCGCAGACCAGGTCTGGGCCGGTTCGAATGGTGTCCCCGGATTTGACGGCACCGGCATCGGTGTGGCAGTGCTGGATTCGGGTCTCGACACGAGGGCAGACATGACTAACAGGGTGGCGTTTCGCACCCATTTCCTCGCTAGCGACCAGGACGACTACGGACACGGTACCAACGTGGCCAGCACCATTGTCGGCAACGGCAGCCTGTCAGTGGTGGGTAAGGGATTCCCGGTACAGTACAAGGGAATTGCCTATGGCGCCAAAGTGATCAGTGTCAGAGTGCTGGATTCGGACGGGAACGGTCTGACCAGCGATGTGATCGCCGGGCTCGACTGGTGTATCACCAACAAGGCGAGATTCAACATTCGCGTGATCAATCTTTCGCTGGGCCACCCGGTGTTTGAGTCCTACAGGACAGACCCGTTGTGCCAGGCCGTGGAACGCTGCGTCAAATCCGGGATCGTCGTCGTCGTTGCCGCCGGGAACTTTGGGAAGGTGGCAGACGGCTCAGTGGTCTACGGCGGCATTACAAGCCCGGCGAACGATCCGGCGGTGATTACGGTGGGAGCCGTTGACACGAAAGGCACGATTGCGCGGAGCGACGACGTGGTGGCGAGCTACAGTTCGCGCGGGCCGACGGCGATCGATGGACTGATCAAGCCGGACATCTTGGCGCCGGGGAACAAGATAACATCTTTCCCAAACCGGGACTCGCAACTGTTCAATCAATATTCGGCGAACAAGGTTTATCAGGTGAACAAGACGGACGACGGCAAAGCTTATTTCACAATGAGCGGCACCAGCCTGTCGGCGCCGGTAGTCTCAGCTACTGCGGCCTTAATGTTGCAGGCCAATCCTTCTTTGGCGCCAAACACAGTGAAAGCCATCCTGGCTTACACGGCACAACGGATGACCGGCCCCGGCATCCTCGAGCAGGGGAACGGGTATCTCAATGCGGAAGGCGCCGTGCGGCTGGCCAAGGCGATCGCCGCCAACTCCAATTCGCTCCTTGACGGGACACAGTGGATTGCCAAGCCAACCCTGGTTAAGGCGTCGAGCACAATCGGGGGGGAGGCCATTCTGTGGGGTGATGCGATTCTATGGGGTGATGCGATTCTGTGGGGTGACGCGATCCTGTGGGGCGACGCGATTCTGTGGGGCGACGGCCTTCGCTACGCCAACAGCGCCACAAGCTTCACCGACCCGCTGATGGTCCTAAAGCAGCCAGCTTTCGGAAATGCCATCCTCTGGGGGGATGGGATCCTCCGGGGCAATTCAATTGTTGTGGATAAAACCCCGATATTGACCAATGACGCGCAAGTTGGGCTTGCAGGGCTGGGGGGATTGACCGCGGCGAAGTGGTACTACAACTTCCTGGATCCAATGTCGATGACCGCTTCGTCAGTGGATATCCTGGCCAACGGCGAGGCCGGCGTGGTCCCAGGTCTTAGTGTCGGCAGCCCAGGCGCCTGGTTCTTACCACCCGTTCGATAAGCCAAGAGATGCGGAGTTGTTTGTTCGGGCTTTGAGGATTCCCTTTGGGAACCGTTTCCTAATCCATAGGAGCGAACTCCCCGGAGACTGGATTTATGAACAGGCATCCTGTTTCTGGGCGTGCCGAGACCCTAGAACTGCGAGAAACGATGAACAGCAACCCTCGATCTCGGAGCAAGGCGTTCTTAACCTGCTTCTTCACGACGGCAGTGCTTGGCATTGTGCTGATCGGAATCTCCTGTTATCAGATCTCCCATATGGGTGTTGACTACCGCTGGCTGATTCTGCTGGCGCTGACAGGAATTACTGCAAATTCCACGCTCAAAATACCGGCCATCAATTCGAAGATTTCAGTCGCCGACACTTTTGTTCTGACAAGCATGATTTTCTTTGGGCCGGCTGCCGGCTGCATCGCGGCGGCAATCGAGGCCTTTTCCGGATCTGTCCGCGCCGCGACGAAAGCCAGGCGCCTGGAGTTTGCCCTTTTCAACGTTGGCAACGTCGCAGCATGCGCCTACCTCGCCGGACAGACATTTTTCATAGTTCTGGGGAAAGGGCCGCTGTATCACAATCCGGAGATGACGCTTGCCGGGTTTTTCCCTGCGGCTGTGATCCTGGCACTGAGCTACTACCTGCTCAATTCAGGAACGGTAGCGCTCATGGTAGCTTTGGAGTCACACAAGAGCGCCTGCCGCATATGGAAGGAAAACTTTCTCTGGCACGCAATCAACTACATCGCCTGCACGTTCGCTGCGGTTCTCATCACCGTCAATGGCAGCCTGATTACTCCGCTCACCCTCCTGGCGGCAGTGGTAGTTGTAACGACCATCAATGTGGGTTGCCGAAACATACTGGGAAGAATCGCCCCGAGTCCGCACGCATAGCCTGACACATCCGGTTCGGCCACGGCTGCGACCTCAAATGTGCTGTGGAGATGCGGCGACATGAGCCACATCTCCAGCCGGATGGTGAAAGAGCATATTGCGATTTGCCAGTAATCGTTCTTGCCGGCCGAAGATACACCACATAGGACTACTGGTTTTCCAGAGGCTGTTCACCCAGGAGATCACCTAACCTGAAGCAGGAAACCTCAGAACCTCCCGCTCTTCCCGGCCGGCGTGACCCTCTTGCGCCTGGCATGGGCGCTCCAGGGCTTGCAGGGCGCTTTCCAGAAGGGCGAAAACGGTGACGCCGCCCTCAGGGAACGAGGCCACTCCAATCCGGCAGACGATGCCGGGCAGATTCGGGATTCTGATGCTCGAGATCATTTGGCCTAGACGCTGAGCCCGGCCCGATGCCTGATCATGACTGACTCCTGCCAGAAGAGCCACGAAACCATGCATGCCGAACCGGACCAGAATATCTGTCTCCCGAATCTCGCCTCTAACCGTAGCCGCCGCGTTCCGTAGAATCGAATCACCTGTATGAGGACCGTGGAGCTCGACAATCTCACGGAGATTCTGCAGGTCCAGATAGACGAGCGAAAGGTGTGAAGAGCTCTGCAGGCAGGAAGTGATGAGTTCGGCACCGAGAAACGCAAGGCATCGGGCATGATGAGCTGCGGTGACGGGATCAACAAGAGATTCGCCGGATGAAGGATGTGGCCTGCGCTGAACTTCTGAAATGGCCGGCGCCGCCCACGTTGCCACCATCTGGAGAATCTTCAGATGATCTTCACTGAAGGCAACAGGCGGCTCGCCATAGAGGGTAATGGTCCCGAAGCAGCCCCCCTCCGCCCGCATCGGAACAGCCAACGCGTGAACCAGGGAGTTGACGGCCTCCCCTGAGGCTCTGAAACTCCAAAGCGGCATGTGAATCAGTCAAAGGGTGCCCGTACGCCGCTACCCAACCGCTGATACCACTTCCCATCTTTATCCGCAGATTCTGCAGTTGATCCGCGAACTTCCCGCCGGCGTGGGCGACTGAAAGCGTACCGTCGCCGTTGTCAAGAAAGAAGGCACAGGTACTGAAAGGCAGAAGGCGACGGAGGCGCCATTCCAGGTTTGCAAGGAGATCGGACAATCTGAAATACTTCGCCAGGCTGATGCAGAACTCGGAAAGCGAAACAAGCTCTGCAGTCACTTCCAGCTCTGAAGCCGGCGCAGGGATGGATTTCGGGGCATCGGACGTTCTGGGCGCCCGGATTTAACTTCTTGGCGCGAGCTTGGAAGGATAACTCGGACATGTTCTTGACCGCATCCGACGCTTCCGCCTCCAACTGATCTATGTTCCGTATGAACAGATTGACCAGCTTGGGGTCGTACATGGATCCCGCGCCATCCCGCAGCTCCTGCACCGAATCCTTCATCCCATGGACAGCTTGTAAGGCCGCGAGGATCGAAGGGCGTCAAATGTGTCGGCAATGGTCAGAATCCGAGCTCCCAAGGGAATCGCGTCCCCTTTTAGTCCATCCGGATAGCCTGTCCCACCCCACCGTTCATGGTGGGCGCGCACGATTTCTGCCACGGGAAAGGGGAACTGGACCTGTTTCAGTATCTCTTCTCCCGCGATCGCGTGGGATTTCATGGTTTCGAATTCGTAGCTGTTCAAACGGCCTGGCCGATTGAGAATGTAGTCGTCGATTGCCAGTTTCCCGATATCGTGCAACAGGGCGCCTGTTTCAATCGCCCGCAACTCGCTGGCATTTTTGATTCCCCAGGTGTCGAGCGAGACCCATCGCATAGGCGCGGACTCTGCAAACATGACCATAGGTTTTCTTATCTTTGGCATCTACGGCAAGCGCGAGCGATTCCACGGTCCGGAGATACAACTCATTCAGTTCCTTCAGCCGCTGGTTATGTTCCTCTACCTTCTGCCTGTAGGTGTTGTAGGTGAGATAGGTAATCAGGATGATCGGAATCATCGATCCCAGCAGTGACAGGCTCATGGAGTTGACATTTATGGCTATCAAGGCTGCAAAAGTAGCTCCGGCCAGATACGAGATCGAAGCCCAGCGAAAATTCTTGAGCCATACGTCTGAAATGCTTCTGCCCGAATCGAGGGCAATGATGATGGCAACACTGATGGAGTTAGCGAGGTAATGGACCAAGCCCGTTACGCCCATCGGCCACATGATGGCTAGCAAGCCTGCATGATGGCTACCGAAAAGGGGCCTGATCCCGAGCATGCCGTAGAGCACCCGTCCCAGAGGAAGGCCGGCGGCCGGGGGGGGGGGGGGGGGGGGGGGGGGGGGGGGGCGGCCGCGACTATCTCAGTGGCCAGAAACTGCGGATCGATCAGCGCCGAGTCGCCGTGCAGGAAGTGGGCATTCGCTCCCGGCAATATGCCGGGGCCGCCGGGTCCGCCGGGTACGCTGGATCCGCCGGGTCCGCCGGGTCCGCCGGTGCCGCCCGGCCCAGGCTGGGACGCTCCGGCCGCGGTTGGCGGCGGGGCCTTTTTCGTGGACGAGTAGGCGAGCCATACATCGGAACCGGCGTCAACCACGACCCCGGAACTCGGCTCCTGCCCATTGACTTCGGTGTCGTTGGCTGACGGCGGGGATTCCCCGACCAACTTGGGAACCGGCCTGAGCCCGGCCTCGCGCACCACGCGCATCGCATCCTTGATCTTCATTCCCGTCACCGACGGCACCTTCACACGCTTGCTTCCGGTTGCGTTCGGTGGAATATTTAGATCCAGCGGCTGCTCGGCCGACGGCGGCGCCTTCTGGATGGAGGAGTAGGCGAGCCATACCTCCGAATCGACGTCGACCTCGACCCCCGAACCCGGCTCCTGCCCGTTGACTTCGGTGTCGTTGGCTGACGGCGGGGATTCCCCGACCAACTTGGGAACCGGCTTGAGTCCGGCCTCGCGTACTACGCGCATCGCATCCTTGATATTCATCCCCGTAACCGGCGGCACCTTCACCTTCTTGCCCGTCGCCTTATCCGGCGGACCGCTCGGGCCCGTTGGCTCTTCGGCGGCGCACCAGCTTTTTCCGCCTATCCGCGAGCGGCAGCCGCGGGTGCGGCCAGGGCCGCCTCGGCCTTTGCCAAGCTTTGCATTGCACTGGTGTCTAACTTCCGCCGCGCAGATTCCCCGTCGGCAAGCAACTTATCAACGTCGATTCCCGCCAATGTTTTTTCTAGCGCCGCGAGGTTCTTCAGCACCGGATCGATAACCAGTTTAGCTGTATTAAGCAGGCTGCTCAGGTCAAACAAGCCGGACCCCTGCGATCCGGGCTCCAAGTTCTGCCTTTGTGCCCGAAGCATCGGCGTTAGAGGAACCGCCCATGAGTTCCCAATCGCGGCCTCCAACTTTTCGATCTGGGGCAAGAGTTCATCGAGCTTCCCAAGCGTCTCGCGGAGTGTGGCCGTCGGTCCAGCGGCCGACTTTCGAAATTCGTCCGCCTTTTCCTTCGCGGTTAGAGCCGCCGAGAGGGCGTCGGCAATCGACGTCTTACCCGCGGTCAAAATGGTGGCGATGTCGCTGGCGCCGGTCAATTCCTTCATGCGTCCTTGTATCCCTCCAGTCGAGCAGTCGCGGTTTTCAATTGATCGGCCGCACACTGGAGCGAGTTCACAAGCGGCTGTGCCGCCTGAATATCCGCCTCGGCGTCGCTGATAAGTTTGTCGGACTCGTTCTTCCACTTTTCGATCTCCTCCGGCGTTTCCGACTCGGTTGGCGTACCCGCAGACCGTTGTCTCTGCGTTCTCCGCACTGGCCTTGGCCTTCTCCGCGGCCGCCTCGGCCGCCTTCACGTCGATTGAATCGGCAGCCGCAATGGCCTTTTTCACGGCGTCGGCGGCGTCAGGCAGGCCGAACAGTTGGGCGTAGAGCGGCCCCTTGGCAGCCGCCAGGCCAAGGGCCGTCTGTAACTGAGATTGAGCAATCTGCTCTTGCGCGGCTGCCTTTTGTCGGGCATTATCAACGTCCTGCTTCGACTTGCGGGCGCTATCGAGCAAGGCCTGTGCCTGGTCCAGCAGGTCCTGAAGTTCCTGGTTGGGGTCCTTGGCGATCCCGGTGAACAGCGGTTTTCCTTGGCGGAGATTGTTCCCCACGAGGCCGATCAGGTCCTGTACGTGGTTCGGGTTCTGGGGTCCCAGGGCTGACCGTCATCGCGCGGGGGAAGCCGTCCGCGTGTCAGCGTCTTGCAGCCACTGCAACAAGGTTCCCCGGATGTTCCGCTCCGCCTGGCGGGCAGTGCGATTGGCGTCGATTTCTTCAACAAACGGCCCGGTGAGCCACTCCCCGTAGGCCTTGCCAGCCTCTGCTCCCATCTGGGCCTCGCCGTGTGCGCCGAAAATCCGCAGTGCGGCAGCGGCCCAGCTCAAGGCCTTGCCGCCCCAGCCAAGTACTCTCCTGCCCCAGCCGGGGGCACTGCCTCCCGGCGGCTGAGGCGCTTTGACGTTGATTGTCTGCCGTGCTGCTGGCCTCTTAACATTCACCGTCTGATTTGCTTGCAAAGCAGATGATCCGCTGGAACCAGTATTGACTTTCGTGCCGGGCGGCGCTTCGGAACATCCCAGACGAGAGTAACTTTGTCATCGGTGAGTAATCGACGCGCGGAGCCCCCGACGCTTTATTTCCCTCTCGAAGGCCCACTTCATTTGTCCCGAGTCTATTGCCGAAAGATTCAGATCATATGCAGACTCATAGAAAAGAAGAACTCGTCATCGGAGTAACTGTGCAAAACCCAGGGATTGGAGCCATACTGCGGCACAGGCGGCGCTGTCCATCGGGTCTCTATAACGGTACGGATTGTTTGCCGCGTAGGCATAGGCATAGTGCGAGGCAGGCTCGCCCGGCGTGCCCAGCAGGGGATCGATACTCATGAAGCAGCACAGTCCGGGATTGTAGTAGCGCTGACGCGCGTAGTAGCAGCCGTGGTCGTCGACCAACATGCCGGCGTACTCGGCCAGTGGCATTGTTCCCGTCCGGCGCAGAATGGTCCCGAATGCGGTGTAGTCCACGCTGCCCGCCACGCTGCCCCGAGACGTCCACCAGCCGCCGCACACTCTGGAGCCGGTCGGCAATCACGAACATGGTCTTGCCATTGGAGCCGCACAGCGCCGGGGCCAATCGGTGCCCGGGATGCGCACCCACCAGCCAATTGATTCCCTGGGGATCCTTGAATCCGGCCAGTCCTTCCGGAAGATACGCATTCCGTGACGCCCCTTGGGGCCTTCCTGCCAGAGCCGGTCGCCGTCGGGCAAATAGCCAAACTGCCATTGCCCGCCGGGCAAGCTCCGCCGCAGCATTCTTCCGGCCGCATCAAAGACATGTTCGGCCCGCTTGCCCGCGCCGTCGATCACCATCAGATTGCCGGCCCGATCCCACAGATAGTTGAACGGTCCGATTCGTTGCAATCGGCCGGTCGCATCTAACTCCAGCCGGGTTTTGCGCTGGGCGTTCTCCATAGAGGTGAGGTTGCCTGCCGCATCGTAGCTGAACGATTCCGATCCTGCCCCTTGAGTTATTGCCGTCAGCCGATTTTCCTCGTCGTATTGGAGGGTGCATCGCTGCGCGGGGCCTTGTTCCAGGCCCAGCAGGTTGCCTGCCTTGTCGAACTGGTAGCGCTCGGCAAAGAGTTCCTTGCCTTTCTGGTCTGCGGCCTGGATGTTTGTGATGCGGTCGGCACGGTCGTAACGGATCGCAGTATGGCAGCGGTCGCCCGAAGGAAAGCTTTGTCGGCCGTCCTGCCCTCGTCCATGGTAAACTGGATTGCCGTCCCGCCGGGCAACTTGATCTGTAAGAAACGCCCTTGGGCGTCGTAGCCGTAACCCGCCTTGAGTCCGTTCAGTTCGATTCCCGCGGCGCATCCTTGATCGTCCATCGGTAATTTCAACTCCAGGTCCGCCGGCCGATAGACGCACCGGCCGTGCGCGTCGGGGTGCAACTCCTCTTCGATTTTATAATTGGGCCCCTGAAGCGTTTGCCGCAACGGCTGTTCCTGCCAGGTTGCCTTGCCCTCGGGCAGGTCCAACTGTTTCAACCGGCCCTGCTCGTCATACTGATACTTGGCCGCGGAGCCCAGCGGCGAGATTTCTTCCGCCAGTCGGCCGAGGGAATCGTAGCGACATTGTCGCCAAATCACGCCGCTGCGAGTGACCGCTGTCAGTTGCCCCGCCTCATCGTAGGCGAGCGTGATCTTCCGGTCGCCGGGAGAAACGATTTGCGTCAATTGCCCGGCCGGATCGTAACCGTAACGCCAGCAGATCCCCGAAGGCAAGATCACCACCGTCGGCTTGCCCCGCGAGTTGTACTGATACAGCGTCTTCTGACCGGACGGGCCGCGAACGCACACCGGCAATCCGTCGAGAGTCGTATCATATACCGTGGCGCCCAACGCTTCCTCATCGATTGTGTATTGCAGCCCGCTCTCCGCGTACTGGAACAGTGTCTTGCCGTGTACGTTGTCCTCAATTTCCACCAGGTCTCCTTGGGCATTGTAGACATAGCGTGTTGTCAGACCTCCTTCGGTCTGCTCCACCAACCGCTCCTGCTTATCGTAGACGCGACGGATTTTCTCGCCGCTGGACCAGTGTTCGGTAACGGCCCGTACTTTCGCCTCGTACTCGTAGGTCACCACCCTGCCCGAGTTATAGGATATGCCCACGATCCGGTCCTGATCGTCGTAGCGATACGTTCTCGGTCTTCGGCGACCGGCGCACCACGCTGGGACGCCCGCGGGAATCGTACTCGCAGGCCTCGCTGTCGCCGGACGACGACTCCCAGAACACCTGAAATCCCTGTTCGTTGTAGCGGAACGTCTCGCGCGTGCCGTCCGGATGCTCGATCCGCACCGGCAGTCCCAGTGGATTGTACTGGACGCGGGTCTGCGCCCGTCGGGATGGGTCGTGACCGTTTGGCGGCCGAAAGCGTCATACGAGAATCGAGTTGTTTTCCCCGCAGTCTCCGCGGCAGCCAGGAGCCCGCGATCATCGTAAAGGTAACGGGTTTTTTGGCCTTCTTTTTCTTCTTCCTCGACGCGGCCGTATTGGTCGCGCTTGACAGTGCCCGACGTTTGCAACAACTCTGAAAGCCGCTGGTTTTTTGGTGCAGCGGCCGATTCCTCCGCTGGCTTCGCCTCCTCCTGCGGCGTCAGCCGGCCCTGGCTGAGTTGGATCTTGATGCCAAACGCGTCGGCGGCCGACTGCCAACTGCGCAGTGCTCGTCGTACTGGTATTCGATCTTGATCTTGCGGGCGTTGACCACGGCCGCGAGCCGGCCGCTGGTATCATACTGATAATTCACCTGCAATCCCTCGGGACCATCGATGCGTACGACCCGGCCGCCGTCGTCGTAATGATACGCCAGGAGATTCTCGGGCCCGGCATCACCGAGGCCAGTCGCCCCTTCGAGTCATAGGCGTAGGTGCGCGACACGCCGGCCCCTGAATCCTCGCTGGTCAGGCGTCCCTTACTGTCGAAAGTCAGGCGAACTCCGTCGCGGGTTTGCATTACCCAGCCGTCTTTGTTCTGGCTGATGGTCGCCCTGTCAGTGGTCTCAAAGGTCTCTCCCAGTTGAATCGCCAGGCGTGCGCAGCCTTGCCCGCCGCGCCAGACAAGAATCTGCTTGGCTTGGATCATGGTAAGCCGGACAAGGTTCATGTCGCCCCAACCCGGGCCGAATCCCGTATTCACCGTGGGCTCGCCGGTCCAGATCCGTCCGACGCTCAATCGTCCGGTGCCGTCGCCGTGCGTCAGATCGACGGCGAGCAGTTGTCCCTGGTCGCCAAGGGCCTTCTGATGATCCGCCGGCAGACGTATTTCAACAGAGGTCCCCGCCGCGATGGGCGTTTTTTCCTCTTTCGCCGTCACGGCCGTGGATTCAACAGCCACACACCATGCCATGACCAATGCCTGCACGGCACAGCCCGCGACGGCAACCGATTGAGCTTCACAGTGGCGTGAATGCATATTTATTGCTGTTCGTGACTTTACCGCCCTTCTTGCGCACCGGAACGTCTCGGCGGTTGGGTAACATATTTGAGTTTCGTCTGACAAAATCCCCCTGTCAATACCCACTATCACACCCACTATTGCCTTGAGAGGTCTAATTATGGCAAGCCGATCACTGCTTTGCATAATTCTCGATCCTCTAGTAGCTCGAGATTTCTGTCTGTGTTCGAAGAGGCGCCGGCTGGATGGAAAATAGCCCCCCCACTTCCAGTATAGTGGGACTTTGTTTAGAATGATCCAGTGTAAATTATGTCGGCGACGCAAAAGCACGGCACCTTGTGGTTTTGCGGTTCAGGTGTCTTGGGGCCAATAAGGCCAATCCCCGGCTTTCTGTGCGCCAGTTTGCGCAAATGCCGATCGATCGGATGGGTGAAATATGGCAGATGTCAAGCCGCCCGAAGAACTCGTCCTCACGCTGACCGATCCCAAGATCGAGACCAGCGAAGGCAAACGCCGCGCCACCGCCACTGCCATGCTCGTCTACGAACCCGCCGCCGTGTCCGCGCGCTGCGTCGAGAGCCGGCGCTTCGCCTTTACCGCGCCGTTGGGTCCCATCGAGGCCGACGACCTGCGCTGGTATCTGGAAGAATATTTCCTCTGGCCGGTGGGCGTATTCGAGACGCGCGCCAAGGGCATCGAGCAAAAACTCCCGCAGTGGGGCCGCGACCTTTTCCAAGCCGCGCTGGGCGTGGACGCCGTGCGCGAACCGCTTCAGCGCCTGGCAGCACGCCGTTGACGGCGCCGAACGCCGCTTCTCCGTGCAAGTCGATAGCGACCTGCGCGAAGGCGCGCCCGCCGAGACCCAAGCCGCCGCGCGAAGCCGCCACCGAGCTGCTCGCGCTGCCGTGGGAACTGCTCCACGACGGCCGCAATTGGTTGTTCCAGGGCAAATGCCCCGTGCGTGTGCGCCGGCGCCTGCCGAATCGCCGGGAACAAGACGCCGCGCCCCACCGCGCTACCGATCCGCATCCTGCTGATCAGTCCCCGTCCGGAACACGACGGCAAGGCCACGACGTCGGCTACATCGACCACCGCGCGAGCGCGCTGCCGCTGGTCGAGGCGATGGAAGCCTCGGCGGCCTCGTCCAGCTCCACGTGCTCAGCCCGCCCACGCTACGCCGCGCTCGACGCAAGGAACTCGACCGCGCCGACGCGCCAGCGAGCCGTATCACGTCGTCCACTTCGACGGCCACGGCGTCTATGACCGCCGGTCGGCCTCGGCGGGCTTTGCTTCGAGGACCCGCAGGACACGGCAAGCTCGAACAACGCCGCCATGTCACCGTCATCACCGACCAAGCTGCGGCCCGCTGCTGCGCGATCACCGCATCCCGCTCGTCTTCCTCGAAGCCTGCCAGACCGCGCAGGCCGAGAAGGACCCCCGAGTCCGTCGCCTCGCGAGCTGCTGAAGGCGGCGTGGCCTCCGTCGTGGCCATGAGCCACAGCGTGCTGGTCGAGACCGCGCGCCGGTTCGTCGAGGCCTTTTACGACGCGCTGGCCCGCGGCGCGCGCGTGGGCGACGCCATGCTCGCCGGCCAGCGCGGCTGAAGGACGACACCTTCCGCGGCAGCATCTTCGGCGCGGGCGAACTGCGGCTCGAGGACTGGTTCGTGCCCGTGCCTCTTCCAGGAAAAGGACGACCCGCAGCTCTTCACCAAGATTCCGGCCAAAGAGGTCAGGACTGAAGCGCAGGAAACGCCGGCTCGCCTCGGCGCACTGCCCGAGGAACCGCCGCACATTCTGGGCCGCAGCCGCGAACTGCTCGCGCTCCAACGCCTGCTGCACCGCCAGCCGTGCGCCGTGGTGCGCGGGCCGGCGGCGCAGGGCAAGACCACGCTCGGCGCCGAGTTCGCCCGCTGGCTCACACGCACCGCGCCGCTTCGAGCGCGCCGCGCTTTGTCAGCCTCGAACACACCGCGACGCCCGCGCCGTGCTCGACACCGTCGGCCATCAACTCCTGGCCAGCAGCAACTACTCCGTCGCCCAGTATCAGCGACCTGGACGAAGCCCTCCAGCCCATCGAGCGCGCCTTGCGCGACCACGCCACGCTCATCGTGCTGGACAACTGCGAGAGCGTCTGCCCGGCCCGTGAGAGGCTTTAGGCAGCGCGGCGAGGCATCCGTCTGCCGCGGCCGAACCCTGGCGAACGATCGACGACGCCTTCGCCGCTATCCTCTCCCTCTGCCGCCAGCTTCTCGCGGCGGACCCGCGCACGCGGCTCGTCTTCACCACGCGCGAACCGCTGCCCGCGCCGTTCGACGCGCGCGGACGCGAGCGCGAACTGGGCGCGCTGGACCGGCCGGACGCCATCGAGCTGGTCAGCCAGGTCATGGCGCAGGAAGGGCTGACGCCGCCGGAAGACGGCGATCCGGCCAGCACGCCGCAGCGAGATCGTGGACCTGGTGGAAGCCGTGCATTGCCACGCCCGCGCGCTGGTGCTGCTGGCCCGCGAGGTCGCCCGCCGCGGCGTCAAGGCCACGACCAGACTCTGCGCGCGCTCATGGCCGAGCTGGAACGCAAACACCCCGGCGACCGCGAGAACTCGCTCTACGCCAGCGTCGAGCTTTCCCTGCGCCGCCTCTCGCCCGCATCGCGCCAGCGACATCCAGGTGCTGGGCGTGTGCCAAGGCGGCGTGCATCTTGCGATTCTGGGCATGCTCACTGGTTTGGAACCGATGACGACGCCCGCCGGCTGGCCATCGAACTGATCGAAGTCGGCCTGGGCGAAGACATGGGCTACGGCCACCTGCGGCTGGATCCCGGCCTGCCGCCGTATCTGCTGGGCGAGACTGACTGCCGCCGAAGCCGACGCCACCCGTTCGCGCTGGGCCGAGGCCATGGCCCAACTGACAGGCTACCTCTACGAAGAGCATGTTCAAAGACGCCCAACTCGCCGCGCACCTGACGCTGCTGGAACTGCCCAACCTCCTCACGATGCTGGATATGTGCTCCAAGGAGCCGCGTGGCCGCCGGGAGGGCACCATCGTGGTGGAACCTTGGCTGGTACAGCGTGGAAAGGCTGGTCGCCAACCTGGGCCAACCCAGGCCCTGGCCGTGGCGACGCGCGTGCGCGAACAGGCCGCGCAGAACCTGGGCGACTGGAGCCACGCCCGATTCCTGGCCGAGTCATCCAACATTGACCGGCTGCTGGAACGCGGCGACCTGCCCGCCGCGCACGATGCCGCCCAACGACTCCTAGACACTGCCTCGCCGCCGGAGACACCGCCTATCCCGAAGCGGCCTACGACCTCGCGATGGCGCATCTCCGGCTGGGGCGAGTGCTGAGAGATGGGCGGCGCCGCCGAAGGCCGCCTTGGCACCGCTGGCGGAGGCGCAACGCCGTTTCCAGCACCTGGCCGATGCCGGCGATGCCAGCGCCGAGCACATGGCTGCCGCGAACAATCACGGAAACCGGCGATTGCCTACGTCGACTTGGGCCGCCTGGACGAAGCCGCCGCAGCGTATGAAGAAGGCATCAAGCGATTCGGCAAAAGGGATGACCGCAGGGGAGTGTCAACGGCCAAATTCCAACTCGGCACCGTGTGGCTGTTTCAGCAGCGCTACGTCGAGGCGCTGGAGATCTACGCCGAAGCCCGCGACACCTTCGCGGCGTTGGGCGAACCGCGTCAGGTGGCCAGGGTTTGGCACCAGATCGGGAGGGTGCATGAAGCAGCCGGCCAGTTTGAACCCGCCGAGCAGGCCTATCGCCAATCGCTGGCGATCAAGGTGCGCGAGAACGACCTCGCCGGACAGGCGCCGAGCCTGAACCAACTGGGCAATCTCTACGACGCAATGGGCCGGCTGGAGGAGACCGTGACTTTCTACCGGCAAGCCGCCGAATTCATGTACTCCTGAAAGACCTCGCTGGAGAAGGCAAAGACCGAAACAACCTGGCCGATACGCTCATCAATCTGCGGCGCTACGACGAAGCCCGGCAGGAACTCCAGCGGGCGATCGAGTGCAAGAAGCCCTTCGGTCACGCCGCCGAGCCGTGGAAGACTTGGGGCAATTCTGGAGGACCTTGAGCGCGCAACCGGCCATGCCGAGGCCGCCGAGGCCGCCCGGCAACAGGCGATCCAGACCTACTTGGCCTATCGTCGCGCCGGCGGCTTTTGCCAGAGCAACCGCGCCCAACTCTTGAGCTGGTCGCCCAAGCCATCCAGCAGAACACTGCGGACAATGCACGCCAACTACTGTCGCAGATTGCCTCGCAACCGAACGTGCCTGCATTCGTTAAAGTGTTGATCTCCAAACTCCACTCCCTCCTGGCCGGCGACCGCAATCCCGCCCTCGCCGCCGATCCCGAACTCGACTACTTGGACGCCGCTGAACTGCGCCTGCTGCTAGAAACGCTCTCGTAGAGAAAAAGGGGACATCACTGATATTCATGGATCAGAATACTCTTGTTCCGCCCTATTACCAATTGTTGCATAACCACTGCTGAAACTCATATTCACTTTGCGGATAGCGACCATACTGCTGATGAAAGAATTTCATCAGCATACGGCGTTGTTGCTCGGTCAGCCGCCAGTGCGCCGCCGTCACCAGTTCCGCCATCGCCGGTTCCGGTTCCCGTGGAAGGCTTTGGAATGCCGCAGAAAGCACTTGCATCGCCCTCGGACATTCCGTGCCAGCTCTCGCCCATTTCATCGAGCCAGTTGCTAATAAATCCCATGACCAGCCCCTTTCTTCAGTTGACCATTTCAGGTCTGCAATGTTTTTGAAACTGTTCGGTGTGTGTTGAACCGTAAACTCTATAACGAAGCTGCCTGGAAAGGCAAAGGTTTGCTTTGTGCTGTCACCAGGCGAGTAATGCCGCTATTCGATTGGAAGCCCTGATAATCAAATGGCGCCTGCCCTTATTGTGTGAGATACCTAACGATCCCAAACTCAGCCACGGCTAGCGGAGTGGAAAATGGCCTATAAGAGTATATGCTACTGTCCATAATCGGTCAATTGACCAGCGCGGCGGCTTTCCCGGGTCGGGTGGCACGCCCAGAACGAAGTGATGGGCGTGGTGTTAAACGCGGATCGTTCGATCTGTGCGAATCGAACTCGACAATACCCTTCCTCCGCAATACAAGACGGTGCAATGACGTGCTACAGAATTGCGCCAGCCACGCCCTTCGTTCCTCAGGGCGTGCCACTCGTCTGAG
>CAVTZY010000067.1:0-31619 GCA_963739235.1 Terriglobia bacterium | reverse complement strand
TGTTTATGTTAGTTACTGACACGTACCGTATTGCTTGGTGCGCGTCCATTCCTCTTGCTTTACCGGCGATGTTTTGGAATCCCTCCGCTGCGATTGCGGCGAACAGCTCCGCACGGCGTTGACGGCCGTTCCAGAAGGCGGGCAAAGGCGTCGTGCTCTACATGCATCAAGAAGGTCGCGGCATTGGCCTCATGAACAAGCTTCATGCGTACAAACTTCAGGAACAAGGCTTGGACACCGTTCAAGCCAACGAAAAGCTGGGATTTCACGGCGGACCTGCGCGACTACGGCATCGGCGCCCGAAATCTTGAGCGATTTGGGTTTGACCACCATTCAACTCATGACCAACAACCCCCGGAAAATTGTCGGCCTCGACGGGTACGGTTTAAAAGTCACCAAACGGGTGCCGCTCGTCATCAAACCCAACCCGCAGAACAAGCGATACCTGAACACCAAACGCCACAAGCTGGGCCACCTTTCTTTATATATATTAATGAAGAAAAAGTCTTCCGCATCGGCATTGTCGTCTCGGAATTCAATTTCGAATACACCAACAAACTTTTGGAATGTTGCCGGCCATGAGCTTATTCAGCACGGCGTTGCCAAAACGTCCATTGATGTGGTCTGGGTGCCGGGCGCCTATGAACTTCCCTTTATGGCCCACCAGATGGCCAAGCGCAAACGCTATCACGCCGTGATTTGCCTGGGCTGCATTATCAAGGGGGAAACCTCCCACGATGAACACATCGCCACCTGGGCCTCCATCGGCGTGGGCCAAGCGTCGCTTCTCACCGGCGTTCCTATCCTTTTTGGCGTCCTCACCCCCAACAACGAAGCCCAAGCCCGCGCCGGGCCAGAGCCAGGCCCCTTAAATCGAGGCGAGGAAGTGGCCAAGGCGGCGCTGCGCATCAAGTTCGATGGTCAGGTCGGGGATTTCCTCTTGCGACACCGGATCGAATCGGCTGTCTTCGAAGGCGGCGCTAAGGGCGCAGTGCTGCACGGTGCGGTACAGCTCATCTTCGCCGGATAGCATGCCGATGCAACCGCGCAAGTCATCCCCCTTGTGCAGGGATACAAAAGCCCCGGCGCGGCGCAAAAGTCCGGGATGCTTCGTGTGATATTCAGGCACTCGAGCGGTCTTGAAATAGTTCTCGAGAGTGGCGCGCGTGAGCGCAAGGAGTTCCTTCTGTGCGGATTCGTCCAGAATCGGTATTGAGGTGTCCATGATCGCTGGTTTGCGCCAATGCGCAAAGAAATGATGCGGTCAGTCCTGCAGGCTGCGCATGGTCGGCTCCTCGGCATCCAGTTTCGCCCTTCTTTGACGCTCGAGTTTGCGCAGCCGGCGGAGTTCCCGCCGTTCCGCCATGATCTGCCGCTTGCGCTCAAGGATGCGCAGGCGCCGATGCTCACGATTCTTGATGCTGTTGTCCAGTTTGGACCAGAATTCGACGAAGTATTGAACCATGGAAACCAAGGCAAAGAAGACCACTGCCCAGAGCAGGATTTTCGCCGTTTGCATGATCCAACCGGGGTGCGCGTGCCCAAGGATCAGCCCGGCCACAGCGGCTACCTGTAGCACCATCTTGCCCTTGCCGAGAGTGGAGACGCCGATTTGGAAACCCTCGGAAGCAGCAATGCTCCGCAACCCGCTGACGGCGAATTCCCGTCCCAGGATGATTGTGACCATCCAGGCCGGGGCGACGTCAAGTTGTACCAGTGAAATGAGGGCAGAGGAAATCAGCAGCTTGTCGGCAATCGGGTCAAGAAGCCGGCCGAGTGTCGTGATCTGCTTGCGCCGCCGGGCCAGATAGCCGTCCAGAAGATCGGTAAGCGCGGCCCCGAGGAACAGGGACACTCCCCAAATAGCCCAAGTCTGGATATGCGTCGGTCGCGTCAGCAGAACTACCACGACCAACGGCACCAGAAAGATGCGCGCCAAGGTCAAACTGTTAGGGAGGTTCATATCCAGTTTTTCAACAGCCCTAAAGCTAACACAGATTTTACCAAAGCAGATGCAGATTAGAGCAATAAAACGAAATATCCATTTCGGATTTTGGATTGAAAATCGGGACCGAAGGTGGAAGAGGCCACGGCAAGGCACTGGCAGGCTTGCCGGCAATCCAAAATCCGCAATCGTCAGGACTGGAGAATGACCGTTGCTTCGCAGTGCGAAAGGATGCGCTCGGTTGTGCTCCCGAACAGCATTTCCCGGATCGGGCTATGTCCATAGGCCCCCATAATCAGGATATCCGAGCCGGCAACATTCACAATATCGCAGAGCAGTTCGGAGGGTTTCGAGCCGATCACCACTTTTTTCTTGGGGGTCAGGCCATGATGGCAGAAATATGCCTCTGCCGGCTCGAGAACCTCCAAGCCGGATTCATCGGTGGGCGCAACGGTAGTCAGGGTGCATTCCATCCCGAATCCAGTCCCCAATTCCATCGCTGTGGTCAAGGCTCGGGCTGCATGGATGCTGCCGTCAAAAGCGACCATCAGGTTCTTGACGACGCCCGTGGCAGGGAAAGATTTTCCGGCGACCAGAACCGGCCGGATCGAGCCGCGAATCACGCTGGAAACCAGAGGATCGACGGTCCTGCTCTCGCCTTTGGACGCCCGGACATAGCCAGTGCGCGACATGACAACCACGTCGTGCGCCACTGCTTCCCGGGCGATGACATCACCGGGGATACCGGTTTTGACCTCTGTCGAGCAGGACAGCCCTTTTCCCCCGCAAATATGCGCGAATTTGTTGAGGCGCTCCTTGGCAAGCCGGGTCAGTTCATCCATGAGAGCCTGGCTTTCCGCAATGGGAGGAGAGACCACGGATGGCATGAAGCCGTCGGCAGTCCCCAGCACGGGGATCTCAAAGGATTTGATGTCAATTACGGCGAGAGCCCGGATGTGGCCGCCGTCTTTGGCGGCCAGCCAGAAGGCAAAGTCCCAGGCGCTTGTTGCCTGGGGCCACTCGGCCATGGGCAGAAGAATCGAAGCGAGCATAACCCCTCCCGTCAGTAAAGGGGATGATCACGAAAGGCCCAGATCCGATTTGATCTTGAACAGGCCCAGAAGGTCGCGACGTGAAACTATCCCGACCAGCTTATCACCTTCGATCACCGGCATGCTGCTTAAATCTTCTGCAACCATCCGCTTGAAGGCTTCAGTGGCGTCCTCTGCAGGTCTAAGGTACGGCACCTGTTCGATCGGGGTCATAATATCGCGGACTTGCTTAAACATCCATAATTCCTTGGGGACAGTCTTCACATGATGCAGAGAAACTATCCCGACCAGTTCATTCTGGTTGAACACAGGGAAATTACTGAACTGGTATTTATAGATATATCCATTCACCAATTCCTCAAGCGACGCCAGCCAGTCGACCGAGATCACGTTCTCCTTCATCACCTGCCGAACCTGCACTCCGGCGAGCGATTCGCGAATCACGACCGCCTGATAGCTGCCCGCCGCAGATTGCCTCATGAACAAACCGATCAGGACAAACCAGAGTCCCGTAATCAGACTCTGGGCCAGCACGAACAGCAGGATCCCGAGAAAGATGAGAAAAAGAGCAAAAGAGTTGCCAATCTGGCTGACCACTCTGGTCGCCCGCATCAAGTCGGCCCAGCGATCCCACAGGATAGCGCGCAGGATCCGGCCGCCATCCAGCGGAAAGCCCGGAATCATGTTGAAGATCCCAAGCAGAACATTCGCAGCTGCCAGGTACCAGGCCACCGCGGCAACCGGTCCAAGCCTTCCAGACACGAGCATAAAGCCATAGAACAAGCCGAAGCCAAACCCGAGTATCATGCTGGTCGCCGGCCCGGCGAGGGCGATCAAAAACTCTTGCCTTCCCGATTCGGGCTCCGATGAGACCTGGGCCAGCCCGCCAAATATGAACAGGCGGATGACTGTAACCCTTATCCCGTGTCTGATCGCTACCAAGGAATGAGCTAACTCATGCAGCAGCACTGAGGCAAAAAACAGAATCGCGGCGCACAGGCCCATGATCCAGTACTGTGCAGTGTTGAATTGCTGCTGAACTGCCGGAAAATAGCTCTCCGCCATGGTAGAAACGACCAATATGAAAATGATTAACCACGAGTAGTCGATGATGATTTGAATGCCGCCCAGCCGAATTAGATTTATGCCTTTCCATTGCATAAACAAGGTATACCATGAACAGCCAAGGTTTTTAACGGTACTTGCTGGGATCGACCTCGGGCATCCGACCGCCGACCACAGAACTCAGAATCCGGAGGCCGGAGGTTGGATCAATAGGTATTGGGGAAAAATGTGATACAATTCCCACTCGATTAGGGGGTAAGAGTGATTAAGGCATTCATTCTCGCAGGCGGTAAAGGGGCGCACCTTCGTCCCTTGGCTTTGCACATCCCGAAGCCGATTGTGCCGCTGGCAAACATTCCGTTCCTTTTCTTCCAGATCGATCACATCAAGCGCGCTGGGATCACGGAAATCATTCTTGGCCTGTCCTACCAACCGCGCAAGATTACCGACATTTTTGGCGATGGCATGAAGTACGGTGTCACCATGCGGTACACCTACGAAGACCTTCCGCGCGGAACTGCCGGCGCCCTGAAAGCTGCGGAAAACCTGATTGATGACACCACTGTCGTGCTGAATGGGGACGTCCTCACCGACACCGATATTCGCGAAGTTATCCAGTTTCACCAGGAGCACAAGGCGGAAGCCACAATTGTCACGGCGCGCGTGATGAATCCCAGCGGGTACGGCATGGTGGAGGCCGGCCACGACGGCCGGGTCATTCGGTTCCTCGAGAAACCTCCCGAAGACGAAATCACCGGCGATACCATCAACGCCGGCATCTACATTCTGGAACGTTCGGTCCTTAATCGGATTCCCAGCGAGGGGCCCCAGAGCTTTGAGCGCGAAATTTTCCCCTCCATGCTGGCCGATGGGGCGCGCATTTTCACCTACTTGACCCGCGCATATTGGCAGGATATCGGCAGCCCTCAAAAGTACCTCGAGGCACATTACGGGATCATTTCGGGCCGCGCAAAGTTCCCCACGTATCCTCAGAAATACTGTCCTCCGAATAACTGGGAGAAGAAGAACGTTCAAATTGACTCTTTCTCGATTCTCGACGGCGGCTGCATGATCAAATCCGGCGTCGTAATCGAGAATTCGGTGCTGGGGGAAGATTGCCGGATTGAAGAGGGAACGCTGATCAAGGATTCCGTGATCTGGAGCCAAACCCGGATACGACCGAATGCTAGAATCGAAAGGGCCATTGTCGGGCGCCAGTGCCACATCGGCGAAGGGGTGAGGCTACGACCTGGAACCGTCCTGGGTGATAAAACGATCGTGACCGACTACAGCGTTCTCTGATCCGAACCTGCGAATTGCACGTAGCAACAACGCAGTCTCCCATGCCCCGGGGCGCACCCATGACGCATGAAAATGTTGCGTTCTCGCCGCAGGTTTCCTGTGTCGCCCTTTCAGGGCTCCTACCGCTCGATTCCCGCTTCCCAGGGCTCACGCCCCGGGCTCTGCTGCTCCACCCCTTCGGGGTTTTCAAGGTCGTGCAATGCTTAGCCCTGATAGGGCGGGACAGCAAAGCCCAGGGCGTAAGCCCTGGGTAGAGAGCCGGAGATCTCAAGCCATGAAAGGGCGGCACAGAAACACACATGTGGTTCGGCGCCGCAATCGGTTCTATTATCGGAGCAGAGAGCGAAGGGCGGTTATGCGGTTGGCTTGTCGCCTTCCATCGAGTTCTCGGCGGAGAGGCTCAAAAAATATTCGATGAGTTGGGCAGCGGCCTTCGGCCCGACATACGGAACCAATTCCTCGTATTTAGCCTTCCGGACACGTTCCAGACTGCCGAAAGCCCGCAGCAATACTTTTTTGCGCACCTCCCCTATCCCGGGTACGGCATCCAGTTCGGAGGAATGGTCGCGCATCTCGAGCCGCTTCCGGTGATAGCTCACCGCAAATCGATGAGCCTCATCACGCAACATCTGGATGAGATGCAGGATCGGCGACTCGCGGGGCAGCACAACCGGCTCTTCCCTGCCCTGCACAAAGAGGATTTCCTCCTTCTTGGCAATCGCAGCCACGGCACACTCCTCCAGACCGAGATCTGAAAGCGCTTCCACTGCAGCCGAGAGCTGGCCTTTGCCGCCATCGACCAGAATCAGATCCGGCATGCGCCTTTCATCTTTTTCCAGCACATCCTCGTAGTGGCGATGCACGACCTCGCGCATGGACGCAAAATCGTCCGGCCCTTTAACGCTTTCGATCTTGAATTTCCGGTAGTCACTTTTCTTCATTTCCCCGTTTTCGCACACAACCATGCTGGCCACGGTGTCTGCGCCCTGCGTGTGGGAGATGTCAAAGGCTTCGATGCGGTGTGGCAGGGATTTCATGGCGAGCGCTGCCTGGAGCGGCCGCAGGACCTCCGCCCCGCGGGGCTTCAAAATGCGGAACCGGGTTTCAAATGACATTTGGGCATTTCGCATCACCAGATCAAGCAGGCCGGCTTTCAGACCGCGCCTGGGCGAGCGGATGTAAACTCGGGACCCTCTGCGAGGCGAAAGCCAGTCCTCTAACGCTTCGGCATCCTCGATATCGGCGGGAATAAGTATCTCCTTGGGAGTAAAGGTGTCCTGCAAATAGTACTGCGTGAGCGCCGATGAGAAGAACTCGCTCGGATCGAACGCCAGCAGGTCCTCCCAATAAAATTCGCGCCGGCCGACCATGCGTCCTCCGCGCATGGCAAAAACAGCCATCGCGAGTTGCGCTCCTTCCTGGGCATAGCCGAACAGATCGGTGTCGTCCTGGCCTTCGAGGATCATCTTCTGCCGCTCCGACATGTCATGTACCATGGCAATCCAGTCACGGTAGATGGCGGCGGCTTCGTAACGGAGTTCTTCGGCAGCCTGCGCCATACGCTGTGCCAGCTCCTTAACCAGCCTCTCCGTCTTTCCTGAGAGCAGAAGCTTGACGTCTTCCACCGCCCGCGCATACTCCACCTTCGAGCACAGGCCCTCTACACAGGGCCCCAGACATCGTTTCATCTGATAGTCAAGGCAGGGCCGGGGCAGTGTCCCGTCAATGGGAAGATTGCAGGTGCGGAGCTTGAAATACCGGTGGATCAACCGGATCGTCTGGCGTGCGTAACTCGCCGGCAGGAACGGGCCGAAGTAAAGCGCGCCATCATTTCGAATCCGGCGCGTGATGAACATGCGCGGGTAAGCTTCGTTCACCGTGAGCTTGATGTAAGGAAAGCTCTTGTCATCTTTGAGATTGACGTTGTATCGGGGCTGATTCTGCTTGACCAGCGTCGACTCGAGAATCAGCGCCTCGACCTCATTGTCGACGACGATGGTTTCGAGGTCCACGATCTCTGCAACCAGATGCTCGGTCTTGGGATCAAGCGACCGGCTTTCCTGAAAGTAGGAACGGACCCTGTTCCTCAAGGACAGGGCTTTGCCCACGTAGATCTTCTTGCCGTCGGCGTTCTTGAAGATGTAAACGCCGGGAGAAGCCGGCAGGTTGTCAAGTTTCTGCCGCAACAGATTGGATGAGTTCTCGGACATTGCGGATAATTATACCGGAAACACAAAAGCAAAAAGCAGCCACGCAGGACACGAAGCGGCATAACCGCAGCCCAAAAATCTCACCGCAGAGATCGCCGAGACCGCAAAAAACTCTTTACTTTTTCAATAACTTGCCTCTGCGGGCTCCGCGATCTCTCTGCGGTGAGCAGTTGCATTTCCTGCCTGAATGGTAAAAATCCGTACAAAGGTAGTACGAATGCAATTCTTATTCGTGTCCTTCGTGGCTGCTCTTGTTTTTGCTCCGCTGCCGTTATGTTTTCGGCTCCAGACGCCGGCGGACGGCCGCATTTACGGCCTTGCCGTCGACGAGTTTCCCGGCAAAGCGCGCCATGCACTGTTTCATGACGGCGCCGATATCCTTCGGGGAAGAGGCGCCCGTTTCCCGGATCACCTCCTCGACCGTCTTATCGATCTCGTCACTGGATACGGCTGTGGGGAGATACTCTTCGATAATCTTGATTTCGGCGGCTTCTTTGTCGGCCAGTTCGAGCCTGCCGCCGCTGGTGAACTGTTCAATCGAATCCTTGCGCTGTTTGATCAGCGTGGAAAGCACCTGGATCACCTGGGGATCGTCGAGTTCCGCCCGCACGTCGATCTCTTTGTTTTTGATGGCGGCCTTCATCATGCGCAGGACGCTCAAGCGCAGAGGGTCTTTGGCCTTCATGGCCGCCGTAAGATCTCCGTTGACCTTGTCTCTAAGTTTCACGATCAGCTCCTTTTTGCGCCGCAAAGGCGCACCGGAAAGCGATTCCTATCATGCCTCGTGGGTGCAGGAGGATGCTGCGCGCAGAACCGCCATCATCTGTTCGTGGATGCACCCATTGGTCGCCAGACATTCCCGATCATAGATCGAGCCGAACTTTCCCCGGTGATCGGTCACCTTGCCGCCCGCCTCGCGCACCATCAGGTACCCGGGCGCACAGTCCCACGGGTTGAGCTTGAATTCCCAGAAGCCATCGAAGCGGCCTGCCGCCACATAGCAGAGATCCAGGGCGGCTGAGCCCGCGCGCCGGATTCCCTGAGCACGCAGCGCGAATGCGCGGAAATAGTCGAGGTTGTTCTGGGGGCTGGTCCGAATATCGTAGGGAAATCCGGTTGCCAGGAGGCTCGCACCCAGCGACTCTGTTTCCGAAATCTTGATAGGCACTCCGTTCAGGAAAGCGCCGCCGCCGCGGCGCGCGACGAAGACCTCCTCGAGATTAGGATTATAGACGATTCCCCATTCCATCACCCCAGCGATTTCCAGGCCGATCGACACGGAAAAAACCGGAAAGCCGTGCGCATAATTGGTGGTGCCGTCGAGCGGATCGATAATCCAGGTGCAACCGCCGGGTTTCGTTGCGGAGTGCATTTCTTCGGCAAGCACGGCATGGTCGGGGAAAGCATCCCTGATCCGGGAGACAATCAGCTTCTCGGCCGCGACATCGATCTCGGTCACCAGGTCGATCTCTCCCTTGCGCGCGATCGCAAAACCGCCGTGCAGATTCTCCATCAGAAACCGGCCTGCTGCGCGCGCCGCTTCCTCGCCCACCCGTGCGAACTTCGCAATCTCCAGGTTATCCCGCGTCATTCCCTGATCCACAAAATCACCGCCCCTACTTCTCGTCGAGGTGCACAACTTCGACACCCTTCGGTATCTTGAACCGGAATTGCTGGGGTTCGACTTTTACGTTGGTCTTCAAATTGGCAAACAAGAACTCGGAGGTATTCCCGGCGCGTTCCCGGAGTACGATGCGGCGCAGATCGTAGCTGCCTTCTGCGCACTCGAGAATTACGTCCGCGTAATCGGCGCTGCCGGCGTGGGGCGTGAGACGAAGCAGGATGACTCCGCCGGCCTTGGCTCCGGGACCCGGCTCCCATGACACATCATAATTCCGGCGGATGTCCCCCTGACCCAGCACAAGCTGGAGCGGTGTGGATCGCAGGTCGTCCAGGGTGAAGCGCCGCACGAGAACTTGCCGGTCCGCCGGCGTGTAAAGATAGGTGTCGTGGCCATCGGCGACAAACAGTTTCTCTTCGGGAGTCTTATACTCCCAGCGCATCAGGCCGGGCTTTTTCATAGTCACGATGCCCGACTCCGTCTGGTCCATCCCCGGCGCGTGATAGTTCTGAGTGAAATCGGCGCGTATGGAGTCGACTGCCGCGTATCGGCGCTGGATCGCCACGATCGTCGCCGTTAGGTCGCCCTGGGCGTGCAGGCGTGGCACCGTAACCAACAGTGCTGCGGCTACGGCAAAACCATCCGGGATGATGCGCAAGCGTCGCAGAAATCGCAATTTGAATTCCGTCCGTTCAGGCTCCCCGCTCTACGAGCCGGATTTGTTCCGAAGGCGTTTGGCGTGCGCAGGCACGTCGCCGCGTTTGTCCTTCCTCATTCCCAAGGCAGCGCTGTTTCGCTGCACTCCAAATTCACTGCTGCACTGAATCAGCCTCTCCCGGGTTAACGTCATGATCCGAATGTCTCAAAGCATCAATCAGCAACATGGCGATGCCGATCGTGATCGCGCTGTCAGCGACGTTGAAGGTTGGCCAATGGAAGGAATCGCGGATGTGGAACTCGATAAAGTCAACCACGGAGCCGTGCATGATCCGATCGATAAAATTGCCGAGGATGCCTCCCGCCGTCACTGCAAGAGCCGATTGCAGCAACACCCGCGCTGACGGCATGCGCCAGCTGTAAACTACAATCACCACGACGGCAACCACCGCCATTGCTGCAAGGAGATAGGGCTTCCAGGGCGAAGGATGACCGTCAAACAAGCCGAAGGCCACGCCCGAATTGCGCACATAGGAAATGCGGAGGTACCCTGGGATGATCTCGATCGCGTCGAACAGGCTCATGCTCGTGCTGATGCGGACCTTGGTCAGGTAATCAAGAATCAGCACCCCCAACGTGATCAGAAAAAATTTTCCCTTCATCGCGCTTATCCCTTGGGAAGGAGCCGGCTCCTTCAGCTGAACATCTCGCGGACAGTCACCAGGCATCGTTCGCAGATTGTGGGGAAGTCGGAACTCTTCCCAACCTCAACGGAATAGTTCCAGCAGCGCTCGCACTTCCCACCCTGGGCGCGCGCCACTTCGACACGCAACTCACTTCCGGCGTCATCGACGACTTCGGCCTGCGAGACGATGAAAACATAGCGCAGCTCGTGGGCATGGCGGCGCAGCGAGTCGGCCATATCGCCCCCGGCGCGCAGGATCACTCGGGCCTCAAGCGAATTCCCGATGGTTCCCGCCGAGCGCACTTCTTCCAACGCCTTGGAAACCTGCTGCCTCACTTCGAGCAGCCGATCCCACTCCGCCAGCAGATCCTCCCGATCGTGCTCGTCGATGTATTCCGGGAAGAGCAACACGTGGACCGATATGGGCCGGTCCTGCGGATTGCGTTCCTCATACATGGCCTGACAGATTTCTTCCGCGGTAAACGGCAGGATCGGCGCGATCAGTCGCGTGAAAGCATCGAGCACCTGCCACAGCGCCGTCTGGGCCGAGCGCCGCGAAATCGACCGCGTGGCATGCGTGTACAATCGATCCTTCAGAATATCCAGGTAAAAGGAGGACAGATCCACCGTGCAGAAATTGTACAAGGCGCTGTAAACCTGGTGGAACTGATAGTCCTCATACCCCTTGCGGCATCTCTTGATCAGCCTGGCGGTCCGCCCCAAAATCCAGCGGTCGATCTCCAGCATTTGATCATAAGGCACCGCGTCGCGCGCCGGATCAAAGCGGCCGTGGTCAACATCCTGCTGGTTGCTCAGGTTCCCCAGCATGTAGCGGGCCGTGTTGCGGATCTTGCGGTAAGCCTCCTTGATCCTCTCGAACACTTCGTTGAAGATTCGCAGATCTTCGACGTGGTTCACCGAACTGACCATCAAACGCGTCACTTCGGCGCCCTGCTCCTTGACCAGGTCGTTAGGATCAACCCCGATCCCCTTGGACTTGGACATGGCACGCCCCTGTTCGTCAAGCGTCCACCCGTGCGTGATCGAGGCCCGGTACGGCGAAGCGCCGTGCAATGCCACTCCGACCAGCAGCGAACTCTGGAACCAACCGCGATACTGGTCGCCCCCCTCAATGTAGAGATCCGATGGCCAGGGGAGATCCTTCCTATGCCCCAGCGTCGCCAAATGGCTGCTGCCCGAATCGAACCAGACATCCAGGATGTTCGAACTCCTTGCGGAAGTCCCGCCCGCCGCACTTCCTGCAGGCCGTGCCCTCCGGCAACAACTGGGTGGCCTCGCGGGCGTACCATGCGTCGGCACCTTCCTGATCGAAAATCGAGGCGACGTGATCGATGATCCGCTTCTCCAGCAGGATCTCTCCGCAGCCTGCGCAATAAAAGGCGACGATCGGCACACCCCAGTCGCGCTGGCGCGAGATGCACCAATCCGGACGATCCTTCACCATGTTGCTGATGCGCTCTTCTCCCCAGGCCGGAATCCAGCGGACGGTCTTGATCGCCTCCAGAACGCGTGCGCGGATATCCGTTGTGGTCGAGGGCAATAAACCACTGGGGCGTGGCGCGAAACAGCACCGGATTGTGGCAACGCCAGCAATGCGGGTAAGTGTGGCCGAAGGCCTCGGAATGAAGCAACAGGCCCAGGTTGCGCAGATGCTCGACAATCTTGGGATTGGCCTCGAAGACCGGAAGCCCGCCGAACTTGCTCCACGTCGGCAAAAAAGCGGCCGTCATCGTCGACCGGGCAGAGAATCTCGAGACCGTAGGCTACGCCCTGTGAGGTAATCCTCGTAGCCATGGCCCGGCGCCGTATGCACGCAGCCGGTGCCCGCATCCAGCGTCACATAGCCGGCCAGCACCAGCAGCGATTCACGGTCGATGAACGGGTGACGCGCTTTACGGTGCTCCAGCACACACCCACGGCAACGGGCCACCTCCTGCCAGATCCTTCCAGCCACAGGCTCGCGCAACCGCTTTCAGCAATTCGGTCGCCACGATGTAGCCTCGCCCGTGCACGCGCACCGCGGAATACTCATAGTCCGGATGCAATGCGATCGCCAGGTTGGCCGGAAGCGTCCAAGGCGTAGTCGTCCAGATCACGACGGCCCAATCGTCACCCACAAGAGCCGGATCGATCTCCGACAGATCCGATACCATCGGAAAAGCCACGTAGATCGAGGGGCTGGTGTCATCTTCGTATTCCACCTCAGCCTCCGCCAGCGCAGTCTTGCAGCTCATGCACCAATGCACGGGCTTAAGGCCTTTGTAAACCATTCCCTTGTCGACAAACTCGCCGAAGGCGCGTGCGATATCGGCTTCATACGGATGACTCATCGTCAAGTAGGGCGTCGCCCACTCGCCGAACACCTCCAGGCGCTTGAAGCCGTTGCGCTGGACTTCGATGTACTTCTCCGCATATTTGCGGCACTCCTTGCGGACCTCGACCTTGCTCATCGAGGCCTTCTTCGGCCCCAGATTCTGATCCACCTTGATTTCAATCGGGAGCCCATGGCAATCCCAGCCCGGCAGATATGGAGCGTCAAAGCCCATCATGGTAGCGCGACTTGACGATGATGTCTTTGAGGATCTTGTTGATCGCCGTTCCCATGTGAATCGCCCCATTCGCATAAGGCGGCCCGTCATGGAGCACATAAGGAGGGACAGCCCGCGCGGGCAGCGCGGATCTTCCCGTAGACGTCGATCTCTTCCCAGTGCTTCAGCATCGACGGTTCCCGCTGAGGCAGGTTCGCCTTCATGCTGAAGGAGGTTTTTGGCAGATTGAGCGTGTTCTTGATTTCTGGTTTCGGTCGCAAATCCGTACTCTCCAAAAGTGTAATCTCATATAATACCAAAAGAGTCCAAAAGCCGGTCCGGGAATTCCATACCATCTGTGCTTCGTACAGTGAAAGCCAAAGGCAGCCACGAATGGCACGAATAACTATAGCCGCAACGGGGAGACCTTATCGCGCCGCATGCCGATAATCCGCGATTTTGCCTCCGCAACATGTGCGCAGCGCTTCGCGCTGCATCAGTCTGGCGCCAATCTCCCGGGAAAGCGCCCCCGGACTGCCCATCTATATCCGGCCCCGGAAGCGCTTTCCCGGGAGATTGGCGCCAGACTGTTGGCCGGAGGCCGCACATGTGGCGGAGGCAAAATCGCACTCCCCTGGTGGCCCCTCTCACCGTTCGTGCCATTCGTGGCTGGGTTTTTTGCATTGTCTGAATCGCAGCCATGCCTCCAGTCTCCCTCCAAATACCTCAATTTGATATTTGACAATGTGACGCTCAGATTTTATTACATGGTTGTAGTCAATAAATGGAGGTCAACAAAAGTAAGCAGGAGGTTAGTATGGTGATTAGAATTTCTGGATCCAGTCAGAGACCCGAGTATCAACCGAATGGGAGCCCATTGCCTTTGCCCTTTCGCATGTTCGAGGATTTTTTCAGTAACTGGGCAATGCATACGGCTCTGGACAGGAGGAGTGGGTCCTTTAGGCCGGCGGTCGATATTTTGGAAAAGGACAATAAAATATTGATGCGCTGTGAGTTGCCTGGTGTCGATGAAACCAGTTTGGACCTGAAGCTGGATGGGCGAACCCTGACGATCAAAGGGGAAAGGAAGCAGGAACCTGAGGGGAGCGGCAGCGTTTATCACCAGATTGAGTCCTCATATGGGGCATTCAGCCGTTCCTTTGACCTGCCGAACTCGGCGGAGACCGAGAAGATCTCTGCCGCCTTTAAGGACGGCGTCCTGACAATCACGATTCCTCAGAAGCCCGAGGTTCAGCCTCGTACAATTCAAGTCAACGCGTAAGGCTGTAATTTGACAATAACACACTAAGATTTATTGTAACACTTCCGGAAGAAAAACCCAGAGGCACACGACAGGAAAAAGGAGGTACAAACCATGAGATTGATACCGTATATTCGGAGAAGTGAAACTCCAGCGAGGGTTTGGCCTGAAACTTCCTCTCTCTTTGAGGAGTTTGCCAACGGCCCGTTCTTTTCGGCCGCAGCGAAGGCCGGCGACCGGTGGTTGCCGGCCGTGGATATTCTCGAAAAGGAGGGGAACCTGATTCTGCGCGCCGAGGTCCCAGGCGTCAGCGAGAAGGAAATCGATCTTAAGCTCGAAGGCAACATTCTGACCCTCAGAGGCGAAGAAACTCGAGGACGAGGAAGAGCGCAACAACTTCCATCGCATGGAAAGCTTCTATGGATCCTTCACGCGCTTATTCACTCTCCCCGACAGCGTGGATCGGGATCACATCAAAGCGGATTATAAGAATGGCATTCTGACCGTCACCATTCCGCAAAAACCCGAAGTGCGGCCGCGGGAAATCCCCGTCAGCACGAAGTAAGAAGTATTGAGTACTGAGGATTGAGTTGGAGTTTCCTGTCCATATCTCACCACTCAGTGCTCAGTACTAAGTTCCAGTGGTCGATAGAGATAATTATGATTCGGTTCGACAAGTTAACCATTAAAGGCCAGGAGGCGTTGCAGGAGACCCAGAAGCTGTTGGAATCTCTGCAGCATGCTCAGTTGGAGCCGGAGCATCTTCTGGATGTCCTGATCCAGCGAGAGGATGGTATTGTCTCGCCCCTGCTGCGCAAGCTGGGGGTGGCCCTGAAAGGCCTGCGGGAGGAGCTCCAGAAGCATCTTTCCACGCTCCCCAAGGTTTCGGGTGCCCAGATCGCCTTGTCCCCGCGGCTTGACACTGTGCTTCGCCATGCCCAGGAGGAAGCGGATCAGTTCAAAGATGAGTACGTCTCCACCGAGCACCTGCTTCTTGGACTGGCTGCGGACGACGGGTTTGCCGGACGCACGCTGCGCGGCAAGGGAGTAAGCCGTGCGGAAATCCTGAAGGTGCTGGTATCAATCCGTGGCAGCCAGCGCGTAACCGATCAGAATGCGGAAGATCGCTATCAGGCTCTCAAGCGCTATGCGCGCGATCTCACCGATCTGGCCCGGCGCGGCAAGCTCGATCCGGTCATTGGCCGGGACGACGAGATCCGCCGCGTTATGCAGGTCTTGTCCCGACGCACCAAGAACAATCCTGTCCTGATTGGAGAACCGGGTGTCGGCAAGACGGCCATCGTCGAAGGTCTCGCCCAGCGCATCGTAGCCGGCGACGTCCCCGAAACCCTCAAGAAGAAGCAGATGGTGGGTCTGGATCTTGGCGCCATGCTGGCAGGGGCCAAATATCGCGGTGAATTCGAAGACCGTCTCAAGGCGGTGCTGCGCGAGATCGAGGAATCGGCAGGGTCCATCATCCTGTTCATCGATGAGTTGCACACCCTGGTAGGAGCGGGGGCTGCGGAGGGAGCGATGGACGCTTCCAACATGCTCAAACCGGCGCTGGCCCGAGGAGAACTCCGCTGCATTGGCGCCACCACCCTGAATGAGTATAAAAAGCATATCGAGAAGGATGCGGCGCTCGAGCGGCGCTTCCAGCCGATCTATGTGGGCCAGCCGTCCGTCGAAGATACCATCGCAATTCTGCGCGGCCTCAAGGAAAAATATGAGATCCACCATGGGGTACGCATCACCGATTCCGCACTCGTAGCCGCTGCCACTCTGTCGCATCGCTACATCGCGGACCGGTTCCTCCCCGACAAGGCGGTCGATCTCGTCGATGAGGCAGCCTCGCGTTTGCGGATCGAGATCGACAGCATGCCGGTGGAAATCGACGAGGTGGAGCGGCGCATTACGCAGCTGGAAATCGAACGGCAGGCGCTCTCCAAAGAAAAGGACAAGGCGTCGAAGGAGCGGCTCCACAACCTCAATGCCGAACTGACCGAGCTGCGCGAACGAAGCGCGCAAATGAAGCTGCACTGGCAGCAGGAGCGCGAGGTCATCGGGGCGATTCGATCCCTGAAGGAGCGTATCGAGCAGGCAAAGGCGGACGGGCTGAAGGCGGAGCGGATGGGCGATCTCGGCAAAGCCGCCGAGTTGCGTTACGGAACTCTGGTCCAGTTGGAGAAGGAACTCACCGAACAAAACGCACGCCTGGCCAAACTCCAAACCAGCCAGAAGTTTTTAAAAGAGGAAGTCGACGAAGAGGACATCGCCGAGGTGGTGGCCAAGTGGACCGGCATACCGGTAAGCAAAATGCTCGAAGGAGAGCTCCATAAGCTGGTCATCATGGAGGATCGCCTGCGTACTCGCGTGCTTGGGCAGGACGAGGCACTGGCGGCGGTCGCAAATTCCATCCGGCGTGCGCGCGCCGGCCTCCAGGATGCCAAGAGGCCAATGGGCTCTTTCATTTTCCTTGGCCCCACCGGTGTGGGGAAGACCGAACTGGCACGCGCGCTGGCTGAGTTTTTGTTCGATGACGACCGCTCCATGGTTCGCATCGACATGTCCGAGTACATGGAAAAGCATTCGGTGGCCCGCTTCATTGGAGCGCCGCCGGGGTACGTCGGCTACGAAGAGGGCGGGTACCTGACGGAGGCTGTTCGACGCCGTCCTTATGCGGTCATTCTGTTCGATGAGATCGAGAAGGCGCATCCGGATGTCTTCAACATCCTGTTGCAGATCCTCGACGATGGACGCCTCACCGATGGCAAAGGAAGGACCGTCGATTTCCGGAACACGGTCATCATCATGACCTCGAACATCGGGAGTCAATCGATCAGCGAGGCGCCGGAGGATTTAGAATCGATGCGGCCTCGGGTCATGGAAAGCCTCAGGCGCACCTTCCGCCCCGAGTTCCTCAACCGCATTGATGACATAATCTTCTTCCGCAGATTGACGCCGGATTTGATCGAGGGCATCGTCCATCTCCAAATCGCCGCCCTCGGAAACATACTTGCACAGAAGGATCTAAAGCTGTTAATGAGTCCAGCCGTCATCCAAACGCTCGCGCGGGAAGGATACGATCCGGTCTACGGGGCAAGACCGCTCAAGCGTTTGATCCAAAAGAAAATACAGGATCGGATAGCCCTGATGCTGCTCAAAGGTGAGATCCGGCCCGGCGAAACCATCGCAGTCGGCCTTGACGAAAAATCAGGTGAGTTCACCTTCAAGCAGCAACCAGAGTGATTTGACGCGCATGAATGGCTGCGGGCCGAAGCCCGCATGCAGGTTTGCCCCCGCGCGAGGGCGAATCCCGGCACCAAACGAGCATCTTTAGGCTTGGGGGCGGGTGGCCTGCAAGCCGGCTCTTATGTTAGAATTAAAAACGTTATGATGAACAATCTTAAGACTGTCCTGTTATTGGGTCTCCTGACGGGGATTATCTTGTTTCTCGGTAGTTTGTGGGGCGAGCGCGGTTTGACTATAGCCTTAGTTTTTTCCGTGCTCATGAACTTCGGCAGCTACTTCTTTTCGGACAAGATCGCTCTGAGCATATACGGCGCCCGGCCGGTAAGTCGCGAGGAAGCCCCGCGCCTCTATTCGATTCTGGACTACCTGTGTGCCCGGGGCGGCCTGCCTATGCCCAAGGTCTACATCATTCCGACGGATTCCCCCAACGCGTTCGCTACAGGGCGCAATCCGCAGCACGCATCGGTCGCGGTTACGCAGGGTACCCTGAGGCTTCTCGACGAAAGCGAGTTGCAGGGCGTTTTGGCCCATGAGCTCGCGCACGTCAAGAGCCGGGATATCCTGATCAGCAGCATCGCGGCAACGATTGCGGGCATCATCATGTGGATTTCGAACATGGCCCGATTCGCCATGATCTTCGGCGGCGGATCACGCGATCGCGAAGAGGGCGGGGGCGGGGCTTTAGGCGGCCTGGTAACCATCATTGTCGCCCCGATCGCCGCCTTGTTGATCCAGATGTGGATCTCACGCACGCGCGAGTACGAAGCCGATCATCGTGGCGCGGAAATGGTGGGCAGCCCTTATGGCCTGGCATCCGCGCTGCGGAAGCTCGAGGACTACTCGAAGCGCATCCCCATGGAAGCTTCCCCGAGCACCGCGCACATGTTTATCGTTCATCCGTTCGGGGGTGGCGGATTAATGACTCTATTCAGTACCCACCCACCGATCCCAAAGCGCATTGAGCGTCTTATGGGGAGAAGCTCGTAATTGAAGACCGCGCAAACGACTTCTGTGCGCGTGCGTCTGTTGCAGGATCGCCTGCCACATGGCAGCCGTGGCGGGGAACAGCTGGGGGTGTGACTCTTGGACAGCAGAAAAATTCCTATTACCAGCAATGGTGTATCGTCATCCAAAGCCGGCGCCGCTGACGACACGGCGGAGTTTCGGGTCGTCGACAAGCGCCCGTTTGCCGGAATGGATGCAGGAGCGTCGGTCGGCGAACCCGTGGAGGTTAAGCCCCGCTATCCCACCTACGTAGAAGAACTGATGGCGAAGGTGGCGGATACGGAGCGCCGTTTTATGGAGAGGGTCAAACAAGTCGACCAGGAAACAGCACGTTCCAAAGCCCGCCTCGAAGCGGATTATGAGCGCAAGCTCGCGCTCGCGCGGCAGAGTATGGTGCTGCCTTTTCTCGATGTGCTTGACAACCTCGAGCGTGCGTTGGAGGCGGCGTCGGCCGGGGGGAGCAAAGAGGACTTGCTTCAGGGTCTGCGAATGACGGCCGACCTCTTCCGCGCGAAGCTGCGAGCGCAGGCCATCGAGCCACTCGAGGTGCTGAACCAGCCCTTTGATCCGAGCTTGAGCCAGGCTGTGGGCGTGATCCCGGTATCCGAGCCGGGCAAAGACGGATTGGTGGTCGACGTGGTTCTATCCGGCTATCGCATGGAGAAAAACCTGGTCCGGCCCGCGCAGGTACGTGTGGCTCAATACCAGCAGGACCCCGGCAAATCCGCACTCCGCTAACCCGGCAACTACAACACAGGTGGAACAGATTTTTTCAACGCAGTCTCCCATGCATCGGAGGCGCACCCAGACGCAGCAAACCTAATGGCCTTTTAAAAGCAGCCACGAATGACACGGCGTGGCTGGCGGCCACAACCAAAAATTCTCACCGCAGAAATCGCCGGGACCGCAGAGAACTTTTTTATTTTCCAATAACTTGTCTCTGCGGTCTCCGCGATGAGCAGTTGTTTTTCTTGCCTAAACGGCAAGGACTTGTACGTAAGTAGTACGAAGCGCCGCCCGTCCCGGCCAGCAAAGTTTCGTGCCATTCGTGGCTGCCTTTGCAGTTTTGAGGCGAGTTGTTTTCGAAGTAGAGGACGCGCAGAGAGGATAACTCAATTTCTTTGCGTCCTCTGCGCGCTCTCTGCGTTGAGGTTTTTGGTCGCGGGAAATGCCGGTTGCCTGTTATCGGATCAGATAATTTGCTCCATTCCAGAAGAGCAGGATGGGCACACCCGAAGCGTGCAACTGGGCCAAATTCGGTTCCTTGGCGAGCATGTCCGCATAGTCTTTTGAATCTCGGACGATCTCGTGAGCCGGCGCTTCACTATGAGCTACGCACCCGGCGTCCACCCAGTAGTTCTGTGTCCGGTACAAGAGCCGCTGGCCGATTTTCCTCGCGTTGTTGCCCGCTGGATCTTTTGCCATCAGAGGGCGCGCTTCCTCGAGCGCCAGGCTCACAAGATTGCCCTTCGCATCCGTGATCAATGAGCGCAGCGCCAGGATCCTCTTATCCCCGGCCTGTACAGCTGCCTTGGCCAGCTGGGTCTGCTGACCGGCCTGCGTTTTTTGGTCCGGCTCCACGCGTTTCTTCTCATCGGCCTGCAGAACCAGGCCGCCTCCCCGCTCCCCTTGCGCCACGGCGGCTTTCGCCTTGATTGCGCTCACCTGGTCCAGGGCGGCCTGCTGGTTGAGTTGGGCGGTTTGCTGAATCGCCGGGTTTATTTGCTGAGCGATTTGGCCGGATGGCTGGCCCACGGCCTCGGCCTTCATCTTCGCCTCTTCGGGGCGGTTGGCCGCCATCTCCATTTTGAGCGCTTTATTGTCCGCATTGAGTAGCACTCTTTGCTGCAGGTCTGCTTTCGTGTTCTCTCCTATCGCAAGTTTAGAGGCATCCGCATAAGCAGGCGCTTGTGGACGGGCAAGATTCCCGGCTTCCAGGGCCAGTTGGTTCGAGACAGCAGCCGGCGGCGTCACGGGCCGCGGCTTAGGAGCCGGCCGGTCGCTCTGTGCCTGGGCGGGCATGCCGGTCGCGTTGGTAGCGACAACGCCAACGGAAGTGGCAGGAGCTGCAGTTGGGGGTGTTTTCGTTTCCTTAGAGCTCATCGCAGCCCCAGGCCCGCCCGAACCATCAAATTGATTTTGTCTGGCAGCGATTTGAGGTTTCTGCTGGGGCTGCTTAGACTGTCGGGTCGCCTGGAACAAAAGAGCGCCGACCACCACGACCACCGCAGCCGCAAAGGCGAGGCGAATCGGAGAGGTGCGATAGGTAAAACTCCGGGGCTCGGGAGCAGTGGGGGCAGCGATACTCACCTCCGCCGCGTCAAGCTGCAGGGAGAGTGCCAACGCCTCCCGGCAGGCAGCGCAGTCCGCGGCGTGCTCCTCGAAACGCACCGTTTCGTTCGGGGTCAAACGCGCTTCCAGGAACGCGACGAGTTCATTGGCATCGGGGCATGGTCCCGGCACATTCCCGCGCCGCCGGCCCAGGATACGCCGGATGGCTTCCTCGATGTGTGGTTGGTTCATAACTCACCCTTAGTAAGGACGATCATATGGTCCCGCCTTGCAGCTTTTTTTGAATCGGAATGCCTGCCGACGCAGGTTTAAGCGCAGATTCGAGCATCAAGTCTGCGCTTTCTGCCACCCACCGCCATAAAGATCCCAGCTCGCGGGCATTGAGCCCGTGCACTTGGCGCAGCTCCCGCTCGACGTGTTTACGGATTTCCCGGCGCGCACGCTCGAGCCAGCGCGAGACTGTGGCTTCATGCGCGCCGAAACGGAGGCCAATCGCCTTGAGGGAGATGCCCTCGAGGTGATAAAGGCCGAGAATGAGACGGTCCCGCGCGCTCAGACGCTCGATTTCCTTCCGGACACACGCCGCCAGCACGGGCCCCCAACGGGCATCCAGCCGTTCCTCGGCCGCGTTAGCAAGTCCGGGATTCGGTGCGCAGGGCAATCCCGCATTTTCCTCCAACTCGTCCAGCGAGACTTGTTTTCTCGCCCGCCGGAAGCGATCGATCGCCGCGTGCGTTACTGCAGCTCGGAGCCAGCCGGCAAGCGAGCCGCGGCCGTTGTAGCTTTGCAGCTTCCCCTTGGACACCCCCGACGCAGGCTCAGGTTCGTCTCCTTGACCCGCGGTTTGAGTCGCTGCATGACTTTCACCAAGCAGGACTGTGACAAGCTCATGCGCCAGATCCTCACCTGCATCACAATTCCGGCAGGCCTGTGCGGCAAAGCGCTTTAACAAAGGCAGGTACTGGTCAGCAAAATGTTCCCATGCAATGCGGTCGCCTCGAGCACACGCCACGGCTAGAAACAGGTCCTCGTGGCACATCTGCCGTAGTAAAGAAAAACAGTCGGAGCATGCGTGAAAGCTGCCGGCCGGGTTCCTGCCCGCTTCCCCGGCAGCATGAGTCCCATGGCCGGCGGTCAGGATCTCCACCACGCGGGCACAGAAAAGCTCGAACGGGAGATCAACCGTAGGATAGTGGCGCTGGCAGCGTTCGAATACTGCGCGGATTTCCCCGAGTTCATCCATTGACGGCATATCTGCTTGTCCAACCACTTGTTAAGATCGGTTTCCCAGCGGGTCGGCGCGACACATAAGGTGCATTGTCCACAGTCCCGTAGAATCCATGGTATTTGCCAAGCGCCTGACCGTTTGCGCCAAGATCGACCTGGAAGTGATTCTAATCTTCCTGGATCCGGTTCCGCAAGGCGCGTGTACCGCCATTCAAAAACTCGGTTTTGCGGGCAAAACGCCGTGTGGTAGTATGCGAGATCTGGTATTAGGGAAAGGATCCCCATTTTCGATGTCCGTCAAGATTCTGACCACCAACTTGCATGTCCCCAATCTCAAGCACATCCACGTCTACGAGTCGCTGGGCGGTTACCAGGCGCTGCGCAAGGTTCTGCGCGAATACACGCCTTCCCAGGTGACCGAAATTGTGAAGAAGTCGGGATTGCGCGGGCGCGGCGGTGCAGGATTTCCAACCGGGATGAAGTGGGGATTTGTTCCGAAAAACTCGGGAAAGCCGGTTTATTTGTGCGTCAACGGCGACGAAAGCGAGCCGGGCACCTTCAAGGACCGCGTCATCATCGATAACGATCCGCACCAGTTGATCGAAGGAACCATCATTTCGGCTTTTGGCTTGGATTGTCATCTGGCGTTTATTTTTCTTCGCGGGGAGTTCTTTTACGGGGCCGAAGTTGTACAGAAGGCATTGAACGAAGCCTACGCAAAGGGATACCTTGGCAGGAACATCCTTGGTTCGGACTATCACCTGGAGATCATTTTGTACCGTGGCGCCGGAGCCTATATCTGCGGTGAGGAAACGGCTCTGCTCGAATGCATCGAGGGGAAGCGTGGACACCCGAGGCTGAAGCCGCCATTTCCGGCAGTCGTCGGCTTGTACCAATGTCCTACCGTCGTCAACAATGTGGAGACGTTGGCAAACATACCCCATATCATCAACAATGGAGCCGACTGGTTTGCCGGCATCGGCACGGAGCGCAACGCGGGAACCCGGCTCTTCGGGGTAAGCGGGCACGTGCAGAAGCCGGGCATATATGAGTTCCCGATGGGGATCACCCTGCGTGAGTTGATCTATGACCACTGCGGCGGCATCCGCGGCGGGCGCAAGCTCAAGGCCGTGGTTCCAGGAGGTTCTTCAGTTCCGGTCCTGACTGCAGACCAGGTTGATGTGCGCCTGGATTTCGACTCCGTCGCCAAAGCCGGCAGTATGCTCGGCTCGGCCGGGGTGATCGTCATGGATGAGACCACGTGCATGGTAAAGGCGGTGCGGCGCATCACCAAATTCTATGCCGAGGAATCCTGCGGGCAGTGCACCCAATGCCGTGAGGGTACCGAGTGGCTCTACCAGATCCTGACCCGCCTGGAAAAAGGCATGGGCAAGCCAGGCGAACTCGAGATCATGCTCGACATCTGCACCAACATGAAGGGTCGCACAATCTGCCCGCTCTCCGATGCGGCCGCCATGCCCGTGGAAAGCTATGTCCGCAAATTTTATGACGAATTCGCAGCCCACATCCAAGAGCAGCGCTGCACCGTAGCCTGATTACCCTCTACTTCAATCTGAAAGGCCGTGACAGCGCTTAAATTTTCTCCCGCTGCCCGCACCGGGCATGGATCGTTGCTCGCCGAACCGGCGCCGCTTCACGGAAGTGACCAGTTCGAGCATGGATTGTTCGGCAATGTTTCCCAGCCGATAATCCGGCTCGACGAAATCGTCGCATGCATACAGATCGCTATTGCATTCCAATGCGGATGCACACCCGGCGAGTTTATTCCTCGGGCATTCTGCCAAACGTTCAGTATTGACACGGACGATATGCCGCTTCGTTGACAGTCCCTGGACCCTATGATATACGGGAAACCGCTTTATGCCAGGCGAGCTACCTATGGATCCAAAACTACTCCAACATGTTTCTCTTGAAGGCCGGGTGGCGGTCATTTCCGGTGCTGCTTCGGGAATCGGGCTTGGGCACAGCCCGACGGCTGGCCGAATTCGGCGCTGGCGGTCGCCCTGCTCGATATCCACCGGAAGAAAAGGAACGCGGCCGAGGCCAGCCTTGCTTGCGACCGGCCGGCGGGCCCGCTTTCATCTCGCTGCGACGTCCGTTCGGAGTGCCGATTGCCGCCGCGCCGTCGAGGAGACGATTCACGACTTCGGCCGCATCGACATCCTCTTCAATAACGCCGGTCTGGTCATCAGGAAGAACGTCGTCGACCTCGGGGAAGAGGAGTGGGACCTTGCGCTCGACGTCATGCTCAAGGGGACCTACCTCTTGTCCCACTTACGCCATCCCCCACATGATCGCCGCCGGGGGTGGGAGCATCATCAACATGGGCTCCGGCTGGGCCCTGAAGGGCGGCCCGGACGCAGTCTCCTACTGCGCCGCCAAGGGCGGCATCCTCAACATGACCCGGGCCATGGCCATCGACCACGGCCGCCAGGGAATCCGGGTCAACTGTGTCTGCCCGGGCGATGTCGACACGCCCCTGCTCCGGAACGAGTGCGCCCAGCTCGGCCAGAAGGAGGACGAGTTTATGGCGGACGCTGCCCGCCGGCCTCTGGCCCGCGTGGGAACGCCCGAGGACGTAGCCAACGCCGTCCTCTTTTTCGCGAGCGACCTTTCGAAATGGGTGACCGGCGCCTTCCTCGTCGTGGACGGCGGCGGCATCGCGTAGATAAGGCTCCTAACGACTGAAAATTGCTTCTTCCACGAGGTGTGCATGAGTGACGAACAGCCTTTCATCCATCCCTATATCCCGAATTCCGTCCCTGAGGTCAAGGAACAGATGCTGCAGGGAGATCGGTGTCCGGAGCATCGACGAGCTGTACGCGCGACATCCCCGAGCGGCTGCAGGTTCTCGCGGCCGGATGAACCTTCCCGAGCCGTCTCACGTCGGAAGCGGCGCTGAAACGGCACGTCGAAAAGATCCTGGCCGAAACCGGTCCTGCGCCGAATCGCTGAGCTTCCTCGGCGGCGGCTGCTGGCCCCATTACGTTCCCGCCGTGTGCGATGAAATCAACCGCCGCTCCGAATTCCTGACGGCCTATGCGGGTGAGCCCTACGAAGATCACGGCCGATTCCAGTCCCTCTTCGAGTACGAAAGCATGATGGCTGAGCTCCTGGACATGGACGTCGTCAACGTTCCGACCTTCGACTGGTGCCAGGCGGCCAGCACGTCGATACGGATGGCCGGCCGGATCACAAAAAGGAATGAAGCCCTCGTCTGCGACACCATCGGTCCCGACCGCTTGCAGGTCATGCAGAATTACTGCCGCGGTGTGATGAGCATCGTCCCGGTCCGCCATGATGCGGTGACCGGGCGGATGGACCTCGAGGACCTGGCGGCCAAATTCACGGAGAGAACGGCGGCCGTCTATTTTGAGAATCCTTCCTACCTGGGCTTCCTCGAAACCCAGGGGCATCAGATCGCCGCCATCGCTCATGCGCGGGGCGGGCTGTGCGTTGTGGGCGTGGATCCCATTTCCCTGGGCGTCATCGCCCCGCCGAGCCATTACGGCGCCGATATCGTTTGCGGTGACGTTCAGCCACTCGGCGTGCACATGAACTTCGGCGGCGGCCAGGGCTGGATTCATCTCCACCCGCGACGAAGAAAGATTCGTCATGGAATATCCTTCACGCCTCTTCGGCATCGCAAAAACTGCCGTCGAAGGCGAGTGGGGCTTCGGCGATGTGGCCTACGACCGAACGTCGTTCGGCGTCCGGGAAAAGGGCAAGGAGTTCGTCGGGACTGCGGCCGCGCTGTGGGGGATCACGGCCGGAGTCTATCTTGCCCTGATGGGACCGCAGGGCATGGAGGATATCGGCCGTCACATCCTTCAGAAGTCCCAATATGCCATGAAAAAGATCGCCGGGATTGCGGGGGTGCGAGCCCCGCGCTTCCGGTCGGCGCATTTCAAGGAGTTTGTCGTCGATTTCACGGCGACCGGGAAGAGCGTTGCCGAGATCAACCAAGCTCTCCTCGGATCGGGGAATTTTCGGCGGGAAGAGACCTGGGCCGGGATTTTCCCGAGCTTGCCAGCTGTGCCCTTTATTGCATCACGGAAGTCCACACCAAAGAAGACATCGACACCCTGGCGGCGCGCTCGAGGAGGTGCTCCGATGAATACTCCAAAGAACCGCGGACTCGAAGGATCAGCCCCTAAGGGCAAACCCGCCAGGCTGCGGGCCTTTCATCAGGCGAAATGGGATGAGGAGGTCATCTTCGAGTTGAGCACAAAGGGAGAGAGGGGAATTCTCGTCCCGCCGGTCGAGAAGGCGATCGAAGAAGAAGTCGGCGACGGCATCTCGGCGATCCCGGAGATCTCTTCGCCGCAAAACCCCGACCCGCGCTGCCGGAAATCTCGCAGATGCGGGTCCTGAAGCATTATCTCCGGCTCTCCCAGCAAACTCTCGGCGCCGACCTCAACGTGGACATCGGCCAGGGGACGTGCACGATCAAATACAATCCGAAGATCAACGACGTCCTGGCCGCGTCTCCCAAAGTAGCGGAACTCCATCCTCTCCAGGATGAAAGCACCGTCCAAGGCGCACTGGAAATCCTCTACAAGACCGACCTGTTCATGCGCGAGATCTCGGGACTCGACCGGTTTTCCTTCCAACCGGCTTCCGGATCGGCGGCCATTCTGGCCATGGCCTCGATTATCCAGGCATATCATGAATCGCGGGGCGAGGGGAAAATTCGCGACGAGGTCATCACCACCATCTTTTCCCATCCCTCGGACGCGGCCGCGGCCGCCGTCAAGGGTTACAAGGTCATCACCATTTACCAGACGGAAGATGGCCTTCCTGATCTTGACGCCTTGAAGCAATCGGTTTCGAAGCGGACGGCCGGGCTCCTGATCACGAACCCGGAGGACACGGGCATCTTCAATCCGCAAATCGATGAGATCACCCGGATCGTGCGTGAAGCCGGAGGATTGTGCGGCTATGATCAAGCCAATGCCAACGGCATCCTTGGCATGACTCGGGCAAGAGATGCCGGCTTCGATATGTGTTTCTTCAACCTCCACAAGACTTTCGGGACGCCTCACGGCTGCGGCGGCCCGGCCTGCGGCGCGCTCGGCGTAAGGCGAAAATCTTGTGGATTATCTGCCGGTCCCCCTCGTGGATTTTGACGGCGAGTAAATATCTCCTTCGCTATGGTCTCAAGCACACGATCGGCAAGATCCGCAGCTTCTACGGCGTTTTCCCGGTGGTCCTTAAAGCCTATGCCTGGATCGCCAGCCTGGGCGAGCGCGGCTTGCGGGAGGCGGCGAACATTGCCGTTCTCAACAACAACTATATTCTGGAGAAGGTCAAAAAAATCCGCGGCGCGAGCGCTCCGTTCGCCTTGGGCCGGCATCGCATCGAACAGGTGAGGTACAGCTGGGAAAAGCTGACCAAGGACACGGGCGTCACCACGGAAGACATCACATTGCGCATGGCAGATTTCGGCTTTCACCTCTGGTCGAGCCACCACCCGTTCATTGTTCCCGAGCCGTTCACCATCGAACCGACGGAATCATATTCCAAGGCCGAGCTTGACGAGTACGTGGCGGCGCTGGAAACAATCGCGGCCGAGGCCTATGAGGATCCGGCCAAAGTGAAAGGCGCACCCTACCGTAGTGTCGTCCACAAGATCGATCACGATTGGTTTGACGACCCGGCAAAGTGGGCCATTACCTGGCGGGCCTATCTGAAGAAACATGGCACCGAGTGAGATGCTACATACGCAGGCAATCCGCCACAACGTTAAGGAGTTCACTGGGAGTGAATGGTTTCTGAATGAAAGTGGTGCCGTGATCCAGGGCGAGCCACCCGCCAGCCATCTCGGGACTGTAGCCGCTGCAGTAAATCACACGAAGTCGTGGATAGGCATGGCGCAGCGACTCGGCCAGTTCCCGGCCGCTTACGCCGCCCGGCATCACCATATCCGTGATCAACAGGTCCACTTGTTCCAGTTGTGCCTGGGAAAGTTGCCGGGCTTCGACGCCGGAGCTGGCAACCATAACGTTATAGCCCTGACGGGCAAGCGTGCGGAAGACCAGCTCGCGCACAGATGTCTCATCTTCCACCAACAGGATGGTCTCGCCATGCCCCAAGGCGGGCGTCCGATCCGTGCGGACTGACACTTCCGAATCCGGATCCGGACCGGCGGGCAGGTGGATCAGGAACGTAGTGCCCTGGCCTACTCTGCTGTCCACTTCAATCCAGCCGTCGTGCTGGGTGATGATGCCGAAAACAGTGGCCAAGCCCAGGCCGGTGCCCTTACCCACTTCCTTTGTGGTAAAAAAGGGCTCAAAGATCCTTCCGCGGATTTCCGGCGCGATGCCGCAGCCGGTGTCGCGAACCGCCAGCCGGACGAATCTCCCCGGCCGGGTGTTGGGATTGGGCGAGGGCGGCGCCGATTTGTAGGTCACTGTGCTGGTTGCGATGTGCAATCGGCCGCCCTGCGGCATGGCATCGCGCGCATTTACCGCGAGGTTCATGATGACCTGCTCCAACATCCCCGGATCGCCTTGGACAGCAGGAAGGTCGTTCTCGTAGCTGAATTCAAGCGTAATATGCTCCCCGAGAACAGATCCCAGCAGCTTGGTGAGGTTGCTGGTAAGCTCGTTTAAACTCACCGACGCAGGTTGCAATTGCTGTTTGCGGCTGAAAAACAGCAGCTGGCGGGTCAGGTTGGCAGCCCGTGCGCCGGCTGCAGCAATCTGGGTCAGCCATTCCATGCATTCAGGGTTGTTCGCCAGAGACTCGGACAGAATTGCCGCACTGCCGTTGATAACCGTGAGGATGTTGTTGAAGTCGTGGGCCACGCCGGCGGCCAGCTGGCCGACAGACTCCATTCGCTGCAAATGCCGCAACTGCTCCTCCAACTGCCGCCGCTGAGTAATGTCATTGACCACTGCAAGGATTCCCCTGCGGCCATCGGGCAGGGGGACAGACATCTCGTGCAGTTCCACACGGTGGATCTTTCCGTCCTTGCCGACATTGTCAACCTCGTGCAGGAGTGTCTTACCGGCCATAAGCTCATCGAGGTGTTGGTCCACCTCCGCCATGTTCTCAGGTGGAACAAGCATGCGCACGCTCCGGCCGCACATTTCTTCGCGCGAATAACCGAAAATGCGGCACATCGCGGCATTAACTTCCAGGATGTTGGTTGCTGCGTCCTGTAGCACGATGCCTGCCGGGGAGAGTTCAAAGAGCGAGCGATAGCGTTTCTCTCTTTCGGCAACGGTTTCCTCGGCACGCTTCAGTTCGGTAATATCCCAGAAAATGCCTTGCACGCCGATGATCTGCTCCTGCGCGTCGCGCAAAGGCGATTTCATCACCCACACAACACGCCGGCCCTGGTTTGGAGACTCATATTCTTCCTCGTGTTCAACGGATTGGCCGGTGTCAATGACATGCTGATCATCCTGCCTGTATTTCGCAGTCAGGTCCGGAGGGCAGAAATCGGCATCTGTCTTCCCCAGAATCTCGGCAAGGGTTTTATTCAAGCTCCTGCAGAACTGCTGATTGGCAAACGTGAACCGGCCGTCCAGATCTTTGCGGAATATGCTCTGCGGCAGGTTTTCGACCAGCGAGTGGTAAAGTCGCTCGGAATCCCGAAGCTGTTGCTCGGCCAGCCGGCGATCGGTCACGTCCATCACAAGAGACGCCGCAGCCACTACTTTGCCATGTTCGTCTACCAAGGGCGTGTTGTACCATTCGCAGAATATGCTCCGGCCATCCTTGTGAAGGTTCTCATTCGTGCTGCGTTCGCCGCCTTGCCGGGCCAGCACCTTTTTAAACGTCTCCCGCACGTGCGGCTGGACAGCCTCGGGAACGATGAAGGAGGAGTGTTTATCAAGAGCCTCCGCCGCACTATAGCCGAAGACTTTTTCGGCAGCGGGATTCCATCTCGTAACGCGGAAACCGAGATCCCATTCGATAACACCCAACGGGGTCTGATCAAAATGGAGCTGTTCCAATTGGTGTGCCAGGCGCAGCGCCTCTTCCGCCTTTCTGGCCTCGGTGATATCGCGGAAACTCCACACGCGGCCTACCGGTTTGCCGCCGATCCTCTGTGGATGGGAGTAACGCTCAAAAACTCTGCCATCCTTGAATTCCACGGGGTCGAAGCTGTCCGCTTCCGGATTCGCGTAAAGCTCGCGAACCTGGGCCAGGAATCCTTCGGGGTCTTTCAACTGAGGCAAGATGTTTTGCATGATCTGCCGGTCGCTCTCCGATTCGAGTATGTCGCGGTTCCTGCCTGCGGCGAGCACGTCGGAGGGCAATCGCCACATCTGCAGAAACTTCTCGTTGCAGTCCACAATTCTTCCCTTTCGATCGACGACCAGGATGCCGTCGGCAGTGGACTCCAGGGTTGCTCGCAGCAGGGAGAGAGATCGTTGCAACGTCTCCTCAGCTCGTTTGTGTTCGGTGATGTCGCGGGCTGACGACAGTATCATGGGTTCGCCCTGGAGATTAAACAGTACATTGGTAATCTCCACCGGAACCGGACGGCCCTCCTTGGTGATATGCTTGCCTTCCCAGGTGGCGCGGCCTCCGGCCTGCAGTTTCCGCATCGCCTCGGGAATGGCTGCCAATCCCTCCGGCGCATCAAGGTCCATCGGCCGCATGCACAGGAGTTCCTCGCGCGTGTATCCATAGCGCCGGCAGGCCGCTTCGTTCACTTCGATGAACCGGCCCGGCAGTCCATCAGGATCGAGCTCGTGAAGGAAAACCGCATCGTTGGCGCTGTTGAACATGAGGCGGTAGTGCTCTTCGCTGCGGCGGATCGACTCTTCTGCTCGCTTATGTTGCGTGATGTCGCGGGCGATGCTTTGGATCGCATGAGGTTTCCCTTGCTTATAAATGAGTGAAGACTGGACCTCGACATCAATCTCTTTGCCATCCCGGCGTTGCAGCCGGAATTCAGCGGGCTTCTTCTGGCAGCCTGTTGCCTTTATTTCCTCGATGATCTGGAGGGCTGGCGACAATTGATCTGCGCTGAGTATGGAGACGTAGTTGAGCGTCCGCAGCTCCTCGCGCGCATAACCCAGCAAATCGAGGGCAGCCTGGTTCGCATCCAGGAAATTCCCGTCAAAGTCCCCGAGAAAAACGCAGTCCTTGGAACGCTCGAACAGCGCCTGGTAACGATCTTCGCTTTCCCGTACCGCTGCCTCCATCTGCTTTCGTTGGGTAATATCGCGGACGACGGCCAGCACCCATTCCCGGCCGCCGCTCCCGGACTTGCGCAGGGAAACATCGCACCAAAACAACTCTCCGTTTTTCCGGCGGGCCCGCCATTCGAAAAGTTGGGGGCCTGTCTCCACCGCCTTTCGCAGCCACTCCCATGCCTCGGTTTCGGAATAGGGACTCTCGTCGAGGCTGCCGTGCGGAGGGCGGAGTTGCAGGGCCTCCTCACGCGAAGAGCCGTACATTTCGAGCACGCGATCGTTCACATCCAGAATGCAGCCGGTCACCGCGTCATGGA
>CAVTZY010000066.1:0-13573 GCA_963739235.1 Terriglobia bacterium | reverse complement strand
CCATCTCGTGGGAATCATCCAGGAGGCTCCGGGAGCAACATTTCAGGGCGTGCACGTGGCGGGAACGCGGAACCTGCTTGATGCGGCTCAGAAAGCGGGCGTGCGCCACTTCTTGTATCAGAGCGCCCTCGGCGCCCGCCCCGGAGCGGCGAGCGCATATCACCGGACCAAGTGGGAGGCTGAGGAGCTTGTTCGCGCGAGCGGCATGCCCTACACCATCCTGCGGCCGTCGCTCATCTACGGCCCCGGTGACCAGTTTACGATCAGGCTCGTAGACATGATCAAGCATGCGCCTGTTCTGCCGGTGATCGGATCCGGGAAATCCAAGGTCCAACCCATCTTCATCGACGATGTCGTGACCTGCCTCCTGAGAGCGGTAACAAGCGACCGCTGTTTTAACAAGAGCTATGAGATCGGCGGGCCGGAGCAGTTGACCTATGAAGAAGTTACTGTTGCGATCGCGGCGGCGATGAACGTGAAACGCCCGGTCGTTCATATGCCGCTCTTATTCTTGAAAACCGCGGCATCGCTGATGGAGACGGTGCTGTCCAGGCCGCCCGTGACCAGAGACCAGCTCATCATGCCCCAGTCCCATGACCCAGAAACCCGGGTTGAGAAGCCCCAAAAATCCGAAGGCTGTCAATCCCACCCAGTTGGGCGGCACGAACATGCCAATGGGGCGGGCGTTGAATGCTGCGCGTACATGATCCCAGAAGTGAGGCTTCATGGCTGAGCCTGTGGATTGCTTTTTGCCGTATTGGAATTCAGTTGATTCAAATGGCCCTCCGATACGCGGCGGAAGGCCTCGGTCACCACAAAGACTGCTTCTTTGAACTCGCCTCGTTCCTGCGCCACCAGAGGGGGAACACCCACCGAGGGCGGAATCGCATCCTGGATATCATATGCGATTTGACCCGGCGTCTGGGTAAAAATCCACACCCGCTCTCCAAGGTAGACCGCTTCACTCACGCTGTGCGTCACACAGAAAATAGTCGGGTGGGTGCGATTCCAGAGCTCAACCAGGAGTTCCTGCATCTCGAGTCGCGTCGGTTCATCCAGGGCGGAGAAAGGTTCGTCCAAAAGCAGGATTTTCGGCTCCATCGCCAGCGATCGTGCAATCGCGACCCGCTGTTGCTGGCCGCCTGAAAGCTGGTGTGGATACTTATCCTTGTGGACGGTAAGCCCGACCTGTTTGATCAGATCTTCCGCGCGTGCCCTGCGGGCGCCGGCATCCAATCCGAGCGCGCGCACATTGATGTTCAACCCGAACATCACATTCTGAAGCACCGTCAGATGGGGAAACGAACTGTATTGCTGGAAGATCATCCCCCGGTCGCGCCCCGGGCCGGTGATCGGGCTTCCTTTGACGAGAAGCTCACCCGCGGACGGTTTCAGAAAGCCGGCCAGAAGGCTGAGCAAGGTGCTCTTGCCGCATCCGGACGGCCCGATGATGGCGACGAATTCACCATGATGCGGCACATCCGGTATAGAAAAAGACACGTCGTTGAGCGCGGTGAAAGTGCCAAAACGCACAGTCACGCGCCGAGCTTCCACCATGGTCGAGTTTGCTGCGGCCGTAGGGACGTTAGAAGTGGTCAAGTGCGGCTCCGTCGATAAGGAAAGAAGACATCGGCAAGGTACTTCCAAATCAAATCGGCCACCCAGGCGATCATGGTGATGATGACAATTACAAGATAGACCCGGCCTGAGAGAGCACGCCGCCGCGCAGTGTCGATCAGGTCGCCTAATCCGCCCGTCTTGACTACGACTTCGGCCAGGACGAGATAGGTCCAGCCGACACCGAAGGCCAGGCGCATTCCATGCCAGATGTCGGGGAAGGCCACCGGCACCAGGACATGCCGGATCACCTGCCAGCGCGAGGCTCCCAGAGTGTACGCAGTCCGCAGATAAACGTCGGGTACCGACTCCACCGCCTTGATGACCATCGGCACCAGAAAAATTCCGAATGCCATGGCCAGGAATGCCACCTTCTGAATTTCATCCAGCCCGAACCACGACATGGTCAGCGGCACGAGAGTGGCGATCGGAATGTAGCCACTCGCGGTCATGACCGGATCGAAGATTGCACGCACGCTGCCGAAGGCGCCCATCAGAATGCCGAGCGGCAGTACGATCGCCAGGGCAAGCAGAAAGCCGAAGCCGACGCGGCGCATGCTGAGCCCGATATGAGCGAACAGAGTGCGGCCTTCGGGATCGCTCGTCGTTACCAGCTGATCCAGGCTCGAGATCACTTCGGCAGGACTCGGGAGGATGGTCGGCCCCACGACGCGCTCTTCCGGGGCTCCCCGAGTAACGAAAGTCCAAACAAGAATGACGGCCACAATCGGCAGCAGCCCGAGGACCAGGGCCGATCCCTTCGGCACGCGCCCGCGGATCTCAGAAAACCAGCTTGGTATCATGGGAAGACATTACGCAAAATGTGCGTCCGGAGTCAACAGAATGCCGCCCCGGCTCCTGATTGGATGTCATGGCAGGCTTGCTGTGAGCATTTAATCGACGTGCTCGATGGCATTGGCCGTATCAGCCCGCATCGGGCTTTATGTGACTAAAACGTCGACATGATCTGTCGTTCACGCGGCCGAATCCCCGGAAGCCGAGCCGTTGCGGTCGAACCAGCCGTATAGTGCCGGCAGGACCAGCAGGGTCGCCAGGGTCGAGGTAAACAGGCCGCCCACAACGACTACCGCCAGCGGCCGCTGCACCTCCGAGCCGGGGCCAGTGGCAAACATCATGGGGATGAGGCTGAAAACCGTGATCGAGGCGGTCATCAGTATCGGCCGAAGTCTCAATGAGCATGAGGCGCGCACCGCCTCACGCACTCCGTATCCTTCGCCACGCAGTTGAAGAATGCACGAGACCAGCACGAGACCATTCAGCACTGCCACGCCGAGAAGAGTGATAAATCCCACAGACGCCGGAACTGAAAGGTACATCCCCGAAATCCAGAGCGTGAACACGCCTCCCATCAGGGCAAAGGGCAGGTTGATGAAATACCAGAAAGGAGAGCCGGACCGATTTGAATGTCATGAACAGCAGGACCAGGACCAGGATGACGACCAGCGGGGTGATGATCATCAGCCGGCGCATGGCGCGCTGCTGATTCTCAAACTGACCGCCCCAGGCGGTCGAATAGCCTACCGGCAGCGACGACCTTCTGGCGGATCTGCTGCTGCGCCTCCGCCACAAACGAACCGATGTCCCGGCCGACAATATTCAGTTCGATGCCCATGAAGCGCATGCCGTTGTCGCGGCTGATCTGCACCGGCCCTTCCTGAAGCGAAATGTCGGCCAGCTGGCTCAGCGGGATGCCGATGCCGTCGCTGGTGCCGACCAGTGTGTCCGCCAGTTTTTCGACGGAATTGCGCGTGTCCTCCGGAAAGCGCACGGTAAGATCGAAATGCCCGGTTGCCTTCGTAGACCTGTGTGGCGGCCTTGCCGCCGATGGCGATCTCGATAATGGCGAGCACGTCTCTGACATTCATGCCGTAGCGCGCGATCTTGTTGCGGTCGACGCGGATGCCGATGTACGGCTGCCCGGAAACCCTCTCCACCACCATGTCCTCGCATCCGCGGATTTCGCCCAGCACCTGCGCCATTTCATCGGTTTTGGCCTTCAAAACATCCATGTCCTCGCCAAACAGCTTCAGGATCAGCTGCGCGCGGGTTCCGGCCACCAGCTCGTCGATGCGGCATTGGATCGGCTGGCTGAAGGTGAAGGTCATCCCGGGGATATCTGCCAGCGCATCCCGCATCTTGTCCGCGAGCTCTTCGCGAGTTTTCGCGGTTTTCCATTCCTCTTTGGGTTTCAGCAAACCCACAAATCCAGTCTTGTCGACGCCTCGCGCTTCCAGGGGAACCCCGGTCTGGCCCGGTGCGCGACACGAGCGTCTCCATCTCGGGAAACTGCATGAGGCGCTGCTCGATCAGGTCTGGTGATCTCCATGGCCTTATCAAGCGACACGCCGGGGATGAGGTTGAAATCCATATCAAACGCACCTTCATCCATGACCGGGATAAACTCCGTTCCCAACCGCGGAATCAGGAGCACTGCCGCGAAAATCAGCACTACAGATTCTGCCACAATCAGAACCGGCAGCGCGCATGCGCAGGTCCAGAGCCCAGAGGTAGACTTTCTTGATCCAATTCCAGAGGAGCGATTCTGCTTCTCGGCACCCGGTTTGAGGATATAGGCGCACAGAGACCGGAGTGATGAACACGGAGAGAAACAGAGAAGCAAACAAGGCAATGGAAACGGTGATCGCCAGGGGCGAAAACATCTTCCCTTCCATTCCTTCAAGCGTGATGATGGGAAGAAAAGTCAGGGCGATGATCAGTTCGCCGAAGATGCTCGGGCGCCGCACTTCCATGACCGCGTGCAGCACGGTGGAGAGTTTTCTGCGATGGGTCCTGCAACTCCCCCAGGTGCCTCTGGACATTTTCCACCTGAATGATCGTGGCATCGATGATCATGCCGATGGAAATGGCCAACCCGCCCAGCGACATCAGGTTGGCACTCAGTCCCGCCTGTTTCATCACGATGAAAGTAAGCAGGCTTGCCAGAGGCAGGGCCATCGACCACCACAACAGCGCCACGGATGTTTCTCAGCAGCAGATACAGGACGATGAGCACGAGCAGCGCGCCCTCGGCCAGAGTGCGCAGGATGGTCCGGATGCTCTTCTCCGACGATTTCGGAGCGGTCGTAATAGGGCACCAGCTTCAGGCCGGGGGGCAGCACGATTGCCGTTGTTGATTGCCTGCACCCGTTCCTCGACCCGGCGGACCACGTCGAGGCTGTTTTCGCCCTTGAGCATCATCACGATGCCGCCGACGACCTCTCCCTGGCCGTCTTTAAGCGCCGAGCCCTGCCTGGGAGCGTAGCCGGTCCTGACCTCCGCAACGTCTCCGACATAGATGGGGACTCCCGTGATGGACTTGACGATGATCTTGTCGATGTCGGGCAGCGATCCGATCAACCCGACCCCGCGGATGATGTACTGCTCCGACGCGCGGTCGATGAAGCTTCCCCCTACGTTTTCGTTGTTGTTCTTGATCGCTTCGAAGACGTCGCCGATCGAAAGCTTGTACTTCAGCAGCTTGTCCGGATCCACGACCACCTGGAACTCTTTCAGATAGCCGCCGAACGAATTGACCTCGTTGACGCCGGGCTCGCTCTTGAGCTGCGGCGCCACCACCCAGTCCTGCAGGGAACGAAGCTCGGTCAGGTAGCGCACCTTTTCGGCCGGGTCGGCAGGAGGAGTCCCTTCGATCGTGTATTGATAGATCTCGCCCATCGCGGTGGCGATCGGGCCCCATCTCGGTTTTCACTCCCTCGGGCAGGCTGGACTCGATGGCGGCCAGGCGTTCGTGCACAAGCTGGCGCGCAAAGTAGATGTCGGTGTCGTCATGAAAAACTATGGTGACTACCGCCAGACCGTACTTGGTCACCGAGCGCATCGTGACCAGGCCCGGCAAGCCCGCGCATGGCCGTCTCCACGGGATAGGTGACAAATCTCTCGATCTCCAATGGGGAGAGCCCCGGGCGCACCGCACATCACCTCGACCTGGATGTTGGTCACATCGGGAAACGCATCGATCGCCGTACTCCGGATCGAGTACGCCCCAAAGCCGATGATGATCACCACGAGCAAGAGGATCAGCACGCGGTTGCGCAGCGCGCCTCCCATCATTTTTCAATCATGCATTCTCCGCTTCAACTACTGGTTTTCCCAACTCCGGACTTCATTGGGCTGGCACCAGGGGGCATCCCCTTGACCACGTAGTTTTGGCCCGGCCATCCAGGTAAAGCCCCATGCCACGTAGATTTCTGTCCGGACGTCCCGTTGGTCCGTGCCGGCCGTTGGTCTGCCTGAAGCTGAGAACTTATCGCCGGTTCTTGAGAAAAACACATGTCTTGCCTCCGACCATGACCAGCGACTCATTCGGCACCAGGATGGGAACCTTGACGTCATCGACGGAAATGCGACCGGTCACAAAAAGCCCGGGGCGCCATCTGCCACCCGCATTGGGGATCACAACCCGCGCATGGATGGTGCGGTTGGTTTCCTCGGCGATCGGTTCCAGGAAAGATACCCGGCCCTCCACAGAAGGGGTGCTGTTGCCCACGCCGATTGCCGCGGTCTGTCCGACCTGAATCAAGGGAAGGTCTTTCTGATGGACGTCAAGATTCGCCCAGACGGTGCTCAAATCGGCAATCACAAAAGCGGCAGATTCCTCTTTTAGAACCTCTCCCATGCTGATGTGTTTCTCGATGATGGTCGCATCAAAGGGCGCAGCCATCTCGTATAGGACGGCAGCTTTTTCGGGACGGTCGGGCAGTTTGGTGATGTAATCATCCGAAAAACCCAGCGCGCGCAGCTTCTGTTCGGTAGTGCGCAGTTCGATGCGGCATTCCGCCAATGCGTTCTTGGCCTGGATGTAGTCCTGCTCGGGCGAGATCTTCTTTTGCCATAGCTGCTCTTCTCTGGCGAAGTTGCTTTGGGCCAGGTTCAGGCGCTCCTGGGCGGCAAGAAATGCGGCGGTGCTGTCGGCCAGTTCGCGGCTTTCCAGGATGGCCATGATTTCACCGCGCTGGACTGTGTCGCCCAGGTTCTTGCGCACTTCGCGCACCACTCCGGAGACCCGGGGCACCACATGGGCCACTCGGTCCGCATTCAGAGCCACTTCGCCCGGCAGGACAACTTCCACACGCAGCCTGCCGGGTCCAGCCACACCTGTCTCGACACCAAACTGTTTGATCTGCGCTGCGCTCAAGCGAACGATGCCTTCCGCGCCCGCGGCTGGTTTGGGTGACGCTGTCGTCTGGCCCGGCGCGCTGTCATCCGGCGCCGCAGTGGATCTGCCCCCCTCCATCCTTCCCCAGAGAGCGAACGCGGCTACAATCAGCCCGGCGACTCCAACCATCGTTACTATGGGCACCACGTGATTCTTAGTCATGAACCGTCTCCTTTATCGAATCGGATTGGTCGGTGTCACCGGAGAATCACAGCGAGCTAATCGTTCGATTTCTATGGTCGCCTTCAAACCGGAGGCTACGGCTTCGATGTATTTTCCCTGGAGTTCGGCATAGGTTCGCTGCGCATCGAGCACGTTCAGGAATTCAAATTTACCAAGCCGATAGCCCTCTTCTACCGCGGCGGCAGCTTCCCTGGCGGCCGGCAGCGCACTTTCCCGCAACGTGCTGGTCTCCAGCAGGGCGTTCTCATGCTCGTGCCTGGCCTGGGTCAGGGCGGCACGCAGCTGCCATGCCACTGCTTTCTCCTCCATACGCGATTGTTCCAGGCGAATTCGTGCCTCCGCGATCGCCCCCTGTCTTTTGTCGAAAATTGTGATCGGGATCAAAACGCCCGTCACCCACACCTGCTGGTTGTCGAGGCTCAGTCGCCGGAATCCGGCGCTGAAGGTGAGATCCGGTTTCCGATTGGCCTGTTCCAACGCCAGCATGGCACCTCGAGCGTCGGAGGCAGCCGCTGCCAGTTTGAATTCCGGATTGTTTTGCAGACAGGATTCGTCAAGTTTGGGGGCCATAGGCGGAATCTCAAATCGCCCTTGTACCTCGTCGAAGTCGGCATTGGATCCCCCCATAAAGCAGCCAGCCAGTCCTTGGCGGCGACCAGCGCGCGTTTGTGCTTTTCCACCTCCAACTGCGCGGAAGCCAGGGCTACTGCAGCACGCGTTTGCTCCACCGGCGATACCTTCCCAGCCGCAACGCGTTCGACCACGATGGAATAGGACTGCTGCGCCAACCGGTTCAGCTCATGCTGATTCGCAAGACGCTCCTGTGCCGCAAGCACTTCCGCAAATGCCAGCGAAGCCGCGGCCATCAATTCGACCTTTCTGACCGCAAGCGCGCTCGAGGCGACCGCCACCTCGTTTTCGGCAGCCCGAATCCGCAGGTTGCGCTTGCCTCCCAACTCCAGGCGCTGGCTGATCTGAAGAGTGCTTTCCGCGTAGTGGAAGATGCCGTCGCCGACCCATGGGAATGAGAGGTTTTCAGCCGTTGCTTCAACCTGCGGATTCGGCTTCACACCGGCCTGAGCAACCCGCGCTGTGGCCGCCTGAATCTCCAGTTCCGACACCGCCAGTTCCGGATTGCGGTCTGCTACGCGCTTCAAGGCTTGAGCCAGCGTCAATTGGGCGACGCGACCGGGAACGGCAGACGCATCCTGCGCCTGCAGGTGCCCTCCTATCAGACTCCAGCAAAAAGGCATCGAAAAAAGTAAAGAAAGCGATCGGAAACTCATGAATTCTCCGGAACATTCAAGTTGTGGCGGACAAGCCCGGAAGGGTGCCGCCGCACAAATTATCGTTCTGGGCAGAAACGGACTAACGCGCCGTCAAAGCAGCGAGAAGACTAGATACGGAGAAATAAAAGCAGCTGGGAGTCGCAATCGGCAGGAATCACCGGTTCACGCGCCTGCTTGAAAAACGCTTCGGCTCTCGGCGCCGGACACAACATCCCGACCACGATAGATGCGTCGGCCAGACGATCCGTTGCCGATGTGGACGGAGACTGGATTTCCATCACGCCGGCTGAGATTCCAAAGCTGTCCAGGCTCAAATCCACACAAGGATCCGTGGGATCATTTTCCATTTGCAGCGTCGGAGTATCATGCTCGCCGCCGAGGGTTTCGACTGCGCCGAATGGGTGGTGGCAGGGATCCTGGCCGATCAGTTCGATCAGCGATCTGCCATCCGCGGGGATGCACTCCACCAGGAGGGAGGATGCGATCAGACCATGGGCCAGTGCCAGTGCGAGCAGAAGCACAGCCAGGCGACTGTCAACGATAAGCTGTCGCATTTGGATTGTGTGAACGAGATCTTTCAAAATTGCCGCCCTCCGCGTGAGCGCAGGCAAAATCAGAGCTTCCAGCCTATGCAAGCGATCCTATGAAGTCAAGAGGGTTGAAGCGGCATATCCGCATCATAAAAACCTTAACGCAGAGGTCGCAGGGAGCAGAGAGCGCAGAGACCTTTTACTTTCCTGATAATCCGCGAGCTCTGCTTCCTCTGCGTGTTCTGCTTCGAAGATAGAACCGATTGCGGCGCGGAACCACTTGTGTGTTTCTGTGCCGCCCTTTCAGGGCTTGAGATCTCCGGTTCTCTACCCAGGGCTCACGCCCTGGGCTTTGCTGTCCCGCCCTTTTAGGGCCAAGCATTGCACGACCTTGAAAACCCCGAAGGGGTGGAGCAGCAGAGCCCAGGGCGTGAGCCCTGGGAAGTGGGAATCGAGCGAGGAGCCCTGAAAGGGCGGCACAGGAAACCTGCGGCGAGAGCGCAACATTTTCATGCGTCAGGGGTGCGCCCCGGCGCATGAGAGACTGCGTTGATCTTTTGCCTTTTTCTTCTCTACGGCAAAGATTTGTGTGCAGATGGTACCAAGTCAGCAATTCATTCGAATGCAATCAGTGCCTGACCGGACGCCGATTTTCCATTAGAATATAAACACGCGCCCCTGCAGTGGCTTGGGGCCATAGGATGGGGGCTTCATGTTCGGACGGCAGAAGACAGGATCGGTGCTCTGCACTTCCTGCGGCAAATTGGTGGGAGTGCGCGATGATGTCTGCTGGAACTGTGGGCGGCGCAATCCCGGACTGTGGGGCTTCGGGCCGGTTTTGCGGTCGCTGGGCCGCGACTTCGGCTTCACCTCCATCGTGATCGCAGGTTGTGCCTTTTTATATGCGATCAGTCTGGTCATGGATCCCCGGGGAATCACCAACAGCGGCCTGTTCGGCTTCTTGTCGCCGAGCAACGAAAGCCTATTTATGCTGGGCGCCAGCGGCGCGCTGCCCGTTTTTGGTGTCGGGCGGTGGTGGACCGTGCTGAGCGCGACCTGGCTGCACGGCAGTATCCTGCATATCTTCTTCAACATGCTTTGGGTGCGGCAGCTGGCTCCGGACGTGGTGGAGCTTTATGGCGCGCCGCGCACGGTTCTTGTCTACACCGCCGCCGGCATCACCGGATTTGCCTTGAGCAGCTGCGCCGGATTCCTGTTCGCCGGAATGCCGATTTTCTTCCTGCGCGGCGCCCAGTTCACCATTGGCGCTTCGGCGTCCATTTTCGGCCTTTTGGGCGCGATGATTTACTACGGGCGCCGCGGCGGCAGCACCCATATAAGCACCCAGGCCAAGAGCATGGCCGCGATGCTGTTCATCTTCGGTTTCATGATGCCCAACATCGACAACTATGCGCATCTCGGCGGATTGCTGGGGGGTTATGGTATGGCGAAGTGGCTCGATCCACTCCAGCCGGAAAAGATCGACCACATGGTTTGGGCCCTCGTCTGCCTGGGAGCTACCCTCGCGTCAATCCTGGCTTCCCTCTTCCTTTAACCTCATCGCTTTGGCATAATCGGCGCGCAGGAAGGGCTATGGCAAACGGCGTGCGTGCATCATTTCGAAAGTACCTGAAAGAAACCCGGCGCCCAATCTATTCTATGGCTCTGGTCCTTCCCTTCTTCCTCATTTATCACGTCGGATCCCTGTTTCTTCAATCCACCTATATCAATGGCGCCGATGCCTTGATCATCCGGCTGTTGAGCGCACTTTCCGTGCATTCCATGTTTGCCTCGGCGCTGGTGCTGCTCGTTTGCTTCATCATCTGGCAGGTAAGGACGCGGGCCAGTTGGGACATCAACTCGCGAAAATTACTGCTGCTTTTTGCCGAGAGTCTTTTCTTTGCAATCCTGCTCTTCGTTATCTTCGCCTACCTCCCAGTCCTGCTCAGCCACGCGAGTGCCGCCGCGGGAAAACCGGGCGGGATCGAGAAGCTCGTACTTTATTGCGGCGCAGGCATCTATGAGGAGTTGGTTTTTCGTGGATTCCTGCTCGGGCTGCTGATGCTGGCCGCCACCAGACTGCCCGGCATGAAGAAGACTCCGGCCTCGATATGCGCTGCCCTCCTGGCAGCCCTGCTTTTCTCGCTGTTTCACTACCTGGGCCCGTCAGGAGATCGTTTTTCGTGGGCCACCTTTCTGCAGCGTACCTGGGGTGGCCTGTATTTCTCTGTGCTGTTCGTGACGCGCGGCTTTGGTGTGACGGCGGCCTCCCATGCCTTTTATGACATGCTTGTGAGCCTAACATCTTCGTAAACAACATCTTTTAATCCCTTTGATGTTTTGATTCGATAAGAAGTGGGTGAGAATCTCGCCCTCTGGCTGCCATTGGATCTTGCGCCAATTCGTCCTGAGGGTTCCGGCGCTGGCGCGTATGGTTCAGGAATAGCGAGGTAAGCATGACCCGTCCCATCTTCACCTATGCTGTGGCTCCGTCACTCCCCAAGGAAATGGAATGCCTGCGGGAAATTGCCTATAACGTTTTTTGGACCTGGGACCATGAACTGTTGGAATTGTTCATGCGCCTGGACAGTGATTTGTGGGAAGCTACGCACCATAATCCCGTCCAGATGATCGGCCGGATCCGCCAGGAAGTGCTGAACGCGGCTCTGCGCGATGATGCTTTTACGGCGCAGATGCAACGGGCTTTGGAGCACTGTCGTGAATACATGAACAGCCGCTCGACCTGGTTCCAGAAAACCTACAACGGCACGGAAAGACGGCCGATAGCTTACTTTTCCGCCGAGTTCGGCGTGACCGAGTGTATGCCGATTTATTCGGGTGGATTGGGCTTGCTTGCCGGAGATCATCTCCGGTCCGCGAGCGACCTGGGTGTGCCTCTCGTCGGCGTGGGTCTGCTCTACCAGCAAGGGTATTTCCGCCAATACCTCAACGCTGACGGATGGCAGCAGGAACGCTATCCTGAAAATGATTTCTACACGCTGCCGCTGCACCTCGAGCACAACCAGGACGGCCATGCGGTGACGGTCTCGGTCGAGTATCCCGGGCGGAATGTTCGCGCCCAGGTGTGGCGCGCGCAGGTGGGGCGCGTGCCCCTGTATCTGCTGGACGCCAATATCCCCGCCAACAGTGCGGAAGATCAGGACATTACCGACCAGCTATACGGCGGCGATCGCGAGAGGCGGATCAAGCAGGAGATCTTGCTCGGCATCGGCGGATTTCGCGCGCTGCAGGCAGTCGGGCTGGATCCTGTCGTTTGCCACATGAACGAAGGGCATTCGGCATTCATGGCGCTGGAACGATGCCGCCGGCTGATGTCGGAACAGGGCATGTCATTCTCCGAGGCCCGTGAGGCGACGATGGCAGGCACTGTGTTCACAACCCACACCCCTGTCATCGCTGGGAACGACTATTTTTCCCCTGCGCTCGTTGACAAATATTTCAGCAGCTATGCCGCCCAGCTGAATCTGCCGCTGCGCGATTTCCTCGCCCTCGGCCGGCAAAATGCCCACAATGATGCCGAGGACTTCTGCATGACGGTCCTGGCCCTGCGCATGGCCGGGCACAGCAACGGCGTCAGCAAACTGCACGGCCTGATTTCACGTAAGATGTGGCAAAACGTATGGCCGGGCATAACGCTCGATGAGGTTCCGATCACATCGATCACGAATGGAGCCCACGCACCCACCTGGGTGAGCCGGGATATGGCCGGGCTTTTTACCCGTTATCTGGGTCCGCGCTGGCGGGAGGACCCAGGCGACTATGCGCTCTGGAGCCGCATACACCAGATTCCGGACGAAGAACTCTGGCGCACCCATGAGAGAAGGCGCGAGCGACTGGTCGCGTTCGCACGCCAGCGGCTGCGCGCGCAATTGGAAGCGGTCGGCGCGCCGCCGGCCGAGGTGGCGCAGGCCGATGAGATCCTCGACCCTGAGGCCTTAACCATCGGCTTTGCCCGCCGGTTCGCGACTTACAAGCGCGCCACTCTTCTGCTGCGCAATCCTGAACGTCTGATCCGCATCTTGAATGAAAAAGATCGGCCCGTACAGCTCCTCTTCGCAGGCAAAGCGCATCCCCAGGATGCAGCCGGCAAAGAACTCATCCGGGAGATCATCCATTTCTCACGCAGCCCGGAGGTCCGCAGACGCATTGTCTTCCTGGAGGACTATGACATCACGGTGGGGCGCTACCTGGTTCAAGGGGTGGACGTCTGGCTCAATACGCCGCGCCGTCCCCTGGAAGCAAGTGGCACCAGCGGCATGAAAGCCGCTCTCAACGGCGCCCTGAATCTCAGCATTCTCGATGGCTGGTGGGATGAAGCCTACAAGCCGGAGATCGGGTGGGCCATCGGTTGCGGCGAAGAATATGGCGATGAGAACTATCAGGACGAGGTGGAATCGAACGCCCTCTACAATCTCCTGGAGAAGGAAATTGTGCCGCTGTTCTTTACGCGCGCGGCTAACGGACTGCCTCGGGCCTGGCTGAGCAAGATGAAGACTTCGATGCGCGTCCTGGGACCGCAATTCAATGCTAAACGAATGGTGCGAGAGTACGTGGAGGATTTTTACCTGCCGTCGCAGGAGCGCTACACCGCCCTGGCTAAAGACCGATTCCAGCGCGCCAAGGCCCTCGTCTCATGGAAAGAGCGATTGCGCAGCCGCTGGGGAGACATCAGGATTCTCGGGGTCGAGAGCGACCTGTGCGATAATTTCAAGGTCGGCGATCCACTCCACGTACGT
>CAVTZY010000065.1:0-62052 GCA_963739235.1 Terriglobia bacterium | reverse complement strand
TAAACCAGCGTGATTTTTTAGCGAAAAAAGATGAAACAACCTGGAATGTGCGTCGTTATTGGTTATAATAGGATATTGCAAATAACCACTACAACCAAAAGGAGCACATTCCAGGTGAACAAAAGAAACCACAAAATCTACCTCAGAGACAAGCAAAATCTTGAAACCCGATTGGAACGGAAGCAGTATCCGGACCAGCCCGATCCCATGTTCAAAGACTCGAACATCCATTACGAGATTTCCGAGAGAACACGTGCCATTGGCTGCGGAGGCGTCGGGGCTATGCACAAGCTGGTGTGCAAGCTGGGATTGGATCAGGCGATCAACCAGAATGTGGCTCTGCTCAAGGTCCACGTACCGTATTGGGAATCGGATCACGTGTTGAACATCGCCTACAACGTGCTCACCGGCGGAACGTGCCTGGAAGATATCGAGCGCCTGCGCAATGATGAGACTTATATGAACGCCCTCGGAGCTGACAGGATTCCGGATCCCACGACGGCGGGAGATTTCCTGCGGCGATTCGACGAGGATTGGATATTCGGACTCCAGGAAACGTTTAACGAAACCAGGCGCAAGGTCTGGAGTTTGCAGGACGCCTCCTTCCGGAAGGAAGGCATCATCGACGTGGATGGAACCGTTGCCGAAACTACGGGCCAGTGCAAAGAAGGAATGGACATCGCCTATAACGGGATTTGGGGCTACGCTCCGTTGCTTGTGACTCTGGCCAATACGAGCGAGACGCTCTACCTGGTCAATCGACCCGGCAGCCGGCCGTCTTCTGACGGAGCGGCTGTATGGATGGACCGTGCGATTGATCTCACGATCCGGTATTCCAGAAGGTCTGGCTGCGGGGCGACACGGATTTCTCCTTGACCAGCAACTTTGATCGATGGGACGAGAAGGTTGGTTTTGTCTTCGGCTACGATGCCAAAAAGAACCTCGTCGATATGGCGGATGCCCTGCCGGCGAGCCACTGGAAGGCGCTCCAACGGCCTCCGCGCTATGAGATCAAGACCGAAGAGCGGCAACGTCCCGATAACGTAAAAGAACAGGTGGTCAAGCAGAGGGAGTTCGAGAACATCCGCCTGGAGAGCGAGCAAGTTGCCGAGTTCGACTATCGTCCGGGGCAGTGCAAGAAGACCTATCGGATGGTTGTCGTGCGGAAAAACCTCACCATTCAAAAAGGAGAACGCCGGTTGTTCGATGATGTCAGGTATTTCTTCTATATCACCAACGATCGCGCCATGAGCATGCAGGAAGTCGTCTTTTTCGCCAACGACCGCTGCAACCAGGAAAACGTCATTGGTCAACTGAAAAGCGGGATCAATGCGTTGCGAATGCCATCGGACGGTTTGGAGTCCAACTGGGCTTACATGGTCATCGCGGCGCTGGCATGGAATCTGAAAGCCTGGTATGGCTTGGTGACCCTGGCGCCCGTGGCACGCCGGGACATCTTGCGAATGGAATTCAAGCGGTTCCTGATGAGCTTCATCCAGATACCATGTCAAATCGTGCAGACCGGCCGACGGCTGATATTTCGTATTCTCAGTTACAGCAAGCATCTGGAAACATTCTTCTCCACGTTCGACCACATACGGGAGCTCAAGTTTTCATGACCCAGAGCGTCGGCAATATCCCGGTTCGCCGGCGCAAATGAGAAAAAGGGAGAAAGGGGCGCATCGAAGGCAGATAAGGAAAGCGAAAAGGTAGAAAACAGGAGGCGGAAGTCTGCCTTGAATGTGCATTGTCGTGTCAATGGGCAACAATCAGCGTGGGGAAAATGGCCACCAACTGAGAAAAACTACGACGACCACGGTCATGTTCAAACCTCGCTTGTTTTGGGTCTAGTCTTGATCATCCGAAATCTGTGCATCCAAGGCGGAGCCCCTGAGGAGGTCCGGCAAAATCTCGAGGAAGTCACCAATATATTGAAGGAAACACTTCAGAAGTTTCCCCGATGAATCGTCGTAATTCAAGAGTCAGGGAAGCGAAGCAGACGGCATGTAATCACAAGGAAGTGCCTGCCTGGAAAACGTTCCGAAAATTTGGGGGCCGACTATCCTTTCCCAATCCCCACCGTCTTTGAAAGATTGATATTGGGGATTGGCAAACTGATTCCCCAACCCCCGGATTTACAAAGTGCTGCGAGAGGTTTTGGGAGCGCCCGCCGCTTCACGGCAAGTGAGGTATACTCGGCATCATGCAAGGGCAAATCGAACTGCGCGATTATCAACGGGAGTGCCTGGCTGCGATCTTCCATCGCTACAAGGCGGGCGTGCGGCGCCAGCTCGTCTGCCTTCCGACCGGCACTGGGAAGACCATTATTTTCGCCCAGTTCCCGTCGTTTTTCCGCATGAAGCGGCGCATGCTCGTCCTCGCCCATCGCGCTGAGCTGCTCCATCAGGCCCGCGACAAGCTGCTTGCGGCTAACCCCTCTCTGAAAGTGGAGATCGAGCAGGCCGAACGAAGCGCATCGGAAAGAAGCGATGTTGTCGTCGCCTCGGTCCCGACCATTGGCCGGCGTGGGTCTCGACGCCTCGCCGGACACGATCCCGATCAGTTCTCGATTGTCGTCATCGACGAAGCGCACCATGCAACCGCCGAGACGTATCGGCGCATCGTCGAGCACCTGGGACTGATGCAACCCGATACAAAGAAACTCCTTGTCGGCTTTACAGCGACGCCGAAGCGCAGCGACGGGATCGGGCTAGACGCCATCTTTGACGAGATTTCCTTTTCACGGACCATACCTGAGATGATGCACGCTGGTTACCTGGCGCCGATGGCAGGCTATCGGGTCGAGACCGACATCGATCTGTCGCGAGTCAAGACCAGCATGGGCGATTTCGTGGTTTCGCAATTGTCCGATGCGGTCAATATCGCAAGCCGCAACGCCCTGGTGGTCAAAGCCTTTCACGAGCTGGTGCCGGAACGGCGGACGCTGGTGTTCGGCGTCGACGTCGCCCATGCCCATGCCCTCGCCGCGGCATTCAATCACTATGGGATCATGGCGGCGCCGGTGACCGGCGACACGCCGCCGGACGAGCGCAGCAAAACCCTGGCCGCGTTCTCATCCGGCCGGATCCAGGTTTTGACCAACTGCATGGTGCTTACGGAAGGGTACGATGAACCGGCAGTGGACGGGATCATTCTGGCGCGCCCAACAAAATCGGCCCTGCTCTATACTCAAATGATCGGGCGGGGAACGAGGCTGCACCCGGGCAAGACCGACGTGACCGTGGTGGACGTCGTCGACAATTCGAGCAAGCACCACCTGGTCACCCTGCCATCACTGTTCGGCCTCGCGGCGAATTTCAATCTCACAGGCAGGACAACGAGCGAGGTGGAGCGCGCGATTCGATGGGTCGAGATCAACCGCCCCTGGGTCAAGACCGACCTGGCGACGGATCTTGACGATCTTCGGCTTCGATGTAGGCGGGTAGACCTCATGGAATTGCGCCTTCCCGACGAACTCCGAGGGGCTGCGCGATTTGCATGGGCCGCGATTGGACGGAATTGCTATCGATTGGGTTTGGGCCAGGGCGAATACCTGACCTGCGCGCCGACCCTGCTCGAACGGTGGGAAGTCGTGCTCGGTTCGCGTCACCCCGAGATGGACGGCAGCATCGTCGCTACGGAACGTCAGCTCGCCACTGCCATCGCGAAGGCGGAGAATTGCGTTCGGAAAACACGCCCGCGCGCGCTCGATCTCGTGGATCTGCAGGCTTCATGGCGCCGCCGGCCGGCCACCGAAAAACAACTCGAGCGGCTGAAACGAGCGCACCTGAGTCCTCCGCCGCAGATCAGCCGCGGCCAGGCCAGCCATCTTATTGCCATGTTGCCGCACGAGTTCTCGTCGGCTCCCAGGAATTCAAAACCGCAACGGGCACCGGGAACTCCACTTGCCTGAGAGCATGGCGATCGGCAGCGAGGATTTTGTGCGCCGTAGCGCAGCACTGTCGAAGAAACAGAGAAGGCTCAAGATTTGAGAGTGGGAATGTGTCACTTGGTAATTGTGCGACCCGCTGGCATGCCACGAATCCGGAGCCAATGCAGGTGGCAACATTTCGAAAGAAAAACATGTGTCCTTCGGGCTGGCTATTGCATGCTGCGGCCCTATAGATTTGTCTTGCCCAGGTATTCCAGGGCCAGAGCGGTCATCAGGAGCGCGGCCGGCGGCAAGGCTTTTTCGTCAATGTCGAAACGCGGGTGATGATGCGGGAACTCGGTGCCGTCACCCATACCGAAGAAGAAGAACGCGCCGGGAATCTTCTGCAGGTAGTAGGCAAAATCCTCTCCTCCCATCACCGGGTCGATTTCCAGCACCTTGCTCTCTCCCAGAGTGCGGCGGGCGACGGCCCGGACCAGATCGGCCATGCTTTCATCGTTAACCAAAGCGGGATAGCCGCGCACGTATTGCAGTTCACCCTGTGTTCCGCAGGCCTTGTTTGTCCCGGCCACGACTTCCTGCATTCTCCTCTCGATCAGGTCGCGCAGCTGCGGATCAAAAGTGCGCACGGTACCGGTGAGCATCACCTCATTGGGAATAATGTTATGAATGACTCCGCCGTGGACGGTTCCGAGCGAGAGCACGGCGGATCGCAGAGGATCCACATTTCGGCTCACAATACTGTTGAGGTTTACAATCAGATTTCCCGCGGCCGTGATCGGATCAATCGAAAGGTGGGGCATGGAGCAGTGGCCGCCTTTGCCGGTCAGTTTAATACTGAATTCGTCGGCGGCCGCCATCATCGCTCCCCGCACACATCCTACCGTGCCCGTCGGCATCGTTTGCCACAGATGCAGCCCGAACACCGCATCGACGCCGTCCAGCGCGCCTTGCTCGATCATGGGCTTGGCGCCGCCCGGGATTCGTTCTTCTGAGGGTTGAAACAGAAAAAACGCTCGGCCGCAAAAATCGTTTTTTCGTTGAGCCAGCAACCGGGCGGTGGCCATCAAGATAGCCATATGGCCGTCGTGCCCGCAAGCATGGCAGGCACCGGGATTGAGCGACGCGTACTCATCCTTCCCTTCTTCCGCCAGCGGCAGCGCGTCGATATCGGCTCGCAGCGCAATTGTCCGTCCCCCGGGCTTCCCCTGCAGATGCCCTACCAGTCCCGTGCCGGCGACGGAACGAACCGGTATTCCCGATTTCTCCAGAAACTGCCTGATCACCGAGGAAGTTCGTTGCTCCTGATAAGCCACCTCTGGGTGGCGATGAAAATCACGCCGCCACTCGATAAGTTGCAGGCTCAGAGCAGCGACATCCGCTTTCAATTTTTCAAGCATGCTTCTCCTCCGATCTCACCCGGGTGCTGTAATGCGCAGACGGCATTAGCCAACTGACCAAAATGGCAACTGCGAAATTTGCCAGCAAGGCGACAAAGCCCGCGTTCAGGCCCATAAAAGGATCATGCTTGCCGAGCATCAGCACGAACACCAGGGTCAATCCGGTGATCATCCCTGCAAACACCGCAGCGGCATGGATCCTCTTCCAGAACAGCCCCAGCATAACGCCAGGGCAGAATTGCGACACGCCGTTGTAGCCGATTAACAGCAGGTCCACAAGCGCATTCGGAAGTCGGATGGCAAAGAATAATCCCGCGCCCATGATCACGATCACCATAAAACGGGACAATCGGATCACGGATTCCTCGCTGGCACGAGGATTCAGTCCCGTCTGATAGACATTTTTCGCAATCAGCGTGGAGGCAAACAAAACCAGAATCGAAGCCGGCACCATGGCGGTCACCGCACCCGCCGCACCGACGAATCCCATGAACCATGGGGCATAGGTTTTATGCACCAGTGACAAAAAGGCGAAGTCGCCGTCTTTCAGCCCGGGAATCACCAACAGCGCGGTGAAGCCCACCATCAGGATCAATAGAATCGGCAGTTGGTAGAGCGGCATGATGATAGCGTTGCGTTTGAGGGTTTCCGCGCTCTTGGCGGAAAAAGCGGTGGCAAAAATGGTCGGCCACATATAGAAACCGGCGCCGGTGAGCAGCACCGTCGACATCACCCATAGCGCATCCATGTTGGGGGTGGCGCCGGGAAACGTCAGATGATTCGGATGCTGGGCGATCAGGGCATGAAACATGTTGCCGCTGCCGCCGAAGTACATGTAGGGCACGCCAAAGCCTACGATTCCGACCGCCAGGATCATCATGATGTCCTTGATGACCGAAACCCAGGCGCTGCCCCGGATTCCGCTCGTGAAGACAAATATGGAGGTCAGGCAGAAAGCGATGAGAATGGCCGTGTTAAATCCGATGGTCTTGTTGCTGGCTTCGGTGACGATCAGCCCCAGCCCTTTCAGCTGCAATTGCAGGTAAGGAATGATGAAGATCACACCGACAATTGCGACAAAAACACCCAGATAGCGGTTGTGGTAACGATGAATGAAATAGTCGGGCTGGGTGTGCAGGCTGTATTTCTTGCCCAGCCTCCAGATGACCGGCAGAATGAAGAAGGAGATTGTGTAGGCGAGAGTCCCGTAGATGAGAATGTAGAATGCCGGCGCTCCCTTGGAGTAGGCCCAGCCGCTCGCGCCCAGAAACGTGAAGGTGGTGTAGATCTCCCCGGCATTCAGCAGCCAGATCAGGACAACGCCAAAGCGCCGGCCGCCCACCGTCCACATCTCCAGGTCCATCTTTCTGCGCCCGCCGGCGAAAATTCCGAGGATGGAGGAAAACAGGATTACCGAAAAAATAATGAGGAGGGCCTCGTTCATTCTTCATCCTCCATTTCCGGAAGATTAAACTTCTTCTCGCACCGATAGGCGGCAAACAGCGCCAGCGGCGTCAACATCACCCAGAGCACTATCCAGAACAGGACGAAGGGAAGGCCAAGGATGAAGGGTTCGATCCGGTTGATCCAGGGCAATGCCAGGGCCAGTGTAATGAACGGCACCGCTCCGCATAGCAAAGCGTATTTCGTTCCTTTCTGCATGCCAACTCCTATAAACGGGCCAAGCGCTTGAACGCACGCCAGCGCGCGACTGTTAGTGCCTGTCAGGCCGCCCCACAGAGAGTGAACGGATTCATGGGCGGCAGCTGCCATCCGGAAAATCTGCTTCAGCATAGGCCCTTCCGGTCACTCCCTCCAACATTTTTCTGAGGCCACCACGACCAGGAAGATATCGAGTCACTCGCGGCGGCTTTTGCAGTTTTTGAACGAGCTATTTTTCGGCTGAACCCCCTGGTGATAGAATCGGCGCACACATCCAAAGGAGGAAAGACTATGGCGCTGGAGGGAAAGCAGGGAGGCAGGAGGCCTTTTTTGCAGAGGTTGATGGTTCTGGGCGGCCTGGCCGCAGCACCGGTCGCAGCCCAATCACAACAACAACCGCGACGGGATGCCGGTCCCGGCTATCTGCCCGGCTACGTTCGCGCTCAAAGCTACAAGTCGCTTAAACAATCCAGTTTTGACAAAACCGGAGGCAACTCCGACCGCTGGCCCATACTGCCGGGTCAGACACTGGAGGTATTCCAGGCAAAAGGCGCTGGCATGATCTCCCATATCTGGTTCACCATTTCCGCACAAAGCATGAATCACCTGAAAGAGCTTGTGATTCGCATGTATTGGGACGGGAATGCCAAGCCGAGTGTAGAGAGTCCCATCGGTGACTTTTTTGGTCTTAATCTCGGCGAGTATACCATCTACGAATCGGAGTACCTGGCATGTTCACCAGGCCGTTCGCTGAATTGCTATTTCGCGATGCCGTACCGGACGGAGGCGCGGATTACCGTAGCCAACGAAGGCAAGCAGAACGTAGGATCTTTTTACTCCAACATCGACTACATGGAACTGACATCGCTGCCTGAAGACGCCCTTTACTTCCACGCCAGTTACCGTCAGGCTGCGCCCAACAAGCCGGTCGTTGGGCCGGACGGCAAAGACGTCCTGAATCCGGATGGCAAGAATAATTACGTCTACTGCGAGACACGCGGTCGCGGACACCTGATGGGCGTAACCCTGGGGGTATTGCAGAATAACGAATTCTGGATGGGGGAAGGCGACGACATGATTTTTGTCGACGATGAGTCGAAGCCCTTGATCAACGGCACCGGCTCCGAAGACTATTTCCTCGGTAGTTGGAATTTTGGCGGGCGGGACGGCGCGCGCCCTTTTTCCCACCATATGTACGGAGCCCAGTACATCCAGCTTCCGGAGCGCACCGGCGGCCGATACCTTTGCTACCGATGGCATGGCGATAATCCTGTGACATATACCCGCTATCTGAAGCACACGATGGAGCACGGCCACGCCAACAACCGGGGCGACAACTTCTACTCGTGCTGCTATTGGTACCAGGCGGCGCCGTACACAGAGTTGCCGCCGATGCCGCCTGCCGCGGATCGTATCCCGGTGCTGCGCACCATGCCCGGTCCCGGCGGCGTCCTGCCCGGCGATAAGACGGAGTGAGAAAACGCCAGACTCACATGATCAGCTTCAGGATCGCAAAGTGAACTCCCCAGAGCGCTCTCTTTTGGGATAGCTGGACCCAAAGCCCCGTCCGGCAAGACTGTCTTAAAACTCCTACGCCGGAGGACATGCAGGCGTTTTCAGCCCTGGAAGGGCGGGAGACAGTAGCCCCGGGCAAGCAGAGAGACTGTCTCAAAACTCACACGCCGGATAACAGGCCAGCGTTTTCAGCCCTGGAAGGGCTGAAGACAGTAGCCCCGGGCAAGCAAAGCGCAGCCCGGGGTTGATTGGCATTTGATCAAGAGCCCCGGAGGGGCGAGAGAAAACATTTGAACTCGACGGACCTCTGCCGCGCCTTCAGGGCTCCTGCAACATGCCTGCCGTGACCGGGGGCAGCGCCGCTGCGCGGCTCGCCCCCGGCTACTTTCTCGGCGTCCCTCCGGGACGCCCAGTTTTCAAAAAGTTTCCGCGGCCGGGGCCTACTGGCGCTGGTCCAGCCAATCGCCGCCTCTCTTGATATTCTCGGGAGTGAAAACCCGGGAGCGAAGAGTGATTTCCTTTGCCACCTTCCCTCCTGTTAAGATCCGGAGTGCGGTATCAATGGCTTCCTTCCCCCCCGTAGGGTATTCGAAGCTGGCGGCGAGGATGCCCTGCTGGACATAGATCTGGCCTTCCTGGGGCAGGCCGTCGATGCCGATAAAAAGCATCTCCTTTTCCCGGCCGACTGCTTTGGCGGCCAGGTAAGCGCCATGCGCACCCGGGTCGTTGTGCGCATACACCAGATCGATGTGTTTGTGCACCGCGAGGGCCGATTCCATCTCCTTCCGGGAATTGGGCTCGAGCCATTTCATGTCCGCTTCAAAGAGCACCTCGAGGCCGCTGCCCTTAATCCCTTCGAGAAAACCACTGTGGCGATCCTGCCCGGGAGTGGAGGTCATCAGTCCCTTGAGTTCGACGATCTTTCCTTTGTTTGCCAGTTTGGCTGCAGCCCAGCGGCCCGCCGCCTGGCCTATTTTCTTGTTGTCTGCGCCGATAAATGTGCTGTACTCAGTTCCCAGGACGCGCCGGTCAAGGACGACGACAGGTATGCCCCGGCGAAATGCTTCGGCCACCGGCGCAGTCAACGGGGCGGCTTCCTTGGGAGAAATGATCAACAGATTCACCTTGGAGCCGGCAAACTCCTCCACATGGGCGCGCTGCTGCAGGGTGTCGTTCTGGGCATCCTTGAAGACGACCGTCAGCTCGGGATGCTCTGCGGCAGCTTTCCTGATGTCGGCATTCATTTGGACGCGCCAGGGCTCGCCGAGATTGCACTGACTCATCCCGATGACATATTTCTGTTGGCCGGCGAGCGAGAGCATGCTCAGCCAAAACGCCGCTAGAATGTAGAAAAATCCGGACAGCGCTTTCATTGCTTGTTTCCTTTCTATCGACTCTTTCTCTGCAGCAGAACGGCAGCCACGATAATGATGCCGGTCAGAATGAGCCGGCTGGCCTCACTCACCGCGTTAATACTCAGGATCTTTTCCAGGTAGCCTATGGTCAGTGTTCCGATCAGGGTAAACGCAACCCGCCCGCGGCCACCCGTCAGTGAAGTCCCGCCAATGACTACCATGGCTATGGCGCTGAGTTCATAGGTTGCACCCGCCTCCGGATCGCCCTGCTGTTCCTGGATGGCCTGGCAGATGCCTGCGAGCGCCGCGAACCCGCCGGACAGACTATAGGCGAGAAGTTTCACCCGATTGACGGGGACTCCGGAGAGGCGGGCGGCTTCCTCATTCGCCCCGACAGCGTAGATGTAACGTCCCCAACGAAACTTGGCCAGAAGAACCCAGCACACCAGGATGCAGCCCAGGAAAATCAAGGTCACGACGGCCACGTTCCCGCCGGCAACTTTGTGATCAATCGCCTGGAAAATCCGTGGCAGATCGACATACACATAGCTGCCGTCAGGCTGAGCTACGGCTCTGGAGATTTTTTCTCCCCCGGAAATGGACTTTGCAAGGCCACGGGCGAAAACCATCATCGCCAGCGTGGCGATGAAAGGCTGTATCTTGAAACGTGCGATGACCGTGCCGGATATGGCGCCGCAGCCGATCCCGGTCATCAAGCAGGCGCCGAGGGCCAGAGGCGGCGGCCAGGACAGTCGCAACGAGAGCATGGCGAAAAGGACGGCATTCAGGCCAAGAATACTGCCCACGGCGAGATCGATTCCGGCCGTAATGATCACCAGGGTCATGCCGCACGCGAGCATGCCGATGACCGATATTTGCCGCAACATGTCCCGATGGGTACCCCATTGGAAGAAAGCCCCATCGGCATGAAAGATGATCCCGAGCAGACAGACAAACAGGAGTGCCGACAAGGCACGGATCCAGGGCGAGTCGAAGATCTTTCCGGGAGCGGCAGATTGAGCAAGATCAACCTTGTTCCTCAATTTATCCACGCCTCCCCCATCGCAGCCCGCAAAATCTTCTCCTGAGTCGCTTGTTCACGCGGGAATTCTCCGCTGATCTGCCCGCGATGCATGACCAGGATGCGGTCGGCAAGCCCGAGCAGTTCCTGCAATTCCGAAGTGATTAACACAATGGCGATCCCGGCCGCTTTCCAGCGCTGGATCATTTCGTATATTTCATGTTTGGCGCCCACGTCGATGCCGCGGGTGGGCTCATCCAGCAAAAAGACCCGAGGGCTGGTTTCGATCCATTTGCCGAGCAACACCTTCTGCTGGTTGCCCCCCGAGAGATGCTGAACTTCCTGGGTCAATGCGGCCCCCCGGATCGAAAGCGATTTTACCTGCCGGGCGGCCATTTCCGCTTCCTTATTTTTCTGCAGGAAACCCCACGGCGATATGGCCTCGAGTGAGGCCAGAGATATGTTCTGCGCAATGTCGAACCCGAGGATCAAACCTGTTCCTTTGCGATCGCTGGTAACGTGCGCCAGGCCTTGTTGAATGGACGCGTGAGGAGAACGCAGGGAAAGCCGTTTTCCGTCGAGGTAGACATCGCCTTTGACCGCTTTCGGCCAGGCGCCGAACAGGCCGGCCAGAAGAGCGCCATTACCCGAGCCCTGCAGGCCTGCAATACCCAGGACCTCGCCGGCTCGCACCGCGAACGAAACATCCCTTACCAGCCACCGCTCCGCCTGAGTTGAGGATGTGCCTGCCGGAACCACGGAAAAATGCTCAACGCGCAGGCGTTCCGCCCCGCATTCGGTGTTATCGCCCGGGTAATGTGAGGCCAGTTCGCGCCCGATCATCCAGCGAATCAGTTCCGCATCCGCAAGTTCACGTGCCGGCGCCGTTCCGATCCGGCGTCCGTCCCTGAGGACCGTAATCCGATCGCCAATGCGGTAAATTTCTTCCATGCGATGGGTGATATAGAGGATAGCCTTGCCCCGCCGCTTCAGCTCGGCAATAACCTGGAAGAGGCGTTCAACCTCCGGTTCGCTGAGCGCGCTGGTCGGCTCATCCATGATCAGGATGCGGGCATCGAATGCCAGCGCTTTGGCGATCTCGATGCGATTCTTGACCGGGAGCGGGTAGTCGTCCACCTCGCGATTCAAATCGAGGTCGAGGCCGAGCCAGGCACACAGTTCTTGGGCCTTGGCCATCTGCCGGACCCGATCGATAAGAAGGCCCGCCGTGAAACGGTGCCTCATTTCCCTGCCGAGAAAAACATTGTCGATCACCGGCAGGCTTCCGACCAGGGACATCTCCTGGTGAATTACACTGATCCCCTTTCGAGCTGCGTCGTGAGGCGATGCAAAGCGCACCTTGCGCCCATCCATCTCGATCTCGCCGTGGTAATCCGTATGTACACCGGCCAGAATCTTGATGAGCGTGGTCTTTCCGGCACCGTTCTCACCTGCCAGAATGTGCACCTCGCCCGGCTTCAGGTCAAAACACACATCCCGCAGCACCGGAATGCCAGAAAATGACTTGCAAATATTGCGCATCGACAGGAGCATGGCTGTAATTGCGCCCCTATCTCAAGTTTCCGCATACGCGAAAAGTGCGGTGCGACATGATGCTAGCGATTTCCCAGCTGAGCCCACCAGAGGTTCCCACTCCATTCGCCCATATAGAAAACCAGTTTGTCGGACGCGACCCCAAGCGTTCCATTTCCCGTCGGATAATTCATGTGGTAGCGGGAAGTGTGCTGGTGAAAAACCGCGAATGCAGCGCCCGCTGTTTTTTTTGTGCGCTCATCAAAACGCTGAGCCCAGATGCAGCAGCGGCCATCTCTCTCGGAAAGGTAGTAAAGCAGCTTGCCGTCCGGAGACCATTGCGGAGATCCCAGATAATGATCGTCTTCGCAGACAAGCGACCATTCCTCTGAGGGAATTGCTTTCTCGCGCAGCGAAGCCACATAGATTGCGGCTTTCCCGTCCGCCTTGCCCATGGCAAAAGCGATCCATCGATCGTCAGGCGACAGGCTGACGGAATGAAGCAAACCTGTACCGCGATCGAGGACCTTGGTTTGTTCTCCGGTGGTGAGGTTCTGACGAACCAGAAGACCCGGCAGATACTCCACGAGAGCGTAGTTGGCATCGGAGAAGAATCCATGGATCTTGCAACCTGTGCAGATCTCTCGCCCGGCGGTATTCCCCCCGGTGACCACGTAAACCCCAATGCCTTTCTCAGTTTTATCTCTGTAAGCAAGCACGGATCCATCCGCACTGAGCACGGGATTCCTCTCGATTAACACACTCTGCCCAGGAAATACCATCTCGCGGCCACTGGCCAATTCCCGTACCCGCACCTCACTTCTGGAGGTTCGCAGGCCTCCGAAGGAGGTGAAGGCCAGCTTGGATCCGTCCCGTGTAATAGAAGGATTGAACTTGGCTGTTTGATCCAGAGTGATTTGCTGCGGCTCTCCTGATACAGTTCCCTGGCTGGGCTGGGCGGCGAGGCTCCAGATGTTCATGGACGCGCCGAAATTTGCATATAACATGCGGCCATTTTGCGCTACCGAGGGCTGAATCTGCATCCCGCCCCCAGATGTCAGCCGTTCAGGTTTTCCCGGAACCTGCCAAGTTGTGGGCTGGATGGCAGCGCGAAACAGGTTGACGCCTTCAATGGTTGTGCCGGTAGCATAATAGATAAAATTGTCTACCCAGGCGGTAGGATAGGACCAAACCTCAGGGAGGGAGAGATTCGCTTTCGCGCCCGTCCGGAAAGGCGGCCCTCCGTCCAACGGAGCCACGTACCAATCGCTGGTGCTATTATCTGAACCCTTCTGGCCATAAAACAAAATATACTTCCCGTCAGGCGACCAGACTGGACTTGCTCCTGGGAGGTAGGTCAGAGCAGGCACGAACTCAGGCTGAAACGGCTGCGGGATCCCGCCTTGCGGTGAAACCAGGTACATTCGGCTCAAAGCCGGATTCAATGCTGCCGGGAAATCGACATACGAAAGGTAGGTCCCATTTGGAGAGAAACGCGGAGAATAACCGCGATCGACGATTCTGCGCGCCTCACCTCCCAGAGTATCGACGATGTACAGGCCACCGCCATCACGTTCGGAGCGGAACACAATCTTGAGTCCATCCGGAGAAAACGAAGGACTTAATTCGTCGGCAGGGTGGTCGGTGCGTTGTTTCGGTTCTCCCGCCGGAATTTGTTGAACCCAGATATCGAAGTTGCCTTTGCCGCCCCTGTCGGAAGCATAGGCGGCAAATCTGCCGTCCAGGGAAATCGCCGGCCATCCAGTTGCACCCGAGTCGTACGTTAATCTGCTGATCTCAATTCCGCTGGCAGGGCTCTGGCGGTAAATGAGTTGCCAGCCCAACACTGCCGCCACAGCCACAACCACCACTGTGCCGGCTATCAGAACGCCCCAGGATCGTCCCTTCGCCGCGCCCGCATGCATGGGGGCGCGCAACTTGCCGGATTCAGACTCCTCCTTCAAATCCTGCAATACCACCTTGAGATCCGACATGCTTTGCCAGCGACGTTGCGGATCCTTGCGCAGGCAACGGTTCACCACCTGCTCGACTTCAGCCGGAATCGTGCCGATGATATCGCCAAGGGCTTTTGGGTCTTCCGTCGTGATGGCCGTCAACGTGGATAAACGGCTCTCGCGATTGAAGGCGCGCTGGCCGGCAAGCATTTCATAGAGTACAGAACCGAATGAGAAAACGTCGGAACGGGCATCGACCTTCTTCCCTTCGGCCTGCTCCGGGGACATGTACGCCACGGTGCCGACGATCGCGCCGGCCTCCGTACGTAGTTCTTCCGTTGGGCCGGCAGTTTGAGTGGGCGCATGTTCGTCATCAGGGATCAACTCCGTCAACTTCGCCAGACCAAAATCGAGGACCTTCACCAGTCCATCCTCGCTGACCATGACATTCGAGGGCTTCAGGTCCCTGTGGACAATCCCTGCAGCGTGAGCCTTCGCAAGCCCGTCAGCGATCTGCGCCGCATAACCCAGCGCTTCGCCCAGCTTCAGCCCTTTGCGGCCGATCAGCTGGTCCAGCGTCTTGCCTTCAACGCATTCCATCACGATATAATCATGACCGCTTTCCGAGGCAATATCATGAACGGTGATGATGTTGGGATGATTCAGGGCCGATGCTGCTTTGGCCTCTTGCACGAAGCGTCGCTTTCGATCCGGATCCAGAACTTTCCCGGGAGGTAGGACCTTGATGGCTACAAAGCGGTCGAGATGAGTGTCGCGGGCCTTGTATACAACACCCATACCGCCTTCCCCCAGTTTTTCAAGGATGCGGTAATGTTCTAACGTCTGCCCAATCATGCAGCTCGTCCTCGAGTGCGGTGTCGATCATAGCATGGAATTATACGATTGACGATTTACGATTGACGCAGAAGTGTGGGCTGCCTCACGCCAATCGTCAATCAATCATGGAAGGACGTGATGAGACGATGCAAAGTGGAAACCGCGTTGATGGGATCGGCGCCTATTGCGGTCTCATCGGAGAGTACAAAGCCTGCATAATCACGGGCCAACAGATCATAAAGATGACAGACTTCGGAGCGCGTGGGTTCGGCGTGAGCAGTCAGATGTTCTAAAACCTGGCCCGCCATTAGGACGGAGCAAGGCAGCACAGCGGGATCAAATGCCGAAATCCAGCGGGCCATGGCCGCCGCTCCAAGCTGTGCGCCCAAGTCGCCGCGGCAAATCCAAGCAGAATCAACCGCCTTGGTTATCGCCGCCATATTCTCAGTGGCCTCGCAGCATTCGATCTTGCCGATCACTTCGCGGCCCGGTGCACGCCGCCGAATCCATGGCGCTTCGCCTCCATCCCTCATAAAGGAAAAAGCGTAGGCCACGTCTTCCAAGTGGGCCGTCGCTTCAATGCATGCCAGGTCGGAGTCGGTAAGGTCCTGAAGTAATACGGGGTGTTCCAAAACGTTGATCCCCTTGCGCGGCCGAAGGATGCCCTCAGACAGCGCTATGGTTTCCAGCGTTTCGGCGCCTACCGATGCCACGCGGAAACGCAGGCGGCCGTCATCACAACTAAGCGTCTCACCACTGCGGATGGACCTGAAAATTTCGCTGTGGGGGACTGGAATCGCCCCGCCACTCCCGTCCAGCGAAAATCGAGCCCGCTCCCCCATCCTGATCGCACGTGCGAGGAAGTTTCCTACACGCATCTTCGCACCCTGAAGATCGATGACCAGGCGGCTTGCCCGAGCATCAGAGCGAATTGTCACCGCTCGATCTGCAAGTTCTTTCGGTTCCATGTGGGAAGCATTGAGGCGAAAGGTGGTTGCACCCGCTGCGCACAAGGGCGCCACAAGGCCCCAGCTTGCAGGTCCGAGCGTGGCAACGATTTCGATATTCAGGAGGGGTGCCATCGAATTAGTCCTTAACCAGCACCGGAATGGGTGCGACAGTTTTGGGGCGCAGGTTTGTATTCCTCATCATGGTTCTGTCCTCCGAATGATCACTCCGCTGCGATCGCAAACGACTGCAGGTCATGAAACTCATAGTCGGGTTTTGCATGCGCAGGAGGGGTCGCGCCACAGCCCTGCTTGTGGTGGCGGCGATTGATCCAGACCGTGGTGAGACCCATAAGTTTTGCCGGCACGTGGTCGTGGAACAGACTCTGAGCCACATGCAGGATTTCATGCCTCGGGACACCCACCCGAATCAGTCCAATCTGGAAATTGTTCAATGAGGGCTTATAGCTGCGTGCCTGCTGGGCGGTGATGATGTAATCGAACTCCACCTTCAGCCGCTTGTTTGATAAGGCAAATAGTTCGTCGTCACAGTTGGTAATTACTGCCAGCTGGAAGCGTTTTTTCAAAGAGGCGAGGGCATCTGCGGAATCCGGGAACTCGGGCCAATCTCCGACCGATCCGGCAAACGCCGACACTTCTTCGTGCTCGGGCTGAAACCCAAGCTGGGCACCGATACGCCTCAACACGGTCGCAAGAACATTGCGATAGGTCATGTAAGATCTTGCCTCAACCTGGGTTTCCATGGCCGCGAAAAGTTCCAGTGCCTCCTCGATTCCCATCGACATCTTGTGGCGCGCAAGTACCGGCCCCAGCACGTTCCAGATCCCTGTTTCCCAGTCGATCAACGTGCCATAGCAGTCGAAGGTCAGCACGGTCTTATCGATGAAGTTTGGCATTTCAGGTCCCGTGCAACGCTTGCGTGCACGAAATTTCCAATGGATTCAGGCAGTTCAAGCCGACCTGTCCGCTACCCGAGCCGTCAGCACAGAGTATCCCTTTGCATGAACGGCATCAGGCTGATCGCCCGGGGATATCGCGATCCTCTCCACTGAAAGGAGAATATCACGGTGCAGTATAGCCGCAACCAAAAGCTTCAACGCGTAGGGCACAGAGACCGCAGAGAACTTTTTGCGGATGACTCTTTGCTGCGACCTCTGGGCCCTCTGCGTTGATCTGTTGCTTTTCTTACCTAAATAGCAAGAATTAGTTCGTAAGTAGTATCCTTGTGTCTATTGGAAAGGGGATGCGTGGTAATGAAGTTCCTGAAAATTCGCAGACTGGGCATTAAGGCAGTCGGTATCACCGAGGAATGCAGGAACAAGGACACCACTCCCTACATACACAAACCCGGAGATACCTATGAGACGATGAACTTCGATTACCTTGGCTCCACCACCAGGGTGCTTGTGGAAGTGATGAAAATGCTGACGCGGTGAATCCATTCCACCAGGAGTCGCATCTGGAAGAACTGTTGTTTGATGAAACCTTGATGATTGTGAATGCGAATACCCACGCAGAGGAGGCAGGGTGGAATTTCAGGAACTGATTCGTGTCCGTCGCAGCATCCGTGGGTATCAAGCGGACCCCGTGCCCAGTGACGCTCTGGCAAGGATTCTCGAGGCCGCCAGGCTGGCGCCTACCGCCGCCAACCGGCAGCCTTTCCAGCTTATTGTTGTGACCGACCCGTCCATCCGAAGACAGTTCAAGGAGGTCTATGACCGCGAATGGTTCTGGACTGCGCCCATGATTCTCGTCGGCTGCGTGGAGCCGGCCAAGGCTTGGCAAAGATCCGACGGATTCAGTGCCGCGGAGGTGGATCTCGGCATTGTCATGGATCATGTCATCCTCGCCGCCGTGGCTGAGGGTCTCGGCACCTGCTGGGTCTGCAACTTCGACGAGGTCAGGACAAAGGAGATCCTTGGCATTCCTCCGGAGGTGCGTGTGATTGCCATGACTCCGCTCGGTTTCCCGGCGGCCGAGCCCCGGGCATTTCAGCGCAAGGCGTTGAGCGAACTTATTCGGCACGAGCAATGGTAGAGAACCTCGTTTCTGAAGTCGAGCACTGGCTGGATCTCCTGTATGTGGCAGCGGAAGGTGCAGGCCTGCGTCAGGAAGACCGGCGCAAAGCGCATGAGGTGGCAGCCATGCTTGTCGAGATCGAGCATGCCATCCACAGATTTTCAGGCCGCTCTCCCCTGAGCCTTGTCGATGCGGCAGCAGGTAAGTCCTATTTAGGCCTGCTTGCAGCAAAGTTGCTATTAGAGCCGATGGGGCGAAAGGCCACCGTATTAACCATGGAGCGGGATCCGCGGCGCGTTGCGCTCAGCCGTTGCGCTCTGGAACGTCTGCAGACGTGCATCCCTGTCGAATGCCGCGTGGCGGAGGTAGCCGACGCCGAAGCATGGCCCGAACAGCCGTCCATCGTCACCGCGCTGCATGCCTGCGGACCGGCAGCTGATGCCATTATTGAACGAGCCATTGCGGCCAGAGCACGGATGTTGCTCCTTGTCCCTTGCTGCACAGGCAATGTGGTAGCCGCGGCCGCCCAAGCCGAGGTGGAGGCGGAACGGTTGTGCATCCCGCGACAGGCGCCGGTGCGCCGCCGTTTCATCCAGGCCATGGTGGATGCCGAGCGCACCTGGCGACTTGAAGCCGCGGGCTACGAAACCGAAGTGGTGGAGTTTGTGGGTGCCACCATCACTCCGCACAATCTTCTGTGGCGCGCGCGCATGGTAGCCGAACCTGCGCGCATGGCTGCTGCGCGGCACGCCCAAGAAAAGCGCGCCTGCTTTAGTGCTCCCGGCGAGCAAAATTCTTGAACTTTGAGGGACTCTTTTGCGTTCCTAAGAGAAAGAATGGGAGGAATCTATGCACCGAGCACCCCGTTGGATTCAATCGACGCGCCTAGTCGTCCTGGCAGGCCTACTGGCCTTTTTGATGTCATCTTCCGGGTTTGCGCAAGGGATCGTCGCGGACGATATCGCGCGTTCCTTTCCGATAAAAGGCCGAGCCCTCGTGATGGTGAAGAATGTCGACGGGCGCATCCGCATAACCGCTGGTACGCAGCCGGAGGTCCATATCCGGGCAACCAAGGAAGTCCTCCGGGCCGGCAGCCAGGATGAAGCCCGACGGGCGGCGGCCGAGGTTGAAGTCCGGCTCGAGCAGTTTGGCAATCGGGTTGAAATTGAAGCTATATACCCGAAACGATGGAACTTCTTTGGGCTCAAGCCGAAGGTGCTGGTACATTTCGAAGTGGTCGCGCCCGCTGCCAGCGATCTAGAGGTGCGCAATGTCGATGGTCTCTGACCGTAGAGGGATTTGAAGGTCACATCGACTTGGCGACGGTGGACGGATCTCTCACCGCGCGTCAGTGCACCGGAACCGTGGCGGCTCGCACCGTGGACGGCTCCATGGAGTTGAGAAACGTCCACGGTGACATAAGCGCGCGCACGACCGACGGCAAACTCAGCATGGACGGGGTATTCCGAACCCTCGAGGCTCAGAGCACGGATGGGAGCATCGACGTCACCGTCGAACCGGGATCCAGAATGGGAGCCGAGTGGTCTATCCGCAGCACCGACGGGTCCATCCATATCGAATTGCCTCAAGATCTCCACGCCGATCTCGAGGCACGAACGGGAGACGGGCAGATCAAATGCGACTACCCTATAACGATATCGGGCAGCGTCAACAAGCACCGACTGAGCGGGAAGATCAATAGCGGCGGCAACCTCATCAAGGTTCAGAGCAGCGACGGCAGCATCAACATCAGCAAGTTTTAGAAATGGGGTTGGACGCCTTTCAGCAGGTCGAGCTTTTCGGCATAGCGCTGTTTGGTGGTGGCATCCAACTGCCTGCCGTCAGGGCACGGAGAGTTTTACGAGCTGTTTGCCCATGTTGCGCCCGTGCAGCATCCCAATGAATGCACGCGGCGCATTCTCGATGCCGTCCACGATGTCCTCGCGGTACTTCAGCTTCCCTTCCTGCAGCCATTGCGTCAGCTGTTTCAGCGCAGCCGGAAATCGATCGGCGAACTGAGAAACAATAAATCCCTCGGCGCGCGCTTGTTTTATCAGAAGCTGCGCCAGCAGCCGCGGCTCTGTTTCGGCGTGATCAAGGTTATATTGTGAGATTTGTCCGCATATGGCGATGCGCGCTCTGGATTTGAGAAGTCTGAATACCGCATCGCTAATGGCCCCACCGACGTTGTCGAAGTAGACGTTGATGCCATTGGGACAGATTTCCCGCAATGCTTCGTAGTAGTTCTCGATGCTTCTATAGTTGAAAGCCGCGTCAAATCCGAGTTCGCCGACCATGTAGTTGATTTTGGCGTCGGACCCGGCAGTCCCCACCACGCGACAGCCATGGATCTTGGCGATCTGCCCGACCGCGGATCCGACTGCGCCTGCGGCCCCGGAGATGACCACCGTGTCTCCCGGTCTGGGATCGGCAATGTCGAGCAGACCAAAATAAGCAGTCAGGCCGGGCATGCCGAGAATCCCCAATGCGGTAGAGATAGGGGCACTCTTTGGGTCCACTTTTCGCAACCCCTGGCCATCCGAAACCGCATACTCTCGCCATCCCAACATCCCTTCCACGATGTCGCCTTTGACAAAATCCGGATGGTTGGACTGAGTGACTTTGCCGACGGTCCCACCCACCATGACGTTGCCGACGGGGAGTGCCGGGGCATAGGACTCCCTGGCGTTCATCATGCCCCGCATGTAGGGATCGAGCGAGAGATAGACCACGCGGATAAGCATCTGCCCGGGCCCAGGGATTGGCATCGTCTTTTCCGCCAGATTGAAATCGGTTTCTTTCGGATAGCCGGCAGGGCGGGCTGCCAGGATTATCTGTCGGTTCACAGGCATGATTCTGCTCCTTCTGCACTCTGAATAATCAGATCTTTCCCTACCGTGCGCTGCCTATCGAAGAGGATACGCTTTCGCATTCAAGGAATCACCATCTGTGTGAGAATCCTTTTGAAGGTCAAGATCACCGGGCGGTTTCGGGCTCGCGCCCCTTGGTCGCCGGATCTGGGAGAAATGGATGCTCGTGCGGGCCGGCTTTGCCGTATGGAAATACGGCCCTTCCAAGCGAGGTCGCCCACCAGCGCACGACCTGGGAGTAGGACAGCGCCGTCGATTCGACGCGGGTCCTCCCTTGCTTGATCGCCTGGATGACCGCCTCTATGTTGGGTTCCGCCTGGATCCAGGTGAAGGTCGGGCCCAGCTGCCACAGTTGATGCACATCGCCGTTGCCCATTAGCGGTTTTTTTAAAGTGGCGGCAATCCTGCGCGCGCGTCGGTTAAAATCAAGCCCGGGCGCATGAAAGCCCGAGATCTCGATCGCATCGAATACTTCGATGTTACGATCAAGGAGGCGCCCCAGGCATTTGGTGCTCGGGAAATATGGGTGAGGCGCTACAACAAGCGTATCTGTTCGGGAGAGGTCGCAAATCTTATCTAGAGTATCGAGATTCTCCGCGGCTGTCTTGAAGTTGTAAACCAGGGTGTGCCGCCTTCCCTCAACAGTAACTTCCATTCCCGGGATCAATGTAATTCCCAGGCTCGCGGCATAGGCGGCAAGTTCCTCGGTCCAGACATCCAGATCGTGGCAGGTAATTGCCAGAATCTGATAGCCAAGCCGCGCCGTCGCACGGATCAGCTCTTCCGCCGAATAGGCACATCCTCGATAGTCGACCGGGTCCAGGTTGCAGTGGGCATGCATCTCGGCTTTCAGCCACCGTTCCAGACTATGGTTTCCCCTGCTCACGACTTATCACCTCATTCCCAGGTCAGATCCCACTGAATCAACCGATGGGCCGACGGACAAAAGTTATCAGTCCTTCGGCGGCCATGCAATAGCGCCAATCTGGACACATCAGAACGACATCGCTCATTCTCCGACAAATAACGTATCGTCTGCGGTGCCTTTTTTATGAGGCAAAACGATCCCGTCGCACTCGAGTGACCCTGTGCCAGCCGACTGGTTTTCAGGGAATTTCATGGCTATGCATAAACTGTGCGGCTCTAGCCCCGCAGCAAACGCGGTTTTTCACCGGCGATGTTTGAGTTGTGTATATCAGGGGTTCTACAGCCAATAAGTGAATGCCGAAAGAGTTCTTGGGATGAAGCCAAGGTAACTTGCAAGCAAACCATAAAGTCTCCAGCCTTTTCCGACGATGTATTGGATGGTGTTTCAGGAGTTACTTGAAGGACTAGAACGTCAATCTATTCACCGGGTGAAAAACATGAGAGCGAAAGCCTCGCAAAACCTCTACATTCCCGCCCCCAAACTAAATGAGCTCCGCATCCTGAAGGAAATCGAATCGGATCCGGATATTACCCAGGCCGAGTTGGCAAGGCGCTGTGCTCTGTCGGTGGCCATGGTCAACAACTATATGAAGGAGCTGGGCGATCGAGGCTTTCTCGAATATCGACGCAAAAATTCCAAAACCATCTCCTATTACGTCACAGTTGCCGGCAAGGAAGCGGCTGAGGCCACGCGCAGCGAACTTCTGCAGGAATTGATCCGGCTGCTCACCGATGCCAAGGAGCAGGTGAAAGATCTCATCCTGAGTCAGGCGCACCGCGAACTGCACCGGGTTGTGTTGTACGGCAGCGGAATCCTGGCAGAGATTGCTTTTCACGCCCTGGAAACAGCCAAGATAAACGTGATCGGGGTTTGCACTGACGACGCGGCTGAGATCGGACAGGAGTGGTGCGGCAGGGAGAGGATCAATCCCTCTCAAATTAGGTATATGGCGCCTGATGCCGTCGTGATTGCGCTGCTGCAGAGATCGGATGATGTCTATCTGCGCCTGGCTCATTTGAACCAATATGACATCAAGGTCATACGATTGGACTGTAAAACCACGAATGTGGATGCGCTGAACAAAGGGCTCGCCTGGTCCACCGCAGCCTTGGGATGACAGGACCTCACGCCCTCGGGGAGGACCACAGGCGACAAAGGTCCTGATGCCATCTGATCAGACAGGCTTCCTGGCGTCGGTTTGCTGTCGTCTCACCTCATCGATCAATTCCTTGGCAGCATGACATCGAGGGTTTAATCACTGCTCAACCGCTCCAAACAGGGTCTCCAGATAAACGGCATAGTAAGCCGCCGCCATCCTGTCGATCGAATAGCACCGACAGAAGGTTGCCGCGGCGCTTTCGATAATCCGTTGCCGCCGCGCTACGGGCATATCCAAACCCATCACAATCGCTTCTGCTAAATCCTCTCTGTCCTCAGCAGCAAATAACAAGCCTAATCGTCCTCCTTCCAGAAGTTCTTCATGTTCAGGTATGGCACTGGCCGCTACCAGGACTTCTTCCCGGAAAGCCTCGAGCACGGTAATGGGCAGACCTTCGTTGCGCGAGGGCAGAACCAGAAGATCGAAAAAAGGCAGATAGGCGGCACCGGTTTGGGAATAACCAGTGAAGATCACTTTGTCCGACAGGCCAGAGGAATGAGCCCGCCGGCGCAGTTCGTCAAGGCCTTCTCCCTCGCCTACCAGGACTAAGAGTAGATCCGGTCGGCTTTGACACAAAGCTGCAAAAGTCTCATATAGCAGAGCCTGGTTTTTGCGGTAACCAATGGTACCGATGCAACCGATGATTTTGCCGCCAAGGGCCCGCTTCTGTCGCAGAAGATTCTGGGTCGCCTCCTCGCCGATGAACCGGGCTTTTTCGGTGGCAATGCCGTTGTAAATGACAGTGATTTTCCCGGGTTCTAATCCTTTCTGCGTCAGAAGTGTCTCGCCGGCTCGGGCCACGGCGATTACCCGATCCAGATGGGACATGATATGCAAATCGGTTTCAGCCATTTCAGGCGTTTTGACAAGACCCCATCCGTGCATGGTTTGCAGCACGGGAAAATGACTTTTGCGGACCGATCGCAGCAGGAGTCCGGCCAATGCCGGACAGGCCGCGTGCGCATGAACCAGATCCAGCGGCACATCACGTAATCCCTCTGCCACAGTGCCCATCGCCCGCAGAATCCAGTGGAGTTCCCGCTTGAAAAAGGAATCGGCCTCAATCACTCCCACTCCGGCATTGCGAAGTTGCACCAGGTAGGCCGGATAATTGCCATAGCCTTCCGGGCCGCTGTGGGATGTTCCTACCCAGACATTATGGCCATCTTTTTTCTGGCGCAGGGCCAGGTCGCAGATTACCCGACCGGCTCCTCCTTGCAGGAAAGTTGTGAGATGAAGAATGGATAGACGATTGGATTCTGGCGATAACATTACTGGCCCATTATCGGAGGCTCAAACCGGGTCGTCCAACTTAACGATGGCCGCCGGAGAAACAAAAAATTCAAGGAATTATCGGATTCGGTCATAGACTCTGATCGATTTCCCGCTGCTTTCCGCCACGAGCAGCCGGTCGCCTGACACCAACATCCCAGCCGGCGTATAGTCAGTATATAGACACTCCAGTTCTTCCCCCTCCGGCGAAATCAGTTTCACGCATCTGACAAATTGGTGTTGGTTGACTGCCAGAATGCCATCCCCGAATTGCGCCAGATAGCACGGAGCCAGGAATAAGCCTTTACCCAGTCCGCAGGCGCCAACCTGTTTGACAAAACGACCGGACCAATCAAACATCTGCAGCCTGTGATTGCGATGGTCCACGACCCAAAAACCGGATCCGGCATCCGGAGCATTGACACATAAATCAACCGGGCAGCGCAATTCCCCGGGCCCCGTCCCTTGGCTGCCGCAGAAAACCTCAACCAATCCCGTATCCCGAAAAGACGCTACTCGATGGTTGCCATGATCAGCGACCAGCATCGAACCGGAGGGTCCGGGCATGATACCGCTCGGCAGCGAGAGATGATCCCCGCGGGCAGTGGGAGAGGCAACCACCTGATCTTCCCCGGTGGCCGGGCTGTAAATCCTTACTCTGTTCGCACCGTGCTCGACAATCCAGAGCCGGTCCTGGCGGTCTGCGGTAAGTCCCAAGGGCCCGGCGAGAGACCCGGCACCGGAATCGGTCGAAAAAATCTCGCTGACGACTTTCCCTTTAGCGTCCAGTTGGACAATGGTTCCTCGTCCATATAAGGAAACAAAAAAATGACCGTCTGATGTTCGGGCAATGAAATACGGCAGGGGCGCAACCTTGGTGTCGGAAGGTGTCAGTTCAAAATGCTCCACTTCTCGGAGGCAGCACGATGCGGGATCGCGGTGCCTCGTTCGGGGTTGCCGGATCCTGTCTCCCATCCTTGTGACGTTGTTTCCGGCGGTCTGGTCAGAGAAAATCAGGTGGTCCATTATCAAGGAATGTAGAAACAATATCGATTGCAGATCCCGAATGACGCCGGTGAGAAACTGCTCCACGCTCAGCAAAACAGAGCATATGCCCACATCGTCGGCATCGTCCGAATGCATCACGTCGAAGCGGAAAGCCATCACGTGGTCCTGGCAGGCCAGAGCTTCGATATAGGCTGCTTTTATCGGTTCAATGGCGTCTTCAAACGGTAGCTGTGCCGGCTGCAAACCGTCGGCCACCCCGGGTTGGGAGCAGCCTCTTGCCGGCAGCTGCAACATCAGAGCTGCCAGTTCGAGCTGGTGGCCGTGCCCTTTCTCGGGCGCGCAAATCGCCTGGTTCCAGCTCGACATGAAGTTTGCCCAGATAGCGTTAAGTTGGGATGCATTCCGGCCTGGCTGCACGGCCACACTCAGAAGTTGGTCGCAGGTCTCGATACAGGACCGGGACGCGGCGAGTCGATCCTTGAATACCAAAGCATACCTGTCCAGGGGTGTCAGGACGATTGGTCGACCCGCGTCAATCAGAAGGGCATCGAAAGACGGCCTAACGTCCGCTCGACCTACAGCACCGACGACTTCCCCGAAGCGCCACAGTTCAATCTTCCCAACGGAATGCATCCATACATCGCTGACAATGGAAGTTGAGTTGATGAGTTTGCCCTCCGCGATTGTCTCGCAAATGACCTTGCCCGAGGCATCCAACCAACTCAGGTTCCTGGATATGGGATTCCATCCCAAGAACAGATTGTCCGAGGCAGCTACCCACTCGCTGTCGCGTGGGAGGCGGAGAGGCAGGGTGAACAGCGAGCCGAACAGAGCCTGTTTCAGCCGGCCATCGTAGGGTTCAAAAAGATAAACAGCGGTTTCAGTCCGTCCCAGGATTTTCGTCGGATAGTAAAGTGGATCCACACAAGGAAAGTCGGCTGCCATGGTATCCGACCCGGCAATTTTTCTTAGCTCACATCGTTTTTGATCCCATTGTGACTCGAGGTGCGGCGGGTAGGCGCGTCCAATTTCGAAAAGCAACTCGCCATCAATATCCATCGCACACAACCGACAGTTGCCCCGGTCGAGCACCAGCCAGAATCCTTCTGAGTCTTTATCGCTCCCTCCAAAATAGCGGATGTCACAGACTTCTTTAAACGCTCGATCTCCGCTCTTGGCCCACAGTTTCAGGTACTCCCCATCCAGATCCAGAAACTGGATGCGGTGGTTCCATGCGTCACAAACGCCCAGGCAACGCTGCGCTGTTTCCCCCATTCGCAGCCAGCCTATCGCCATGCCGCGAGGATACCAAAACTGCCGTTCAGCCCTGCCCTGTCCACCTGCATGCCAGCGCGACACGCCTGTGCGGTCCAGCGATATTACGCAGTGGTTGAACTCGTCGCTGAGGTAGAGAATCTCTTGCTCGTCTTTAACAAGCGTGTGCAGCGCAGGGGCGGTAATGGACGGATACTCAGGGAGAGGAGTACAAGAAATCAACTGGTTCAAGGGCATAGTCCCGATCCGGCAGTCGGTGTCAATGGGCGGCTTTAAGTAAGCAGTCCGGCAGTTTGAAGTCCGTTGCTAGTCCGCGCCTCACCTGTTTATAACCATATCTTCCACAGAAGCGGCTCAGTCCGCGCGTTCCGGCATACACCAAAAGCGCCGGTATATTTTGTCGAAGATCTGTCCCACGCTCTCCAGGGAATGATTCTTGACCACATATTCCCGTCCTGCTGCTCCCAAACGCGCGCACAGATCCGGATCAGCAGCCAGGCGACGGAGCGATTCTTTGATCTGAAGAGCAGGGGTATTTACAATCGGGCACTCAGCAGCCCAGGAGAATAGACTGTAGAGTTCCACCAGGTCCTGACGCAGAAACGTGAGCACAGGCTTTGCCATACTCATGCCCTCTAACGCAAAAAGGGCGTACCAACCGACAATGAATTGATCTGCCACTACATCACAGTCTGCCATGATTCGGTGAATTTCGCTGTTCTTGACGCCCTCCACAAGCCTTAATTCGATGGGCACGCCCTCCGCACGCAACTCTTCACAAGCGCGAATGAGAAAGCGCGTACCTTTGAGTTCCCGGTGGTTGGGCGCATGAAATACCACCAGCGGATCGCCCGGTGCGCGTGGCCCGCGAGGAACCGATATCCACTCTTCAGTGTCGATGGCGAAGTGACCGCAGATCAACATGTCCCAGTAGGGGAGAAAATCAACCCAGTCTACGCCGGCGAGGATGAAATCGGCATGCTGGACACAGTAATCTATGTCGCGCAGGATCTGAGATTCTGCTCGGACGCATGCCGGATAGTCGCAATTCTGCGCATGCTTAAACAACAAGTTGCGCGAGCGGCTGATCGCCTGCACATCACCGCCATAGCAGGTTATTATGACGCGCTTGTTGGCTAGATGCAGCAGTTGAAATTCTCTGTATTTGAGAGGGGTAGAGCGCAGCAATCCACCATCGACGTAGAAATGGAAAATGTCGAATTTCCGGATCGCCCACAAGAAAACAAAGTGCTGGTTCAGCAGACCTTTGAAATTGGTAGGCAACCATCGATATAGCCTGAATCCGTCGGCAACCTCCTGCGTCGTATGGTCGAAATCAGCACGAGTATTAATGTGATAAATCTGACTTACCACGGTGGCACTTTCGTAGCCCAGGTTTTTGACTGCACGCGAATGGTACTTGATATTTATCAAGGGTGAGGGACCCCAGAAAATCCTGGGTTTTTCACGCGGCGCCCGCCGACCTTCCCGCCGCGCGGCAACATGAAGTGCTAAATCAAACAACCAGCGGATTGGAGTGCGCAATAAAGCCGTTAATGGGGCCCGCAACAGGGTTTTTATTCCAGCGCGTGATGTCGGCGGCGGGCTCATCAGGGCAATCCAGACTCTGCGCAATCCCGCGTCGGAAAGCTTATTGGTGATTTCGGGCCAATGCACGGATGCGACGAGCAATTCATCCAGGCGGTCGGCGATCCGGGGCAGATCGTCAGGCAAAAAGACTTCAATCCCGTCTTTTTTGCCCCGCTTGAATGAATCCATGAAGCAGACTACCGTAATGTCGGGGCGCACCTTGGCCAATCGTTCGCGCAGCTGAGTGCCGCCCTGGCCGACTCCATAAATGCAGATTTTCGCTTTGACCGGGATTTCCAGGAGTTTGCGGAGAAAAACAGTCTGCATGCGCACTCCTGCTCCTCTCATAATCCCGATCCTGGAGGTCGAGCCTTCGATATCTGTCTCTGCTGTCTTCAGCTCAGCCATAAGTTTTTCAGCCTCCTTCAGAGGCGTATGGATCTCTCGCCAGCATGCGAAAACATCATGGGGTAACCTGGGGGATAATCATGAGCGGGAGGTAACTTTGTCCGTGCCAGGCGAGGCATAAATTTCTTCCGCAAAATTATCCATTTCCATAAACATGACAGGCTTTCCCAGCCCGACTTTGTATTGCAGAATTCGCGCTTTAGTCTGCTCGTCACCCGTAAAAACATATGAATCTGGCCTCGCAATAAGAGCTACCTGCAGTACCCGGCTATACCATTCCCTCAGCTGGTTTTCATCTTTGCTGCGATGCTCGAGCCAAAATCCGAAATCGGAAGTGTGGGCAAAGAATTGCCCACAGGTTCGGCTGGACGAGAGGACCTGGATATCAAACGGCGTTTTTTCACGGATCAGCTGCGAAAGCCTGTCGAGATTGATTTTTCTCCCTTCATATAGAAATACACGTTGGAAGCTTGGGTCATAGGCGATCCAACCCGAGGGAGGGTCGAACACTTCAATCAAGGCGTGGCCGTTGTCGTAGTCATTCCAGGCTGCCAGCGTCATTCCGATGACCTGTCGGTTCGCAAAACCGGCCTCGGTCAGGATTCTCGCGCACAGGGCCGCGCTGTTATAACAGAGAACATCCACACGCCGATGCAGCATTTCCTCGTACAGAGAATCCGGCAGCAGGGAATCGTCGGTAGCGCCGTACGCCCAAAGCCAGCCAGTCGATTTCAGCAGTTCTCCGAGATCACCTTGAAGAACCACACGCTGTCCCAGGTTTTGACCTGCACGATGGAAACGATAAACGCCAGCAAGCTCGAGCTGAAAATTGCATCCCGATACCGAATAGCTACCCGGCGGAATCACCAGTCGGTCAGGCAAGCAAGGAGCGGTTTCCATCGATGCAGCCAAGGCGGTAATAGACTCGACGCTCCCATCAGACGCACAGCGGTAGCCTTGGACAGGTTCCATCGACTTGCCACGACGGCCATGATGTAGAATCAGGGGCGGCCTTGATTCCCGCTCGTGGCCCGTGAAAGGGAAGCAAGGGTAATCCTCAAGCGGCCAGTGGACAAATGCACAGTTCTCGATTGTCTGGGCCTGCCACCTGATGCACTCGGTCTCTGAACCATCGGGGCGACGCAGCCGCACTGAGCCCACTTCGACGCCGGATACTCCCAGATGCAACCCTGCCAAGTCGCTCTCTTCCAGCGGTTCACGATCCCCGTACAGGACGATCAACACGCGTCCGCCGACCGTTTTCAGGTCGAATCGCACCTGTTCCAGCATGTTCACATAGCGGAGAAAGCGCGCGAGAGGGGCTACCCAAATGCGCTGATCATGGTAGCGCTGCGATAGATCGTTCATGACGTTGATCGCGTCGGCGGGCCATGGCCTACCCAAACGGCTTTCGGCACGGCCCTCCGCATCCCGCAGGCATCCGAAGTGCTGATAAACCACCGCCGCTCCGCCGGTACATTCGAGATGGTCCAGGTTCGCTTTGTTGATTTGATCCGCAAGTGAACTCGGGTCGGGCGCCAGCCTTCTGTTGCCACGGAAACGCCTGAATACCGTGATAGGTATTTTGTTTCGCAGCTCATCACGGCAAAGGAGACGGTCCTCCCACCTGGATGGGTCGTCCCCGACCAGTCCCCCTCAAAGCCTCGCCCTCCGGCGTTGCCCAGGCTAAAGCGGTTCGTGGCGTAGGAATCGAGCCAGGCGAACCTTATACCTAGTCGTTTCAAACGGTCCGCGTGGTAGCCAGGCGCGCCCGGCAGGTCGCCCTGTTGATAAGGGTTTGCCCAGATACCTCCAAGATTCTGCCTGTTGTTTTCGTTTCCATGATTCGTCCAGATCGGAATCTTCATACCTTTGCGTTCGCATTCATCGACGGCCTTCCGCGCGTGGTCCCGCGTGAACGAGCCTCGGCTGTCGAATCCGCCGTAGGTATGCAACGTATCCAGCTGCCCTGACCGAATAAGTTCCTCCATTGGCTCTGTGAAAGGTAGGGTAAGTCCCGGTTGGATACCCCTGAAGTAGCTAAATCCAAGCTCGGACTCCTCACAGTAGAACCAAAAGCTATCGGAGATGGGAAGCGCCAGTCCCGGCCCCCAAGCCGTATCCTTTTTCGTATTCAGCCAGGTGTGGACGGCGCAAAAATCCTGCCATGTGTAAAACTCACAATCGTTGGCAAAGGCAAGTCCGGCCTTGAATGGGGCCGGCCAGGCAAGCTGGCGCACATGTCCTTCCGAGTCAGGGATCTGCACTACCTTATCGCAGAGGATTTGCCTCCGGCCACCGGCGTGGGCCACCCACGAATGCGGTCCATCCTCCACTATCCCCTTTATTCCACTCACCAGATTCCGGGCGGGCAGCGTCTCTTGATACCAAGTGCGGGCCTTCGCCCCAAGCGCGGGGAGTTCATCGGGATGTTGGTGGCAGTATTCCAGTTTCTTCTGAATATCCCTCGGCGTGCCCGCATTGAGGATGGGCGGAGGTGTGCCGTAGCTAAGCGCGGTGAAAGGCGATAAAAATGTCAGGATGGGTTTCCCCATGCACAATGCTTCGAAGGAGACGGATCCGAACGTTCCCAGTTTGAATTGATCCACCACCACATCGGCTGCGGCGTACCGGCGGAACAGCTCGGGTTTCGCGTAGGCTTTGTCCAGAAATATCACCTGATTGTTCAGCCCGGCCCTCTGCACCATGGACTCTGCCTCTGCATAGTGCCGTCCCCAGCCGGTGACGACCAGCATGACGTCGCTGTGCGCTCGTGCGAAGTCGGCGAATGCTCCAAGAAATAAATCCGACGCCTTCCATTCGAAATCAACGCGTGCGGCCATGAAGAAGACCATTTTGTCCTCGGGCCACCCGACTTCTTTCCGGGCCTTGTTCTGATCCCAAGGCGAGGAGAACAGTTGGAGGTTGATATTCGGGAGCATCCCGCAGGCGCTTTTTTCTAACAGAGAGTGGGCGGCAAGTATGCCATGAATTTCGGAGTCGCACCCATACGCTTCAATACAGAAGGATGGTTCGTGAAGGAGAAAATGAAAGCTCTTTGAAATGGCATTATACTGCCCGCCTTTATTGGCAAGGTACAGCCTCATGTCCCCGCCGTAGGTGAAATACAGGCACGGCTTCTGAGCCAAAAACGCGCAAACGCCGGCATGAAATCCGAAGGCAACAATCAGATCGAAACCAGCTAAGAGGTGAATGGTTGGGGCAAATGTGACGGCGTAATTGCGAAGAGTCTCATCGACTTCGGAGTCGTTGAACCACGTACCCCGTTTCATAAAAGGGGACATCTCTTTCGCCTCGCTTCCGGGCGACACAATCCGGCCGGTTGCGGAAAAACCTAACGCACGTCCTTTCTCATCCCAGTATTGCAGCGTCTGTCGGCACTCCATGACCTCCGGGTAGCTCAGGTCGAAGGCACATTCCTCCCAACATGGACGGGAAAAGGCAAACAGATCGGTCCCGTCATCCACCAAGATTGCTTCGACTCCATGGTTGCGCAGGATATTCACCATGTTGAAGGCGTTATTGGCGATATTGCCGTAGAAGGCAAGCCGAGGTGTTTTATGCCCGCTCATTTGACCTGCTCTGGAAACGATGCCGGCAGGGATAGCCGCATCTCTGCCTCTCGAACCATCCGCACAAGCTGATCGTCCGGAAAACGGCTCAGGTTGATGCATAGATCCTGCGCCATCTGATCCGACATGCGGAGTATATACTCTTCCTCGTCGCCGATACGGCCTTCTTTTTTGAGCTGCTGGTAAAGCGCCGTCCCGGGAAAAGGCAGTGGGAATTGGAAGTAGGCCGCTACTCCCAACTTGCGCAGACATTCTTCAGATGTACGCAGCGACTCTTCGTCATCCTCGGGAAATCCGTAGATCATGCCCAGATATGAAGGCGCCATCCCGTACTTGAGCAGCAACTGGATCGCCTCAAAGATTGTTTCCGCAGATTCACCCTTGCCCATATGTTTCAGAAGACGGTCATCGAAGGATTCCACACCCACAGAAACCTCGTAAAAACGCAAGTCCCTCATGGTTCGTACCAGTTCCTCATCCAGCAGATCTGCGCGGGCGCCTCCAGCCCAGAAATAAAAGCCGGGCAACTCAATCCGAACTCGTCTGCAGAACTCCATCACCCAGGTGCGAGCTGAATTGAATGTCTCGTCGTAGAAAGCAATATTGTTCACACCAAATCGCTCATGAGCAAAGCGGATGTGACGGATCAAATAGTCGACACCGTGCCTGATGACTTCGTTTCCATGGTTTCTGTAGCAGAACGTGCAATGGAAAGGACATCCGCGCGCAGTGAACATGATGAAGGGGCTGCTGATCTCAGATTCCGGCACACCGGACTTCCTGGCCATGGACAATAGAGACGGTCTCTTGCCCGTGGCGCCGAGGTAATAAGGCATGTCGACCAGTTCATACGCAGGCAGAGGCAAGATATCCAAATCCTGGATTCTTTCGCGCCTTGGGGTGAGTATGACGTTAAGGCCTTCCTTGAAGGCAACGCTTTTCAGGTCGTCCAAAGGCCTGCCGGTAAGGAGTCTATCCAACAGGCCACTGACAACCGCCTCCCCTTCGCCGATGCAGGCGGCATCAATTTCAGTCCGAGAGAGGACAACTTCAGGGCAAGGTGTCACAAAGCTGCCGCCGGCAATAATCTTTGTGCACGGCGAGATGGTTCTGATTGAACCGGCCAGCCACTTGGCGTAGTAATAGACAGTAGTCATTCCTCCGATGCCTACTACCGGGAAGTGGTTGTCCCGGAAAAACTCCAGAACCTCGGCATCAGTCCAACGCAGCCGGTTGAGATCCAATATACCAACGGATGCGCCGGATTTCATTAGAGTGGCCGCGATGCTCATCAGACCCAAAGGCGGGTCCGTGGCGGCAAATTTCCGCATTACGGGCGGGTAGACGAGCAGGATGTCGGGATTGCGATGGGTTGAAGATCCTGAAACCCGGATGGAATCGCGGTAACCGTGGTTCCGATCGGCACCGCTCATCGGATAATCTCCGTGATCATATTTCTGGTAACGTGGCGGCCGTTTTCGACGGTACTTTCCGAAACATGCGCCATCCAGATCCCGCAGTCCCTACACGCGGGCCATTCGGCCAGCTCGTTTATGATGAGGGCTCGTCTGAGGGCAGTAAACGGCTCTCCCAGCCAGACCTCCTGCAATCTCAAATTTGGGTAATCGCCCATGCTCAGCAAATTTTCGAAGGCGCGCTTAGAAACCGTCTCACAGCAGTAATCCACTTGACCGTCCGGCAGGATGTACATTTCCTGCCAGGGGTTCAGACACGGCCAGCGGTGATCCGCGAGTTGCATTCTCTTCCTGGCCACCTCGTGAAGGTGATCAAACCGGGTGCTTCCGGAATCGTATTCCCCGAGAGTATAGAGAATGACGCCGTCGGCATCGCCCAGCCACCGGGCGCAAAACTCCCTGACCTCTTCCTCGGAAACATGCCGGTTCTTTACGAAAGACAGCATCACTGTGCACGAGACGCGCATCTCACGTCGAAGTCGGAGGAACCTCCGGACATTGGCCTCAGCCCCATCCAATGCACTACCACGAATTCGACGATAAGTATCAGGTCTGGCGGCATCAAGACTGATGTACAGGCTGGTTAGCCCGGCGTCCAGAAGTCTCTCCGCGCGATCTCCATTGAGTGGCAGGCCATTGGTGGTAATGTGAACCGCAGGCACGCCGTTTGACCTGCATCGGGAAACGAACTCCACAATAAAGGGGTGCAGCAGGGGCTCCTCAATGTTGCCCATCTTTATCGGGATCTTCAATGAACCACATTCCGAAGCGAGACGGTTCATGACCTCTATCGGCATCTGTTTTGGCGCTCTGATAAAAGAGGTCGTGTGTGTGGAGGTAATCTCGGGGCTATGGTAAGGACACATTACACATTTCAGGTTGCATTGGTTACTAACCACTGCGCTGACCTGGATAGGATGGGGACAGACAGTCCCGAAATGGTCGGCGAAATAATGAGCCTGTTCCGACAGACTCGTCTCAACAATCCTCTCCATGCCATCAGACTTGGCTTCCAGCGCGCGAATGAAGCGGTCCTCGTCTGCCGGGTTGTCTGAAATATCGGCCAAAGAGTGCAGCTCCCTTTCGTCAGGAAGCCAGTACAAGAGCGGCCGGTACCGAGGCAAGCCTAAATCAGAGGTAACAGGAATTTCAGGCGTGTAACTCGCGACCATCCTCTGCTGAATTCTGGATAAGAGCCTCTGCACCGAGCTGGCATGGACAGGCACTCCACGATCTGGCACCCAGAGGGTTCCCTGAGGCCCCTGGGGCAGCAATGCCGAAGTTTCTGGCGGTAAACGGGAAGCTGGATCGAAAATCTGCAGGATCGGGGATGCAGTGACCCTGAGACCAGCCTCTGGCTTGGCGAACATGCATTCCCAGACCGCCAAAACACCATCATATTCACCAAGGTACCTATCCGGGACTGCCGGACGACTCTCATCCGTCACGAGATGGTTCTCGACCGCCCATCTGAAATTGACAAACCCGATGCTTCGCGTCAGCGATTCGACCTCATCCGGGAGAAAGGCCCGGGTGACGCCGAGCGTGGGAACAGCAGCCTGTCCTTTAATGATGGAGGTGGCGTCTTCAATTAAGCGCCGCTCAAAATCTCGCCCGCAGCACCTTCGCACCTTCCCTACAAGATCTCGCCCTTCAGGAATGGCGTGAAGGCTTTGCATGACGATCGCGTCAGTGATGTCACAGGATGATCCTCGCGCACAGACAAGATTCTTTCCCAGACCGTAGCTTAGAGCCCGGTGCCAAAAGGTCGAGTACATGACCTCCTGTCCCATGGCACGAACCGCCGCATTCTCCTTCCCGCGCTCCCGGATGAGATGATAATTCCATCCGTCCCCGTTCAAACAGAGATAAGCCTTGCCTCCAGGCTTCAGAAGCCTGTAGAACTGCGCCAGGGACCTGCGCGTATCCGTAAACATCACCACACCGTAGCAGAATATGGCATCAAAAGTTGCGTCAGCCATCGCGAGGTCTTCGATTGAACCATCAATAAATGATATGTTCTCTGCCTTTGCCTCCGCCGCAGCTCGGATGGCCAGATTCAGCCTCTTCCGGTTTATGTCTACAGCATCCACATGATTGAAGCGTCGTGACAAGGCCAGGGACCATTGTCCGACACCACAGCCGGCGTCCAGCACCCGGTCGCCGGCAAATCCTAGACGGTCAAGACGCGCGAGGTAATAATCCATTCCGGGACTGTACTCATCTTCTACGAAGGACTTTTCATACTCAGTCTCAGCTAGAGATTTCAGCCACTCCAGACCCGGAAACCCATCGTCATGGACATCGGGCATATCGCCTTACCTCACAATGCCAGGCGCTGCTCGCCAAGCTGATACAATTCAATCCGAGCGATTGCGATTTGAAAAAAGGCCGACCAGATCGGGAACCCGCGCGTTCATGGACCTCATTCCGAGGGGACATTATACAATATCCCCAGTTTGCGACCGTTGCTGAATTTGTGCTGGTTTCTTGTTAATAATGTGGAACCGATCAGCCATTCCAGCTCAGCACCGACGGCAGTACGGCTCAATTCCGTCCAACCCATCCAGGCTCGCGGATACACATGAAGTGGAACTCACGCTCCATGACATGTCCCAGATCCGGTCTGCCCAAGTCTAATCGGGACTGGAATTTTTGCTGATGAATTTCCATCGGAACGTGGTAATGGCCACGTGGATGGATTCTTTTGGCATCAAGCCGACGTTTTGCATATAATTGCTTTTCTTGACCAATGACCGTGCCTTTATTGATCGTGGATTTTCGGTTTAATCTCATCTCTATGAATTAGGAACGATTGTCGATCATGCCTGAAATAAATGGGTCCAGCGTCCTGGTGATAGGCGGTGCCGGTTTCATTGGCTCATTCGTGGTAGGGGAGCTGTTGAAAACTACGGTGGCGGACGTAGTCATCTATGACAATTTCGCTCGAGGCCAGGTAAATAACATCGAGCACCATCTGCTCGACCCACGCTGCCGCATCTATCCCCACGGCGGGGATATTCGGGACGTGGATCTGCTGAATGATGCGATGAAGGGGATGGACCATGTCATTCATCTGGCCGCCATGTGGCTCCTGCACTGCAAGGATTTTCCGCGTACGGCCTTCCACGTCAACATCGAGGGGACATTCAACATCCTGGAAGCCTGTGTTCGCAACAACATCATGAGGCTGGTTTACTCCTCTTCCGCTTCAGTCTATGGCGATGCGGTCGAAGTACCCATGACCGAAAATCATCCCTTTAACAATCGCAACTTTTACGGCGCCACCAAAATCGCAGGTGAAGCGATGTGCCATGCGTATCACGATCGCTATGGCCTCAATTATGTGGGGCTGCGATATATGAACGTATATGGCCCTCATCAGGACCAGACTGCCGCCTACACTGGTGTAATCCCGATCATGCTGAACAAGATCGACGCCAATGAAGCCCCGGTCATCAACGGCGATGGTTCACAAGCCTACGACTTTGTTTATGTCGAAGATGTGGCCCGGTGTAACCTGCTGGCGCTGAGGGCGGACACTACCGATGAGTTTTACAATGTAGGGACAGGCATACAGACCAGCGTCCGGGAACTGTGCGATCTGATCCTTGATATGAAAAAATCCGATCTCAAGGTGAAGTATCGGCCGTACAGCGCGGACGATGCCCGCCGCCTTGTCCAGAATCGCATCGGATGCCCTAAGAAGGCAGTAAGAGACCTCGGATTCACTTCCTCTTACAGCCTGCGCGCCGGCCTGCAAAGGCTGATCGATTGGCGCGATGCCGGCAATCGGTAGAATCCGACAATGGGAGAAACCCAACTGCAATCATCTGACCTGACTGCCGCATGGCGCACTATTGGAAGGCGATCTGTGTTGAACCAAAAGCATGCCCGCGGCCCCTGGTATCGAACTGGACATGGTCCTCACGCACCACGATGCAGCCATTGAGGCGGTATGTGCGGCATTGCCGGAATATTTAATGTAGATGGGCGGCCGATCCCAGTCGGCATCCTTCATCAGATGACCGGTGCTCTGAGCCACAGGGGACCGGATGGGGAAGGATACTGGACAAGGTCGTACGTCGGCTTCGGCCATCGTCGTCTGGCCATTATTGATCTCTCCCCCCTCGGACATCAGCCGATGCAGACAAAGGATGGCTCCTGCATCATCACTTTCAATGGCGAGATATATAATTTTCAGAATCTCCGGATCGAACTCGAATCCAAGGGGTATGCATTCCGTTCCAAGACTGATGCGGAGGTGTTGCTTTACGCTTATCAGGAATGGGGAGAAGCCTGCATTCATCGTCTTAACGGCATGTTTGCCTTCGCCATCTGGGACAACCGCCAAAACCGACTTTTTCTCGCCCGTGACCGTTACGGGATCAAGCCTCTCTACTACTGGTACGAAAAGGGGACCCTGGTCTTTGCGTCTGAAATCAAGGCGATACTGAAACACCCGGAGGTTTCGGTGCGCGTCGATCTCCGCGCGCTCAACGAGTATTTCTCGTTTCAAAACATCTTCTCGGATTTAACCCTCTTTGAGGGAATCCGGCTTCTGCCGGCAGCCCATGTGGCCACCATGGAACTCGGAGTCACCGATTCGCTGAAGCCGCATCAATACTGGGATTTTGATTTCAGTGAAGAGCGCCGCTGCGCCTCTGAGCGTGATTATGTTCAAGAACTCACCCGGATCTTTGAACAGGCCGTCAACAGCCAGTTGGTAAGTGACGTCGAGATCGGCGCCTACCTTCAGCGGCGGCTCAGACTCCGGTTCCGTCACCTGCATCACGTCCCACAGCTTTAAAAACCTGAAGACCTTCACTGCTGGATTCGACCTCACGTCGGCCACAGGCCTGGAAATGAATTTTGATGAGCGGGAGAAAGCCGAGTTTCTCTCCAATGTCTATAAAACCGAACACTATGAGGTGGTGCTTAAAGCCGGCGATATGGAGCGGGTCATGCCTGCACTTATCTGGCATCTGGAGGATCCGCGCGTCGGGCAGTGCTACCCTAATTACTACATATCCCGCCTGGCAGGCAAGTTCGTCAAAGTAGTGCTGTCGGGGGCGGGTGGGGATGAGCTCTTTGCCGGATATCCCTGGCGTTATTACCGCGCGGTGGTCAACGACAGCCCCGAACATTACGCCGAAAAATACTATCGTTACTGGCAGCGTTTGATCCCGGACAGCCTGAAGCCGAAGTTTTATCAACCGGCAGTGTATCCTCAAATCTGGGAATACCAGTGCAAGGATATTTTTCGTTCCGTGCTTCTCGCCAAACCGATTGAAATCCAATCCGCCAGCGATTACGTCAACCGTTCCCTGTACTTTGAGGCAAAGACTTTCCTGCACGGGCTTCTGCTGGTCGAGGACAAGCTCAGCATGGCCCACAGCCTGGAAACACGCCTGCCCTTCCTCGACAATGACCTGGTGGACTTTGCCACAAAAATCCCGGTGCGCTACAAATTGCGCGATCTCGGCGAAGTGGTGCGCCTGAACGAAAATGAGCCCGGGTTCAAAACTCAGCGCTTTTTCGAGCAGACGAACGACGGCAAAATAATCCTCCGCAAGGTGCTGGAGCAATACGTTCCGCGCGACTATGCAACCAGCATCAAACAAGGCTTTTCCGCGCCGGATGCCAGCTGGTTTAAGGGCGAAAGCATCGACTACGTCAAGGGCCTGCTGTTCGATCACAAAGCGAGAATCTATGATTACATCCAGCCGGCCACAGCGCAGGCGCTGATGGAGGAACATTTCAGCGGCAGGCAAAACCGGCGTCTGCTGATCTGGTCCTTCCTCTGCTTTGAGTGGTGGTTAAAAACATTCATGTAGGCCCTCAATTCAAGCGACGAAGCCGATCCGTGATGTTGATCCGGGATCCGCCAGCCGGCCGGATCTCGAAATTGAGTCGGCCTCCGAAATGTGAGGCTCACGCAGGTATATTTGATGAAGATTTTGCTCGGCGGCGGTGAGATTGCCGGACAGATTTATGACTTTGCCGACGGCTTTCGGCGTCTTGGCCACGAGACTTTCACGGTTGTGCCGAAACCCAACCCATTCTTTGCTGACCACACCTATGATCTCGTGGCCGGGTACGATCAACTCGCAGGCCAGGTCCCGCATTTTATACAGACCTTTGATCTCTTCTTTTTCCAGTTCGGCATGAGCCTCATGCCGAAACACCTCGATTTTCACAGAATAAGAGCCGCTAATAAGCTCATCATTTCTCTCTTCAACGGCGACGATATCCGGCATGCCTCGGCCTACCGGCAGCAATACGGAATCAACACGGAAGCACTAGGAGAACATTACCGGACCGATCCCCTGATGCGGCCCCTGCACAGGCTCAGGATGGCGGAGTGGTATAGCGATCTTATCGTATCCGTACCCAACCAGTCCGGGTTGGCGCTGCGTCCGTATCAACACTTTTTTTATCCTCTGGTCCTCGAGCGCTATCCATGTGCCATCCCTGCGCGCGACGTACCGGTGGTTGTGCATGCCCCGTCTCAAACCAGCGCGAAAGGCACAGAGCGGATCCTTCAGGCATTCGCCCGGTTGAAGGACAGAGGGATAGCATTTGAATTGCGGCTGCTGCAGGATGTACCAAACCAGACAGTGCTCGATGAGCTTCACGACGCCGATGCGGCGGTAGATCAGATTTATTTCCCATTCGGAAAATTCGGGGCCGAAGCCATGGCGCTCGGTTGCGCGGTGGCTACGGCGCACCGCCCGGACATTGAGCCCTTGGCCGCGCACCGACCCGTATGCGCTGTGAACGAGGAGACCCTTGAGGATCAATTGGCAGAACTACTGATCAACAAGAGACTGCGCCTGGACCTTGCCGAGAAGGGGCGAAAACATGTCGAGCGATACCATGATCATCTGGCCATCGCATCGCGTCTAATTGAGGCCTGCCTTGCGGCCCGGCGCGGCAAACTCGATTACGATTATTATCCGGAATTTTTCGCCCGAGAATACACCATTCCTGATGACCAGGCCGTTCCGGCTCATCTCAAACGCCTGAGTGCGATGGTGGCTCAAAAATGGGGACTTCCTGAGGGGATCTCACCTAGAGATCTGGTCAGCAAAGGCATGGCTTCATGGGATGGGTTCGACCTATCCCGTTCATCGCCCCGATGGCATGAGCGACACTCAACCCTCGCCGCCACTTCAGGCTTTGCTTCCGCACGGCCTGCACCGCCTTCGCATCCTGCAACATGGCTTGATTTCCGCGATCCCTCGTTGGACAACTACCTGAAAACAATAGCCCTGATTCCTCCCGCATTTGAAAACCAGGCAGAGGTAAAGGCAGGTGAGGCGCTGGCTCGAATTCATGCCTGCTTCTTGGCCGGAGAATTGGACCGTGCTCTCGTTCAATCCAGGGAGGCGAGCGAACACTTTCCCGCCGATGCTGCCATCTGGTTTGTGCGCGCTAATCTCTGCTTTGGCTCTGGACAACTGGACAATGCGGCTCACTGCTATCGACAGGTGACGGAGCTTCTTCCCGCCGAGGGACTCCCCTACTTTTACAGGGCCTTGATTCATGTTCATCTTGGAAACCATCAGGAGGCTTTTACCAGCTTTGCAAAGGCGGCCCAGCTTCTCCCGCACCAGCGCGCAGAGTTATTCTGGGGCTCAGAACCGAGTCCAGATCACACACATTGGTCCCAGGCCCTGCGTGAGGGCGGCTGGCAATCCCGGGCGGTTATGAGCACCTCTGACCGAAGCATCAGCCAGGGAAACGATTCTGATCTGTATTTCAAAGACCTCCTCCCATCGTGGATCCCCAGCCAACATCTGCCTCTGCTTGGTCCATACTTCGCGTTTCTCTATGCAATCTTGAATGCTAATGTCGTCCACTCATCAATCGCCGGCGGGCCGCTCGGGAAGACTCCATTGGCGCACCGTGAAGCCGAACTTTTGAGGGTGGCCGGGATATGGACCATTATGATTTCCTGCGGCACCGGGATTTCATCCCGAGCCCATCATTGGACGCAACCGGCCGATTGCCTCGTGACCGATAATCTGGCGAAGGAGGAGGAGGGTGTCAACGGCCTGGACGTACTCGTACCCACAGCCATCGTTATCAACACGAGTCAATGGCCGCAGAAATCCTCTTATTCGCAAGCCGATGGCAGGCAGGACACGGTTCGGGTGCTTCATGCTCCCACCCACGAAGGCTTACAGGGAACGGAATTGATTCTCCGCGCTATCGACGAACTGCGTCGGGAGGGCCTTGCCGTCGATCTGGCTCTGGCCGAGCAAGTTAAGGATTCACGCATCAAAGGCCTGATACAAGAGGTCGATATTCTTGTGGACCGGTGTACAACCGTTGGCTATTCTCGGTGTGGAATTGAAGGTATGGCATCCGGCCTGCCGGTACTGTCCAATCTCGCCCATGAGGAATACGCAGCGGCTCTGAGAAAACACTCCTATCTGGATGAATGCCCCATTCTCTCCACGCCGCCGGAACGGATGAAGGAACATCTCCGGATTTTGGCAACGAATCCGGAACTCAGGCGCGAATTAGGCCATGCTGGACGTTGATATGCGGAGAAGTACCACTCCTACCGCATGGCCCGTTATCTGTTCGAATCTATTTATGATAAATTGCTGCGGGGCAGGCAGGTCGACCTGCTCAGCCTGTTTCATCCTCTCCATTCGGAATACGTCACGAGTGGCGGTCGACTCCAAAGTCCTCTGGAAGAAAACAGATTGCCGGACGTGGGGAAGCATCCATGAACTCAATACTAGTTACCGGCGCCACCGGTTTCCTGGGCAGCAAGCTGCTCCCGCTGCTCGCAGGATCCTATCGAGTCTATGCTCTCGGTCGCTGCGCGCCTGAGGAATCGTCGACCGACATCTCATGGATCTGCTCCGACCTTTCCACGCCGCTCGACCTTTCCCAACTCCCCCGCCAGATCGATGCCATCGTTCATCTCGCCCAATCGAGAAAATATGACGACTTTCCAGCCTCTGCACATGAAATCTTCTCCATCAACACTGCCAGCACTCTTGACCTGCTCGAATACGGCAGGAGTGCCGGAATCAAGATTTTCATTTATGCTTCCAGCGGCGGCATCTACGGCACGGGTTGCCAGATATTCACGGAATCGCACTCACCTAACCCGGTTAATTTTTACCACCGCTCAAAATATGCCTCCGAGCTCCTTCTATCCTCCTACGAACAGTTTTTCAGCACGGTGGTATTCAGATTCTTTTTTCTCTATGGCGCCGGTCAGAAACGCATGCTCATCGGCAATCTTCTGTCCAAGGTACTCCGTTCTGAGGCGATTTCCATTCAGGGCAATCCAGGCATCAGGATCAACCCTATCTATATCGATGATGCCGCCAGGGTTTTTGAGCCGGCTCTGACCCTTGGCCAATCAGCTATCTTGAATGTAGCGGGAGATGCGATCGTCAGCATGACCGATATCGTCGACAGCATCGGGCGCGAGGCCGGCATCACGCCCAAAATCGAATACCTCCCTTCGGACCATGCCGATCTGATTGCGGATAATACCCGCATGAAGGAAATGCTTGGCGTTATTCCTCTGATCTCTTTCGATGAAGGCATTCAACGACTTGTCGACTGGACACGTCTAACCTCTGCGATTCGCTAAATGTGCGGAATAGCCGGGATATACGAGTTTGCAAGAGCGGTGGATCCAGATGAGCTGGATCGCTTCACTGATTCCCTTGCCCACCGGGGGCCTGATGGCAGAGGGTCGTTCATTGATGGGAATCTGGGCCTGGGCCACCGTCGGCTGGCCATCTTCGATCTTTCGCATGCCGGCAGATGCCCCATGCGTTATATCGCGCCTGACGGCAAGACCCTCTGGATAACGTACAACGGAGAGATCTATAACTTCCTTGAATTGAGGTCCGAGTTAGCCGCGCGGGGATACCGATTTGCAACCGAGACCGACACAGAAGTCATCCTGGCTGCCTATCATTTCTGGGGCAAGGAATGCCTCTTCAAATTTAACGGCATGTGGGCCTTCGCCATCTGGGATCCCCAAAAGCGCGAGCTCTACTTAAGCAGGGATCGCTTCGGCATCAAGCCAGTTTACTATGCACGAACAGCGGGGCGATTCCTGTTTGCCTCGGAGTTGAAAAGCTTCCTTTTTCTCGATGCTTTTGGCCCCGAACTGAATCCCGAAGCCGTGACATCCACCTTGAGATACCCGACGAAGTTCGAAGGGATGACAGCGGAGACGCTTCTGAAGAATATCGCAAAACTGCCCGGCGGCCATGAATTGACAGTTTCGGCATCCGGGCAGATCATTGAATCTCGCTGGTGGGACAGCGCCTCGCACCGGGTCGCGGTCGACGACAGCTACGAGCATCAGGTCGAGACCTTCAAGGAACTATTCTTCGATTCAGTGCGCCTGCGCCTGCGCAGCGACGTGCGTATCGGCACCAGTCTAAGCGGAGGCCTCGACTCTTCTGCAGTTGTATGCGCGATGCATTCCATACTCAAAACCCCTTCCCAGGACCAACGCCTGCAAAATGATTGCCAGACCGCATTCATCGCATCCTTTCCCGGCACCCTGCAGGACGAAACCCCGTTTGCAGCTGCGGTCGCAGCGGCCACCGGCATCACACCCTATTACTGGCAGCCATCCACCAAGATCTCAGAAGAGGAGCTTGTCCGCTCCGTTTACTATGGGGACGACGTAGTGGGGACGGCTCTGGTCCCGATGATGTGCGTATATGAGCAGATGCGCCGGATGGGTGTGTTTGTGACCCTTGATGGGCATGGCGGCGATGAACTTCTCGCCGGTTATTCCGGATATTTCAATTGGAAAGCCGGAGATCTCAAGCAGAAGTTGTATGACGATCTGCATTCGACCATGCTGCCATCAATACTGCGCAATTTCGACCGGTCTTCCATGCGTCATGGTGTGGAGGTGCGGTGTCCTCTGCTGGACTATCGCCTCGTCACCTTCATTCTGAGCCTCGAATGGACATCGCTCATCGGTGCCGGGTTTACCAAGAGAATTCTACGCGACGCCATGCGCGGATTAATGCCGGAAACAGTCAGAATCCGGCAAAACAAGATCGGCTTCAACTCCACCCTGCATACCTGGTATAACTCCCACCTGCAGAAATTCATTCTAAAGACGCTGGACGACCCGCTTTTTCTCACTAGCCCTTTCTGGAACGGCAAGGAACTCAGGGAGCGTTATTTCTGCAAAACGCGCGATTCCCTTTGGACCAATACTCTGGAGGACTTCCGCGAAGCCAATCGCTTGTGGGTCATTCTGAATTATCTGCTTTGGCATCGCCTCTTCATAGACAGGAGCCTGCCGGTATCGACATGATGAATCGATCTTATTACTTCGACTTGACCTACGTCGCATCTGCACTGCCGTCACCGGAAAAACTCCAGGTCCTGCATGACTTGTCGCTGCAGCAGATGGAGGGAAACAGCGAATTGCTGTTAGGGTACCATTTTCTGGTGCCGATGGCAGCCGAGACCTATCCGGTGAGCATTGCAGCCCGTCTGGTTCCGCTGGATTATTTTCTGCAGCACTCGCAGGTTTTTTCTCCCGTGCGGCTCTTCTTTCAGGGGGAGTACAGCCTCGAATCGTTAGCCGAGCTTCTGGATGACGATGTGCTCCCATTGGTGGCGTCAGGCGATCCGGACGACGTGCTGGCAGGCATTCTGGAGCCGGTGTCGTTCTCGACAGTGGAGGACATCTGCCGGAAAGCACGAGCAGCCGTTCTAGACCAGGATTTCAGGCGGGCAACTTGCCGGGATCTCAAGGACGCGCTCCTCCGGTACAGCCCAGACTTCAGGCCGATTCACTCATTAGATTCGGAGAATCTCCAGGAACTGCCCCTCATCAGTTTCCTGGTGGCAGCGCACAACGAGCAGCGCTACATCAGGCAATGCGTCGATTCCTGCCTGTCCCAAACATACCTGAATGTTCAGGTATGCATCGTGGATGATGGTTCCACAGATTCAACCCCGCAGATCCTCCTCGAACAATACGGTGGCGACCCGCGCGTGAAAGTCCGCCGGATGCTGCAGAACAGGGGGAAGGTGAGAGCGTTCAATGCCGCTTACACCATGGCAGATGGTTCCTATTATGCCCTGATGGGAGCAGACGATCTGGCCTATAAGGATCGCATCGAAAATTCCTATCGTCACCTGGTCCGCCATGGCCTCGATCTGGTCGTGGGTGGCCTGCTGTATTGCGACGCGGCATTGCGCCCCATGTCGAAGAAACCGCCGGTTCGCAAGCGGGAGGACTTTGTCCTGGAAACGTTTTTCCAGCTGAATCCGACTTGGGGAGGAACCATGTTTTTTAACCGGCGGGTTGCCGAGGCCGCTTTCCCGATTCCTGAAGTGCTTTTGTTCGAAGATTGGTGGATCGGTTTCAACGCCGCCTTAAACCATATGAAGATCGCCTATCTTCCCGTCAACCTGATCTATTATCGGATGCACGACACGAACGACTGCGCCAATGTGGATCCGAACAACAGGCTGAGGGCTCGGATCAGAGATGTGAGCAGGCATTTCACTTATTACGACGCCTTTAATCAGCGCATCGCAGAACGGCCCGACATTTCGAGTTTGGATAAACTCCGCTACTTTTCCCTCATCGAAGAACAAGTGGCATCAAAGAGAAAATTTCTGGAGGAGAACGGTCATCTCTGCCCGCCCCCAACACCATGACCTGCTACGACGACCACCACGCTGCCTCCGGGTTCACCAACGCCCGTGAGAACCAATCGGCGGAAAAGCCCTGGCCAGAACTGGCACGAAGCTGTTCGCGTCAGGGGCGCGAGACCTTTCCAAAACCCCACACCGCAGATAGACGCCGATGCGGTCTGCAGCTTGACATGCTCTTCGCTTCAGGGTACCTTTCCTGCCTTTTGTTGGTAAAAGTCTTGCACGGGTGGTGCGGGATTCAGCCAGGGAGATGAACTTGTCCAAACTACCCCCTAGAGACGATATACGAAACATCGCCATTATTGCCCACGTCGACCATGGCAAGACGACCCTGGTAGATGCGATGCTCAAGCAGAGCGGCACATTCCGCGAAAACGAGCGCATCATCGAGCGCGTGATGGACAGCCTCGATCTCGAGCGGGAGCGCGGCATCACCATTATGGCCAAAAACACGGCCATCCACTTTTGCGGGGTTAAAATTAACATCGTGGACACTCCCGGCCACGCCGACTTCGGGGGGGAAGTCGAGCGCGTCTTGAAGATGGTCGACGGCGTCATGCTGCTGGTCGATGCCTCGGAAGGCCCGCTGCCGCAGACGCGTTTCGTGCTCCGCAAAGCCCTGGAGGAAAAACTGCCCGCGATCGTCGTGGTCAACAAAATTGACCGTTCCGACGCCAGGCCGGAGGAGGTCGTCAATGAAATCTATGACCTTTTTATAGATCTGGATGCCAATGAGGAGCAGATCAGTTTCCCGATTCTCTATGCCATCAGCCGCGACGGCATCGCCAAGCGCTCCTTGGAGGACAACTCCCAGGATCTGCGCCCGCTCTTTGAGCAGATCCTGGCAACCATCCCCGCGCCTCGCCCTCTGCTCGCCGAGAGGCTCCAGATGCTGGTGACGACACTCGACTACAACGACTATGTGGGGAGAATCGCGATCGGAAAGATCTTCTCCGGCAAGGTCGCGGTCGGCGACAATGTTTCCGTCTGCAAGCTCGACGGCACCATCGAAAAGACCCGGATTACCATGCTCTATACTTTCGATGGCCTCAAACACAAGCCGGCCAAAGAAGCAAGCGCAGGCGAAATCATAGCCCTTGCAGGCATCGAAGGAATTTTTATCGGTGAAACGGTCACGGATGCGGACGATCCCGCGCCGCTGCCGGTCATCCAGGTCGATGAGCCCACCATTTCGATGATCTTCCAGATCAACACATCTCCGTTCGCCGGCAGGGACGGTAAGTTTGTGACCTCACGCCATCTCCGAGGCCGCCTTGATAAGGAAACTCTCGGCAATGTCGCCATCCGCGTGGAGGATGCGGAGGGCATGGAAAGTTTCAAGGTCTCCGGACGCGGAGAGCTCCAGCTGGCGATCCTGATCGAAATGATGAGGCGCGAAGGTTATGAGATGCAGGTGTCCAAGCCTGAAGTCATCATGCGGCTCGTGGACGGCAAAAAACTGGAGCCGATCGAGCTTGTGGTCATCGACAGTCCTGACATTTTCATCGGGGTAATCACCGAGGCCCTCGGACGCCGCAAAGGGCGCATGGTGAAGATGGTGAATCATGGAGGCGGGCGAGTCCGGCTGGAGTTTGAAGTGCCGACCCGGGGCTTGATCGGCTTTCGCTCCGAGTTCCTGACCGACACTAAGGGCACCGGATTGCTCAATACTCTTTTTCTGAAATGGGGCGAATGGTCGGGTGAGATCACAAGCCGGTTGAGCGGGGCTCTGGTCGCGGATCGGGCGGGGATGGCTACTGGTTATGCGCTCTACAACCTGCAGGAGCGGGGAGAGCTGTTCATCCGGCCGGGGACAGCAGTCTATGAAGGCATGGTCGTGGGAGAAAACGCTCGCAACGTCGACCTCAATGTGAACGTCGTCAAGGAGAAGAAGCTGACTAATATGCGGGCCTCCGTTGCCGACGAAGCCATCCGCCTCGTGCCTTTCCGAGAACTGTCCCTTGAGCAGGCGCTCGAGTTCATCAACAACGACGAGTTGGTGGAGGTCACGCCGCAATCCATCCGGTTAAGAAAGAAAGTGCTGGCTGCCAACCAGCGGTGAAAACAGCAAAGGCAGCCACGAAGAGCACGAATCATTGCTGTTTGGTGATTTCCCTATTTGCCGGGAGCTGCGGGCCGGGGAGCAGGGTTGCGGCGCCGGAAATCAACCTTCAGTGTAACCTCCTGTGCGGCGCCATCCTTTGGCTGCCTGCGGACGACAAATACGGCCGCATCGCCCCACTTCTTCTCAGCCATCATTCGATTCATTGTCTCCGCATCCGGCAGGGGGATTCCATCCATGGAAAGAAGTACATCCCCAACCTGAAATCCGCCCAATTTAGCTGGAGAACCTTCGTTGACCGAAAGAACCCGGCGGCGCGTCTCGCCCGGCACTTCGTTGGTAGCGGTACCAAGCTCCGGAAAGAGCGTCGCCTTTTCCGGCGGGACTCCCCATAGGTAATCCGCATAGGAAGCCCGGACACTCTCAATCGGCCGATCCCTTTCGTCAAGCACCTGAATTGGAATAATCGAAGCCATTTTGCCGTCGTACCAGGCAGCCGCCTGACGCTCAATTCCGAGATTATAGGCGACATGACCTGAGCCTATGAGCACCACCATCACGGTGTTCTCCTCGCCGTACTCTTTCAGAGCCTGAACTGCGTTGTAGCCCATGGTCGCATCCCAGGTGCACTGCGAAGCGAACATAGGAGCCACCATGGTGTCGCTGATCATGGCGTTCATGCCCATGCCCTCGGCAAAGAACGCCTTGAAGAGGGCGAAATGCTCTTCGTTGGCAGTATCAATCTTCGGGGCGATGTGAGCCTTTTCCTCGGGGCTCAGATTCTGAAGCCCCTTCCTGCTGACCGCCGACACCACCTCACGGGGTGCGTTGAGCGCGAACATACGGATATGGTGATCGCGGGCGAAGAGGAAGATGTCCCGATAGTAGTTCCAATGATAGCCCCAGTTCTTATACCAATGCGACATCTGGATAAAGCCGCTTTCAGAATAAAAGCCCAGGTACCAATCGTCCAGGTATCTCTGTTCCGTATTCGGGTACATCTCGAGTCCGATCAGGACCTTTTTGCCGGCTCTTACCAATTCCTCGATCACCTGCAACTGGACCCGATGGAAATCCATGGTGGTATGGCTTTCGCCGATAAAAATGAGCCGCGTGCCTGCCAGGCGGGCAACGACCTCGCGAGGATTGAGCATCTCCCCGGTGGCGGTCGCCGTTACGGCATCGAGCATGACCTTCGCCTCTTTGTCTTTACGGGCAGGGTCCCCAATTGCAAGGTGCATGGTGCCTTGTTGAGCCAGTGCACTGGTCGCGGTTAAAAGGAACAGGATCAGGGCTTTTCTCATCATCGGCCTCCTTAGGCATGAGCATAACACAGGATTTTGAGAGTCTTATCATCAGAGAATCTGTCGGTTCAGCTTTATCTCACAATAAAGCCCGAGGTCGGCCCTTGGTTCTAACGGCATCTCTGCGACGCAAGCTGCGCCCCAAGCGATTTCCCAATCCGGGTCAAACTTCAATACTCCGGCACCAGGGATAAGCTTGATGAGGGTGACAGGATGAGTTACCTTCGATACAGCGGCAAAACCCATATTACGGGATGGTCGAATTGAAAAAGATACGATTTCCATATCAGGCAGCCTTGTTTTGTATGTTACTCCTTCCCTATCCGCAGATGCCGAGGGCGGCCGGCAGTGTTGATCTCACTGTCACCCATCAGGCGCGATCCCTCCAGCCCGGAGAGATCGTACTGCTGCAGGCCGAGAGCCCGCAGAAGCTGCGCAGGCTGAAGGCTACCGTATTCGAACACGAGTTTCCGCTTTTCGCCGCGGAGGATGAGCCTCAAGTGGACGGGGCTCATCGGGATCGACCTCGAAACCAAGCCGGGCCGCTATGTAATCAAATTGACTGGCGCGGATGCCGGCGGCGCGCCTGTAACCTCGCAGTATGTACTGATAGTGACCGCCAAGATCTTCCCTACCCGCGAACTCACGGTGGACGAGAAATTCGTCTCACCACCCCCCGAGGCCCAGGCACGAATTAAATTGGAATCTGAGAAAGTGCGCGCGATTTTTGATGTGGTTTCGCCCGAGCGCTATTGGAGCGGTCTATTCCGCGTGCCCGTTCCCGGCCCGCCGATCAGCGGGTTCGGCAAGAGAAGCATCTACAACGGGCAGCCGCGCAGTCCTCATGCGGGAACCGACTTCCAAGGAGCCACGGGCACGCCCATCGTGGCGCCTAATGCAGGCAGAGTTGTTCTGGCTGCGAATCTCTACTATTCGGGAAACACAGTCGTCATCGACCACGGCTTGGGGCTATATTCCTATTTCGGACATATGTCGGCATTTGCCGTGCGCCTGGGAGATCGCGTAACCTCCGGCCAGGTTGTGGGGAAGGTCGGGGCGACCGGCCTGGTCACCGGCCCGCATCTCCACTGGTCCGTGCGGCTGGTCGGTACCCGTGTCGACCCCCTGTCCCTGATCAATCTCCTGGGAAAGCCCTGATCTTCGAGACCTAAAGGGTTCCTGGCAATGGAACCTTCTTGTCCCCCTCTGCAAACTTGTTGACGTAGCTACCTGTCTGCGGCAGCGCATGAGCTGCCGGGGTATGGGAGGGGTTGATTGCAGAATCTGCGGCGGGACATGCGATTCGGCGTGCGGTTGATTGCAGGCCGGCGCCTCTCTTCAAAAATGGGAGTAGATGAAATCCAGCTGTCCGAAGCGGCCAAAGTAGTAGATCGAAAGCGACAACACTCCATAAATCGCCCAACGCAGACCGGCGTGCAGACCGGCGATATCCAACGGATGATCCTTCTCGCGCCGGAACCACTCGCAAACCATGAACGAGGCTGCCATCACGAGCAACCATCTGGCGCCCGGCAGCACGATCCATGTGTGCGTCAACATGCAGACAATGAATCGCAGAGCGTGCTCAAGAGACGTTGCCCGGAAAAAAATCCACCCCAGCAGCACATAGGCGAAGACCAGTTTCATCTGGAGCCATTCTCCTGCTGACGGCAGAAATCTCCCTTCCGCCACATGCTTTGTTTGACGTGCCGAGGCGTTGCCGAACACGAGTGGAGCAAACCCGAGCCCGTTCAGGAAGCCCCACACGATGAACGTCCACGCCGCGCGGTGCCATAGGCCACTGGCAGTGAAAGTCAGGAGCACACAAGCCATCCGTCGCACACGTGCCTTGATGTTCACATTCATGGTCAGCGGCGTGAAGATGTAATCCCGGAACCAAAAAGACAGAGATACGTGCCAGCGCCTCCAGAACTCCGCCATGTCCCGGGAGAAATATGGGTAGGAAAAATTCCTGGTAATCCGGAAGCCGAAAAGCCGGCTGATGCCAAGGGCAATGTCCGAGTAGCCGGAAAAGTCAGCATAGAGTTGAATGGCAAACAGAAACACCCCCGCCGCAAGATCGATGCCGGCGAGTCGATCATAATGGGAGAAAACGAAATCTACCCTCCCGGCCAAGCTGTCTGCGATAACGACTTTCTTGAATAGGCCCCAGAGCATCTGGCGCAGAGCGTCCTTGGATCTCTCAACGTCAAAAGTGCGGGCCTGCATAAACTGAGGCAGCAGTTGGGTCGCCCTCTCGATTGGGCCTGATATCACCAGGGGGAAAAAACAGGTGAAAGCCGTGAACGAAATCCAATCGCGCGTGCCGGCATAGCGCTTGCGATAAACCTCGATCGTATAGCTTAACCTCTGCAGGGTCATGAAGCTGATGCCAAGCGGCACAATCACGTACAGCTCGCCAATAAACCCCCGCACTCCTGCAGCCCGGAGCACTTCAACCAATAAAGGCACGAAAAAATCCAGGTACTTGAAAAGCGCGAGCGCGCCCAGGTCGGCCGCCAGGCTGACGCCCAGCAGGGCCTTGCGCGCTCCGGGGTGACTCGCCGTCATCAACCGCCGCCCGATCAGATAGTCGATGAGCGCTCCGAGAATGAGCAAAGTCACGAATTGATAGTGGAGCCACCCGTAGAACACACAGCTGGCAAGGAGGAGGAAGAGGTTTTGCCAACGGATCCCCCATCGATTGAGGGCCCAGTAGGTAAGTAGTGTCAGCGGCAAAAAAACCGCAAAACCCAAGCAATAGAACTGCAGAGTCTCTCCCTCATGCGTCGATTGGAAATGCCGGCGCGATTATACATCGAGGCCAATGTGCGATCAAACCGCAACCAAAAGCCTCAATGCAGCCTCCCGGGCGCGTGGCGCGCCCAAGTGCATGAAGATTAATGGCCTGTTTGAGGCAGCCACGAATGACACGAATGCGCGAGTTTTCGAGCCAGCAAAGGTTCGTGTCATTCGTGGCTGCTTTTGCGGTTTGAAGGCAAGAGCTTTTGCCCGCCAGAACATGTCGCTAGTGGCTTTTGACCTCGTCGGGCCAGAATGCGGGATTGAGGAGCGGATTCAAAAACGGTTCGATGTGCTGCAAAATAACATAGCGCGTTCCTTCGGGAATTTTGGGATATTTTTGAGGGAACTCCCAATTATAGAACTTATGAAACTCCGAAAAGTATGCGAGCAGCCCGGCTCTTGTGAAAGCATCGGCATAGGAATCGCCGAACATCACGGTGCGAGGCAAGAGCCGGACCTGATTTCCGGCTTTGGCACGATAGGTCCATTCATTCCCCTCTTGCGTATAGGCGAATTCCCCGAACCCGGCTTCGCTCCACTCGGACTCCAGAAACAGAGCGTTTTCCCGGATTGGACGCAAAAGCCCGCAGGCAGCGTTTTCTCCTCCCAAGGAAAAACTCGCGGTTCTGATCTTGATGGGACGGTCCCACAAATCGCCCATGCCGCTCAGCTGTCCGAGCTTGTTGACCAGCGCCTTGGCCACGTAGGCGCCCGCTGGATCAGTCCAGTGGAAATCGGTCTTGTGGTAGACCTGAAAGGACGCCTTGAGATTCATGAGCAACGGAAACGCATCCACTGTCACGATCTCAGGATGCTCCGTCAGAAATTTGCGATAGCGCTCCAACCCCGTCGGGTCAGGCCGCCGAGGGGCACTGGCCGGAAGCTTTTCCGGATAGATTGAGTTTTTCATGGGGCAGGGCAAAACCACAAGCGTGATCCCGCGTGCCGCAAGCACACGATTCAACTTGATCAGGTTCGCGAACATCCTCTGCCATTCGGGCGGGGGAGTTTTCTCGACATTGATTTCCTCCTCCTCCACGACGGATTTGTAAAAAAGCCAGTTGTCAGGTCCGATGACGACCTTTTCGGCCGTGTGAAAGAGGAAGTAATCCAGCTGGTGCTTGGTGCGGATCAAAATGTCCCTCAGTCCGTAGTTGTCGTTGAAATACTCCTCGTACCGCTTCGCAAAACTCATGCCTGAGGCAAACAGGGTTTGCCAATCCGTAGGCCGCGGCTTCATGAGGCGGTTTTCCGTCAGGGATTTGTACTTGAAGAGGTGAAACTGCTCCTGCGCAAAAGGGCTCGAAAGGATGAACGCAAACATCACAATGGTTGTCGTTTTGACGGCTTTGATCATCGGAATGAGACGTTAGAATCTGAAATAAATAAAAGGATTGAATCCCACGGTCGACAGGACAATCGCCGAGTATGCAATCAGGCACAGTGAAACCAGGCCCGTCAATGCCACGCCGGGGGCGGTATGCCAGAAATTCATCTTCTCGAAACGCTCCACCGGCAGCCAGGCAAACAGGATAGCGGCCGCCAGATATATCAGAACGTCGTTCTGCAGATAATAGCTGGTGGGGAAATATAAAAACGTGCCGGCCCCAGAGCTCGAGCCGAACAACAATTTCAGAAAATCCAGGGCCGAGCTGAAATTTGCGCTGCGGAAAAGCACCCAGCCCATCATCACCAGGAACATCGTGTAGAAGTTCCCTGCGATCCCGGACATTTCAAACTTGAATCGATTCTTCAGGGCCATCTCGAAGACCAGCAGAAATCCGTAGTACATTCCCCAGACCACAAAGGTCCACGCTGCGCCGTGCCAGAATCCACACAGCAGAAACACCAGGAAGAGGTTGAAGTAGGAGCGCAATCCCGGTTTGCGATTGGCTCCCAGCGGGAACCAGAGAAAGTCACGGAACCAACGGGAAAGCGTCATGTGCCAGCGGCGCCAGAATTCGGTCACATTTTTGGACCGATACGGCTGATTGAAATTTTCTGGAAAATGAAAGCCGAAAAAACGCCCAAGCCCGATCGCCATATCCGAGTAGCCGGAAAAATCATAGTAGATCTGAAATGTGTAACAGACCAGCCCCAGCCAGGCCAAACCAGCCGTCGATTGTCCAGCGGGCAGGTTAAACACCTTGTCCGCGACAGCTCCGAGATGATTGGCGATGAGCACCTTTTTCCCCAAGCCGAGCGCAAACCGCGCCAAACCGCCAAAAAACAGATCCACCGTGACCGTTCGGCGGAAGATCTCACGGCTGACATCCGAGTACCGGACAATGGGGCCGGCAATAAAATCCGGGAACAGTGACAGCCATGCTCCGAAATCAATTAGCCCTTTCGGTGGTGTTTCCAGACCGCGATACACCTCAACCGGATAGGACATGGCTTTGAAGACAAAAAACGACACCCCGATCGGCAATGCGACCCGGAAACCCGGCTGCCAATGAATATTTATGCATGTGAGCAGAAAGGAAACCTGATCTGAAAAGAAATTGAAATACTTGTAGTAAACCAGGATTGCCAGGTCCAGAACCAGAATGATACTCAGGATTCGCTTGGCTCTGGCTGGGGGGGAGTTGTGAATCCAATGCCCCGCATAATGATTGAGGACAACGCAGAGCAAGTATACAAAGATTACGGGACCACAGCCCCAGAAATAGAAGAACAAACTGGTAACGAACAGATAGAGATTGCGGAATTTCGCGGGGGTGAGAAAATAGCAGGACAGGACCAGGGGCAGAAAGCCAAACAAGAAAATGTTCGTGCTGAAAACCATATAAGACCCGTGGGGCAATTGCCGAGCTAGTTTTTGAGGAAGCCCGCCAGGTAACGCTCGATTCTGGAGATTGAGTCAAACCTCTGGGGGACAAGATCGGAATCTGGGATTTTGATCGCGAATTCCTTTTCGAGCCCGTTGATCAGGGTGACCAGCGCGAATGAGTCCAGAAGCCCCGATTCGAACAAGGATTCATCCATGTCGACTTCAACCGGCTTCCCGGCAACCTCCGCAATGACTCTCCGGATTTGAGCCTGCCGAGCCATACGGACTGACCTCTTCCCTTGAAGATGTTCCTCACAGCAATACGGCAAATCGCCGAATCATTCTTCTCTGCCGAAACGGTCTTTCCACTCAACCGATGAATGAAGGCGTATTTCTACATGGAGAGGAGTCGGGGAGCAAGCGAATTTCAGAACCGGACGCGCGCGGCCTCGGAATCCCCCTGCAGGTCTCGAGATTATTCTACTTCTCCCTGATCACCCGGAATGTCCACTCGGAAAGCCCGAGGGGTTCGAAATGGATCGGATCGATGCTCGCCTGCAGAGGGGTGTTTTGGAGACTGTTTTTCCAGTAAGCGATCACGATCAAAAAACTAACCTTGGTCCGACCCCGTTAACTACATCGCCGGTATTTGGTCAAATCATGCCGTGTTCGAGGGAGCTCGGTGTGCCTGGTTCAGTTTAGCGCGTAGCAGGAAGAAGGAAGGCTATCTGGATTTGTACTCTTCATAGGATTTAGATCCCGTAGCCATCGGACTTGGCAGTGCTGCATGTTCGTCCAGATCGACACATCGGAGGAGGCCACCCCTATCTACCTGATAACGAAAACCGCTCTCCGGACAGATCATGAAACCCTGGGGATCAGCGTTTTCCAATCGATGTCCGTGGCGGCTCATCCAGCCCCTCTGCCGCGCCGGGTTGCCCAGGACAAGTGCATAATCCGGGACATCCTTAACAACTACTGCGCCGGCAGCAACGAATGCGTACTGCCCGATGGCGATACCGCAAAGGATGGTTGCGTTCGCACCGATGGAACAGCCGCGCTTCAGAATCGTTTTTTCGTATAAGTTCTGTCTTTTTACCTGCGACCTGGGGTTGGTCACATTTGTCAAAACGCACGATGGCCCGAGGAATACGTCATCCTCAACTACCACGCCGGAATAGACCGATACATTGTTCTGAATTTTTACGTTGTTGCCGATCACAGCTCCGCCGTCAACATTTACATTCTGTCCAAGAACACAGCGTTCGCCAATCCGTGCCCCTGTCATTATGTGACAGAAATGCCATATCTTGGTGCCGCGCCCAATCTGCACTCCCTCGTCAACATAAGCAGATGCGTGGACAAAATATTCCGCAGGTCCATCTGACATTTTCACTCCTATACGAAGCTAGTGGCTCCCAATTGTCCGCCAGAATGCCATTCTCATAGCGAGGCAGCTGAAGGCAAACACCCAGAGTTCACCTCTTGTCCAGGCTGAGAGAGGGTCATCAACTTACAGAGTACCCAGGAGCGGGTGGCGGCGTTCAGCTACGCTTGTTCGAATCTCAGCGTTTCGAAGTCCCGACACCAGTTCAATGGATGGACGTGCGTCGGTGACGCCGAATCCTCGTCCTGATAAAATATCACGGTAGACGAGGGTATGAAGATCTGTGAAACCTTCCGAGAAATCAATATCCTCGCCATCGAGGATGACCGAACGGAAGGTCGACTTATCCTCCTTCCGCAAATCTCCAGGCAGGTCGATTCTATCCAGAGAAAGAAACCAGCGCACGTCAGCCCTTTCAAGTTCCAGAAATCCGGCCATGCGACTCGGTTCCGAATGGTGAACCTCTGCATTCTGGACGCCGCCGAAAATCCACATCAGCATGTCAAAGAAGTGGATTCCGATATTAGTCGCAATGCCCCCGGACCTCTCCATGCTCCCCTTCCACGACACGAAATACCAGCGCCCGCGTGCCGTAATATAACTCAAGTCAATTTTATACCGTCGCGTAGGGCATTCCTTTGCGACTCTATCCCGCAGCGCCAGAATAGTCGGGTGAACACGCAACTGCAGCACGCAATACAGCCTTTTTCCAGACTCCGCTTCCAATTCTTCCAGGGTATCGATATTCCAGGGATTGATCACAAGGGGCTTTTCGCAGATCGCATGCGCCTGAACCCGCAAGGCGAACCGCATATGTGCATCATGCAGATAATTGGGAGAACAAATGCTGACATAGTCAACTCTGTCCGCCCCACCTCGGCGAAGTTTCTCAACGTGCCGGTCAAACCGTTCGAATTCCGTGAAAAATGCTGCTTCCGGAAACCACCGGTCCATCACACCGACACTGTCGTTCTTATCCAAGGCGGCCACCACGCGGTTCCCTGTCGCTTTGATCGCATTCAAGTGGCGTGGTGCCACATAACCTCCTACGCCGATCACTGCGAAATTATGTCCGCCTGTTGACTCACAGCCACCGAGCGTTGAAACATTCCCCATCCATATCCTCCCCGTCCATGCTGCTGTCGACAACCGTTAAGGTCGGCCCCAAATGTCAGCGTTAAGATATCATGTTCACTTCCTTATATGCATTTCTATTCGGGCGCACAAGGGAGCATCGGAGAGAGCAGGAAGGGAATCGGGGGAGGACTCGGGGCAGCCCGGATTTTGCGGCGTACAGCGCAGGTTGGATTCTGCTGAGGCGTGCGCCTCACTCCCCGATTGGGTAATATAGCGGACATTGATGACCCCTGAAATCGGGCTCTTATTCAGATCACGCATCCGGGTATGTCGCTCAGTATGCTCGCCTGGGTTTGAGAGCCTGCATTAGGGAAAGTCCATGAAGTAATCACGCGCGGAGAGAAAGACCGTTTCGGGTCGGTTTTTCCCCGGATTGAACCTGATTATCTGGCGTCCGTCGACCGTCAAGGTTTAACTATGGGTGGAGTGCTCTCCAAAAGAGCCCCTTTCAGTTTCACTAACTATGCAGAAGCGGTTCCAGTAGCGCTGGGTCTTTTTCAGGATCTGTCATTCGCCTGGGCGCGGGACTGGAAGCAGGCAGATGCCTCGAGGCGCATCATCGGTTTTCTTCCCATCTACGTGCCGAGGGAGGTGATCCACGCGGCCGGCATGCTGCCTGTCGGCATCTTTGGCGCGGGGGATCGGATCCCCGTCGTCAAAGGAGATGCCTTCTTCCAGTCCTACATTTGCCACCTGCCGCGCACGGTGGTGGAACTGGCGTTGAACGGCAATCTCGATGATTTCGACGGCTTCCTTTTCCCCTCCATATGTGATGTCATTCGCAACCTGTCCGGCATTTTCCGGCTCAAGTTTCCGCAGAGATTCGTGCGCTATCTGGATTTTCCCCAGAATTTCAATCCGTCCACCGGCGGGCAATTCTATCGGCTGAACTCGATCGACTCCAGGCCGACCTGGCGCGCCTTAACGGCAGGCGAGTCAGCATCGGCGATCTGAATCACTCGATCGCCCAATACAACAAAAACCGCCGTCTGTTGCAGCAGCTGGCGGAGTTACGCCTCGATGCGCCTGAAAAGATTTCCGCGGTCGACTACTACGTGATCCGGCGCGCGGGTTTCTCCATGGCGGTTGAGGATTACAACGATTATCTCGGGGCCATCTTTGCACTGGCTGAGAAACTGGACACGCCCAAAGAAGACAAGATCCGGATCGTGGTATCGGGTTCATTCTGCGAACAACCGCCGCTGGGGCTCATCAAGACCATCGAGAATGCCGGCTGCTATATCGTGGACGACGACTTTCAGCTCGGCCTCAAGTGGTTTTGCCGGGACATCCCCGAGGATACCGGGGATCCGATCGGCGCCCTGGTGGACAACTATCTCTCGCAAAGCCCATCTTCTTCTGCGGTTTTCGACCCCGAGAATGCCAAAGGGGAACGCCTCGCCGAGGCGGTACGAAACTGCAAAGCTGACGGGGTGATCTTCTGCGCTCCCAGCTTTTGCGATCCTGCCCTCCTGGACCGCCCCCTGCTGGAGAGCGCCATGAACAGGCATCATATCCGGCACACCAGCTTTCAATACCATGAGAATCTGGGTCAGTTTCGCGTGATCAAGGAACAGGCCGGGACTTTCGCAGACATGATCAAACTCTGGGAGTGAGCGTGGAAATTCAAAAAGAGAACAGCATGATCCGGCAAAAACAGATGCTCGCGGACCAGTTCATCGAGCTGTCCCAGGTCCGTGAAACCGGCAAGAAAGTGGTCTATACCTTCGTCCCGGGAAATCTGGCCGAGTTGATTTATACCTTTGATATGCTTCCAGTTTATCCTGAAATCAATGCCCTGCAATCCGGGATGCGCCAGAAGTCCCGCGACTATATCCGCGAGGCCGAAGACATCGGATTCTCTGAAGATGTTTGCTCCTATGTAAAGTGTGACATCGGCATGATGCTGCAGGGGAACGTCGGACCCACCGGCCAGCAATTGCCGCCGCCCGACGTGCTCCTGCTGAGCTACACCGGCTGCTTTGTTTTCATGAAGTGGTTCGAAAATCTGAAGTGGCTCTACCCCAATGCGGAAATCGCCATGCTCCATATTCCGTATCAGGAATCGGGGCGCATCGAGGAGCAAGCCGTCGAGTACATCCGCAGCCAGCTCGTCACTGAGGTGATCCCGACCCTGGAAAAGGTCAGCGGCTGCAAATTCGATTCCGGGAAACTGGCTGCCAAGCTGGACCTGGCGGCGCAAGCCGAGGACCTCCTGGTCAGTATATTTGATTCGGCGCGGCACAAACCCTCGCCCATCGATGCCTACTTCGGGGGCGTTTATTATATCGGGCCGATCTTCACGGCTTTCCGCGGCACCCGGGAATGCGTGGAGTATTATCGCGACCTGCAGAATGAAGTCGCGTTCCGGGTTTAAAACAAGCTGGGCCCGATCACACCCGACGGTTACCTGGAAAATGAGCGCTTCCGGCTGGTAGTTGAGGGGCCTCCCAACTGGACTCATTTCCGGGAGTTCTGGAAGCTGTTCTACGATACCGGTGCCGTTTTCGTCGCTTCCACCTATACCCGCGTGGGCGGCGTGCACGACGATGGCTTCCGCCACTCCTCCGCGGACCCGCTGCGAAGCATGGCGGAGTATTGTCTCGGTTGTTACACCAACCTCAGCCTGCCTCAGCGGATCGATCTCATGGAACGCTGGATCAAACGCTACCAGGCGCATGGCCTCCTGGTCAATTCAATCAAAAGCTGCAAATCTTTTTCGGCCGGGCAATTGGTGATGATGCGCGACCTCGAGGAGCGGCTCGGCATTCCTGTCGGATTCATCGAAACCGATCTGGTAGACCCTCGCTACTATTCGTTTTCCAACATAAAAAACCGGCTGGATTCATTCTTTCAAATGCTGGACCAACGGCATTCACTCCGGATCCCGGCGGATGCCCTCTCCGACGACGCACTGGTATGACTGCGATGCCATCATTTCTATTCCTCTTAAGGAAAACCACCGCCTCCGGCAGAGAGACTTGACGAAGCTCTGCTGTATTGAGCGACAGGCAAAATTGGAATGAGGATGGACCACGAAGGTCGGAAAAGCCAAGGCCCCGGAGGGGCCACAGATAGTAGCCCCGGGCAAGCGCAGCGCAGCCCGGGGTAGGGGAATTGAAAAGGATAGAGCCCCGGCAGGGGCGATAGAATGACAGCGGTGACGAACGCGAATTTGATCTTGTCTTTCGCCCCTCCAGGGCTCTGGGTGGTTGCTTGTCTGACCCCGGGCTGCGCTGCGCTTGCCCGGGGCTACTATCTTTCGGCCCCTCCGGGGCCCTCATAGGCCTTAAGCCTCCCGCTCTGCAGGTGGAGCCTCACTGCCGGGCTGCCGGATTACGGCCGGGGATATGTCATGAAGGTGTTTCTGGGGATTGACCTGGGATCCACGACTTCCAAGGCTATTCTGGTAGATGCCGGCGGAAATATTATTGGCCGCGGGATTACCAACACGCGCTCCGATTACGCGGTTGCCGCGGATATCGCCCGTATGGAGGCTGAGTTCAATTCCCGGTTTGCCCTCCTGCTCCGCAGGCTCCAGGAAGATAAGGCGAGCGATTCCTGCTGGGACCAGGTCATACCCAGCCTGGAAAACCGGTTCCACTGGCTCCAGTTTCAGGCCAGGTTCGATCGGCTCATGGAGGCCATGCTCCAGAACGCCGCTCCGATAGAGGACACAAAGCTCCGTTCCCTGGTGGCGCAATGCCTCACGGAACTGTCCCCGAGGATGCGCGAGTCAAGCCGGCAGCGGTTTTTCAACGGCGAGATTTCCGCCACTTCCCAGTTTTTCCGCGATCTGTTCAGCTGCGCCTACGTTGCGGAGATCTCCGCCGCACCCAAGGACCTCTACGATGCGCTGTTGGCCGCATTCGATCATCATTAGTCATTGTATCTCCGGCAAACACAACAAACTGATGCGCCGAAAAGGATCCAATTGATAACCAAAAGCCGGAATTACATAATCCGCAGGCGGCGGTGTGGTCTTTCGCCGACTAAGATCACATGTATGATATCGAGTAACAAAGATAGGATCAATTTTGATTATATCGACTAAACTCAATTACCCCCTTATCCCTCTGCCACACCCTAAAATCAAGGAGCTCCAACAGATTTGTTTCGAAATTATTATTTAACCAATAAGACAGGGATATCTGATAAC
>CAVTZY010000064.1:0-38749 GCA_963739235.1 Terriglobia bacterium | reverse complement strand
TTCAAGGTCACGTTCAGATATACCGAATATCGCGCGTACGATTCATAGAACGGCTTGAAGGCGGCGCCGCCGATATTGAAACGAAGGGTGCCGGGATCGCCGGTGATGGATTTCCCGATGTCGCCGGCGTCGAGCGTCACCGGGCGCCAATCGGTTCGGGGGCCGGACTCTTCGGCCGCCAACAATATCGGGCCGTAGAAGATGCTGGCGACATTGGGTTGATCCACGACCGGATCCAGATAGAAGTGGAACGGCATTCGAAGCTCGATCGTATCGTTATCCCGCCAGGTTTTGTGGAGCATCAGGTAGTTGCCCGGCACTGCTTTGACCGATTGCTCCCGGCCATTGATCTTGACGAAGAAGCCGCGCGTTGCCCAGCGCGGCACGCGGATCTTGATGTCGAACTGGCCGCCGCCCTTGAGGATAATCTGGGTCGTATCGGCGTAAGGGAAATCGGTGCGCTGCTTCACGACCAGATTGCGCTCGGTCCAGTTCAGAGTGGACGGAATGAAGAGGTTGACGTAAAGCGTCTGGTTGTCCGCGCTCTTGAAGTAAATGGAGTCCTGGAGCTTGGTACTGCTTTCGAGCGCGGTGCCGTTGCAGCAGGTGAACCCGCACATGTTGGCGTTATCGAATTGCTTCTGGGAGCCGGGATTGAGCGGGATATGGTAGGTGTTTCCCGCGTTGTCCTCGGCAACAGATGCGAGAATCTGGTTGTAAAGCCCCTGCTCATAGTGGTCCATGTACTTGGCAGTCTGGATCGAACATGAAGAGCTGCCGGTCCAGCTTCAATAGATTGTAAGTGCAACAGGTTTCGCACTGCCCGCCGCTGGCGAATCCGTTCTCAAAAAGCGTGTCAGGCTCGGCAGTGAAGCATTCGGCGTTATTTGGATTGCGCGCGCCAGCGACGCCCCCGATGCTGTACATGTAACTGTGGGTCACGATATTCCAGAAATTGTCGGCAATCCGGTAGTATGGGAATTCCCCCGTGTTGCGAAAGGTTTCCAGCGCCCCGGTGATCTGCGGGATGTGCTGGTTGGCGTGCCTGCCGCGAATTGTGTCAACGTTCTTCGCCAGGCCGTGATCGTGATCGGCGTTGCCAAAGAAAAAGTTGATATTGTCGAACAGCTTGGCGCATTCGAGGAATTGCCTGTCATTTGTGAGCCGATAGAGACGCGCCAAGACCTCGTTCATGCCGCCGTACTCGCCGGCGATATAACGATTCCACATGTTGATGCGCGTTTGGGATGGCAGCACCTTGAGCCGTGCAAAGACCCAGGCGCCCATGTTCCTGGCGATTTCCAAAGCCTTCTGGTTGCCGCCGACTTCGTAGCAGTCGAGCAGGCCGGCGAGGATCTTATGCAGCGTATAATACGGGGCCCAAATCTGGGTATTCTGGGTTCCGTATGTGGCACCTTGCTCAAGCATGATGAATTGATCGGGAGGATAGGCGCTGATGAATCCCTTGCCCCAGTTCCAGTAATCGGTCCGGATGGCATCGGCCCGGAGATTGGAATCGTAGCCGGTACGGCCGGGGCCGGGCGGCACGGCAGTCGGATCGGCATTGAATTTGCCGCCTTCCTGTACGGGTTTACCCGATTTCTGGGAGAGATCATAAAGGGTATCGATAAGGTAGTTCATCTTCCGGAGGAAACTCGCATGCAACGCTTCGTTGTAGGTTGTGCCGGCGTAAGCTTGGGCCATCGCCGACAGGTAGTGACCAGTGGCGTGGCCACGCAGTCGAGTCGTCTGGCTGTCCCATCCACCAAGCGGCTTGGCGCCTTCGGGCTGCTTCTGGCCGAACGCGTCCCTGAAATTGTACAGGAAGCTGTCGGGATTGGTTGTCGCCAGGGTGAGGATGAACTTATCGCGGTTCTTGATGAACTGCGTATCACGCTGCTTGCTGTCCTGGTCCAAAACGACCTGGCCGAGAGGAAACGACTCGACTAGCCGCTTGGGAACGGGCACCGCCTTGGCGGCCGCCTTTACGGTTACGGTGGCTTTGGGCTGGAACTGAGTGCCGGGCACTTTGCCGGTTATGGTGTACATGCCCGGCTTAAGGACCTGCTGTTATCTTTCGGCGACGGCCAGATCACGCGAACATCCGGACCCTTGGCTTTGTTGCGGTACACGGCCGGGATGGTATGTGGCAGCCGGGGGAGCTGGCCTACGGTTGTCTCGGCCTTGATATCAGGGACGGCTTCCAATTGGATATCAGTGGGCAGCAGGTAACCTTCGGGGCCGCGATGGTGGTTCCTCGCGCCGGCCGGCGCCCCGGCCGGCGGTGCCGGGCTGGCGGCCGGTCAGCCCGTTGTTGCGGATCGTGGCCACCTGCTGCTCGCTCAGCGCCACGCGATAGATGCGGATATCGCGCACTCTGGCATTCAGGGTGGCGTTGGCGTCATTCTGCGACCGGCCGAGGTAAAGGCTGTTCGCGTCCCCGGAAGTCTGATTGATGACCTGCGCCGCGTTTACGGTCACGTTGGTCGCCTGGCCGGTCCGGGCGCCGTTGAGATAGCTGGTCAAGGTGCGATCGGCCGGATCCAGCACCACGGCGAGGTGGACCCACTGATCCGCTGGAACCGGGGCGTCGGTGGATCCGCTGCGCGTCGCAGTGCCGGCGGCGATGAAAGCGCGGAAGCCCCGTCTGAACCGGCTTCGGTCACTGTAGCAGAGAAGCTCTGGGCGGCGTTCTGCCCGAAAGCGAAGAACAGCTGGACGGGGGTGTCGGAATTGAGGAAGAGCCAACCCGTGACGCTGATCGTTTCTTCCCCGGTCAGGGCATTGCCCGGGAGTTGGACGTGGCTGCCATTGCCCGGCAGGTTAAGGACATTGCCGAACCGGCTGTCCCGGACAAAGGCGGCCCCGGTTCCACGCAGCGTCGCGCGAAAGTTGTTCCTGGACCCATCCTCCGCGTTGCCGTTGAACGCGTAGCGGGCCATGAGAGCGGTTTCGCCAATCCCATCGAGAAACTGATCGCCTCCTTGAGCCCTCTCGCGCTCCGTAAATGCCGGCGAAACAGTGAAGATCGTCAAGACCAAAATAAAGAAGATCCGCATTCCTGTCATTTTGATTGACTCCGCGATTGATGAATTCGTGAAACAATAAGTTATTCTGTCGAACGGTGCGACTGGGATCGGGCTTGGAGACCGCCCCGACGCATCATCAGTCAAAGGTGGTAACACATGGAGGAGGCAAAAACTAGTTGGAAATGGAGGAGTCGACCCCCATTCCTGTTTTTCTTGTACCTGGCCGAGGATCTGCGGCGACACCATAGCTAATTTTGAGAATCCAATTGCCAGGCCGGCGTGGTTCGGATCAAGGCGGTGTTGCCTTTGAGCTGCGCAGCCGGTTGCGCCATATAACTGAAGCTGACAGAGTTGCCACAATCGAGGTGAATCGAATCCCCCCTCTCCGCCACTGCTTTTATTTTCCAAGAGCCGATGGCATTCGCGGCCTCGTCTGCAAGAACGATTGGCCCCGCTACGTCGAAGATGGGCCTCAGCGACCCGTGAATCAGGCCTACCCGGCCGATTGTGCCTGCTCATTCTGATGTAGATAGAATGAGCGATTGACATCGCTCCGCTCCAGGACAGAGTGCGGCGCAGACTGTCGGGAATCCTTTTCAGAGTAAAAGTCAAAAAGTCACTTGTACGGTTCTTCCGTAATCCTGGCATCGACCAGCATATTAATTGGCACCGCCAAATCCAAAACCGTGCGCATATTTGCGCCAAATGCTGGATTTTGGTGGATAGCTGAGCGGACCACAACGGCATCTGATCCAGGTAGAATTGACCAAGGCCATGCGAACTAGCCAATCCCGTGTCGCAAAATGGAGGCCGGCGATGCACCCGTTTCGCTAGATCTCCTGATCCGAAGTTCCCTCACCCCCTGTTTCTCGCGTGCAGGGGCGTTGCTGGGAGAGCCACCAGAAGGCGCAGATCACCAAGGCATGATCGATGCCGCCCGAAGAGATGAGAGCCGGAATTTCAGATAGTGGCCGGGTCAGGACCTCGATGTCTTCTCCCTGGTCAAGTTCTGGTTCTCCGATCCGAGTGCAGTTTTCGAACAGGTAGGTGTGGCAGCGGTTGTTTAAGATCGCGGGATTAGGTGCGACGATCCCAAGAAGAATCGGCCCGTCGCCGGCGTACCCGGTTTCCTCTCTAAGCTCGCGCACGGCAGCTTGGGCCGGTGCCTCGCCTTTGTCTACCATACCGCCGGGGATCTCGAGCGTAAAACTTCTGGTGCCGTGGCGGAACTGGCGCACCAGCACGACTTCATTTTGGTGAGTCAGAGCCACGACGTTAGTCCAATCTCCTGCCTCGAGCACGCTGATCCGGCGCTCCGCCCCCGTGCGTGGAGAGCGGGCGCGCAGGCGGTGCAGCCGGAAAACTCCTGCATCGGTCGGCAAATCGCGCTCTTCGTAGCTCCAAGGTATCAGCGTCATATCGTCTATGCCTCCCGTCCTATTTACGGCGGGCTGTGCCCTTGGTGTACACCTTGTACGAGCCGCCGGGAGCTGCGATGGAAAAGGTGATTGACAGAGTGCGATCGGGATTCAACTGGTAATCAAGGCGAAACCGCGGTCCGTGTTCCGCGGCATCCGTCTCGAACACCTCGACATTTTCTTTCGGGGAGGAAACCAGGTAGTTGATCGCATGCCCTTCGTCATCCACATAGAAGGCCCGCAACTGGGTTTCGCCCGCCGGTTGATACACGACCATCAGGTCCTGATGCGATATGCCGGTCTTTTCCCCGGGCTTGGGCGCATAGTCTGCACGGTTTCTGCGCACGAGAACTTTGCCGCCGAGGTCGAATGCCAGACTGAAACCGCCGGAGACTGCCTCGCCCGGCTGTCCGGAACCTTCGATGGCCACCCATTCACCCATCATAAAACGACAGGGCGCCCATGGATCTGCAGCGCCGGCTGGTTGCGCTCCGGCGCCAGTGGGACGTTGCTGGCCCAGAATGCACACAGGCAACACCCATAGTGCGGCCAGACCTATCATTGCGATAGTTAATTGGCGCGGTGTTCTCATTGATCTCACCCCCATCTCCAGATTGTCGTCTCGTCGGCGGACTGCCATCGAGCTACGAGGATATAACATAAGCATACATGCCGATTCTGTGCGAGACACCCTGCCTGAGGCAAGCGAAACAAATTGACAGATGACCTTCCGCATAAATAGAGTGATGAATCGAATCGGGCAGGTCTTGCCAGTAGACTCGGTCGACGTTGAGTCAGGGGGCAAGCTGTTGCCCGGCCCGAAGGAGGCAAGTTCATGAGCAGGAAAATGAGACGCCGTGAGTTTTTTTTCAGCACTGCGGCTGCAGGGCTTGCAGCAGCTTCATCACGTAAAGTGTTCGGGCGGTCGCCTACGATGCTGGTGCCGCAAGGCTCCAAGCCAATCGTGATCGCTTCTGCCAATGGGCACCTTTTCAAAAACGGAGGGACGCAGACCTGTGTCGAAAAGGCGTTTTCCATGATCATCAAGGGTGCCGACGTTCTTGACGCCGTTATTGCCGGAGTCAATATCGTGGAACTCGACCCCGAAGATACCAGCGTCGGCTATGGCGGACTTCCCAATGCGGACGGCGTGGTGCAATTGGATTCCTGTTGCATGCACGGTCCTCTAAAGCGCGCTGGTGGCGTCGCAGCCCTCGAAGGAGTGCGCACCCCTTCGCAGGTTGGCAGAGCTGTCATGGACAATACCGACCACCATCTCCTCGTCGGGAAAGGGGCTCAGAGTTTTGCGCGCAACCTGGGATTCAAGATCGAAGATGACCTCAACACCGATCGGTCGCGCAAGGCCTGGCTCGAGTGGAAACGCCGAACCGATGCCGATCACTATCTTGACCCGAAGAAGCGTGTGGAGGCTGGGCTGGAGGCCGCGCTGCGGATGGCAAAAGAGGGGCTGATCGATATCGAACACCTCTGGGGCACGATCAATTGCGACGGCATGAATACCAAGGGAGAAATATGCGGCGTGACCACGACGAGCGGGCTGGCATTCAAGATCCCCGGGCGAACCGGAGACTCCCCTATCCTGGGGGCGGGGCTCTACGTGGACGGCGATATCGGGGCTGCCGGCTCCACCGGCCGGGGCGAGGCCAATCTTTACAACCTCACTTCATTTTTAATTGTTGAAGCCCTGCGCAAGGGCATGCATCCCAAGGATGCGGGCATGGAGGGGCTGAAGCGAATCAAAGAAAACACGATCGAGAAAAGGCTCCGCAAAGCAAATGGGGACCCGAACTTTGGCATTAACTTTTACATATTGAACGCCAAAGGAGAGCATGCGGGCGTTACCATGTTCGCAGGCGACCGGGCGAGGTACGCAGTCTGCACAGAAAAGGGCCCTGAACTGCTGCCATGCGAACCTCTGCTCCAGGGATTGCCTACAGAGATGTAACCCATGGGTCTAAAGATGCGGGAACGCATTTTAGCGAGCAAAAACTTTTGCATCGCAGATGCACGCAGCGGAACATCAACGCGGGCAAGGTCAGAATTGAACCTGCGTGCATCTGCTAACCTCTGCGGTTTTAATCCATATTTTATCGTTGCGCGCCTCCTTTTCCTTCTCTGCGATTCAGAAAGTGACAAGTCCCGAAAGGGGCCGCACAGCTACTGCCCAAGGCGCGAGCCCTGGGCTGTAGCTGTTGGACCTTTTCGGGATCAAAACAGCAACTGTTTCAGCTCTGCCTGTATTCTCGGACTTGTCGTCGATTGCAGTGTCTGAATCGCAGTTTCTTTCTGCTTTATGTAGCCGTCCTCTTGTGTTACTACTGAAGTGTCGGAACTATACCCTGGCTGGGTATCCTCCGGGGACAGGCGGAAGGCACGTTTTTATCGTAGGGAGCGGCCTTATTTGAATAGCGGCTGGCTCCGTGCTGCGGCCTCCCAACCTGGACGCAACAAGCGTTGCACTCCGCAGGGTTACAAAGTCCAGGAATTGACCGACAGTGTACAAAGGCGACTTAACACTTCGAACCTCAACCAGTTCAATGCCGGGGGCGAATCCAGGTTAGAGATCCTGGCAGGCCACTCGGAGTGGAGGTTGACAAAAAGCGGGGCCCGTCCGCAGGCGTGAGAGAGGAACAAGGTGAGGGGGCCTCTGAGTGCTTGTGGGCGGGCCCCTCTTCCGGTCTGCGCATCCGCAAGGAGTTCAGGCCACCTACTGTTCTCGGGTGTCTGCCGCTTCCTTGATCTGGTTCCGATAAATCCGACGCAGGCGTGTGAAGAAAGCGTCGTAGCTACCACTGCGAAAATCCGGAAACGACCAAGGGAAGGCCTGCCAAGAGCCCCCTGAAAAATGGAGGGGCACTTCACCATAGATCCCATCGGCCAGCAGAATTCTGTGATAGAAGTTTTTCGTGGAAGCCAGCACGATTTTAGATTCCTCCAGGTAGCCGGGATCCAGGTTGACCGGCCGTCGCACCATGCCATACTCTTCCGCAAAAGCCGCTTCCAATTCATTGGTCATTCGCTTGATCGATGATATTTCTACGGGCATGACCAGCGAGGCAAAGGCCAAAAAATAACGCGTGATCGGGCTGCCCATTTCTTCGTCATAATAATGCGTCATATCGAACGGATAGGGATCGCTTCGGAGGTCGACGGTGCCGAAGGCGGATGCAAGCCGTCTTTGGACTTCCGGCATGATTTCCGGCAACGAAGTGAGAACTCCACTGAACAGCTTCACCCGCAGTGGTACGTTTATCTTTCCCATGTTTAGAGAATCCACGATCACTGCTTTCGGACGTCGCTCATCGGAGCGTCCACTTTCAACTGCCGCCTATTGGCCAACACCGGTATCCGGGCATCACAGGGCCGCATATCTCGTCGGATCCGGCACACCGGCCTCCAGGAAGCCACGGCGCCGCAAAATGCAGGCATCGCAATCGCCGCAGGCCAGACCCTGCGGCGTGGGATCGTAACAGCTGTGCGTGAGTGAGAAATCTACGCCGGCTTCACAACCTGCCTGGATAATCTCGGCTTTGCCCATATGCACGAGGGGGGCATGGATGCGATAGCGAGCCTTGCCTGCCACCCCGGCCTTGGTAGCGAGCTGGGCCAGCCTCTCGAACTGTTCGAGGAAGCCCGGCCTGCAATCAGGGTATCCGGAGTAATCAACCGCATTGGCTCCGATAAAGATATCTTGCGCCTGCAAGATTTCGCACCAGCCCAGGGCGAAGCTGAGGAAAATCGTGTTGCGCGCGGGCACGTAGGTGATCGGAATCTCCATGGGCATGCCTTCTGCAGGCCTTTTCTTAGGTACATCCAGATCGGCGGTGAGCGCGGAGCCGCCGAAGACACGCAGATCGATGTTGACTACGATGTGCCGCTGAGCGCCCAGTGAAGCTACCACACTGCGAGCGGCTGCAAGCTCGCAGCGATGACGCTGCCCATAATCGAAGGTCAGGGCATAAATCTCGAATCCGTCTTTCCGGGCCAGCGCCAGCGTGGTGCTGGAGTCGATGCCGCCGCTGACCAGCACCACCGCCTTAGCGCCTGGGGTAACTGGCATAACGCTCTCACGTTTCCTTTGGGTGCCCAGACCCTGCGGCTCAATGACTCGGAGGCCCAGTCCTTTACGACGGATTCTAAGAAATTGGCGTCTCAGAGTCTTGGTGGCTCCACGATCCGGGCCATATGCTAAACTATTAGATTTTCGAGGGAATCATGCTTCAAATCAAGGGCCTGGGCAAGGCTTTCCGCGGCGATTGGCTCTTCCGCGATCTGGATTTTCAGATCAACGACCGCGACCGCATCGGACTGGTGGGGGACAATGGAACCGGCAAATCCACCCTTATGAAAATGCTGGCGGGCTTGTTTCCTCCCGATGAAGGCGAGCTGATCGGCTCAAAGGATTTGAGCTTCGGCTATCTCCCCCAGGATGGACTCTTCGCGCACGGATGGACTGTTTTCGAGGAGGCACTGTCGGTTTTTGAGGAATTGCGCGGCCTGGAAGGGGAGTGCCGCCGACTCGAGCATGAATTAGCCGACATGCCCCACTCTGCTCCCGAATACGAAAAAACTTCGGATCGCTACTCCGCGCTTACCCAGCAGTTCCACCTGCAGGGGGGCTATTCGCTCGAAGCCAAGGTAGGCAGTGTGCTGAACGGCCTCGGATTCTCCCAGGCCGACTGGTCTCGCCAGTGCTCGGAATTCAGCGGTGGCTGGCAGATGAGGATAGCGCTGGCGAAGCTGCTGCTGCAACAGCCGAGCCTTCTGCTGCTGGATGAGCCGACCAATCACCTCGACCTGGAATCGCGCAATTGGCTCGAAGAATACCTCCAGAATTACCCGCATGCCCTGATACTCGTATCTCACGACCGCTACTTTCTAGATGCTACGATCCAGCGGGTCCTGGAAATCCGCAACCGGACAGTTCATTTTTATAAAGGGAACTATCAGGACTTCCTGCGCCAGAGAGAGGAGCGGATCGCGCAACTGGTGGCGGCCTACGAGGCGCAGCAGCAGGAGATTGCGCGCATCAAGGCGTTTGCCGACAAGTTCCGTTACAAGGCGACCAAGGCAGCCCAGATTCAGAGCCGCCTCAAAGATCTCGAGCGCATGGAGCGCATCGAGCTGCCGCCGGAAGCCAAGCCGATTCACCTCAGATTTCCGGAAGGACCCCGGACCGGGAGAGTGGTCCTTGAATTAAGGGAGGTTTCAGCCGGATACGGCGAAACGGCTGTCTTCCGAAATCTGAATCTGATCCTGGAGAAGGGAGATCGCATTGCACTCGTGGGCCCCAACGGCGCGGGCAAGTCCACGCTGATGAAGATTCTTGCCGGACGATTGCCTTTGATGACGGGGGAGCGACGGGAAGGGCACAACGTTCAGGTGTCCTTTTTCTCACAGGATCAGGATGATCTGCTCACATCCGGAAAGACGGTCTGGCAAGAGGTTTACGAGGTCGCGCCCAACTATATCGTGCCTCAACTGCGCACCTTGCTTGGCTGCTTTCTCTTCTCGGGAGACTCCGTCGAGAAACCGGTTTCCGTTCTCAGCGGCGGAGAGCGCAGCCGCCTGGTGCTATGCAAGCTCTTGCTGTCACCCGCCAATTGCCTGCTTCTGGATGAGCCCACCAACCATCTCGACATCCGGTCCAAGGACATTCTGATGGACTCGCTGCGCGAGTATGGCGGCACGCTCGTGTTCGTAAGCCATGACCGCTATTTTCTGGACGGACTGGCGACCAAGGTACTCGAGGTCGGCAACGGCACGGCGATCCAGTATCTTGGGAACTATGAGGATTACCTGTATAAAAAGAAGGCTGAGACTGAAGCCGCGCCGGAGCCCCAAAGCGTGCCCGAAGCAGGCGGACGGCAGAAGCGGCAACCTGGCTCCCGCGAGCGCTCCAGAAAAGAAGGTTAATCCCTATAAGATTCAGCAGCTGACGGAGAAAATCGAAAAAGTGGAATCATCCATCCACACCCATGAAACGCGCATCGCCGCCCTGGCACAGAGGCTGGCCTCCGAAGACCTCTACCGTGATTACACGCTGTTCCGCGCCACCATGGAGGAGCACGAACAGCTCCAGGAGGAACTGGCCCGCTTCATGCAGGAATGGGAAAACCTGCAAGCCGAGCTCATGCAAATGACGAATGACGATTAACGAAGGACGATGGATGGGTGGGCAGCTGAATCGAGATGTTTTGCGACGTTAAGGAAAGTTGTAGACGTATCGCCTTGACTTGGGACAAAATCATCTTTTACTTGCCAGTCAATGAAATGTCGTCTGATTCCGGCTTGAAGTGTCTGGACCGCGCTGACGGGGATGTGTATCATTCTATTGATTCCCGTCCTTGTCGGTCTTCTCCATAACAGTGTATTTGAGGAGGAAAATGAGCAGAAAGTATCGTCAACATGGCTATCAGGATGATGACCGCGAGAGGAAACCAAAACCGCCGCCGCGGCCGAAGGGCGCCGGAGCACGCATCGAAACGCGATTCCACTTGATCACTCGCTGCAATAACTGTGCTGCGGAGATCCAGATCAACGATAAGATTGAAGCTGACGGATCGCTGCAAGAATTGCGGGACGGATCTGCACACCTGCCGGAATTGCCTGAACTTTGATCCTGCGGCGCGCAATGAATGCATCAAGCCTGTGGAAGCGCGCGTAACCAACAAGAGCGCCAATAATATCTGCCCCTTTTTTGAAGCCAAAGTTCTGGTGGAAAAGCAGGGAAGCGGCGCCGCCCCTGCCAAGCCCGAAAACAGCCACAGACAGGCGTTTCTGGATCTCTTTAAGCGTTAGAGCAAAGTCGCGCCTGGCTGAAGAGCTTGCGCATGCCGCCCCACACAGGAGCCTGATTCTAACGTTATATCCTGCCGACCCATACGGACATGACCCAGGTCATTTAACTCAAGAGCCTCGGATGCACGCCGGAATTCACGCATCGAGGTTTGATGCGCCGAGTCTTGGGCGGTTTTCGACGTCAGCGGCATTCTAGAAACGCTTGAAATTCCAGCGCATGGTCAGGTCCGCACGGTTCCAATCCGGGCGTCCTGCCGATCGGACGTGGTTAGTGGTGAAATTGATCGAGCGAAGTCCGTGCCTGGAATCCAGCGCGGGACTTTGATCTGGGCGGATAACCCGAGGCGGGCCGCGGTCCGACCCAATGCCGGCAAGCTGCCGCCCTGACGGCGGATGTCGAGCGCCGGCGCCAGTGACAGCTTTTCTCCCCACATGTTAACGCGCGTATCTAATCGCAGGCTGGAAACAGCGACCTCCTGCCGAATGGTCGGTAGCTGCATCGTGCTTGTTTCATAGCGTGCGTGCAGCTGGCGTCCTTTGCGAATCTCGATGGTCGCATCGCCGGTGAGCACAGTGCGCTGCCACAAAGGGCTCGAAGAATGGGCGACAGTGCGCTGGGCGTGCAGCAGCGTCATGCTGGCATTGACCTTGCGAACTGACCTGGCGACCGAAAGCCGAAGACCTGTTTCTTCCTCCTGCCTGCCCGCTACCGTCTGCCAAAGCCAGGTTTGTGATGCCGAGAATTGAGGCAGCCGCTTGGAAGCATAGCTCCAACTGGCGACATGCTCCCGAAGATCGTCCATGGGAAAGCCCCGAAACGGGGAGGCCTTTTGCACATCCGACTGGGCGCTGTACTGAAACTGGTGACCTTTCAATTTGCGCCTCGCATCCAACCGGAGATTTCGTTTGCCTGGGCCATACGCCGGAGCAGCGGGATTGGCAAGCCCCTCGTCCCGGGCGATGAATGTGGAGTTCAAATCGGTTCGTGCCAGGACGCCTTCGAATCTCATCATCAAGCCGCGACGAGCGCCGCCGAGAGACCCGCCCGACTTGATGGCGGAGGATGAGCGGAATTTATGTTGGGTCTGGGTCCACTCCGCCTGGAGCCTGGCACCTTTCTTCAGTTCACGTGTCAGAGTGAGACCGAATTGCGAGCCCGCGGATCCGGCCAGGGTATTGCTTTGGGAGAGGCGAGCTTCCGTCGTGGGAGCGGCGTGCAGGAAATAGGCGGAAAGGCATGTGCCCAGAAGAGATTTCGGAACTTCTACGCCGGCACCGGTAACGGCGCGGGCGTTATCGGGACGCACGATCCGCGCATTGTAGCGAAGGCTCCGGAAGCCTTGGATCGATCCCCATTTCCTGGACAACGAGAATTCGAAAAGCTGGTAGCCTCCGGGCATCCACTGGAATTGTTTTCCGCCCAGGATGCCGGGAGCCTGGGTAGAGAATTTCATCTTGAGATTTCTTGTGCCGCCCTGAAACTTGAAGCCCTCCGTGGCCAGTTTGTTTGGGGCACGCGGATCTAGAGACTCACTCCATTCCAAGGATATAGGCAAATGAAATTGTGGGAGACTGGCGTGGCTTCCATTCGTCTGCGCAAATCCTCCCCTTGGCGATAGGCCGACAGAACACCACAGTAGTGCCAGCACTAGGATACCGCGGGCAAAAAAGCAGATCATGGCGGCACCACCGCTTGTCAGGGGTGTATTTCCTGGAGGTTGCGGCATCAATGTTAAGACCTGTTTCCGTTCGCCCTCCGCTCCCAGCGAAGTTAACTCTCTTATCGTCCCGAAACAATCGATTTCTCTGCAGAAAGCGCCGATCGCCAACAGGTGAAAAGACATTTTCGGTCCTTGCAGTGGTCATGAGCATCTGTTAGAAAATCAGATTGGCGAAAGGTAGGGTAACGGTGAAAGCAGCAGAAAAAAGCACGCGGCGGCAGTTACTGCAGATGGGGCTCGGCACGGTGCTGGGGCTGCGCGTGGCGCTGCGTGGGATGGAGGCATCCTGTGAATCGGCCGGTGGAGAACTCAAGATCAGCGATCGCCTCAGCCCTCGCAATCAGCACCGGCCGTTACGACCCCATACGCTCTACATTGTGCTCCATACCACCGAAGGGGCCGAAGCAGGTTCGCTCGATAAGGTGTGGCGCCGAGGTGAAACTCATTACTTCGTGGGATTGGATGGCCACGTGTTGCGCATCATCGACCATGCCAAAATCGCCACACATGCAGGCAGAAGCATGTGGGAAGGACACCGTAACATCGATGATTATGCTATCGGCATTGAGGTCGTCGGCTACCACAACCAGGATATTACCGAGAATCAGTACTCGGCCCTGCGTGTCCTGTTGAAGCAGCTCCAGGAAACCTACGGAATCTCCGACAAGCGCGTACTCACTCATTCGATGGTTGCATATGGCTCCCCAAACCGATTTCACCCCAACGACCATCGTGGACGCAAGCGCTGCGGCATGATCTTCGCGCGCCCCGATATCAGGCTGAAGCTGGGATTAAAATCCAAACCGGAGCACGACGAGGATGTCGAGGCCGGGCGATTGATCGTCGCCGACGCCGAACTCTATCGCTTTCTCTATGCCCCGGCACCTCACGCTGCCGGCACGGGCGCGGCTGCGCCCGCGCATGCGCCTGCGGTTCAGGTTCCAGCTGAATCAAACGTCATTACTCGCAGCTGGACACCATGGATGATTGCCCGCGACCGCTATGACCAGCCCGATACCATCTATGTTATGCCCGACGGCAAAAAGTTGCGGGGCGACCAGGTCCAGGATTGGAGCAAGATACCGGAAGGAACACGGGTACAGACGACCGAAGGCGAAGGCGAAAACGAACAAGCCATGGCAGGATTTCGCGAAATCGGAAAAGATGGGGATAACGCCAGGGCCCTCGCTGGTGAAGCTTACAATCGAGACACCACCATTTATTTTTTCCCGGATGGGCTGGTTCGAACCGGACGAGAACTGAGCAATAAGGCCATGCGGGCTTTCCTGGGTCACCTGCCGCAGGGCACACGCGTGCTGGTGGGCTATGTCTATGGAGGCTTCGTCAGGTCAAGGAGACCTGCCTCCGCCATTGCCGGTATCAAATGGAATTATCCTTCAACCTATTACCGTTTCCCCGACGGGCGGATCGTCAGCGGCGACGAAATTGACGACGCCGCTATTCCGGTCCATACTCTCATTTTCTATCAGCATTGAGGAGATCGTTCATGAGCAATCTTGAGAGCATGCCGACAGAGGACCTGACGATTTGCACCATTCGAACCCTGGCCATCGATGCGGTTCAGAAAGCAGACTCGGGCCATCCAGGGGCGCCCATGGGACTAGCGCCGCTGGCTTATCTGCTGTGGCACCGCTTTCTTCGTTTCAACCCTAAAAATCCCGAATGGTTCGATCGGGACCGTTTTGTCCTTTCTTGTGGACATGCCTCGATGCTTCTGTACACCATGCTCTATCTGACCGGATATGACCTTGCGCTCGACGACATCAAAGACTTTCGCCAGTGGGGGAGTAAGACTCCGGGTCATCCTGAACGTGGGGTCGCGCCCGGCGTGGAAACAACCACGGGACCCCTCGGCCAGGGCCTTATGAATTCCGTCGGAATGGCGATGGCCGAAGCGCACTTGGCCGCCACATTCAACCGCGAGGGTCACAACATAGTCGATCACTATACCTATGCATTTTGCGGGGATGGCGATTTGATGGAAGGGGCCTCGCACGAGGCCGCGTCGACCGCAGGGCACCTGGGGCTTGGAAAACTCATCTGGTGCTATGACAATAATCATATCAGCCTCGAGGGGCCGACTCATCTCTCCTATTCGGATGACGTGGCCCGGCGGTTCGAAGGCTACCATTGGCATGTCCAGGACATTGGTGAAAAAGCGAACGACTTGGATGCGATGGCTGTGGCAATCCAGCGCGCGCAGGAGGACAAGGAACGTCCCTCGCTCATCATCGTGCGGTCCCATATCGGCTATGGCGCGCCCCACAAGCAGGACACGAGCGAGGTGCACGGCGCTCCTCTGGGAAAGGAGGAGGTCAAGCTCACCAAAAGATTCTATGGCTGGCCTGAAGATGCGGATTTCCTGGTGCCGGACCGGGCGTTGGCACACATGCGGGAAGCCGTGGCTCGCGGACGAAAGCTGGAAGAGGAATGGCAGGAAAAGTATGCCACCTACAAGAGAGCGTTCCCGGACTTAGCGTGCGCATTCGAAGAGTCGCTGCGTGCCGAACTGCCTGCGGATTGGGACAAGGACATCCCGGTTTTCAAGCCGTCCGATGGCCCGATGGCCACACGCTCCGCGTCGAGTAAGGTGGTCGACGCCTTCGCGAGCCGGGTGCCGTGGTTGATCGGCGGCAGCGCCGATCTGGCTCCGTCCACCAAGACGCTGATGAAGGGCACTTCGTATTTCGCGAAAGGGGCGTACACACAACGGAACCTGGCTTGGGGCGTGCGCGAACTCAATATGTGCGCCGCTACCAGCGGCATCATCCTCCACGGGGGATTGCGTGCCTTTGCTGCTACATTTTTCGTCTTCACCGACTATGCACGGCCGGCGATCCGGCTCGCAGCGTTGATGGAACTGCCTGCCATTTATGTAATGACCCACGACTCGGTCGCCGTCGGTGAAGATGGACCGACCCACGAGCCCGTGGAGCAACTCGCCTCCCTGCGCGCCATGCCGCACCTCTGCATTATCCGGCCCGCGGATGCCAATGAAGTGGCGTATGCCTGGCGGGCGGCACTGGCTCGCAGGAAGGGGCCAACCATGCTCCTGCTGAGCCGCCAGAATTTGCCGATCGCAGACCGCAGCCGGCTTGCCGGGGCGGAAGGCCTTCTCAAAGGTGCCTACATTTTATCCCGGGAGAAGGGGCCTGAACCTCATGTGGTGCTGATCGCCAGCGGTTCAGAGGTGAACCTGATCCTGGCCGCGCAAGAAAAACTAGCGGCCGAAGGAATCGATGCCCGGATTGTGAGCATGCCGAGCTGGGAGCTTTTCAGAGAACAACGGCCTGACTATCGCGCTGATGTGTTGCCCCCAAGAGTCAAGACCCGGCTGGCGGTCGAAGCCGGTGTGCCTTTCGGTTGGCGTGAATGGATTGGCGATGCCGGTGACGTCATCGGCATCGCCAGGTTCGGCGCCAGTGCCCCCTACCAGGACATTTTCAAACACTTTGGCTTTACTGTAGACAACATCATCGCCAGGACTAAGGTACTCTTATAGTACTGAGTACTGGGTGCGCAAAAACCAAGGCTTCGACGGGCACGCTCCTCAGTAGACAGCACTCAGTACTACCTTTTGGGCAAGCGGAGAAACCATGAACAACCTACTTAATCTTATCGATTACGGCCAGAGTTACTGGATGGATGATTTGACGCGGAGCATGATCCAGCGGGGCGAACTCCAGCGGCGCGTCAGCGAGGAAGGTTTGAGGGGAATAACGTCCAATCCAGCTATTTTTCATAAGGCAATCACCAAGAGCAGCGATTACGATGAGCAGATCCAACGCCTGGTCGGGGAAAGGCGCGGCGTTCATGAAATCTACGAGGCTCTGGTCATCAAGGATATCCAGGATGCCTGCGACATCCTCCGTCCAGTATACGAACAATCAGCAGGCATTGACGGATTCGTCAGCCTGGAAGTCTCCCCCTATCTCGCGCACGATACGAACGGGACAATCCGAGAGGCCCGCCGGCTCTACCAGGCGGTAGCGCGGCCCAATTGTTTTATCAAGATTCCCGGCACTGACGCAGGAATCCCAGCCATCGAGCAGTGTCTCTATGATGGCATCAGCATCAACATCACGCTGCTGTTTTCGATCCGATACTACGAGGCCATTGCGCAGGCGTACATTCGATCTCTGGAACGACGTGTGGCAGAAAACAAGCCCATCCAGCAGCTGGCTTCGGTTGCCAGTTTTTTTCTAAGCCGGATAGACACGCTCACCGATCAGCTTCTCGGGCATCGAATGATTCCCGGCGCCGCCGGCGAAGGCATGCAGCCGCAGCACATACTCGGCAAAGCTGCCGTGGCCAGCGCCAAGCTTGCCTATGCCAGTTTCAAAAAACTCTTCAGCGGCGAGCGTTGGCAGAGGCTGGCGGACCGCGGAGGGCGCGTCCAGCGGCCGCTCTGGGCCAGCACCAGCACCAAAGATCCGCTCTATCCCGATCTCAAATATGTCGAACCATTGATCGGGCCTCATACGGTCAACACCATGCCTGAGTCGACCATCGCGGCGTTTGCGGACCATGGGATCATCGCGGCTGACTCGATCGAAGATGGGGTTACAGAAGCGGCGGGGAATCTGGCGGCCCTCGAGAAGGTGGGAGTGGATCTGGATCTTGTCACGCGCCAGTTAACCAATGAAGGCGTTCAGAAGTTCATCGAGCCCTATGACATGCTCATGAAATCGCTCGCCGCCAGGCGCGAGCAACTGCTGGCAGATGGGGCTAGCCAACAGACGATCAGTCCTGGTGCGGCCAAGGCCGAATTCGCCGCTGCGCTGGAATCGCTCGACGCCAAACAGTTCGGCAGAAGACTGTATGCGCATGATGCGCTGCTGTGGAAATCGGATGCAAAACAGGCGCACGCGATTCGCAATCGGCTGGGCTGGCTGAGCAGCATGAACGAGTTTCTTAAGAAAGCCGGGGACATTACGGGCTTTGCCCGCGAGATCAAGGAAGCCCAGTTCGAGCATGTTGTGCTGTTGGGCATGGGCGGCAGCAGCCTCTGTCCCGAGGTGGCGTGGGAGACTTTTGGCGCCGCGCTGGATTGGCCCAAGTTTATAGTGCTCGACAACACCGATCCCGCGGCGATTATCCATGTAGAGTCCCAGATCGATCTCCAACGTACCTTGTTTATCGTGGCGAGCAAGTCAGGCACCACTACCGAAACCAGCAGCTTCTACCGTTATTTCTATCAGCGAATGAAAGAGCTGGTTGCCGATGCGGCAGGCAGCCATTTTGTGGCCATCACGGATCCCGGAACCTGCCTGGTCGAGGAAGGTCGCAGCCGGGGATTCCGACGAATATTTGAAAATCCCGAAGATATCGGCGGTCGCTACTCCGCCCTGTCATATTTCGGACTGCTTCCCATGGCTTTCATGGGCGTCGATATCCGGCAGCTGCTGGAGCAGGCGGTTCGAATGAGTCAAAATTGTGATGCATCCGTGCCGGCAGGCGCCAATCCCGGGATCAGCCTCGGTACACTTCTTGGAGTCAGCGAACGGTGCGGCCGCGATAAAGTCACCCTGGTTCTTTCAAGATCGGTGGGCCGGTTCGGTGCCTGGGTCGAGCAACTCCTGGCCGAAAGCACCGGGAAAGAACGCCGCGGCTTGATTCCTGTCGATGGCGAGGGACTTGGAAAACCCGAGATGTACGGGAACGACCGCGTATTTGTCTCCCTGAACCTCAAGGGGGAATCGGACCCCAAGACAGAAAAGAAGCTGCAGGCACTCGAAGCTGCCGGCCATCCCGTTGTGCGCATTGAGATGAAAGATCGGATGGACCTCGGCGCCGAGTTCGTGCGCTGGGAGGTGGCTACGGCAGCCGCCGGCGCGGTGATCGGCGTTAATCCCTTTGATGAGCCGAATGTCTCGGAGAGCAAGAAAAATACGGCGGAACTGCTCGAGGAGTGGAAGCAGAATCGTGCCTTCACGGAGGGCACTCCCTCCGTGGGCAATGACCGGCTCAAGGTGTTCTGCCCCGAGGGTGCTGAAAGGGCCTTTGACGGAAACCAGGATGAGGTGTTCGATTTTATAGCTTCGTTCCTGGATTTGGCTCGATCCTCGGACTATGTCGCGTTGCTGCCGTATTTTCCCCCTACACCGGCGCGCGATAAAAAACTGGCAGCGCTACGCCAGGCCGTGCACGATCGCACCCATGTGGCCACGACCGTAGGCTACGGCCCCCGCTACCTCCATTCTACCGGACAATTACACAAGGGTGGACCGGACCGAGGCGTCTTCCTGGTGTTTACTGCCGTCGCGTCCAAAGACTTGCCGATTCCAGGGGAGGAGTTCGGATTTGCCGTACTGCAACGGGCTCAGGCGCTAGGTGATTTCCGCTCCTTGAGCCAAAAGGGAAGGCGCGTCATCCGAATTCACTTGGGATCCAACGTTGACAGGGGACTCAAGCAGCTACTCGACATGCTCAAGGCGCAAGGTTGAAGCAATCCCGTTGCTCATTGCCGACGACGCGCAACGCAGAGATCGCCTCGCAACCTCCATGCGCGCGCACCCCCGCTATTCTCGGCGAGGTTCCTCGAGGTCGGATTTTTTCATCCTGAGCAGCATGAGAATCAGCCTTCGATCGCGCGCGTTGACACAACGGCGATCGCAAGCCTCGAGACTCTCAATAAACCGGCAGTATTGATTGCACAGGTCCGTGTCAAACAGGCTGGGCAAGTCATCTATCTGTTCGGGGCCAGGGAGAATGTGCCGCAGTCTCTTAGCCAGTATGGAGATTGTGCTGCCGCAGCCGTGTACGAATATAAGCAGGTTCGCATCCGGCAAACCCGGCATCGCCTGAAACCCGAGCAGGCGCACAGCCGGATCACAGATGAAGTCCGGCCACTGGTTCCACATCTGCCCGCAAGAGCCGCATTTTTGAAATGGAAGGTGGGAGTTCAGGCTCTGGCTTTCGAGGTCCATGTTCTGGAGATCATACTCCTGCAGCGGCGAAAAGACGCACGGCAAAGTCGGGCTCGGACCACCGCCGGAAATATCGGGCAATGCTCTATCTCGCAGGAGCGCACGGTCGTGCCGCCATCTGTCCGGGCCGTGGCATACGGTCGCAAGAATGTCGGCTCACGGCAGCCGGCGAGCGAGAGCGAAATCCGACTGGCGCTCCTGCACAGTGATCCCTCAGCAGCTCTGGCAACCGTCGATCTCTGGTTATCCACTCTCACTCACCCGTGAGCCGATGCAATTCCGCCGCCACTATGAATAGGCGGGGTGTGATCAGATCGTGGACTTGCCGAAGCCCGCGAGATTCCAACCATATTCGCTCCTTCCCATGGTACAATGCATAAAGGCACGCTCAATACAGAATGCTGTAGCTCGGGTGACATGCACTCAAGTTCGACCAACCTGGCTCAATTTACAGGTGCACTCTCGTAGCGCCGGTTGGTTTGAAAAACGGGTTCATCCAGGAAATATCTGAACTGTTGGGGATCCGTGAATGTGTTGTTTTGTGCCAGCGGTCCTCAAGATTGCGTCATGAATGCACATTATTGCATCGGCCGCTTATCTGATCTTTACATTTAGTAATAGGGGAGGGATACCATGGAGGAAGAGAGGAGCAGAGACCTCAAAGCCTCGCAGGAAGAGGCGGTACTCAAGCAATATGGACTGCGTTGGGCTGTTTTAGCCGCGTGGAGGGATGCCCTGCAATTGCGGCATGTGACCTTGCCCGACGAATCGGATCGCCTTTTGGAGAATGCGCGATTTAAAATCGCTTCGGGATGCTTTTCGGTTTGTGAAGTAGGTTGTGACCTGTCGCAACTCGAGGCGGCGTTGACGTCAATCGATGCCTCGAGCCATCATAACTGGGTCGATTTTTGGGTCAACATGCTCGGGCACTCCATGTCAAGCGAGGCAGAGACGGAGCGCATTCTGAAGATTCCGGCCGTAATGTCGCGTTATAAAGACTGCGGCCTTGCAGTGTGCCGTTGTTAACATGAAAAGTGGCGGGTCACGTCAAAGCGGGCGCCACGAAAGACGCGGCTCAGCAAGCAGCCTCAAGCGATAACGCCGATCTGAATTATCGGTGCGCGCCCGCCGCGCCGTATCACTTTCAGCGAGTGCGGCAGGTCCGGGCGCGCTTACGATCGAGAGGGCCGGATTGCCGAATCATAATAACCGCACCCGGCTGCCTGGCATGCCGGGAAAGCATCCGCTGCATCCCTCTGCAGCAATGTTTCGATTTCCTCCAGGATTTCCGTAGAATATCGGGGGTAAGTTTCCTCGAGCTCGGGCGACATGCTTTCCGAAAAAGTCATGTTTTCTTTGATTTCCACGCCGAAAATCAGGATGTTCGAGAGTTCCGGCAGGACCATGCCCATCGTCCGGCCCCACTCGAGTGCGGTCGCGAAATTGGCATCATGAATGTTCGTGAGGTGAATCGTCTCGCACAACGCAGGAGCGGTAAGGCAGTACCATTCTCCTGGGACTCCGCCCGTTGTGCGAAAGGAATCCAGGACGATCACCCGGTCATAACCTTTGAAAAGATCGAGCAGGTTGAGCCCCCCACAGAACACTCTTCGATGATGTCGAGACCCGGGATCTCGCTTAGCTTCCCCTTGAAGTCTTGTGCCAGGCGAACACCTACCGCGTCATCGCACAATATCGGATTTCCCATTCCCAGAAGGATTGTCTTCATCGCTGTATCCGCCAAACCAGGTCACCCCCCCTATGGATATGAACATCCAACGGCATCTGGCCGGGCAAACTGTGCGTCGCGCAGCTGTAACATGGATCGAAGGCGCGGAAGGCCATCTCGATCATGTTGAGAATCGCCTGACCGGGCTCCTTTCCGGGCGCAATGAGGGCCTGCGGCCACCTTCTTGGTTACCATTTGAATCGGCGCATTGTTATTGGTCGTCCCGACAATAAGATTCGCGCTCGTACAAATGCCGTTTTTGTCGCAGGTGTAATGATGCGTCAAAGTGCCGCGCATGGCTTCGACGATCCCGATTCCGGTCCCGGTGATCTGCTTGGGCACCACGCGGTATTTGTCGCTGGTGATTTCCGGGTCGGCGCAGTAGCGCTCGAGCATTTCCGCGTTCTGGACCATCTCGACGAGGCGGGCCCAGTGGTTTGCCAGGAGTGCCTTGCAGGGATGGCCTCCCACAGTTGCGAACATCTCCTCATACGCTTGCTGCGCTCGGGGAGTCGCCATCCGGTCTGCTACGTTGAGACGCGCCAGCGGCGTTGCGCAGTAGATGCTGGAGTCGATGCCTTCCTTGAAACCCTTCCATCCCCGCTTTTTGAGATAAGGAAACTTGAGATAGGTCCAGGATTCAACATGTTCCGCGACATTCTCAACATACTCGGCAGGCTTATATTTGACGATTTCCTTTCCCTGATAATCGACGACGCGAACCAGACCGTCATAGAAGTTGGGGGCGTTGTTCTCGTCTACCAGGCCCATGTTCTGGACTTCCAGAGTGTAGGGACCATTCAGAATGAGATCGACATATGCCGGGTTTCCTAAGACTACATCATGGAACAGCTTCAAGGAGAAATCGGCGAAGCCCGATAGCTCTTTGACCAGGGGCTTGATCTCGTCCAACTCTTCCCTGGTGAGTCCCTTGGACACGCCGCCGGGCATACACCAGACTAGATGGGTGGTGCGGCCTCCCAGGATCTGCTGAATCCGCTGGGCCATGGCGCGAGCGGCAATCACCTGCTTGCCGATCTCGAGCCCCACCTTGGCCACGACGCCGAGAATATTGCGCACGGCAGGATCGGCATCCGGCCCGCAGACGAAATCGGGCGCGGCGAGCGCATAGAAGTGGGCGATATGGCTGTGAATGTAGTGCGCGTGATAGTACATGTCGCGGAGTTTGTGCGCGACCGGCGCCACTTCGTTTCCGAAACAGCCGTCCACGGCCTTGGAGCCGGCCATGTGATGGCTGGCGGGGCAGACGCCGCAGATGCGCGTTACGATGCGGGGCAATTCCTCAATGGGCCGCCCCACGACGAAGCGCTCGAAGCCACGCAACTCGGGAATCTGGAAAAAGCAGTCTTTCACCGAGCCGTCGTCATTAAGAAAGATGTCGACTTTTCCGTGGCCTTCGAGGCGTGTGATCGGATCGATTTTGATCGAGCGCGTCATGATCGATGGCTCCTTTGCAGCTTTGAGGCCGGCATGCCGAACCGGTATGCGTACCCGACGAAGTCCGGCAGTTGGCTGATGATTGCCTCGATTTCGGATGGGTCCTTGCTGTCGATCATGGAAGCGAGGGCGCTCAGAAATTTTGCGCCCTGGTCCATGACATCCGGCAGCGGGCCATAACAGCCGCGACATCCCTGGTTACTGTTCGGGCAACGGACGCCGCAGCCGGAGCGCGTCGCTGCCCCCATGCAGAGGATCCCCTGCTCCATCAGGCAACGCTCTGGATCCTGGATAATCTCAAACGGGCGGTAGAAGTGTTTGGTTTTTTTCTCTTCTTTCGTGCGTTTGCAATCGTCGCAGACCGCCCGGTCGGAGGCGCCGACAACCGACTTCCTGGGCGGAAGCTCGCCTTTGACGACCGCCAGGATCACATTCTTTACCTGGTCGGGCGCAGGTGGACAGCCGGGCACGAAGTAATCCACATCGACGACATCCCCGAGCTTATAGACCCGCTTGTAAAACTGGGGGATCACCAGGGTCATGCCATCCACTTGCGTCTCGTGGTAGGGCACGGTGCGGTTGCCCGGTTCGATCGAGGGATTATTCAGGTAGGCGGCCGTGAAGATTTCCTCCCGGCTGGTGAGATTGGCAAGACCCGGGATTCCTCCCATGTGTGCGCAGGAGCCGAAGGCCACGAGCGTCTTGCTTTTCCTGCGCAGAAGTTTTGCGATATGTTCGTTTTCGCTGTTGCGCACGGCCCCGTTGAAGATCACCAGGTCGAGTTCACCGTCCGCCATCGCCTCCACATTCTGATATTTTCCGTCGACCGCGATGGGCCAAAGCCGGATGTCGGCGACGGCGGCGACATCGAGGATGAATTCGTTGGTATCGAGCACCGCGACGTCGCATCCTCCGCACGCCGCGCCCCAATAGAGCGCAATCTGAAGCTTCTTCTTCTCGGTCACGGCTCACCTCTCCCGCTGATCGGTCAGCAATGTGGCGTGAATGCGGCTCGGTCCGAGGGCGCGCACGCGTTCGGTCATGTCCGTGACCACGTCGGCAAACCTCTGGCCTTCGCTGGCGCTGACCCAGCTCTGGCGCACCCGCTCATCCTCGACCCCATAGGATTTGAGCAGCTTCTTCAGCAGCGGGAAGCGCCGCATCGCTTTGTAGTTCCCCTCGGAGTAATGGCAGTCGCCGGGATGACAGCCACAGATCAGAACTCCATCGGCGCCCCTGGCGAGAGCGTCCATGACAAACGTGGGATCGATGCGGGCGGAGCACATGACACGGATGATGCGGATGTTCGGCAGGATACTGGATCCGGCTCGTGCCCGCCAGGTCCGCTCCCGTATACGAGCACCAGTTGCATAGAAATCCGACGATCTTGGGTTCGTAACTCATACCAACACCCCCTCGATCTGCGCATAGATTTGCTGATCGGTGAAATGACGCCCCTTGATGGCGCTCGATGGGCAGGCCGCAACGCAGGCCCCGCAAGCCTTGCAGGCCGCAGGAATCACATGGCTGCGCTTTTTCGCAGCATCGAATTCGATGGCGCTGTAAGGGCACAACTCGTTGCACATCCGGCAGCCGGAGCACCGGTCTTCATTGACCTCGGCGAAAACACCGTCAATCTCGATCTTGCCCTTGGCAATCCTCGCCAGGATGCGCCCCGCTGCCGCGCGCGCCTGAGCTACACTATCAGGAATATCTTTGGGGGCCGCGCAGGTTCCGGCAATGTAGATCCCGTCTGTGGTTGTGGCCACGGGATCGAGCTTGGGATGGCTCTCGATGAACCAGCCGTCCTTATCCTGGCTGATGTTGACCAGTCGGGCCACCTCGGCGGAGTCCTGGCGCGCTTCCATTCCGACCATCAGGATCACGAGATCCGCCGGGATTTCGATGCGCTCGCCGGAGAGCTTCTCGTCCACCTCGATCAGCATTTCGCAATCGTCGCGCGGATCCGCCTTGCGGATGACCGGTCGCTCATTTTTGCCGTACATCAGGAACAGCGTCTTCACTTCGGAGCTCTTCCTGTAAAAATCTTCGCAACCTTTGCCGAAAGCGTGCATATCGATGTAGACGTCGGATACGTAGCATTCCGGGATCGCGCTCTTGATCTCGTGGGTATATTTGAGCGCGGTCATGCAGCAGACGCGCGAGCAATAGCCGTGGAATTCCTTGCTGCGCGATCCCACGCAGTGGATGATGGCCACATAACCGCGGCGCCCTGCCGTTTTTGGTCTGGATCCGGCCGGCACGCAACATCTGCTCGAATTCGAATGACGTGATGACATCGGGCAGTTTCCCATAGCCGTAATGCGTGATCCGGCCGGCATCGAACTCCTTGTAGCCCGTGGCGACCACCACATTCCCAACATGAAGGATCTTTTCTTCGCTTGACCCGTTGCCGTTTGGGCCCGCGACCGTGGCCGTGAAGTTGCCGATGAATCCCGACAGGTTCGTCAACTGGGATTTGAGCAGGACCGAAATGTTGGGGGTCTGCTTCAGGTGCTCAAGACGTTCCATCAGCAAGTCCCGCGCGGAGTAGAGGTAGGGTGCGGTCAGATCGACACGCGCCAGGTTGCCGCCCAGATGGTCGGACTTCTCGACCAGGTAGACCGGATGTCCCGGCCAAGGCCAGTTCCAGCGCCGCGGTCAGCCCGGCAACGCCGCCTCCGAGGACGAGCGTGCTCGGGCACATCTCCGCCGTCAGGGGATCGAGAGGCTCATGGCAGCGAACGCGACCTATTGCAGCCGTGGTGAGCGCGAGAGCTTTTGCCGTGGCGGCAAGCTTGTCAGCGGCGTGCACCCAGCTGCACTGCTCGCGGATGTTGGCCATCTCACAGAGATAGGGATTGATACCGCCGGTCTTGCAGGCTTTCCGGAATGTGCGCTCGTGCATACGCGGGCTGCATGCGGAAACGACCACCCGGTTCAGGCCGAGTTCCTGGATGTCTTGAATGATCATCTCCTGTCCGGGGTTGGAGCACATGTAGCGATAGGAGCGCGCAATCGCCACATCGGGCAGTTTGGATACCGATTCCGTGACGACATCCGCATCCACGGTGTGGGCAATGTTGGTGCCGCAATTACAGATATAAACGCCGATCCTGATATTCTGCATGATATCCCCTCGCTAGGCTGCAGGCCGAACCTGCCGGATAGAGCTGGTCGTTGCGGCCCGCGCGCCTTGAGCCCCTCTTTGAATGTCAGCGAAATACATGGCGAGTGTTCGATAGATCATGTGGGCCCACTTGCTGAACGGCATTCTCAGCAGCCATGGCACCACAAGCATCAAATGCAAAACATAGGTGGTGTTGGCAGCTAACGGAAGGCCAACTCGATGCAAAATGTGCTGTAAGATGCCTGTGACAGTGATCAGGAACAGCAACCATAAGAAAATCCAGTCTGACCCCTGCGAGCGCAAGTACTGAATCCGTGTTTTTTTCAGCCGAGCGTGAAGCATGTAGACGGTTCCGGCCAGCAGTCCGATGCTGGCCAGATACCCAAACACATGAGCAGACCATTCGATTTGCGGACCCGCTTGCAGCGTGTGCAAGAAAGCCATGACCAGGATCAACATGGTGACATATCCCAGCACGATTCCCAAGTGCATGAGCCAAGGGATATGCACGGTGCCGGGCGGGCCGCTCTCGCATTCGGCGTAGCGCTTCTGGGTGAAGAAGTGCCACGGCAACAAATGAATTTTCTTAATATACAACCACAAGGGTATGCGCTCCCCTTTTGGGTTCATGATGAGCCACCACATTCGAACCGAGTTGACGACAAGGAAGAGCAACATTAAACTCCCGACCACCAGATCAAAAAAGTGAATGCTGGAACTCGGCAAAAAAGCACCCGCTCCATCATATATTCGAATGTCGCCTTGCCAGAGGCCGTAAGCGATCAAGCCCGCGCCAGTGACCATGGCCACTGCAATGACTGCGACCAGCTCGGATATCCATGACTTGTAGAAAAGTCGGGCAAGTCCTGTGAAGTCGTAACGCGATATGAGCCAGCGGCGCAAGCTCATCATGGTTTCACCCGGTTCGGCATTTCGCGGGCATTGTTCCGAACACTGGCCACAGTAATAGCAGAGCCATGGCTCTATGGACCTCTCAACTTGCGCTCGAGACCCATCTGCAGGCTGCGCATGGATTTGCGGGGAAAAACAAACAATTCGTCTGTGTGCGGACACACCGCGGAGCAGTTGCCACAGTGATAACAATTATGAACGTCTTCGGCGCCAAAACGCTCTAGCTCATTGATTAGCTTGGGATTAACTCGGATCGCCATAGGAACCTCACCGAACCTGGATTTGATTCGCTTCCATCTGTATAGCCCGGGCTTCGATTTCGCTGAGCGAGAGGCTGCTCAGGTGGTCCATGCCCCTGCCGCTCGCGATCGTGCGCAGCACGCCGGCAGCCACGGCGGAAGCCTGAGCCACCGTATCGGGGATGTCCTTCGGTCCCTGGCACATGCCGGCAACGAAAATGCCGCCGCGCTCCGTGAGCGTGGGATCGCTGTTGTAGTTGAGTTCGGAGAACCAGCCGTCGGAGTCGCGCGGGACTCCGAGCATTTGGGCCAGCTTCGCGGGTTCCTGGAGAGGGAACCACGCCCACTGCCAGTATAACCAGGTCAACCGGGCAACTCGACCAACTGGTCTTTCAGCATGTCCTCGCCTTTAACCACCATCCGTCCGTCGGACTCGCAGACCTGCGCCGACCGGCCCCGGATGACATGGGTGCCCTCCGACTTGATCCGCTCCATGAACTCCTCGTAGCCTTTGCCGAAGGCGCGCATGTCGATGTAGAACTCGTAGCAGGCGGCCTCGGGCAGCTTCTCGTGGACCAGATGGGCGAACTTGAGCGAGTACATGCAGCAAACCCGCGAGCAATACGGGTTGTAGTTGTCGTCGCGGGACCCGACGCAGTGGATGATGGCCACGCTTTTCGGGGGCGCTCCTTCAGGATCGATAACCCACTCCTCGACTTTGGTCCGCTTATTGAGTTTCTTGGTCTTGAGGACGATCTTGCCGCCGGTCGGGCCCGAGGCATTGGTCATGCGCTCGAATTCAAGGGATGTGAGCACATTGGGAAACTTGCCGTAGCCGTAGCGCTCGACTCGTTTGGCGTCGAGAAGGTCGTATCCGGTCGCGATGATGATGTTGCCGACTGTCAACTCGACGACTTGATCTTTCTCGTCGAGGTTGATGCAGTCCTTCGGGCACTTCTTCACGCACGCTCCGCACTTTTTGCCTTCCGTCTGGATGTAGGTGCAGTTCTCGGGATCGACGATGTATGCATTCGGCACGGCCTGCGGGAACGGAATGTAGATGGCCTTGCGATGGGTCAGGCTTGAGTCGAACTCGCTCCAGACCGAGATCGGGCAGATCGCAGTGCAGATGTTGCAGGCCACACAGGCGTCGAGCATCAACGCGACGGGCCCTCTTGAGCACTTTAACCTTGTAGTCGCCCGGCTTGCCCGAGACCTCCTGCACCTCGGCGTTGGTTATCAGTTTGATCATCTCGTGATTGCCTACAGCCACCATCTTGGGTGTGAGAATGCAGGCGGCGCAGTCGAGCGTCGGAAAGGTCTTGTCGAACATCGCCATGTGGCCGCCTATAGTGCCGGTTCGCTCAATAAGGTAGACCTGCTTGCCGCCATCAGCGATTTCGAGCGCCGCCTGGATTCCGGCCACGCCGCCGCCAATGATCAGTGTCGCCGGGTTCACCGTGGTCGACCTCGGGACGGCCACGAGGGGAAAGGGCATACCATGGATCGCACAAGCCACGATCGCTTTGGCGCGCTCTGTGGCGTCTCCGGATGAGGCACCATGTTCGCCAAATGAGGCTAGCCGCACCTCCTCGGGGTTGCCTCCTGCCATGGTCATCGCCCGTGTGAACACGGGCTTGAAATAACCCGGGGAATCTCCGGCCAGAATAATCCGCTCCAATTTGCCATTGCGGATTTCGTCAGCAAGGACCTTCGGGTTCAGCCGATGCGGGGGCTGCAGGATGCGGACTTTCTCGACCGCGGAAAGATTGGCCGCATAGTCCGCGATTGCCTGAAGCTTGACGCCGTTTTCCGGCAGGTTTCGCAGAATAAAGACGCCGACTCTCATGCTGTGCCCTCCCAGGAAAACCACGCAGCGGTCTGCGCGCTGTGACATGTGTTCAAAGGCAGTCGGCTCGCTAGAACGAGAACGCGTTGGTAACGCTCCGGCGAACTCCTGCCGCCGATTATATGTACGAGTTAAATTTAATCAAATGAAAAATTTAATAATCTTATTAATTTCTATAAACTATTAGATTGTCTAATAGTGGTGTTTTTTTAGATTTCCTAATAGTGATGCTGTTCGCATCCGGCGCTGAGGCGCAAGCGTCGGCGCAACGGCGTCTTGGCCACTCTTCCGTTTGCCGCGGCCGCGCGTGGCACAAGTGGTATAATCGGGTGCATTTCCAGCATGAAAGCAGTCTGTCAGGATTTACGTTGATGCCGAATCCATTTTATTCTGCGTCTCAGGTTGACATTAGCATCCGCGGTGAAGACTACTATCGGGACCTCCAGCGCAAAAATTTTCTGAAGCTGGTCCTTACGTACCTCGCTCCCCTGATCCTCCTGTCAGGGTATTTTTACTTTCAGTACCGTTCCATGTTGCAGGAGAGCGTCGGCAATCACCTCAGGACGGTGGCGGAAAGCCGCGCCAACACCATGGACCTCTTCCTTCACGAGAGAATCGTGAATCTGTTCAATCTGATCGACGATCCCAAGTTGCTCCTCCCGCCGGTGCCGGCGATGATGGAAGAAATGTTGCACAAGCTACGGCAGGCCAGCGATACCTTCGAGGATGTCGGATTTATCGACGCAGCGGGGATTCAGACAGCCTATGCAGGCCCTTACCCCGGATTACGTGGCAGCGATTACGGCCGGGAAGAATGGTTTGTATCGCTGAAAACCAGGAGCGGGAACTTCATCGTCACAGACAGCCATCTTGGTTTCCGCAGGAAACCTCATTTTACGCTTGCAATCAGCCGGGTCTTTGACGGCCGGTACTGTGTTCTGCGCGCTGCCCTCGATCCAGAGAAATCCTACCTGGTTGTTTCCTCGCTGGCAGAAGCGCGCGACGTGGATATTTCCCTTGTGAATCAGGCCGGGGAATGCCAGCTGCCGCTCCAGGCTGCAGGAACGGGTCCACAGAGGCCGCCGGTCGTTCCTGCGCGCTCCCCAAGAATCGGACTGGCTACCGCGCAGGCCAGCGGCAGGAAAGTGCCGTATGCGTATGCATGGTTGCGCACGTGCGATTGGGCTTTGCTTGTGATGCCGTCCGCTGAAGCCGGATCGGCCCGTTTCGGAAATGCCCAGATCAGCATCATCGCTTTTGCCGCCACGATCATTGCTCTGATTTTTTCGGTGATCCTGATCCGTGCCAAGCGCATAGTCCAGACCATCCGGCAGGCGGATGCCACTCGGGCGCAGCTGACCGACAACTTGATTCATGCCTCCAAACTTGCCGCGATAGGGGAATTGGCCTCAGGCATTGCCCATGAGATCAACAATCCGCTGGCGATCATCAGCGAAGAAGTGGGACTGATCCAAGATCTATCCGATCCTAAGTTCGGAGCCGATGTGACGCTCCAGGATTTGACTCCTCATCTAGAGTCGATTCACGAGGCTGTGGTCCGCTGCCGGGGCATAACCGGCAAGCTGCTGGCGTTTGTGAGGAAAGGTGAAGTCACGGTGCAGTCGCACAATCTTCACCAGGTGATCGACGATGTTGTGAATAATTTCTATGGGCGAGGAATTGCCTGCGCCGGGATCAAGATCATTCGCAGCTATTGCCGCGATGACTTGTATGTCTTGGCAGACAGGACTCAGCTGGAACAGGTGTTTCTGAACCTCATCAACAACGCCATCGATGCCATGGAACGGAATGGTCAGATTACGATCACCACGACTTTGCTCTGGGAATATGATCGAGTCAGAGTGGATGTGGAAGATACCGGCATCGGCATGAACCAGGAACAGTTGGAGAGGATTTTCCTGCCCTTCTACACCACCAAGAAAGTTGGGAAAGGAACGGGCCTGGGTCTAGCAATCAGCTATGCCATGATCAAGGGCATGGAAGGGGAGATATCCGTTGTGAGCACTTTGGGAAAAGGGAGCATCTTTTCCATAACACTGCCGATTGTTGGACCGGCAAGAGCGCACGAGACAGCGAAGGATGGCTTGCAGGAGAGAGACCATGACCAAAAAGATGCGGCTCCTACTCGTTGATGATGAATTGAAATTCTTGGATGCGCTGTGCCAGCGGCTTCAACTGCGTGGCTTCGATGTTACCAAGGCGGTCAGCGGCGAGGAAGCGATCGGGATAGCACGCAGCGCCGACTTCGCCTTGGTACTCCTGGATCTTAAAATGCCCGGCATGGACGGCAGAGAAGTGCTCCGGACACTGAAGGAAGAACATAAACAGCTGGAAGTAATCATCCTGACGGGTCACGGTTCCTACGATGCCGAGATCGAGTGCAAAGAGCTCGGCGCCTCCGGTTACATGTCGAAACCGTACGATTTCGAAGAGATACTCAAGATCATTAAAGACGCCTACTTGGTCAGGCTCCAGGAAAAGTCTCCCTAGGAGTGGCGGATGCGGCGGGGCGGGCAAGAAGCATCGGCACACGAACTTGTGGCCGGTAACATCAAGACTGGTAGCGCGGCTTCCACCGAAATATCGCTGATCTTAGCGACAGTCGAGAGTGCAGGTGATGCACGAACACGAGTAGCGCCCGAGTCTCAACCAAAGCGCCGCCTTCCCAAGTCTGATCCGGCCTGCAAGCGAGTGCGGATTAGCTTGACACCCTGTTTGCAATTGGTGTAAGTCTGTTTTGGCCTTACGTGCGCAGCAGACGAGCCGATAAGCGATATACGGAGAGTGCGATGCGTGCAATAGCGGGAAAGGTCCTCATCATAGACGACGATGCGGACTTTCGCGCCTCGCTCACCGAGGTGCTGGAAGGCGCGGGTTATAGCGTTCTCGCCGCCGCGAGTGCCCGGGAGGGCCTGTCAAAGATAGCCAGCGAGCCGCCCGATCTCATAGTCCTAGACGTCATCATGGAATATGACTCTGCAGGATATGAGGTAAATCAGGCGGTCAAGTTTCGCGACGAGTACTTATCTGAGCGAGACATTCCTATCTTGATGGTCTCCTCGATTCAAATCGACCCCGCCACGCTTTACAGCCGGGCTGCGGAAGTGATGATGGTCACACCGGACGCTTACCTGACGAAGCCGCTGGATATTCCGGTGTTCCTCGATCGAGTTCGGTGTTTGCTGGCGGCGCGTCAAGGGCAGGCATCCTCCCAGCAGCGACAGCCGGCTTCCTGAGTCTGATGGAGCCGGCGTATTGACCAGAGATCCCGGCCGGGCCGCGCCCAGTGGGCGCCGCCGGAGCTGATTCCCTGCTGACCCCCATCCCACCTCAGTCGGAGGCGGCAAGTGGGATCTATGAGCCCGAGGTTATAGGCGCTGTGGCTTTGCAGAATCCAACCGATTCGACTCTTCCAGAAGGAAACCTGATCCTTGTTATTGACGACGACGAGATCATGCGTCTCTCGTGCGAGCAGATTCTATGCAAGGCCGGCTACCGGGTTGAGACCTTCGGGAAGGGCCACGACGGCATCCGGCGGCTACGGGAGGTCAGGCCTTCTCTGCTGCTCGTCGACATCAAGATGCCCGAGTTGGACGGTTTCGAGGTTATTAACATCGTCCGCAAACTGGATCCCGACCTGGTAATTGTGGTGATAACCGGTTACGCCACAATTGAGACGGCGGTCGACGCGATGAAGGCGGGGGCTTATGATTTCCTGCCCAAGCCTTTTACTCCAAGCGAATTACGAATGATCGTCAATCGCGGCCTCGAGCGCTGGCATCTGATCAAAGAGGCGCAGCGTCTGCGCCGTGAAAAGGAGGAGGTTGAGCGCAGGTTCATCACGCTCGTTTCGCATCAGCTCAAGAGTCCGCTGGTCGCTGTCAAGCAGTACCTCGACGTGATGCTTTTCTCCCTTCAGAGCCAGCTGCCGGAAAAAGCCGTTGACTGGATCATTCGCTCCCAGGTACGGCTGGGGGAGATGCTGGCGTTGATCCAGGACTGGTTGGCACTGTCTAAGATTGATCGGGGCTGCTATTGCGATCGCACTGCGAGCACCAACCTCTGCACAATAGTGGACGACGTAATTCAGGACCAGCGGCAGCTGCCGTCTGCGGCGACTTTGACTTTCGAGCGTCGCGCTTCCGCCAGACCTTCCTCCGGTGAGGGGGATCGCATCAGCATCAGCATGCTGGTGAGCAACCTGATAGGCAATGCCATCAAATACAACCGCCCGGGCGGTTCCGTCTCGATCCGCGCGATCCCTGGCGAGAAAAGGGTCACGCTGGAAGTAAGCGACACCGGCATCGGCATTCCCGAAGGATGCGTCCCCCGGCTGTTCCAGGAGTTCTACCGTGTCAAGACGAAGCAAACACAAGACATTCCCGGGACCGGACTCGGCTTGGTGATCTGCAATCGGATCGTCACCGAGCTTGGCGGATCCATCGAGATCAGAAGCAGGGAAGGACAAGGGACCGCTATCCTGGTTCACCTCCCTGTGGCAGAAATGCAAGTAGAGGCTCAGCTAGGAACTGTTTTGGAGACCAAATCAGGTGAAAGCAAATGAGTGAATCCAAGAAAGTGCTGATCATCGACGACGACCGCGACTTTGTGAGTGCCATCGAATCCCTGTTGCAAATCCGCGGGCTATCAAGTCCGGAGCGCGTTCAACGGCCGTGAAGGGCTGCATCTGGCCAAGACGCTCAGACCGGACTTGATCCTGCTCGATGTCATGATGACCGAGAGGACCGAGGGCTTCTTCATGCTGCAGGAGGCCCGACGGATTCCCGAACTGAGCCAAACCCCGGTGATCGTGATCTCATCGATTTACGCTGATCAGCCGATATTCCGCGTGAGCCCAGAAGCCGGCTGGCTTCCTGCCGATCTGTTCCTGCCCAAGCCGGTGGACCCGGCGCGTCTTCTGGCTGAGGTTCGGCGGCTGACGGACGCTGCCTGCTCCCCGGTCAGTCACGCTGCCGGTGGAAGGAGAGAGTCATGAAGATACTCAAGATTCCGAAGCAGAACCTGGACCTTTTTGTGGCGGTTCTGCCCGCCTTCGGCGAGGTCTATGCCCCGGTCAAGCGCGGAGACGGATTTGCTTTCGATCGGCCGTCCCGCTGGTCCGATGTGCAGATGAAATACCCGCGCACGATTCTTCCGCCCAAGAAATTCCTGCTTCCGCCGCGTGAAACGACTTTCGTGTTCAATCCCAGGAAGGCTATCGCGACCTGCTGGCGGAGGCAGCAAAGCCGATGGTGCTGTTCGGGGTCCACGCCTACGACATCTTTGGCCTGAACATCCTGGACCGGGTGTTCGCTCAGGGCAAATACGTTGATCCTTATTATATCGCCCGCCGGAAAAGCACCACCATCATCGGTGTGGACTTCGAGCCTGACGATAAGCACTTCGCCTATTCGATGAACGCTGATTTCGTGGACAGCGGGTTCGATCTCTTCCTCAGCGACATTGGGGAGGACTATCTGGTTCTGGTCGGAACCAGCCGGGGTGACGACATCGTGCTGATGAGCGGCTGCCTGCTGCAGGAGCCGACCGAAGCGGACTTTGCCGAATACAAGCGGCGTTCGAGTCTCGGCGATCTGCCTACAAGACCCGACTCGAGCTCGGCGAGCTGCCGGAAATCCTGGAGATGGAATACCACAGCAAAGTATGGGATGAGATGGGAGAGCGTTGCCTCTCCTGCGGCTCATGCAGCGCAGTCTGCCCGACCTGCTACTGCTTCGACGTCAACGACGATCTCGAGCTGGTGGGTAGGGCCGGAAGCAGGGTCCGATCATGGGACTCCTGCCTGTTCAAGACCCACGCCCTGGTCGCCGGCGGAGAGAACTTCAGATCGTCGCGAGCGTCCCGGATCAAATTCCGCTACTACCACAAGCAGCGCGGCTTCGTCGCCGAGTATGGCCGGCCGAGTTGTGTTGGCTGCGGCCGCTGTGTCACGACCTGCCCGGCCAAAATCGACATCGTCACGGTCATTGAAGACTATTCGAGGTGAGCGAGATGAATCCAGCAGCAGTGTTGCCGCAGCGGCCTAAGCACGTCGTCAATCCCTACCAGCCGCAACTGGCGCGGATCGTCCGCATTCATCGGATGGTGCCGGACAACTACCTGTTCCAACTCCGCTTCGCCGACGATGCGGTTGCCGAAGGTTGGGAGCACCGGCCGGGCCAGTTTGTTGAGCTTTCTGTGATCGGGACCGGCGAGGTCCCCGATCTCGATTTCTTCACCGCCCACGCGCCGGGGCATCCTGGAGCTCTGCGTCCGCCGCGTCGGCAGAGTCACATCGGCCCTGTACCGCCTGCCCACCAACGCCATGGTCGGAATCCGCGGCCCCTACGGCAACGGCTTTCCCATCGAGGAGATGGAGGGCAATGACCTGCTCATTGTCGCCGGCGGGCTTGGGAATGGCCCCGCTTCGTTCGCTGCTCTGGTACGCTCTCGACCACCGGGAGAAATTCGGCACACATCACGCTGATGTACGGCGCGCGCACCCCGGCGGACATGCTCTTCCGCGAGGAGCTGCTTTCGCTGGCCGAGGTGGAGGACCTGACACGCTGCTGACGGTGGACCGGGATCCGACCGGAACCTGGAAACACCATGTCGGCTTGCTGCCGACCCTGTTCGAGAAGGTCGACGTTCGACCCGAGCCGAACCTATGCGGCGGTCGTCGGCCCGCCGATCGTTTACAAGTTCGTGCTGGCCGAACTGCTCAAGCTCAACTTCCACAAGGACCGCATCCTGATGAGCCTCGAGCGCCGGATGAAGTGCGGCGTAGGCAAGTGCGGCCACTGCAGTGTCGGCTACAAGTACACCTGCATCCACGGCCCGGTGTTCACCTACTGGGATGCAATCAACCTTCCGGAAATCGTATAGAGGTTATCTGATGAAACCCAAGATCGGCATATTCGGATTGAGCGGCTGCTGGGGCGAGCAGATCGTGATTCTCAACTGCGAGGACCAGCTGCTGGATATCGTCGGAGCCGCGGATATCGTGGATTTCCTGGGCGGATCGTCCGTCAACGACAAGGAAAGCCCGCTTGCTATCGCCTTTGTGGAAGGCTCCGTGGCGAACGCGCGGGAAGAGGCGTCAACTGCGGCGGATCCGCGAGCGGGCCGAGCTGCTGGTGGCCTGCGGCAGCTGCGCCTGCTTCGGCGGCGTCGGCCGCCATGGATGCCGAACAGCCGCGGGAGCAGGTCATTCGCCAGGTCTACGGCGCTGACGGCGCCGCATCCGCTGGGACATCGGGCCTCACCGGCCGCTTTCGGATTTCGTCAAGGTGGACGTGGCCATTCCGGGCTGCCCCATGGAAAGAACGAATTCCTGCGCGTCGACCGCCAGCCTGCTGAACGGCGACCTGCCGCTGTTGCCTGCCTATCCCGTCTGCCTCGAATGCAAGATGAAGGAGAACGACTGCCTGCTGGTAGCGCGGGCTTGCCTTGCGCCGGTCCGGTGACCGTGGCCGGCTGCGGCGCGCGCTGCCCGGGCTATAACGTGGCCTGCATCGGCTGCCGCGGCCCGGTCGAGGAAGCCAACATCGGGTCGCTCGAGAAAATCCTGGTAGAGAAGAAACTTCAGGAGGACGAGATCAAGCGCAAGCTCCGGACTTTTGCTGCTCCGGTGCTGGACCGGAAGAGAACAGGGAGGATTGGCATGACACGCACCATCACCGTCGATCATCTTGCCAGAGTTGAAGGGCACGGCGGCATCACCGTCGTCCTCGACGGGAACGAGGTCAGCAAAGTCGAGTTCGACGTTTTCGAGGGCATTCGGCTGTTCGAAGGGCTCGTGCGCGGCAGGAAGCCATGGAGGATGTCACGGGCATCGTGTCCCGCATCTGCGCCATCTGCTCGCACGGCCACAGCATCACTTCGCTGCAGGCTCTGGAAAACGCCCTGGGCGTCGAGGTGACGCCGCAAACGCGCAAGCTGCGCGATCTTGCCTACCAGGGTGCCAACATCGAGAGCCATGCGCTGCACGTCTTCGTCCTGGCCCTGCCCGACCTGCTGGGCCATCCCAGCGTCATCAGCCTGGCCGGCGTGAACCCGGAGGCGGTCAAGATGGCCCTGCGCCTGAAGAAGCTGGGCAACACCATCCAGGAAGTCATCGGCGGGCGTGCCGTTCACCCGGTCAATTATGTCATCGGCGGCTTCGGCAAGGTTCCCGTCGACCGACGATCTGCTCAGCCTCAAGAAGGATCTGACCGCACGGGCTCGCGGACTGCGAGCGGGCCTTGAAGTGCTGCGGCATGTGAGAGTCCCGGATTTCGTGTGCGAGCCGATCCGCTGCGCCGCGCTGGTGCCCGAAGACGAGGCCTTCTTCTTCGGCAACAGCATGGAGCTTTCCGATGGCGGCCGCCGACCAGACGATTCCGGTCCGGGATTATCGCACGCTCACCAACGAGCACCTGGTGCCGCACTCGCATGCCAAGCGGAGCGCCCACGACAATCGGTCCTACATGGTCGGCGCCCTGGCCCGGCTGACCCTGAACGGCGACAGGATCGGGGCTGGCGCGCAAGGCATGGGAGGAACTGCGGCTTGCCATCCCCTCCACCAACATCGTGATGAACAATATCGCCCAGGTAGTGGAAATGGTCTATTCCGTCGAGCACGCCCTGCATCTGGTCCTGGATCTGCTCGAAGCGGGATTGCTCCGGAGCCGCCCGCGCCCTACCATGTCCGTGCCTGCCAGGGCGCCGCGGCGACCGAAGTCCCGCGCGGCACCCTTTTCTACTCCTACGAACTCGATGCCGAGGGCCGTGTGGCGGCGGCGGACGTCATCACTCCGACCGCGCAGAACTTGAACAATGCCGAGGACCAGATGCGGGCTGCGGTGCAGCAGGGCGCCGGAGCTGGTGCTCCGGACGACGTGCTCGAGCAGCGGCTGGCCATCGTCGCGCGCGCCTACGATCCCTGCATCAGCTGTTCCGTCCACCTGATGCGTTGCTGAAGGACGAGAAAAGGAGCAGAGGGAATCGGGCACCCAAAGATCACCGTTGCGCCGTATGGCGAAGGTGGAATGATGGTGCGCGTCCCTGTGCCCAGATGATCAATCTTCTGAGAGCCGTTTCGCTGCGGAGCAAGATCACCATCAGCTTTGTGCTGATCGTCTTGTGCGGGACTGCCGTCTCGACCTTCATCGGCTCCCGAATCATCACCAGTGCGATGCTCAACCAGGCGCTCAAGCAGGTGCGCCACGGCCTGGAAGCGGCAAGGATGACCTATGCCGCCCGGCAGGAAGGTGTGCGCAAGGCGGTCACCGGGGCCGCGACCGCGGGGAAGCTGGCGGCCTGTCAGATCCCCGGGACCTGAACCAGTTGCAGAAGGTATTGTCCGCCCTGCGCAAGGAAAACGACCTCCATTTCCTCGGTTTTGTGGAAAGCAAGAGCGGCCGAACGGTTCGCACCGGGCAGGCAGACTCCGCCGGAGTCCTCCCCGGCGGAGCCTCATTCGCGGATCTG
>CAVTZY010000063.1:0-56610 GCA_963739235.1 Terriglobia bacterium | reverse complement strand
GCTCGGATTCCCCTGGCAGCGGGCCTCACCATGATCCGATTTGGGGTGAGCAGCATGTGTTTGGTTTTGGAAGAAACTGCGCCGAATTCTTTGCGGTTTGAACTGCTCTTGTGTTTTCATTTCATTGAATTCTTGTTCTGCGGTGGAGGCGAAAATGGCAGATTCCTTTTTAAACTCTCTTCGTGGGTACGCCTTGTCGGTGATGAGGATGGTTATAGGCCTTACCTTTATGTCTCACGGGCTGCAGAAGGCACTGGGTTTGCTTGGCGGCAAACCAGTTCCGATCTCGAGCCTCGTGGGATTCGGGGGCTATCTCGAACTGATCGGTGGTATTCTGATTCTGGCAGGTCTGTTTACGCGTCCGGCGGCCTTCGTGCTGTGCGGCGAGATGGCCGTTGCTTATTTCAGGTCGCACGCTCCCCACGGCCTCTGGCCGATTGTGAATCACGGCGAGTTGGCGGTAGTGTACTGTTTTGTTTTTTTCTATCTTGTCTTTAGCGGAGCCGGGCCCTTGAGCCTGGACCACGTCCTTCGCGGCGGTAAAAAAAGTTGACGCAACGCTTGAAAATTCTTCTGATCCGGCCAAAATCGGTATACGCCGATGTGGTGGCGGGGATCCCGATTGGATTGGCGCTCCTGGCTGCCGTCGCCGAGGGCAAGGGACACCAGGTGCGCATTCTCGATATTGGGCTGGAAGCGGACCCCGAGGAGTCCCTGAGACGAGCCATCGTCTCTGAGCGCTATGATGTTGCCGGTCTGAGCTGCATGTCCGTCGAGTTTTTGGGTGGTCTGGAGACTGCTCAGTCCATTCGCAAACTGTCCCCCGCGACTCACATCATTTTCGGCGGCCAGCACCCGACCATCATGCCCGAGCTGGCCATGAAATCCGATTGCCTTGACTCTATCTGCCTGGGTGAAGGCGAAGACGTCTGGTCGGAATTTCTCGAACGGATGTCGTCAGGGGAGGATCTTGAGGGAGTTTACGGGCTCTGGTTTCGACGCGACGGGGAGGTTGTGCGCAACCCGAGGCGCGAGACTTATGTGGATGTGGATGCCGTCCCAATGCCGGCCTACCATCTCCTCGAGATCGAACGCTATTTCGACATCGACTTCGTTCGCTTTCCCACCGTTGACCGGCGCGCGATCCAGATCTTTACCAGCCGGGGCTGCCCTTACCGTTGCACCTATTGCCACGACCTGTTCGGCAAGAAGTTCCGCGGCCGCAACCCGGAACTTGTCTGGGAGGAGATCAAGTTCCTGCACGATACCTTCGGGATCCGCGAGTTCATGGTCGAGGATGACATCTTCAACATGGATATCGAGAGAGCAAAGCGCATCTGCGATCTGGTCATCGCGAGCGGCCTCAAGCTAGGATTTCAGTTCGGCAACGGCGTGCGTCTGGAACGCTTCGATGATGAACTAATGAAGAAGCTGGCTCAGGCGGGGACGCATCACATGGCGATTGCGATTGAATCCGGCAGCGGTCGCATCCAGAAACTGATTCGCAAAAACTTAAAACTGGACCGGACCAACGAAATACTCGACTGGGCTCGCCGCTATGGCATCGAAACATTAGGATTCTTTATGCTTGGATTTCCCGGTGAGACCGTGGCTGAGATCAACCAGACCATACGATTTGCCTGCAAGTCCCACTTTGACGAAGCGCTGTTCTCGATCGCAACCCCCTATGCAGGCACGGAGCTGAACGACGTGGTGCGGGCTACGGGAAGTTTTGAAGGCGGACACGATATCCACGACGAATGGGAAGGAGTAGTGCGCATCAAATCGGCAGCAGTGGGACCACAAAAAATTGAGGGGGCTGCAGAGAAAAGCCTATCTCCTTTTCTTTCTGGCGCGTCTGCGTTTTATCCGCATTCTGGCGAAAATGCGCAGCCCGAAAATGTTCCGCCGTTACTGGGCGGCCTTCGCTCGCAATTTCGTGCCCTTTTACCAATCGCAGCGTTCCCGTGTCAACTGATACGGATGCATTAATATTTCCTAAGGTTGAAATTGACTTTCCGGCCGATAGAAAATATTATAGCACCCGTGTTTGTGTATCCTGTAGCCGGATTCTTCGGGTGACGGCCGCCAGAACAAACCAGGGCGGCTTTTTCATTTGAAGCATCATGGGAAGGACACGATATTGCTGTGAAATAGAAACTAAGGAGTAGGGTTCCCATGGAAAAGGAAACTGGGAAAGTTAAGTGGTTCAATAACGCCAAGGGATATGGATTCATCGAAAGAGCATCCGGTGGTGATGTGTTCGTGCACCACTCCGCCATTCAGATGAATGGATTTCGGACTTTGACGGAAGGAGATACGGTGTCATTCAATGTGACCCGCGGCCCCAAGGGTCTCCAGGCCGAAAATGTTACCAAACCCGAGTAGTTTATACAGAGTAGGAAAATTACACGCCCCTCCAGCGGAGTACCGCGGAGGGGCTTTTTTTGGTCCCTGCCATTTCGCGGTAAGAAGCCAAAGATCAACGCTGAGGCCGCAGAGGTAGCGGAGAGCGCAGAGAAATCAAAGCAATGATCATCGGATCGGCGTGCACAAGCGCCAGGAAGAGATGGCCCCAGCGTAGCCGGCAGGTTTGACCCGGAGCCCGGGGGGAAGCGCGCCAGACCACCTCTGGAATTCCCTTTCTTCCCGAACGCGTTTCCCCCCGGGCTCAGGATCAAACCTGCCGCAGGAGGCCGTCGCTCCCTCTCGCCCTGGTACGAGATTGACCGTGTCCCTGTTCTTTCTTCGCGTCTTCTCTGCATGCTCCGCGCCCTCTGCTTCGAAAATTACTCCGTGGGGTGCCAATCGATTCAATCGCTTCTGTGCCGCCCTTTCAGGGCTTGCGATCTCCGGCCCCCAAACCCAGGGCTTACGCCCTGGGCTGTGCTGTTCCGCCCTTTCAGGGCTATGCCTTGCACGGCCGTGAGAATCCCAAGGATCACGGTTGCAAAACCCCGAAGGGGTGGAGCAGCAGAGCCCAGGGCGTGAGCCCTGGGAAGCCGGCATCGAGCGGTAAGAGCCCTGGAAGGGCGGCACAGGAAACCTGTGGCGAGAGCGCAACATTTTCATGTGTCACTGGGTGCGCCCCGGCGCATGGGAGACTGCGTTGAGGCTTTTGATCGCGGCCCCGATGCTTCGGGTCATTCGTGGCTGCCTTAAAAAGACCATTAATTTCAATGCGCTTGAGTGCGCCACCCGCATGGGAGATTGCGTTAAGGATCCTGGCAGTATTCAGACTATCGCATCGCCCTGCGGAGGTAGGTGCACATTGCCAGGCCCAGGGCGATATTGAAGGGGAACCGCCCCGAACTGTAATGCCCGCACGGGAGTGTCAGGATCGAATGCGGAATGCCCAGCCGAACATAGTCGCTCAGCACTTGCCTCGACAGCCCGGGCAGAAAGGAATAGTCATATCGCGCATGCACGAGCAGCGAGCGTTTTCCGGTTCCGACCAGCTTCTCAAAATAGGCCCGCGGACTGATCGGCAGCCAGATCTCCCGCAGGGTTTCCAGATCGATGTGTTGTTCGAGTCCCGCGCGCACGTGCCGGGTCGATAGTCCCGTCCAAACGACATCCGCAAAGTAAGTGGAAACGTGGTTCAGGACGGACAGCAGTAAGCGGCGATCATGGGCCTGCGTGATCAGGGCGACACAGGAGCCCAGGCTTGTGCCCAATATCGAGAATTTGGTGTATCCGATCGACTCCAACCAGTCCAGCGCCGCGCGTGCGTCCATGACCGCCTGTCGCACCGCCTGAAGCGTCCGGCCAAGGTTAGGAGAGAGCATAAAGTCGGCCCGCACCAGGTCTTTCGGCATACGCAGATCGTGATACGGCAGACTCAGGCGCAGGGCCGAAAGTCCGAAGCGGTTCAGCAAGCGGCATAAGGTCATGTGGCCGCTCAGGTCGCTGTTCCATTGAGGAAGAACCAGGACGACTCGGCCGCCCGAATCCACGGGGAAGTGCCAGCCATGCACGAGGTTGTTTTTCTCGTATCGGCTGGGCAGCGGAGACACGAAGGTCAGATGGCTGCCCTCGAGATGGTACTCTGCGACCGGCGGGTAAGCATGGTAGAGGTCGCTATCCCTCAGTGCCGCCGCCGCATGCTCCCTCAGCTGCTGCTGCGGATCTGCCGAGGTCAGGCTATTTCCGACAAAATCGGTACCCCATTCGAAGGATTGGACCGTGCGGTTCTGGTCTTTTTCTGCGAGCTTGACTTCCCAACGATAAAACAGGCGGTTCAGCATTAGTCGTGAGGAGGCTCAACGCTGCCGCATCCCTTCGCGCAGGCCGATGATGGGATCAGGTTTAAAATAATAACCTTTTCGATAAATGAGCTTGCTCGAGGGGGGCAGATACTCGACGGTGATACGGTGATATGAATTTCTGGCCTTATTGGATTCCGAAACGTAGGTGAGGTAATACTGGTTTCTCAATTCCTGGGCGACCTGTTTGTATACGCCCTTGATCTGGTTGTAATCGAGGGGGAAATAGCAGCGCCCACCGGTTTTCTCTGCCAGATCGGTCATTTGGGCTTCTTTTTTGGCGAAGAAGTCATCGATGTAATTGTAGTCTCCGAAGAGCCGCTGATAGATATCGTTGAGGATGACAACCCGCCGCTGCGTGCGTGCCGCCTCGCGCACCATCATGGTCTTTGAAACGACATATAAGGAGGCCTGGGACTGAATAATGGCCTGCACGGCCTCCTGGTAGCCGACGACGCTCTGGTTGTTGAGGAAATCGGTCAGGAGGATGATGGCCTTGCGCCCATCGATGTTCTTGAGCTGATCCTGAGCGGCCTCCAGCATAGCATCGTAAAGATCAGTGCGTAATCCGAGCTTTACCTTGCCCAGCGCCCGATGGACCTGCCGGATGTCCTGGCTCCAATCCATCACCAGTTGAACTTCGTCCGAAAAAGTTATTACGGAAATGCGATCGCCTTTAGAGGGAGTGGCCAGGGCATCGGCAAACCCTCCCGCCGCTTCCTTGATCTGCCTCCATTCTTTGGTGACTGTGCCGCTCGAGTCGAGGAGCAGGATGACGGACACCGGATTTACGTCTATGTTGAAGTTGCGGATCTGTTGCGGTTGGCCGTCTTCATAGACACGGAAATCGTTACGGTTGAGTTCCTGGATAGGTGCGCCATCCATGCCAAAAACGGTGACCGGAACTTTGACGAGGTCGACGGAGACTGAAAAAGTGGGAACGTTTTGCTGGACCTGTGCCGGAAGATAGGCTCCGATGCAGAGACACATCGGCAGAAGAATCATGACTAAAACTCGCATCTCGGATGCCCTCAGCATCAATGTCTACCTTCTTTATCTACCATTCTATCACAGAGGAAGATTCATGACATGTGTCGGAGTTTCACCACTGAGAAACCTCCTCGCCACAAATGCTTGCGTGGCGCAACGGTTTTTCGGGAGACCCAAACCCGCTCCCGACTGGATCCGAGTGGTGCTATCCCATATGGATCATTACTACTTACATACGTATTCCCTGGGATGAGACCGAGCCGGTTCATGCATTTGAACTCGCCGGACCAGGAGCAGGGGAATCATAAAATCCCACGCGCTTCCATGTTGCAGAACCGCCAGGACCTCCGATTTTTTTGACAGTTGTGGACTTTTTGGAGTCTAATTATCCAGGGTGAGTAGAAAGATCTCCCGGAAGGTTGCTGGTCGCGTCCGTAACCTACTATCTTCTGTGAACCTTTCCGGGCTCCGATACGTATCTGGAGATGAGATTGAGGAAAAGCTCGATCGAGCAAGCGCAAGGGACAAAATGCCCGGGAGGTATCCTATGAACCGCCGCAGATTTGTTGTCACATCCACGGTATCCTTATTAGTTATCACCGCTGCTATCGCCGGCTTGGCCTATTACTCGGACTTTGCCGCCAAAGCATTCGTTCAAGGCGTGCCGAATTCCATCCGATATTTGCCGTCCGACACCAAGGCGATATTTGGGATCAACGTGCAGAAATTCATCGGCTCAACGGTTTATGCCGATATCATGCGGAAACATGAGCAGCAGATCGGTACCGATTTGACCGAGTTCATCACCATGACGGGGGTGGACCCTCGCAAGGATGTCGATTACATCATCGGTGCCGGGCGGCCGTCTCAGGCAAAAGGCGCCGGGGTTGTGATCGCGGTAGGACGATTCACTCCTGCCACGATTATCAACTTCATCAACTCCAAGGTGACACCGATCAAGGTCGACTATGCTGGCGCTACCGTATTGATGGTGCCGGAAACCAACAAGCTGGAGAAGGGTATTGCCTTCCTGAGCGACCAGGAAATTGCGCTTGGCGACCTGGAGTCACTGAAGGCCGTCCTCGACGTGCGTAACGGGGCACTGGGAGTCCTCAATAACGCCACCATGAAGGACCTGTTAAACAAGGTGAGTCCAGAGGAAATGTTCTGGTTTGCCGGGGATGGCAGTGTTTTGGCCCAGGTACCCGCGAAGGTGCAGTTTGTACCCACCCTGGCGGCCATCCAAAGTGTATTCGGGACTCTAAACCTGAACGGTACAATCAGCGGCAAAGTCAGCGTGTTGGCCAAGGATGAGACGGCGGCCGGTCAGTTGGCTGATTTCGCGCGTGGAATCATAGCTCTCGGGAACCTCGCCGGCGGTCAGAATCCGGTCCTTGCTGATCTCGCGCGCGGGGTGCAGATTTCGCAGAGCGCAAGCCAATTCGACATCAGCATTACCTTGCCGTACGATATATTGCAGAAACTTGAGGCCTCGAAGGGCAAGTTTGGAGTCGACGCCCCTCTGTCTATCAAATAGATTCAAATTTATGCGATAGGTGAGGCCGCAAAGCCAAGTCATTGCCACGGCGCCGCGATATTCTAGTTTCGCGGCGCCGTACTTTTTTCGTTATATCCCCTCTTACAGTTTGGTCTCTTCGATCGTTTTCCGGACCGAGCCAACCGTCTTGTTGAGCATCGCCTTCTCATCTTCTGTAAGTCGGATCTCGTAGATCTTTTCGAGACCCTTGGCGCTGATCAAGCAGGGCACTCCCATAAACAGGCCGTGGACTCCGTACTCCCCTTCGCACAAAGCTGCACAGGCGAGGATGCGGCGCTTATCGTGCAGGAATGACTCCGCCATGGTGATGGAGCTCCAGGCCGGACTGAAATAAGCCGATCCTTTGCCGAAGAGTTTCACAATCTCCGTGCCCGCTTCACGCGTGCGCGTGGCCAACCGCTCGATCTGCTCTTTCGTGGCAATCTCGGCTAGAGGAACACCGCCGACCGTGGTCAGTCGGGGCAGGGGGACCATGTCGGGGCCGTGACCGCCAAGCACGGTCCCGGCGACGTCTGCGATGGAAACGCCCAACTCCATGGCGATGAAAGCGCGCCACCGGGCGGTATCCAGCGTTCCTGCCATGCCGATGACCTGGTGCTTGGGGAATCCGGTCAGTTTGTAGAAAGCATAAACCATGGCATCAAGCGGATTGGTCAGGACGATGCAGAAGGCTTTGGGAGCATATTGCTTTACGCCGGCGGCCACATCCGAAATGATCTTGAGGTTGACGGCCAGCAGATCCTCACGGGTCATCCCGGCCTCGCGCGGCTTGCCGGCAGTGATAATGACGACGTTGGCTCCGGCGATTTCCTGATATTCGGTGGTTGCCGTGATGTTGGCGTCGTAGTTGCCGTTGGGCGCCATTTCCATCAGATCCAGCGCCTTTCCCTTAACCACACTGATATACGCTGGAACGTCAATGATCACGATGTCCCCAAGCTCTTTCTGAGCGGCAAGCATGGCCACACCCTGACCGATCTGACCGCCGCCGATGACTGCAATCTTTTTACGCATGATTAGTCCTTTCAATTATGGAGCCGCCCGGTTCTACTGCCGGGGTGCCCGGATTCATGTTTGGCTCGACATCGCAGGCCTCAGCCCTTGATGTAGCCTTCCCAAGTAGATTGTAGCTTTGGATGGTTCAGCCATTCCAAGACGTAGTCCGTAAAAACTGTCCCTGTGGAACCTCCTGGACGACCCGTGACTACGAATTTTTTCTCATACTGCCCGCAAATATCGAGCGCCATTTCCAGTTTTTTTGCCTTCTGGGGAAAGCCGATGTGGGCGAGAAGCATCGCTGCCGCGCGCGTCATCGAAGCCGGATCTGCGAACCGGGCACGTCCTTCCTGCACCATCCGGGGCGCCGAACCATGAATTGCTTCAAACATTGCGTAACGCTTGCCGATGTTGGCGCTGCCTGCCGTGCCGACACCGCCTTGAAACTCGGCGGCCTCATCCGTGAGGATGTCCCCGTAGAGGTTCGGCAGGACGACTACCTGGAAATCGCGGCGGCGCTTCTCGTCGACCAGCTTGGCAGTCATAATGTCGATGTACCAGTCGTCGACCTGGATGCCGGGATATTCCTTGGCAATGCGATAGAAGTTGTCCAGGAATCTGCCATCGGTCGTCTTTACGATGTTTGCCTTGGTGACGCAGGTAACCCTGGTCCGGCCGTTTTTCCGGGCGTGCTCGAACGCGAGCCGGCAGATCCTGTCAGAGCCCGGGTTGGAGATCAAACGGAAATCGATGGCAATGTCCGCATCGACTTCGATTCCATATGGGCCGAGCGCATAGAGGTCCTCGGTGTTTTCGCGGAAAAAGATCCAGTCGATTCCCTGTCGGGGGACCCGCACCGGCCGGACGTTGGCAAAGAGGTCCAACTCCTTCCTTATGGCTACATTGCAGCTCTCTATGTTCGGCCAGGGATCACCTTTGCGTGGAGTGGTTGTTGGTCCTTTGAGCGTCACGTCAAATCGTTTGATCTCAGCCAGAACATCGTCCGGGATGGCCTTGCCGTGAGCGGCACGGTTCTCGATCGTAAGGCCCTCGATATCGCGGATCTCCACTTTTCCGGCCTTTGCCTCGTCCCTCAATAGGTACTCGAGCACGCGCTTGGATTCGGCTGCGATCGCCGGGCCAATGCCATCGCCGGCTAAAATGCCGATCCTGATGGGATGAATGGCTGCATAGTCTATCCAGTCCGGAGCTGATTTTACCGCTTCCATCCGCTTCATCTGGACTTCAAGTATCTTGCCGAAATGTTCCTTTGCCCGCTCTATGGCCTGATAATCCACAAATCTGTCCTCCCCGAAAACTTTTTGAGGTTTAAGATATTCGCAATTTATCGGGAAATCAATGCGAATTCTGATAGATCGGTCTTCCCCTGCGGAATGATCTTACCCCGCGGGGCTTTTGCTTCGCCGAGAGAAATCGAACAGCAATACCTCTCAGAGGTTTTTTGGATTTGACAGAGGGCTGCTCCAAGGGTCGCCTGCGGCGGCGATCTTTCTTAGCGCTTTGCTTGCCATTTATCATGCTGGCCAAGATACAATCTCCTGTGCCCATGATGATCGGGCGCTCTGTGGCGCGCATCCAGCCGCATGAACATGAATGGTCTTTTTACGGCTGCCACGAATGACACGAATAGGCATGAACTTTTAAGCCGGCAAAGCCTCGTGTCACTCGTGGCTGCTATTGCAGTTTTGAACCAAGTTGTTTTCCCGACAGATCAATGAAAGGGAGATCTCAATATGAATGAAGGCATCATGCTTGCGAAGTACTCGATTGGGATGGGGGACAGGTTCGCCCACCAGGCCGAAGCCCAGTTGCAGGCATGTATGCTTGCGGCCGGCAATGGCGTTGAAGTAATCCCGGTATGGAACAAGTCGCATCGAGAGCACAGCATCGTCGGCTCCCAGCCGATGGAATCCCGGTTGGCTGCAGATGCGGCGGTGAGAAAACTGGGGTGGACGAAGCCCTACTTCCTCGATGCCGACCATATTACGATGGCGACGTGGGGAGGCTACATTGAGGCTTGCGATTTCTACACCATCGATGTTGCCGAACAAATCGGGAAGCCTGCCGGGGCCGCAGCGGCGGATGCTTTCGTGATGCGCCATTCTGAGCTTATGGGGACCTTATCCATCCCCGGCATCGAAACTCCGTTTCACATCGGCCGCGACTTTGTTGCCCGAGTAGCCGGGAAATATCTGGCTGCGGTGCGGGAAGCAGGCAGAATCTATCGAGGTATCGAAGGGAGGAAAGGGAAAGGGAACTTTATTACCGAAGTATCCATGGATGAAACGGATGTTCCGCAAACCCCCATCGAGTTGCTCATCATTCTCGCCGCCCTCGCCGACGAACACGTGCCAATCCAGACCATCGCGCCGAAATTCACGGGCAGGTTCAACAAGGGCTGTGATTACGTGGGTGATGTAACCAAATTCAGCGAAGAATTTTGGAACGATGTGGCAGCCATTGCTTTTGCCATTCGGCAGTATGGCCTGCAGCGCAACCTGAAGCTCAGCGTGCATTCCGGCAGCGACAAGTTTTCCCTCTACGGCCCCATGCGCCGGGCGCTGCTGCATTTTAATGCCGGCGTTCATCTGAAGACTGCCGGCACCACCTGGCTTGAAGAACTGATCGGTTTAGCCGAAGCGGGGGGGGAGGGCCTGGTATTGGCCAAGGACATTTATTCCCAAGCTTATCGACTGCGCGACGCGCTCTGTGCTCCGTATGCCAGCGTGATCGATATTGACGCCGGCAAACTGCCCGAACCAGGCCAGGTAAGAGCCTGGTCTTCCGGACAGTTTGTTCGTGCTTTGCGCCATGATCCCCGCTGTCCGGAGTTCAACGCCAACCTCCGTCAGTTGCTCCATGTCGGCTACAAGGTTGCAGCCCAGATAGGGCAGAAATACTTGGATCTCTTGTCCATTTTTGAGCCTTCGATCTCGAAAAACGTGACCGAAAATCTCTACAACCGGCACATCCAACCTCTATTCCTCGGGGTCTGAATCGTGAACTCCCATCCACGAACACCATCAAAGTGCATGGTCCCGTCTGATTTGCCATCCATGTAGATGGCCTAAGGATGTAATTTGTATTGACGTCCGTGGATCAACAGGACTATGCTTCCCTATACCATCCAAACGGATGGTAAGGAGATGTAATGTCAGACAGCGAAAAGATTACGATCAACATGGGTCCCGTCGACCTGGGGAAGATCGACTTGTTGGTGGAACAGGGACATTACTCCAACCGCACCGATTTCATCCGTACTGCGATCCGGTCGCAGCTCGACAAGCACACGCCGGAGGTCCAGCATGCCGTCACCACTAATTCGTTTGCGGTCGGGGTGCTTTCCTATGATCGCTCACATCTCGAACGGCTGAAGGCCAAGCGCAAAAAGCTCACCATCACTGTGATCGGCGCGCTTCATCTGTCCAAGGATATTTCCCCGGAACTGGCCTGCGAAGCGATCGAGTCTGTGCAGGTGCGCGGCATTTTTCACGCCAGTGATGAGGTCAAGGCTGCCCTGGCAGGCAAGATGAAATAGTCACCCCGTCGTTCAATGATGTGCGGGGCAGGGTAAAGCGCTTGCTGCGGAGCACCGGAGTGCGCCGGCCTAGAACTTGGGCGGCCGGCGATGGTGCGTTGCCTGTTCGTACGCGTAGGCGAGTTTGATGAGGATCGCCTCGCTCCACGCCCTGCCGAAGATTGTCATGCCGATTGGCAGGGTCCCGCCGCGCGTGTAACCCATGGGCACGTTGATGGCGGGGAAACCCGACGTCGGCGAAAACACCTGGCTGTTGTCGCCCGCTTGTTGTTGACTCACGCTGCCAATCAGCTGCGGCGACTGGCTCCACGTCGGATAGACGAAGGCGTCCAGCTTCAAGTCGTCCATGGTCTTGGTCACAGCGGCGCCGAATGCTTCGCGGTAGGCCGCGTCTCCCTTGCAGGCGTCGCTTTCCGCATCCTGCGGGGTGCCGCGCTGGGCCTGCTCCAGCCGGTTTCGGATCGACTCGTGAAATTTGCCGGACGCAATGATCTCCTCCAGGCTGTGCACCGGCACACGATCGCCTTGCTTCGCCAGGTACTCGTTGATGTCGTACTTGAACCCGCGGCAAATGTTTGCATCCGGGCCGCGGCGGACCTGGCTGAGATCAACCGGCGCGGGATCGATAATCTCGGCGCCCGCTGCCTTCAGGTCCTCGAGCGCCTTGGCAAAGACCTTGGCGATGTCCTCATCGACGGGCAGGCTGGCGTGCTCGTATGCCTGATGCAGCACACCGATGCGTGCGCCCTTCAGACCGTCGCGCACGAGAGCGGCCGCATAGTTCGGTATCGCACGCCCGTGGCTGCGGGCCGTCATTGGATCATCCGGATCCTCGCCGACGATCACCTGAAAAACGGCGACCGCATCCGCAACCGTCCGCGCCATCGGCCCGGCGACATCCGCGAGATAACTCAAAGGGATCACGCCCGCCCGGCTCGTCAATCCCATGGTCGATCGTATGCCAGCGAGCGCGTTGTGCGATGAGGGGCCGCGAATGGAATTGCCCGTATCCGATCCGAGGCCGACCAGCCCGAAATTAGACGCGACCGCCGCCGCCGTGCCGCCGCTCGATCCGGCCGGGACGCGGTCCAATGCATACGGGTTCTTCGTCGTGCCCAGGATCGAATTTACGGTTTCGAGTGGGCTGAACGCAAACTCCGCCATGTTCGACTTGGCGATCACGATCGCGCCGGCCGCTTTGATCCGCTTGACGAGAAATGCGTCCTTGTTCGACACAAACCCCTTCAGCGAGAGCGATCCGTCTGCGCTTTGCAGTCCAATTGTCTCGAAGTTGTCTTTGACGATGGTCGGCACGCAATGGAGCGGCCCGGTCAGGCCGCTTTGCGCAAACCGCCGATCCAACGCGTCCGCCTCTTTCAGCGCATCGGGATTAACCTGGACGATGGCGTTCAGCGCTGGGCCCTGCTTATCAAAGGCTTCGATGCGCTTGAGGTACTGATCGACCAGATCATGGCAGGTCAGCTGCTTCGCCTTCATTGCGGCATGGACCTGCGCAATGGTGGCTTCCTCGAGCTGGAACCCCGCAGGTGCCTGAACCTCGGGCGCGGCCAGGGCCAGGAGGGGCGCAAAGATCATCAGGCAGAAAACGGAGATGAAAATCCGACCGGCGCGTGCGATTCTATCGCTCATATTCAGCCTTGCTCCGAAAATGACAGACCATAACTCGCTGCTCCAGATCGGCGCAGAATACTAGCCGATTTTGATTTTGTCTATATATCTGACTCAGGCTCTGCGATTCAGGCGGTACAATCTAAAAGCAGCCACGAAAAACACGAATCGCCATTGCTAGGCGCTCATTCAGATCAAGATCGGGCCTTCGATTTGGATTTTCAGTAACTCAGGCAGGCGATCGCGGCGCGTTTTATCAGATTCGGGGATTGATGCGAGCCAGTCGCGCACGCCCAGACAAATATCTCGACAGAAAATGTCCACTTGAAGTTGAAGCTTCTGGTTGACTTGATTGCAGTGAATGATTGATCCGCGCCTCGGAGCCACGAACTGAATTCGCTCCAACGAGGCACGCGCTTTCTGATGAGCGATATCATCACGGCCTTCGTGGAGCAAGGCGCAACGTAGCGCATAACAATCGTCCCCCGAAAGAAAGTTGTGAGGCGGGAGAAGTTTGCTTCCTGATGACTCGTAGCGCTTGCCAACATAACGATCAAACCAATTGCAAAATCGCTCACGAGGTCCCAGCGTCGGATCTTCAACCCAGCCAGAAATATCAGGCAGTGCCAGCGCTACGACAAGCGCGGCGTACCAATTGCGCGTTTGCAAACCTGCCTCTACAGCGTTGATAAACTGGTCCATAGGCATTGCTCCTTGCCATGGCCGCCTAACGCCCCCGCCCAGCAGAGCGGCTTTTTCGCCACCCTGAACCGCGTTGTTAGCCCCGGCCCATTGTGGGCTTGAGTTCACCCGCGCGGAGCCGCTCGAGGTGCGACAACCGATCCTGAAAGGCCGTGGCATCAAGGAAACCCTCGCGATATAGCGTGCGAAGCCAGTCCTCCGCGCTGGAGGAGCCTTTCCGGTTATTGCACTGGCGGCATGCGGCTACCGCGTTTCGATAGCTGCTTTCTCCCATAGGACGGGAAATAACGTGTTCGATTACATAGTTGTCGCCGTTGAGCTGACGGATGCAGTAAAAGCAGCGATAACCTTCGCGAGCCAAGATCCGGGTGCGGTTGCCCTCGACCTCGAAGAAGTTCTCGGCCTCGAGGTCTGGGTTGACCGGCGCCTTACCGGTAATCACCACGCCCGGGATCTCAGAAGGACGGTTGAGCCGGATCTTACGGCCGTCACGATTGCTGTCGAGGATAGCAATGCAGCCCTTCTTTTAAAGAGACTGAAGCTTCTCGTATGCCGTACCCTCTGACATCGGTTTCCCCTTCTCGCCAATGACACAGGCCATACGACGCCGGGCTGATTTGAAGCCTACTACCGCCTCCTCGAGGTCGACCAGCCGGGTGTGCCGGAACAAATACAGGTAGATGGCCTGTTCGTATGTATCGAGGCGAGGAGCCAGATGATCCTGGAATTCCTTTATAAACTGCTCCACGTCCATCGCGCTCATCCTCAGTTCGGTCTAACGTCCTCTATCCCGATGTTGTGCCTCCTCGTAGCTACAAAACCGATGCACGCCCTTTGGGATAAATGGACGACCAGAGCGTAGCTTGATGACCAGGTGCAGGAGGGCGTTTGCCTGCGGCAGTCCGCTTGCGGCTGCCTGCCGTCCCAGTTGTTTCATGCCAAATTTAGGCATGGTGACCTTCCTCACTTCCTGGTTTCCTTCCGCCTCTCGGGAAAAGCGAACGGTCAACACCTTCAGAGACCTAAAATGAGGATAGCATGAGTCTCTGCCGAATGAACCGGATTTCCCCCGGAAACTGCCCACGCGGGAGAAGAGGGAGGTGGTAGGGATAAACACGAAGACCTCAAAGATAAGATTATCTTTGAGGTCTTCGCGCTTAGGTCTCAATTATACGGTTCTGGCGGGAGCGGGCGGAATGTTCGGCAGAGGCTTCCCCTCGCTGGGTCCATGCATCTTGGTGCATGGCTTCTTCCGGCCTCCCAGGTGGAGGTAATCCAGGACCAGGCGGCGCTTCAGATGCTGAATCGCCTTGCCCGGATCCACTCCCTTGGGACATGCGCGCGAACACTCACCTGCATAGTGGCAGCGGAACGCGCCGTGCGCGCTTCCCGTCTGCTCGTTGCGCTGCTTCCTGCCGTCATCGCGCGTATCAATGTTGTAACGCTGCGAAGCAGTCAACGGCATCGGTCCCAGGTAACCCACGTCGGTGGCCAGCGTGGGGCAGGCGGCCATGCAGCATCCGCATTTGATGCAATAAGTGAACTGGAGGTAGGCCTCGAGTTCTTCCGGAGTCTGGTAGAACTCGCCTTCAGGGCTGTTGATTTCGGCCTCATTCTGGCGCACGATGTGCGGCTTGATCGCAGCGTGCTTCTCGATCATGGGCGCTAGGTCAGGCACGAGATCCCGGATGATCTTGAAATTGGGCAACGGGCCGACGGTGAGATCTGTAGTGGCGATGTGCAGGATCTGAGTATTGCATGCCAGCGTCGGATGCCCATTCAGGAGCATGCCGCACGAGCCGCAGACTCCCATGCGACAGGAATAGCGCCATGCCAAGGACGTATCCAGGTTTTCCTTGATATAGTGCAGGCCATCGAGCACGGTCATGCCCTCGCGCACGGGCACCTTATAGATTCTCACGTGGATGGAACGGTCCTTCTCCGGATTATATCGGGTGACGTGATAGTTCACTTCGCGCACAATCTTGCTGCTGTCTGCCATGGTTACCCCCTTACCGCAATGAAATGCACCACGATGGCTGCCCATGTGCCCAGGCCGAACAATCCAACTCCGAGAATCATCAGGAGAGCGCTGACGGCTTTTTCCGCCGCCGGCTTGAGGGTCAGCTCGAACAGGATCGTCCGTAAGCCATACAGCCCATGATAGAGGGCCACTCCGAGGAGCATGATGTACGTCACGGTAAAGAACAGACTCCCGTCCCGTGCCAGGCTGTTAGCCTTTGAGATAGCCTGCTGGCCGGGATTCTGAACAAACAGGTGAGTGAACCCACCCAGGTGCATGATGAGCATGTGAAGGCCGAGCAGGAAGAGGATCACGACTCCTGCTGCCATATGCCAGGTCCAATATTTTGTCTCGCGCATCGCTCCTCCTACTTTCCCAGTCCCAGGAATTCATAGCCGCCCGCCACCAGCAGGATCGCTGCCAGCAGCATCATGAGGATCAGCAGTGGCCGTTGGACGTTCAGCGACGATTTGTAGGGGTAGACCGGCTCGATCGGCTTGCCGACTGCGAAACCGAACTCCACCAGCACCAGCCTGATACCGTTGAAAGCGTGGTAGGCAAAGGCCGCAAACACGAGAAACTCGCCGAATTTGAATATCGGCTTGTCAAAAAAAGCGCCCTCGACCCACAGATAGGTGCCGGTGGCACGCAGGCTGGTGACCACGGTGTGCATCAGAAAGTAGAGAAGAATGCCCAAGCCCGTGAGGCGGTGCAGATATGTAGGCGTATCGCTCCACACCCCAGCGCCCGCCGCCGAGCCATCCCCACAGCCCGAGTCGGTTGTCGTGTCTCTTGATTTCGGCCATGCCGGCCTCCTTCAGTTCATCAAAGCCGAGCAACGTAAGCTTCGCCACCGATGCCCGGCGATTAATCTAGATTCGCGGATAACCCAAATCAAACTGATCAGCAGAATTCAGAAGCCAGAAGTCAGAATGAAATGCCAGAATGCTACCAATGAATCCTTTCGCTATATCGATCCCGATGGTTTCTACCTATGGGGTGACCTTCGGGAAAGATCCCTCCTCAATTCTGAATTCTCACTTCTGACTCCTATTCTCAGTACTTGCGCTCAACCGGCTTCCACATCGTGATCGTTACCGGCTTGTACTCCAGCCTGGGCTTGCCGCCCGTGTAATAGACCATGGAGTGCGACAGGAACTTCTGATCGTCACGCTTGGGGCAATCGGTGCGGGAGTGAGCCCCGCGGGATTCCTCGCGCGCCAGACCCGCGAACAGCAACACCTCGGCCAAATCCAGCATGTTTTCGGTTTCCAGCGTCTGAATCAGATTGGAGTTGTAGATGCGGCTCTTGTCCTGGACCGAAATGTTCTCGAATCGCTTCTTCAGTTCCGCGATCTTGTCCAGGCCCTCCTTCATGGATGCGCCGGTGCGGTAAACGCCGGCATGCTTGTCCATCAGGGTCCGGAGCTCGCGGCGGATCTGAGCGCGGGACTTTCCTTGCCGGTTCTCTGGAGCAGGCCCTCGAAAATGCGCTTTTCTTCCTCCTGGGCCTTGGCCTCCGGCATGTGGCTCAGCTTCGGACTCTGGCCCAGGTATTTGGCGATTTCGCTCCCCGTGATGCCGCCCCACACCAGACATTCGGCCGTGGAATTGCACCCCAGCCGGTTGGCGCCGTGCATGGAGTGGCATGCAACCTCTCCTGCAGCCCAGATGTTTTCCACCTTCGTCCGGCCGTTGATGTCGGCCTCGATGCCGCCCATGGAGTAATGGGCCACGGGCCGGATCGGAATGGGCGTTCGTGATCGGATCGATACCGAGGAACTTCATGCACACTTCGCGAATCAGCGGCAGGCGCTTGTTGATGCGTTCGGCGCCCAGGTGGGTCAGGTCGAGCTGGATGTAATCCAGCCCTTCGGGGCCGGGGAAGCCGCGACCCTCGAGGATCTCCGTCATTTCCGAGCGGGAGACGATGTCGCGCGGCGCGAGCTCCATCATCTTGGGTGCATACTTCTCCATGAAGCGCTCGCCCTTGTTATTGCGCAGGTAGCCGCCTTCGCCGCGGCAACCTTCGGTCATCAGGATGCCCGAAGGCACAAGCCCGGTCGGATGGAACTGCAGGAACTCCGGATCCTCCATCGCCAGGCCGGCGCGATAGGCTATGGCCTGGCCGTCGCCTGTGACCGTCTGCGAATAGGTGGTGAATCCGTAAAGATTCCCCAATCCTCCGGAGGCGAACAGCAGCGCCTTGGCGCGCAACACGTAGAACTGGCCGATCGGCGCATCGTAAACAGTAAGCCCGGCGAACCGTCCCCCTTCGACGATGAGGGAGGTGACAAAACACTCATCGTAGCGCTTGAAGTTGTTGTACCGGAGCAGATTGTCGTAGAGCGCCTGAACTTCCATGAAGCCCGTCTTGTCAAGGGCCATGCAGGCCCGCGGGAAGGAGTGGCCTCCAAACGGCCTCTGCATGATGCGGCCATCCTCGCGGCGCGTCCAGGGAACTCCCCAATGCTCCAGCAGGCGGATCTCATCCGGCGAGGTCCTGACGAATCGCTCGACTGTGTCCTGGTCCGCAAGAAAGTCCGCGCCCTTCACCGTATCCCAGGCATGCAGTTCGAGGCTGTCACCTTCCTCGGGGCGCATCACGGCCGCCGTGCCCCCCTCGGCACACACCGAATGCGCGCGCATGATCTGCACCTTGGATACGACGGCGATATCCGCCTTGCCCCCCGTCTTGATGCAGATTTCCACGGCGGCACGCAGGCCGGCAAGCCCGGTTCCGAGGATCACGACATCATGAGTTATCTGTTGCATGCTTTATGTGCTCCTTGACGACTCCCAGAGTGAGGGGTTCTGCCATTAAACGCAGGTATGAACGATGGAACTCCCGTATCTTCAGGTCAATTCGGTGCGTGGTCTGGGATACCCTACGCGGTCCTGCGCCCTATTAGAAGGCGCAGAATATTCCTGTTTTACCCGCCCTGTCAATCGACAAAAAGTCATTAAGCCGAAATGAAACAATCCAATTCTTGATTGAAATCAGGAACTGGTTCCGCATAGGCTAACGGAGTTCTCTGGGGAAGGAGTTATGGGAGATTCGGCATGAGTGCTAAGGAAATGGGAATGTGGCACCGGCTGTCGCGGGGAACGGTCTGGGTCATCATCAGTCTCATGGGCGCGGGCTCATTGGGCGCGATTGCACTCTACCGGCAGGAACCTATCAACGCCATGTGGCTGATTGTTGCCTCCGTTTGTACCTACCTGATCGGCTACAGGTTTTATAGCCGGTTCATCGCGCTCAGAGTAGTGGAACTGGATGACCGGCGGGCCACGCCGGCGGAGCGGATCGATGATGGCCGCGATTTCGTCCCGACCAACAAGTGGGTGCTTTTGGGGCATCACTTTGCGGCGATCGCGGGGCCCGGCCCGCTGGTCGGCCCGACACTGGCAGCGCAGCTTGGCTACCTGCCGGGCACTCTCTGGATCGTGATTGGCGCGGTTCTGGGCGGATGCGTCCAGGACTTCGTCATCCTGTTTGCCTCCATGCGGCGCAACGGCAAATCGCTTGGGCAGATTGCCAAGGAAGAGGTAGGACCTCTGGCCGGCTTTACCGCGCTTTTTGCCATCATTTCAATTTTGACGATTCTCCTCGCGGTGATTGCGCTCGTGGTGACCAATGCCCTTAAATCCAGCCCGTGGGGTACGTTCACGCTGGCGATGACGATCCCGATCGCGATGCTGATGGGGATCTACATGCGTTTCGTGCGCCCAGGCAAAGTGCTGGAAACCTCACTGCTGGGATTTCGTGCTGGTCATGGCTGCCGTGATCGGCGGCCAATATATCGCAGGCATTCCCGCGCTGGCGTCGCTGTTCACCTTCGACGCGCGCCACCTGGCGCTGCTCATCATCGCCTATGGATTTGCTGCTTCCGTGCTCCCGGTATGGCTGCTGCTGGCGCCGCGCGACTATTTGAGCACCTTCGTCAAACTGGGCACGATCTTCCTGCTGGCGCTGGGGATTCTGGCGGTTCGGCCGATGCTGGCGATGCCCGCGCTGACGCGCTTCATCGACGGGACGGGTCCGGTCTTCGCAGGTAAGATCTTTCCCTTTGCATTCATCACCATCGCCTGCGGAGCGGTTTCGGGTTTCCACTCCCTGATTTCCTCGGGGACCACTCCCAAGCTCATCACCAAGGAAAGCCAGGCGCGCATGATCGGCTACGGCTCCATGCTCATGGAATCCTTCGTCGCGATCATGGCGATGGTCGCCGCCTGCGTCCTGCAGCCCGGGGTTTACTTTGCCATCAACAGCCCTGCCGCCATTGTCGGCGCGGATCCCGCAACTGCGACCGCCACCATCTCCTCCTGGGGATATCCGGTCAGCGCGCCGCAGATGGCGGAACTCGCCGAGCATGGTTGGCGAGGGCAGCTTGTTTGCGCGCACCGGCGGCGCCCCATCCCTGGCCGTAGGCATCGCGCACATCTTCTCCGGGACCCTCGGCGGCAAGGCGCTCATGGCGATCTGGTATCACTTTGCGATCATGTTTGAGGCGCTTTTCATTCTGACGGTTCTGGACGCCGGCAGCCGGGTCGGCAGGTTCCTGCTCCAGGATCTCCTCGGACATTTCTGGAAACCGCTCGGCCGCACGAGCTGGTACCCCAGCGTCTTCTTGACCAGCGGTCTCATCGTGGGCGCATGGGGCTACTTCCTGTATCAAGGAGTGACGGATCCGCTCGGCGGCATCAACAGCCTGTGGCCGCTGTTCGGCATCGCCAACCAGCTGCTTGCCGTTGTGGCTCTCAGTGTGGGCACGACGATCCTCATCAAGATGAACAAGGCGCGCTTCGCCTGGGTGACTCTGATTCCGATGATCTGGCTCGTGCCGGCCACGCAGACGGCGGGCTATCAGAAGATGTTCCATCCCGGATCCGCGCGTCGGTTTCCTGGCCGAAGCGGGCGGCTGAGCGGCTTGCTCGAGAGCGGCAAGATCGCCGCCGGCCAGGTCGCCGCTACCGAAAGACTCATCTTCAACAACCGGCTGGATGCGGCAGTCACCGCCCTGTTCGCTCTGCTCGTGATCGTGATCGTGCTGGATTCGGCACGCGAATGGCTGGCGATCCTCAGGCGGCGCAAGACTGCCGGTGCTGTGCGAGTCAGATTATGTGGTTTCGGCGTTGGCGGGAGAGTAGCGATGAAATTCCTGCGTGCAGTCTGGACAGTGTTGACGGAACTCTCGGGCGAAGCGGATTACCGGCGGTACTGCGCGCACCTGCGCGCGCACCATCCGATCGGGAAATCCCTACCCCGGAGCGGAGTTCTTCCTCGCGCGCCTCGAGGAAAAATACACCCGCCCATCGCGCTGCTGCTGAATCCCATACCGACAACGGCGGGAACCGCAAAGGATCGACCAATCTTCCGTGCGCCGGGGGCGCACCCATGCGCATGTAAATCGGGCTTGTAGGGGCGCCCGGCAGGTCGCGCGTCTTGCTGATCATGAGGGCCTAGGCGTGCGAGCTGCCGAGACTGTTTCAAAACTAAAACGCCGGATAATATGCCACCGATTCCAGCCCTGGAAGGGCTGAGGATAGTAGCCCCGGGCAAGCGCAGCGCAGCCCGGGGTTTAGTAGAATTTGCTCAAGAGCCCTGGAGGGGCGAGGGAATGCAATTGAAAATGAAGGACTTCCGTCGCCCCTGCCGGGGCTCTTGCCCTATGGTTGCCGTAACCGGGGGCGGCGCCGCTGCGCGGCTTGCCCCCGGCTACTTTCCCGGCGTCCCTCCGGGACGCCCGGTTTTGAAACAATCTCTGCCGCTCGCCCCTACGGATCGCGGCCGCCGCCAATAATCGGGACACTTTCGAAGCAAAGGGCGATGTGCGTCAGTTTTTGGCCTTGGCTCTGCCTCGCCCGCTGAACTCTACCTCGAGGACATCCCCGAAGGATTCCGTCATATATTTCTTCAGCTTGGCGATCAGCTTCTTTTCGGCTACGCGCACAGCCTCGCGGGAGATCCCGTACCGGTCGGCGATTTGCTGCAAAGTTTCCGGTTCTTCCGCAATGAGCCGCTGTTTCAAGATCAGCCGATCTCGTTCGGAGAGAGTCCCCTCAAACTCAGCAAACTTGCTCTCCAGCAAATCGCGGAATTCCCCCTGGGCAATCTTCTCGTCGACGCTTTCCTCCATGGCGTGGAGGCTATCGACGATGCGGAGGCCGTTGCCGTCCCCGCCGATAGGAGCGTCCAGCGACACCTCAGGACCCGTCATCCCTTGCTCTACCTGCAGGATCTCGGCCTCCTCCACCCCCAGGTTCTGGGCCAGCAGCTGGGTGGTAGGCGTGATGCCTTTGGCTTCCAGTTCGCGCTTTTCGCGATTGAGATTCATCAGGATCTTGCGCCGCTCGTTGGTCGTTCCGATCTTAACCAGTCGCGCATTGTCGAGCAGGAACTTGATGATGTACGCCTTGATCCACCAGGCGGCGTAGGTCGGCAAACGGGTCCCTCGCAGGGGATCGAAACGCTTCAGCGCCTGAAGCAGGCCGATGTTGCCTTCCTGGATGAGATCCATGAGATTGCTGGTAGACCTTCTTGTAAATCATGGCGATCTTCACGACGAGCTTCAGGTTCGACGTGATCAGGCGATAGGCGGCCTCGCGGTCCCCGGTCCGACCGTGGAGCACGGCCAGTTCGTGCTCTTCCTCGCGGCTTAAAGGGCTGAACTTGCTGATTTCGTACAGATATCGCCTGAGCGGGTCATAGGGAGCCAGCTTCGAGGCGTCGGCTCCGAGAGCCTCCTCCTTGAGCTCGAGCAATCCCCTTATTTCACGCTCCGGCTTGTTTTCGGTTTCGTCCACGGGCTCATTCTCTCGCACTTTACATTCGATTTTTCATTATACGGGATGGAGGGAGGGAAGACAAAAAGTGGACAATTCCGAGAATCTGATGGAGACCTTTGCTCATAACTCGATTAATATATTTTATCAGATCAGGGTCGTTGTGGCTCTGTCAAACAGCACGGCTTCTGACGGGCTGAATCCCGTCGTCAGGTGCAAGGAGGCGGTATGGGTTATGAAAACCTCATTTTGGAAAAGCGCGGTCCGGTGGCCCTGGTGACCATAAACAGGCCGGACAAAATGAACGCTCTCAATGTCCGGACGCGGGAAGAGATCCTGGCAGTGTTTGAGGAACTTGAACAGGATGCGAGCGTCAGGGTGGTGGTGATTACCGGCTCGGGCGAGAAAGCCTTCATCGCGGGCGCCGACATCAGCGAGTTCACCGGCAAGTCACCCCTCGAGACACGGGAGATGATGCAGAAAAGCCGGGCGTTCGATGCCATGGAGGATTTCCCGAAGCCGGTTATTGCCATGATTAACGGCTACGCTTTGGGAGGCGGATGCGAACTTGCCATGTCCTGCGACATCCGCCTCGCCTCCACCAAGGCAAAATTCGGCCAGCCGGAAATCAAGCTCGGCATCATTCCCGGGGGTGGCGGCACCCAACGGCTGCCTCGTCTGATCGGCGAGGGGAAGGCCATGGAACTGATCCTGACCGGCGACATGATCGACGCGGAAGAGGCCCTCCGCCTTGGTATGTTGAATCATGTGGTGGCGCCTGACCAACTCGAGACTAAGACCATGGAGATCGCCAACAAGATCGCTGAGATGAGTCCGGTGGCACTCCGGATGGCAAAAAAAGCGGTGAAAAATGCGGCACGCCTGGGCCTGGTAGCCGGGCTTGAAGCCGAAACGGACCTCTTCATACTCTGCTTCACCAGTGAAGACAAGGAAGAGGGAATCCGCGCCTTTTTGGAAAAACGCAAGCCCGTCTTCAAAGGCCGATAGGCTGCGCCTCTTTGCAGGCTGTAGCTTTTTAGGCTGTAGGCTGTTAGCAGAAACAAACAATGCCGAAGGTGCCTACGGCATTTTCAAATGGGTTACGACTGCATGTTTCTTGGCCAGGATGCTCGACAGACAGCACCTATGCCTGTGGCTTCCTTGCGATCGCGCGCCAGGAACTGTTAGTGGCGGCAGATCATCCCGGCAGGCTGCGGGCTTGGATGCCTTGGCTGACAGCCTACAGACTAAAAAGCTACAGCCTCGAACCCGATGCAATATGCAAGTCGGCGACTGGGTTTGTGCTGCAACGGAAAATATTAGATCTCGGAAGCTTGAATGGTGGGGATGCCCTGACGATTCTTCTTGCGGGCTACGATAATCAGGGTGCGGCCGAGGAGCAGTTCCCGGGAGGTTAGAACGCGGCGGATGTCGCGGTTGGCGGCGCGCTGCTGAGGGTTGCTCTCCTTGCGCATGGTGCGGATGCTGTAGAACTGGATCAGCGGCTTCAGGAGATAGAATGGCGCCGCACCGCGCCGGACGAGGTCGGTCGCGACCTCGGTAATGACAAACCCCTGAGTGTGCAGCATGTACCGCAGCTGATAGTAAGCAACCGGATGGATGTGGTCGAAGACTGGAACCTGGCTGAATTCGTTGATCGGCCGGGGCACAAGCGAATAGAAGCCGGAAAAGAAGAACTTCAGTCTCGAGGCGAGGTTCAGGATGTTGGGGGTGGACAAAACCAGGAAACCGTTCGGCCGCAGAACCCGGTAGCATTCCCGCACGAACTGAAACTGGTCTTCCAGATGCTCGATCCCTTCAATGCAGCTGATGAAATCGAATTGTCTATCCGGAAGCGGAAATGCGCGATTCATGTCGAGATGAACGCACGGGATCGGTGCAACCTTGAAGAAGCTCGGATCGATGTCGCCGCCGGTAACTTCATAGCGCAGCTTGTGCAGTTGCCACGCGAGGGCGCCTTCGCCGGCGGGTATCTCCAGCACCTTTCCACGGCGCGGGAAACGCGAGAAAATCTCCAACACCTTCCGGTGCGTCTTTTCATGCGCAATGATCTGCAATTTGTCGTAGCGGCCGCCGTTATTTACCTCGGCCTGCTCTGCAAGAACATCCATACGCGCTCCAACGCGTGGCATTGATATCAGAGCCCTGCAAAAGAGTCAACTCTATGGAAATCACTTGTGAGAGGTAGTTCACTGCTTGGAGAGGAGGCGGGGGGGTGGATTTTGGATTGAGTGGTCTTGCCAATCCAAAATCATCAATCCAAAGTCACGGGGTCGGTCTTCTTCCAGTTTTTGGAAGGCGGATTAATTTCGGAATCCGTAGGTTTGCTTCAGGTCCTGTACCCAGGTCGCGGTCTGGATGCAAACTCGGTCGAATCCTTCGTGCGTCAATCCGACGCGCGTCTTGGCGCCCGCAATATCGGCGCGATAGTTCATTCCTGCCGCGCCCAGCCCGATGCCGACAGTTTTGGTGGTTAAGTTCGCCAGCACCACCGCGTCCAGCATCAGATCCGGTTCCGTCGGCTCGGCTTCATGATGGCGCTCGATCGCATTGGTAATGGGCTCCGGGAAGGCCCATTTGCGAGCCATGGCGCCGCCCACCTCGGCGTGATCGCAGCCGAACAGTTCTTTTTCCGCTTCCACAAACGTCAGGCCTTTTTCCTCGCACAGATTGGTAATTGTGGATGCCTCGGCCTTGAGATAGCGCACCATGATCAGCTTGCCGATGTCGTGGATCAGCGCCGCGATATTCGCCACCTCGGGGATCTTGCGGTTGTGGGTCTCTTTCGTGATCGCCTTTACCGCGAGCGAGGCCGTGGCGCCATGCAGCCAGAGATCATCTTCGGTCAGATCATAGAGGGGAGCAGCAACCTTCATGGATTTGAGATATCCGATCAGTAAGAGGTCCAGGAGCGTGACCGTCCCCAGGCGCACCACGGCGTCCCGGGCCGTTTCGATGCGTGTGCGGCCGCCGAAGGCAGCCGAGTTCGCAGTACGCAATATGTTGGAAGTAATGGCGCCGTCATATTCGATGGTTCGGGCAATCTCATTGAAATCAACGGCTTGGCTGTTCAAAGCCACCACTAATTTCTGAACCGTGATTGGCAATGGCTCGAGACGGTCGATCCCATCGAGTATCTTGTCCGGAATGCTCATACGATCTAATCCCCCAGTAAAAGCCCTTACACCAGGACTTTATCGGCTGTAACCGCCGATTGGGTGAGAAAAACTCAAGAACTTTGGTTCCCATCCTTGCGGCATAAGCGCATCCCAAAAGCCTCAGCGCAGAGACCGCATAGAACTGCTTGTGAAGGACTTATCTCTGCGTCCTCTTCGGCCTCTGCGTTGATCTTTTGTTTTTTTGCCTAAATGCCAAAGATCTGTAGGTAGGTGGTTCGAAAATGGATCGGATTTGTTCGTCCACGGATTCCGGTAGCTGGTCCTGTAGAATCGCGCTATGATGCCAACCTTGTGGTAATGTCCAGGGCTGAAACTCGGTCGGGAGGGTAGGGTCATGGGTTACGTCGATAAACATTTGCTGGAGGGAGAGAGGATAGTATACCGGGCCAGATTGCATCGAATTATCTTTGTGCCCCCCCTTGCCCTTGCTTTGCTCGGCATTATCGTGGCCATTCTGATCGATATTTATCTGAAAAATCTCCAGGTCGCAGGCATAGTGGGTGTTGCTTTCCTCGTTGTGGCGCTCGTGTTTGCCTTCCCCCGCTTCATCCGTTACACCTCTTCCGAGTTTGCGGTCACCAACAAGAGGGTGATCGTCAAAGTCGGTCTGGTTTACCGGCAGACGCTCGAGCTCGTACTGACGAAGGTCGAAACCATCGGGGTCGAACAAACCATATTCGGTCGGATTCTGAACTACGGCACGATTATCATAACCGGTACAGGTGGGACGAAGGAGCCTTTCAAGGATATCGCGAGCCCGCTTTACTTTCGTGAGCAGGTACAATCTCAGCTTACCTAGAATCGCGGAGCGCTCATCAGGATGTGAGGGGGTTTTATGACTCAGATACGAGAGATTTTGCTGCGATTTACGATCGCCTCGACGTTGCTGGCATTCTGCTGCGTCCAGGCCATGCCTCAAAATGCGGGCAAAGCAGCGGCTCCGGCGGGCTCGCCGGCGCTGCGCGCGCTCAAGACCCGGCCCGAACGCACCAACTATGAGGAGACCAGCCGCTATCAGGATGTCGTCGACTTCATGCAAACGGTTGCCGCGGCTTCGCCGCAGATCCACCTGACCACTTACGGCTATACTTTTGAAGGGCGTGCGCTGCGGCTGGCCGTGATCGGCGCCAAGGATGCCAGCCCGGAAGCGGTCAAGGCGACAGGAAAGGTGCGCATATACGTTCAGGGCAACATCCACGCCGGGGAAGTGGAAGGCAAGGAGGCGTGTCTCGAAATATTGCGCGCGATTGCGCAAGGGGAGCACGCCGCCTGGTTCAATTCGGCGATCCTGTTGATCAATCCTATCTTCAATGCGGACGGCAACGAGAAAATCAATCTGACCAATCGGGGATCGCAGAATGGCCCGATCGGCGGCATGGGGCAGCGTGCGAACGCACAGAATTATGATCTCAACCGGGATTTCATGAAACTCGATGCCCCGGAGACCCGCTCGTTTGAACAGATGATGTCACGCTACGACCCGCACATCGTGGTCGATCTGCACACCACCGATGGTCAGGCTCACGCCTACCAGATGACTTATGCGCCGCCCCTGCATCCTGCGACCGCAGCCAGCGTCGTCGACGCGCTGCGCAACGGTTTGCTGCCCGCGGTCACGAAGGCGATCAAAACCAAAGACGATATGGACTACTACTACTACATCGGCTCCATCCAAGGCGTACGCAGCAACATGCCGGGTGGACGCCAAGGCCCTCCGGGCGGCGGACAGGGCGCAGCTGCCGGCGGTGGCCGGGGAAACGCAGCGGGCGGCCGGGGCGATATGCCGGGAGGCCGGGGACCTGTTTCTACCGAACCTGCTTTTTATACCACGGAGCCTACGGCGCGTTACGGCATCAACATGGTCGGCCTGCGTAACCGAATGGGCATCTTGAGCGAGACGTTCAGCTACATGCCGTTCCAGGATCGCATCAGGGCTGCCCGCCGATTTGTCGAGGAAATCTGCAGCTACGCGCAACTGCACAGCGCGGAATTGATCAAGGCTGCAGCCGACGCCGACCGCCAGTCCATCGTCGGCAAGGAAATTGCATTACGCGGCAAGGCGGTCAAGTCTCCGGAGCCGTTCGATCTGCTGATGACCGAACTGGTCACGGAGAAAAATCCCTACACGGGGCAGAACATGCGGCGCCGCACCGATGCGCGCAATCCGGTGAAGGTGGCCCAATACATCTCGTTTGAAGCGAGTGAATCCACGATCGCGCCGCGAGCTTACCTGGTGCCGGCGACGCGCTATGCCCAGGATCGTCTGGAAGCGCATGGGATCCCATTCACCAAGCTGGATCAGGCTCTCACGATCAAAGGCGAGCAGTTCCGCATCGAATCCATGACTGTGGCGGAACGGGAATATGAGGGCCACAAAGCGCGCACCATCAATGGGAAATGGGAGCCGGCGGATCTGAGCGTGCCGGCCGGCACGCTGGTCATTTCCCTTGACCAGCCGCTGGGCCGGCTGGCCTTGGTACTGCTTGAACCGCGTTCGGAAGACAGCCTGGCGGCGTGGGGCCTGATGGAGGATGTCCTGGCCCAGAATCCCCCGATCTATCCGATCATGCGCACGGCCGAAGCCGTCAGCGGCAAGTGACGGCGTGTAACCACGCGACACGCGAAATGCGAAGCCGATCAGGCCGGAAAAACAACTGATCAACGCAGGCTCCCATGCGCCGGGGGCGCACCCAGTGACGCATGAAAAGGTCATGCCTTTTTGGTCTGCAATTGTCGGCATCGGTATCGGTATCGCAGTCGCAATCGGTAATATCGGTCCGCAAAAGCTGATAGCGACAGCGACTGCGATTGCGATCCCGACACCGATCCCGACGTTTTTGCCTTTCTGCTGCTATTTTCGGAGCAGGGCCTCAAGCGCCGTCGCGCACCCAGTGACAAATGAAAATGTTGTGTTCCGGGCGCGAGTTTTCTGCGCCGCCCTTTCAGGGCTCTTTTCGCTCCATTCCCTGTCCCCAGGGCTCACGCCCTGGGCTCTGCTGCTCCACCCCTCCGGGGTTTTCAAGGCGTGCAATTCTCAGCCCTGAAAGGGCGGGGCAACAAAGCCCAGGGCGTGAGCCCTGGGTAGAGAACCGGAGATCTCAAGCCCTGAAAGGGCGGCACAGAAACACACAAGTGGTTCGGCGACGCAATCGGTTCTATTTTCGAAGCAGAGGTTGGCGAGAGCAGACCTTGGTAGCAAATTCTCTGCGCCCTCCGCGTTGAGGCTTTTAATTGTGGCTAGTGCCGGAACCAGATCATGCCGGCGCCTTCGAGGATGAGCCAGATTCCGGCAAGGAAGAGGCAGACGCGCGCGACTTGGCGAAACGCCTCCCCCTTGGCGATGGGACTGATGAGAGCAAACGGGGCGAAATAGATCGCGGTGCCCGCGAAGAATGCCCAAAAGTAATAAAGCGCTTTCGCGATAGAAGCCGTGGCCGCTGCCCCTGCGATCGCAGCTCCAAAAGGCGGGCACAGATTCAGGCCTGTCAGCAATCCCAGCGTCGCCGAAAAAAGCAGAGACTTCCTGCCTTTCCATTGTTCCGGGCACCACTTCATGCCGGCGCCATCCATGGTCATTCCGAAGACGATCAGCAGAATTCCCATGATCAGGCGCACGACGCCCCAGATCGGTGCGGTGATCCCGGTCAGGAAAAAGGTGCCCAAAATTCCGATGGCAATTCCGACAAGACTATACCCAGCGAGCCTGCCGAGGAGGAACAGTCCTACCACCCGCGCCGATCCCTGCCAACCGGAGTGTTTTTCTGACGCGACCAGCGGAATAAAGACAGGAGAGCAGTAACCCAGACATGCGGGCCCCATCGACAGCCCGAGGATAAACGCTTCGGAGAGTTGAGCCAGCATGGATGGAGTCTCAGTTGCGGTTTGACACGACGAGCGGCATCAGGCGCGGCCTGGTACCGGCTGCCGATGCCTGATCCCGCTCCTCAGGCGAAGCCGCACTATAGACCGCCAGTCCGCCATCCGGCGCCGAATGCATCATCATCGAAGGATGGCGGGAGTCCGCCATGCCGACCAGGACATAGTATTGCCAATTACCCACTGCCGGATCTCCAATCGATTCCTGGGGCAGGGCTGCTGTGAGGACGGTTTTAGCTACCTGGCGTTTTGCCTGCTTGTTATTCCCGCTGTTCGATGCGTATTCGTAATTGACGAAGAGACCCAAGCCGCGCGCGACCAGACTGCCACCGACGTCGAAAACACGCGCTTGATCATGAAGGCCGTCGATGATTACCTGGTAATTCCACCCTTCATCGCCGAAATCGACCGCGGCCACTTTTCCCGATGTTATCGTCCCTGCTTTTTTCCCGGGCGCCTTGATGTAGACATGCATGACGGTGGCGCTGAACCTCCGACTCGAATTGTGAGGATCCGGCAATTCGCCATCAAATTCGAAGATCAAGTTCAGCCGGGGCTCGATACCCATGCCCGACATAGGACGAAACGCGACTTTCTTGACGCTGAATTTGCTGACGGCCAGGGCTTTTCCGACCTCGCTGGTGTCGGCGGACGCCGCCGGCCCGCGCATGTGCCTTTCGAAGACGGAGAACTCTGCGATCGGGTAGCCGCCGGCAAAATTAGGAGTGGCACGCACGCCCGTCGTACTCAGCCATTGTGAGAATGATCCGGCAAGCACGAAGGCCATGGGAACACCGACGAGAACCACCAGGATGGAGAACACCATCATGAGGTTTCCAAACCACCCTTTCGCGTGCGCGCCTTCCTCACTCATGCTTCAAATCCCGACAAAATATTTGAGCAGCCGCGATACGGAATCGACAAAATATTGGGACGCCATGACCGTTCCCACCGTAAATATCCCAAAAACAAACACAACGTCGGGATCCCATAAGTCTCGCCCCAGTTTCTTCCAGAAGCTGGACTTGCCTGCCTGATGAGCTGCCTGCTGTCCCTTGGAGGTGAAAGGCACCCCGCGCGCACTAAAGCCAATTGCGCCTTCGGAGCAACTCTCCATGCAGGCGCCACACTTGCTGCACCCAATCAACGGTTCGCCTCGCTCCAGTGATTCTCTAGTCAGAGAGAAAGTCGGACAGGCCTCGATGCATCGGTTGCATTCAATGCATGTGCTCCGGTCGATCCTCAGGCTGAACAGATTGATTTTGCTGGTGCAGCTCAAGAAGGCGCCCATCGGGCAAAACAGGCTGCACTGAATTCGTTTCTTCGACAGCAGCGGCAAAAAGACAGCGAGCAGAGCCCACAGGACTACAAAGGTAAAGGTCTGAATCACTCGCAAAAATGAATTCACTTCGATGAACTCACTGCTGGTCTTGAAAGGACAGAACCACCAGCAGTAGGTTGGGCTCATCGTTGCGAACGAATGCAGGATGATGAATGCCAGCAGTCCGAACGCGAAATATCGCACGAACGGCTTGAGTGTTCTGATCTTCCACTTTTTTGTCCGCGCTAGCGAGGAAAACAGCTCGTCCTGGCCGCCGAAGAAGCAACCCCAGGAGCAGAAGGCGCGTCCGAAGACCAGGCCGACAGCAGCGACTATGAGGAGCATGAAACCAGCGCTGGCAAACGATGTGGGGAAGATGATCTCCCCCTTGACGACGAGGGGTAGGATAAGCATGGGAACCACAATGTGGCACATCGGGGCCTGCGAGTACAACATCTCCTGATCGAGCAGCCACATGTGACCGCGATCGCCGGCCGTCATCCAGACGAACGATATGGCAAAGGCCACGGCATAGGTGGCAAAGAAGATCCGGCGCCAGCGATGAACGCGGCCGGTGTAAAGAATCAGGAACAGGATCAGACTGGAGAAGGCGAGAGCTCCGCCGCTGAGGATCGTTTTTTTGCCATCCCCGAATCCGGACTGCCCGAAGATGAAGAAAGCGGCAAACAGGACAAACAACAGCGTGATGGCCACGGCGGCCTGGAGGCTCTTGCGGTAGTGCGGGTCGATCGTGCCGCCTGACAAACTCATGCAGATTTTCCTTTGCTGCGTGGAAATTATAGCGCACAAGAGCGGACGATCAGGCGATAAATTTCGAGCGTTCCTGAATGCCGTAGCAGGGGTGCGTTTTTTTGGAAACGCCCCTGATCGGTCGGTCAGCGAATCTGTCGGGTGGTCAGCACATCGGCCGGCGTCAAGCGCCGGAACTGATTGGGAGCAAGTGTGATCAGTGCGCGCTCGGATCCGTTTGCGGTCAAGAACTCAACTTCGTAAGCTTTGGCAAGCTCGACATAAATGTCGACGATCGTGCCCACGTCGCCCGCGAGAATTCCTTCTTCGGGAATATCCACTGTGGCAACCACTGTCTCCATCAGCTGAAATTCATCCATCCGGGGCCTCTTCTTTCGAAGGTTCAGGGATGATCGGTGCCAACTCGAGGATCACATTTTTGTGAGCCAGATTACATCGAGCGGCAAAGTTAAAAAAGCAATTTCTTCCCTTATCGTGCGGAGGCATGACGCCGCACCCAATGGGGTCAAAATGCCATGAAAACAGGCGGGGGCGCAGGCATGCCGCGATTCATTCCATCATGGCTCGTAGTATTTTGAGAAAGGCCTCCAAGGTCATGCCGGATTCGAGTACCTGAATGCGGGGCGATTTCACCTGACCCTCCCTCACGGGGATCATAATGTAGGGCTCAAACATCTGTTCCGCATCGTTCCACCGTAAAAAGGCCACGAATTCCTGGTACGGCACGTAGCCGGGATCTGTAGGGGTTGCCGCATCGCGCGGCTGCAGCAGATCCACGCCCGACTGGGGCTTGCCGCGGAATCTCCGGAACACCTCGTGGACCGTAGCCCGGTACTCGATCCACAGGTATTCTCGTCCGTCCAGAGTCTGTGCCCTTGTGCCCAATGTCTTTTGAATGCGCAGGAACACGACGGCATCGACGCTTCTCCATAAAGTGGGAAGATCGCAATCGCCGGTACAGCCCGTGCCAATCCCGGAGATTGTGCCTGACTTGTTCGCCTGCGTACCCGCTGTGCTTGATGCCAGCAGAAGCAATAACAGGAATGAAGTCGTGATACCGGCTTGGATCCTGATGCGCATAGATGACTCCGGCGGAATTATATCCATTCTCAGCCGAAAGCTGCCACGAATTGCACCAAGCGACATATTCACATCGAAAAGCCTCAATGCAGTCCTTCATGCGCCGGGGCGCACCCGGTGACGCATGAAAATGTTGCGCTCTTGCCGCAGGTTTCCTGTGCCGCCCTTTCAGGGCTCTTACCGCTCGATGCCCGCTTCCCAGGGCTCACGCCCTGGGCTCTGCTGCTCCACCCCTTCGGGGTTTTCAAGGTCGTGCAATGCTTATTCGGGATTTTTGGGGTCGTGCAATGCTTAGCCCTGAAAGGGCGGGACAGCAAAGCCCAGGGCGTGAGCCCCATAAGCGCTAACTTGATTTTTTGCGACCATTAAATACGGCGTTTTAGCCGATTATTTGAATGCAAATGTGGCTAAAAAACGGAAAACAGATGTCCAAATCCTCTATTTTGGATTAAGAAATGAAACAAGTTAGCGCCTATGGGCGTGAGCCCTGGGTAGAGAACCGGAGATCTCAAGCCCTGAAAGGGCGGCACAGAAACACACAAGCGGTTCGGCGCCACAATCGGTTCTATTTTCGGAGCAGAGGTCGCAGAGGGATTATTTGCTTTTGAAAGAATTTTCTCTGCGATCTCCGCGCCGTCTGCGTTGAGCTTTTGTTTTTGCTTCCTCATAATTAACGATAATGTGGTGCGATGTAACGCACAACAGCCAGGCCCAGCAACGACTCCAGCTTGTCAATTGCGATCCGGCCAATGGCGATGGTGGATGATGCGGGCCACGAGAATACCTCGAAGCCGAGGGACCTGAGTTGTGCCGCCACCTGGTCGGACCTTCGATCCATGGTGAGCTCTACTTCGGCTGTCCCATTGCGGATGAACAACCTCTCTCCCGCGCTGGCTGCCTGGCCCGTTTTAAACCGAGCGATCGCCTGAGACACGGCGGGATCGAGCCTTAACGGGCCCGAGGGCCGGCCACTGAGAGTGGATAAATCTGAGGGATTAAACATTACTGTGACGGTCGCCACCACGGGTACCGGTTCTCCATTCAGCAAGGTCGGGGAATATTTCCATTGCTTCACCGCATTGATTGCAGCCTCATCCAGCAGTGGATGCCCCTTGATGACACGCGCTTGAGCGACGTTGCCATTTTCGTCAACCGAAATCTCCAGCATGACAATGCCGGAGACGCGGGCTCTGCGCGCAGCTTCAGGGTATAGGGGGTCAACCCGCAGCAGGATTTTCGATTCCTGGACATTCCCCCCGACGCTCATCGGTGCGACCTTGCGTCGATTTGGCGGCAGCGGTGGTGGCGGAGGAGGGGTGCCTCCCAGGATGCCTCCGGACACTTTCCCGACCGCGCCCCCAACCACTCCACCGGACAACGGCGCGACATATCTTGGAATCGAGACCATTCCCGCGACTCCAAAGACTCCCCGGTAGCTGGTCCCTTCCGGCATTTCGACCGGGACCTCAATTCGTTTTGGCTGGCCGCCTTCCGTCACCATCCGCTCTTCGACCGCCACAAAGGAAGTAAATTGCGTCATCAGCCGGTGCCTCAAACCGAGCTCGATGATTGCCTCGCGCACATCGGCGCGCGGATTGCCTTTCTGCATACCTGCGAGATCTTCGGCCATGGTGGCGTCGATGCGGCTGCGCGCCCACAGCTTCGCCAGCACTTCGTGCTGTGGCTCATTTTCCGGCAGAGGTATGCGGAGATCCCGGACGAAATCGTCCGAACCGCTCCTGCCGCGCAAACGCAGCAGCGAATTCCCGCCGCGGGTATAACGGCCGCAAATCACCACTGGTTCAGCGCTGAACAAATCCGGAATCCTCTTCGGATAGATGTCTGCGACCGGCACACCGCTCCACTCGATCTTGATGTCGGTGAGCAGGGGATTGCGGATGCGTTCGTAGAAGCGCAGCGCCGCCGCTGCTGCATCGCCGGCGAGGGTGACATACTCGACCGCGCCGCGGCCTTCTTCGGCGATCTTATCCAGCAGAAAACGGTTGGGTGCGGCGCCGATGCCGAACGCAAACACGCGTGCGTTCGGATGTTTCTGCACTTCGGAGATGATTTCCATGTCGTTGCCGACGAGCCCGTCGGTCATAAAACAGACGATGCGCACATGGCCTTGCTCGTCCGCAGGTTCCAGGGCGGCGCGCAACGCGCGCATCATCTCCGTGCCGCCGCTTCCCTGGCTCGAATCCAGGAGTGCCAGAGCCCGGGCCAGATTAGCAGCGGTTGCCGGCACGGGCTGGGGGAAGAGAATGCGTGTGTCCCCTGAGAAAGTGATGATGTTGAACGTGTCCTGGGGGTACAGCCCGTCAAGTGCCAACTTCATGGTCTCTTTTGCCTTCTCGATCGGAAAACCCTGCATCGAACCAGAAGTGTCGAGCACGAAAACCAGCTCTTTTGGCACTACCTCTGCAGGCGCGAAGCTCCGCGGCGGCTGGAGAATGAGCATGAAGTAGCCGTCGGCGCCCAGCCGATGCGTTACCAACCCGTCCTGCATCGTGGCGCCTGCGACGTTGTAGGAGAGGATGAAATCTGTGTTTGGGATCGTTGCCCTGTCGGCCAGCTGGACCAGCGCGCTGTGCGTGTCGCGCCGCAGCACCGCTATCTCATGATGAGTTGAGCGCAAGTTGCTGAACGGAACTCCCGAATCCATGCTGACCTCGACCGAAATATCGTGTCCGGTGCGAGTGCCCTGGGGCGTGACGGGCGGCGTGATGCGAGACGCGTCGGGAACCTTATGGGTGTCCATCGACCATCCTCCGGCCTCTCTCCCGATCGGCATTCCCGGGATGTAGCGCGGACCGATAACCATGGGGAAAACAAATTTGTACCCATCGTTTTCGTACTTGAGCACTTCCACGTAACTGATCACAATCTCAATATTCTGTCCCGGCAGGATATTGGCCAGATGCTGACTGAAGATGTTCGGGCGTTCCTGTTCGAGCAGTGCGGCCTGTTGTCCCTGGGCGCGCGCCTGCTCGTATATCGCTCTGGCCTCTTCCCGTCGCCGGATGATTCCCCGGATGGTTCTTCTCCCAATAAGAATGGTCATGTCATCCACCGCAGCGTTTTGAGAGAGGGGAAAGGCATAGATCGCTTCGATCGGGTCTTTGAACAAGTTTTGAAAGTCCTGGCGCACCGTAACGCGGGAAAGCACGCCGCTGATCTCCGCTTTTGCATCGGTATGGACCAGGGGGCAGGGACCCAGATATCTCCCTGTCGTATCGAGGGCTACAAGGCAGCCTGCCGATTCCCCGGTTCCAGCAGCCTCGGCTGCGAAGGGTTTTCTCCCGGCGATGACGAAGTGGGAGAAGAAAATTCCGGATAACATCAGACAATTAAAGACACACTTCCCCCGCATATACCATTCCTCCAGATTTTTGATTGATCTGATCGGGATCTGCTGCCGTGCATGCGGCAGAGCCGCGCTGCCTACTTAGACTCCCTGCATGGAAGGAAGTTCCGCGCCGGTTCAGCGCGGAGCGGAGGCCTGTCGACTTAACTGTGGAGGGCGTGGCTCGGATATTATTTGAATCATGCGAATCCGCTCCGGCTCGGTGTACAATCGATCGTCATCGGACACAATCTGAGGAACGAATCCAAGCAGCGTATGAGGAAGCCATGAATCAAATCATAGATATCATCAAGAGTCGGAGATCCATCCGATCCTACGAAGCTACGCCGATTCCCAAGGACACACTGCTTGCCCTCATCGAAGTCGCAAATCACGCGCCTTCCGGCATGAACACGCAGCCTTGGCGCTTCGTGGTGGTGGAGGACCCGGGTTTCAAGAAGAAGTTGCTCGAAGCTGCGATTCCCAATGCCAAGAAGTATCTCGAGGATTATGTCAAACCGGTCAATCCAGTGCGCTATGAACTGATCATGAAACGGTACGAAGAGCTGGAAGATCCTATTTATTATGGGGCACCGGCGATGGTGTTCGTGATCGGTACCGGGGCCCATGCGGCCGAATCCTGCCCCCTGGCGTGCGAGAACATGATGATTGCTGCGCAGTCGCTGGGCATCGGGAGCTGCTGGGTCAAGTTCGGTTCCATGGTTACAGACAACCAGGAAATCGTTCAGCATCTCGGGCTCAAGGAAGAAGAGAAGATTTATGGCCCCATTCTGCTGGGCTACCCCAAAGAAGTGCCGCAGCCCCCGGCAAAAAAGGACCCGTTGATCAAGTGGATCTAAGACGCAATCGTCCCCGGAATCCCGAATCGTCGCCAATCAGGCGAGCAATGCAAATGCTCAACGCAGAGCACACAGAGGATTTTTGATCATGACCACCTTTTCTCTGCACCCGCTGCGTGACCTGCTCCGAACATCACTTGCCTCGAAACTGAAAAAGCAGTCACGAATGGCACGAATCTTTGCTGGCCTTGAAGGGCAGCTCTTCGTACTACCTACATACAAATCCCTGCCGTTCAGGCAAGAAAAGCAACTGCTCATAGCAGAGATCGCGGAGATCGCAGAGACAAGTTATTGAAAAACACAAATGTTCTCTGCGGTTTCGGCGATCTCTGCGTTGAGCTTTTTGCTGCTTTAGGTCATTCGCGTCGCAGTTTTTGTGATATTTTGCTGGCATGAATTTTCGTGAAATTCGCGGGGTGCCGCAATGCACCCTGGCGAACTACGAGTGCGATTTTGCCGGCAGGCACCTGCTGCACCAGGTGGTTGCCTGGTGGGCCTGCCGCAAGCCGTCTGATCCGGCAATCATCAGCTATGACCGCAGCCAGACTATCGACTGGGTCACCCTCGAGCGCGTTTCCACGGGCCTCGCCCTCGAAGCTGCTCCACCTGGGCTTCCGTAAAGGCGATTTTTTCGCCGCCTCGCTGCCGTTGTCGCTGGAACACATCTTTCTCGAATACGCCTGTTTCAAGACCGGGGTGATTCATGCGCCGCTTGATCTGCGACTGCGGGCTCCAGAGGTGCTGCGCTGTCTCCAGATGCTCAAGCCGAAGGGATTCGTCGGTTTCGTCCCCGACCTGGCGTTGGCAGTCAGGACCGACTGCCCCTGGATCGAACATAGCCTTGTGCAGGCGGATCTGGTGGAGTGGGTCGCGAAAAGCGGCAGCAAGGCCTCTCCCGGGTTGCAGGCTGCCTATGCAGAGGCGACGGCTGCAGTCGGTGAGAACGATGGCGCCCAGGTGATCTTCACCACCGGTTCAACGGGTTCGCCGAAGGCCGCGCTGCTTTCCCACCGGAACATCACCTGCCAGAATCTGTGCCTGGGAGCCGGTTTCGGGTTTAAAGACGAGAGAATACTTCTCAACCTCCCCCCCTCGCATGTCGGAGGGCAGGCCGAAGTGTTGATGACCACGTTGTTCTGGGGAGGAACGGTCGTGACGCTCGACGTGTTTGATCCGGTCAAATCGCTCGATGCCATTCAAAAGTATCAGGTGACCATGGTCGGCCAGATCCCCGCGATGTTTCAGTTCGAGTGGCGCCTGGCTGACTTCGCGAAATTCGATCTCTCCAGTCTGCGCAAAGTGGTATGCGGGGGACAGCAGGTATCCCGGCAGTTTCTCGAACGCATGGCCCAGATGGCGCCCGTGATCGCGACCGGGCTCGGTCTGACGGAAACCGCGGGCTTCTGCACCTATACCCCCATAACCTCTGATGTGGACGAAGTCATAGCGGGCATTGGGCACGATATGCCCGCGTATGCCATGTCCATCCGCCGCGATATGAAAGAGGATGGGGCCGCTGGGGAGCCTCTGCCCGATGGCGAAGTCGGCAACATCTGCTTCCATGGACCGCAGACTTTTCTCGGTTATGTCAACGATCCTGCCGCGATGGCGAAGACGGTGTCTACGGACGGCTATCTATATACTGGTGATCTGGGCTGCAAGGATGATCAGGGCCTCCATTTCTCCGGGCGTGCCAAATGGGTGATCAAACCGGCCGGCTACCAGGTTTTTCCGGGCGACATTGAAAACCACTTCTGTCTGCTGAATCAAAAGGTGGCCGCCTGCGGCGCCGTCGGCGCCGAACACCGGATTCTATCGGAAGCGATCATAGTGTTTGTGGAGAAAAAGGCAGGAGCAGAGGTTTCGATTGGAGAACTCAAACAGCACGCTCGCCGTATGGCATCCTACATGAGGCCATTCCACTATGTGCTTCTGGAGCCGGGACAGCTGCCGCTCAACCGCGTCGCCAAAATCGACTATTTCCGTCTCAGCGAGCTGGCCCGTCAGGAGATAGACCAGCTGCGCGCCAGAGGGCGCTGGGACCGCTGAAGGTACTCCGGGAATTGTCGCCGGCTCTTGTGTCGGAATCGCAGATTACTTCTTGAGTTTGTCTTTGAAGATTTTCTGAAACTTCTCCACCTTCGGGTGGATGACCAGCGCGCAGTATCCCTTTTCTGGATGGCTATTGAAGTAGTTCTGGTGATAGTCCTCGGCGGGCCAGAATTTCTTAAACGGGACGATCTCCGTGATGATCGGGCGCTCCCAGATGTGCTCGGCTTCGAGCTTTGCCTTGTAGCCCTCGGCCAGTTTTTTCTGTTCCTCATCGTGGTAAAAAATCACGGACCGGTACTGCGTGCCGACGTTGTTTTCCTGGCGGTTTTGGGTCGTCGGGTCATGGGTTTTCCAGAACACTTCCAGGAGTTCGTCGTAAGAGACGATCCGCGGGTCATAGGTGATCTGGCAGACCTCCGCATGCCCTGTGGTCCCCGTGCACACCTGCTCATACGTCGGTTTTTCAGCCTGCCCTCCGGAGTATCCGGAGACGACCTTTTCCACACCCTTCAGCCGCTGAAAAACGGCTTCCACGCACCAGAAGCAGCCGGCTCCAAAAGTGGCCAATCGCAGCCCCTGCTTTACGAGATCGGCATCCATAGGTTTTTTCGCTCCCTCCCCGCTTTCCCGCGAGGTTGCGTTTGACTCAGACAAGGACAGCAGCTGCCCGCATGCGCCGGCTAGAACAACAACCGCCAGAATGGAAATGCAGAATAGTTGTTTACTCACCCTTAGTCTCCCGTGACCTGAAGAAATAGTAGCAAGGCGGACACCGCTATTCCAGTCGTCAGGATTGAACCAATTCGGGCCCGGGTTCGTATTAATAATGTAATTAAAAGGAGGGGATGCCATGTTCGCACTCGGCGGGCTGTTGATGATTCTGCTGGTTGTCGGGGTGGCGTTGCTGGCGGTTAAGGCATTGATAACACTGGTCTTTCTGCCGCTAAGAATCGGGTTTGGCCTGGTCAAGCTCCTGCTGGGGGTGCTGGTCGGGATTCCGTTGTTGATCTGCGGCGTAATCTTTGCCGCGGCAGCAATTCCCGTTATCCTGGCGGTGGTCGTTCTCGGCCTCATTGCGGTCCCGATTGTCGCGGTATCCAAGACCCTCTTCTGACGGGACCATCCGACACATCCACCAACATTCACCCGAGTCTGCAAACCGGGGTCGCCGGCTTTCCAGGAGCTGTGCCTCCTATCACCGGTTGCTTACGTTTGCAGGCCAATCGCAACTTCTTATCGCAGAGGTCGCCGGGATCGCAGAGCCATCATGAGCCTTCAGAGGTATTCTCTCTACGGTCTCTGCTAAGCAAAGATGTGAAATGTTGTTATTTTAACACTTTTTTTCTAATGACCCTAATGGGGGCCGCATTAAATGCGGCTTTTTATGTGTAGATTATCTAGGGGAAGAACCCCCTATTATAAACATTGATGGGCAAGGATTTTTGATATCAGACTTCTGACAGTTGCCCTCTGACACCTGAGAGGTCAGCGCAGGCGACACATTAGACCACCTTCAATTTTGGTTGCGGCCGCCAGGCTGCGCTGTGCTGTCTGCGGTGAGGATATTAGAACGCGGCTTTTCCACCTTACGTAATTCGTAGCCAGACCAGGCAAAGCGTGATACAAAGATAGCAAATCTAAGGGAAAGGAAAGTCGCGCAGCGCATGCAAACCCGCAAGAAACGGCCAACAACCTCTGGGTTGCGCCTAAGGACCAAGCACGGTAAGGTCCCATCAGACTGGCGGGGTTCCAGGGATAGGAGGCAGCCCTGACCTGGTTGTGCAATCCGGATATCAAGGTTCTGAAATTGCTGCCTGATTAGGGGAGGCTTGGTATGATCAAAATGAATATGGGACGCGTTGTTCTGGGTGGCCTGGTAGCAGGCTTGGTCATAAACGTCGGGGAATTCATTCTCAACATGCCGATTCTGGGGAGCCAGTGGTCAGATGCCCTGAAGGCCCTCAACCGCCCGCCCATGGATGCGGCACCCCCTACTTTTTTCATCATTCTCGCATTTGTATTGGGCATTTTCACCGTTTGGCTTTATGCGGCGATCCGGCCCAGATTCGGGAAGGGTCCAAAAACGGCCATCTGTGCAGGCATGATGATGTGGTTGATATCGATTCTCTACCCGATGGCCGGAATGCTGCCCATGAATCTGTTCCCGAAAAGCTTAATGATCACCGCGGCAATATGGGACTTTTTCGAACTGCCGATTGCTGCCTTGGCGGGCGCCTGGTTTTACCGGGAAGAGTCCTAGGAATGTGCTGCAACCATGTGGCAGGGGCTATTAAGGATTTACGGCCTTTGCCGATAGGTAGCGAATGGTGCAAGGTTGCTTCAGGCGAAACTTGTCCCCAGGAGCCCATCCATTCAGAAACGGGGGCGAATCCGTGCGTCGAATCTATGTCCTTGATGAGGCGGCATGGCACGAATTCTCATAATCGACGATGATGAATCCATCACTTCGATGTTGCGTACGGTACTTGAGCGCAACGGCTACGAAGTGATTACAGCCGCCAACGGTCGTGATGGGGTGCGGCTTTACAGCAGCCAGCAAGTCGACCTCGTCATCAGCGACATCCTGATGCCCGAGATGGACGGGCTCGAAGCGCTCAAAGAACTGCGGCAATTGTCTCCCGACCTCAAGCTGATCGCGGTTTCAGGCGGCGGCGTACGCCTGAAGATGGACGTGCTCAGGGTCGCTGAACTCCTGGGAGCGGCAGCTACGTTTGAAAAACCCTACCGGATTGAAACCCTGCTGGCTACAGTGCGTCAGCTGCTGGCCGAATGACCATTCGATTTCGTATCCTGCCGCCTATACTCAGGGCAGGGAGGTGTGCATGCTTGATTTGGAGCGAATGTCGCGCGCGGATCTGGTCCGGATGGTGGAGATGTTTGCCAGGAACTGGCTCGCGCACGACGGGTGCTGGTTTCTGGCGGCCGAGGAAAAACTCGGCATGGACGCCGCGATTGAGCTGGACCGCGAATCCTGGCGCCGCTTTTCCGCGGCCGAGGCCCGGCGCATCATGGAAGTAATTGGCATAGCGGAGGGCGGCGGCCTTCCTGCGCTCGAAACGGCGTTGAACTACCGCCTCTACGCTGCGCTTAACAAACAATCGGCCAGCTGGGCCGATGAGGGCGTCCTGGAATTCCAGATGATTGAGTGCCGGGTACAATCAACCCGCCGCCGCAAGGGCCTGCCCGACTTCCCCTGCAAATCTGTCGGGATCGTCGAGTACTCCGAATTTGCGCGCGCCATCGATCCGCGCATCTGCACAGAATGCGTCTGTTGTCCCCCCGATCCGATGGGCGCCACCTACTGTGTCTGGCGTTTCACTCTGGCAGAGTGAGGCGGCCTATCGGGTGACAGTTTTCGAACCAGAGAGACGAGCATGAAAGGTACCCTCGGCAAGGCAATCCTGACCCTGGCCGCCGGCGGCTTGATTTAATGAGGTAAACCCCCGGCTCTGCCGGGGGACTCACAGAGTTTGACAATTCCGGGAGTAAGTAACAGAGTCTCCCGACCGTGAACCGCTCAAAGTCACACGGCAAGGAGACTCAAATGAACGATGTGGAAAGCCTAAAACATACGAGATGGGAATGCAAATACCATATTGTCTTCATCCCCAAGCGCCGGAAGAAGCTGATCTACGTTCAGCTTCGCAAGGAACTGGGTGCGATTTTCAGGGAACTGGTCCAGCATCGGGAGGGCAAAGTTGAGGAAGGCCATCTCATGGGGGATCACGTTCACATGTTGGTTTCGATTCCGCCAAAATACTCGGTTTCGCAGGTGGTGGGATACATCAAAGGAAAGAGCGCAATTCATATTGCGAGAACCTACATGGGGAGACGGCAGAACTTCGTCGGGCAGCACTTTTGGGCACGCGGCTACTACGTTTCAACGGTTGGCCGAGACGAAGAGACGATCCGAGCTTACATCCGCAAGCAAGAAGAGGCAGACGAACGCGCGGATCAAATGGAGATGTTTAAATAGCGTGCCGCTTTGAGCGGCTCACAATAACCGCTTTGAGCGGTTCCCAATTCAAGCCTCCGGCTTTGCCGGAGGTCACTGACTGCATTCATGCCCGCTCCCCAGGGTCTCGACCCAGGCGCCTGGTATTTCTTTGCCATATTCATTGCTGTGATCGCCGGCTTGATTCTTGAGCCGATTCCGCCCGCTGCCGTCGGTTTTGTCGGCGTTTTTATAGTTGCCGTCCTGGGGCTGGCAGGTCCCAAGCCGGGGGATTCCATTCGGTGGGCATTGTCCGGTTTCTCGAATACGACAGTCTGGCTCATTTTCGGAGCCTTTATGTTTGCCTTGGGGTATGAGAAGACAGGACTCGGAAAACGCATCGGCTTATTTCTGGTCAAGAAAATGGGCAGGCGGACCCTGGGCCTGGGTTATGCGATTACGCTGGCCGACTTCGTCCTTGGTCCCTTCACTCCTTCCAATACCGCACGAAGCGCGGGAACCATCTTTCCGATCGTGCGCAACCTTCCGGTTTTGTACGGCTCTCTTCCGGGTGAAACTTCGCGCCGGATCGGTTCCTACATCATGTGGACGGCATTCTCCGCCACCTGCGTTACGAGTTCCATGTTCCTCACGGCCCTGGCTCCCAACCTGCTGGCGCTTGAACTTGTTCATAAAACGACCAACCTGAGCATCTCCTGGACCGAATGGCTTGTCGGATTCCTGCCGGTGGGCCTGCCCCTCCTGCTCATCCTGCCGCTGCTCACTTATAAAATCTATCCACCCGAAATCCGATCCAGCCAGGAGGCGCCCTCCTGGGCGGAGCGTGAACTGCAGAACCTGGGAAAGATGACGCGGCAGGAGTGGACCATGTCCCTATTGGCGGTCCTGGCGCTCGCTCTCTGGATATTTGGCGGAAATCTGTTCGATGCCACAACCGTCGTCGGCGTCATTATTTCTTTGATGCTCATCAGCCGGGTGATTTCCTGGGATGATGTGCTCGGCAATAAACAAGCCTGGAACGTACTGGTCTGGTTCGCAACTCTGGTTGCATTGGCTGATGGTCTCAATAAGATCGGCTTTGTTGCCTGGGTCGCCAGAAGCAGTGCAGCGCGCATGCGCGGGATGTCACCGACCGTCATCCTGTTCATGCTGGTCGTGGTTTTCTTCGTGCTGCACTACCTGTTCGCGAGCCTCACAGCGCACACGACTGCGGTTCTGCCGCTGATCCTGGCCGCCGGTGCAGCAGTGCCCGGCCTTCCTCTCAAGCCCTTCGCGCTTCTGCTCTGCTACTCACTGGGAATCATGGGAGTCCTCGATCCATATGCAACGGGTCCCGCTCCGGTTTATTTTGGTAGCGGGTACATCAGTCGCCGTGATTTCTGGAGGTTGGGATTTGTTTTCGGAATGGTCTTTCTTCTCTCATTGTTGTGTATCGGCGCCCCTTATCTTTTGATCTTCAGCCGGTAATCGAAGCAACCGATCACGAAAAACCGAGTCACGATCGAATAAGTATAATGATTATAATTATTTATAAGCTATTTGGGAAAAGAGAAAAACAACGGTTTCCTTTATAAGAAACTATTTAAAAAAAATCTAAAACGATATCTCTCATGAGGGGGCCGAGATATCCTGTGGAAAATTTTTTCTATGAATAAATAATTGACGTGGAGTGCGGGGTCTGTCAAATTTTACATTGGTCGCTGTAATTAAGCGTGACCTTGAACACCGGCAGAAGAGTAACGGACGGGCTTAACAGGTTTGTTCGTTGCGCTAGGAGGCTGGAGCCGATCGGGGAAATAAACAAAGCCCCGGTAGGTGTTGTTGGGAGAAAGCCCCGGCAACTGGTCGCAACTTCTGGCTAATGCTTGCTCCCGGGCAACGGGAGTGAGGATACCGAAAGGGTCGGGTCAAGGAAACGGAGTTACAGCGGCCATTTTCTTTTTGTTCCCCCACTCATCTCCAAAAAAGCCTTTTCTCCCGACCTTCCGCCAAGAATGCGCTCCAATTCAATCGCAACTAAAATACTGACTCAGAGTTCGCCGGGACACTTTATCTTGCCGGCGTTAATTTATCTGCGCCCCTTGCTTCGAAAATAGAGGCAGAAAGCCAAAATCGTCATAATCGGTATCGGTATCGGGGTCGCTATCGCAATCGGTCTTACTCGGGTGCAAAAGCCGATTGCGGCTGCGATTGCGATACCGATTCCGATAACTGCAGGCCATAGAGAGCAGGACCCTTTCATGCGTCACTGGGTGTGACCCTGGTGCATGAGAGACTGCGTTGAAGTTTATTGCCGTGCTGCTATCAGATTGTTTATGCAATTTTGAATCTGAGCAAAAACGGAGTTCAATCGGCGGACATGGCGATCAGGGTGGCGTCGTCCTGGAACTCTCCGCCGCTGAACTCCGCCACTGTGCGTGTGACCTGGGCCTGCAGCTCTTTTGCGCCCAGGCGCCTGATTGTTTTCAGGAGTTCGATCAAGCGGTGCTCGCCGAATTCCTCGCCGTCGGCATTTCTGACTTCGGTGACGCCGTCGGTAAAAAGCAGGATGCGGTCGCCGGCAACAAACGCGACCTCATTCTGTTCGTATTTCCAGTCGGCAAAGACTCCGAGGACGGCTCCCCCTTCATGGAGCCGGACATAGGAACCGTCGCGTCTCATGAGAATGGGGGCATCGTGGCCGGCATTAGCATAGAGCAGCCGTTTTTTCTCGGCGTTGTGGAGGCAATAGAAGAAAGTGATGAACTTGTTCGCGGCGATATTGCTGCAGATCACTCGGTTGACTTTAGTGCACAGTTCCTTCGGGGGCATCGATTCGGATGCGAATGCTTTCACGGCCGCTTGCAGGTTGGACATCAGGAGTGCTGCCGGCATGCCTTTTCCTGAGACGTCGGCGATGCACAACGCAACCTTGGTATCCGAGAACCTCAAGGCATCGAAATAGTCGCCGCCGACGGCGCTGGCGGGCTGCCAGCCGCCTGCGATCTCGTGGCCCCGGATCTGCGGGATCTGCTTGGGCAGCAATCCCTGCTGGATCTCATGAGCTTCCTCATATTCGCGCTCCTGTCCGCGCAGCCGGAGGTTCTCGATGCCCAGACCGATCCGATCGATGACCAGGTTGAGAAAGCTGATTTCCTGCTCATCGAAGGAATCCCCGGACGGTTTGCCTCCCACCGCGATGAATCCTGTCAGCTCGCCCTTGAGCCGCAGGGGGACGACAAGGGAGCAGTTCGCGTGGCGCAGTTTTTCCTGGTCTTTCTCCGGCAGATCCTTGCACCAGGGATCGAAGATCGTGCCCATGTACCGCAACACCAGGCTGTCGGGCTCAAATTTCAGCCGTCCCAGGCTCTCCTCCGGGCCGCCGGCGTGTGCGGTGACACCGAAGGCTTGATCCAGCGGGGATCGAGTGAAGATTGCCACGGAGGAAATCCGCAGGGCACGCACCAGGTGCTCGGCGACATGCTTCATCATGATGTGAAGATCCGCGGCGGCGGAGATTGCGCTGCTCATCAGCCTGATCTCGGTGTCCAGATGCCGCCCCTTCCTGACCACCTGCCCCTGGGCAATGTGCGTGCGCAACGTGTTCAGCAGCCGTTCATTTTCCCAAGGCTTCTGCACGAAATCCTGCACGCCGCGGCGCATGGCTTCCACGGCCAGGTCGACGCTGCCCCAGCCTGTCATCACCACTACGGGTAGCGTCTTGTCGAGTTCCTGGATCTCGGTCAGCAGATCGAGTCCTTCCTTGCCCGAGGTTGTGTCCCGCGCATAGTTGAGATCCATGAGCACGATGTCAAAATGCTGGGATTTCAGCGCCTCGAGAATGGCGGCGGGGGATGAAACCGTGCGAGGTTGAATTCCTTCTCCTTTGAGCAGCAGGCGCAGCGCTTCCAGCACCTCAGTTTGGTCGTCGGCAATGAGCGCTTGCGGGATGGATCCTGGAGGCGCGTTCCTTTCGACCTTATTCCTGAGCCCTTCCATCCGTGAACCTCCCCCGGCGGAAAACGCCGGGTTCCAATTGTATCCATGGAAGCAAACATCGTACCATGGGGCTGAGACAACCGATATTCTTGTCCCTTCATAATTTACAATCTTTGCAGCCTCGCCGCGATCCGGCAGATTGACCGCTTTTGGGATACGACTGTCCCAAACTCGCACGCCTGGGTTCTCTCCCGTCGATGACTGCGAGAACCACGAAATGCACGAAAAACCGATTTCACATTTTACCCAAATTACGTGGTTATCAAGCCCTGGAGTCCGACGCAAAACCGAGTGCGATGATGCAATCTATTTAAAATTAATGACTTAGAAGCACAAAATTGAAACCGAAAAAAACAGTTTCCTTTATAAGAAACTATTCAAAAAAAATTTAAGACGATATCTCTCATGTGGGGGCCGAGATATCCTGTGGAAAATTTTTTCTATGAATAAATAATTGACGTGGAGTATGGAGTCTGTCAAATTTCACATTGGTCGCTGTAATTAAGCGTGACCTTGAACACCGGCAGAAGAGTAACGGACGGGCTCAATAGGTTTGTTCGTTGCACTAGGAGGCTGGAGCCGATCGGGGAAATAAACAAAGCCCCGGTAGGTGTTGTTGGGAGAAAGCCCCGGCAACTGGTCGCAACTTCTGGCTAATGCTCGCACCCGGGCAACGGGAGTGAGGATACCGAAAGGGTCGGGTCAAGGAAACGGAGTTACAGCGGCCATTTTCTTTTTACCCCGCCTGTTTTTTGTTATTTGCCCGAAATATTCTCCCATCTTTTTTTGCCAGTTCTGTGCGAGCGTAATTAACTCCGATGCCCCGATCACTCCGCCCGCAACGTGCTCGCCGGATCGACCCGCACCGCGCGCCAGGCCGGCACCCCGCACGCGATCACCGACACGCCTGCCAGCAGCGCAATCACGCCGAGATACGTGACCGGGTCGAGGCGCGACACGCCGAACAGCATCGTGGCGAGGGCCTGACTCGCCGCAGCCGCCCCGGCCAGCCCGATCGCGACGCCGAGCCCGGTGAGCATCATCCCCTGACGAACCACCAGGGCGAGGATGCTCCCCCGCGAAGCGCCCAGCGCCGAACGCACTCCAATCTCGCGCGTACGCTCGGCCACGCTGCCGGAGAGCACGCCATAAATGCCGGCGGCCGCGAGCACAAGTGCCGCGAGCGCGAACACCTCGAACAGGATCAGCGCGAAGCGTCGCTCCGCCGCCGAGGCGGCGAGCAAGTCGTCCATCGTCGCGACACGCACAATCGGCTGGCCTTTGTCCGCCGACCCGACCGCCTGGCGAATTGCCGGAGCGAGTGCCGCCGCGGCGCCGCGCGCGCGGACCACCAGCGACATCGCGTTATCCGCGAACCACGACTGGGTGGCGTTGATATACACCGCATCTGATTCGCTCAGTGCCAACGACATCTGCTTTACGTCGCCCACCACGCCGACGATGGTGTACGGCGATCCGTTCGAGGGACCGAGGCGCAGGCGCTGGCCGATCGGGTCGGCCCCCGGAAACCTGAGCTTTGCCAGTGATTCGCTGATGAGCGCAACGCGCGGGGCGCCCGCCCCATCGTGCTCGTCGAGCCGGCGGCCGCGTCGAAGCGGGATGCGCATCGTCTCGATGTAGCCCGGACTTACGGCATAGCGGAACACGTTGTAGCCCTGCGCTGGCTGCGTCGGACTCGCCTCAAACTGCGCGCCGTACTCGTCCTTGTCGCCGCTTAGCGGCAACTGGCTGGTGAGGGCGGCGGCAGTGACGCCGGGTACGCATCGGACCGCATCGAGCGCCTGGTCGAAGAACCGAAATGTCGCGCCGTTCTCGTCGAACTTGTGACCGACGATCTGCACTTGAATCGTGAGCAGCCGTGACGAGTCGAAGCCCACGGGGACAGCGAACAGGCGCTCGAGGCTCCGCAGCAGCAGTCCAGGAGCTCACGAGCAGCACGAGCGCGAGGGCGACCTCGGCGACGACGAGCGCGCTGCGGGTGCGCCGGTGTCCGCCGGCGGTATGCCGCGAGCCGTGCTGGAGTCCGCGGTGCGGATCGTTGCACGCCGCCTGCAGCGCCGGGACCACCCCGAAGGCCAGACCGAACAGCGTGGTGACGCCCAATCCGAAAGCGAAGACGGCACCATTGACACCGATCGCGACGCCGCGCGGCAGGCCCGGTGGGCTGAGCGCCACTAGCGCGCGCACGGCGAGCATCGCCACGGCCATGCCGACCACGCCGCCCATCGCGGCGAGGAGCAGGCTCTCGGTGAGCAGTTGCCGAACCAGCCGACCGCGCCTGGCGCCGAGCGCGGCACGCAGCGCGAACTCACCGCGCCGCTGTACGCCGCGCGCGAGGAGCATGTTCGTCACGTTCACGCATGCGATCACGAGCACCAGAGTCACTGCGCCGAGGATGACGAGGAGCGCTCGCTTGACGCCGCGTATGACCTCGTCGTGCAGCGAAACGGCGGTGAACTGAACCTCGCGGCTGTACGTCCCAGGATGCTGTTCCCTCAGAACGGCATGCCCGATCACGTTGAGCTCTCGCGCCGCTTGATCGACGCTGACCCCCGGCCGCAGCCGCCCCACCGTGCGCAGGTGATGACCCCACGCAGTTCCCAGCGACATGTCGTACTGCAGCGGCGCCCACAGCTCGGCCGAGGGAGCCAGCACATTCTCGAAGCCGCTCGGCATGACGCCGACGACCAAATAGCCATTGTCGTTGAGCTGGATCTGGCGCCCGATGATCGCGCGATCGCCGGCGAAGCGCCGACGCCAGAGCGCATCGCTGAGTATCACGAGATTCGGCCCATTGAGCCGATCCTCGGACGGCTGGAAGTCTCTTCCCAGGATCGGCGACACGCCCAACACATGAAAGTAGCTCGCGCTGACGCGCTGCCCCTCGAATCGTTCCGCCTGGTCCGCTCCGGTCAGCGTCGGCTGCCAGGGTTTGAGCACGGCGATCGAGTCGAACGAGCGAGCCCGTTCCGACAGCCCGCAATACATGCCAAAGGTTCCGGCGCTGCGTGATCCGTCGCTTCTCATCTCACAGATCGTCATGATCCGGCTTGCATCCGGGTACGGCAACGGCTCGAACAGGGCCGGATTCACGGCGCTGAAAATCGCTGTGGTCGCGCCGACGCCGAGCGCCACGGTGAGCACTGTAATCGCCGTGAAGCCTGGCATGCGCAGCATGTTGCGTGCGCCTGAGCGCACGTCCTGCCCAAGTTGATCGAGCCACGTCCATCCCCACGCGTCGCGGCTCTGCTCGCGCAGCAGGGTGGTGTTGCCGAACCGCCGCCTTGCCTCCGCTCGCGCGTCTTCTGGGGGCATGCCGCGCTCCGCCTGCTCCTCGGCACGCAGTTGCGTGTGCAGCCGCATCTCTTCTTCAAGCTCGCGATCGAATTGTTTGTGCCGCAGCCGCATGCGCAGGCGCCGGCCTAGTTCATTCATCCACTGCATCGGTTGTACTCCTCAGGCGGTTTTCAATACCCGCTGAATCGCGCCTATCACGCGCTCGAACTGCGACACTTCTGTCTCGAGCTGTTTGCGACCGAGCGCGGTCAGCCGGTAGTAGCGTGCGCGGCGATTGCCGCTCGTGGTGCCCCACTCGGCCATCACCCAACCTTTCACCAGTATGCGCTGCAGCGCCGGGTAGAGCGATCCTTCCTCCACCTGCAGCACCTCGGCGGAAATCTGCTGGATGGAATCGGCGATCTCGTAGCCGTGCATTTCGCCGCCGCGCGCAAGCGTCTTCAGGATCAGCATGTAGAGAGTTCCAGGGGGAATTTCATCGCGCCGTGTCATTTCGGTTGGTACTGGCATAGTTAAACTATGCCACGACCGAACGGTGAACGACAAGCGGAAGTTTGTGATCTCGTTGTCCGGGGAGCTCTGATCGAATTTCTTGCGCGGGTATTCCCAGAAGGGATAAGGCAGCCTCAACGGGACGACGCGTTTTGCCCGCCGGTCTCCTCCAGCAACTCGCGCACGATTCGGGTGATTTGCTCACCCACCCGCTCCGAACGGTCGTAGCGATGATGGATCATTCGGATGTGGCCGTTCGCGTCGATCACAATGAGGGTCGGCAGGGAGTCCACCTGCAGGTTCTTGGCTGCTCCTGCCGCATCGAATGCCGCCGGCAGGGTGAGACCTTGGAGCACCAAGAACCTCCGGCCTCGCTCCGGTGTTTCGCCCCCCCACCCCACATCTACGGCAAGGAACCGGACCCGAGGGTCGTCCCGGAAGGAGTCGTATGCCGTCTGCACTTCGGGGAGCTCCCAGCGGCACGGCAGACACCAGGAAGCCCAGAAAGCCAGTACCACGACATGGCCGATAAGATCCTGTGAACGCAGCGGGGCGCCCTCGAAAGTGCTCAGCGCAAAGGAGGTCTCCGGACGGTCCACGCGCTTGAGCGAGGCGAAGTTCGCGAGCCGCGGCACGCCCGTCGGGATGCCCACGACCAGAGTCAGCAAGCCGGCGGCGCCGAGGAGAACGCTACGGCGCCGCGCGGTGCACCACCAACGCCGGGTCCGGACCCCTGCGACTGCGGCCGCGATCGAGAGCATGGAAACGGCAACGGGTACGGGCAGGCGGTGGAGGCCGTCATTCATGATCAGCGCGGCCGTCCCCAACAATCCCGGGGAGCTGAGCACGAGGCCCTTCAGCCAGACACTCGAGATCCCCGCGCGCCCGCGCAGGACGCCTGCGCCGTAAAACGCCGCCGCGCTCACCGCGAACAGGGCGCGCAGGTCCGACCCTACGAAGGCGGCCCGGATGGAAATGCCAACGACCATAACGATCGCCGCCAGGCCGGCGAGCAGGTCGAGAATGACCGCATGGGCGGCCGACGTCCGCGGCGCCTCTCCTTCAGGGTCTGCAAGGTTCGCATTCATGACGGTCCTCTACGCGATACGGATATCCCGTTCCGCAAGTCTCATCTCCTGGATCCGGCAACCGGGGCGGGCTTGATGTTTTGGTTTACGCGGAAGAAGTTGGTCGGATCGTACTTGGCTTTGATCACAGCCAGGCGTTGGTAGTTGTCCCGATAGGTAGCCTTGATGCGATCATCGCCCTCGTCCATCATGAAATTGACATATGCGCCCCCCGCAGAGTATGGGTGCAAGGCTTCCCAGTAGCCACGCGCCCAATCGGTGATGCGGGTTTTGTTTGCCGGATCGGGATCCACCCCAACGATGACCTCGGCCCAGGTGCTGTCCCGGTAGCTCCAAGCGGTCTCACCCTTCCCGACGCGGTGCGCAGCGCCGTTGATCGGATACATATGCATGGTGGAATGCATGGTAGGCAACTCAGAGCCGTGCTTGACATGCAGCGCTATTGCTTCATCGCTCAACTCGTTCACGAAGTCAGCCTTCCAGTACCACTGCAGACCGGGCGGATAGATGGGATCGAACATGCTCTGCAGAGCGGGATGCGGCAAGGGCCCTACGAAATCCAAGGCAGGCGGAAACTGGCTGCGCACAGGCTGAAAAAGCCTTTCGGCCTCGTCGAGCGGCCCGCTGTAACACCAGACGATGCCGCACATTTTCCGATTGTGCAGGTTTTCCGGGAAAGGGGGTCCCGGAGGCACCGTCAGGAACGCAAAGAAACCGTTGACGCTCTCCGGAGCGGAGACAATGAACGAGCGATACCACTTCATCACTTCCGTGGCGCGGTCCAGATGCCAGAGCATGGGCCCTGCATAATCCGTATGAACCGGGTGGGTCTTGAATACGAAGGACGTGACAACACCGAAATTGCCACCCCCGCCCCGCAATGCCCAGAAGAGATCTTCATTGTGCCTCTCACTCGCAGTGACAAATCTGCCGTCCGCCAGTACAACGTCAGCCGAAACCAAGTTGTCGATGGTCAAGCCGTAACGCCTCGTGAGATGTCCGAGTCCGCCCCCGAGTGTCAGGCCTCCAACCCCCGTCGTGGAGATAATCCCGGTCGGAACAGCCATGCCGAAGGCATGGGTGGCATGATCAACATCTCTCCATGTGCAACCACCCCCCACTCTCACCGTGCGTTTTTCAGGATCGACGTGTGTGAAACGGATGAGGGACAAGTCGATTACCAAACCGCCATCGCAGACGCCCAGACCTCCCGCGTTGTGGCCGCCTCCCCGGATTGAAACCAGCATGCCGTTTGCGCGGCCGAAATTGACCGCTGCAATGACGTCGGCAACATCGGCACAGCGCGCGATGAGCCGCGGATGTCTATCAATCATGGCATTGTACACCTGGCGTGAGCCTTCATATCGTGCGTCTCCCGGTTCGACCAAATCCCCCGCCAGCTTTGTCCTGAATTCCTGGATCGTTCCTTGAGTCACCATGGTTACCTCCTTGTTTGTTGCAGCACCCTCCGCGCGCGGCCATTCCGGCACGGACACTTTCGATTACTAAAAGTGCATTTTGCGAATAATCAGGCCGCATGAGGAGCGAGAAGTACCTAGGGATTGGGGCGGGACCGTCCCTCGGGGCCGGGAAGTCGAGCAAGGTTTGCAGGCGGCAGGTGTTGGCCGTTGGATCCGTATGTGCGCTGCAATTGACACCAAAGCGGCCGGCCATTTCAAGGTCAAGTACTGCCAGTATCGTGAGCCCATCGAACAGTCACACCCGAGAAATCGTGGAATTAACTACTTCCTATACAATACCATATCTGTTGTGATTCACCGATTCCGGTTAAGGGGGAACGTTATGTATCGGGGCCATCCCGCGGCCAGGGAAGGACGGGCCGCGTATCCGACTGATGTCCGCGCCAAGGCACCCGCTCGTCTGCCCTCCAGGCTCTCCACGTGCGCACTTGGGTCACCCCTCCGAAGTGCCGTCATGGGAGATGTCGCAACATCGACACCACGCTGCCGCCCTGATCTTCTCGAATACCGTTTCCGGCTGACGACAACCCGCGAGGAAGTACTAATGCCTGGGTGATTGTGCCTTTTTGATGCTGGGGTGGCGGTTGTCTTCCTTCCACGGTCATGGTAAAAGAAGATTAGCGTCAGGGGCGCATCCAGTCCGCGGAAAGGGCCGTGCCCACCCACCGGAACAAACTGAAGGCCACGAACCTTCTTTCAGCCTGATTCGTGCGAACTGCAGGCATCCAATGAAAGGAGATTCGTATGTCCGACGCTCTTCCCTTTCCGCCCCGTCCAAACCTCGAGCAATACAAGAAGCTTGCGAAAGACTTCCAACACGCCTGCAAGTCGAGCGATCCCGGCGCAATCCGCCACTGGGCCGCGCGTTGGATAGAAACCATTGTCCGGCTGCAAGGCCTTGAGATCACACCTGAACGCCGAAGAGAGATCAACGTCGCAGCGGAGCGGATTGAACAACGCTGGCGCAAGTTCAAGAAGACGAATGTACGTGCTGCGCGATGTGTGCTGACCGAGGCGCAGTTATTCGTCGCGCGCGGACACGGCTTCGCGAGTTGGCCGGAGTTTGCCATGCACCTTGAAGCGCTGGCGCGAGCTGATTCACCAATCTCGAAGTTCGAATCGGCCGTGGACGCAATCGTCAGCGGCGACTTAGCGGCGCTCAACAAGCTCCTCAGCAAGAATCCGGAGCTGGTGCGGGAGCGTTCGGCGCGTGAACATCACTCGACCCTGCTCCATTATGTCTCGGCGAACGGCGTCGAGGACTTCCGTCAGAAGACGCCGAAGAACATTGTCGAAATCACGAAGCTGTTGTTGAGGGCCGGCGCCGATGTCAATGCCGAGTCCGACGCCTATGGCGGTCGATCAACAACGCTGGGATTGACGGCGACGAGTTGGCATCCGGAGAATGCCGGCGTGCAGGTGCCGCTTATGGACCTGTTGATCGACTATGGCGCGATCATCGACGGTCCGGATGGAGGCAGCGAAGTCAATGGCTGTCTGCATAACGGGCGCGGGGAGGCGGCCGAGTATTTTGCATGTCGCGGCGCGCGGTTGGACCTGGAAGGAGCGGCCGGGTCGGCCGGCTCGACGTTGTCAAGAGCTTTTTTAACGACGACGCCAGCCTGAAGTCGCCTGCGACGCAACAACAGATGAAGGCCGGATTCGCCTGGGCTTGTGAATTCGGCCGAACCGGTGTCGTCGATTTCCTGCTGCAAAGCGGTATGGATATGCTCGCGAAGCTCACGCATGACGGACAGACCGGTCTGCATTGGGCCGCGTACGGCGGACACGCCGACACCGTCAAGCTGCTGCTGCAACACGGCGCACCGGTCGACACGAAGGACGAAAATTATGGTGGAACGTCCCTTGATTGGGCGCTATACGCCTGGGGCAGTTGCACGGAAAGGCAGGCCGCGGGCCGGCACTATTACGAAGTGGTCGCGCTGCTGGTCCGGGCTGGCGCAAAACTGGATCAACAATGGTATGAGGACGACGAAGACCGGCAGCGCGCTGCAACGAAAATGCAGTCCGACCCGCGCATGCTGGCGGCGCTCCGCGGCGAGATCCCCCCTGGATAATCTGGCTGCAGAGGTGTGTGTGGTGGTTTCTGGTTTTCTTTGCGAGGCCAGTGGCCCATCCGCACCTCAGGCCCCCGCGCCCGCGATATACCGTGCATCGGCCGCGAGAACCGGGAGAGCGTAAACGAAGTTGTTTTCGGGGAGATGATCCTGCAGCTGACAGACGATCTCTGGCTCGGACGCACTCGTCTCCCCGAACGCCGTTCTGGACAATTGCCGGTTCGAGCTGACAAGTTTGTGCCTGGGGAATCCCCTCCTGGGCCAGGAGGAACGTTTTTTCAAAGCCACTTGTTCTGCGGCAGCCCATCGTGTTATTGATTTGGCGTGGACAGCGCGAGGTAGACACCGAGTTATCCTACTCTTGTCGCGAGATCACAATTCAATGGGAGTTCCTCATGGCAGCAACAAAAGCAAAACCCCGCGAAAAGAAAGGATCCACGGCCACACGGCCTGCTCAATGGATCACACCGTATTTGTTCTACGCGGATGTGGATGCCGCTTTGGATTGGCTTGCCAAGGCCTTCGGTTTCAAACCGATGATGAAGTTCGCCGGCGCCGACGGCAAAACCAACCATGCGGCGATGAAACTGGCTAATGGTGAGGTCTTCATGCTGGGATGTCCTGGACCGAAGTACAAGAATCCGAAGCAGCTCGGCCATGTGACCCAGGGCCTCTACCTCACGGTGGATCATGTGGATAAGCACTACCTTCGCGCCAAGAAGGCAGGAGCGAAGATCATAGACGAACCTGCGGACCAGTTCTACGGGGATCGCCGCTACTCTGCCTCCGATCCGGAAGGCCACCACTGGTATTTTGCCCAGCATCTCCGAGATGTCTCCGTTAAAGAGATGAAGCGCGAAATGATGAAGCATTAGATAGGACGCATGTATTTCCCGGTTTGCCTCTGCGATACCCGCGAGAAGCTGAGGTTCCAGCTCTCAGTTAGAATTGGATCCGCGCCGAGAGCTGCATGTTGGGCGGGGGCTGTACCGGCTGATCGCGCCGAATCCGACACACGGCCGTGAGCCGTTATGGCAGTATGCTACACTCGGAAGGGGATGGCGGGCAGATGAATCCTCGTCCGACTGATCTTGGTGTCGTCCTCGACCACTGATCTTGAATGTCCAGATACCGACCGTTCCCAGGTCGTTATTGTCCCGAAGCCCCGTTCGCGTCACTAACCCC
>CAVTZY010000062.1:0-19312 GCA_963739235.1 Terriglobia bacterium | reverse complement strand
GGAATTTTTGGCAGGGACAGGGTGTCCAGGCTTTCCATTCCGGGCTTTTCCTTTTTGAAAATCTGTCGTGCCTACAAATGACTAATGGTTGTTCCCGCCCGGATCGATAAGTTTTTTGCACGAGCATGCGTGAGCCACGTCTGTGCCATCGGCACGGTACCAGCGCCGGATGAGCCGATGTCATAGTCCATGCCTTCAAATTCGCAGCATTGCGGCGATATTTTGCATCGCCCGATACGGCCGCTGTTCTGCCTCATCTTTGCAGAGGTGTCATGCTTGTAGTATTAGGTGCGATCATAGTCATCGGCTCGATTATGATCGGGTTTACCTTTGCCGGCGGCCACGTGCTCATCCTGTTCCAATGGGCGGAGTTCGTGATCATCATCGGCGCTGCCGTCGGCAGTCTGCTGATCTCCACTCCGATGACCGTTTTAAAGAAAATGCGGTTGGCTGTGCTGGATTCGTTTCGGTCCAACACGCAGACACGCCAAACCTATCTGCAGCTGCTGAAGACATTCAACGACCTGTTCGTGATCGCTCAACGTGAAGGCCTGCGGGCTCTGGAGGATCATGTCGAGAATCCTCTCAAGAGTTCCATTCTGGCCAAAAACCGGGCATTTGTTCATGAAACGTTTTACTGCAACTTCTTCTGCGATGCGATCCGGCTTCATCTTGCCGGTGGAGTGTCCCCGCACGAGCTTGAGAGGATGATGGATGCGGAAATCGAGACCTTTGAGATCGAATCCCGACCTGTGAGCGCAGTGCTGCTGAAGGTAGCGGATTCACTGCCAGGCTTGGGGATTGTGGCGGCGGTGCTCGGGATCATCGTGACTATGAGCTCCATCGACCAGGGGGCTGCCTATGTCGGGCGGCATGTGGCTGCGGCTCTGGTCGGGACCTTTCTAGGCGTGTTGCTCTGCTATGGCTTCATGAGCCCCCTGGCCAGCAAGGTTGAGCATGCACTGGAAAACCGGCTCCGCTACCTGGAAACCATTAAGACTTGCATCATCGCTTATGCCCGCGGGCATTCGCCGATCCTGGCGGTCGAAATGGCCAGGCGGGCCATCCCATCCGAAAACCGGCCGGGATTTATTGAACTTGAGCGGTATGTCCGGGGAAGGACACGCAATGCCTAAGACCGACAGCATGCCGGAGCCGATACTGGCCAGGAAGCGGCGCCGGCTTGAGACGGGGCATACTGGAGCGTGGAAAGTTGCCTACGCGGATTTCGTCACCGCGATGATGGCAATGTTCATTGTCCTTTGGGTCCTGAATCAGGACACATCGGTGATCAAGGCAGTGGGGGGCTATTTCAAGAATCCCAATATCAAATTCGTGAACTCCGGGCCCAATGCATCGCCAGGAACGACGATATTGGTGGATCCAAGAAAACTCAATGACCAGCAGTGGCGAGAAGCGCAAAAACAGCGGCTCGAAGAGACTGCCAGGGGTATCGTTCGCGAACTACAAAGGAGTCCTGAGTTTTCCCAATTGATGGACCAGATCAAGTTCGAAATTACGTCAGAAGGGCTCCGCATCGGAATCCTGGAATCGGCTAACGATGTCTTCTTTGAAATCGGGACCGCGGAGCTCAAGCCAAATACGATCCGGCTGCTGGAAAAGATCGGCGAAGAATTGAGGCAGCTGCCCAACCGGATTGTCGTCGAGGGACATACCGACTCGCGTCCGTATGCCGGCAGGGGCGCCCTGACCAATTTCGAGCTGAGCGCCGATCGGGCGAATGCCGCCCGCAGGGCGTTGCGTACCGGAGGCCTGCCGGAGAAACAAATAGAAGAAATTCATGGATGCGCCGATTCCCACCTGCGGGATAGCAACGACCCACTCAACGTGGTCAATCGCCGGATCAGCATTCTGGTCCGGTATGGCACCTCAGGATAAGGGGCCTGCGATCGAACCCACGGTGTGCACATGACGATGGAAATCCGAGATTTCAACCTGAGAATCGGCGAGGAAATCAAGGTTCGACATGCGGGTATGGATGCCAGCTCGGTGGCTTCCTCCAGCCGTATTATTGGAGCCTTCGGCACTGACTTCCACATTTCCTGGCCTGAAGTTTGCGGAGCAAAGATGCGGGTCGACGGCGACACCGACCTGTTCGTAACTCTGGTGAGAGACGGATCCCTGTATGGGATCGGGGCGATGGTGGTAGGAATGAAGAAGGATGAGCCGGCAACATTGTCTATCAGGTTGAGCGGGCCTGTGCAGAGGTTTCAGAAGAGGGCCTTTGTGCGGGTCGCTGCAAAACTTGAATTGGAATTTATACCTCACAGGGATCCCGGAGGGGCAGCGGCGCACCGGCCCGAGTCCGTTCTGCATTCCGTGACTTTGAATATCAGCGAGAACGGATTCGCAATCCGCGCGGAGAATCCATTCACGACCGGCAGTATCTATGATGTGAGGCTCAAGCTGCCGCGCCATCGCGTTCCCTTGAACTTCAGGGCGCGGGTGGTGCGCAGCGACGTTTCGCAGACCGGGACGGCTGATCAACCCTACGAAATCGGCTTTTCAATGATGTGTGTGTCGGAAGCGGTACGCAGGCAGATCCGCAGTTTCGTGATCCGTTTTCAGCAGGAATCTCTGCACTACGATTGGCAGTAGCCCAGCAGGATTTGCGAAAGAACTGGAATCGGGAAATCGGGGTCCTGCGGTTGCCAGAAATTTGGTCCAGATTGAAATTCTTGCACTTACAGGATTCGGTTGCTAGCCTTCAGGCCTATGAATGGTGTGCTGGCTTCGCTCATTTCAACCCTGCTCGTCAGCTTTCGATCGCGCCTGGGGCTCCAGGCTGAGATCCTCGCTCTCCGTCACTATGCAGAGTCCCGAACTATGCCGAGAAAATCTTCGTGGCCCGCGTCAATCGTGGGTTTGCACAATCAAACAGTTGGCATAGTTTTTGAGGCCTTCTGCTCGCGGTCTCTCAAGAGTCCTGGGCATCAAGACAGCAGTCGATCGCAGCAAAGGAGCTGGCGGCCCCAATAGCCACGGCACTGGAACTGCGGACTGCGGAACTGAGGCCGATGCCATGCGATGGCACAATTCGAGCGAAAACGCACAAGGAGGTTAGTGGTTTACGCAGAAAACTATGCCGAGTTGAGTGGGAAACAAACATTGTGGCGACACCACAAACTCGGGCGCTGTGACGGATCGGGCCCGCGCTACTCAGGATAGTTCGGGGCTCGGCATAGTGTTGCCTATGCCGAGCTCGGCATAGTCGCCACCAACTAAACATTCTCCAAAGGTCCTCCAATCAGCGGAGACGACTTCGGGCATCAGACCGCATCCTTTGGGTATGGCTGTCGCAGCTTTGGTCTAATTGGCGTTCCGCTCTGTTGATCGTCAAGCCAGAAACAGTGATTCGTTGGCATCGTCAGGGCTTCCGTCTTTTTTAGCGGTGGAAGAGCCGTCACCCAGGACGACCCAATGCTGGACGAGAAATCAGAGAACTCATCCAGAAAATGTGCGTTTCAAACGGAACCTGGGGAGCGCCGCGGATTCATGCCGAACTGCTCAAGCTGGGATTTGACGTATCGCAAACAACGGTCTCGAAGTATATGGTTCGTCGCCGCAAACCACCGTCCCAAACCTGGTGGGCATTTCCCGATAATCACGTCAAGCAGCTGGTTGCGATAGATTTCTTCGTGGTGCCGACGATTGATTTCAAGCTGCTGTTCGTCATTCTGATCCTGGCCCATGAGCGCAGACGAGTGATTCATTTCAACGTCACTCAACATCCCACCGCCGCCTGGGCGGCACAACAGCTCCTGCAGGCTCTCCCCTGGAATATTGCACCTCGTTACCTCCTTCGCGACCGTGATGCCATATACGGCGAAACCTTTCGTGGACTGGTCACGAGCATGGGAATCACCGAAGTTCTCACGGCCTTTCGATCTCCCTGGCAATCCCCTTATGTCGAGCGCCTGATTGGCTCAATTCGAAGAGAGTGTCTGGATCACATCGTCGTGCTGAGTGAGGAATCACTCCGTCGGATGCTTCGATCCTATTTCGAGTACTATCACAATTCCCGCTGTCACCTCGCGCTGAATAAGGATTCACCGAATGCCAGAGAAGTGCAGCCTCCTGATAAGGGTGGGATCGTCGAGATTCCAAAAGTGGGTGGGCTTCATCATCGTTACGAGCGACGCGCGGCCTAATCGCCCGTTTTCTGGCTGTGCTCCGCAAAAATTCTGCAAAAACCTTATTACCATTCCCTCGATTCTCAGGCAGCAACCTTTGCCAGTCGATATTCATGATGCAGGCCGCCGAGAACAGGTTTGGCAACCACTTCATGATCACGCGGAATCTGATGTCTGAAAGGCCCGGCAGAGGACAAAGGCACGGCAAGGTCGGGAATCCCTGGCCCGAGACTTGAGTGAGGTCGGCCCTTGTTGTAGTGAACTGCCCATTCCGTGAGAATCCGTCGCAAATGTCTTTCGTTCAGCGGGATCATGAAATCCAGGTACTCCCTTCGCATGGTGCCTATCGGTCGTTCACAATAAGCGTTCGCTGTCGGTGCCCTCACCGGCGTTTTCAGGATTTTGAGGCCCATAGATTGGATAGCCAAATCCAGATCGGCGGAATAGATGCTGTCCCGGTCATGGATCAGAAAGCGCATTAAATCCTCCCCTCGGAGAACCTCGCGAAACTGCTGCAACGTCCATTCCGACGTGGGATGATCTGTGACATTAAAATGAATTATCCGCCGGGTCCCGATCTCCATGATCACGAGAACATATAACATTCGGAAGTTTGCCGTTATCGCCATAAAAAAGTCACAGGCTAAGATAGACTTCGCGTGATTTCTGACAAAGGTCATCCATCGTTCAGAGCAGGGCCGAACCCCGGTTCCGGTACCCGGAGGCATATATCGTCTCACAGTTCGGGGTGACACGCGAATGCCGAGTTTTAATAGAAGCTCAGCGGCAATGCGCTCTTCGCCCCAGGTAATGTTTTGTTCAGCCATTTGCAGAATTATCCGTTGAAGTTCCAGTGGCAGCCGCGGACGACCTCGCTCTTTGCTTTTCCAACGCCAAAAGAGGCGGAACCCTTTCCGATGCCAACGAATTAGGGTTTCCGGTTTTACGATGACCAAGGCATCCTTCCAGGCAAAGAATCTGGAGAGGAGCACAAAAACGAGACGGGTGCCATCATTGGCTCGTCGTGCCTTTACCCTCCGTTCGGCATAAAGTGCAAGCTGTTTCCGGAGGAAGAGATTCTCAGCCCTCAAGGCGGCGCCGGACCGGACGCTCAAAGACAGAAATCGAACGGTATCCAGGAACAGAACAAATGAGACAGTTAGAAGGTGGTTTAGCGCTCTGATCATATTCATGGGCGTGGAGGATGCCACATGATCGTGTCACGCGCCAGCGTTCAGACCCAATTGGCCGTAAAGGCCCCACGGATGATTTTTGCGGAGCACAGGTATAAAATCCCGGACTGAGGTCAACCTGAAGCCGGCGGTCGTGTGTCGTGATTCTCATTTCGCCTTTGGGAGGAAATACATGAAACGGATTGCGAGGTTTTTCAGAGGCGCATTTCCTCTGATGACAGGGGCTTCGATCCTGTTCCTGACCATGAGCCTTCGGGCGCCGGCGGCGACCGGAGTCACGCTCAGCAACGCCTCATTCAATGGACTGACGAGAATCGTCGTGGCCACCAACGTGGAATTGACGGGGTTGGACGCCGCCCATGTCGTCGTCACGCGGCCGGACGGCCAGGTTGTTCCGCCGGCCAAGATCACGGCCGTCAATATCGCCGGGAGGACCTTGGCGATTTCAATCGATGCTGACCAGTTCGCGCGCGTCACCTCCCAGGGCACGACGGTTGCCACCCGGGCTTTCGGCTCCTTCGGAGCCTCGCGGGCCGTGAAGGTGCTGAAACCCGGGGAACCCGCCGTAAACGGTCATATCAGGGGATCGAGCGCCTGGACCGATGAAGGCTGGAGCACCAGCAAAACCGACCCCGCCTTCTATGATCCGATTACCGCTCAAACAGGTCTTTATCGTTTCACCGACCTGACTCCTGACAGAGACGATCAAGACCATCCTCTCGCCTGGAAGGACGGCAATATCGTCACTCCCGCTCACAAGGTCAAGAAGATGGTGGTACTGTTTGTCGAGTTCCCGGACCGGCGTGCCGCGGACGCCGGCGATTCTTTCACCAGCATTCCCGCCTATCTCGAATTTCTGCAAGGCTCTGTCGATTGGTTCCGCCTGTCTTCATACGGCCAGCTCCGCCTTGATCTTGCAGCACCCCAAAACAGCAGCGATCTTGGATGGATCATGATGAAGGGAAACGCTGCCCAATATTCATGGAGCGGACAGACTCACACCATGTTCGCCTATATCGGAGAAGTGTGCCAGTCGGCCTATGACAAATGGGGCATCCAGGCCGACGACTACGACATGCTGCTGGTCATGCCTGCAAGAGGCAAACCCGGCCTTTCCAACGGACCCAGCAACATCAACCGGGATCCGACCGATAGTGAACAGCCGAACACCAACCTCCCCGCCTATGTGGACCGGGACCGCAAGCCCCACTATATCGGCACCGCGCTCACGGCCGGCAATGACATGTTCCGCTGGGGATACAGATGGCTCATACACGAGTCCGGACATGCCTTTGGCTTTCCCGACCTCTATATGTATGCCCCGACGGTAAATGGCACAAAAGTCGGTCAGTTTTTCTATTGCGGTGGCTGGGACATGATGGGCAACATCGCCGGACACTCCACGGATTACCTGGCGTGGCACAAATGGAAGCTGCGCTGGATCCGGGATGATCAGGTGGACGTGGTCAGCCTGTCGGGTGCCAAGCCGACAGCTCACTTCCTCACTCCTGTAGAGACGCCCGGCGGCACCAAGATGGTCGTGATCCGCACCGGCCTTTCCACCGCCTACGTCGCAGAATTCCGCACAAGGCTGGGTGTCAATTCCCTGGACAATCGGGGGAAATACTCCGGAATCCTCATTTACAGGATCGACGCGTCCAGATGGGAATCCAGAGAGACAAGCCCAACGGCGCAGATCATTTCAAAGCAGTACTACCGCAGTCCCGCCGTGGGCGGGCCTAAAAACCTCACCGGCGTCTGGCGGCCCACCGACAACACCCTCAATGGTTATGACTCCGCTGACTGCGCGTGGCAACCGGGGGATGTTTTTGCCGATCCTGCCACTGGCGTTACAATCATCATTGAAGGAATTACTCACCACAATCCGTCCGACGCAAGCAGCAGTCCCTACACGGCAGATGACGTTGCCACTCTCAACGTCACCAAGACCATGAGTGCAATTCTGGCCCAAAGCGTGATCCTGAGCAACGCTCAGTTGAGAGATCTCACGCATTTGACCTTCGATACCAATGTTGAATTGCAGCAGAGAATACCGAATGCCAATGCGGGGAATCGCGGAACCTATACATACATACGCGAAGAATCTGTGCTGAATCCCGACAACCTGATTATTACCAAAGGAAACGGCTCAGTCATCCCGGCCAGGTTGATATCCGCCATTGTAGTGAATCCTGCCGGCGTTCAGGTGACTCTGGCTAAAGGTGCTTTTGCCAGCGAAGCGGATGCCTCTCGCGCCACCGTCGCTACCAGAGCCTACTACCAATTTGCCGCCGGAGCGACCGTGCGCCTGATCGTTCCCAAATGATTGCGTAGAGCCACTCTATGTCCAATCCGTCGTTCCAGGCAAACAATGGGTACAATGGTTCACGCCCGGCGATTCCAACAGGATTTACGCTACCGTGGAAGTTGCACTTGAAAGTCACGTCGTACGAGGCTTTCATCGTGCCCCTGATGCGGATTCCTGGATATGTCACGCCCCCATCAGAGACAGCATCGTAGGAGGTTGCTGACTTCACTGACTCAAGCACTACGCTGAAGCTATTGGACTCCCATTCTGCGTCCGCTATTTCCTCGGGTTTAATACGGGCTTTATGTGCGGCCGGAATGGGTCAAAACCAAGATTGCCGCAAAGAGATCTTCGACCGCAAGCCCCAGAGATTTAAACACCGTGATTTCAGAATCGTTATGCCTAATGGGCAGTTCACCGAATTCCGCCGCGATGTGTTCCACTGTCCAACGCCCTTCGGCGATTCCCATCATCACGTCCCCCGATTCCTGAAGCGCCGCTGCCCGAGAGTCGACGACCATGCGGGCACGCGCAACCAGCGCCGGATCCAGCTCCCGGTGCGACGGCAGGCATGATCCGACCGCAATTATGTGGGTGCCCTCGTCGACCCATTCGTTTTGGATTACCGGCGTCGGCGAGGTCGTCACTGACACCACCACGTCCGACCCGCGGACCACCGCTTCGGCATTTTCCATGGCGCGCGCCCCAGTTTCAGCGGCGAACTGCCGCAGATGAGCCGCAGTCGGGCTCCACACTCGAACCTCGCGAATGTCCCGCACCAATCCCAGTGCTTCGAAGTGGCTGCGGGCCTGCACTCCCGACCCCAGAATGCCCAGCACCTGTGCGTCCTTGCGCGCCAAGCGCCGCGCCGACACTGCCGAAACGGCGGCGGTACGAGTCTCCGTGATATAGCGGCCGTCGATAATCGCCTCCACAATGCCCGTTAACGGGTCGAGCATGACGATCACCGCCTGGTGGGTCCCGAGGCCGCGCCCTGTATTTCCGGGGCAGATCGTCACCAGTTTCGCGCCGAGCGCCGGCAGAGACGGCACGTATGAAGGCATCAGCCCGAAAAAGGAACGCTCCGCGCCGAATGCGAACACTGTGCGCACCGGCTGCTTGACTCTTCCCACTGAGAATTCGACCAGGGCCTGTTCCAAGGCCTTGATCAGATCGGACATGCGCAATCGCGCGCGCACACTATCTTCGTCGAAAAATCGCGGGGACTTCTCTCCAGTTTCCATTTGAAAATTATATCTGTACGATGGATTGAATTCGGAGATTTTCAAGCCCTCTTCGTAGCCATCCATGTATTCGGGATGGGGGACTGACGCCGGCAAGATACTGAGCGGACAATACTTCTAAAATCCTTCACCCTCCAATTTTCATTTTAGGCCGCTCAAAAAACGCCTGACCTGCGGTTCTGCCAATCCTTCTAGCTGTTGCCGTCTTCAGTCCCCGTCCCCGGTCGCAACACACAGATGAGCAAGTTTCCGCAGAGAGATTGCGTACCTTTTCAGAAAGGGCTGTCACCAATCTTCCTTTGCCAGACGTATCAACTACTTGTGAACAGGACGGAGAACTGACTGGAGGGCGCATATGCTTGGAATGATGGCCGTGTTGTTCTGGCTGGTCGTTTTCGCCTCACCGTGGATTCTGGGTGTGATAAAAGCCGGGCGAACCGGCATCCAAGGGAAGCGCAGGGCGCATCACCCGCTCGCCGGCGCGTGGGCTTTGGGCGGACTTGTGCTCATGGCCATCCTCTTCATCGGACTCCAACTCTGGACAAATCTGCTGTGGTTCAGGGAACTCGGGTATGAGCGGAGGTTCTGGACCGAATTCTGGACCAAGGGGATCCTCTTCCTGGTTGCCGGCAGCATCTCGGGACTGTTCGTCTTCGCCAATGCATGGGTAATCAGGCACGCCATCAGGAAGTACCTGACGCAGGAATCTTTCCTGTTTTCGATGATCGCACGAATCATAGGTGTCGCCATTGCCTTGTTCTCGGGGCTGGCATCCGCAGGTTGCTGGCAGGAGGTGCTGCTGTTTCTCAACCGCGTCCCCTTCAATCTCACGGATCCTGTGTTCGGCCGGGATCTAAGCTTCTACATCTTCGTTATGCAGCTTTATGATCCCGTCAGCGTGCTGGCCATGGGGATCACCGTCATCATTCTGCCGCTCATGATCGTGGCATACATCCTGATCCTTGCCCAAGTCGGCACTCGTTCGGAGGATGTCAAGAAAGGCCTGATCTGGTACGGCTTCAGTCACGCCTCCGCGTTGGGCATCATCCTCGTTCTGGGGGCGGGCTTCAACACCTGGCTGGCGAGGTTTCGCCTTCTTTATTCCGAGCGCGGAGCCGTCTTTGGCGCCGGCTGGACCGATCTGCATTTCCAGTTGCCTGCCTATTGGGTTTTCATGGCGGCGCTCCTGGTCGCCCTGATTTGTTTCGTCACCTCGGCGTTTTCCAAATCGCACAAGCGCACCATCGGATTCGCCATCTTCGGATTCGGTGGATCTGTCCTCGTCTGGGTGCTGAGTGTAGTGCTGTTGCCTGCCGCCATCCAGCAGTGGTACGTCAGTCCCAATGAGACTCCAGCTGGAAACCCAGTACCTTGTGCGGGACATCGAATCCACGCGCAAGGCCTACGGTCTGGAAAAAGTCGTCCGGTCCGAATTTCCCGTCAAGGAGGGCATCACGGCCGAGACGCTGAAGCAGGATGCCGAGACTTTGGAAAGCGCCCGCTTATGGGATTGGCAAGTGTTGATCTCGACCAATCATCAGGTTCAGGCCCTGCGGCCGTACTATGTGTTTGAGGACGTGGATGTCGTCAGGTACACGATCGGTGGCAAACTCACCCAGGTCATGTATTCCACTCGCGAAATGGACGTGAATCGCTTCGTCAGTTCCGCGCAAACCTGGCAGAATCGCCACCTGGTCTATACCCATGGTTTCGGAGGAACCGCCAATCCGGTCAATGTCTTTACCCCGGAGGGCCTGCCGGAGTACTGGTTGAAGGATGTGCCTCCGGTCGCCAAATATCCGGAGTTGGAAATCCGACAGCCCAGGATATATTTCGGCGAAGCCACGAAGAATCATGTGTACGTCAAAACGCGCATGCCGGAATTCGATTATCCGCAGGGCGACAACAACGCCACATTCATCTATGACGGCCCGGGGGGGATTCCCATGGGCGGCTTTTTCCGCAAATTGGCGTTTGCATGGCGATTTGACGGTCTGCAGATGCTGATTTCTTCCGAACTGACTTCCGACAGCCGCATTATGTTCAACCGCGACGTCGACACTCGCATGCGCACCATCGCGCCGTTCCTGCGCTATGAAGACGACATTTACCAGGTGGTTTCCAACGGAGAGCTGTGGTTCATGCGGGATGCCTACACCACTTCGAACCGATATCCATATTCCCAGCCGCTGCCGCATGACGACCTCAATTACATCCGCAATTCCGTGAAGGTCGTGGTAAACGCCTACACAGGCAAGGTCGATTTTTACGTATGGGACGAGCAGGATCCCATCATTCAAGCCTATGGCAAGACGTTCCCGGGTTTGTTTCAGCCGGCGTCGAACATGCCGGACCATCTGCGCAAGCATGTGCGCTACCCTGAGGATCTGTTGCGCATCCAGGGTCGTATCTGGGCGAATTATCACATGGACAATCCCTCCGTCTTTTACAACAAAGAGGATGCCTGGGAATTTCCGAAATCGTTTTCACCCAGGATCGACCGCGCGGTCACGGTCTCGCCCTATTATGTCGTGATGGCGTTCCCCAACAGCCATTCCCGCGAGTTCGTGCTGATTCTCCCGTTCACCCCCTACTCACCCGACGAAACGCATCCACGAACCAATATGGTGGGCTGGTTCGCGGCACGCTGCGACGGTGAGCATTACGGCGAACTGCTGCTTTACACATTTCCGAAGAGCCGCCTCGTCGAAGGCCCTCAACAGATCGGCTTCCGAATCAACGAGGATACGACGATCAGCAAGGATTTCACCCTGTGGAATCAGCAGGGGAGCCAGGTGCTACTCGGTGACCTCCGCATTCTGCCCCTGTCCGACGACCGCCTGCTGTACGTGCAGCCTGTCTATCTGCAGGCCTCCGGCAATAAGATGCCGCAGCTGAAAAAGATTGTGGCGGCGACGGGAAACCGGCTGGCCTATGAGGACACATTTGAAAAAGCGCTGGCGACCCTGGTGGGCCTATCCGCACCCGCGGCGACGACGCAGGTTATGAATGCGCCGGGTGCCGGGACCCAGGATCCGATCGGCGAATTGTTGTCTCATCTCGACGCCTATCTCCAGTTCATGAGGAGCGGCCAGTTTGCCCGCGCAGGGCAGGAGCTGGAGGCCATTACCAATTTGCGCAGCCGCATCAAGGGAAAGTAGCCGCGGGCGGCGAACATTCCGGAAGAGAGGCACGCAACCGAATTTGGGTGAAAATCGTGGACACGCACTTTCCCTGAGATGCGGGTGTCCAGGTCGTTTTGGCAAGTGCCCGTTATGGCGCCGACCAAGAGGCGGGACGGTGACGAGGGTCACTTCTCTCGCGGCTTGAGCGCCGAGCGCAGCTTGTCGGCGAGTGTCCCGAAGCCCTCGGCGGGAGGAGTCTTGCGCTCCTCCCACTCGCGCACTTCCTCGGCCTCGCGCGCTTCCATGACCGCCTTTGCGCTCAGGCGGATGCACCGGCCTGACGGATCGACTTCCAGCACGATGACCTCGACGTCCGCCATTAGGTGGACGTCCGCCCAAGCGGCTGAGCGAGGCTGCTAATCTGCCCTGCAATCAGGCGTGGGCGCGTCAATAAACCGAATTCAGGAATCCAGTCAGCAGTAAAATGCTGACTGGGGGGCCGCGAGCCCCTGAGTTTACATATCACCCGTTATCAGCACCCCGGTGGGAAGGCTCTACTGAGCTGGACAAAAAACCACACACCAGCTTGTCCTTCTTATCCATTAGGGAGGTGACTGAGGACGGGGCACATGGATCTCATATAGCAAAGCCGGAGAAGTGGATTTTGTTTTATCGCCACCTGGTTTTGTACGGTAACACCACTTCCCGCTCGCAATGATGATTTTCATGTTGCTCTGTGGCTGTGAGTCCTTGGATAATCGAAGCTTAGATGCTTCAGAGAATCAGATGTCAACGGAGCTGTAGATTAAGGAGTGCCGGAGAATATTCTTTTGCCGAAACCAAAATTCGGCCGTTGTAAGCAGGCGATATGTTGAAAAATTTCGAGGTTTTCGTTCTATTTCTCGTTGCTTCACCATTTTATATCGAAGGCTCAAGAATTGCGAAGCCTCAAGTGAGCCCTACAGGCGAGATTCATCAGACATTCCTAGCTGATGTTTCCTATCCTCACTCCGATGAAACTCGTTGGCCTCCCATCAAAATCGGGCGCTGTACTATTTCGATTGACACTGATTCGGGCGTTGTCGTCAGTGGCAAGGACAATGAGCAAAGGCCATGGAACTTATACATTAGAACGGAAGGTGGCGTAGGTTATTCGACTGCATGGACGGCGGATCTGGTATCAGGAGCCGAACCAGGTCTCCTATTCGTACATTACTTTCCTCTCAACGGAAGATGCACAGAACGTAAGAGGATAACCATTATCCACTTCGATAAAGAAGGCCGACCTATACCGTGGGAACTGGAGGGTCCTTTTAGACTGGATTTTTCATGGGAGAAGCCGAAGGGGCGAGGAATTCTTGAACTCGGTGACTGGAATCAAAACGGTCTTCCTGAAATCGTGCAAACCGAGTGCTATGCGTATGAATATCAGAATCAGAACCTCGCTTACTCTCCTTACGGCCTTATAGATGTCTACGAGTTAAAAGCCGGATTCTGGCGACGACTCGGCAACCCAGAACGGACATCCTACGAATTAATCTATCAAAAAATTGCAGCACTCGATGGGCGCAAGTTGGCTCCAAGGCCGAAGGAACTTCCAAATTTCATTCCTGATTACTCCAACGATCGGGGGGATGGAATGGGCGGCAGAATTTCAAAGTTCGTTGCCAAGGATCCGAAAGCAAGCTGCGGCGCACTCCGAGATTTGATATTTGACCATGACCAGGTACGGAAGGCTACCAAGGAAGAAAAAATGCAAATTCAAACACGGTGCGAGGATCACTTCATCCTTGAAAATGGCACTCGCTGTTTTGGCAGACCTGGCATCATTCTTCTTGATAAGAACAAAACCGAGGCAGTTTTGGATTGGCAATCAAAACGCGCTCATTCGCTTCTGGAATACATCATATCCAATAAACTGGATGTGATTTTAACTGGGAAGGTTGAAGAAGATACCTGTTCCCCTACCTTGATTTGGGCGCACAATCGACAATAAAGAGCCTTCAGTCTCGTAACGGTTCCCGACAAAGGAGCCTTCCGGCAAATTCGGTTTCACGCGGACGTATAACGGGGAAAAACCGTACAGAACGACCAAGCCCGCTGCCAGACAGTAATATTTTTTCGACTATTTCTTCGAGCTCCGAATCTATGTTCATGTTGGCTGTGGCAGCCTTTTTGAGGCGCCTGACAAACCTCGGCCTATCGCCGAATTACTCGATCTGATCGGAAGTGCTCACGATGTTCAATCACGCACGGCCTAGTTCGCGGTTCCTTGCTTGGCGAATTTCGACCATCACAGTCTCCCTCTCCTTATTGCCGATTTTGACTTGGTCATGTCGGATTTTCAATGTTTGCGACCTTGGCTCAAAACAAAGTATTGCTCGAGTGCAACTTGCAGAGATGAAAGGAGCCCTGCAACTGTACGCTTATGACACTGGAAATTCCCCAACATCTGCGGAGGGGCTGGATGTGCTTATTCACAGTCCCTCAGGGTCGTTGTCTTGGAAGGGACCCTATTTGCGGTCCACTGCGATTCCCGATGACCCATGGAATCGCCCCTATATTTTCATAAGTCCTGGCCGTCACGGCCCATATGAGATTCTCAGCTACGGAAAGGATGGGATAGAGGGCGGTAGCGGAGAGGACGAAGATTGCATTGTTCCTGAACCTGCCCGAGGCAACCAGAAACGGGTGCTCAGATCTCGGGTAGACCGGTTGATCTTGCAGGCACCTCAGACAAGGGCCATGAAACAATGAATGTTTAGGCCATTGCAGATTGCCCTGAACTCTGGATGATGCTCGGGGAGAAAGGCGAGCAACAAAGCAACCTTGGGGCCGGTTGACGGCCATATCGAACGAATCGAGTCTTGCAGAAGGGGAAGCCAAACATAAAGCCGCTGCTGTCTGGCAAAACACTACCAATGGAAGCATGCCGCCTCATGATTTTTCGAGACGCTCCGCCACCCAGACTTTGATTATGGACTGGCGCGGAACTCCAAGGCGCTTCGCTACTCTATCAAGGCATCGTATCATCCACACCGGGAAATCGACATTGACACGCTTTTGCTCCTGCCCGGGCCTTCGGATCCTGGAAAGGTCCAGATATTTCGAGATGTCCTCGCCGCTATCGAATCTTCTGTCCAGTTCCTCAGATTTCATAGATTTTGATCTCCTCTTCCCGGGCCCGGCGCACGGAAATAATCCTGATGCGATTGCCGCGGTAGGTAATGACTGCCGACCAGTGCTTCCCAGAAATTTTTCCGATAACGAGATATCTCCGTTCGCCTGATGTGGTCGCCGGAACTTCCGCAAAATCGGGATCGTTCCACAGAGCCTGCGCGTCGACAAAATCGATCTTGTGCTTGTTCTTGTTGTCATCGCTCTTTGCCGCATCGAACTCAAATTCCATGGTATAGATATTATACCAGACAAATCCGTTTTCAGCGGGCGGAATGAAGGCCCCGATCGCCTCTTATCTGTTCATGTCCACATCCAAGTGTCATCGATCATCTGAAAACGTATTTATCTGAACACCTGCCGGAATAGATACCCTCAACATCATCCGCGCCGCAGGCGCGGCGCTCATCATCATCTTCGTGTAATCTTGTGCGGAAGGTCGAGTAGAGGAGACCCCGATCGTATCCCCGACCGGGGTCCATTGGCGGTACCTCTCGATTGAGAGGTTGTCTACACAGCCGGCATTAAGCTGCCACTTTCGGCAGCCCTTGTCCAGTCTCGCCTTTGGGTGAGAATGAGACACGCGGCTGAAGACGTTCTCCGTCAGAGGCTTTGCCGGTGGCCAGAGTGCGGCTCGATCTTCTGGATCTGCCGCTCCTGCGATCGCGGCCATCGATACTGCCGCGACTCTTGCCGCGGCAAAGCACGGCAAGAGCAACGCCGAGCTGCGAACCTCCGTCATCGGCGAACTCCTGAAGGGAGGCTTGACCAACGGGACCGCCAGCAGGCCTATCGGCAACGGCTGGCAGCCTTTTCCGTTATGGATCAAGGTTCCCCCGTCGAGCTTTCCGCTGTCAATATCCCCATGGCGGCACTTCTCCCGCCGGTTGCTGCCGGAAATGGCGGCAAACAAACACACGAAACCAGAGTGATTCATGATCCCGGAGTGACGTACTGCATCATCTGCGGCCGGACAGGCCGGTTTGTTGATCCTTTTCATCTACGGAGGTGATTCCCATGATTGACAAAGAGACACGCGCCCTGATTCGCCATTTGTTCTATGCCGAGCACTGGAAGGTCGGAACCATTGCGCGCGAACTCGTTCTTCACCCTGAGACGGTCAGTATTGCCGTTGAAACCGATCGGTTCACTAACACCAAGACGCTGCGGCCCAGTGTGACGGATCCCTATGCCGGCTTCATTCGGGAGGTTCTGGCAAAGTATCCACAGCTGCGAGCCACCCGCATTTTCCAGATGATTTGGGATCGCGGCTACGGTGGCAGTGTGGTGCAGCTGCGGCGAGTGGTCGCCTGCCTTCGCCCCACGCACAAGGAAGCATTCCTTTGCCTGCGCACATTTGCCGGAGAGCAAGGACAAGTTGATTGGGCACATTTTGGAGAAGTTCCGGTTGGCCAGGCTCGTCGGAAACTTTCTTGCTTTGTCATCACCCTCTCGTATTCCCGAGGGCTGTATCTTGAGTTTTTCTTTGACCAAATGTTTAATCGGGGTCGGACCGACACAAATTCCAAAAACACTGTGGTTTGGAAAACAAACCTGGTCAAAAACGGCACTCAGCGTCAATTTTTGCCCCGGTTTTTTGAGTCTAAGGAGAATAAGAGGATCTGAGGCAGGTAATGCTGGGCTTCGCTATGCAAGAAATCTGTTCCAGACTCCTTATTCGTAAAATTGACGGTCAAAAATCGCGATTGCCGGCCTTGCTGAAGCCATTTTTTGTCGCATCTGTTAACCGATCGGGACTTGCGTCGGTCCGACCCCGATATGCAACATCCAGATCGAAGTTGGCGGACTCCCGGATGCCGTGGTGGATGCGGATGATCTTTGGATGCGCCGTGCCGTCCTCAACCTGCTCGACAATGCGATCAAATACTCCAGGGAAGGGGGCAGGATCCAGGTGTCCATGAGCAATGAAGGCGGCACAGTACGAATCAGCATTCGCGACGAAGGCATTGGCATCGCCAAGCAGGACCTGCCGTTCATATTCGATCGCCTTTTCCGGGCTGACCCGGCACGCAGCCGCCACAGCGGCGGATCAGGCCTTGGCCTGGCGCTGGTAAAGTGGGTGGTGGAATCCCACAACGGAAGAATCCAGGTGTCAAGCGAGCCCGACGAGGGCGCAGATTTCCAGGTAGAGTTTCCGCTCTCACCTTCCGAACCCAAGAGCCCGGCCGGCAAGATGCCGAAAAGAAGTGGACACCCACTTTCCTCCGCATCTTTGATGGGTGTCCATAATCGCTTGTAGACTAGAGGCTTCGGTTCTTGCTGAGACTTTTCACCTCGGAAATTGTGGACACTCACTTTCCTTCGCACTTTCGTTCGCTTCTTTGATGGGTGTCCATAATCGCGGTGGTTTTTCGATTCCATATGCACGCATCCGGGGGCGATAGAATCTTGGCGACGGACAACTCAGGGCCGGATCCGGCCATGGACTAGAAGTGTGGAAACATCTTGTATCCTGAACCATCGTAATGCCTTATAATCTGTGTCAGTACGTGGTTCAAAGCTCGGAGTTTCTATAACACTCGAAATCGGAAGCTGCAGAACGATCGTCGGGCGAGCCCGCTGGGCCGCAAGGGCAGCTTGTTTCGACTACTCTTCTTATCGTCGATCTTTTCGGAGGTGTTGTAATGATGGCTCGACTCACCCGGCGCACTGCCCTGTTGTCGTTTGCTCTCGCTTGCGTACTTTGCCTGGCTTCCGGCCTGGCTGCACAGGTCAGCCCCGACCTCTATTCCGGATTGCGGTGGCGCAACATCGGGCCCTTCCACGGCGGCCGGATTTCGGCGGTCACCGGCGTCATCGGCCAGACCGGCGTCTTCTACGTCGGCACTCCCATGGGCGGCATCTGGAAGACCACCAGCGCGGGCATCACCTGGTATCCGATCTTTGACCAACTGACCGAAGTCGACGGCATCGGCGCGATTCAGGTCGCACCCTCCGACCCCGACGTTATCTACGCCGGCACCGGCGATTCGGTCGGCGGCAGCGACGGCGACGGCATGTATAAGTCAACCGACGGAGGCAAAACCTGGAGGCACATCGGCCTGGAAGACACCATCAAGATCAACAAGATGGTCGTCGACCCCAAGGATCCCAACCTGGTGCTCGCGTCCACCACGGGAGACGCCACGCACCACGGCGGCGGCGTCTATCGAACCACCGATGGCGGCCAGACGTTCATCGCCTTCAAGGGCGCGCCCGGCGGCGAGGACTATCACGTCATGTGGATTGATCCCACCAACGGCAAGCGCATTCTGTCGGGCGCGGATCAGGGCGCGAACGTCACGATCGACGGCGGCAAGACCTGGAGCACCTGGTACATCCAGCCCATCTCGCAGGTCTATCACGTCTCCACGGACACGCGGTACCCGTACTGGGTGCTGGCGGCGCAGCAGGACACGGGCGCGGTGATGACCCGCAGCCGCGGTGACTTCGGTCAGATCAACATGACCGACTGGTCCCCGCTGCCGTCTTCAGAGTTCGGCACGCTCACCGCCGATCCCCTCCACCCCGACATCATCTATGGCGTCGGGTACGGCGCGGGTGGTGGTGGCGGCGGCCTAGCCTCGATTTCCACGGTACTGCGAAAGACTAACGCCTGGGCCACTGAGGCGATCAAGCGAAACTGATGACCAGTTCCTTGTTTCCAAACCAGGGCATCCGGGTTGATGTGTCCGCAAGCCCTGAGGCAACAAGATACGGGTTATGAGCGCGCTTGTCGAGAATCACATGCACGCGCCCTTCATCGACCACGATGGTCGCCGATACATCAAGAAGATTTCTGAAGATCTTCTTAGCCTGGGCTCGTTCGTACTCTCTGCCGATTCTCTCGGCCATCAACCGATAGAGGGAACTGGCCATCAAGGTGATTTGTAGATCAAAATCTACTTTAAGTCCAACCATCGAAGATAACGCATCGATATGGAAGAACTGGATGGCCTCCGAGATTCCGTTCTCAATCAGCATTCTCTGTGCGTAGCGGGTCACGAGAGCCGGGCATTTGATCGCAAAATTGTTGGTGAGCAGAACGGTTGGATCCTCGTGACCAAGATCGGTGACCGTCACTTGCCGCAATTCGCCCTCGTAACCTTTG
>CAVTZY010000061.1:0-45755 GCA_963739235.1 Terriglobia bacterium | reverse complement strand
ATCCGGAATTGCCGAGGCAATCGGCGGGGGTCTGGAAGGTAAACCGAGGCAGTCAAGGATTTTCTGGATGGCCTCGGGAGGTTATGTTGTGTCCGCACTTATGTTGTGCAGCCGCGGATTGCCGAGGAAATCCGCGGAGGTCCCGTCAGACCCACAACATAAAAAAAGGCTATAGTGCCTTAAGAAACGCCATCAATCCTGTGCCGTGCCACGGTGCACACCTCCTTGCTGTCCCTGAGATCTCGCAGTGAGCGAGAGCTTTCGATTTCATTTCCAGGTCCACTTCGGCATAGATGTTTGTTGTGTCGAGGGATACATGGCCCAGCCAAGCGCGAATCGTATTGATGTCGACTCCGGCGCGTAAAAGGTGGACCGCCGTCGCGTGCCGAATGGTATGAGGGCTGACGTGCTTGGTAAGGAGGGAGGGTATCCGTTTACCCGCCCTGAGGGCATGCCGCCTCACAAGGGCATAGATTCCAAATCGAGTGATGGGTTGTTTGCGGCGATTCAGGAAGACCCTTTCGCCCGGCGTGCGCCCGGAGATAAGTGGAGCCAGTGTACTCACCGTTAGTGACCAGAGGGGACAGTATCGTGTCTTAGATCCTTTGCCCAATATTCTAACCGCCGGGGAAGCCCCCAATTCGAGATCATCAATCGTAATGCGTGACGCCTCGTCGGCCCGCGCGCCACTGTTATAGAGAAACAAGAGGAGGGTGTAATCACGAAGGCCCTGCGGACTATTTCGATCTGGAGCAGCAAGAAGCGCATCCATTTCGGGTTTATCCAAGTATGCAAGCGAGGCTCTAGATCCTTTCTTAAAGGGCACTGTACGAATCGACGTGTGCCAGGCGATATGTTCGGGACTATGCGTAGCAATAAAGCGCGCCAAGGCGTGGATTCCAGCCAAGCGCTGGTTGCGAGTAGAGATGCTGCAGCCTCTGGCTTTCTCCAAGTGAGCCAGGAAGGCACACACAATTTCCGGCGTGATGTGCTCGATGGTCAATCGGTCCACTGGTTTTCCGATTTGGCTCGTGGCGAAGGGGACCAGCAATGCCAGGGTATCGCGGTAGCTGACTTGGGTGTTGCGAGCAAGGTTCCGCTCACTCACAAGGTGTTCCAGAAGAAAACGACGAATCCAAGGTCCGAGGAGACTATTATCCGACATGGCTCACCTCACATAGGGCATAGCGCTCGAAGCGGCGATTCGCTTCGCGCAGAAGTTCTGGTGTCATTGTTAGGTACACTTGCGTATTCGCGACACGAATGTGCCCCAGGTAGGTGGAGAGTTGAGGTAGCAGTCTCTGGACATCCGCTCCTTGCCGGTACCACGTCACGAGCCGATGGACTGCGAAGGTGCTGCGAAAATCATGAAGGCGGGGCTGGTAATGGGCACCGTCAGTGCGTCGGACACCCGCCTGCTGACGGACAAGTCTGAAGTAGCGCTCGGCGGTTTGATGTGCCAGGGCTGTGCGTCGGTAATTAAGGAAGAGGACCGAGTCGATTCGAGGTTGGCCGTAAGTTTCTCGACGGGCGTTAAGATAGGCCTGCAGCACACCAGTCAGTTTCGGGCCAATGGGCACCAACCGGCTCTTGAAAAACTTGCTGTTCCGCACAAACAGCAGACGATCCGAGAGATTGACGTCCGCGATGGTTAACGAAAGTGCCTCCCCCAAGCGTAACCCTGTGCCGTAGAGCAGAAGCAAAAGGGTTCGGAATGTGGTCACGGAAAACGCGCCGCGCCTGTGGTAGTTGTCGTCGAGTGCCCACGAAGAATCAAGCAGTGCTCTTATTTCATTCAGGGAGTAGATGTACGGCTGAGCATATTTCGGCCCCTTGGGCACGATCACGGGCAGGGGCGAAGCCTTCACGTACTCCCGCGTAATGGCGTAGCGATAGAACACATTGAGAGTTGAATACGTTTGGTGCCAGGAGCTTGTGATGGTTTTGGACCGGTAGAGAAATGCGAGCACAGCCTCAGGGTTGACCTTTGTAATATCCACAGGTCCAAGCGTCCGTGCAAAGTGCCTAAGGTTGTTGGCTTGCTTGTAGAAACGCATTCCTCTTGCCCGCTTAGAAGTAATGTATACTTCGATAAGATCGGCCAATCTCATAGCACACCCCCCAGGTCAAAGGTGGCTACTTCACGTAGCCCGGCAAGATCCACCTTGGCGTAGATCCGTGTTGCCGAGGGGCTTCTGTGGCCAAGGTGATCACCAATTTCCTTGAGCGTAAAGCCCTCGGATAACAAGTGCGCGGCACACGCGTGTCGGAGGGCGTGCGGGCCCCGATGAGGCAATGGTTTGATTCCTAGACGCTGCAGCTGGCGAGCAACTACCGAGTAGAGGCCCCCACAAGACATTGGCCGCCGTGGAGCCAGTAACGTTATGAACAGCTCTCGGTGTGTGCATTTTGGCCGGACCTCCTTCAGATAGCGGGCAATAGCGATGCCCACCGCGGGCACGAGAGGATAAGGCTGCGAATGCCGCTGCTTGCATCGGGGCACCACTAGTTCGTCATGCTCCCAGTCGACGTCTTCGAGCCGCAACCTTGAGACCTCCGAGGCGCGAAGACCATAGATTGCAAATAGCATGATGATGGCTCGGCCACGGATATCCACCGGCCTATCACTGTCTAAACTCGAAACCAAACGCTTGATCTCATCCCACGACGGGCCCCCGGGAAGGTCTTCTTGAGCATAAATTCGCGGACCTTGAATGCCTTCAGCGATCGAGGAGGAGCACCACCCCCGTGAGCCTGCATACCTCAGGAAAACTCTGATGCCGTTCGTATGATTTTTGATCGCGATGCGCGACAGGCCTCTGGCTTTACAGGCAACCTGGAAAGCGTCGACATCAGAGAGACGTACTGAGGAGATTGAACGTCCTTGTTCACCGAACCAGCGCAGGAAAACAGCAATGTGCCAGCGCCGACTTTTGATTGTCGCCGGAGATAATCCCCGCTCATGCTCCATCCAGGAAGCGAAGTCACCGAGTAAGTTGGCGAAAGGCAAGGGCTTTACGCCGGACTCTCGAAACCGGCCGAGAAAGCGCAACCAGCGCTTTGTCTCTCTCGCAAATGTTTTGCGGAATGCTCGAACTTTCCGAATCTTCGGAAAGCCGCGAGGTCTTCGGGACGCCCGTTGAGTCGCAGCCTGGATTTGCTCCTCGCTTACCTTCTGATCGGGACAATCCCTCAATTCGTGGGCGATGCGGAGCAGCATGCCGGACATTTGTCTGAGGAGGCTGGACGAGTATCCTTGCTCGGCACAATTCTCCAAATAACGTTCGCGTTCGGGGGCGTAGGGTGCAGTGTTGTGGCGGGTGATCGTGAATGCCTTTTGAAAGAGTCGTTCAAACATGGCCGGATCTCCTTTGAAGGAATTCCGACCATCTGAGAGGTCTCACTTATGTTGCGTCAATTGGAAAAACAACCAGCAAAATCAACGGCGAGACCTCTCAAGGCAACATAACTGCGAAGGAAACATAACCGCCCTTATGTGCTGGAGCACATAAAGGAGGATGGATCGCGCAGAGAATTCTCATGCGTCCGTCGCATCGCGAACATTCCAAAACGTCCAGCGAAAAAACTCTCTTCATAAGTTCTGCCCATGAATAATTCCTGGGCCGGCAAGCGTGTTTCTTCGGTGAATTTCCAGTCTCGAGTGGGAGGAGCTGTTTTTTTTGCAGGACAGCTGGGGTGGGTGAGGGGGCCGGAAATATCTGATTCCGGGATGACAATCGGCTTCCAAGCGGCGGAGGGCGCCAATATGCCATGGTACCTGACCAGATTGAACCGTGGCCGCGGCACAAGCGCCACCAGCTTCTCAACTAGTTCAAGCGGTTCGAATATCACGTGGCTGGTTCCGTCGCGCCAGAAACAGGCCGGGCACTAAGACAATCGAATCCTGCTGAACCTGCTATGGGTGGACGACCCCATCCCCATGCAGGGCGTCCGTTGTCACAGGACATCGAACTGCGTATAATTGCGTCTGCCATGCCATCCCGTGTGAAGGCCAGTAGTCGCCCACAACCCCTTGTCCGCCGCATTTTGGTGCGGGTGTCTCAGGCTTTCGTAGTAATTCTCGTTGCCTCAATGCTGATGACGCTGGCGTTGCGCTGGATCGTACCGCCCACTACGGCGATGATGATGCAGCGTTGGGTGGAGGCTTGGCGGAGCGGTCGCGCCTATCACGTGGACAATCGGTGGGTACCCTGGAACCGGATCTCGCCACAGGCCGCGTTGGCCGTCATCGCCGCGGAGGATCAGAACTTCGCGACCCACCACGGCTTCGATTTCGCATCGATTCAGAAAGCGCTGGATGAACACGATCGCGGGCAGCGCTTGCGCGGGGCCAGTACAATTTCACAGCAGGTCGCCAAAAACCTGTTTTTGTGGTCGGGCCGTAGCTTTGTGCGCAAGGGCCTCGAGGCTTACTTCACAGCAATGATCGAACTCACCTGGCCCAAGCGCCGCATCATCGAAGTTTATCTGAACATCGTGGAACTGGGCGATGGGGTATTTGGCTTCGAGGCGGCCAGCCTGCGCTATTTCCGGAAGCCGGCGGCTAACCTCGGGGCTGAGGAGGCAGCGCTTCTGGCTGCCGTCCTGCCCAACCCGCAGCGCCTGAAAGTCAGCGCGCCATCAGCCTATGTGGAGGAACGCCGTGCCTGGATTCTTCAACAGATGGGGCAATTGGGCGGCATCGACTTCATCAAGCGATTCTGAGCGCTTTAGATGCAGAAAAAGGCCCCGAAATATTCGGCTAAGGCCCCTTTTGCCTCCCCTCCAAATAGGGATGTCCTTGCAATCCACACACTTCGCGTGGTCCGACCCCATTCAATCTCTAAGGAAGATTTTTTTGCCCCAGACGATCGGAGAAGACCAGCCGCGCCCCGGAATTTCAATCGACCACGCGACATTGTCGGTGACCGACCAGTGGACTGGCAGATGACTCTCGTCCGCAATGCCCGCGCCTCCCGCTCCACGGAATTGCGGCCACGGATCGACGCCGCGCGCACGGGGAGACGCCGTGCAGAGAAAGCATAAAGCAATGATCAGGATGGGGCCAGGAAGCCCGGATCGGCAGAACATAGTCGGTATCCTCAGTTTGTGCATTGTGTCCCGGAGAGGGGCAAAGATCTCACACGCAAAGGTATTCAAGCCAAACGGCAAAATGCAACACACAAAATAGAAATGAAGATAATATTGGGTTCATTGTAAGGCAGCCACGAATGACAAGGAAGATTCGTACCATTCGCGGCTGCTTTTGCATTTTGAGGAGATAGTCAGTGTTTCCCCTCGACGGGCGGAAAATTCATCACGAAGCTGGGCGTGCGGGGCAAGGTCGGCGGCAACTGTGAGCCAGCGCACGTTTCCCAGATCGGGACTTCGGGACAATCACGATCTGGGGATGGTCAATATCGCGATATCCCTAGTCAATAGTCACTGGGCAGCAACAAGGTCAGGCGCCAGAGGACGGATTTGTCTGCCCCGCAATCATTTTTCCGGGTGTGCGATCCTGCCGGGGTAGACCATTTTGCTCTGCGCCACCGATCCTTGGTCCACAGAGTCCTTGTTCCAAGCTGGGCAAGACAGAGCCAGATTCTCTTTCTTTTTCGCATCATCAGGAGAGCTTCTGTTGAAAAAAGGTGACGTCCCCTCGCTTTTGGATGGATCGTAGCGTGGCAATGTCTGGCGCCGCTTTCTCTTGTGGCGCTGCGGTGATGCCGCTAGAATTGAAGCCACGCCTGCCCGGTCCGGTCGAGCCGGCGTGGGGACATTGATGTATCTCAGGAGGGGAACATGAACAATTCTCGGAATCATCTCGTCTGGATCATGTTGATAAGCGCGGCGTTTCTCTTGATGAATGTGGCGATAGCGGTGGGGCAGGCGGACCAGGCCGGCTGCAAAGACCACCCGTTGTTTCCCTCGCGCATGCCGGAGTACCGCCTCGAAGCCTGCAAGGTCGAGGATTTCGGCGTCTACGAATTCGCTTCGACGAAAGGCGCAAAAAACCAGGTCGAAGGCAAGTTTACCACCCTTTCCTACAGTTTTACGGGACAGCGGATCAATGAACCGAGCGGCCTGGCCGTAATCCGCAACTACGAGAATGCCCTCAAAAAAGTGGGGGGGACGATTCTCCAAAGCGATCCGGAACGGTGGGTGAATAGTAAGATCGCCAAGGATGGCCAGGAAATATGGGCGCAGATCGATAAGGGCAACGGCAAGATCTGGCTGCACATTGTCGAGAAAAAAGCAATGGAGCAGCATATCGTCGCGGATGCTGCAGCCTTCAGCAACGACATCAGGTCCACGGGACACGCAGCCGTCTACGGCATTTACTTCGACACGGGCAAGGCCAATATCAAACCCGATTCGGCCCAGGCCATTGGGGAAATCGGCAAGCTGCTCAAATCGGACCCGGAGTTGAAGGTCTTCGTGGTGGGGCATACGGACAACACCGGATCCGTGGAGGTCAACGTAACGCTCTCCGATGCCCGGGCTCAGGCCGTGATGCAGGCGCTCATTCGCGACCACGGCATCGCTCCCACCCGTCTGCGCGCCACCGGGTGTGGACAGTACGCCCCTGTCGCCTCTAACGACACCGAGGAGGGTCGGGCCACAAACCGCCGCGTCGAACTGGTCAAACAATAGCCCACGGCCGGATCTTGAGAGGCTGGGAGGTCGGCGCAAAGGCTTTGGCATTCACGGAATCCTTGGCTTTCGCCATACCCCTGCCACGCCGAGGGAAATAACATGAAAGTCCATGCCTGCATGCCGGTCGCCCTTGCGGTCACACTGCTGATCCAGGGCCGGCGCCGGATGTCCGGAATGTCTCCGATCCGGAGCACCCCGGCAAGTGGACGCTGACATCGGACTTCCGTCCCTGGTCGCAATCTCTCAGCGCGACCCCTGCTCAAACAAGCGCGCTCTCAGCACGGATGGCAGCTCTTGCCGAGGTTATCCATAGCACGCCTGTCCTCAACGCGCCGAGAGGCGTCGAGGTCCGTGCCCATGCCCGCTACTACCCAATCGCAGCATGGTGGATTCCTTCGCGTAGCTGCGACAACGATGTGGCATCCTGTAGCCGGGTCCCGCTAATGGCCGAGCTGGCGGTCACCCTCTTTGATTTCAACCACTACAGCAATTCTGTCCCGCCGAAGATCTTCACGAACATAGAGATCAACTCCGATGCCTTGTTTTACGTAAACATCATATCCCAGGCGCTCCATGATGGGATAGGCCGACTACCCGATGCCCGCCCCGTAGGCCTTAAGCCGATCGAAACAGCGCACGTGGCGGATTTTCCAGTCTTCAAGTCATCGGGCTTTCTCCTCGGAAATATCACCGGTTCTGCATGAGCCGTGCCGGCGGCAATTTTGGCATCCGCAATCGCAAGATGAGGTAAAGTGGCCATGTCCGTGATGCATATGGCCATCATTGCCGGCTGGTGGTGGCTTCTCTTGACTCTCAGTGTGGTCTCCCCGCTCTGTGCACTGCAGAGAGCGGGAAAACGAAGTCATAGCCTGCGCAGTGCTCGTTGCCAGTCCCATGCCGGATTGGAGCATCGAGGAGATCCGCACAGTGCACTTCCGCATGCATAAGGCCTTGGACAAGAGTGATGTTGACTCCGGTCCGTCAACCGTAACTCTCCGGGACCCCGGAGTCGACGACAAAGCAATCAGAACGTCGCCGACTGTGATGCCAACAACTTTTTTGCGCTCATGCTGCAGACATTGCGTCGTTGTCGTCCGACAGCGCGGCGGGCATGCCTGATTATTGATGCTTGCAGATCGACGATCAAATCGGACAGGATGTAATCACAAGCGAGATCGGGGGAGCGATATCCCATATTGCACGGAATACAAGGAGGCGGCATATGAGAATCTGTAGATCCGTCACGCTCATCGTTTGGTGCGTAATCGCCACGATCACCTTTCAGGCGCAGCCCTCAGCCCAGACTGCCGCTCAACAGCCGGCCTTCAACGTGAGGGAGAATTATGCGAAATCGGAACATATGGTCCCCATGCGCGACGGGATCAGGCTGTTCACGATTGTGTATGCGCCCAAAGACCAATCGCGGAGGTATCCCATCCTGATCACCAGAACAGCATACGGGATCCAGCCGTACGGCCTTGATAACTACTTGCGCGTTGTCGGTCCGAACAACGAATTTGCCCGGGAAGGCTATATCATCGTCTACCAGGATTGCCGCGGCAAATTCCGATCGGAAGGCGAGTTCATTCACCATCGCCCCTATGTCAAGGGACAGGTCAATGAGAGCACCGACACATACGACACGATCGAGTGGCTTTTGAAAAACATACCGAACCACAACGGCCGCGTCGGTCAATGGGGAATCTCCTGGGGAGGCTGGGAGGTCTCGCAGGGGATGATCGACGCACACCCGGCGCTGAAGGCATCTTCGCCGCAATCGCCGCCGCAGGATCAGTTTCTCGGGGACGACCATCATTCCGGCGGCGCTTTCCAGTTGATGTATGCCTTTGCCTGGATGTCCGGAAATGCGCGCGCCCGCTCTGCGCCGACCGACCAGCCGATCGGCCCATTCGACTACGGCACTCCCGACGGCTATGACTTCTTCCTGCGGCTCGGCGCCGCCGCAAATGCGCGCAAGTTCTTCGCCGACGACGTGCCCACCTGGAACGACTATATGGCGCACGGCACGTACGATGAATACTGGCAGTCACGAAATGTGCCCAAGGACCTGAACAACATCAACCACCCCGTTCTGATCGTCGCCGGGTGGTTTGATGCGCAGGACTTCTACGGTCCATTCCGCATGTACCGCGCGTTGATTGAAAAAAATCCTCGGAACAAAACTTATTTTGTGATCGGCCCGTGGCTTCATGGCGGCTATGCACGCATGGACGGCGACACCCTGGGCGATATCTCCTTCGGTTCCAAGACCGGAGTCTATTATCGTGAACAGGTCGAGCTCCCCTTCTTCAATTATTACCTGAAGGATAAGGGAGATATGAAACTTCCCAAGGTAGCGGCTTTCGAGACCGGGAGGAATGCATGGCGGGCGCCGGACAATTGGCCGCCCGCGGGCGCCAAGACGTTGAATCTTTATCTGGATGCGGGATCAAGAGTGTCATTCGACCCGCCTCGGAACGCAGCCATACAGGGGTTCGATTCTTATGTCAGCGATCCGGGCAAGCCGGTGCCTTACTCAGCTGAAATCCGTACGATCGAAGGACACCTGTTCATGGTAGAGGATCAGCGTTTCGCCTGGACGAGGCCGAACGTCCTTTACTACCAGACCGAGCCTCTGAAAGATGACCTGACAATTGCCGGGCCCATCACGGCAGATCTCCAGGTATCAACCACCGGAACCGACTCCGACTTCGTCGTGAAGCTCATCGACGTATATCCGGGAAACGCTCCGGATCCGCAGCCGAACCCGCAGAATGTCCGCATGGGCGGCTTTCAGATGCTCCTGGCGGGAGATATCCTTCGAGCCAAGTTCCGAAACAGCTTTACGAATCCCGAACCGATGGTGCCGGACAAGGTCACCAGACTGGAGTTCCCGCTGGGCGACAAGTATCACACCTTTCTGAAGGGGCACAGGATCATGGTTCAGGTGCAGAGTTCGTGGTTTCCGATGTTTGATCGCAATCCGCAAAAGTTCCTGGACATCTATCACGCCCGGGAATCGGATTATCAGAAAGCGACCCAGAAGATCTTTCGTTCGGCGCAATCACCGTCTTATGTAACTGTAAGCGTGATCCGCTAGCGGCACAAAACGATGAGATCGGGATCCACGGAAACCGGGGTCGAAACCGGGGACGCGACCCCGGTTTCCTGTTTTCGGTAAAATTTAGAGGTTATGGCGCCCGTCCCAAATGGCGCTTAGTTAAGAACGCCCCAATCACCTGTTAGTCCCGCCAAATCAAGTGATTAAGCCCTGAAGGGGCGGAGCAGCAAAGCCCAGGGCGTGAGCCCATAAGCGCTAAGATAATCTTTTTGCGGCCGAATATATGTTGCATGGATCCTATTTTCCTTGGATTTTCTGGTTCAGTACGCTCCCCGAAATCTCCATATCCTGCCCAAATCGATCTTAACTTAGCGCTTATGGGCGTGAGCCCTGGGATCATGGTCATCCGGGAAACCAGCCCTGAAAGGGCGACGCAGCCTGCGCCGCCCTTTCAGGGCTGATTCCTTGCCAAACGTCAGTTCCCAGGGTTTGCGCCCTGGGCTTTGCTGCTGGACCCTTTCAGGGTCCCAATTGAAATCCTTTTCTAAGCGCCATTCGCGCCTGTCCCCGAAATTATTGGTGGCGCAAGGCGACCATCGGGTCGACCTTTGTGGCGCGGCGCGCAGGGATATAGCTGGCGAGCAATGCGACCGCCGCGAGCAGTAAGGCTGTTCCAGCCAGTGTCGTGGGGTCGGCCGGGCTCACCTGATACAAAACGCTGCCGAGGGAGTAGCTCACCGCGAGTGCGATGGGGATTCCGATTGCGGTTCCCAGCAGTGCCAGGCGCAGCCCGTGTTGCAGGACCATGCGGAGCGCGTCACTCTGCTGCGCGCCGAGGGCCATGCGCAGGCCGATTTCGCGTGTGCGCTGGCTGAACGTGTAAGAAACGATGCCGTAGAGCCCGAAGGATGCCAGCATCAATCCAAGCAGACCAAACGAGCCTATGAAGGTCACCATCATTTCACGATCATACAATCCTTGACGGAGGGTCTCTTTCAATGTGCTCATGAGGAGAGGAGACACGCTCTTGTCAATCGTATGCACGGTCTGCCGGAACGCAGTTGCCAGAGCGCCGGGATCTCCGGCGGTTTCCACAAGCATGGTGAGCTCATTGGCGTACCCGCGCACCAGCGGCAGATACATGTAGGGCTGGGGATCTTCGCCGATCCTGATGACGGCCCCATCCTGGACCACGCCTATGATGGTGGCCGCATCCACCTGGGGTGGATCACCGATGCGTATCACTTGCCCGAGCGGGTCTTTCTCGGGCCAGAAGCGTCTGGCGAATGCTTCGCTCACAAGTACGACCTTCCCATTCGATCCGAAATCCTGTGAAGTGAAATCCCTCCCTCTTAAGATGCGCGTGCCCATGGTCTGGAAATAATTCGGTCCCACGGCGTTGTACTTGATCGTCTGAGGGACCTGCTCTCCCGGGAAAAACACCTGCTGTGCGCGCCCTCCGCCTGACAAGCTGAGTGGAAAGCGCCCGGCGAAGCTCACCTGCTTCACGCCGGGCAATGCCTGGACGCGTTCCTGTAATGTCTGGCAGAAGGCGCGGGCCTGGTTTCCGTCATATGCATAGATGCCCAGCGCAAATTGTGCCAGCAGCATGTTCTTTTTTTCGAACCCCACGTCCGCCTGCAAGCTGCGCACGAAGCTCTTCATCAGCAAGCCCGACTGCGTCAGCAGGACGAGGGAAATACACAGCTGGCCGACCACGAGCGCGTTGCGGCCGAGGTAACGGCCTCCGCTCTGGCCGGTGCCGGGCGACTCATTCAGCAGCGACACCAGATTGAGTCTGGAAGCATGAAGAGTGGGGATAAGCGCGAAGATCAGCGTGGTGAGAAAAGCCAGGGCGATCGCAAAGACGACAACTCGTATGTCGGGGCTGATCTCGGGGAAAATCCGCATCGGCATCGGGGGAAGGAGTGCCGGCAGCGCCTGGATGGCCCAGCGCGTCAACAGCAGACCAAGAGCGGCGGCGGCCAGTGACAGCACGAGACTTTCCGTCAGCAATTGGCGTATGAGGCGCAGCCGGCTGCCGCCCAGCGCCAGGCGGATGGCAATTTCTTTACGTCGGGCCTGGGACCTCGCCAGGAGGAGGTTGGAGACATTCACGCAGGCAATGAGCAAGACCAGCCCGGTGATGGCCATGAGGAGAAACCCAAGTACGGCGAACCCTCTGAAATAATCTTCTGCCTCTAATGTAACGATGGCTCCGAGGATCTTATCTGCCGTGGGGTTGCTCGGGACCAGGCGGCGCACGATGGTGTCCACCTCAACCTGCGCTCCCATGACCGGGACGCCGGCAGCCACGCGGCCCATGAGCTCGAACTCCTCGGCCCTCGGTCCTGAAAGGTTGGTCACGGATGCCTCGGCCGGATACCACACATCCGTAGTGGTGGCAGGCCTCTGAACCCCTCCAAAGCCTCTGGGCGCAATGCCGATCACAGTGACCTTTCTCTTGGTCAGCTCAATTGCCTTGCCGACGATTCCAAGGTCTCCACCGAAGTGGCGCTGCCAAAGCCCATAGCTTATGACCACAACTGGTTCGACTTTGTCCATATCATCGTCGCGAAAAACTCGCCCAAGCTGAGCCTTTACTCCGAGGACCGAGAAGTAGTTTCTTGTCACATATTGGGTCGACAGCAGCTCCGACACTTCTCCGCCGGTCAGAACGGCTCCATGGCGCTGCATGCCCACGATCCCGGACAACGTTTTGCATTGGTTTCTGAGTTCGAGATATTGGGGATAAGGGAGCGATCTCGACATCCCACCCTTCTCAGTCCGAATCTTGATGAGCGCCATTTCGTCGGGATGATCGACCGGCAGGGGTTGCAGAATGAGCCGGTCTACCAGGCAAAAGATGGTTGAGTTGAGGCCGATCCCAAGAGCCAGAGAAAAGATCGCCACTGCTGCAAAGCCGGGATTCCCGCGCAACACGCGCAGCCCATAGCGAAGATCGCGCCAGATGTCGGAAACCATAAGCCAACCCTTCCCTTTCAGCCGAATCTCCTCTTCGAACCGACGGATCCTCTGGCCGGCTGCAGCTGTTTGGGTGGGTCGTTCCGCACGACTGAGTTCGACGGACAGCGGCTCCCAGTCCCCGATCTGGCGCTCTGCCTGGCGCAGTGCCTCATCTTCAGATGATGCGGCGGCCAGGGCCTCGAGATAAAGCTCCTCCATCTGGCATGCCAGCTCTCGGATGATTTTTTCCTTCCGGTCATCTTTCATGTCCGCAAGGCGAAGATGCTCGCACACATATCGATTCCAATCATGCATGGTCCGGCCCCAGTATCTGGTTGATCGCGGCGACGTATTCCTGCCAGTTCCTCCGCTGTTCGAAGAGGACTGCCTTTCCCTTGGGCATCAGCCGATAGTAATACCTGCGCCGCTGCCCCTCTTTTTCCACCCAGCGTCCCGTTATCCACTGCTTCTGCTCCATGCGATATAGGGTCGGGTAGAGGGCAGAGACGGTGAATCTGAGACGCCCCCCCGAGCCGAGCTCCATCAGTTTACCGATTTCATAGCCGTGGCGGGGCCGATCCCTGAGCAGGGACAAGGTGAGGAGTTCGATGCTCCCCTTTTTCAATTCAGGACTGAACATTTTGACTCCATATATCAGCACGTGATATGTCGTGTCATGATAGGATACGCAGCGCGGCGGGCAAAAGTTCCGATTCCTTTTAAAACCCGGGACGCAGTCCATTCCTCCGTTCCCCATTTTGCCGAAAAAGGCGACGTCCCTAATTTTGTCTAATTTCGAGTACTGCGACTTTGCCGGGGCCGGATCAGCGCCGCTCGAAAGCTGGCATAGTACGCAGCGGGTGATATGCTTTGAAGCTGAGCGCAGTGATGAAGCAGGAGGAACTCGATGTTAGGCTCGGCGAAAATAGCAGCTTTTGTTCCAACCAGGAACAGTGAAAAGGCGAGAGCCTTTTATGTGGATGTCCTGGGACTCCGCTATATCAGTGACGATCCATTCGCGCTGGTGCTCGACGCTAATGGGATTCGAGTGCGCGTATCGAAAGTCCGGGATTTATCCCCGCAACCATTTACAGTTCTAGGCTGGGAAGTCTCGGACATCGAGAAAGTCGTTTCGGATCTTGTGGAGAAAGGCGTCGGGTTTGAAAAATACGGCTTTCCGGGACAGGACGAGCGAGGAATTTGGACTGCACCCTTGGTGGACAACGCTACGCGTGGCGCCAGGGTGGCATGGTTCAAAGATCCGGACGGAAACGTGCTGAGCGTCACCCAATTCAAATAGGGTCAGCCGATAGTTCTCAGCGGAAAAATTACGCGTAAGCGGTCCATTCCTGCTTGGCTGCTGATCGATGTGCGGCACAGATGCCGCCCTAGATCATCTTCTACAAACCATTCGTTGGAAGAGGAGGAGACTGTGCATCGAGAGGATCAGTTCATCCCCGAATTAATCGTGCGCAACGGGCCCGCCGCGCTCGACTTCTACAAACGCGTCTTCGGTGCCGAAGAGGTACACCGTATGATGAAGCCGGACAGCAAGAAGCTCATGCACGGCGAATTGACTCTGGACGGACACAAGTTCTTCGTCTGTGATGAGTTCGATGCCAGCGAGGGCGGGACGTGCAAATCGCCGCACACGCTCGGCGGAACGGGCGTGCGCATCACGCTCCTTGTCGACGACGCGGACAGGATTGTCGAGCGCGCAGTGGCGGCGGGCGCGCAGGTGAGCATGCCCGTCCAGGATATGTTCTGGGGAGGGCGTTACGGAAAGATCGTCGATCCTTTCGGCCACGAGTGGGGCATCAACCAACAGTTGAAGGAGCAGACCCACGAAGAGACTCAGGCCGCGGCCGACGAGTTCTTCTCGAAACGGAAATAGAGTGGAATGCAGGGTACACTGGTAACTGTCCCTCCCATCCGCTCCACTTGTTCCTGAACCATGCCGCTAAAGCAAGAGCGCCAATGCCAGCGGTGAGGAGAAGAAGAGAGTCAGATTCAGGAACCGCTGTCCCGATGTAGGGGTGTTTGCATCTGGCCACGAGAATGGCCCGGGATTAATTACCTTAGATCTGAGTGCTACAAAAAATCACAAAGGTGTGCGGCCGGAGTTTCGCCGGCACAGAATCTCGAGAGAATCGGGCGCATCCTCTTGTCAGGCGCATTGGACAGGATGCGATAGGCTACCTTCTGGACCCGGCTTTCTTCCTCTTCCGTGGATGGACGGATTTCCCCTGCATGCGGCAGGATGGTGCTCAATCGCACCAAGTGGACCATTTCGTGGGTCAGGATATAAACCAGGAACGGATAGAAGTCCGGCTCCAGGTTTTCGCGCCGCGCGGCGGTTATTATCCCCGGATCGTTGAGTTGTATACGATAAAAATCGTAGATGGAGTCTTGCTTAGGCCGCACATAGTGCAACTGCTGGACCCGGGCTAGAGTCTCGTCCGGCAGAGGTTCCCATTCGCAGTCCTGGCGCGTGACCAGATCGTACGTCAGCTGTTGCCACCGATAAGGAGGGATGCAGTAATAGCGCGAAGTGCGCTCTTCGGCCTCATCCATAGCCCGGATCGCCAGATTTCTTTGGCCTGGTGAGAATTGCAGGTTTTTTTCGCCAGATCTGTCCTGGCGCCTCCTCTAGTCGGAGTCCTTCCCGGTTTTTGCTGGAGTTGAGCTTGCCTTTTCGCTACTCGTACCCGGCTTCTCACTGGTTTTAGTTGTGTCCTTGACTTCCGTGTGAGAAGGCTGAGATTTCTTAGCATAATCGGTAAGATACCAGCCGGCGCCCTTCAGCTGGAAGCTGCTGTGACTGATCAACTTCTCGACTTTGCCCTGGCAGAATCTGCACTGGGACAGCGGCTGATCATTGATTTTCTGGAAAGCCTCGAAGATCTCCCCACACTTTGTACATTTGTATTCGTAAATCGGCACTCCTGTTACCTCCTCCAAGGCCTTTGGCTTTACAATGACATATCTACTATATAACTCCGCAATCAACGGATGTCAAACCATCCACGCCGGATACGGCACCTTTTTAGTCGGCAAAGTCGACTTGGACCGGTGCGGGAATCAGGCCCCTACTTTGCGCTTCCTCCAGAAACAGCCGGACGGCCCTGCGCCCATCTTCGCCATAGTCAAGAGTCCTGCGGTTGACGTACATGGATACAAACTGATCAGCATCCTTGGGATCCAGGCCTCGAGCGTATTGCAGAGAGTGGGCAAGCGCTGCTTCTCTATGGTCGAGGGCATACTGGATGCTTTCCTTGATGAGGCGCGAGATTTCGCGGATATGATCCAGGCCGAGGTCCCGCCTGATGCCGTTGCCTCCCAGGGGCAAGGGAAGTCCGGTCCGGCCGTACCACCATTCGCCCAGATCCAGGACCTTATACAAGCCTGCCTGCGCATAGATTAACTGTCCTTCATGAATCAAGAGCCCGGCGTCGACCTGCTTTCGTCCTATTGCATCCATAATCTGGTCAAAAGGCATGACGACCGCGTGGAAATCAGGTTCGAACAGCCTGAGAGCCAGATATGCTGAAGTCATGATTCCCGGTATCGCAATCTTGCGACCACGCACATCCTCCGGTTTCCATGCCTCTCGTGATACCACCAACGGACCATATCGATCGCCCATGCTGGCACCGCAGGGAAGCAAGGCATAACGACCGGCGACATAGGCATAGGCATGGATTGAAATGGCAGTGACTTCATATTCGCCCTGCAGCGCCTTTCGGTTCAGAGTCTCGATATCCTCCAGCCGGTGAGTGAAGCGATATTCTCCGGTCGGCAGCTTGTTCGCTGCCAGTGCATAAAACATGAAGGCATCATCGGAATCGGGACTATGTGCAATCCGAATGTCCATTCCTTCCCCTTTCATGGGCTATCCAAGAGCATGGCGGAGAGCTTAGTCCGGTACCGGCATTCCGTCAACTGCACAATAAGGCCCCTCTAACTCAGGGTTTCCTCCCCTATTATGTTCATGGGGCTTGGCACAGGTTACTGTAACGAATCGGCAGCACCTTCGTATATCTAATTACCATCGCCCACGATGGCACTGGGGAATTTGGACTTACTTGGTGGGGTGGCCGGCGTCATGATTCGACTTTCGCGACAAGACTGCCTCAGAAGAATGGATTGAGAGAGTCGATATGAATGCTTCCAATACATGGCGCAGCCTTTTGTTAGGTTGTCTTCTTTTGACGGGTGTCGTGCGGGCTCAGGAACCAGGGAGCATCAGTGGCAAGATATCCGACGCCAAAGGCGTGCCCATACCCGCCGCTACCGTCCACCTTCTTGCAGGAGATGAGGCGAAAGCTGAAACGCTTACGGATGAGGATGGGACTTTCACGTTTCCGAATCTGACCCCAGGTGTCTATAAACTCAGCATCGAAATGCCGGGATTCCAGAAAGCGACGAAGGACGCGGTGGACACGGCTGCGGAAGAAAGCAAGAACATCACCATCTCCCTGCAATCCACTCCACCTCCCCCCAGGCCTCGACCTGCGGCCCCAAAGATCCCGGCCGCGCAATCTGCCGCGGCGCAGCCTGCCGAAAACACGTCAGGCTTCCAGACAGTGCAGACGACTGATTTGCCAGGGATGCAGTTGTTTCAGCAGGATACCACCCAGAGCGGCGCCGAACTAGCTACGGTCCCGCGCCAGGATAACCTCTTGTTGATTAATGGGAATTCCGCAAGCCTGGATGCCGGCAATCTGGCTGACCCAGGCTTCCGCCAACAGATGATGGATTCGGCGAGAGTCATGGGCTTTAATTTGGAAATGACCGCAGCCGATAGCGGACAGGGCGGCCCCGGAGGCCGCGGCGGCGATGCCGGAGGCCTTGGAGCAGGTGGAGGCAGGGGTGGCGGCGCGGGGGGCGGTGGCGGTGGGTTTGGTGGGGGCGGCGGCTTCCGCATGGGAGGACCTGGAGGACGCGGGGCAATCTTCCGGCAGCCGAAAATCCAGGGCAGTGTCTCTGAGGTCTTCAGCAACTCGGCGCTTAACGCGCGCTCCTATTCGCTGACCGGACAAGAACTGCCCAAGCCGGTCCAAATCGGGGACAATTACAACATCACGCTCGGCGGGGTCTTCCCCTTTATCAAGCCAAGAACGACGACCAGTACCAGCAATCGCGGTGGTGGTGGCGGAGGTGGTGGCGGTCGCGGAGGCGGCGGAGGCCGTGGCGGTTTAGGCGGCCAGCCTGGATGGACATTCACGTACAGTGGCAGTCGGAATCGGAGTGCTCAGAATGTCTTGACGACAGTGCCGACGGATCTCGAACGCGCCGGGGATTTTTCCCAAAGCCTGGTTCAGGTGGGGATCCTTGATCCCAAGACGGGCCAGCAAACTACAGTGGTACAGCCGGTTCAGCTTTATCGCAATCCAAACGATCCGACATCGGTTTTTACCACAGTGACCACGATCGATCCGATAGCGCGCGGTTTGCTGGGATTCATTCCAAAACAGAACTTGCCATGCCCGGCGAACCTCCCTTGCGTGAACAACTATGCCATCCAGCGCAGCGTGCCCGGCACCTCGGATCAGATTCAAGGAAGCGTCAGCGGATTGCGGCTCAGCTCCAAAGACAATTTTGCGGTCAACTACAGCATGCGCCGCGGCAGCTCTCTTGAACCGCTGCAACCTTTCCGGGCCTGGATTCGACCCGGACGAATTTCGCTCAGAATATAGGCATTTCCGGCACGCACATGTGGAAAGCGCGCTTGATGTCGAACTGGCGAATCACGCTGAATCGCACGCGCACGGAAGGTACCAACTCATTTGCCTACACCCAGGACGTGGAGGGTGCGCTGGGAATCACCGGGGTGTCCCGGGATCCGATCAACTACGGGCCTCCTACGATCAATCTGACTAACTATGGCGATATCTCGCTCGCCGCGCCAGTCCCTCAACCGGAACCAGACGTTTACGATTTCGAGTGGACTCAACAGAATGGGATCCAAGCACAGCATCCAGATCGGGGGCGACGTCAGCTGGCTGCAGCGCAATACCCGCAGCGACAGCAATGCGCGCGGCTCGTTCATCTTCAACGGCTTCGCCACGGCAGGGCTTGACGCCCAGGGGCGCCAGATCGCAGGAACCGGCAACGACTTTGCCGATTTCCTGCTGGGAATGCCCTATTCCACATCGCGCCGTTACACGGATCCGGTCAAGAATCCCTGGGGCAATGCCACCTATCTGCGAAACCGCACCTTCAGCCTTTATATTCAGGACAACTGGCGGGCACGCTCAACTCTGACGATAAACATGGGCTTGCGTTACGAATATAACGGTCCCTCGTTTGAGAAATACAATCGCCTGGTCAGCCTGGATGTGGCTCCGGGATTCACATCCGTGGCCCAAGTATTCCCTGACCAGACTGGGCCTTTGAGCGGCCAGTATTTCTCCAGGTCACTGGTGAATCCGGACAGGCTCAATTTCGGCCCGCGCATCGGCATTGCCTGGCGGCCTTCGGCGAGGTCTCGATTCGTAATCCGGACCGGCTACGGGATTTTCAACGATAGTTCCGCATACTCGTCGATCGTCGGCCAACTCGTCAATCAGCCTCCCTTCGCTGTCACTCAAAACCTGCCCACCAGCGCATCGAATCCATTGACGCTGCAGAATGGGTTTCCGACCAATCCTAATATAACCATTCTCAACACCTACGCCATTGACCCGAACTACAGGCCGGCTTATGTCCAACAATGGAACTTCGATGTCCAGACCCAGATCTCCCGGCTCTATGTTCTGACCGTCACTTACATGGGTTCGAAGGGAAACGGCCTCGGCATCACTCGGGCGCCCAACCGCACCAGCAATGCCGGCAACTTCACCTTCCAGACCAATGGCGGCAGCTCGGTTTTGCACGCGGTCAACTTCCAGTTGGCTCGCCGTTTCTCCCATGGATTCAATGTGCAGAATCAATACACGCTGTCCAAGAGCATCGATGATGTCCCTTCCGGCGTGGCCCAAAATGACGCCAATCTTGCGGCGGAGCGCGCGCGGAGCAACCAGGATCAGCGCCACAATTTTCCAGACGACTTTCAGCTATGAGTTGCCCATGGGCCAGAACCGCAAATTTTTTGCGACCGCCTCGCCCAAAGTGCTCAATTTTATCGCCGGCTGGAACGTCAATGGCACCTTTACGCTTGCCAGCGGATCACCGCTGACTGCCCGCTATACCAGCAGCGGCAGCGGTTCCGGCGCCGCGCTCTACAATTCCTTGCGACCGGACGCTACCGGGATTTCCCCTGGCATACCTTGGGGCGACCGCACACTACTGGCATTTTTCAACACCGCGGCTTTTGCCATCCCCTTGGGGACTTATGGAAACGCCGGGCGCAATACCATTACAGGTCCGGGGAACAATGTGCTGAATCTTTCAATCCACAAGAATTTCCGGCTGGACGAGAACAACCGCAGGATTGATTTCAGCTGGCAGGTACAGAACCTTCTCAATCATCCGAATTGGGCAGGTGCAAGCACCACCATCAATTCGCTGAATTTCGGGCAAGTGACCAGCACCCGCCCGATGCGTTCGATGACCATGAATCTGAGAATCAACTTCTAGAGGCGCTGACCATGTCCAATACACGCCGTACCCAACGGTTTCCTGCGAAACTGGGCCGGTTGCCGCTTCTCAGTCTGGGATGCCTATTGTCTGTCGTAGTGGTTTTGGCGTTTTCCCAGACGCAGCAGGAGCAGGCACAACCTGCGAAAGCCCAAAGGCCGCTCTTTACGGTTGAATCCGATCTTGTCGTAGTGGACGTGACCGTTCGCGATCGGAAAGGCAATCTGGTTGGCGATCTGACGCGAAACGACTTTAAAATCTTCGAAGATAATCTGCCGCAGGATATCGTCACCTTCTCTGCGGAGAATGTGGCGGTAGGCCCGCCGCCGGCTGTGGTTGCAGCTCCCGGGGCACCCGAAGCTGTGAAACCCACGGCTCCAGTAGTCAACCTCGCGCTCACTCCGGACCAACCTCCGAAAAAGGAAGATCTGGAAGGCAAGCGGCTGGTCATTCTGTTTTTTGACCTGAGTTCGTTGGGAACGGAGGATCTCATCCGCTCTGTCGACACCGCGCATGAGTTCATTGCCAAACAGTCCGGCCCACAGGATCTCGTGGCGATTGCCACGTACAGCAGCACGCTGGAACTTGTCCAGGATTTCACGAATGACCGGGATGTCCTGCTCAAGACGCTCGAGATGATCTCATCGCCGGATTCAGGAGACGCTGCGGCGGAAGATCTGAGCGATCCGGATACTTCCGACGATGTTTTCGTGCCCGACACCATGCAGTTCAATATTTTCAACACCGATCGGCGGCTTTCTGCCCTGGAGACCCTGGCGAAGATGTACCGTGAATTTCCCGAGCGCAAGTCACTGCTCTATTTCTCGAGCGGCGTGACAACCACCGGTGTCGAAAACAACGCCCAGATACGATCTACCGTCGATAATGCCAATCGTTCGAACATGTCGATCTATACCGTGGACAGCCGCGGGCTGGTCGCTCTGCCGCCCGGCGGCGGCGCATCGCGAGAAGTGCCGGCGGACGCGGCATGTTCAGCGGCGCCGCGATGATGCGCCAGACGACGAATCTCTCCAGCTCTCAGGAGACGCTGACCACGCTGGCTCATGACACCGGCGGCCAGGCATTTACGGACTCGAACGACCTGAGCCTGGCCATCAAGCAGGTCCAGAATGATACGCATATCTATTACGTGCTGGGTTATTTCAGTTCGAATCCGAAGCAGGACGGCAAGTATCGCAAAATCCGTGTCGAAGTGACTCGGCCCGACGTCAAGGTCGAGCACCGGCCCGGATATTTCGCATCGAAGTCTTTCGGTCAGCTCACTCAGCAGGAGCGCGACCTGCAATTGCAGCAGGCCATGAATGTGGACCGGCCCTTCGCGGATGTGCCCGTGATTCTGCAGACGGATTACTTCCGCAAAGACAACAGCACGACGCTGGTGCCGATCTCGATCGAGCTCGATGGCGACGGCCTGAAATTCGAAGACAAGGGTGCCAACAAAGAGGGCAAGTTCGAATTCGTCGCGCAGGTCACCGATCCCAAGGGGAGAGTGACGGGCGTGGCTCGGGACGCCGTTCAAGTGCGGCTCCCGGCGGATAAGGCGGAAAAGATCAAGGCGGGCGGAATCTTCTATTCGACTGGCTTCCAGCTTCGCCCCGGCGAATACAAGCTCAAATTCCTGGTGCGCGATAACGGCACCGGAAAACTGGGAGGCTTCGAGGAACCGATCACTGTACCCGCGCTGGATCTCAAGAAGCTCGATACCAGTTCGATCGTGCTGGGGAGCCAGCTGATGAATCCCAGGGGAGATGCCGGGTCGGGTGTGGCGCACCAGGGCATGATGCGGAGATTCCAGGAGTTGGGTATCGCATACGATCCGCTCGTGGTCGGCAACAGAAAGGTCGTGCCGAGCATCGGGAATATCTTCCTCAACCGGCAGACCGTGTACGTCTTTTTCCAGGTGTACGGCGCGACACCGGATCCTCAGATCCCAAAAACCTTCGATCGAAACGTATCTGACCCTGCTCAAGGACAATACCAAGATCCTGGAGTCCCAGCCCGAGCTGGTCCAGGATTGGACGAAAGAGGCGGCCATATTGGGAGGCAGGGGAGGTCCCGGGCCGGGAGGATTCGGCGGGATGAGGGGAATGGGACGCGGCGGCGATAGGGGCGGCCAGGGCCCCAGGGCTGCTGGAGTGTCTGGAGCCAGGGGAGCCCTTCCCACAGAAGACCGGAAGGGGGAGGCAACCGTAGCGATTTCTCTGCCTTTGAAAAGTCTCAAGAAAGGAACCTACACGCTGCAGATCCATGTGCGGGATGCGATCAGCGATGTGAACCTCTTCCGGCGTGTGCCCATCGTCATTCAGTAGTTTCGGGATGCCGGACCCGAAGAAAATCTACGACTTGATTGGATAGTGGTGGTGTCGGCGGCCTATAATAGATTTGGCGGGGATTTTCCGGCTTTTGATGATCCGACTCGGATCTCACCGTGAAGCGCTAGCCGGCATCGGGTATCCAGACCTCTCCTCGATCCAACTTGACTGAAACAAACTAAGCCCGGATGGATCGGATGGGGAAGGAGAAGGAGGGCATCAACGTGAAGCTCGCATCCGTGTCTCTCTTCCTGGCTTCGTTGCTATGGCCTGGTTTTATCGCAGAGCGTCAATTGCCCGCTGGTCGGCAGGTGCAACCCCAAACCTCTCAGGATTCATCTCAGTCTTCTCCCCAGCCGTCCCAGAAAAAGGAATTAACCCCTGATGAGGTGATCAAGGCCTTTTCTGCCAAGGAGTCGGAGTTTTACGAAGCGTGGCTTCAATATGCCTACCGGCAGGATGCTGAAGTCCGCATATTGTCCGTCAATGGGAGCGTGTCGCATGAACGCATGTCACGGGTTTCCGACGTGATCTTTCGTGACAACGGTACGCGCGAGGTGCGCGAAATTGAGAGGAGAGGCACACTACGTTCCGTCCAGTTCACCAAAGAAGATGAGGATATCATCGACAACCTCCAGCCCTTTTCGCTGACCACGAAAGAACTCCCGCTCTACAACCTGAAATATGAAGGCAAGGAAAAGGTGGATGAGTTGGCGTGTTATGTGTTTTCTGTCAAACCGAAGAGCACCAAGGGCAACAGGTTCTATTTCGAAGGCAAGATCTGGGTCGATGATGAAGATCTGCAGATCGTGAGGACCGTAGGCAAGCCGGTTCCGCAGAAAGGGAATCAGCAATTCCCAGAATTTGAAACGCTCCGTCAATCCATCGATGGGAAATACTGGTTCCCGGTATGGACGCACGCCGACAGCGTCCTGTACTTCCCCCAAAGCAGAGTGCGTGTGGAAGAGACCATAACTTACGAAGACTATAAGCACTTTGACACAAAAGCCACCGTCACTTTTGGCCCCAAAAAGGATGGGAAGTAATAATACAGAGCCCCCAAAAGCAGCCACGAATTGCGAAGTGGCATAGCCGCTACCAAAAAATCTCACCGGGGAGAACTCTTTTGTTTTTCAATAACTTGTCTCTGCGGTCTCCGCGATCTCTGCGGTGCGCAGTTGCTTTTCTTGTCTAATAGGCAAGCACTTGTATGTGAGCTGGGTTCTGGTTGCCCTAGTTTATGCCGCGGAATTTGGATTTCAGGATGGCGATTTTTTCCTGCAGTGTGGGCTCAGGCACCTTGGGTTCCGGCTCGGCTTCGGGTGGCGCGAGAGCCGGAGACGCGGGCTTGCCGCGCTGAGCGTCATTTGTCCTGGAAGGATTATCGACGCCCCCGAGGTGCGAATCCCTCCGCCGTGGACGGCCGTCGCCCCTTCGATGCTGCGGGCCGTTCCGCGTGTGTGGTCTCGGCCTGCGTTCGCGGTCTGCCGGCGGGATCCGGACGCCTTCGATCGGCGCAGCCGCGGCAGCGGGTGCATCGGCAGTGGCTTCGGTCGCTCCGCCTGCGGCTGCTTCTGCTGCAGGCACAGCCTGAACGGGCGGGGCCGGCCGCCGCCGAGGGTTTTTGCGACGTCGTGGGATGGCCGGGAGCAGCGCTTTCATCGACAGTCCGATCCGTTTGGTTTCGAGTTCGACGGATATGACCTTGACCTGAACCAGGTCGCCGACCTTGACCGCCTCGCGGGGATCACGAATGAAGCGGTTGGACATCTGGCTGAGGTGAACCAGACCATCCTGGTGAATTCCGATATCGACGAACGCTCCGAAGTTGGTGACGTTGGTTACGGCCCCCTCGAGAGTCATGCCTTCCTTCAGATCGGCGATGTCCCGGACCTCTGCCCGGAACCTGGGAGGCGCAAACGCGCCCCTGGGATCTTTTCCGGCCGCGAGCAACTCCTCGCGAATGAACTCGAGAATCGGCATCCCGATGTTACTGTCGGCGAATTCCTCCAGCTTGAGCGCAGAAGTCAATTCCCGGTTCCCGAACAGCTCGTTAACACTTACATTCAGGCTGGCCGCCATTTTCTCCCCGATCGGATAGCACTCTGGATGAATCCAGGAACGATCCAAGAACGATTCGCTGGTAGGAACGCGCAGAAACGCGGAGGCTTGCTGGTACACGGCATCGTCCATGCCGGGGACGGCCATCAGGGAGGCACGTGTGGCGAATGGTCCATTGGCGCTGCGATGCGTCACAATTTTGCGCGCCATGCGGTCATTGATTCCCGATATAAAACGCAGCAGCGAGAAGCTGGCTGCATTCAGATCAGCGCCGACTCGATTGACGCAGAATTGCACAGTCTGAATCAGGCGCCTGTGGAGTTCTTTCTGATCCACGTCATGTTGATACTGTCCCACTCCAATGAGCTTGGGATCGATCTTCACCAGTTCGGCCAACGGATCCTGCAGTCGGCGTGCCGCGCAGATCGCAGAACGCGTGCCTACCGGCAAATCGGGAAATTCTTCCCGGCCGATGCGCGACGAGGAATACACGACCACTCCGGCGTCATTTACCGTGACGACCATGACCGTTTCCATCTTCTCGTCCGCCAGGATTTGACGCAGGATCTTTTCCGTCTCTCTCGCCCCTGTGCCGCTTCCAATCGCCACGGCGCTGATATTATGCTTGCGGATCAACTCAACGAAAGCAGTTTTGGTTCCTTCGAGGTCGCTTCTGGGAGGTCTCGGGTAAACCACCACTTCCTCCAGGAACTTGCCGTGTTCATCCACTGCGGCGAGCCGGCACTCTTCGCCTTTTCCGGCATCTATGCCGATGACGGGGATAGCTCCTGCCGGGGGTGACAGAAGCAGGTTTTCAAGATTCTCCTGGAACACACGGATAGCTTCGCGATCGGCGCGCTCTTTCAACTGGGCGCGAACTTCGGTCTCGATCAAAGGTCGCAGGATGCGGTTGTAGCTGTCACGGGCCGCACTCTCCAGGACCGGGACGAAAGTGGATTCACGATCTTTGATGATCAGATCCATGATCAATTGGACCGCCCTGGCAGAATCACATTGGATCGATGATGTGAGAACTCCCTCCTTTGTCCCTCTCCGGATCGCCAGAACACGATGGGATGGGATCGAAGAGACTGATTCACGGCGATCGTAGTACATGTTGTACTTGGTCTTTTGCCCGGCCTTTGCGGGGACCACCGTTGAAACCACAAATCCTTCTTTCCAAAGCATCTCCCGGAGCGCTTTCCGCAAATCGAAGTTTTCGGCAATCCAGTCGGCGATGATCTCCACAGCGCCCTGAAGGGTTTGCTGCCGGTCAACCACTCCTTTTGCGGGATCAATGAAAACGTCGACGTGTTCCTCCAGGGTCCAGGCATCCGGATCCTGACCCCAGATGTACTCTGCGAGAGGTTCCAGCCCTTTTTCCACGGCTTCGCTCGCCCGGGTTTTTCGTTTTGGCCTAAACCTGTGGTGCAGATCCTCTATCTCGAACCGGTCCCAGCGGCTCTCGATCTGTGCGCGCAAATCCTCGGTCAATTTGCCCTGCTCGGTCAAAGATTTGATGAGCTGCGCACGACGTTCCTCGAGCTCTTTGTAGAAGATCATCCGTTCGTGGATGGCTCGGACTTTGGCTTCATTCATGCCCCCGGTGGCTTCTTTGCGGAAACGGACGATGAAAGGGGCCGTTGCGCCTGCTTCGAAAAGCGCGAGGGTGGCGGTTACGGACGATTCCGGCAAGGCTGATTCCTGGACGATATGTTTGATGATTGCAGGATCCATGCGCGATATTCTTACTGAGCCTTGATCTATAATCAAGGCATTATCATCGGGGCACCGCAAAATGTTCTGTTGAGAAAACCTCGGTTCTTTCCCGGCACGAAATGCCGACTCCGCTTAAATGGCCCGACCCGGCCTGCATATCACGCACCGAAAGCGAGGTACTGACGGAGGTAGCGATAGGAAGGAGTCAATTCACCCTTGTGGACGATGACCGCTTTCTTAAGATGTGCTGGAAGATCAAGCTCTGCGAAATTGGCCCGCCAATTTGCCGCGGCGAGGCTGCTTACCATATCCCGCAGCACAGCGCTGAAATACTCGGAAGATTCTCTTGGGAATTCGCACGGCAGGTTATCGACCGCCATGATGGCCGGCCCATGACCAGCAACGCCGTCGTGAACCGTGTCCTTATCCGGATCGTAAACAAAACAGGGCGAGTCCGGCGTCGCGGTCTTGAGCGTGACCTCGATGCTTCCTCCGATGTCACAACTGATATCCCCGATTACCTTGAGACGCGGATGCCGGCCCGCGCCGAAGTTCCGGCGCACCCACTCTCGTGTGACCAGTCGAGGATACCGTTCCTCCCAATAGATGGCATTGACGAGCACATCAAGGTAGGGGAGATGTTCATCGAAGCAACTGCGGTAGCGCTCCGGATTCCTGTAATAATCATGCAGATTAAACAGACCAGCGGCTTCGATGGGCCGCACCATATCCTCTTCTCTGAATACCACCTTGAAAATCTCTCCCCATTCAAAACCGGTACCCGCTTCGATGGGGAGTTCAGACACGGAAATCTCCCGGACATTCAAGCAATCGAGGACTTCTTGAGCACCTCGGGACGCATTGCCATAGCCGGTATTCCCTATCACCAGAGGGCGTAAGGCTGGAGGCAGGCCGACACGCAATATCTGCTTTCCCAGGTCGGACAGGTGTCCCTTAGCGGCATCGGAATCTTGGTATTCGTAGGCGTGCTTTACTTGGGACAGCGGGGTTTGTATGCCTTGTGTCGCAAGGCGCTGCCCCAGGCACCAGAGCGTCTCAACCATTCCGGCATAACCGGCGTGACGTCCGAAAAAGATTAGCCGGCGGTTCCGTTCGTCCGCAATTTTCTCATAGTCGACAAGGGTGCAACCCAACTCGAGCAGCCGGCTGAGCATCGGCATATTGAAGGCCTGGCCTTTGACGACGTGGGCAAAGAATACATAGATCTTGCCCGGGGATATCGAGGCAGTCGGCACCTCTCTGATTGCCAGGATCATCTGGGCAGGCCCGAGGTCGTCACTCACCTCCACACCGGCATCCCGATACTCTTCCTCACGGTAAACACGGATGGGTGAAGGCTGGATCAGAAATCGCAGGCCCTGGACGGTCTGTATTTTTGCTACATCGGCGGGAATGAGAGGCACACGACGTTCCCATTCGTTTTTATCCTCTCTGCGGATGCCGACGGTGACGGGCATGACCTCGCACCTTTCGAGAGTCTCCCAGGCTGATGCGCGCAATGCGCACTGTGCCCCATCCTGATTCCTGGGAGCGTTATTCGGCAGCGGCGCCATGCAGCCCCAGGCGGATATGGTATATGCCGTGCGCCGCAGATAAACCGGGCGAGAATCAATATTATACACCAAAGGAGTTTGCGCTGATTCGCTCTACCCGATGTTTTATTTGTCGTTCGGAAAGGCGGCAGGAATCGGTGAGTCCGAGACGCAGGCAGGATAGGATCCCGGCAAGTCTGTTCCTGGGCTTGTATGAATTCTGGAGTCAGGAGTCAGAAGATAGGAGTCAGAATGAGCTCAGCTGTGAGTATGAGATCGGCAGTGGATACCAAGTGGCGGCTGCCGCAGCAGGAGCTGATGCACATGTTCTCGCCCATTCTGACTCCCGGCTTCTGACTTCTAACTCCTGGCGCCGGTCGGCTTTGAGTATCCTCCTGCTACTCGTCGACCGCGCGCGCGAAGCGTGAGATGGTGTCGCGGACAAGATCAATGATCTCCTCGTCCATAACTCCTTTCTTGGTGTCCGCGTAAGCTATGAACTTGTGATAGAGGGTTTCGAGCTCATCTTTGGAGATGGGGTACCCGAGATGCCCGCACCGATCCATCAGCGCATGACGCCCGCTGTGTTTGCCCAAAACCAGGCGGCTGGCAGGGACGCCGACGGTCTTTGGATCCATGATCTCATAGGTTGTGCGTTCCTTGAGGAAACCATCCTGGTGGATTCCGGCTTCATGGGCGAAGGCGTTGCGGCCAACGATCGGTTTGTTGGGCTGGGGGCCGAAAGTGATAATTCTCGACAGCATCTGGCTGGCGGAGAAAATCTGCTCACTGACAATGCCGGTTTCGAAGGGGAAGCGGTCGCGCCGGGTGCGCATGGTCATGACAACCTCCTCGAGAGGACAGTTGCCGGCACGTTCTCCGATTCCGTTGATCGTGCATTCCACCTGGCGCGCTCCCGCCTGGACTGCGATCAAAGAGTTTGCCGTGGCAAGTCCCAGATCGTTGTGGCAATGAACACTCACGACCACGCCCTTGCCGAGGGCATCGACCATCCTCCGGATCAGCGCTCCAAACTCGTCGGGAGTCGCATACCCTACGGTGTCAGGCAGATTGACGGTGCGCGCCCCTGCAGCGACCACCGCCCTGCAAACCTGTTCGAGATAGTCAGGATCCGTCCGTGTGGCATCTTCAGCGGAGAACTCGACGTCGTCCACATACTTTCGCGCCATCTCGACTGCGGCAGTCGCCTCTTCCAATACCTGCTGCCGAGTCTTCTTCAGTTTAAATTTCAGATGAATATCGCTGGTAGCGATGAAAGTGTGCAGACGAGGGTGCCGCGCCGGCGCCAGAGCCCGGGCAGCATGCTCGATATCGATTTTGCAGGCTCGTGCCAGAGCCGCAACCCGGATTCCGCTGAAATCCCGGCCGATGATATGAACCGCCTTAAAGTCACTCTCGGATGCGATAGGAAAACCCGCCTCAAGGATATCCACGCCGAGTTCCTGCAGTTTGACTGCCATCTGGATCTTTTCTTCCACGATCATGCTGCATCCCGGTGACTGTTCGCCATCCCGGAGTGTGGTGTCGAATATGTAAACCCGTTCATTCATCGTCTGCATCTCCTTAAAGTAAAAGAGGTTTCTCCACCGTTCCGTTCATTTGAGCTGGGCGCGAAGTTGGCGCATAAGGCATGGAAAAACGGGATACCCCTTCTGACTTCTGTCGGCATTGTGCTGTCACTTGAATTCTTAATCCCGATTGCTGGAGGATATTATCGTTAAGAGAAAAGGATTTGACAAATTTATAATCATAGCTAAATATATCAGAAATAATTATTCAATAAGACAATCTGATGGAGTGATCCATGAACATCAGTGATTTGGACTATTATCCGATCAAGATTTTCCACGCGGTGGCGACTGAAAAGAGCTTTTCTCGTGCTGCAGAAAAACTGCTGCGCACACAGCCTGCAGTTTCGATGATGGTCAGGCGTCTCGAGGATGACCTGGGGGAGAAACTGATCGATCGTTCCGGCCGCGACCTGATTCTTACGGATGCGGGGCAGATCGTGCTCGAATTTGCAGGCAGGTTCCAAAACCTGCTGAGAGAACTCGAAAACTCGCTGGCCGAGTTGCGCGACAATGCCTCCGGCAGGCTTGTGATTGGCGCCAATGAATCGACGACGCTGTATTTGTTGCGGCATCTGCAGCGCTATCGGCGCGTGTTCCCGCGCGTCAGGGTTCAGGTACGCCGCTCCTTGTCCAGCAGGATTCCGGAGCAGCTGATCCGTGGGGATCTCGAACTGGGGGTCATCAGCTATGATCCGGGAGACAAGCGCCTGGAAGCGCGCGTGATTTACACCGATCGCCTGACGTTTGTTGTTTCTCCGGAACATCGGCTCGCCCATCGCGACTCAGTTGCGATCAACGAGTTGGGGATGGAAATCTTCATCGCGCACAATGTCACATCTCCTTATCGCGAGATCGTCCTGCGGGAGTTCCAGAGGCAGAAGGTTCAGCTGAACATGGATGTGGAGATGCCTACGGTGGAGTCGATTCGCAAACTGGTCCAGCGGAATGAAGGAGTGGCATTCCTGCCGCACATGTGTGTGGAACAGGAACTGGAGCAGGGAACGCTGCGCGAAATCAAGGTCAAGGAGCTGGATGTCGAGCGCAAGATCTACCTGGTCTATCCTGCACCCCGGACCTTGAGTCACGCTGCTCGCGCTTTCCTGGAACTCGTCCGCAAGGGCTGATCCTCGACAACGGACCAGTCTTTTGATGCCATCCACCTGGCTAGCTATTCCCGCATCCGAGCGCTGGATCCCAACATTGAGATGCTCACTTTCGATCAAAGAATCAAGAGTGAGATCTAGTACTACAAAGCCGGGGCCATCAAGTTTCACGGCAATACTTGTATCGAGATAGACGGTCATCGGCGGTCCTCGATAATCAGGCTCGAGATCCGCCTCCCCCAACCTCTCCGGGGCGAGTGGCGCCGGCAGGTTTGCCGCCTCTCCACTCCGCAAGTCCGGCGGCCACCATTTCGGCCAGCTCCTTCGGAACCGTGGCTGTTGACACCGGGGAGAGGATGGCGACCTCTCGGGCCCGGTGGGTCACGGCCGGCACTTCTCCTTTTCTTACTCCGGCCAGGCGGCGGCTCAGTTGATTTTTGAGCTGCCGGATACCAACTTGCTGACCAAGGTGGGCAATTCGCGCCTTGCCGGTATGAGAACCCGATCGCCTGGCCGGCATCACTTCCCCTACGTCCTTTCCCGATTACCTTGATTTCAGGGACGAGGATCAGGTCTTCTCCGCCGTGGCCGCGTTTGGCGGCACACCCCTCGAATTGACAAACGATCAACATCCCGATGACTTTTCGGGACGATGTGTTTCGGCAAACTTTTTTCAGGTGCTCGGTTTAAAGATGGCGGCTGGTCGCAGCTTTTTGCCGGAAGAGGATCCGGTCCCCGGAAATCATGCCGTTGCAGTGATCAGCTATAGGCTTTGGGAGCGCGATTTCGCCGCCGATCCCGCGATTGTAGGAAAAACGCTTGTTGCCAACGGCGAAGTGCTCACGATCGTTGGAGTCGCACCCAGGGGCTTTCGCGACATGAGCTACACGGGCGCCTATCGGGACGTATGGATTCCGATCTCGATATTCCACAGAGTGCAGCACCTCGACAAGGACCCAATCTGGCACGATGTGCTCGAGGCAAGGGACAAGCGCTGGCTCGGAGTGATTGGGCGGTTGAAACCGGGAGTAACTCTGCAACAAGCCAAAACCCGCATCCGCATGATTTCAAGCCGGCTAAAAGCTGCGTACTCGAAAACCAATGGCGACTGGGACGCGGTCTTGGATTCGGTCAATCGTCCACGCTTACCCGGCGGGGACACGCAACTTGACTTTATGATCCTTCTGGCAGCGGGAATCTGCATATTGCTGATCACCTGCACCAACATCGGCAGCCTGCTGCTTGGCCGAACTTCGGCGCGCCAGCGTGAGATCGCCACCCGCATGGCCGTGGGCGCCAGCCGGTCACGGGTGATGCGTCAACTATTCACCGAGGGACTGGCGCTCTCGGCTCTGGCCTTGATAGCGAGCCTTGCGATGTGGAGCCTTACAATTCGATGTTTGCCCTTTATCGAAGGCGCTTTTCCAGCCCAAGGCGCAATCGGATACCCGCACGACCTCGAGCTGGCCCTGGATCACAGGGTGCTGGTCATCGCAATGAGCATCGCTTTTCTGACAAATCTGATTTTCGGCCTCACGCCTGTTTTGGTGGGTTCCCGCCCCGAACTCACCAGCGCCCTGAAGAACCAGGGATTTCTTGCTACCGGCCGCGCCGGATCGCGTTGGCGGCGCGCTCCGGTCGTGGTTCAGATCGCCCTGTCGGTGATCCTGCTAGTCGGTGCGGGATTGTTCAGCAGGACCATCGCACGTTTTCACTCGGTCAACCTGGGATTTGACCAGAATGTGTTGATATTGAATGTCAGCAAGCCATTTCGCGATTTCGATGTGGCGAGAAGCATAAGTTATTACCAGGAGGTATTGGAACGAATCCGCGCGCTGCCCGGTGTTCTCTCTGCGAGTTTGGCCAGAGACATTCCTCCGGAACGGGGCTCCCTGGGAAGAAGGATGCGCGTCGACGAACCTAACGCCCGCGACAACAAATGGCACTGGATAGACTACAATTCCGTGACCACCGGATATTTCAAGGACCTCCACATGCCGATTGTTCAAGGTCGAGATTTCACGGATCGTGATGACGAGAAATCAGCCGGCGCTGCCATCGTCAACACAACCCTGGCGCGCCGGTATTGGCCGGATCTGAGCCCCCTGGGAAAACGCATCCGAGTCGCAGGCCTGGAAGGCGAGGGAGTCGAGGACAAGATCTTCGAGATCATCGGAACGGTGGCAGACGCCGGGTATACAACGGTGTGGCAAGGGGCCAAACCCTACCTCTATTTCCCGCTATCCCAGTTGTACGGCGGCGACCCCGCGCTGCAAGTAAGCGCCTTGGGGAATTCCGATTCACTCATTGATCCCATCCGGAAAGCACTCGGGCCGTTGGGCCGCGATATCAAGGTAAATCGTGCGCGGCTGATGTCCGAGGAGATGGATTCCATGCTTTCCCAGGAACGCTCCATGGCCTTATTTCTGGGGATCTTTGGGGGGCTTGCTCTGATTCTGGCTGCGATCGGCCTGTACGGAGTCATTTCATATTTTGTAATTCAGCGCACCCACGAGTTCGGGATCCGCATGGCACTGGGAGCCCAGCGAGCAGATATTGTCAGGCAGATTGTCGGCGAAGGACTGACTCTGGCATTGATCGGTCTGGCCATAGGTTTGCCCTGCAGCATGGTGCTTTCTAGATTTATCAGCAGCCGCCTGCATGGCATGAGTCCCATCGATCCCATTACCTACGCCGCAATTTCATTCCTATGCGTCGCGGCAGCTTTTGCGGCTGTTCTCCTGCCCGCACGCAGGGCGACCTCCAATCTCATGGATGCGCTCCGATTCGAATAGCGTGAATCCCGCATCAGGCACCTACGGAGCTCGCTTTGTCTACTACTAGGAATCCTCACAGTGGGCCGATCGGAAATTTCGGGGACAGGCGCCATAACCTCGAAATTATTCGAGATTGGCGGATATTGGTTGCCATGGAATTTCGAGGTTATGGCGCCTGTCCCCGAAATTTCGAAATAGGGCAGCGTCCCCGGTTCCCCCAGATGAATGGAGGTTCACGCCGATGAAATCCATTACTCGTAGCGCAAGGCGACGGTCGGGTCGACCTTGGTCGCGCGGCGCGCGGGGACATAGCTCGCGATCAGGGCGATCGAGAGAAGAAACGCCGGAACCAACACGAATGCTACGGGATCGTAGGCGCTGAGGCCGAACAACATGCTGGAAAGAATCTGCGATACGGCCGCGCAGCCCGCGATGCCGATCAGTGCACCCCAGCCGACGGGGCGCATCGCCTGGCGCAGAATGAGCCGCATCACCGAGCGACGGTCGGCTCCGAGGGCCATGCGGATGCCGATCTCTCGGACGCGGCGGCTCACGGCGAAGGACACGACGCCGTAGACGCCGATCGACGCCAGCAGCAGCGCGAGCGCGCCTAATGTTCCCGCCAGAATCGCGACGATGCGCGATGGCGTGCGCCACCATTCGAGATTCTCCTCGAGCGGAGCGACGTCGACGGCGAGGTCGGGATCTAGTGCGCGCACGGCTGCGCGGATCGCGTTCTGGGCCGGGGCTGCGGTGTGCACCAGCAACTGCGCGCGCATTTGCTGCTTGGGTCCGGAAGGGAGATAGACGTAGGTTTCGTTCGAGCGGCCAAGATGTGAAACTTGTGCGTCACGGGCTACGCCGATCACTGCAAGAGCGGTTTCGTCCTGGAAGATGGTTTTGCCGATCGGGTCCTGGCCTGGCCAGAAGCGGCGTGCGGCGGATTCGGTGGGGATCACCAGGGGTGCGCCGGATGCCACCTCGGCGTCACTGAAGCTGCGGCCGCGGATGACAGGAATCCGCAGCATCGAAAAATATTCGGGCGAGACATGATTCATCTCGACCTGGAACTCTTTACCTGAAACCTTAAATGAGTTGCCGCTATGATTGTCGTTGAGCGGAAAATTCCTCGCCTGCGCAACGGCGTCGACTCCGGCGATCGCAGATATTCGACCGATCAACTGCCGCTCGAACACCGCGGCTTGCTGGTCGGTGTATCCCTGGCTTCGCAGGTCGAAGGACACCGTCGAGATGTTTTTCATTTCGAAGCCGGGATCGAGCGTCTGGGCGTGATACAGGCCGCGCAGGAGCAATCCCGCGGCAATCAGCAGAACCATGCACACGGCGATCTGCGCTCCGACCAGCGCCTGACGGAGGAATCCGCCGGATTTAACGGCGGCTCGCACGTCGGGCCGTGATGCCTGAATCGCCGGTGCGAGGCCGAAGACAATCCCGGTGACGATGGTCATGAGGAACGAGTAGCCGAGGACCCGCAGGTCGGGCGCGACGTACAGGGCAAAATCTGGAACACCTCTGGGCAGGTGCACCGAGATGAATCGAAGAATCGCTTCGCAGGACCAGAACGCTACCATGGAGCCAAGCGCGCCGCCTGCGAGCGCGATCAACAGACTTTCCGTCAGGAGTTGCCGCATCAGGCGCCAGCGCGTCGCGCCGACGGAGAGGCGGATGGCGATTTCGCGCTGCCGTCCCGCGGCGCGTGCCAGGAGGAGGTTGGCGACGTTCGCGCAGGCGATTAGCAGAACCATGCCCACCGCAGCGAGAATCACAGCGCCGACTCCGACCGCTATTTTTCGCGCTTCAGGCATCGAGGCGAACGTGGCCGTGTCGATCGCGAGCGCGGTGGTTCGTCCCGGATGCAATTGATCGATCCGCGCGGCGATGACTCCCAATTCCGCGCGCACCTGGTTGAGCGAGACGCCGTCTTTCATCCGGCCCATCAGCACGAGCCAGCTCAGATTGGTGTCGGCGTAGCAATCAAACTGCGGCTCGAGCGTGGGCTGCATGGTAAACGGGACCCAGAAGGTCGCGAAGATCGCTTCCGTTCCGTGGAATCCCGCTGGGGCCACGCCAGCGATGGTGAAGGGATGCCGGTTCAGCACGATTTTTCTGCCGACGATCGCGGGATCGGCGCCGAACTCGTTTCGCCAGAAATGGTCGCTCAGGACGATCACCGCGCTCGCGCCAGGCGCGGCGCAGTCCGAGGGCAGGAACGCGCGGCCGATCATCGGCGGCTGCGCAACAACATCGAAATAGTTGCACGAGGTGTACTGCGCGACTACCTGCCTGGGCTTCGCGCCGCCGAGCGTGATCTGGACCATAGGCGCGTAGGCCATGATGCCCGAGAACACGTGATTGCTGTCGCGATAAGTTTGATACTCGGAAACGGAGAACATGCTGTCGTTTCCGTGGACGTTGCGGTTCACCTTGCCCTGGAAGATCTGGTAGACGCTGGCGAGCCGCAGCGCGCCTGGCAACGGTAGCGGCCGCAACGCGGCTGCGTTCAGGATGCTGAAAATCCCGGCATTCACGCCGATACCCAGCGCGATGGCGAGCACGGCGACCGAAGTGAATACCGGGTTCTTCGCGAGCGTGCGGGCGGCGTAATGAACGTCCTTCGAGAACGCGAAGAACAAGTGGGACTGCCTGGGCAGGCGCACATCCGGCCGCATTGTGCTGAACACCTGGCGCCACAACCACCATCGCGAGTGTTCTCCGGTCGCGTATTCTTCGAGCAGGTCCCCGGCGATGGATCGGTCACGCACGAAAAATGCGGCAAGCCGCGGCAGTTTACGAAGCATGGCGCACCTTCTTCAAATCAACTCCATCCCACATGGCGGCGAGTGCGTCGCCACTTTGGCCGAGCGCCCGTAGGCCAAGCGGCTCCACGCGAAAATACCGTTTTGAGCGTCCTCCGCGTTCGGGCGTCGGGTCGCTGAATCGGGAGCGAAGATAACCCTTCTCCTCCAGTCGGTCGAAGGTGCGATAGAGGGCGCCTATGGTGAGGGATCGCTTTGTCCGCTTCTCGATTTCGCGGCGCACGGGAACGCCGTAGGCGTCGCCGCCGAGCCTGACTACGGCGAGGAGGACGATCTGCTCGAATTCGCCGAGGTGTTCACGCATATATGCTCTGCATAGTAGAGCATTACGTGCGCGGCGGCAAGAATGTTCCCCAAATGCGGCGAATTATGTAAACGAGGGTTGGAGGCACTAAACATGCCGAAGGAGATGTGTGGAGGACGATCATCGTGCTGGTGGGTCTGCGTCATAACCATAAATCGAGCACGGCAACCGATCCGACAATTGGGGGGGGGCCGGCTCTGTCCCCGGCCCTCCTTCCAGGCTCCCCGAATCAGGCGGCTGCCAGTTTCTTAACCTCTGGCAATCGGCGTTTTGGCTCAACTTTTTCCCGCGGTCACGCGGGACCGGCGAGGGATTGCAGCAGGTCATGATATCGGCGGCGGCTGACTTGCAACCGCTGGCCGTTCTTCAGCAGTACCTCACCCGAGCCACCGGGCAAAGGGACCACCTCCGTGACGGCGTTCAAATTAACCAGGATTTCTGGGGTCGAACCACGGAAAGGTGCTCTCGACATGCAAGTTGGAGAGATCGAGGTACCCCCCGAGGCTGTTGCGTTCGATTTTTGGCGGTGTTATTCACATCTGAGGGTGGTCGCCAGGCGCTGTAAAACAATACACCAAGATGCGCCGTCCTGATTGCTTGTGAGAACGGTTATCATTCGCAAGGCTCGAAGATTCTCGGTCTGCTCGACTCCAGCTTTTCGCAGCTCTGCCATGAAGGCAATTGGATCCACGGCGTCAGCCAGGAAGTGAACGCCAGCCTGGACGGCTTTACTCTCCGAAACCATGCGCGCGACAGTGGCCAGCGCAAGTCCGTGGATCCAGTAGTCGCGGCGCCCCTTGTAAACGATCTGAACGGTCAGGGCCAGCCTGCGTCCTTGAGAACGCCCAAGTATCTGAGCCGTGACAAAACCGTCGACGGGCAGACGGTTTCTGCGAAATACGTTCCGGAGCAAGCGAACATCCCATACCTAGGGGAGAGGGACCAGAGCCATCAGAGTTGTGGCTATCGCAGTCTGAAACCCCGACAGGTATGTGTATGTGAAAACGTCGAGATGGTTGAGCCGACGGCCTACCTCGCTCATTTCGGGAGTAGAAAACATGGCAAAACGGCCGGCGCCGACGGGGTCACCCAAATTGACCCGGCGGAAGGCTCCCGACGTTTTGGCGCGGGTCCACTCGCCCCTGCGAAAGTAACCCTGGCTGCGGAGCCCCGACTGACGGATATACCAGGCACCGTCACGTAAAGCACTAGTGGACCACTCGCCCGAGTCGCCGAAATACACCGTCAACGATTCGATCGTATCCATCTTGGCCCGCGCCTGTGCGTCCGCGTAAACGGGCAGGAGTTCGCTAATGCCAGGCATCCACCCGGCCGAGACCACGAATGACAATCCCAGTTCTTCAATCTCTCGGCTATGAGGAAGCATGCGTTCCTTTACCAACGACATGCCTGCCGCATCAATGTAGTGACACCGCCTGCGAAAGGCCGCTTGTGCGACGCGATCCTGCAACACTATAACAGGCCCAGCGCAGTTGACGATGATCGAAGATCGGCTGCAAAAGTCGTCCAACGAATCAACATCGAGGATGTCAAGATGCGCAGCAGACGCTCTGCTATCGAATTCCGCCGCCAGGACTTTCCCCTTGGCCAAGTCACGTGCACCGATTAAGATTTCCCCACCGCAGGACTTCCAGATCTCAGACGCAACGATTCTCCCGGTTGCACCGTAGCCACCAGCAATGCCGAAAGTGACGGTTCGACTCATTGCTCAACCCCGCAGCATCCAATCGGCCAGCGACCGAAGCTTCATCCCGACTTGGCCGACGGTCATGAGCGCCAGAAAGCTGAATGAATCCAAGTCGCGCGCTTGTTGGATGAATCCCGTCGCCCTTGCCCAGGACTCCAGCGTTTTTTTAAAATCGAGAATACCTCCTCCAGACCATTCACGGGGCAGACGCAATATGAAATCATTGATACCAGAAATAAGCGAGGTTCGTACTCACCAATGCTATCGTTCTTGCAGTTTCCTGCAAAATGCGGCCTGATTCGCTTGATCCCCATACAGCCGTTCGCAGAGGCGGCGCTTGATCTCCAAGTTGGGGAGGCCGGGAGGCAGAGAGGCCAAAATAATCGTGCGTGCCACCTCGAACATTTGGCTGCCCATGGCGAGCCTTTCAGCGCCGGAGCGCTCCAGCAGCATCTTCCGGACCATGGCGGCGATCTTGGGTGAAGTGTCATCCATGGCGCTTCACCAAGTCTTCCAGCAAGTCGTGAACAGAAAGCGACGCGCCACGGCTTCGCATATACTCAAGATCGCAATCAGGTGAAAGTAAATTGCCGGCATCCTTGAGTTGGATCTCGGATCTTGAATCCTTCGCCCAGGCCAGCTTGGACAGGATCAAGTCCTCGCGGCTGACGATCCATGTATGAAAATCCGTCAGGAATATCTCCTTTCTGCGCGCGAATTCCTCCAGCCGAAAGGAATCATCCTTGCGGACTATGATATCCACCTTGATCACGCTGTCGAAATGGATCAGATTGAATATGGATCTGTGCGCAATCGCGAATGCAACCGTCTCCGGGTCAACGTAAAAGTCGGATTCAAACAGGCGCACAACGACTTCCGCGTCGGCTGGATTCAGAGCGACCACCACATCGATGTCGCGCGTCATCCGCGGCTGGGCGTAGTAATTCATCGCGACGGACCCGGTGATCATGAACTCTATGCCCGCACTGCCGAGCCGCTGCGAAACATCTCGCAGTATGTCAAGCTCTGTTTTAGACATGCAGACACATTCTACGCAAGAGGGACATCCGCGCATAGTCTTACTTTGACATTCCCCAAATCCGCGGGCAGTTCGCTCACATGCTCATACCGGTCCCAAGAATAATAGGAAGTAATAATCGGGTCCGGGATGTGCGGACTGGGCACGACAGTCATCAGTGTCTGTGAGGGGGCGCCGGTGACTGTGCCCCATGACCGCACTTCGGACATCGCGCGGGATGGCAGGCCCGGCAGTATTGCCTCGCGCACGCCGGGCAGGCGGACAGGCAGGTGGAACAAACGCAGTGGAGTTTGTCGTCGCAGACACAAAAAGTTTTGGGTGTGCCAATACACGCCTCGCACGGCGGCTGCTCGAATCCTTTGGCCAGGACGTTCCAGTCCATTTGGAACTTCCTGATTCCCTTCCGCCGCAGCAGGACCAGATCGGCCCGCAGCACGGGCAGTCGCGCGCGTATGGCTTGCGTCAGGTTGACCTCGATGCTCATGGCATACTTGCGATCGAGGTCTGCAACCTTCGCAGCGTACTCCCGTTCGATGGCCTCCAGTTGCATCTGCTCGGCCCCTGCAGTTTGGGAATCTCCTCCTTTGCGCTTCTTGTCCTCGATGCGGGCGGCCGTTTCCGATCGGAGGCCGCTGTAGTATGCGTGGAGGCGATCAAGGTCGCGTGACATACGCCGCTCCATCCCGGCCAGGAATGGGACGAGCCGTGCTTGAATGATCCCGGGCAGCATACGGCTCGTAAATTCCCGGAGTCTCTGCCCGCACAACGACAGAGGCAGTTCGACCTGTGTCGGCCCCGCGGACGTTGATCCGCCCTCTTCCCGCAACTTGAGGAGCAAAGGACTGATAAGGTTACCAGCCACGGCTCCGTTGGACTCGTTGATGCACAGGAATAAAATGTCCTCGCGCTTCTCGTCGGAGGTTGAAGTGACGTGAAAAACAAGCAGGAAATAGTGACTCAAAGCTTGCGCAACATCCTTGAGGCGGAACGTGGCATTTTCCAGGATAAATGCCCGCCCCAACTCGCGCTCCAGCTCCAGCGCCGTCGGCGACGAGTAACCAAGCGGCAGATCAAGCGTAACGTATTTCCCACGCTCGCCCAGCAGCCGCAGCAGGCGCTGCGCCCACTCGGATTCGAAACTCACGCGCACGGCGTCTTCGGGCAGGACCGCTCCGAATCCGACCCTGGACCATTCCGGCAGCCCGAGGGCTTCTTGCACGTGTTGCGGCGCAAAGATCTCCAGTCCGTCGGGGTGAATCGGCTCCACCAGCGCTCCCTGGGCCGCCAGCGTTCTTGTCAGTATGTCTCTCAGGTCGCTCATGCCACTTCGAACTCTTCGCCGAAAACTTCGTCGTCCAGAGCCTTGGCGGCTTCATAGTCCTGCCTGGCCGCCGCCAGCTGGTCGCCCAAACGATCGAAGGCGCTTCGCCGGCTCTCTTCCGTCTGCGCCACCCAGGCCGCGAAAACCAGGTTGGCGAAAGACCGATCTTCTTCCATTTCCCCCAGGATGGACTGAATCTCACCCACCACCAGCGCAAACATGTTGATCTTCTCGTCCAGGATGCGCAGGATATGTTCCTCGACCGTATGCTTGACGGCGAGATTGAACACGAAAACCTCCCGCGTCTGTCCGATGCGGTGAATCCGCCCGATCCGCTGTTCGATGAGCTGCGGGTTCCATGGCAGGTCAAAGTTAACGAGTGTATTGCAGAACTGCAGGTTCCGGCCTTCCCCTCCCGACTCCGTGCTGAGCAGCACGGGTACCTCCTCGCGGAATTTTTCGATCGCGCCGTCCTTCTCCGCATTGCCGAGGGAGCCCTCGAAACACACGAACGGAAGGCCACGTTCGCGCAGAAGGTCGCCGAGCATGTGCAGGGTTTCCCGGAAGCGCACGAACACGATCTTTTTCTCAGACGGGTTCCGTTCGAGCAGCGAGAGCAGGGCGTCCGCTTTGGCGCTGAGCCTCAGCCGGGCATACTTCGCGCTCAACTCCCGCCATTCAGCGGGCAGGTCAGAGTCCACGAGGTGCGCCAGGGATGCTGCCGCGGCGCGGGGAGAGGAACCGGCAGCTTCCAGCAGATGATGCAGGGCCATGCTGTGGCGCGTTTTCTGATCTTCCGGAAGGTCGCGCAGAAGCCGGCTGAGTTCCTGGTAGCACTCCAACTCCTCTGGATACGGTTCGGCGATCAGCGTCGACGCCCGCCGCGGCGGCAGGCGTACGTCGACAAGGGCGCGGGTATTGCGGACCATCACGTCACGCATCAGTTCCTGCAATCGCTCCCGATTAGCGGGGACGCGCGGATTGCCCGGCGTCACATAAATCGAACGGAACTCTTTTTCGGTTTTGAATATGCCGGGTTTCAGCAGAGTCAGGAGATTATAAAGCTCGATGAGGCTGTTTTGGATCGGTGTCGCGGAGAGGAGGAGCAGGAATCTCTTCTGGAGGCCGTCGACAAATTTCCAATTCCTCGAGCTTCGATTTTTCAGGTGATGGGCTTCGTCCACGATAACGAGGTCGAACTGTCGCTGCAGCAGATTCTCGGCATGGATCTCCCGCCGGGCGGTGGCAATCGACGCGATGATGCGTGGAGACGCCCAGAACGCCGTGGCGTCGCGATGGGAAAGCGGGGCCTGGCTGGTTATGAATTCGATGCCGAATTTGTTCTTCATCTCCTCGTGCCACTGCCCGACCAGCGAGGCGGGCGTCAAAATGAGGACCCGCTCAGCCATCCCGCGCAAAAGGTATTCCTTGAGAATCATGCCTGCTTCGATCGTCTTGCCCAACCCGACTTCATCCGCCAGGAGCACCCGCCCGCGGAACTGCTTGAGAACCTTGCGGGCCGTCTCGACTTGATACCAATAGTGATCCACGCCGCGCAGGTGGGGCAGGCATAACAGCTCGTCAAAGGTCTGGAAGAGGGACGCGTGCACGAGGTCGAGCCTCAGGATGAAATCCTCCACCGAGCCGGTTTCGCCCCGATCCAAAAAACCCAAGGCATTGGAGTCCGGGAGCGTGAAGCGGATCGGGATTTTGGCGGCATGACGCGGCAAGGGCGAGATCGCCGGCGCGCCCGCTTCGGAAGCCAGCGCGGCCGAATCCGGGGCAGGGGCCGGTTTCCTCTTGGGAGGAGACTTGGTGGAGCGAAGCTTGCGTGGGCCTTCGACCTTCGGCTGCCAGCGCAGGATGGCATGCATCCACTTCTGAGTCCATCTCCAATCCAACCCTTGAGGAAAGCAGGCGGAAGAGTATCTTTCGCCGAGTCCAAAATTCTCAAGCAGCGCCTGGGCGAGAGGCCATTTGCCCAACTGCGCCAAGGCGATTGCCTTGCATGCGACGCTGCTCGGTGACGGGTAAAAGAACTTGTCCAGCTTCTTCAGATAGCGCAGCGCGAGTTCGGGCTGATCCTCTACCAACGCCGCAAATGCCGCAAGCTCGAAGATCAACGGATCGTCGGGACATCGGTGCAGGGCCCTTTGGGCGATTTCCAGTGGGCGTCGGCCCTTGTCGAAAAGTCGATCTTCGATCGCCGCCAACCAATCGTCCGGGGATAGCTCATCCCATTTCGCATCCTCATTCATGGTGAGCGGAGTATATCAAAAAAGAACGGTGCGGGAGAAAGTAACAAATTGCACTGAGGGGCCGCGCAAAAAGCGGTTGGCAGGCTGGGACCCCGATTGCGTTAAACGCTTAGTCTGTCCCACTTTTGGCGAATCATCGAGGAGAATAGGCAATTCCTAATGGAGGCCTCCAAAGGACCTGCCGCAAGGTTCGCCTCGTCTTCGAGCAGGTGTCCCAACTGCCGCGCCGCCTTCCGGGCTCCATGAATCAGGCGGCAGCCATCTTCTTGACCCGCAGCAATCGGCGTTTTGGCTCAACTAGGCCCAGATCATACTGCAACTGCTGCAACAGCCAGTTTTCCGCGGTAGTGTTAAAAGCAATCGATAGCCGGATAGCCATTTCGGCGCTTATCCCGGAGCGTCCATTCAGGATGCTCGAAAGCGTTTTGCGGCTCACACCGAGAGCATGGGCCGCCCCGGTCACGCTTAAGCCGAGCGGTTCCAGGCAGAGCCCACGCAGGACTTCTCCAGGGTGGGGCGGATTATGCATCCTTCTGGTTAATTCAGTGGTAGTCTTCATAGTCGACATCCTCTACATCAGGGCCGGAACATCTAAACGTAACACGCCAGTTGCCGCTCCACTTAGGGTCCAGATGCCTTTTCGGTCACTGGTCAAGGGGTGCAACCGGAGGCCGGGCAGCGCCATGTCGCGCGGCCCAATCGCCACATTGAGACGGCCCAAGATCAGTCGCAGCTTGCCGGCATGCTTCGCCTGGATCCCTGCCGTGTTTCCACCCACGAAAAAGCGCTCCAAGCTCTTGTGTCGGAAGCTGAGTAGGGCCACACAACTACTGTAACACGTAACGCCTCAGGTTACAATATGGCAAATGCCGCGAACCGCTACTGCCACGTTCAATCCTGTCTTATTCGAACGCTTGTGTTCCACATTCAGCGGAACACAGTTACCGCAATTGGCTTGGAACGATAAAACGGCGCCGAAAATTGAGCACAAGCGCGATTTAATGCGGGTGACTAAGAGGTATGTTGCTGCGAAGATTCACCTTGCCGTGGTCCGGCCCGTTTCCCGGCGTCCCGGAACAACTCAGGTGAGGTGAGTTCGTCCGCGTTAGAAGAAAGAGGCCAGGATCCGGAAGCCGGCGTCACTGCTTGTCAAGTTTGAAGATCAGCGTGACCGTGGTGATCCCCAGCTGCGGCTCCCCGTTCAGCAGGAAAGGGGTGCATCGACTGCCGGACCGCTTCGATGGCGGCGTCGTCCAGGGGAGCTGTCCCTTGATGACGCGCGCGTCCAGGACCTCACCGCTGAGCCCGACATAAGCCTGGACCAAGACAATTCCCTCGATCCCCTGCCGGCGCGCCTCGACGGGATACAGCGGATCGACCCTGCGAAGCAGTTTTGGAGGGTCAACGTTGCCGCCGATCCGAATCGGCTGCACTTTCTGGTTCGCGGAGGCGTCCGCCGGCTCGGCAGGCAGGCTGGCGGCCGTAATAGTCACGGTTTCGCTGATCATCCCCAGGGTCAGGACGATCCGCAAGGGAGGCTGGCCGCCGGTTACATCCTTCACGACGGCAGGCGCGAAACCCGGGCTGCGAAAGGTCAGCTCAACGTTCATTCCTGCCGGCACGGCAAAGGAAAAATCGCCTTTTTGATCGGTGAATACGCTAGTCATTACTTCTTTTGTCACGGGATCGGCGATCGACTCCGCCCGGGAATGTGCCCGCGGCTGCTGTCAAGAACCGTGCCCGAGACCAGATTCTGACCCTGCTTCACCCGGCCTCCGGCGGGCGCAGGGGTCGTGGCAGGAGTCGGCACGATCTCTTTTTGGGGCACGCGGGGAGAGGGGGCTGCAGGTTCCCGGCTCTCCACCTTGCTTGCCGTAGCGGGCAAGGCTCTCGCCGGCGGAGTATGGATTGCTCGCGGCTCGGCGGGACTGCACCCTGACCGGTCAAAGGAAACGCATAGGCGGCAATCGCCGCGCCGAGGCACAACATCATAGAGACCAAAATAAGAGAAGTGAACAGCCGTGTCTTCGACATAGGAATCTCCTCCAACAGGAGCGCCACGCGCTCCTTGAGATGATGGCGTGTGAAAAACAAATTTGCCGAGAGCAAGGCCGCCCGGTCCGCGGCGGAATGCAGCAGCGATTTCAGGTCCTGGCGCCGGTCGATGGCAAGTTCGAGCACGCACCGGTCCACAACCTGCTCTCGCGCAAGCTCGATCCTGCGGATCAACCACCAGATGGCCGGATGATACCAGAACATCGCCAGGATCACCTGCTCGCCCAGGGCGGATAACCAGTCGCGCCGGCGGACGTGGATCAATTCGTGGGAAACAGGGGACGCCACCCTATTTCCAACCGAGATGACCTATTGGATTTTGTACCACGGGAAATAGGGTGGCGTCCCCGGTTTCCGCGTGGTTCCAGCCCGGTTCTGAATCGTGGAAATGACCGGGGATCGATTGTGGATTTTGTGATGCTCAGGTCTCCGTGTAACCCAGATCCTGCAACCTATTCCGCGCCGTCGCCAATTCTTCTTCAGTGAAAAGCTGACACCATGGCTCCCGAATAACAACTGCTTCCATGCTTATGTCCAGTCTGTGCAACTTCCCAAAGTGCCGTAAGGCCCTCAGAATATCCCGTCGGCATGTAAAGAGGGTCTTAGCTGCCTGCAGACCCCCTTGCTCCCCCACTAATTGAAGAAATCTGGTGGCGTTGTAATGACATTCGTCCTTAGCTTTTTTGTAGACAAGGAGCATTTGTTGATGGAATCTCGCCCTCTTAGGTCACCGCCCATACAGTTACTCCACATTGTCTTGCCGGCTGTCATATAAATTGCTATGACTCTTCCTCATCACCGGTGTCCCCGGCGCTTGCAGCGGTCCTCG
>CAVTZY010000060.1:0-53087 GCA_963739235.1 Terriglobia bacterium | reverse complement strand
GCGAGGTCATCGGCGGTGGTCGCTGCCCGATCGTGGACACGCGGCGGCAGACCGAGACCGGCGCCATGATGATCAGCCCCCTGCCCGGGGTCACCGAGTGCAAGCCCGGCTCGAGCAATACGTAATCTACGGTGCCCAGGCAGGGCCGACGTATTGCTAAGAGCTTCCCGAATGCCTTGCTCGGTCGGCGCGATATATTCGCGCGGGATCGCGCCGCCGGTAATTTCGTTCTCGAACACGAAACCTGTTCCCAGAGGCATGCGGCTCGAGAGCGATCTTGACATGCCCATACTGCCCGTGCCCGCCCGTCTGGCGGATGAACTTGCCTTCCGCCTCCGCGCGCTGCCGGATCGTCTCACGGTACGCGACCTGCGGTTTGCCGACGTTGGCGGCCACCCCGAATTCCCGCACCATGCGATCGACCAGGATCTCGATGTGGAGTTCGCCCATCCCTTCGATGATCGTCTGGCCGGTATCGGCATCCGTGTGCACTTTAAAGGTCGGATCCTCGCGGATCAGCTTGCCGAGCGCCATGGCAAGTTTGTCCTGGTCCGCCTTGGTCTTGGGCTCGATGGCGACAGCGATGACCGGAGCCGGAAACTCAATGGCCTCCAGCATGATCGGATGCCGCTTGTCACAGATCGTATCGCCGGTGCTGACATTCTTGAGACCGACGGCGGCGGCAATGTCGCCGGCGTACACTTCCTTGATCTCCTCACGCTTGTTGGCGTGCATCTTCAGAAGCCGTCCCACGCGCTCCGTAGAATCCTTGGTTGAGTTGTAAATCGTTACACCCGTCTGCATCTGCCCGGAATAGACACGAAAGAAGGCCAACTGGCCGACAAACGGGTCGGTCATGATCTTGAAGACCAGACCCGGAGAAAGGCTCTTCGTCCGAAGCCTTGCGTACCGGCGGCTCCTTGTCACCCTGGACAATCCCGCGCACTGGCGGCACATCCAGCGGCGACGGGAGGTAGTCGACGATCGCATCGAGCAACTGCTGGATGCCTTTGTTTTTGAAGGCCGCGCCGCAAAGAACCGGCACGAATTTCAGTGCGATCGTGCCCTTGCGCAAAGCAGCCACGGATCTCCTGCTCCGAAACCGGGGCACCGGAGACGTATTTTTCCATGAGACGATCATCCACATCCGATATCACTTCGATCATCTGCTCACGGTACGCGGCAACCTGCTCCAGATATTCCGCCGGAATCTCTTCCACAGCAAAATCCGCGCCCAGCGTCTCCTCTTTGAAGACGATCGCTTTTTGTCTGATCAGATCGATGACGCCGCGAAACTGATCTTCGGTGCCGAACGGGATCTGTACCGCCACGGGCACCGCCCGCAGCCGGCTCCTCATCATGCTCAGCACGCGGGGAAAATCCGCGCCCGGCCGGTCCATCTTGTTCACGAAACCGATGCGCGGCACGTGGTACTTGTCCGCCTGGCGCCACACGGTTTCCGATTGCGGCTCCACACCTTCAACGGCGCCAAACAGCGCAACCGCGCCGTCCAGCACGCGCAGGCTGCGCTCCACCTCGGCGGTAAAATCCACATGCCCGGGAGTGTCAATGATGTTGATGCGGCAATCACCCCAGAAACAGGTAGTGGCAGCCGAGGTAATCGTGATGCCGCGCTCCTGCTCCTGCTCCATCCAGTCCATGGTGGCCGTACCTTCGTGCACCTCGCCCAGCTTGTGGGTGATGCCCGGTGTAGTAGAGGATCCGCTCGGTCGCAGTGGTTTTACCCGCATCGATGTGCGCCATGATGCCGATGTTCCGGGTCCGTCTCTAAGGGTACTAATCGCGCCACCTGGCACTACCTCAATTACCACCGATAATGGGCAAAGGCCTTGTTGGCCTCTGCCATACGATGCGTATCTTCCTTCTTCTTGATGGCGCCGCCGCGATTGTTGGAGGCGTCCAGAATCTCAGCTGCCAGTTTTTCCTTCATGGTCTTTTCGCTGCGGCCGCGGGCGTTGGAAATGATCCAGCGGATCGCCAACGACGTGCGCCGGTCCTGAGGCACCTCCACAGGAACCTGATAGGTAGCGCCGCCGACGCGCCGGGATTTCACTTCCAGAACGGGCCTGACAGCATCCATCGCCTTTTTGAACACTTTGACCGGATCATCCTTGGCACGATCCTTGATCGTATCCAGGGCACCGTAAAAGTTGCTCTCGGCAACGCTCTTCTTGCCCTGAAATCATCATGCAACTGATGAACTTGGTGATCAGCGTGCTGCCGTATACAGGATCCGGCAGGGTTTCCCGCTTTGGTACCTCTCTTCGCCTCGGCATACCTAAAGATCTCCTGCTACTCTTTCTGATATCTCTTTTCACTCTGGGGTGAGAATTCTCCCCCAGAGAGCGATACTCTTCGGCTCTGGCGAATGCCTTCAGAAGATTCTCGCAGGGCGTGAACCCTCACCTAAGACGGCTATTTGAAGGAGTGGTTAGCTTTTGGGCCGCTTGGCACCATATTTGGAGCGGGACTTCTTGCGCTCCTGGACTCCAACGGAATCCAATGTTCCCCGCACCACATGGTAGCGAACCCCAGGGAGGTCCTTGACACGTCCACCGCGAATCAAAACGATGGAGTGTTCCTGCAGGTTGTGCCCGACTCCCGGGATGTAGGTGGTCACCTCAATCCCATTCGTCAGCCGGACACGCGCAACTTTGCGAAGAGCTGAGTTCGGCTTCTTGGGTGTGGATGTGTACACCCTCGTGCATACTCCTCTGCGCTGCGGACTCCCCTGCAAAGCCGGACTCTTCGTCTTGTAACGAATCTTCTTTCGGCCAGATCGAACCAGCTGATTGAAGGTCGGCAAACTTTTTCTCCTTTACCTTCTGCAATGGCGAACGCCAGCCTAGCCCAACATTGGACAGTGCGCCTCAGCCATAGGGAAAAACCGCTCAAATGTAACAAAGAGGGTCTTATCTGTCAAGCAAATAGCCTAGAAAATCGGGAACCATCCCCAGCCCTTTCAACCCGATCTGCCTGCCCCATCACCCAGGCCATCCCATCGGGAAATTGCCCCCATTTTTCCCATAATATTTTTTGGCTCAAGCGGAGCACAGCCCGTTAGATAGAGTGACAGGGCCGGACCCGGGAGCGAGGGCCTCGAGTACCCGGGCAGGGGCACGGATCGTCAAGGAGAGGGGAAATGGGCAGCATGAACAAGGTAATTCTCATTGGCCGTCTAGGAAAAGATCCCGAGGATCGCGTCACCGCGGGCGGGACGCGGGTGTCCAACTTCAGCCTGGCCACCCATCAGTTTCGTCCCGCCAACGGCAACGGGACCGCACAGGAAACAACCGAATGGCATCGCATCGTCGCATTCGGAAAAGCGGCCGAGTTGTGCCTTCAGTTTCTGCATAAGGGAAGTTGCGTCTGCGTCGAAGGGTCTTTGCAGACCCGCTCCTGGGAAAAGCCGCCGGGGGAGCGGCACTTCATGACAGAAGTGGTCGCATCACGCGTGACTTTCCTCGATTCCAAAGGAAAAGAATCGCCGCCGCATGAAGCCGCCGCAAGCGAAACCGAACCATTTTAGTTTGACGATTGACGAGCGGCGATCGATGATTTGAAAAATTCATTCCTCCATCGCCAATCGTCATTCGCCGGGGCACGTGGAGTGATATAATCTGAGCCGTGAATTCTTCGGCGCATCAAGCTGATCGGACAAAACATAGGTTGCCGCGGTGGTTGTTGGTGCTTTACGGCTTCCTGATATTCTTCTTTGCCCTTGCCGGGATTGCGTTCGGCGTCCTCGCCGGATATGAATACAATCTGCCCAAGATCCAGAGTCTTGAAGATTTTCATCCTGATGTAATCACCGATATCTATTCCGACGACAACAAAGTCATCGGTGAATTCGCCATTGAGCGGCGTATCATCGTCTCCTATGAGGACATCCCGGCTTATCTTCAGCTCGGCGATCCTCGCCGCCGAAGACGACAAGTTTTTCAACCATTCCGGGATCAACTACCTGTCGACGCTCCGGGCTGTATACAAAGACATCATTTCGATGAAGCGGGAGGAAGGCGCCAGCACCATCACACAGCAGCTTGCCCGCATGCTCATGGGCAACATGGAAAAGACCTTCGACCGCAAAGTCAAGGAACTGCTCGTCGCCTGGAAAATCGAAAAGCGGTATTCCAAACAGCAGATTCTTACGCTCTACTGCAACCAGCACTATTTCGGCCACGGCGCATTCGGCGTCGCCGCGGCGGCGGACACCTACTTCGGCAAGCAACTGAAGGATCTTACGGTGGAAGAATGCGCCATGATCGCCGGGCTGCCGAGAAACGCTGCCATGTATTCGCCCTTGCTGCATCCGGACGCTGCGTTGGCCCGCCGCAACTATATTCTGAGCCGCATGGTCGCGGAAGAGATGATCTCGCCGAGCGCTGCCGCGGAGGCAAAAGCGAAGCCCATCCTGCTGAAGCCCCGCACCCGCAAAACGGATCTCGCTCCCTATTTCATAGAATGGGTGCGCGAGTCGCTGGCGGACCGATATACCACCGATGTCATCTGGCGCAAGGGCTTGCGCGTCTACACGAGCCTGAACATCGAGATGCAGACTGCCGCCAACAAGGCCCTGCGCGACGGCCTGCGCAGCCTGGACAAGAAGCGCGGCTGGCGTGGGCCTATCGACAACGTGCTTAAGGACCCCTCGGTCAGGCTCCAGACCTATTCCCATCCGGACTGGCGCCGATCCTGCGGCCCGGCGACCTGGCGACCGGGCTCGTCGAGAGCATCGACGATCCCGCAGATGACGATCCGAATCGGCAAATACCGCGCCACGCTGGGCCCGAAGGAGATTGCCTGGACCAAGGCCAAGCTCCGTCCGAGATTCTCAAGGCCGGAGATCTGGCCACCTTCCAGATCACCGCGCTCGACGATAGCCACAAAGACCGCGACCGTCTTGCTGGATCAGATCCCCGAGGTCCAGGGGGCCATGATCACCCTGGACAACGCCACCGGTGAGATCAAAGCCATGGTCGGGGGCTACGACTTTGAGGCAAGTGAGTTCAATCGGGCCACGCAGGCCATGCGCCAGGTAGGCTCCACCTTTAAGCCCTTCGTTTACTCGACCGCATTTGAAAAGGGCATGAATCCGGAAAACACCATTCTCGACGCTCCGCTCAGCTTTCACGGACACCCTCGGGCGGATCTGGAGCCCGGTCAACTACGACGGCAAATTCAAGGGCGCGGATCACGCTGCACCAGGCGCTGATTGAGTCGCGCAACGTGCCGACCATCAGGTTGGCCTCTCAGATCGGGATCAAGAACGTTCTCGTCATGGCAAGGCGCTTCGGCTTGAGTGGCCAGATGGAACCTTATCTGCCGCTGGCGATTGGCGCCTGCGAGGCCACCCCCCTGGAGATGGCGACTGCCTTCACCGTGTTCCCCAACCTGGGAATCCAGCCCAAACCCTACTTCATCCGGAAAATCGAGGACTACGACCACGTCAAGAAAGAACAGGCCGAGCCGAAGACGCACAAGGTTCTCGATCCCGACATCGCAGAACAGATGCTGGGCCTGCTGCAGGATGTGGTGCAGAACGGCACCGCCAGGGCCGCCAAATCCCTGAATCGTCCCCTGGGCGGCAAAACCGGGACCACGAACGATTTTACCGATGCCTGGTTTGTCGGCTTTAGCCCTTCGATCACTACGGCCGTCTGGGTCGGATTCGATTCCAAGAAAACGCTGGGAGACAAAGAAGCCGGGGCCGTCGTCGCGCTGCCGATCTGGATGCAGTTTATGCAGGAGATCCTCAAAGACAAGCCGGTCGAGCAGTTCTCCAACGTGGAAATCCTCACCGACCATGCCCGGGAGCCGGCGCTGAAGGCAGCCCGGATGGCCCAAGAAGCCGTTCGTCTCGGACCTTCCGGGATCCGTTCCCGTCGTCAAAAAGTAGGCATCCGCACCCAGATCAGCGGTCGAGATCAGGATCTGCGATTCAGACGTGAGAAAAACCTCAGCGCACGAATGGCACGAGGACGAAAGAGAAGCCATCCATCAGGAGCTTGCGATTTCTGCGCACTCCGTTCCGACTTGGCCGGCCTCAAACTGCCAAAGCAGACGGATGGCACGAAGCTTTGCCGGCCGGAAGGGCAGCGATTCGTGCCATTCGCTGCTGCTGATCAAGACCTCTCTTCTGCAGCCTGGTCGCCATTCGTGCCATTCGTGGCTGCTTTGGCTTTCATTGTCTGATATTCACAAATCAGGGATATCGTGGTTTTGAATGTGCGGCTAAATTTCAGCGGTCGCGTTCCACGATGTATTCGGGGATGGCAAGCAGCGCATCACGGGCCTGGCAGGGAGAAAAGCCGTCCAGGCACTTCTTGGCTTGGCGGGCATATTCGTAGGCTTTTTCCATCACCCGATCGGCGGTCCGATACTCACGCACCAGATCCAGCACCTTTTCCCTGTGGGCGCCGCCGAATCCGTCTTTGCGGATGATCTCCCGGATCAGTTCACGATGCTCTGGTTTGCCATCCCGCATGAGGTAAATCAGCGGCAGGGTCAACTTCCCTTCCTTCAGGTCACTGCAGACAGGCTTGCCGAGCGTGCTTTCCGTAGAAGTGATGTCCAGGACGTCATCGACCATCTGAAACGCCATGCCGACATGCAGGCCGTAGAGCCGGAGAGCTTCTTCCTGCTCGGCGCTCACCATTCCCAGAATGCCGCCCATCTGGGTACACGCCGAGAACAAAAAAGCAGTTTTGCGCATCGAGATGTCCAGATGCTGCTCCTCGGTCACATCCGGATTTCCGCTCAGGCTCAGTTGAATCAATTCACCTTCAATCATCTTCCTGGTGACATCGGCAAGAATATCTATGATTCTGAAGTGCCGCTCGCCCAGAGCCAGCTGGAACGAGGTCATATAGAGCCAGTCGCCCATCAGGACGGTGATCTCATTCCCCCAGCTGGCATTGACGGATGCGTGCCCGCGGCGCACCTTGGCGTCATCAATGATGTCGTCGTGCACCAGCGTGGCGGAATGCACCATCTCTACAACGGCGCCGAGCCGGTAACAGGCAGGCCCTTCGAATCCGCACATCTGTGCGCTCAGCAGGAGCATGGCGGGACGCAGGCGTTTGCCGCCGCTGTCATGAACATAGCGGCCAATGAGATCCACGAGCTGTATGTTCGAGCTCGACTGCCGGTACAACTCCCGCTCAACTTGGGCCAGGCCCTTTTCAACCAGCTTATAAAAATCTTGTGGATTCAAGGTGCACTCTTCACGACTATCGAAATCTGACCTGAGTCTGTAACGCCATGATCTTATCACAGGTCGACGTTTAGTGCTGGAATAGCAAACAGGCAGGAACTGGCCTGCCGCCGATCCCCTCATCACAATCGGGCACGCTTGAAAAACGCCCAGAAAATATCGGCAGCACCAAACCCACAAGTAGCACTTCTTCCTGCGTTAAACCAGGGTCGGCACCCCGGGGATTCGCAGCAGGCGGCGCGCATTGTCCGAAGTCTGCTGCGCGATGGCATCAAGATCCGTACCCCGGATCTGCGCCAGATTGCGAGCGGTGTCCATCACAAATGCAGGCTCGCATCGCTTTCCGCGATGTGGTATCGGCGCAAGGTAGGGGCAATCCGTCTCGACCAGGATCTGGTTGGGCTCCAGCACCTGGGCCGCCTCCCGAAGCACAACGGCATTTTTAAAAGTCAAGATACCCGAGAAGGAAATCAGGAAGCCAAATTCCGCTCCCGCGAGCGCCTGATCGCGTGTGCCTGTAAAGCTGTGGAACAAACCGCCCCGGGTTGCCCCGGAGTACTCCGCGCGCAGAATGCACATCAAATCCGGCCATGCATCACGGCAATGCAGCACTACCGGGAGCCGGCGCCGCTTTGCGATACGCAACTGGCGCCGCAGAACATCCTGCTGCACATCCCGTGGGGATAGATCGTGATAGTAGTCAAGACCGATTTCACCCCACAGAACTACCTTGGGATGTTCAGCGCACACCTCGAGTTTCTCCAAGTACCTCTCATCCGCAAGGCGCGCATCATGCGGACTGACGCCGATGCCGGCCCAGATGAAGTCATAGCGCTCGGCGAGTTCGAAGGTCTTTTCGATCGAAGTCCCTTGGGGCGCGCCGGTGCCGATGGCGATGATGAATTCCACCCCTGCATCCCGGGCACGCTGGATCACATCATGCCGGTCGTCATCGAACTGGGGCATGTCGAGATGCGCATGGGAATCAATAAGCATGGGAGAGTCGGCAGAAGCCCTTCACTTGAGCAGTGCGCCATTTGGAACATCTTCGGCGAACGTTGCCAGGATTGGCCGGTCACCCGACGTCGCCGCCAGAACCATTCCGTCGGAGAGTATGCCCATCAGCTTGGCCGGCTTCAGATTGGCAACGATGATGACCTTTCGATTCAACAGGCCGGCGGGCTCATAGGCGCCTGCAATCCCGGCAACCACCTGCCGGATCTCCGATCCGAGGTCCACTTTCATTTTGATCAGTTTACGCGAACCTTCCACTTTTTCGGCTTCCAACACCTGCCCTACCCTCATCTGAACCTTGGCAAACTCCTCGATGCTGATCCTCGGCTCTTCAGCCGGTGGCGCCGGCGGGTCAACTTTTTCATCAGACATTTCTTTCGTTCTCCAATCTTAAAAACAAACAGAGCACCAAAGCCGCAATCTGGATTTCGTGTGTGGTGTGACCTACTGCCGCGACTCCCGAAAAGCCCGCGAAGCTGCAGCCATCACATCTTTCAAGGGCACGCCCCTTTCCTGCGCCAGGCGGCGGCAGCATTCATACTCCGGGGCAAAGTTCATGTTCCGGCCGGACCAGGAGGACACTTTTATGATAACCTTGCCGTACTCGGTTTCAACCTCCAGGAACTTGCGCGCGAGCGTTTTCCTATCGGCTAACGCGTACCTGATCCCAATCGTTGTAGTTTCCGAGAACATGAGCGCTGCCATAGCGTCGATCTGACTGGGATCGCAGACCACAGAGAGCAACATGCCGGGCCGGTTCTTTTTCATCTGCGCCGGGATGGCAAAAACATCCAACGCTCCGGCACCCAGAGCCTTTTCCTGAAAATAGCCATATATTTGCGGATTCATGTCATCCACAGTAGCCTCAATCACCGCAACTTTCCCATCAGGCTCCGTCCAGCAATGCCTGGCCACCTCCTCCCCGAGAGTCACCCGCAAAACATTGGCCGCCTCAGGAATATCGCGGCTTCCCGCCCCGTAGCCAACACGGTCGACCTTCATCATAGGTCGCGAGCCGAAGGTCTCGGCCAGAGTAGCCAGCAGCGCCGCACCCGTCGGCGTCGTTAACTCTCCGCTGTTGGCAGTCGCATAAATAGGGACTCCCTTCAGCAGCTCCACCGTCGCAGGACCGGGCGCCGGGTACTTCCCGTGGCGGCAATCGAGCGTGCCCTGGCCGACGTTGATCTCCGCGGAAATCACGCGCACTGGCATGAGTTCTTCGATGGCGACCACGGTTCCCACGATATCTATAATCGAATCGACGGCCCCGACTTCATGAAAATGGACCGTTTCCGGTGGCCGGTTGTGAACCTTCCCCTCCGCTTCTGCGAGTCTGCGGAACGCTTCAATTGACTTTTGCCTGGCCCAGCCGGACAGTCCGCTCGCTTCGATCATCCCCCGGATATCACGAAAGCTGCGGTGGTGATGCCCGTGGCCATGATTTTCTTCGCAGCTGACATCAAATTTGGCAGCCTGAATGCCTGCACGCGAGCAGCTGGCGACCGATAGATGATAGCCACTCAAAGGCAACAGGCGCAGCTTTTCTTCCAGCCGCGTGAGATCCAGGCCGAGATCCAGCAAGGCGCCCAAAAGCATGTCGCCGCTTATCCCCGAGAATGGCTCGATAAAAAGGATTTTCGCAGCTGGTGCACGATTCGGCCCATTGGATTTCATACGGGTGGAGTCTATGGGCCGTGCTGAAGTAAGTCAAGTTCCGCAAAGATCTCGCTGTGATTCAGACAGCATAGACAAAAGCAGCCACGAATGGCACGAATAGCTATAGCCGTAAAAAAAAGAGACCTCATCGCGGAGCGGGCCGGGAATCCACGATTTTGCCTCCACCACATGGGCGCAACGCTTCGCGCTGCGACAGTCTGGAGGCCGCCCATGTGGCGGAGGCATAATCGCACTCCCATGGCGGCCCCTCTCTCCATTCGTGCCATTCGTGGCTAGGTTTTTTCACTGTCTTAATCGCAGAAGATCTCGATGCAGGTTCCTGACCCGGACCGACGGGGCGGACGCCATGAGGCGGCGGGGCCTGCTGCGCTTCACTCATTCCGGAAACGGCGCGTGGAACATGCGGAGTGGGAATGGCTACATTGATTTGGGGGTAGGAGTAGGGTATCTTTTTTCGGCCCAATCATTTGAGGAAAGACAAATCCAATGTTAGCTGCGCTCACCAAGAGAATTGAATGCACATTGAGAGGCATCATCCTGGAAAAATACCAGGTTGCCTACGACGCGTTGGCTTTCACTACCCCGCCTCGCATCGAAATGGGAGAACTTGCGCTGCCGATCGCCTTTGACCTTGCCCGCAAAGTCAGGCGCGCCCCTAAGGACATTGCCCAGGAACTCGCGCCGGCAGCACAGGCGATTCCGGGGGTATGGAAAGTGGCGGTGGCGGGCGGCGGATATCTCAATTTTTATCTGGATCGCGCCAGCCTCTGCCCTCCGTCTTGCCCAGAGCATCGAAGAGGAGTCTTTCGGACGGGAGTCGGCCCCCGAGATGCCGGGCAAGATCATCGTCGAGCACACGAACATCAATCCCAACAAGGCTGCGCATATCGGCCATCTGCGCAATGCCGCGCTCGGCGACGCCTTCGTTCGCTGCCTGCGGTTCATGGGGCACACGGTGGAAGTCCAGAATTACCTCGACAACACCGGAGTTCAGGTCGCGGACGTGGTCGTGGGACTGGAGCGGATGTTGGGGAAGACCTTCGAGGACGTGGCGGCACATCGAGGGAAATTCGACTACTACTGCTGGGATGTCTACGCCCGCGTCGCACAGTTTTACCAGGAGTCGGAAGAAAACAAAAACTGGCGCAGCCTGACGCTGCAGGCGATCGAAGCCGGGGACAACCCGACCGCCGAGCTTGCGGAGCATGTCGCCATGCGAATTGTGCGCGCGCACCTGGCCACCATGGCGCGCATCAACGTCTATTACGACCTTCTTCCGCGCGAGAGCGAGATCCTGCATCTCCATTTCTGGGAGAGGGCGTTTCAGCTCCTGCGCGAGCGCGGCGCCATCTATTTTGTCGAGGAAGGCAAGAACCGCAATTGCTGGGTGATGAAAACCGGGGATGAGGCCGAAGCCTCCGCCTCGCGGGCGAGATCTGGAAGACGATGAGAAGATCATCGTCCGGTCCGACGGCACCGTGACCTATGTCGGCAAGGATATCGCATACCAGCTCTGGAAATTCGGATTGCTCGGACTGGATTTCCACTATCGCCCCTTTCAGACAGGGCGAGGACCGATCGATCTGGATGACCGCCGCCGAGGAAATGCCGGGAATCCATTCCCCGCAGTTCGGCCACGGCGGGCGCGTTTACAATGTCATCGACAGCCGGCAGTCCTATCTCCAGAACATCGTGCTCCAGGGCTTGAAGGCTCTGGGCTATGAAGAGCAGGCCAGGAACTCGATCCACTTCTCCTACGAAATGGTGGCGCTGACCCCGGCCTGCTGCGACGAGCTTGGCTATGAGCTCTCTGAAGAAGACAGGAAACGCCCCTATGTTGAAGTCTCCGGACGCAAAGGGCTCGGAGTCAAGGCCGACGACCTGCTCGATGCGCTTGCGGCCAAAGCGCTCGCAGAGGTCAAGACCCGGCATGAGCTCAGCGACGAAGATGCGGGTCGCATCGCGCGCATCATCGCCGTGGGCGCGCTCCGCTATTTCCTGTTGCGCTTCGCGCGCAATACCGTCATCGCTTTTGATTTCAAAGAAGCACTCAGTTTTGACGGCGAGACGGGACCCTACGTGCAATATGCGATCGTGCGTGCCAACAACATCTTCCGCAAGCTCGAAGACGCGGATGGCAAACCGTGGGTTCCGGCGGTCGATCCTGCAAAATTCGGGGATTTCCTGGCAGGCAACGATGAAATTTGGGAAGTCGCCTATCAGGCGGCACGGCTTCCGGAAGTTGCGCGCCAGGTGGCGCATTCCCTGGAACTGTCGCAGCTTTCCAAGTATGCATTTCACCTCGCACAACGGTTCAATCTCTTTTATCATAGGTATCATATCCTGTCGGAAGTCGATCCGGCCAGGAAAGCGTATCTCTTGTTGGTCGTGGATCTGGTTCGCAGGCAACTAACCAAGGCTTTGGATCTCCTCGGCTGCGAGGTCCCGCCGATGATGTAGCGGATCGTGATGCTCCACTCCTCCCTGTGCGCGCTGATATTGGCAATCTGGTTCCAGGGGAATGTTCCCCCGGCTGCCCTGATCAACTCCGACTGCCTGAACGCGGTCGAGAAAAAACAGCTGTCAGCGGAGGGAAAGGTCGATGGCCGAGTCAAGGTTTATCGCAGCATTTCGGAGCGGCTCCATCTGGCAATCGAGAGTGCGGTCGCGAAGCAGAAGTTCGATGAAGTTCCCGCTCTGATACGCTGCTGGAGGGAACTGTTGACCGTGTCCCTCAAGGACATCGAGGCCAACATCAACCGTAACAATAAATCCGGAGCGTTGATCAATTACGAAATCCAGGTCCGAAAATCGATTGTAGATATGGATGATGCCCGGCTGAAGGCTCCTTATTCCCAGCAGAATGACTTTGAAGCCTGGATATCTCAGGCCAAAGCCACTCACGGGAGGTTTGTGGACATTCTCTTCCAGAGGTAGCAAAACCGACGAGGCGGAGGACAACGAAATGAGGCCGTTATTGAAGAGGATTGGCATGCTCGTGTTTGCCCTGACGATGCCCATGGCGGCGCATCCGCGGCCGACCAAGGAATTTCTCACGCCCCAGGAGATTGCCAAGATCCAGGACGCGCAGGAGATTGACCAGCGCGTAAAAGTCTATCTGGAGGCTGCAGCCTTGCGCCTGAAAACCGTGGCCGAGCGTCTCGCAGGCAAGGAATCGATGCCGGAAGATCCGCTTGAGTTTTTCAGCGTCGAGGACATGCTTGATGGTTACTATCGGATTCTGCATGCCGTAATGCTGAATCTCGAGGATGCATCGAAAAATCCGAAGTCAGATCCCAAGAAGTTTCAGGCCGCCATGAAAAATCTGAAGTCCGCCACGGAAGCAGGCGGCAAACAGCTGGAGGCTTTAAAGAAAATCGCCGAGGAGCAACGCAAAGAGGAAGTTTGGAAACTGACCGTTAGAGCGATCGAAATCAACAAAGGCGCGCACGATGGCGCTATTTCAGTGGAACGTAAGATCTCGCAGCAAGCCTGACTAACCTCCTTCTCGCACTACAGCCGCGAAAACGAATAAATTCAAAAACTCCGGAATTCTGCATGCTGGCGTCTCTGCGATCCAGACAGTGACAAGCCCCGAAGGGGTCAAAACAACAACTGTTTCAGCTCTGTCAGCATTCCGGGATTTGGCGTCGGTTGCAGTTTCTGAATCGCAGCTAGCGTCTGTGAGTCTTTGTCTCCGAACGGGAAAATCGCGTACTCTCACTTGAGGCCGGTCGCGACTGTTCCCTCCGAAACAGATACCAAGATCGTCATGCCGCCCCCGATGCCGGAGCCAGCCTCAGGCCAGATCGTCCCCGCGTGCGGTGGGAGACGCAGCACTTCCGTGGAAACGGCTGTTCCGTTTTTCATTATCACCAGTACGATCGAAGCAGGTTCCCTGTTCGGATTGACAAGCCACAGGCGCGCTCCCAGGTTCAACGAGATCGAAGGGAAAGCCCATTGGCGATTCAATTGCTCTGAACTCGCGGGCCATCCAATTCCATTGCCGGACTCGCTTTCACGCGAGCCGACCAGCGCCAGGTTGCTGAAGGTTTCCCAGTGTCCACCGGCGCCCAGGAGGGAGGGAAGATCTCTGGTCGGCAGCAGGGCCAAAGTCGACGATCCACTTACAGGGATCTCATATTGAGCGATGAGTTGCCCTGCCTGATCATACCCATGCCAGACTGAGTGCGCAGTCAAATCCATGGGATTGGTCACCAGATACGCAGCCTCCGCACCAAAAGCATTTTCCAGCCCGAGTGTCGGCCAGATCAGGTGTGTCGAGGGTCCCGGTTTACCCAGCAAATCCGCCGCATTAAAGAACTGCAACTTTTTAGGGGAAGTCTTGCCCTTTGCTGACGACTGGTTGCCGCCCGCGGAAGCCGACGAGGCGTAGAATCCCGCTGCATCTGCTCTCGGGTCAATAATGCTCCAAAGAGGTCGTGCTATCGATGTCTGCGTCGACGTCCCCCATGCCATGGGGGAATTCGTGCTCGAGACCGGCAATTCTGAGGAGACAGAAATCCCGTCCGCGCGCGGTCGGGATTCCTCTGCTGTGAGGTCGCCGATCGGCAAATCTTGTGGGGTGGGGGCGCGTTTCAAACCAGGAACCGTTGCACCAGGTCGTGGCGAGGTGACACCGGGGCTGCCAATCTCGATCACGCCAGCCGTGTGTTCCGCCATCCTGAGTTTCAGCCCGAGGGCTTTCCCAATCCATGAGGGAGTCTCTTCCGGGCTGAGACTGGAGGCCTGGATTGAAACCGGCATCGCTGCCGTCTCGGTTGAGAGCTCGGGCAACGGGATCACTGCGGAGCGCAAAATCTGAAAGACCTGCCCTGCGGGCACCGAGCGGAAATCGAAGGAAATCCTACCACTCGCAGATTTTTCAAAGGTGAACTCACCGGGGGCCCTGTCGGGCGCCTGCATCGGGTCGAGATGCCCGACTGCGATCGTCTGGCTGCCCTTTTCCCGACTATAGGAAATAGGCAATCCCAGGGTGGAGCCGGCCGCGGAGGCTACAGACTCAGGGCTTGATTGCGCGGGAAATCGAAGACGGCCTACCACGTAGGTATCGTCTCCGCCCCGTACTTCGCTCGCGGTCGCCCATTCGAGCAATTTTCTAATACTGATGTTCGATGCTTCGACATTGATCCAGACAGATTCCGAAGTGGCGTTAAGGGATGCATGAATCGAACCCCGTTCAGCCGTATTGGAGACCACTCGAAGAGAAGCTTCGACGATATTGGGGGGCATCACTGCACTGGAGAAATCCGACTTGGAAAACACTGCAGTTGTCCCGGCCAGAACCTCATGGGTCACCTGTGCCGCCTGGACCACTACTTTTCCGTTGCCGACGCGCACCTCGCCGATGGGAACAATCGTCCCGGTCAGAGTTTCGGTTCCATCTTCCGCCACCATCAGTTGCGGCAAGGCACGATCTGTCACACGGATGGTAAATCGACCGGTAGAGGACGTCACGGAGCCGGCAGGTGTCGACACTTGAAAATCACGGCTGCCTCCTTGTACCTCGGAGGAAAGCGAACCACTGATCAGGACAACCTGGTCGCGAGTCTGGACCTGTCCGTCCGGGATATGCGCCAGCGTTCCAGCCTCCAGGGTGAACCGGGTTGTGTCTTTCCACATGATCTCCGGAGTACCTTGCACGGAATTTCGAAACCAGTCACCCGGATGGAGAAGTTCACCCACAGTTGCCTGCCTCCAATCGCTGGATTGCAGGACCTCCAACTTACCGGCTTCGATTACTCGCGCATAGCCAACACTGTTACGGCTGGATAAGTAGAGGCTGATCGCTACAGCTGCGATCACAACCGCCGCAGCAGCCTGTAGCCACCGGTATAGCTTCCTGCGGCCCGCCCCATCGCGGGTGGGCATCCCGACCCCGTGTGGTTGCACCGGCACAGCTCGCATCACTTTCTTGACAAAATCATCACCCAGGCGATGACGGTTAAGGTGGTTACGAAGGAACGCGCTCTGAAGCTGCCAATTCTCCTTCAATGCCCGGCAATTCTCGCATTGGGACAAATGGCCCTCGAGTTCAGCCATCTCCTGTGGTGGGAGCTCCCGATCCAGGAATCGAGAAAGCATGGGGGGATATTTTGAGCAAGTCATGACGCATCGCTCCCGGTTTTCAGATCTTCAAGCTTCTCTCGAATCATAGAGCGCACCCGATAAAGCTTCTCGCCCACCGCGGAAACCGTCATGCCCAGGATCGTGGATATCTCCTTGTAGGAGAGATTGTCGATATGCTTCATGACAAAGATCTCTCGATAATCTTCCCTGAGGGATTTCACCGCCTGGAGTAGTTCTTCTTCGGAGAATCCGGATTCCAGCTCTTCATCCCTCGGGATCGATTTCCGGGAAATCTCCTTCTGCAGCTCCTTATTTTGGTCGAGGGAGATCCAATGCGGGTCGCGCCGAATGGCATCAATGCACTTGTTTCTGGCGATCTTCAGCAGCCATACCTTGAAGCGGCCCTCGTCACGCAGACTCGATAGCGACTGAAACGCCTGGGCGAAGGTTTCCTGAGCAATATCTTCTGCAGTGGAAAAGTTGCCGACATAATTGTAAGCCAGACCCAGCACGATATGCATGTGCTCCCGCACCAGTTGCTCAAAGGCCAGGGGATCTCCATTGATGCAGCGGCGCACAAGCTCCGGAATTGGATCCATGCCCTTTGCCTACTAGCAAAATCGGAAAGCGCTCAAATATAGAGTCGGTCGAGCGTACAAATATTAGACACCTGCGGCAACATTTTGCGAGGCAGCAATCGCCCCAACCGAGTATAGCGCCAGTTGGGAGGCAAATAGCAACGATGAATATGGATTTTGACTTACGGGCGGATGGGATCGCACATTGCGGCGGTTTCCGTGGGGCAAAATTACTGATTTCCTGTTGGCCTCATGCGCCGATCGTTATTTGTCGATCCTGCAGCTGGTCACCAGCAGCCATCCGGCGTGAACTCAGACAAGTCCTTCTGGAAAAGACTGATCCCGGCGATGCCCGAGGCTCCTGCATCCATGACTCTGCGGACATGCTCAGGTCGAATGCCCCCGAGACCGAAAACCGGCAAGGAGATCGCAGCACAAATTTGCCTGAATCGACTCACACCCAAAGGTTCGCCGTGAGGTATCTTGGATGGCGTCCGGAAGATGGGGCCCAACAGAACATAATCCGCCCCACCTATGGCCGCGCGCCGGGCTTCACGGAGCGAATGGGTAGACACTCCGAGGATGAAATCCCTGGGGAGGATCGGTTTCAGGTCCGCAACCTCCAGGCCGGTGGAGGGAAGATGGACGCCATTGGCTCCGCCGGCAACGGCAATATCCAATCTGCCATTGACCAGGATTTTGCATGCCGTGCCACGAGCATATTTCACCGCATCTTTTGTGAGGCGGAGGAGGTCGCGATCGGAGAGGTCTTTCTCACGCAATTGAATGAAGTCAACACCCCAGGAAACAACACGCCGGATCGTGGACCGCAGAGCAGAGATGGAGCCTGCTGGGAGTTGATGCCGATCCGTGATGTAATAGTAAAGGGGCCGCTTAGCGGGAAAAGTAATTCCCGGGGCCTTTTCGGAAGTGCACAATTTCGTGCAATCCTATAAGCAAATTAACGATGCCAAGTCCAAGGACCGCCCCTTTAAGAAAAGGGCTGGTTACAAACGGCCGCAGGCCAGGGTAAAGAAAGAGCAGATAGTTATCCTCCCAGACCGGAAACCAGGGAAGTATGATCAAAAAAAATCCCACCTCGAGGTAATACGCGACGTAGAGGATGTGCCAGGTCTTGGCCAGCCGCGCACGGAAACGCAGATTGCCCCCGTCTTCAATGTGTGAATCGGGGAATCCAAGAGAAATCCTAAGGGGCATTCCCTTCGAGCCCGATCTTGAGGTCATCAATCCGCTGGGCCACGTCCCGAAAGCTTGGATCGACGCCAAATACCATGCCAAAACACTCCAAGGCCCTATCAGAATCACCGGCCTTTACATGAGCAACGCCCATATCATACCGGAGTGCAGTGGTTTCGTGCGAGGAAATCTCTTTGATGCTCAAGCCGGTCTGGCACCAACGAATGGCGGATCGAGGCATACTTTTCTCGAGGAAACACGTGCTCAGCATCCCGCAGCACTGGATGGCTTCCCTGGGCGACTTCTTAGGGTCCAGAACTTTCACTGAGCATTGGAACTCCCTGATCGCATCTTCAAGCAGTCCCATCTCGCGATAGGCAATGCCCAGATTGAAGTGAGTCTCGTAGTCCTCTCTGGCGATCTCCTGGTCGGTAAGGGAATTCACCTCGGCAATGAGGTCCGCAAACATGGAATTCGCGGGCGATTCCATTTCGGCTTTATGAGCAGCCGAAGGGGATCCGGTCGCGCTGACGACCGCGGGCAGGTCGTAACTGTCGTTGGCCGGAGGCATCTCGACAGCTGGCTCTTCCTTAAGTTCGTACCATTGGTTGGCGCCAAATTGACTGGCCGCAACTTCGAGGTCAAGCCCGAGTGACTCACTCGCGTCGGGATGAGAAAACCCTGTTTCCTCCTCACCTGCAGCTGCCTTCCCGATACGAGTGAAGGATGACGATTTGCCTCCCTCTGGCGCATGCTTAGGAGAGCCGGAATCCGGCGGGGACAGTGCAATGGCACCAGCCGGATCGGCAGGCGTGAAGCTCAGCTGAGTGTAACGCGATGCCAATTCAGGATGGCCCGGAAAGGCCGCCGCAATCTCCGTGAGTTTCGCACGCGCTTCATCATGGAATCCGAGACGTATGTAAAAATCGACTTCCTGCAATTGCTCTTCTGCGGATTCAGGCGCTGCGGATCGGGGAATTTCCGGTGGAAACTCCTCAACGTTGACATCCGCCGTTCCCGCAATGCTGTTTTCGGCCTGATCGAGAGGTCCTGCCGACTCCCTGCTCATATCCTGGAAGAAAATCTCAGAAAGGTCGCCCGACAGATCGACTTCCATGTTGGGACTCGACGCTTTGGCCGGAAATTCTTGATTGGAAGCTTCAATGATGATGCCGTGTTCAAGGGCAAATGCAGCAGCATCCAGTCCTGAATTGACCCAATCCGGTGCCAGCAACTTGGCTTCATTCCATGATTTTTCCGCCGCGTCCAAATCCCCGGATTTGCGGTGCAAAAGCGACAACAGCACGCTCTGCTGTGCTGCCTGCAGGCGTTGGCCATTCTCCTGGTACATTGCGCACAGCCGTTGCCTCACCTCTCTATCCTCAGGCCGTGCCATTTCCAATGTGCGCAGGAGCTGGAGAGCCTTCTCCTTGAGCCCATAGTTATGAAGCAGGTCAATTTCGACGATGGAAGATGAAGAGCTCTCTTCGGCACCGATCCGCAGTGCAGCCGGTATGGCAATATCCTCGAGCCGGGAAATAGATTCTCGCCTGGCATCGAGCATGGCGCGCGGCAGTTGATAGGGCTTACCCGGAAAAGCCTGTGCAAACAACTCGCGATGAAGATCCAGATGTACCTGGCTCTCCGAGTTTACTTCCAGGATTTTTTCCAGGTGTTTGATAGCTTCGACGGGCTTGCCGGAAGTCTGGTAGATCTGCGAGATCTTTTCCAGGGCGCCGATGTAGCGTACATTTTCGTTGGCGGCCGAGAGGATATCGGCCAGCTTGTGAAGAGTTGCGAGGTGCGAGGGATGCTCGGCGAGGATACAATCGTAAGCATCCACGAGCACCTCGGTCTCCCTGCGACAGATCAGGATGGAAACGATCGGATCGAGGCAGCGCAGAGCGCGATCTGGATCCCCCGTCTGCAGGAATGCCTTGCTCAGCGAGAGGAATTGGCCGAAGTGCGCATCGTCGGCTTTAATGGCTGCCTGGAGACACTGCTCGGCACGATCCAGGTCGCCTGTGGCTTGATAGACCCGGCCTAACAGTTCCTGCAATGCGCGGATCATCCGAGAAGCCCTTGACGCAATCCTGGATTTGTTTCATTGCGGCGGTGAGGTCTCCCGCCTGCAGCGCGGTCTCCAGAAAACCCTTCAGCGCATCGGAACTGGCCCAATTGATGGCGAGGGCGCGCCGGAATGATGTCATCGCATCGGCAATGTCCCCGGCTTTCATCTGAGCCCGGGCTGCCCCTGCAAAGAGAAGGTAGGCCTTGTCCTTGTTGTCCTGCTCCAGATAGGTTTCCGCCAGCTGCAGCTGGATCGGAGCGTTCATCGGGTCGATCTCAACCACTTTTTCGTAGGCTTCGAGAGACTCGTTCATCCTGCCGGCCTGGGCATAGCAAGTCACCGATGAGCATGTACTGGATGCGGGCCTCCACATTCATCCCCTGGCGCGCGTACAACGAAGCGAGCAACAGGATGACTTCGAGGTTATTCGGCTCTGTGTTCAGGATTTTTTTATAGACTGCGATGGCTTTCAGCAGGAAGTTGTTGCGCGCATACTTATCCGCAACCTTGCAGGAAAAGCTGGTTAGCCTCGGTTACCTTTTTCTGGCGCAGGTAGAGGTCTCCAATGGTGTTGAGGGTAAGGACATCCTCAGGGTCTTCCTTGGTGATCTTGAGGTACTCGTTGATCGCGAGAGCGATCTTGCCCTGTTGGACGTAACGCTCTCCTTCGCGCAGGATTTTGGCTTTGTTGTCAATTGCCATCATACCCTCCCGCGGGTCGGACACCCTGGAATGTTCGTCGATGGTAGGGGGAAGGTCCGTGGCTGGCAATTGCGCGCCGATGAAATTCGGTGCCATAACCTGCGTGGCGATCGAAGCCGTACTGGGGATACTCCGACGCCAGGGAGGTCATGAAGGCATCGCGCTTCACTTTCGCCACGATCGATGCGGCAGCTATGGAGTAGGAACGGGAGTCGCCCCCGATAATGCCAATGCAGGGCAACTCCAGGCCAGGGAGGAAAAAACCATCCACGAGCACCATATCGGGAACGACCGGCAGAGTGGCAATCGCCTGATGCATGGCCTTATGCGTGGCCTGGAGGATGTTGATCCGATCGATCTCGGATTCCGACACCCACCCGAAACCCACACCCAGCGCTTCGGCGTGAATTCGTTCCGCCAAGCGGCGCCGCTTGCCTGCACTCAAGACCTTGGAATCGCGGATGGGGCTGTAATCTCCGGTCCCATCCAGGACTACCGCTGCGGCCAAAACCGGCCCTGCAAGTGCCCCGCGGCCCACTTCATCGACTCCCGCAATATTCCGGAAGCCGTTCTGCCGCAGAGTCTTCTCGAAGTAGTCGTGGCTCCACATGGAGACTGCGTCTTACCCTTCGGTCGGAACGCTCCGTGTCGTGCGTTCTGTTCTGCCCACTTCTTTTAACCGGGCGGCTTTGCCCCGGCGCCCGCGGAGGTAGTACAACCGCGCGCGGCGAACTTTCCCTTGTTTCACCACCTCCACCTTTTCAATGATGGGGGAGTGAAGCGGGAAAAATACGCTCAACTCCATAGCCGGAAGAAACCTTCCGGACCGTAAAAGTGGACGATATCCCGTGCCGCTTGATGCTTAACACCACGCCTTCAAAGAGCTGAATGCGGAACTTGTCGCCCTCTTTGATCTTGACGTGCACTCGGACCGTGTCACCAGAACGCAGCTTGGGAATATCAGTCCGTCAATTGTGAATTATCGACCGCTTGCAGCAAATTCATAACACACTCCTAGGGAATTATTTCTTGACCATCTCTGGTCGGCACTCCCGGGTCTTCTCTAAAGCCCGCTCTTTGCGCCATCGGTCGATTCTGGCGTGATCGCCAGAAAGTAAAACCTCGGGCACGGACATGCCTCGGAACTCGGCAGGACGCGTGTATTGCGGGAAATCCAGCAATCCCGTGCAAAAACTCTCGTTTACGCGCGGATTCCTTGTTCCCCAGCGCCCCAGGCAGAAGCCGAACTACCGAATCGAGAATTACCATGGCGGGGATTTCACCGCCCGTGAGGATAAAATCTCCAATCGAGAGTTCCCTGTCCACCAGGTTGTCCACTACCCTCTGGTCTACACCCTCATATCGACCGCAAATGAGGATTGCATGCGAAATAGTCGTAAACTCCTGCGCAATTTCCTGCGACCAGAGTTTTCCTTGGGGGCTGAGGAGGATTACCTGGGTCCCAGCCTCACTCTCCGAGCCGCGACAGAACTCCACGGCATCGAACAACGGCCCGGGCATAAGAACCATTCCTTCACCGCCACCGTAGGGGCGATCATCCACAGTACGATGCCTATCGGAGGTAAAGTCGCGCAGATTGACCACCCGCACTTCAAGGAGTTGAGATTGCAGCGCGCGCCGGACAATCCCGCACTCCAAAACGCCCGTAAACAGCTCCGGGAAAATGGTGATGATATCAAATCTCATTCGCTGATTCCGCGGAAATTTGCCATAAAAACGACCTTGCCATCATCTCGAGCATTTTTCGAATCGATGAAAAACAGTCCCAAACATCGATTTGTCGCGATCCCTACGGGTTCAGGTCGATCAACCCCTCCGGCAATTCCACCAGAATCTCCTTGCGCGCAATGGAGATCTCCTGGCAAATCGCAGCCACCACCGGAACCATAATACTCGACATCATTATGATTGACAATTAGCTGGTCATTGCCCGCGATGCGCAAGACTTGGGTGACCACCCCCAAGATTTCCCCGCTCCGATTGCGCAACCGAGCAGCCCATCAGGTCGTGATCCCAGTAGGTCCCTGCAGGCAGGGAAATCGCTTGGTCCGCCTCGATTTCTATCCAGGCACCCGCGAGCCGTTCGGCGTCGCTGATCGATTCGATAGAGCTGAATTTCAATACCTGCCGGCCCTGATGCTCCCAGCAGCGCTCAATTTCCAAACATTCACGCCGTCCATCCGGGTATTCCACCCAGACTCGATTCAGAAGGCTGAAACGTGTAGGGAAATCCGTGTGCAGTTCGACCAAAACTTCGCCCCGATTGCCTCGGGGCCTCAAAATTCTGGCAATTGCGATATGGGAAGGTTGGGCGGTGGGATCCACTACTCCAGTATTTCCAGGACGAACCGCTTGCGGAGCTTCATCCCGGCTGCGCCCAAAAGGGTTCGGATACATCGCGCTGTACGCCCCTGCTTCCCGATAACCTTACCAAGATCGGATTGGGCCACACGAAGCTCCAATACCGTGGTTTGCTCCCCCTCAACCTCTGTCACTACCACCTGTTCTGGATTGTCCACGAGTGCTTTCGCTATCATTTCTACCAGTTCTTTCATAGCCCGCCTCCACTACGAAATCGCACTCCCAATAATGTGATCGTGAGCTATCCTGGGTACTGGCGATGACGACAGGTAACCTTAGCTCGTGGACGCCTGCGCGGCAGGGGCCTTTTTGATCAGAGAGCGCACCGTCTCTGAAGGCTGCGCACCGCATTCAAGCCAGTGGCGAACCCGATCCATCTTCAAATTAATGGCCGGGGGATCGGACACTGGATTGTAATGTCCCACAATCTCCACAAAGCTTCCGTCACGAGCAGTTCGTCGCTCAGTAACCACAACACGATAAAATGGCTTTTTCTTTGCACCCATCCGAGTCAATCGTATTCTTAACAAAACTCCTCCCATGCTATCAAAGTGGCCTCATAACAACTTTTATTCTGGCATATTACCCGTTGCTATGCAATTGGTATCGCCCGCGCCGCGCCATCCGCAGCCAGCGCAAAAACGGGCAAGACGCCCGGTTTCTTAACCGCAAGTACCTTATTTGCAGTAGATTCCTAATTCAGTCGACGCACGGGGACGCAAGGGCACTCAGATCCTCGAACCTCTTCACGGTCACCCGGGAAACCTCATCCCTTTAAACATACGGGGCACCATACCCCGGCTCAGGCTCTTCATCATTTTGCGGGCTTCCAGGTACTGTTTAAGAAGCTGATTGATTTCCTGCACCGGGCGTCCGCTGCCGCGCGAAATCCGCTTTTTCCGGTTCCCGTTCAGGATATGGTGAGCCCCCCGTTCCTGGGGGGTCATGGAATTGATGATCGCCTCGATATGGACCAGCTCTTTTTCATCGACCTTCATCTGATTGATCCCGCGCAGGGGACCGATGTTGGGAAGCATTCCCATGATTTGCTCAAGCGAGCCGAGCTTGCGGATCTGCCGGAGCTGATCCCGGAAGTCGTCAAGGGTGAACTCCTCCTTGCGCAGTTTTTCGGCCATCTCGACAGCTTCTTGCTGATCGACAACTTTTTCCGCCTTTTCGATGAGAGAAAGCACGTCTCCCATACCCAGGATACGCCCCGCAAGGCGATCAGGGTGGAAGGGCTCAAGGGCATCAACTTTTTCCCCAGTGCCGACAAACTTGATCGGTTGCCCGGTGACGCTCTTGATCGACAGCGCGGCGCCGCCGCGCGCATCTCCGTCCAGTTTGGTGAGTAACACTCCGGTCAGTCCGAGGCGGCTGTGGAACTCTTTGGCACTGCGCACCGCATCCTGGCCCGTCATGGCATCGGCGACAAGCAGGATCTCGGTCGGCTGCGTGAGTTTCTTGATCCGATCGAGTTCGCGCATCATCTCGTCGTCAATATGGAGGCGTCCGGCGGTATCGATCAGGACCACATCGTAGCCGGCGTTGCGGGCATGGCGCAAACCCTGCTCGGTACGCATGATGGGATCCATGTTGTCAGGCAGGTCAAAATAGCCTAGTTGGTTATCCGCGCAGAGGACCCGCAGCTGTTCCACAGCGGCCGGCCGGTACACATCCACCGAAAACATCAGGGGCGTGTGATTGTTGTGGGACAGCCACAGTCCCAGTTTGGCTGCGGTTGTGGTCTTGCCGGAGCCCTGCAGCCCAACTAACAGGTAAACCGTCGGGGGTTGTTTGGAGAACTGGAGTTCGGCTTGTGAGCCCCCGAGAAGCTCGATCAATTCATCGCGCACCACCTTTACGACTTGCTGTCCGGGATTCAGGGATTCCATGACGTCCTGGCCTAAGGCGCGCTCTTTCACTCTCTGCACGAAATCCTTGGCAATTTTGAAGTGGACATCAGCATCAAGGAGAGCATTCCTGATCTCCCTGGCCGTCTCGTCGACATGGCGTTCCGAAACACGGCCCTGACCGCGAAGGTCCTTGAGGATTTTCTGCAATTTGTTCGACAGATTCTCTAACATTACATAACCTGGGCTTACTGCCGTGTTTCGACTGGTTAACTAGGACTTAGTGCATTAAAATCATCCTTCAATCTCTCGCGGGCGCATTCCTCTCCGCCTGAAATTTGGCAATCTGATAAGCGTACTTATGCCCATTTTTCCAGTCAAGCCCTTTTCCGACTTCTGACTGCCTCGGGAAATCCGGCGTCCTGAGCCTGTCACTCCTTGGCTCGGATGCAAGGTCGGAGGTCTGATGTCGGAGGTCGGAGGTTGAATATGCGACACTTCATTGTCGGAACCGCCGGGCACATTGATCATGGCAAGAGTGCCCTGGTCAAGGTCCTCACCGGCGTAGATCCCGACCGGCTCAAAGAGGAAAAACTCCGTGGGATCACCATCGACCTCGGCTTTGCCCACCTCGAACTCGAGGGTGTTCAGGTCGCCTTCGTCGATGTTCCCGGACACGAGAAATTCGTTAAGAACATGCTGGCGGGCGTTGGGGGTATCGACTGCGTGTTACTGGTGGTCGCGGCAGACGAATCCATCATGCCCCAGACTCGCGAGCATTTCGACATTTGCCGATTGCTTGGGATCCCCTCTGGAATTGTGGTCATTACAAAAATCGATCTGGTCGAACCGGAATTGCTTGAGTTGGTCGGCGAAGAAATTTCTGAGACAGTGCGGGGCTCATTTCTCGAGCATGCAGAGATTATCCCGGTCAGCTCAAAGACCGGGGAAGGAATAGAACGGCTGAAGAAGGCGTTGCGCGCAATCGCTTTCGCCATGCCCGTAAGATCATCAGGCCGTCTGTTGCGTCTTCCGGTCGATCGCGCCTTCACCATGCGAGGTTTCGGCACGGTCATCACAGGCACCATGGCTTCCGGGCATTTGCGGAAGGATGAAGAAGTAGAGCTGATTCCCGGCGGCCTGATCGCCAAGGTTCGTGGCATTCAAGTCCATGGGAAAGCCCAGGAGACGGCGGTAGCAGGGCAACGCGCGGCGATAAACCTGCAGGGAATCGACCTGTCTCAAGTCCGGCGCGGCATGTCATTGACTGTCCCTCATCTCTTTCGCGCCACACAGATGCTGGACGTTCGATTGGATCTGCTTCCGACTGCCCGCCCCTTGAAAAACTTTGCCAAGGTACGCTTTCATCACGGCACTTCGGAAGTGCTGGCTCGCGTGGCTCTGATGGGTCCATCCTCCCTGAATCCCGGGAACTCGGCTATGGCCCAGCTGCGACTTGACGCCCCGGCTTTCTGCCTTCATGGCGACGCTTTCATCATCCGCCAGTTTTCTCCGGCTACGACCATCGGGGGCGGCCGGGTCCTGAATCCCCATGCCGAAAAACATCGGGTGACCGATCGACAGGCGCTCATGCTTTTGCAGAGCCTTGAGGGAGAAGATGTGATTCAAAAGCTCCCCGGCTTGATCGCTATGCGTTCCGGGCAAATGATGGGATTTCGCGAACTGACTGCGGCGCTCGCGCTTCCTGAAGATGAATTGAAAAGCGTTTGCACAGCTGCGGCGGCCGCCGGAAGGGTCGTCCTCGTGCCGGGCCCGTTTCCGATTCTGGCATTGTCCGCGGTCATTGAGACACTGAGAAATCAGACAGTTGCTTTGTTGGAACGGTTTCACCAGGAAAATCCGCTGCTCAAAGGGATATCACGCGAAGAACTGCGCAAGCGGGCCTTTGACCGGTTGCCTCCGGAGATATTTCGATTCTGCCTGGACCGACTGTCGGAGGAGCATCTTATAACGATCCATGAGGACATGGTGGCCTCCTACGGCCGCGAGGTAAAGCTCTCGTCGGCCGAACTCGATATCAAAGCCAGGATCGAGAGTCTGCTGCAGCGGGCCGGCTGGCAGGCCCCCTCCCTGCAAGAGATTCCCGCAATGATCTCCGCCGATCCAAACGAAGTGCGCAAGATTTATTTCTGGATGCTGAAAGAGAAGATCCTGGTACGGATCTCTGAGGATCTTGTATACCACAATAGTGCTCTGCAGGAGATGAGGAACCGGATTCATGAACGCTATCCGGCCGGCTCCAGGTTTGGCGTGGCAGAATTCAAGGAACTGTTTGAGCTCACCCGGAAGCATGCCATCCCCCTACTGGAATACCTCGATCGCGAGCATTTCACAAAACGGCAGGGCAACGATCGCATTCTGCTTTAATCCCGATCTGCTTATCCAGCATTCACACCGACAAAGCTCCTGATTCACAAAAAATCCAAACTCCACAATCCAAAATGCTGCTTGATTGACTTCACCACATCGCTAAAGTACTCTTGTACCAGCAAGGGGTAAACAAGGAGGCAGTTATGTTTGGGCTAGGCACGCAGGAACTCTTAGTAATTTTGGTTATCGTGGTGATCATCTTTGGCGCCAACAAGATTCCTCAGCTCGGGAAGGGACTCGGCGAGGGAATCAAGAATTTTAAGAACGCAATGAAAGCCGGCCAGGAAGAGGACAATAAAGAAGAAAAGCACTAGTTCCGGACTTTCACAACGCAGGCCGTTGTCGAGCCCATTCCCCGTCAAAATCCGCCGACGTACTCCGTTTAACTTTTAAATTAAGCAGGCGAGCTATAAAGCACTCGAGTGCCGATCATTGGGATGTATCGGGCCCGTAGCTCGAATTCAGGATACCTACTAAGCCAGGTCCCCGCATTTGTAGTCAGAGCGATGCAGGATTTTCGCGCCGCAGCGCCAATCCTCATTGATCGCGATTTTCGACACTTCAAGGTTGGCATCCAGACATCGCAGTACCCGCTCCAGCGAATCGTGGAAGGAGAAAATCGGAGAAACGAGATAGATCTTCGGGCGCGCTCGGCTCAAACGAATTCCTGCGAAATAGCCGCGCCGCTCGAAATCGCCGCTGAGGTTGTGCCCGATTACCCTGCCCCAGTAGTCCAGAGATTGCAGCGGCATATCAGGATCCTCGGTTACCTTGAGTTCCATGACCACCAGGTTGCCTTCGCGATCGGCCCCCAGAATATCGACTCTGCCTGGTATCTTGCCCAGATAGACGGGAATTTGCGGATAAACCAGGCCGGGCGCCAATTCCGGAAACAGATAGGCGATATCATTCAATAACAGGCATTCCAACCAGCGTTCGGCTTGCATGCGGTAGTACGGGTGCTCGGTCACCGGACCGTCGGCGCGGCGGTAGTAAACGATTTCGCCGACGAGGACGCGCAGATCTTCAAAATTATCCTCGGTCAGTTCCACCTGTTGCGAGCCAGTACCGTAGGTAATGCGATCCCGCTCAGGACCCTGAACTCTGGCGAATTCGAGCCCCCAAATCCGCAAAGAGTCATAATCATGAAACCTCGGGTAGCGCTGGATCGTGGTTGGAGCAAGATCGATCACGCGCGCGAGCAACGAACTCCAACGGAAAGGTCCGAGAACGGGCCAGCGGAAGTCGCGATCCTCGATGGGAGTAACCGGTGGGTCAGGTTGCCGCACCTCCCAATGCTGTGGAGCACTTTCACGATACTCCCTCACATCGATCCGCACCTGCGCAGGATTGATAAACCTGGACCGGTGGCACAAGACAGCGGATCGTCCTTCAGGAACCAGCAGGTATACCGTCGGCGTTGTCCTCAGCAACGACCTGGCACTCAAATGGTTCAGCCACAGCAAAGCCTGCCCGAGAATCTCCTGCGCACGCACCTCGTCGGTCTCTTCAGCGCTTGCGAGCATTAGATACTCTGCATCGCCATATCGCAGCCTGATGCGAAGGTAACTGCCGGAAAAGCTGTGCGCCCGATCAGGTGCCTGGCATGCCGACAAGATCCGGCATCCCGGCAGGATGGACCGCAACCATTCCCGTGCAGCCGTCAGCATGCGAGACCGGCCCAGCTTTGATGCCGCCTCCGGTTCTTTCCAAATTACCCGGATCTCCTCGGCCGGCCGGTGCTGATCCCAGATCTTGACCGTCGCCCCCCAGGGAGCCGCGCGCACTGAGCCAACCCAGAACAAGGCATTACGCTCCATCCTGCGCATCTGGAATCGGATCTTCTCGCCATCGAGCTGCCACCGGGCTCCGAGATCTCTCCAGCGCCCCAATTCCACTGCACCCAGAGTGACCCTCGCCTCCGGGTAAGAGGAGCCAATCCACTCGAGTAAGGTCAGGCTTCTGCGCAGATAGGTCGCATGATCACGCATCCGACCTTTGCACCCGGCCTCTGTCATGCAGCCTCCAACATCCCACATCGAACCTGCGGCAGAATAGAAGTGTTTCCGTGGATCTGAATATTTCAGAAAATGTGATAGAGTATCGAATGCATGAATGAATCCGAACTTGCCTCCTTAACTACTGTCGGGGATGTCACACGACTCACGTTGCGCCGCGCCCCGCTCAATTTCCTGAACCTGGAAATGCTGCAGAAAATCCAGGAGCTGCTGGAATCGCTCGGCGATTCGCCTCCAAGCCGTGTATTGGTCCTTGATTCCGATTGTCCGGCTTTCTGCGCTGGCCTGGAAATGGCGGAGCAGAACGAGGATGCAGCTTTTCTTTTGCTCGACCAATATCACAGCGTGGCACTCGCGCTCAGCTCATTTCCCAGGCCTACGGTTGCCATGGTCAAAGGAGTGGCGCTGGGAGCCGGCAATGAACTGGCGGCTTGTTGCGACTTCGTGCTCGCATCTTTCCAGGCTGCATTCGGCCAGCCGGAAATCAAGGTGGGAACCATACCATCTCTCGCACCGCTGCTTCTTCCGCAGAGGATCGGGCTGCAACGCACCATGCAGATGATCCTTACGGGAAATCTCGTGGATGCCCGGGAGGCGGAGCGCATCGGGCTGACCTTCCGTGTGGTAGCCGAGGATGCTCTTGACGCCGCACTTGAAGAGCTCATGACCAGCTTCCGTGAATCCTCGATCGCTGTTATGGAACTGGCATTGCGCGCTGCCCGCAGTACACGCAATAATGAATTGGATCACAACCTGCGTGAGGCTCAATCCATCTATCTCAATGAGCTGATGGACCTTCATGATACGTTCGAGGGTGTGAGGGCCTTCCTCCAGAAGCGCCCGCCAAGATGGAAAAACAGATAGATTTACGATGGACGAATGACGATGGAAAAGCTCTCCTATCGTCAACCTTCAATGTATCTGTTCGGCTAGCCAGCGCAGGTAGTCGGGATCGCCTGAAGTGATGGGGACCGCGATTACTTCGGGGAGTTGGTAAGAATGGAGCCGGCGAATATGGGAGCGCACGGCTTCGAATTGTTCCGTCACCGATTTGATGATCAGCAGCCATTCCCCTTCATCGCATATCTTCCCTTCCCATCGATAGACCGAACGGATGCCTGGAACGATGCTGACACAGGCGGCATGTCCGGCCTCAACCAGGGCGGTAGCAATACGTTGGGCCGATTCGGGGCTATCCGCGGTTGTCAAAACAAGAATCGCATTCATGATCCGGATTCCAGCACAAAACGGTTGCAACTCATAGCTGTTGCTCAGTATCATGCCCCGGTCAAATAGAAGTCAACCCTCTCGTGTATCCGGATGCCCATGGCACGCGCCAAGAAACGAGTCTCTCACGCCAAAGAAGCCTTCTATATCATCTGCATCGTGATTGTCTTGCTCATTGGTTTGTTCGGTTTCCTGGGACCGGGCGGCTATCTCGAAATGAAGAAGATGCAGGCAGAGTTGGCGGCTCACCAGTCGCGAGTCGATGCCCTTCAAAAATCCAGGCAGGGGCACGAAAACGCCATCGACAACTTAGGCGACAACCGCAAGAACAACGAAGCGATCGAGACCTACGCACGCAAAAAGGGCTATGGGAAAAAGGGGGAGATCATTCAGGAAATCCCTCAGCCTGAAAAGGATCGTTCCCAAATCAAGAAATAACCACGGCACGAAAAGACAGAAGCGGCCAGAAGGATATCTTCCTGTCCGTGTGCGCCTTATAATGTCCAGACGATTTCACCGTGGACGATCGTCAACGCCGGTCCGCCACGCAGCTTCCAGCCTTCGAAAGGAGTATTGCAGCTGCGGGATACGAACTCAGTGCTTTTGACCTCATATACTCTTTCAGGATCGAGGACGGTAATGTCCGCCGATGCTCCTACGGCCAGCGTTCCGCATTTGAGGTTGAGGATGCGGGCAGGATTGAGGGAAAACGTTCTTGCCATTTGTTCAATGCTGAGAATTCCAGGACGCACCAGGCGATCCAGGATCAGGCTCACGGCTGTTTCGAGGCCGACAATCCCGAACGGAGCCCGGTCGAACTCCAGTCCCTTGTCCCTTGCGCTATGCGGCGCATGGTCGGTGGCGATCACATCGATATCACCCGAGGCCAGGCCCGCCACCAATGCGTCGGCATCCGCTTGAGTGCGCAAGGGGGGATTCATCTTGGCGTTGGTGTCGCGCGCCGCGACCCGCTCTTCCGTGAGCAGAAGGTGGTGGGGAGTGACCTCGCAACTGATCGCGATGCCCTTCTTCTTGGCATGCTTTACCGATTCCAGCGAGTGCTGAGTGGAAATGTGGGCGATGTGCACTCGAGCTCCCGTCTGGCGAGAGAGTATGGCGTCCCGTGCGACCTGGATCTCCTCAGCGGCCGGATCGATTCCGCACAAGCCCAGCCGCGCTGAATACTGACCCTCGTTCATGCAACCGCCGGCGGCCAGGTCCTTGTCTTCGCAGTGATCAATGACTGGAATATGACAGGCGTTTGCGCGCTCCATAGCCCTACGCATGAGCAGGTTATTCTGTACCCCATGGCCATCGTCGCTGATCGCTACGATGCCTGACCGAACCATCTCCTCGATTTCCGCCAAGGTCTCGCCACGGCTCCCTTTGGTGATGGCGCCGATAGGATAAACCGGGATTTTGGAGACCTCTCGCGCCCGTTCCAGAATCCGAGTGGTAAGGGCCGCCGAGTCGTTCACCGGCTGCGTATTGGGCATGCAGGCAACCGCTGTGAAACCTCCGCGGGCTGCAGCTTTGGTGCCGGATTCAATAGTTTCCGTCTCTTCCCGCCCCGGTTCCCGCAAATGAACGTGCATGTCGATGAATCCCGGCATCACGATGAGGCCGCGGGCATCGACTTCCCTGCTCGCCTTCTTCGAGATGCGGGCAGCAATTTCGATCACGCGCCCTTGCTCGATACCAAGATCCGCGATCTGGTCCAGATTCTGCGACGGATCTACGACTCTGCCTTTACGGATGATAAGTTGCATAGGTAGCCGAGATGGTAGCATCGAAAGGGGCCGGCTGCCAAGATGCTGTGCTTCAGATCCGCAACTCGAGCTCGGCAGACAGCGCCATGGCATGTCCTGCCGGATCCGGATGGGACGAGTCTATTGTTTTTTTGCCGCCCTGCTTTCTCTGGGGTAATATCTTGGACACAGCTGAGGTGGATTTCGAATGTTAGATCGAAGAGTCAAAGTGAAGGACGTGCAGGACCTGGGTGCGGCGAACTATCTGCTGACGCTGAGTTCTCCCGACCAGGCTCGTCTCGTGCACCCGGGCCAGTTCCTGATGTTGAAATGCTGCGAGGAAATGGATGAAAACCCGCTCTTACGCCGTCCCTTCAGCATCTTCGCCATTCATCATCATGCCCGCACCGGGAATCCTGTCGGCATCGAGATTCTGGTAAAGGATATCGGGTTCGGCACACACAAGCTGGTGCAGGTGAAACCGGGTAAGGAGCTCTACGCCCTTGGCCCCCAGGGACGCCCATTTCATCTGGCGAAGGATATGGCGAAGGAGGTTCGCTTCGCTTGCCTGGTTGCCGGCGGGGTTGGCATCGCCGCGCTTTACCTTCTTGCTCGAGAGTTAATGGCGCTCGGTATCTCCCCGGTCCTTTTCTATGGCGCGCGCACAGCGGGTGAACTGGTCTTGCGCGACTATTTCGAAGCGTCTCGGGATTCGGACGTACTACGCGACGGAGGATGGCTCAATTGGGGAACGGGGTCTGGTTACCGCACCATTAACTCGTTTCCTCAAGGAACACGCCAAGGAGGGATTGAAAATATACGCCTGCGGCCCCTGGGCGATGATGCGGGCGGCTGATGAGTTGGCCCAGCAATATTCCGTTCCGTGCGAGGTCAGCCTCGAAGCGCGCATGGGATGCTCCCTGGGCGCGTGCATGGGCTGTGTGGTTCGGTCAACCGGCGATTACTCGCAGGCACATTACATCCGGGTTTGCATGGAAGGACCCATTATCAGCAGTCGCCTGATTGACTGGGATCACCCACCGCTGTGATCGGACGGGCTTTCTCCGCCAAGAATTCGGAAGCATAGACACCACATCCTGGAGCCTTTGAATCTATGAGTCTGCGTGGCTCTCTGGGGGATTCATGAAGAAGAAAATTGCCTCGACGAACCGGCAGAAGCCTGGGAAACAACCGAAGATGGAGGTGGACATTGGCGGAATCCGGTTCAAGAATCCCGTGCTGACCGCCAGTGGAACTTTCGCCTACGGCATCGAGTTTGCCCACCTCATGGATCTCAACTCGATCGGGGGAATCGTTGTCAAAGGAATCTCGATGAAACCGATCGAAGGCAATCCCCCGCCGCGCATTTATGAAACCGCTTCCGGAATGCTGAATGCCATTGGCTGGCAGAACATTGGCGCGACTGAATTCGTCACCAAAAAGCTGCCAGCCCTCCAGAAGTATCACACCAACGTGGTCGTAAACGTCGTCGGATTCAGCCTGGAGGACTACCTGGAAGTCACCAGATTTCTTAACGATTATCCAGGCATTGCGGCTCTCGAATTGAATATTTCCTGTCCGAACGTAAAGCACGGAGGCTTCCACTTTAATAAGGATCCTCGCGACACCTATAAAGTGACAGCGAAGACAAAGAAGGCCTCCCCAAGGATTCCGCTCTGGGTTAAGCTTTCGCCGAATGTCACCGACATCCGGGCCTTTGCCCGAGCCTGTGAGGATGCAGGAGCTGACGCCATTTCCGCCATAAATACGCTCGTCGGAATGGCCGTAAATGTCGAGACTAGGCGGCCGCGCCTGCACTACGTTACCGGGGGCCTCTCCGGCCCGGCAATAAAACCCGTGGCTCTGCGCATGGTATGGGAAGCGGCGCGCGAAGTTAAGATTCCGGTGATCGGCATTGGCGGCATCGCCGGCACGGAAGATGCCTTGGAGTTTCTTATTGCAGGGGCTCGAGCTGTACAGGTAGGAACGGCCAACTTCTACCACCCTGATGCATCCCAAAAGATTGCCCAGGGATTGGAGGAGTATTGCCGGTCACATGGCATCAAAGATATCAACAACATTGTGGGGAGTTTGCGGGTATGAGCGAAGCCCGATCGCGCCTGATTGTGGCTGTTGACGTGCCGGACCGGGCGGCTGCATTGACCGTGCGCGACCGGCTCTCAGGTCATGTCGGCTATTTTAAGCTGGGGTTGGAAATATTCGTGCGTGAAGGCCCGGCCCTGGTGGAGGAGTTCGTGGGCCGGGGCGATAAGGTGTTCCTTGATCTGAAGCTGCACGATATTCCGAACACCGTTGCAGGTGCCGTACGTTCTGCCTGCCGCCTTGGGGTTGGCATGCTCACCTTGCATGCAGCAGGAGGAAGAAAAATGCTGGAGGCCGCTCGTGAAGCGGTTCAAGCATCAGCCACTCCTCCTCTGTTGCTTGCGGTCACGGCATTGACGAGTCTTGCTCCTGACGACGCATTGAGTATAGGAATCATGGATCCGCTTGCTTCCTGGGTGGAAAAACTGGCAGAATTAGCTTGTCAGGCGGGAATTCCCGGTCTCGTGGCTTCCTCTCATGAGCTTGCAGGTCTGCATGCGAAGTTTGGTGGCTCGATGAAGCTGGTAATTCCCGGTATCAGACCCGGCGGTACGCCAACGCAGGACCAGGCGCGCACCGCCAGCCCGGCGGACGCGATACGAGCAGGCGCTGATTTTCTCGTCGTGGGTAGGCCGATACTGCAGGCTCCAGAACCGGCCTCGGCAGCGGACAAGATTGTCGAGGAAATAGCGAAAGCGATCTTAGGAAGATAGAAACCGTGAAATATCTCCCGACGGTCAGCGTATTTTAAGTTGCGTCACAAATCTGGCGGTAGGGCTAAGACTCTGTCTATCAGAGCCATTCGGCACGGGTAGGCCGTGGGGAAAAGTCCATCCGAACCTTATAAATGCCTGGCATGGGAGTGCCGGGAGGAGTCCAATCGGACCCGTAAACCGTGCTCGATCAGGCTCTTAGATCCATTAACGATCACAAAAGGAGAAAACATGAAGAAAGCGTTATTGTTACTCGTTCTAGCACTCGGCCTGGTGGCTATCGCAGTGGCCGGGGTCGATTTCAGCGGCACCTGGGCGGTGAATGCTGAAAAGACTGCAGCTGCTAATCCGGCACCTCCCGCTGGCGGCGGTGGCGGCGGTGGCGGCGGCGGCCGTGGCGGCGGCGGTGGCGGCGAAATGACCATCAAAATGACTGCTACGGAAATGACCGTTACCCGCAACATGGGCGGCAATCCCATGGACACAAAGTACGTCCTGGACGGCAAAGAGAACTCCGTCAATACCGGCCGTGGCGACATGAAATACACGGCCACCTGGAGTGGCACCAGTCTGGTCATCAGTGGCTCGCAGGCCGGACGTGACGGCACGCCTTCTCCGACCAAAACCGAATACGCAATGTCCGCGGATGGAAAGACCCTGACAGTAACCACAACCCGTACTATGGGTGGTACCGAGAGGGTGACGAAGCAGGTTTACGACAAAAAGTAAGCAATGGATCGGCGGGGATTCCTGCCGATTTTTTTCAGACACGTGGCCAGAACAGGCTAGAAACAGAGTACACCATGGGCGGCGCGGAACACTCCGCTGAGGCCCAGGGTGGGACGATGTACTTGAATGAAAACTGTCGGCCATAGCGGACTATGTTTCGACATAATCCGCTATGGCTCGTTCAGAACTGGCCGTTTCAGAGTGCCGCATAGCGCCCCCCTGAAAGATCCGGTAAATATTCCCGTCAGGAATTCTGGATATGGCTTGCTTGATCCGGATTACATTGAGGGTCGGAATCGCGTCCTGACATGAGCCTCGGCTTATGGAGTCCTCTCCTACTGGAATTGCTCACTTGTCTGACCGCTATTTCTGCCGTGCTTTCTCCTTGCGCCATTTATCCCAGTAGGCCTTCATCCGGGCAGCGCGCCGTTTACGTTCCGCTTTGGAGAAGCGCGCCCGCTTGCGTGCCGGCGCTGCAGTCTTTGCCCTCATACCGGATCCGGTGGATTTAACTCCCGCTCTTGCTGCCCTGCCCCGCTTTAACTCCCTGGTCAGGGCTGATATCTCTTCGTCGATTAGTTTCTTTTTGCTCTCAAGAGATTCGAGTGCCAATTCCAATATTCTCAGTCGTTCACTGGGCATGTAGAGAATCCTTTCGCAGAATTTATTTATCTATTCTATTTATCAGTTGGTACTACACCGCTGGATGCAAGTCAATGAAGATCGATTTCTGATATCCACAATAATGATCGGGATATCAATGCAAAATGGCTCTAATCATCTGTTGATGTGCGTCGATATGTGAAACAGTACGATAAGATTCGGACACAGGCAACGGGAGGAGAAAGACCTCTCATTGTACATATGTGCGGGATGTTGTGTTTCAGGCGGAGAAGCGCTCGGTTTGTTATACACGGGTGAGGGGACCGCAGGCTACGCAGCAGCCCGCACACCACTTTTTCCCTTCGATAGGCGGCACCATACCGAACTATAGCTCCTCGATCGGCGAGGTGTGCATAATAACGCCCGACTAGCGATTTCTTTTTTGAATTGCTTGAATTACGAAATATTTGCGCAGGCGCAACCAGAGATAGGTTGTGCTGGCTCCGACCAGGAACATGATGATCACGTTGTTTTCGAGACTGGGGTCAAACAGTGCAGATCGATAGTACGAGGAAATCGCCCCCATGATGAAACTGAGCGTGGCGAGCAACACCTCCGTCCGCCAGCTTGGCGCGGTGGAATTCCGGAAGCGTTCCCAACCCAGAGAAACCAGGTAAGAAGAAGAGGCTGCTGCAATCGCCGGCATGAGCCAGGTATCCAACGCAAAAATCATCTTCTCATTCCCCTCGGGGTCCTTCCAAAACCTGCTTCTCCCGCAAGTTCGCTCGCATTACATTTAAGGATATCATGCCGCAAGAACATCAGGAATCATGAGGTCGTGTACAGAACGCGTTCGGATTTCTTGGACCCTTTTTCATGGGATAAGATCCGCAAAATACTTGGGAAAAGGACCAGACGGCACGGCACGCGGATTTCCCAGGCTGGCTGCGGCAGCATCCGGTGATATAATACAGAGATTGAGTTTTATGGCAATTTTGGGAGCAATTCCAATAGGCATTCTTTCGCGCGAGGTTCAATAAGTATGGAACAGTTTGAACAAAGTATGCTTGAGCTGATCACTCAGACTTCCACTAACCTGCCGCCCGACGTCCGCGCCAAAATGGCTGCGGCCATAGAAGCAGAAACACCCGGAAGCCAGTCGGCTTCCGCGCTGGACGTCATGGCCATCAATGTGGACATGGCCCAGACAGATTGCGGACCGATATGCCAGGACACCGGCTTGCCGACCTTCGAGATCCGCACTCCTGCAGGCACAAACCAGTTAAAGATGAAAGAGAAGATCCTCTCAGCGCTGGCAGAGGCAACCCGGCTGGGCAAACTGCGCCCGAATTCTGTGGATTCCATCACCGGCAAAAACAGCGGCAATAATCTTGGACCGGGATCGCCGAGTATCCACTGGAACCAGTGGCAACAGGAGGATGAAATTGAGGTCAAGTTGTTGTTGAAAGGCGGTGGTTGCGAAAACAAAAACATCCAGTATTCCGTGCCCTGTGATCTCCCATATATAGGTAAGGCCGATCGAACTCTGGAAGGAGTACGCAAGTGCATTCTGCATGCAGTTTTTCAGGCGCAAGGGCATGGATGTTCCCCCGGTGCCATCGGTGTCAGCATCGGGGGAGATCGCACTTCAGGTTATCAGCACGCCAAGGACCAACTCTTCCGCTCTCTCGATGATGTGAATCCTGACCCCAAGCTGGCGGCGCTCGAGGATTATGTCATGTCCGTAGCTAATACTCTGGGTATCGGAGCCATGGGATTCGGTGGCGGAGTGACTCTGATCGGCTGCAAGATCGGCGCCTTGAATCGTCTGCCGGCTTGCTTTTTTGTTTCGGTCGCCTATGATTGCTGGGCTTTCCGGCGTCTCGGAGTGATCCTCGACGCGCGGTCCGGCGCCATCAAGCGCTGGCTCTACCGCGACGCGAATGTCCCGGAACAGCCGATGGCCGAGGGCAAAGGCTTTCAGCTCACAGGCAAGGAAATCGTTCTGCATGCACCCGTTTCAGAGTCTGCAATCCGCAGCCTCAAAGTAGGCGATATCGTGCTGCTCAACGGCGACATGTACACCGGGCGCGACGCTGTCCACGCCCATCTCATGAAGAATCCGGCCCCCGTCGACCTCGCCGGAGCCCTTCTCTATCATTGTGGGCCGGTGGTGCTGAAACAAAACGGCGGTTGGAAGATGACCGCCGCCGGGCCAACCACTTCCATCCGCGAGGAACCTTACGAAGCCGAAGTCATCAAGCGGTTCGGCATTCGCGCCGTGATCGGCAAAGGTGGGATGGGCGCGAAGACTCTCGCGGCGCTGAGAGAATTCGGTGCTGTCTATCTCAATGCCATCGGCGGCGCCGCGCAATACTACGGCCGTTGCATCAAGAGCGTGAAGAACGTTCACCTTCTGGAATTCGGCGTACCTGAGGCCATGTGGCATATGGACGTCAGGGACTTTCCTGCGATCGTGACCATGGACGCGCATGGGAACTCCCTCCACGCTGACGTAGAGAAGTCCTCCGCCGCGATCCTGGCAAAACTGGCAGAGCCGGTATTTTAGGAGGACGTTCCGAAATGGCGCTCGGCTGGGCACCAGCTGAAGTGAATAGACTGAAAATGACCCTGGAAGGGTCCAATAGTGGCAGCCCAGGGCGCAAGAGGCTGTCCAATGGTTGATATGAGAGGCGTAATGAGGCCCGAAGGGCAGGCAGTGCTTAGGCCTGCCCGTCAGGCCGGGATAGGGATGCTTCAGAATGGAGCGCCGAGGGCGCGCCACTCTTTTGCGAAAATCAACCGTTGGACAGCGTCGCAAGCCTTGGGGAAATGGGCGGCGCGAGGGGAGTCGTGATGGGGCAACACAGGCTGTGTCGCCCTCTCAGAGTTCCTGTACGCTTTGTTTCCGTGTTCCCAGGGCTTGCGCCCTGGACCGGCGCTGTTTAATCCCTTCGGGACTCCTTAACTCAATGCCGTTCGGGATCGGACGGGAATGGTCATATTCGGACGGGAAGGCCTGAATCCAGGGCCGATCCGCGGGCCTTCGCAGCCGGATCTAATATCACCAAGGGAATATGCACGGTCCAAGCTTCATCCTGCTTGTGATGGCCCTGGCTGCAGGCACGCAAGGATGCTCCTCGCACATGCTTCCTAGCCCTAGCGAAGAACCACAGAAGGTTTTTTCTCCCAGTGACGAGCAGCAGTTTCTCCAGTTGCGCGAGCGGATGGTCAGCGAGCAGCTTCAAGCCCGGGATGTAAAGGATGTGCGCGTCCTGGCGGCAATGCGTAAAGTGCCGCGACACCGCTTTGTGCCGAGCGATCTGGCCAACTCCGCCTATGAAGACAATCCTCTTCCCCTCATGCTCGGCCAGACAATTTCTCAGCCCTACATTGTCGGCTATATGACGCAGGCGCTCGAAATCCACGGCAGCGAGCGTGTCCTGGAGATTGGCACCGGTTCTGGCTATCAGGCCGCAGTGCTGGCGGAGCTTGTTCTCGAAGTGTATTCCATCGAGATCCTGCCCGACCTTTTGGCGAAGGCCGGATCCACGCTGGCTGCTTTGGGGTACAAAAACATCCACCTTCGTTGCGGGGACGGCTACATGGGATGGCCTGACGTCGCTCCCTTCGACCGCATTATCGTAACGGCAGCTCCTGATCACATTCCTCAGCCGCTGATCGACCAGCTCAAGCCGGGAGGCAAGATGATCATCCCCGTGGGCGCCGGGGATCAGGATCTACTCGTGATCGAGAAAAACCAGCAGGGATTCAGCCGCCGTTCTACCATCCCGGTCCGGTTTGTGCCGATGACGGGCCAGGCCCAGCGAAAACGCAAAGATTGAGTCCTACTTTCAATACTTCAGCTTCTTTGCGATCGGCATGCGCCTCCCGCTGCCGAAGGCGCGCGCAGAGACCTTCAGACCCGGTGAGGCCTGCTGGCGCTTGTATTCACTGCGGGCAATCATCTTGGCCACTTCATCAACCGTGGCGCGTGGGTATCCGCGTGCGACTGCCGCGTCGACGCTCAATTGTTCTTCGACGATGAGGCGCAGGATGGCATCCAGAATCTCATATTCGGGCAGGGAGTCCTGATCCGTCTGATTGGGCCGCAACTCCGCGGTTGGTGCCCGCTGCAAGGTGCTGACAGGAATGATCTCAACCGCACGATTGATGTAAGCCGCGAGTTGATAGACTTCCGTCTTGGGCACATCGGAAATCACAGACAGGCCCCCAGCCATGTCGCCGTATAGCGTGCAGTAGCCCACTCCCAATTCGGACTTGTTTCCGGTGCTCAGAACCAGATACCCAAACTTATTCGACAAGGCCATCAAAAGGTTGCCACGGATTCTGGCCTGCAAATTCTCCTCAGTCGTATCCTCGGGGAGGCTAGCGAATACAGGCGCGAGCGCAGATCGGTACGCCTGAAACAACGGTTGAATGGGAATCACCTTGAAGCCGATCCCCAGGTTATGGGCCAGACGTCTCGGCATCATCGTGGCTGGTCTGCGCGGAGTACACCGAAGGCATAGACACGCCGAGCACGTTTTCCGGACCCAGCGCCGCGGCGGCAATGCATGCGGTGACGGCCGAGTCAATGCCGCCGCTGAGGCCCAGGACCGCTGATTTGAACCCGCATTTGCGCGCATAGTCGCGCGTTCCCATGACCAGAACGTCAAACAGGTTCTGCATCGGTTCGACGTCGCGATAAGTTAGATTCTGAGTCGATTCCGGATCGACCAGGAGCAAATCTTCGCAGAAACTCTTCCCCTGAGCGATCAGGTTGCCTGCATGCCCGAACGCCAGGCTATTGCCATCAAAGAGCAGGTCATCGTTGCCGCCGACCAAGTTGACATAGAGCAGCGGAACTCGATGCTTCTGGACATGGCCAAGGAGCATGCGATAGCGAACTTGCGGCTTGTACATCTCGAACGGTGAAGAGGAGATGTTTATGAGGAGGTCGGCACCGGCATTGACCTGATTTAGAATCGGATCGGTCCGGTACAGGCGCTTGGACCAGAAATTCTGATCATTCCACGCGTCCTCGCAGATGGAAACTCCCAGTATGCGCCCCCGAAACTCAACCAGGCGCGTGTCATGAGACCGCTCGAAGTACCGGTCTTCGTCGAAGACATCATAGGTGGGTAGAAGAGTCTTGTGGATCACCGCGCGGGTCTGGCCTTCGCAGAGAAAGGCGGCCGCGTTGTAAAGCTCTTTGCCTGCCGGTTCCGGGTTGCGATCGACAAATCCGACGATGGCGGAGATGCCGATCGCCCGCGCGGCAATCTCCCGCAAAGCCCGCAGGTTGGCTTCCACGAACCCTTGCAGGCCGAGGAGATCGCGCGGCGGATACCCGGTCAGGGTAAGTTCGGGGAATACCGCAATGTCAGCGCCCATTTGCTCTGCTTTCGCCATCGCTTGCAGGATCGCATCCCGATTTCCCAGGATATCGCCAACGGTAGTATTCATCTGCATCAACGCAATCTTCATAGGTATCCTTCGCAGCCGGCTTTTACATTCTGCGCATTGCGTTTGCCTAGTCGTGCTCAGGAGGAAACATCGTATGCCAGGAGGTCAGCTGCTCATATGCATAGGCAGCGCGCAGTACGGTCCTTTCATCCAGGCGCCGGCCAATCAGCTGCAAACCGGTTGGCAGGCCGTTCCGGGTGAACCCGCATGGCAAGGAGATCGCCGGCAAACCCGTCAGGTTTCCAGGTCGCGTCAGGCGTAGCAATGCGATGCGCACGTTTTCCTTGGCACGGCCCGTCATAACCTCGTTCTCGTCTAAGCCGGGCGCGGCCACAGGCAGTGTGGGAGCAGCGATCAAATCCACCGACTGCAGTGTGTTGTCGAACTCCTGCGTATAGGCCGCGCGCACCTCCTGCGCATGGAGGTAGGCCAGAGCTGAAATCTCCATGCCTTCCTTGAGACGAATCCGCAAGTCCGACCCGTAGTCGGCGGATCGTTTCTGCACCCATCTCCGGTGATATACAAGAGCCTCGGCCAGGGTGATTTGGCCAGCCAGGGTGGCGGTCTCAATCATGTGCTTCAAGTTCACTTCCCGGACTTGCGCGCCGTTCTTTTCCAGTAGGGCGATGGCATCGAGGGTATTGTGCCTGACCTCCGGCTGCAGCCGATCAAAGAAATATTGCCTTGGCAGCCCGATGCGCAGCCCCTTCAGGCCTTTCTTGAGGTCCTTGCCAAACCGCTCTCCTATCTTACCGAAACTGGCCGGATCGCAAGCGTCCGCACCCGCCACCGCTTCGAGCACCAGCGCCGCATCCTGCACGCACCGGCAGATGGGCCCGACATGATCCAGACTGGGAGCCAGCGGGATCACCCCACAAAGCGGAACCCGGCCGTGGCTGGGCTTGAGCCCGACACAGCCGCAGGCTGCCGCGGGAATGCGGATGGAGCCGCCCGTGTCCGTACCCAACGAGGCAACTGCCAGGCCAGCCGTTACTGCAGCGGCACTTCCGCCGCTTGAACCGCCCGACATGCACCCGACATCCCAGGGATTGTGCACCGGGCCGAAGTGGGGATTAATATTGGTGGCACCGTAGGCAAACTCGTGCAGATTGGTTTTCCCCAACAAAACAGCACCGTTATCGAAGAGCCGGTCGACTACCGCAGCATTATGCGTGGGGACGAAATGTCTCAGGATTTTTGACCCGGCCGTGGTCCGGATGCCGCGAGTAAAGAAGAGATCCTTCAAACAAATCGGTATTCCATGCAAGGGGCTGCGATATTGGCCTTTGGCGATTTCCCTTTCCGCCCGTTTCGCCTGAGCCAGCGCCAGATCCGAAGTCACGGTAATGAACGAGTTCAGGGCGGCCGCATGCCGGTCGATCCTGGCAAGCAGAGCGCGTGTTAGTTCGACGGGAGAGAGCTTGCGCCGTCGAATCAGAGGGGCCAGGTGGCTAATGGTAAGTTGAGAATTATTGCCGAAACTCATAGGATCCTCCACTGGAAGAACAGAACTTACATTATCAGTCAGGACTGCCTTCCTCTCAAAACAGGAATTGGCCCTGATTGCAATTCTACTCTCCCGGAACCATCGCCATCATCGGAAAACCCAGACGGACAGCGAAAGTAACGGGCCACTTACGCACATATCTTTGCCGTAAGGCAAAAAAAGCAAAAGATCAACGCAGAGGGCGTAGAGAAAGGCCATTCAAGAGCAAAAAATCCTCTGCGGCGCCTGCGCCCGCTGCGTTGAGGTTGTTGGGATGCGGATATTCCGCACCCTCTATATCGTGGCTCCGGTTTTGGCTTCGGTTAGCCCTCTTCGCGGATTGGGCGGTCAGGATTGCTTTTAGACGAAAAAGCCTGCATCATTGTGCGTTCCACAGGTGACCTATGATCATTGCCGTTGACGAGACCATACCTTTTTTGCAGGCAGCATTTGCCCCGTTGGGCGAAATCAGGCTGTTTTCCGGCAGATCCGTGCGCGCGGCGGATATACGTGATGCCGACGCTTTGATTGTGCGCTCCGTGACGAGAGTCGGAGCTGGTCTCCTGGAGGGAAGTTCTGTGCGGTTTGTCGGCACAGCCACGATCGGCATGGATCATCTCGACCTCGATTACTTCCATGCCCGCGGCATCCACGTGGCCAATGCTGCGGGAAGCAATGCCAATGCCGTGGCGGAATATGTCACGGCCGCCCTGCTGGCAACCGCAGAGCGCAAAGGCTGGAACCTGTCGGAGAAGTCCCTGGGTATCGTGGGTGTCGGCCATATCGGGAGCCTGGTGGAAAAGAAAGCGACAGCTCTTGGCATGGAGGTGCTGTTGTGTGATCCCCCGCTTCGGGAAAGCACACACGATCTGAGATACGGCTTCTTTGACGACGTTGTCGGCGCCGACATTTTGACCTTCCACGTCCCTCTAACTACGGAGGGTCCGTATCCCACACGGCACATGATTGCCCGCGAAGTGCTGGAGCGGCTTGCGCCCCACCAGTTCATCATTAACTCCTCGCGCGGCGCCGTTGTCTGCGGACCGGACCTTAAGCAGGCATTGATGGGCCGGCGAATCGCGGGTGCCATTCTCGATGTGTGGGAAGGAGAGCCTGGAATCGATCGCGAACTCCTGGATTGGGTGGATCTCGGTACGCCACACATCGCCGGCTTCAGCCTGGACGGTAAGGTGTGCGGGACCGTAATGGTTCTCGATGAACTATGCCGGTTCATTGGGATCCGGAAGACATGGGATAGCCGGCAGGTGTTCCCTTCCCGTCGGCGGATGCGACCTGAAGCCGCAGCGCGTGGACAGGATGCCGTGTGTTCGGTCGTGCTTCAAGCCTATGATATTCGGGAGGACGATGCGGCTCTGCGGGCGCTGAAAGGAATGCCCGGCAAGGCGGCAGCAGAGCGCTTCGATCGGCTCCGCATCGACTATACTCTGCGGTGCGAATTTTCGCACTTCATCGTCGAGCTTGCCGAAGAAACCGGGATGGCTGGCGTCTTCAAAGCGCTGGGATTCGCAGTTGAAACCGGCAGTTGCTAGAGAAGAGCATGCGCCGTGCAATGGTGAGGTATCCAAGGCACTTTCGCCCATAGATTTCGGGGGATATACCTATGCTTCGAGTCTTGATTGCGATAACGGTCGCGGCCGCATCTGCCGCCGTTGGCCAGATTTTGGTGAGGCGCGGAATGCAGCAGGTCGGATCCCTCGAGAACTACGCTCCTATGGCCCTGCTCATCTACTTTGGGCACACGGTGAGCAACTGGTATGTAATCCTGGGAACCGTGTTGAACGCCGTGTTTTACGTTCTTTTTCTCGCCGCGCTTTCCTGGACGGATGTGACCATCGCTCTGCCGATGACCGCCATTGAATACGGGTTTGCAGCCTTGCTGGCGGTAATCTTCCTTAAAGAGCAGGTCTCGCCGCTCCGGTGGGCAGGAATCATGCTGGTGATCGTCGGGGTGATTTTCATTGCGCGCAGTGGCGGTGAAACTTAGACATCGGTGCTCATGAAGACTCGAAGGCTCGCAATCATCACAACAGGAAGGACCGAACCATGCAGGATCCACAAAACAAAGTTCCCGCAGCCAAGATCCAGTTCTTGCCCGAGGATCGCCTTTGGATTGCCGAGCGGATTCAGGAGGTGCTGGCCACCGGCCAGTTGACGCTCGGCCGCTATGGAACCGAGTTCGAGCAGAAGTTCGCCGCGTTTTGCGGCATGGAATTCGCCGTTGCCGTCAACAGCGGCACCAGTTCGCTCGAGATCATTCTCCGGTCGCTTGGAGTCGAGGGGAAGGACGTCCTGGTGCCGACCAACACCTTTTTCGCCACTGCTGCGGCGGTGGTGCATGCGGGCGCCAACCCGATTCTGATAGACATGGATCCCGAATCGTTTGCTGTGCGCCCCGAGGATCGTCGAGAAAAGGCTGACATCCAAGACAGCGGCCGCAATTGTTGTGCACATTGGCGGCTTGATTTCCCGGCGCATGCCGGAATTAGTCGATCTCGCCACCCGCAAGGGAATCTGGCTCATCGAGGATGCCGCTCATGCGCACGGATCTTCCCTTTCCGGCACCAGTGCCGGGGCCTTCGGCATTGCGGGTTCATTCAGCTTCTATCCGACCAAGGTCATGACGTGCGCCGAAGGCGGCATGATCGTGACCAATCACCGCCAGCTTGCGGATGAAGCCCGCATCTACCGGGATCAGGGAAAAGCCAGCTTTACCCAGAATGCCCACGTGCGCATGGGATACAACTGGCGCATGTCGGAACCGCATGCCATCATCGGGCTCAAGCACCTGGAGCGCCTCCCTGCCATGATCGCCGAGCGGCAGAAGATCGCCGCCCTTTACGACGAAGCGCTGGCGGGCATGCATAATGTAAGCACGCTGTCTGTGCCCACGGGAGGAACCTGCAATTACTACAAATACATCGCAATTCTGCGCAAGCGTCGCGATCGCAAGGAACTGAAAACACATTTGCGTGAGAGATTCGGCGTTTCACTTGCGGGAGAAGTATACGAGGAGCCTCTCCACAAACAGCCTGTGCTTGAAAGATATTCTTCCGGCCCATTGCCGGTTGCGGAGGACCTGTGCGCAAGACATATCTGTCTGCCGATCTTTTCCGGAATGACCGCAGCAGATGCACAGCAGGTGATTCATGCACTTGCGGAGACTATCGGGTAAACCCGATTTCTCCTTGTTCCGCCGGCTTTCTTGGGATACAAACACTGGTCGATCGATGGACATGCCCGCAGGGTAAAAGGTGATTGGCGGGTTGGATATTTTTGCGAGGCGCGTGATCGAGCGAGGAAGCGCATGAGAGTGATTGTCACCGGAGGGTCTGGATTCATCGGTTCACATGTGGCGGATGCCCTGGCAGCACAGGGCCATGAGGTATGCATTTACGACCTGGATACACCTCAGCATGGCTCCGTCTGCGAGTATGTGCGCGGTGATACCAAGGATCTGGACCGGTTGATGAAAACGGTTCGATCCGGCGATGCGATATTTCATTTAGCGGCCGAGGCGAATGTAAATCGCTTCTTCGAGAGTCCGCTGTTTTCGAATGAGAATACCTCCCAGTCGACCATGTGTGTTCTGGAAGCCGCGCGGCGTGTCGCGGCCGCGCGCGTTCTGCTCGCGTCCACGGAATGGGTGTATGGATCGGCAAGCGAAAATGGCGACGGTATGATCACGGAGGATTGCGCTTATGCACAAGCCCCGGATCATCTCTATACATGCTCAAAAATTGCCGCCGAATTGTTTTGCATCGGCTATCAGAAACTTTACGGGGTCGAATACACCCTCATGAGGTACGGCATACCCTTTGGCGAGCGTGCCCGTCCTGAAACGGTTACCCCTATTTTTATCCGGCGAATTCTTAAGAATGAAACCATCACCATTCATGGAGACGGCAGCCAGTATCGCCAGTTTATTTATGTGAAGGACCTGGCGGAAGGGAATGTCGCTTGTTTGAATGAGCGCGGACGGAACGAGACCTTCAATCTCAATGGAAAAGAAAAGGTGACCGTGCTCCAGGTCGTGCGTGCCCTGGAGCGGATTCTCGGCAAGAAAGCCAATGTGGAGTTTGTAGAGGATCGCAAGGGAAATTTCAAAGGGCGGTTCATATCCTCGGAAAAAGCAAAACGCCTGCTTGCCTGGGAACCCCGGCATGGCTATGAGGAAGCGCTGGCTTTATACGTGGAGCAGTATTTGACTGTGGCAGGAAAACCCTCATGAGACACAGCGCTGCGATCATCCCCGGGGTTACCAGCATCAAGGAAGCGATTCAGCTTATCGAGAAGAGCCATCTGGACTCAGGTTTCGTGCTCGACGATCACGACAGGTACAGGGGAACAATATCCATCAACGATCTGCGGCGCCTGCTTATCCGTGGGGTCAACGAAGCCGATGGCATCAAAGGCCATCCGTGCTCGTACGAGTACGCCGTCCGGGAGACAGATCTCAAGAACGATGAGGTGGTGCAAAACACTCTGGCAGATCTGACCCTGCAAGGAGTCGATTATTTTCCGGTTCTGGGCAAAGACGACGAGGTTACGGATGTATTGTCGGTCCAGGACCTCCAACAGGTCTCTTCCGCTTCCCGGTTCGGCTGTGCGCCAAATGGCCGGTCGAGGAGAATCCTGATCGTAGGAGGAGCCGGTTATCTCGGCAGCGTGTTGACTTCCAGGTTATTGAGACTCGGGTACACGGTGAGGATTCTGGACAATTTCCTTTATGGCAAGCGTTCCCTGGAACAAATTCCCAAAACTCCGGCTCTGGACATTATCGAAGGCGACCTGCGAAACATTCACACCTGTGTCAGCGCCTTAGACGGAGTGCATGCTGTGGTTTTGCTTGCAGCCATTGTTGGCGACCCGGCATCCAAGATCAGGCCAAGAGAGACAATCGAGACGAATGTAATTGCCGCCCAGGCCCTGGCTGCGGCCTGCAAACATCAGTGCATCAACCGCTTCCTGTACGCATCGACATGCAGTGTGTACGGATTAGGCGGCGGCCTGCTCGACGAAAACGCAGAGTTGCGACCGGTATCCCTTTATGCCCGAACCAAGATCGCCTCGGAAAAGACGATCTTATCGATGGGGGACGAGTATTTCGCGCCGACCATCCTGAGGATGGGCACCCTGTACGGCTATTCGCCGAGAATGCGGTTTGATCTGGTGGTCAACACCATGACTATGAACGCATTTTCTGAAGGCAGAATCAGGGTTTTCGGCGGAAAGCAATGGCGTCCTCTGCTTAGTGTCCAGGATGCGGCCGAAGCCTACGTACGTTGTATCGAGGCGGATATCACCATCGTCGGCAACCAGGTCTTCAATATAGGCTCGGATCAACAAAACTATCAGATCGAGAGTATTGCCCAGATCATTGCCGGAACCCTGGGAGGTGTGGATGTCCATTTTGACGACAAAAGCCTGGACGTCAGGGATTACCGGGTAAGTTTTAAGAAGGTCGGCGATATTCTGGGATTCCTGCCGGTGGACTCGGTGGAGAGCCTCATCCAAAACGATCTATGCAAACCTGCAGAATGGCATCATTCCGGATCCCTCGCAGAAGGTGTACTACAATCATTTCTTCGACGTGACAGAAGAATAAAAATGTGTCCTAGATCCTTGGCTGAGATGTGAAGCAGCGGCGGATTTTGCCATACAGCTGCGCTTCGAATTTGCCGAAAAGCAAAGAATGGGAGCAAGAGGCTCAGATGCTAGAGGACTCGGTTTTTGAGTTGGCACCCCTGGAGCAAACTGCCTCAGAGGCGTTGCAGCAGAGTGAAGTCCGCTATCGCAGGCTTTTCGAAAGCTCTCCTGTTGCCTTGTGGGACGAAGACTTTTCTGCCGTCAAACGTTACATTGATGGTCTGCGCAGCAATGGAGTCGAGGACTTTGAGTCCTACTTCAATGAGCACCCTGGCGCTGTATCAGAATGCGTCCGACTGGTGAAGGTCAACGGCGTCAATCCATCCGCGCTCAAACTCATCGAAGCCGAAAGCCAGGAGGCAATCCTGGGAGGCCTTACCGCGGTGCTTGCTGAGGAAAGCCTCGCGCAGTTCAAGATTCAGGTGCTGGCGATCTGCAGGGGCGAGTTGCTGCTGGAAAGCGAGGTTACCAACCGGACCCTTACGGGCCGCAGGATTCAATGCGTGCTGCGCTGGTCCGTCGAACCCGGGTCGGAAAAGACCTATTCCAAAGTCATCGTAACTCTGTTGGACGTAACGGAGCACAAGCGGACAGAACATGAGCTGAACCTCCTTGCCCACACGCTGCGCAGCGTCAGCGAGTGTGTGTGCATCACCGATATGTCCGACAACGTCTGCTACGTCAACGAAGCGTTCCTTGGAACCTATGGGTATAAGGAGCACGAGCTCCTCGGCCAAAATATTGCCATCGTACGCTCGCCCAACAACCCGCCGGAGGTCACACGGGAGATTCTCCCAGCCACTCTGCGAGGCGGATGGCGGGGAGAGGTCTTCAACCGGCGCAAGGACGGAAGCGATTTTCCGATCTATCTCTCCACCTCGATCGTGCGCGACGAAAACCGCAAGCCGATTTACCTGGTTGGCATTGCACGAGACATCACCGAAGACCGTAGAGTTCAGGAGGAAATTCACCGCTCCAGGCAAATGTTACGGTTAATCCTCGACAACATCCCTCAGCGCGTCTTCTGGAAGGATCGCAACTTTCGCTTTCCGGGGATGCAACAAACCGTTTGCGGGCGACGCGGGCCTTGCTAATCCCCGCGAGATCGTCGGCAAAGATGACTTTGAAATGTCATGGCGAGCAGCGGCCCATTTGTATCGGGAGGATGATCGTCGGGTGATGGAGCAGGGTGTGCCCAAACTTAGATTTGAGGAGCTGCGACCCAAGCCCGACGGTACGGCCCTTTGGGTCCGGACCAGCAAAATCCCCCTGCACGACCGGGAGGGGAAAGTGATCGGCTTGCTGGGAACCTACGAGGACATTACTGAGCAGAAACAGGCAGAACAAGCCCTGCGCGACTCCGAAGAAAAATACCGGAAGTTTTTTGATGAAGATCTGAGCAGCGTCTACATATCAAGTCCTGAAGGGCAACTTCAGGCCTGCAATCCGACGTTCGCCCGGATTTTCGGGTTTGATTCGACGGCAGCGGCAATCGGCACCAATCTGGCTTCGCTCTATCCGGAACCAGGAGCATGGGCAGCGGCCGTCCAGTTCCTTCGCGAACGCGGAAAACTCGAGAACCAGGAGATCGAGTTGCGGCGCAAGGACGGCAATCCTGTCTTTGTGGTAGAAAACATGTTTGGCGTGTTTGACGGTCAGGGAAGGCTCCTGCAGGTCAAAGGCTATATCTTCGACGACACCCGCAGGAAAAATCTGGAAGAGCAGTTCCGACAATCCCAGAAGATTGAAGCGGTAGGAAGGCTCGCGGGCGGCATCGCTCACGATTTCAACAATCTGCTCACCTGCATTAATGGTTATGCCGAATTGCTGGTATCCGATTTGGAGGAGTGCAGCCCTCATCGCAAGTTCGCGGAAGAGATCCGGTCATCTGGTGAGCGGGCAGCAAAGTTAACCAGCCAGCTGCTGGCATTCAGCCGTCGGCAGTTTTTGCTGCAGGAATTCCTGGATATCAACGACATCGTCCGGGATATGGAGCAGATGCTGCGGCGCCTGATCGGAGAGGATATCCAGCTGGGCATTGCGCTGGATCCCCAGATTGGGCATGTGAAGGCTGACCCGGGTAAGATGGAACAAGTCATCATGAACCTGGTAGTGAATGCACGCGATGCCATGCCGAACGGCGGGTCCCTTTGTATCCAAACTGCGAATGTCGACCTGGCTGAAGAGCGCGCGCTGGAGCACGGCAGTGCGAAGCTCGGTCCTCATGTCATGCTGGCAGTGAGCGACAGCGGATGCGGCATCAGCGCGGAGAACCGCCTGCATCTCTTCGAACCCTTTTTCACCACCAAGGACATTGGCAAGGGAACAGGCTTGGGACTTTCCACGGTCTACGGGATCGTCAAGCAGAGTGAGGGATGCATCAGTGTCGCAAGCCGGGAAGGCCTCGGAAGCACGTTCGCTGTTTACTTTCCCCGTGTCGAAGGCCAGCCGAATCGCAGAAATAACATTGCGCATGCACCAGCGCGACATATCGGTTCGGAAACCGTGCTGCTCGTAGAAGACGAAGATGGTGTGCTTGAGCTCGCGCGGCGGCTCCTGCACATGTTCGGGTATCAAGTCCTTTCGGCTCCCGACGGAGCCAAGGCCCTGCAAATATGCAGGGAGCACGCCAAGCCTATCCACCTTTTAGTCACTGATGTCGTAATGCCGGGAATGAGGGGACCGGAACTGGCGCGGGAGATCATGGCCTTGCGTCCCGGCATTAAAGTGCTCTTTATATCGGGCCATGCCGAGGAGATGATCCTGCAGAAGGGCGGTCTCGAGCCGAATACGGCTTTCTTGAACAAACCATTCAATTCCTGTTCCCTGCCCCGAAAGGTGCGGGAACTTCTAAGCGGCACGGTCTTCTGACCCACAACGTAAATCGATAGAACTCTGCGGAATGGGTTCACTGCTACGAGCGGATCGGTTGGTGTCCTTCGTGGCTGCTTTTGCAAGTGCGACGCAGCCTCTTTGCAGGATTGGGAGCTTGAGGATTCTAGCCCCGGTCGGGCTCATAGGCGAGGTTGGGCGCCAGCCATAATTCGATTGCCGGCAGATCGATCCGCTTTCGTTCCCCATAGTCGGCGACTTGATCCCTCCCGATTTTGCCCACGGCGAAATATCTGGCTTCCGGGTGAGAGAAATACAATCCGCAGACCGAGCTGGCGGGAATCATGGCGTAGCTTTCCGTGAGAAGAATGCCGATGCGTCGTTCAACCTCAAGCAGATCGAAGAGCGTGCGTTTCTCGGTATGATCGGGACACGCCGGATAGCCGGGAGCGGGGCGGATACCTCGGTAGCGCTCGTGGATCAGATCCTGCAGACTGAGAGTTTCCTCCAAGCCGTAACCCCACTCCTCGCGCACTCTTTTGTGGAGAAGTTCGGCGAATGCTTCTGCCAATCGGTCAGCCAGCGCCTTGGTCATGATCGAGCGATAATCGTCGTGATCATGCTCGAAACGACGGCACAACTCATCGACGCCAAGGCCTGCCGTCAAAGCGAACGCGCCCAGATAATCCAGCACTCCGGATCCCTTGGGTGCGACAAAATCGGCCAGCGCATAAAGGGACTGCCCCTCCGGCTTTTCGGTCTGCTGCCGCAGGGTATGGAACTCAGCCCACACCTGGGAACGGGACTCGTTCTGATAGACTTCGATGTCGTCACCGCGGCTGTTGGCCGGGAAGAAACCATAGATCGCGCGTGCCGCGATCAGGCGCTGGCAGATGATCTCGTCAAGCAACTTGCGCGCATCGTCCCACAACTCTCTCGCTTTGTCCCCAACCCGCGCATCCTCGAGGATCTCAGGATAGCGGCCCCGAAGCTCCCAGGCATGGAAGAAAGGAGACCAATCGATGAACCGCACAATCGCATCCAGAGGAAAATCATCCAGGGTGTGCATCCCCGTGAAGGAAGGGACCGCCGGGATGGATGCACTCCACTCGATGCGGGTTTTGCGCTCTCGCGCCCGGTCGATGGGCAACAGAGTCTCTCTGTGCTTTGCGTCCGCGGTGTTCCGCACGCGCGTGTTCCTGCTCTTGCCGCAGTTCCTCGGCAAACGTCTCTCTGGCCGCAGGGCGCATCAGGCGACCCACAACGCTTGCTGCGCGCGAAGCATCGGGAGCGATACGAC
>CAVTZY010000059.1:0-47026 GCA_963739235.1 Terriglobia bacterium | reverse complement strand
GGCAAATCCGGGGAGCCACGGACTTTCCATCTATTTCCCTTTGCCTTCGAATGTCGAGTATCAACAGCTCTATTCCGATCCGAGCTATGGGCTTGATTTGTCGTCAAACACGGGATGGGCCAGGCTCGTGCGCACTTACAAAGGCATCCGCTGAAAAAGTCCGCAACCAAGAAACTTCCGTTTCGACCCCCGACATCCACCTCCGACCTCAGACCTTGCCAATTCCGTCAGAGGTCGGAGGTCGGAGGTCGGAGGTCGGAGGTATGTAGAGCTGGGTATTTCAGACTCTTTGCGCCCCGGCAAGAACTCATCAGTGACCAGTACGAAAAGGGGAGGGATGAGGTCTTGAGCTTTGTCCACTTCCGGTCGCTGTGGGCGGATTCGACCACGGTGGCGATAAAAGCCATGCCTCGAACTCCATCCCGTACCGGTAGGAAAATCCAGATACTCGGGACGGGGTTTCTCTGCTCCAGGCGCGCCTTGAGGGTCAAAAGGAAGTTGCGATAGATATTGGCGAAGGCCTCAATGAATCCCTCCGGATGTCCCGCGGGAAGGCGGGCGCCAATCCTTGCCCGCTCAGACAGGTAACGGGTTCCGGCGCGATATACCTCCAATGGACGGTCCAGCCATTTGACGATGAGGGAGTTCGGCTGCTCTGATGCCATTCCAGGCCGCCGTTTTCCCCATAGATGCGGATGCTGAGTCGTTTTCTTCCCCGGCGCTGATCTGGCTGGCGTGGAGGATCCCTTGGCGCCCTTGTCAAAGCGCAGCAGCACGTTGCCGTCGTCGTCGAGCATCCGGCCCGCGACAAACGTAGTGAGGTCGGCGCACAGCTCGGTGATCTGCAGGCCGGTGATATACTCGGCCAGGTTCTCGGCGTGGGTGCCGATGTCGGCCATGCAATTGGCCAGCTCCGGAACGTTTAGGGTCCGTGCGCCAGATCGCCCGCTTGTTGCCGGCGGCTTCGACGCGGGTGGAAAGCCCCCCTTGCGGATATTCGACCACGATTTTGCGGATCTTGCCGAGCTTCGCCGGTGCGCACCATCTCCCTGGCTTCCTTGACCATGGGGTAGCCGGTGTAATTGTGCGTGAGCGCGAAGAGAAGCCCGGTCACGTTGACGATGGCCTCGAGGCGTTTCGCCTCGTCCAGGCTATAGGCCAGCGGCTTGTCGCAAACCACCGGAAAGCCGGCCTCCAGCGCCAGGCGGGCAAATTGGAAATGCAGGTGGTTGGGAACGACGATGGAAACAAAATCCATGCGCTCGTTTTCAGGCCGGCGCTTCTCGCCTTCGATCATCTCTTCAAAGGTGCCGTAGACCCGTTCCAGCGGCAAACGGAGAGTCGCGCCTTCCGTTTTTGAGTGCTCCGGCGAGCTGCTGAACGTCCCACACACCAGCTCGCAATGTCCGTCGAGGGTTGCAGCCATGCGGTGCACGGAGCCGATAAACGAATCCCGGCCGCCTCCAACCATGCCCATCCTCAGCTTCCGGTTCATCGGATCCACTCCCAGGTATTAAAATCCCAATGGACAAGCTCTGCCAACCCGTGCCCGTTCGTGCTACTTACATACAAATCCTCGCCAGGTGGGAAAGGATTTACCCTCCGACGAGAGAAGACAGAAGAGAGAAGCCAGAATTAGAAGTCATAAGTTAGAAGTCAGAAGAAAAACTAGATCGCAGGAGTTCTATCGCATCCAGGTGCAGCTGCCCCAGACTGCCGCTAAGTTCATTCTGTCTTCTGTCTTCCGGCTTCTGTCTTCTGACTTCTGACTTCTAACTTCTGACTTCTTCGGTCCGGTTGTGGCCACCGGCCACGCTGTGGCATTCGTGCTGCCTTCAAAATCAAACGCGATTGCTGTTATTTCTTTTCGGCAGACTCGCCGTACGGCGCGACGGCCGGCTTGTTTAACGACACGAACGAATGGGAAAACCGCGCCTTTTTGCAGCACCAGCTTGTACGCCTGGTAACGGATCAGGCCATATTCGGACTGAGGTTCGAGCAAGCACGGGATCAGGTTCGCCGCAGGCTGCTCCACCGAGACGTATAGATCGCCTTTCCTGGCCGTGACTTTGCCGGGCTTGATGTCGACGTCAATTTTCTCCGGGGCCACATAATCTTCCTTGGCCGGCACGATTTCCCTGATCTGATAGGTTTCGGCATCCACGGGCGTGTCCTTGGCGAAGACGCCAAGGATGATGCCGTGATCAAGCAATGTTTTGATCACGTCCTATGCTCTGCCGGAACGATGTAGCCGAGCGGACGCGGAACCGCCAACCGCGACTCAACCTTGGGGAACCAGTTCTTCACCACTTGTGTTTCCACCGCGGGATTTTGAGGGCGCAGCATTCCCGCGCGCTCCAGGCCTGCCGCGCGAAGGCATTGAGCGTCAACTCGGGCTGTTTGGGATCGCGGACATAATCCATCCTGAGATGCACAGTATTGTCAGGCATGGATTTTCCGGCCCGGTTCGCCAGATTTGTGCGGCTGCCATTTACAAGCGTGAGCACCGCTTTGCTGTCTCCTGCCACGAATTCGATCAGGGCGCATATCCCCGAGTACTGCCACCGCGACCGCTCCTCTAAAGTCGGCACATCATGAAGCGAGGAACATTCCTGGATGAAGCTGAGCGTCTCGAAGATGCCCAGGCTGTTGCGGCCGTCGTTCAGATCCGTGGTGCTGTAGCGCTTCATCTGTTCCGCGGCCGGCCAGGTCCTCGGGCCGCAGGGCCGCGCCGGCCGGAGGTATCGAGGCCCATCTCCTCGCTCACCAGGTATTCGTGGAAGGGGATCTTCCTCTTGTTCAACGCGGCCTCGACCTCGCCGAGCAGGACGCGGCGGCGAGAATATCCTGCGAGCGCGGGATGGATGTTGGCGTTGGAGACGCAGCCGATGTTGACACGCGGTAGTAGTCGTCCCCCTTCTCATGGACGTCGATCGTGACTTCGGGCATGAACTCGCGGAATACCCGGTGGATGGCGGCCACCCCTTCGGCCTCGACCTTGACATGGTCGCGGTTCATGTCCAGGTCGATCTCGTTCACCCGCACGTCGAACTGGTTGCCGTAGGGGTTCGTCTGGGGCATGACCAGAACGTTCAGCTTCTTGAGGAGCGGCTTCAATTCGCCCTCGGCGAAGTCGCGCAGGAGCCGCAGGGCGGCTTCCTTGGCCGACTGCTCGTTGCCGTGCTGGGCCGCGGTCAGCAGGAAGGTCGGCTTCTTGCGGTTCAACGCCTTCGGATTCTCTACGCCTTCCTCCGTGATGATGCACAGATAGAGACTAGCCGCGGGCAGCTCTTTAGCATCGAGGGTCTTGCCTATCACCTGGACAACCGTTTCCTTCGAAGCCTTGTCAAGAGCCTGGAGAAAACGCGTCACATCCTCGTACTGGGTGTAGCGGCTCCAGCCCGACTCCTCGGCGGGCGTTTTTAGAGATTGCGCCCAGAGCGGCACAGCCAGCAGAAGAATAATCAGAGCGGCCGGTTTCTTGATGCTGGATAAGTGGGATTTCATGAGTTTACCTCCAAGGCATTATACGAACAAGCAGCAGTTTATAGGACATAATCGCGCAAGGGACAAGTTGAAAACACTTCTTTACCGACGCTTCTTCAGCGGTTCGGCAGCACAGAGGAATGCAACGATCAAACGAGGCGCGCATCCGCGGTAACCAGGGTCAGGTCGTATACGGCGGCAGTCGCCGCCAGGAATACTGTCCGCGAGATCCGTGTGGGTGAGCTGCAGGGAACAGCTTTGTAGAACGACTTCGTTGGTCAGCGCCGCTTCTTTGGGACCGGTTTTGACCCAAGCCTCACGGAGCCACGATTCCGGATCGCCACCCAGATCAATAAGCCCTTTGCGCGCCAGCATGAGAGCTTCCCAGGTGCTGATGGGCGAGAGCCAGATTTCATTATCGGGATCCGCCAACTCCTTTGCGATTCTCGGGGACATTTGGGCCGGATCAATGAGGCTCCAGAGCCAAATGTGAGTATCGAGCAGCAGCCGCATCAGGGCAGTGCCTCCCATTCATCTGATTCAGTGGTCGGCGCGATGATATCACCCAGGATCTTTGCCGTCGCGGCCATGCATCCAAGCCAGGACGGAGCCCGCTCTGCCGGCGCCGGCGGAATCACCTGGGCAATCGGTTCACCACGGCGTGTAATCAGCACCGGTCTCCCTGTCCGCCTGACCCGCTCCAGTACGGCGAGACAGGTAGCTTTGAACTCAGATATTGCCATAGCCTCGGTTTTTTCATTTTTACTCATGGGAATATCGTACTATAGTCCGCGTCTATGGTCAACTTAAAAAACGTGAAGAAAAAGTGGGCACTGGCTGCTGGACGACCGCCCTGACAGCTACAACACTCCAAACCGCGTCCAGCTGCCAAAGCCTACCTGTTTTCGGAACATCTTTCCATGCGCCGGAGGAGCATCCAGATGCATGAAAATAAATCACTGGGGTGGGCTAAACTGCGGGCTAAAGCCCGCAGGCACTAGACATAGGATAATGCTGCAGCCCTTCGTAACCCCTAATTCGCGATCCAGTGCCGGCGGGCTTCAGCCCGCCACATGCGCCGGGATGCGCATTCAGTGACACATGAAAATGTTGTGCACTCGATGCAGGTTTCCTGCTTCGCCCTTTCAGCAACAAGCTCACCTGCAGTTATTCCCAACGTGAAGGGAACTTGACTGATGCCGTGTTACTGAGTTTATCGGTTATCATGTTGATACTAGCTCAACATCCGTGCAATATCTAAATTCAAGTTCCTTAGGAGGGCTCTCTTCCACTCGATTCCCTGCCCCAGGGCTCACGCCCTGGGCTCAGCTGCATCACCCCTTCGGGGTTTTGGTCCAGCCCGCCCTGCCATGTTCTGTTTTCGGAGCAGCCACAAAGAACATAAACCCGAAACAATTCGTGTTCTTCGTGGCTGCTTTTTCTTTTTGGAACTTACCCGGATCTCTTCTCCTATTTGATCTCGATCGCGGGCAAATTGGCCTGTTTGAGCTGGGCGTTCAGGGCCGGAAGATCCGTCGCCTTAAAAGCGTCCCAGCGCACTTTTACGGCGGCCAGCGCCTTAAAACCCGCGTTGATCGAGTCAAGCGTCTGGGCGGTCGGAGTTGCCTCGGCGGCCTGCAACGGGCTGATGAGCGAGCTGAGCGTGGAGCCGATGGCTGACATCGTATCCGGCGGAGCTGCCGCGCCGGCGCCTCTGCCGCCGGCGGCACCCGGAGCGACGACACCCCGGCCGATGGTGATAGCCTGCCCTCCTCTGACCCCGGCGGTAGCCGCTTGAGGAGGATTGCCGGCAGCACCCCTGCCTGCTGCCGCATCAGGGGGTGCACCCCCTCCGCCGCCCCCGCGGCCGCCACGGCCGCCACCACCTCCTGCGGTACCCTGGAGGGCTGCCGCCTTTTGATCGAATGCGGCCAGCGCTTTGGCCACGGGACCTTCCCCCGCCTTCTCCTGCAGCGCCTTTGCCTGGTCACGCATCGACTGAAGCTGCTGCACCGCGGTCTGCGTGTAGAGCACACCGTCATACAGCTGCCTGGACATCGAAGAGATGTTGGTGATCTCCGCGGCAGTCAGCCGCACGCGCGGATCCATTTTCACGGTGATCGGCTGCGCAAAGGTCTTGCCATTGACCGTCAGTTTGACGGTGTACTGCCCGGGTGCAACCCAGGGCGCGTTGGAAGCAGGAGCCGTGTCGTGAGCGATGGCCTGCATCGGAAGGCCGCCCCCGCCGCCTCTTCCCCCTCCTCCTCCGGGCAGGGCCTGATAGCGCATATCCCAGAAGAAGCGGTGCATGCCGGCTGCAGCGGAAAGCACGCGCGGCAGGCGGTACCAGTACAATGGCACTGCCGCAGTCGCGCTATCCGGCATCACCGCCGGATCGGTACTGGAGTAACGGCGCACGAACTTGCCGGCAGCGTCGAAAAATTCAAGAGTGACCGGCTCCGTGGAAGCCGATTTCAAGTAATAGTTGATCATCGCACCTTCCGGAGGATTCTGTCCGGCAGGCTCATCCGGCGGCAACGGCGTGTCGGTGTTCATATCCCAGCGCACCCGGATGGCGGTCGTGGGAAGGAACAGGAAGGCATCCGCCTCCGCAACCTTGGCATCCATCTGGCGCAGCGGTGTGATGTCATCGAGGATCCAGAAGCCGCGACCGTGCGTCGCGACTGCGAGGTCGTCATCCTTTACGATCAGATCGCGAACCGAAGATGGCGCCATGTTCAGCCGCAATGACTGCCAGTGATCGCCGTCATCAAACGAAACATAGACTTCGCGCTCGGTGCCGGCATACAGGAGGCCCTTGCGTTTGGGATCCTCGCGCACGACGTTGACCGTGCCCCCTTCGGGGATGCCGTTGGTGATATGCGTCCAGGTCTTGCCGCCATCGTGGGTCCGGTAGATATGCGGGCGCATGTCGTCCAGGCGGATGGTGTTGATCGCTGCATATGCGGTCAGCGGATCGAAATGGCCGGCATCCATGAGCGACACCTTGGCCCACGGCTTGAGGTCGGGCGGCGTCACATCCGTCCATTTGACTCCACCGTCCACGGTTACATGAATGAGGCCGTCGTCGGTCCCGACCCAGATACGATTGATGTCGATATAAGACGGCGCCACGGTGTAAATCACGCCGAGCTGCGACGGTTGCGCGCTCTCCCGATATTTGCCGACGTTTTCCGGCACTTCCCAGGTTTTTCGTGAAAGGTCGGGGCTGATCTCCTGCCATGCATGGCCGCCGTCCGCGGTCTTCCAGAGAGTGTTGCCGGCAAAATAGAGGATGTGAGGATCCACGGGAGAAAAGAGAACCGGCGCGGTGCGCTTGGTACGAATCGTCGATCCAGGAGCCGCCCTGGGCCCGACATTTTGCACCTGGCCGGTGCGACGATCATAACGTGTCACACTCCTGCCGCCATAAACGATGTCGGGATTGAGCGGATCCGGAGCCGCGTATCCGTACTCATCTACGCCCACCGGATGCCACTCGCGGAACGTGATCTGGCCGTCGTTGCCGCGGCTGGAAACACAAGCTGATCCGCTCTCCTGCTGGCCGCTGCACAAGCGGTAAGGGAAAGCGTTGTCAGCCGCGACGTGGTACACCTGGGCACTGGGCTGGTTATACCACGAGCTCCAGGTCTCCCCGCCGTTCACCGTGATGATCGCCCCCTGATCGGCTGCAATCAGAATGATGTCCGGATTGTTCGGATTGATCCAGATGCGCTGGTAATCATCACCGCCCGGAGCGCCGCGGAATCCGACCCAGGTCTTGCCGCCATCGGTCGATTTCCAGGTGACCGTGCTGGCGACGATAACGGTATCGGGATTTTTCGGATCAACCGCCGGCGATGACTGATCACCACCGCCGATGCGGCTAGCGGGGCGCTGGTCATTGCTCGCGATCGTCCAGGTTTCGCCGGCATCATCCGACCGGTAGATGCCGCTGCGCGATCCGGCCGCTCCGGTCACGGATGCATACAGCCGTTTGGGATTGCTGGGCGCGATGGCCACTTCGGCCTGTTGGACATTTCCCAAGCCATTGATGAGGGGCTTCCAGCTCGCGCCTCCATCCGTCGACTTGAAAATGCCGCCGTTAGTACCGGTCCATGCCCCATTCTCCCACGGCCCCTGCCGAGCTTCCCACAGAGTTGCATAGACGATATCGGCGTTGGATGGATCCAGGTCGACATCGTAGGCGCCTGTGTTCTCGTCTTTATAAAGCACCCTCTGGAATGTCCGGCCGCCGTCGGTGGAGCGGAAGATACCGCGTTCCTGGTTTGGGCCGTACGGGTGCCCGAGCACGGCAACGAACAAGCCGGTTCGGGTTGCGCGGGTCGACGACGATTTGCGGAATCTGCTGGCCGTCGCGCAGGCCAAGATGAGTCCAAGTCTTGCCGGCATCGGTCGATTTGTAAATCCCATCCCCAGTAGAAAGATCGGGTCGCTGCAAACCTTCGCCGCTGCCTACGTAAACCACATTCGGATCCGAAGGAGCGACGGCGATGGCGCCGATCGATCCTGTCGGCTGGTCGTCGAAAATCGGTTTCCAGGTGCGGCCATAATCGTTCGTTTTCCAGACACCGCCGTTGCACACGCCGATGTAGAAGACGTTCGGCTGGCTGGGAACTCCGGCCACGGCCTTGGTCCGGCCGCCCCGGTACGGTCCGATTGAGCGCCAGCGCATCTCGCTGTAAAGCTTGACGTCATACTGCTGGGCGAAGACTATGGAAATGACGGTAATCAGTAACGGCACCGCCAAGGCAAATGCAAATATCTGGCGCCTGAGTCTCATGATTTTTCCTCCGCGCTGAAGTGTCAGAAGTGTAGCTGCAGTGTACACAATCCCGCAGCCGGAGTCTTCTGCATTTTGGGCTCCGGTGGCGAATGTTTAATTTCCATCAGGCGCCTGGAAGAATGACACATGTCACCTCTAATTCTCTCCAAAAAATGCTTTCGATTGAGGCCCCCGTTCATCTATGCTGGGGAGGGATTGTAATGAAGCAATTTTCATTTTCCCGGAGGCCCTAAATGTCTACCACTGAAGATAATTTGAAGGAAGCATTTGCCGGGGAGAGCCAGGCAAACCGCAAGTATCTGGCTTTCGCCAAAAAGGCGGAGCAAGAAGGGTTTATCAACGTGGCACGCCTGTTCAGGACGGCCGCCGAAGCTGAAACCATTCACGCCCTGGGTCACTTTAACGCCCTGGGCGGCGTCGGCTCAACGGTCGAAAATTTGCGCGCCGCTGTTGCAGGGGAGACCTACGAATACACCCAAATGTATCCGCCGATGGTCAAGCAGGCCGAGGCCGAAAATCATAGAGCCAAGCGGATGTTTGCATTCGCCGAGAAGGCCGAAGCGGTCCATGCCAGGTTGTATCAAATGGCCCTGGATAGCATCGCCCAGGGCAAGGATCTGACGGAAACCAGTTTCTATCTCTGCCCTGTTTGCGGGCATATCGAGATGGGTCAGCCTCCGGCAGCGTGCCCCATCTGCAATACCCCGGCCGCACGCTTCCAAAAGGTGGCTGTCTGAAAAGCCCGGGAGCCAAACCACGAATAACAGGAATGGACACGGACTGTTCCGAAAATAGCAACAGAGTGCCAAAAACGTCGATATCGGGATCGGAATCGCAATCGGTCGTATCGGTCCGCAAAAGCCGATAGCGATTACGACTGCGATACCGATTCAGATACCGACAAACGCCGATCAGAGAGGCATGATCTTTTCATGCGTCGCAGGGTGTGCGCCGTGCGCATGGGACTGCTTCGAAAATAGAACCGATTGCGGCGCCGAACCACACGTGTGTTTCTGTGCCGCCCTTTCAGGGCTTGAGATCTCCGGTTCTCTACCCAGGGCGTGAGCCCTGGGAAGCCGGCATCGAGCGGTAAGAGCCCTGAAAGGGCGGCACAGGAAACCTGCGGCGAGAGCGCAACATTTTCATGCGTTAGGGTTGCGCCCCAGGCTCATGGAGGACTGTTCCAAAAATTGAGCCCAGGGCGGTGCCGAGTAGAGCACAACAATTTCATGCACCTGGGTATGCCCCTGGTGCATGGAAGACTGCGTTGAGGTTTTTTTTGCGCAGGGTAATTCGTGGTTGCCACGGAGACCTTGCATCTGGTGGTCAGCACCTGGTACTGAGGAAGGCTGAGAGCAGCCGGATCAGGGTCTTGATCCGCCCTGATTTGGCGTACCAGTCATTGGCCGCGCCAAAGATGCGGTATTTTCTTTCGGAATATGGGAACCACCACATTTTCGACCTCGAGAGTCTCTGACGTTCAGAGCTGATCACCTTGATATTGGTCAGTTCCCTGAGCCCGTGCTTGGAGAACATCCTCCCCCACCCGCTTTGCTTTCTGCCGCCCCAAGGAAAATCGGGCAGGCCCACGCTGCTGTCGTTGATCCAAACCATCCCGGCCTGAATCTTGCGCGCCACCGCTTGAGCGCGCCGGAGATCACGGCTCCACACCGACGCTCCCAGACCTGAACCGGCCTGGTTCGCTTCCCGGATGGCCTGTTCATCGCTGCTCACCTCGCGGACGGCCAGCATCGGCCAGGGCGCCTCATCCTGCATGACACGCATCTCGGGCCTGGCTCCCAATATGAGGAGGGGAGCGTGGCAGCAAGGAGAATCCAAATCTATGACTAGCCCCTTCCCTGCCCGGATTTCTGCCCCTTTTTCCGCAGCATCACGCAGCAGCTCCGCGGCCATGTTGGCCGCGACCGCGGTTGAGAAGAATCCCAGTTCGGTTGCAGGATCTGCCGGATCGCCGGTGCGGATTTTGGCAATCTCCTCCTCCAGCAATCCGATGAAGCCCCTGCCTGCGCTTGCGTGAACATAGACGCGCTTGGTGCCGATGCAGCTGCGTCCATTGGCATAGATCGCGCTCCAGGCAATTCCCCGCGCAGCGAGTGCGATGTCGGCATCCTCGCGAATGATGGCAGGGCTGCCGCCGCCGAGCTCGAGAATGCATGGCTTGAAGGCCCGTCCGCAAGCTTCTGCAACCTTGCGCCCGGTCGCGCAGCTTCCCGTGAAGACAACCTTCCCGACATCCGCGCGCGCGATGAGCCGTTCCGCGATTTCGGGCCCGCCGGGTACAACCTCCACAGCTCCTGACGGGAATTGCGTTTCCGCAAACAGTTCGCCGATCAGCGAAGCGGTGCGTGGGCAGAGCTCCGACGGCTTTAAAGTAACGCAATTGCCACAGACCAGAGCCGCGCATGCCTGCATGACCGGCAGCGAAAATGGAAAGTTGGCGGGCCCGATGATTAAAATCACGCCCAGAGGTTCAAAATGAATCGTGTTGGATTTTGCCCAGAAGCCCGGGCGCCGGTAGCGGAAATGTTCCGGCCGAAGCCAGCGCGGGGCCATCCTGGCGCAGAAGCGCAGCATCTCCAGCGCAGCGGTGACCTCCTGGTTGATGACCTCGGTGACCGGCTTTCCGGTTTCCTCAGCGACTGTCTGGACAATCTCTGTTTGCCGCCGGGCGATTATTGTCCCCATGCGTGCAATATGATCGCAGCGCGCGCGTATGGGCAGGCCGGGCCATGCCGATGAACTGGAATCAGGCACTAACATTGCTTTGCCTCCCTGTGGCGCCCTCGGCTGACTGCATGGAAACATCCCTCGATACCATATCCTCGAATGCTTCCCGCCTGCGCGCGAGCTTCGGGACACCCTTGTCGATCATGACAATAGCAGGCCGCGGCCCTGCAAAATTGTTGCCCAGAGATGTGAAATAGGCGCCTGCGTCCATGACCGCGAGGATATCGCCTTGCTCCAGGATCGGCAGTTCCTGATGCAAGGCAATCCAATCCAGGGGCGCCGGCAGATTGCCCATAAGGTCGTATCTTGCCGTCCTCTTTCCTGCAGGCCTGTTTGCAACCAACACGGCATGTTGCTCGCTGAGCAGTTGCGGAGAGAGGCTCATTGCGCCGGCGTCGCAAACCGCGACATCGACACCGCGGGTTCTTCTCTTGATCAGGACCACTTTCAAGAGCAGCAGCTGCGAGGAGGCTACCAGCGCGCGCCCCGGCTCGACATAGATGATGGGCATGCCGGTACCATGTTCGCGTGCGAAGTTGCGCAGGGCGGTCGAACATACGCGCGCAACCTCTTTGATTAGTGTATTCTGCGCCTGTCCCGCCGGGTGGTGCGGGGGCCGCCCAAATCCAAAGAGGCATATTGCCTCCAAAAGATTAAATTCCTTGAGCGTGGGCGTGCTGAAACCGCCCCCGATGTCGAGGATCTCCGGTTGAAATCCCTTTTCGAGGAGTTCCGACCACATCGTCAACGTGTTACGCAAAGCCAGTTGGTAGGGCCGGGCAGATCTCACTCCCGTACCGATGTGAAAATGCAGCCCGCGAAGCCTGAGCCTGGGGCTGTCACGCAGGAGCTGCAGCGCAGTTTTCCAGTCGCTGCTTTCCGGCGCAAACCCGATGTGGCTTTTTCGTGATCCCGTAGTCAGCGTGAAATCGAATCGGCTCTTCGCAAGGCACGGATTAATGCGCAACCCGATATTCACCGACCTGTCCAGATCCGACGCCATTGCCTGCAGGAGCCGGATTTCGTCCGTGCTTTCGACATTGATCACAGCCACATCCCTCTGCACGGCCAGGCTCAGCAGCTCCCGTGATTTCACCGATCCATTGACCACGGTGTCACAGCCTCGCACTCCAAGTCTGCCCGCCAGCCAGAATTCAAACTCCGACATGATCTCGGCGCCGCAGCCGAGCTCAGCCAAGGATTCCAGGACGTTGGGGACAGGATTGGTTTTGTAGGAAAAGAACAGCCTGGCCGCCAGCCCTTCGGCCTGAAATGCGCCCATCAGCTCTTTGTGAGACTGCATCAGGAGAGCCGTGTTGACCACATACAGAGGCGTACCGTGATTCCGTGCGAGTTCCGCCAGATTACGGCCATCCCAGAACAATCCATCGCCGCGGCGTTCAAGATTCCATATCGCGAGGTTGCACATCGAAAGTTCTCCGGACTCAATCCGAACGCATGATCCACTTCACCGGCGAAAAGCAAAAAGCGCCATAAGAAAAAAGGTGGTCACAAAAAATGGCACCAGCCTGCGCACCATCTTGTGGAAGGCTTCCTTTGCATCACCATCTTTGCACCGCCAGCGAAGATAGAAAAAACCTGCCGCCACCCACGAAACAATTGCCCAGGCGATTCCCGCCAGCACATCCGCCAGTATATGTTGCTTCACGAAGAGCGTAGACACCGTGATAAGCATAGCGACCAGAAACACTAAGTACTCCGCGCCCTTCCGCAGCCCTTGTTTCAGGCAAATAAAATAGGTCAGCCATGCGAAGATCACGTGCAAGCTGGGCAGATTGTTGCCGCCGGGGTGGAAATCCACAATGTATTCGAGCCAGATTAGCCGCTCCGCAATGCTGGTTCCAAGCTCCGGTTTTGGGAACGCTACGGGATAGGCCAAGTAGACGACAAACGAACTCAGGTTGGCAATCAGGACACTTAGCACACCGCGGCAGACGCGATGCCAGTCGGTCGCCACAAGAGCCGGCAAGAACACGAAAATATAGCAGAACGTATACGGCCAAACAAAAATCGGTATCAAAGGAATTCTGTGATCCAGGGAGCACGTCAGGTCATGGGTCAGGAGGGTTGCGGCATAGCGCCCGAGGATTTCGTACGCAAGGATCCACAAGAGATAGAGGAAAAGACCCTGCTTGATGAAAAATGCCCGTTCGTTGTTCACCATGTACCGACTCGCTTCCAGTGAAAACTTGTGATAAGAAAAACGATTACACCAACCATGAATACCACAGGAGCAAGAGACCAGCTTTCACGAAATGCAACTATGGATAACGGTGCCGGGGAGAACTTGCCGCCGGAGGCAGGAATAAGGAACAAAAGGACCCAGCCGGAAAGAAACATGATCAGGCAGGCAAGATGCCCGCTGGTAAAAATGCCGTGGCAGTATCGCTTGCGGTCGCGAACAAACTCAATAAAAGCGCGTCCAATCGGATAAATCAGAAATGCGGCCGCCGTAATCAGGCCCACAGGGATCTGCCAATAGGGCATCAGGTTCAACAGCACGAGAAGAAGCATGCCTTCCACGAAAGAGTAGATCTGCGTTGGATGGCGCGGCAGCCCGCAATCTCCGCGCTCACGGATCACCTTGGCCGCCTGATTGACATAATGAACGCCCTGCTTGCCGGTGGTCACTCCGTAACAGCAGCCATAGGTGAGGCAGCCCAGCCGGCCAATGGCATAGGCAGCGAACATGCCGCGCACCAGATCATCGATAATCCCCAGAAATGGAAAGTTGAATGCCGCGGCAAAGCCGGCGGAGAAAAGGGCCAGTCCGAAGAGATTTCCCCAGCTTACGAATCCGACATTCCTGACGCCGAAAAGAGGCTGCCGTATGATCGAGCGCTGGTTTCCCAACCACCAGAAGGCATGCGAGGCCAGAAGCGTGGTCAGCGCGGCCCCTGCCATGTAGATCGCGGCCTGGCTTGACGTCACGCCGTGCTGGAGGAGGCACGCGATCGTGATCAGCATAAAGAGAATCGTGCCGACGGCAATCAGGGCCCCATAGCTCACGAAAATAAAGTTGCCGTGTTGAAAGAGAATGGTGCGATTTGCCCAAACGTCCATGAACCTGGATAACTTGTCCGCCAAAGGACGCATGGCGCGATCGAACACTCGAGACAGCTCCTTCGGCACCAATAGCGGCGTGGCGCCGATATAGGTTTGATAGCGTTCGCCAAACCGTCGGATCAGCACAGGCTCTTCATAAAACACGGCATAGGCAATCCAACCGATCAGAAGCAACGGAGTGCTGAATGCCAGCGACCAATAGGAATGCAGCAGCACAGCGGCGCCGGCAAATGTCGCGGTGTATCCTACGTAGATGGGATGCCGCAAGTATCTGTATGCGCCGATGGTCACAAACTCGGCAGGGGGCAAGTGGGAAATCGGCAGCCCTTTGCCGCGCGACCATAATCGCGTCATGCTGTAAGCCATGAGCAGGAATCCAGGCAGCACGAGGCACCAACCGAGGCTCGAAAGCGTCGCAGAATCGCCCGGGGAAACCGGCAGGAGCTTGTCGAGGCGAAATCCCGTAATGAAAAGAAACGCCGGCAGCAACACCCAAAAGACGGCAAGATAGATAAAAATGATCAGGGCATTCGACGCCGGGCGATGCAACCCCACATCATGTTCCGGAACTGGGCTGCAAGCTATTTCTTTGCCTTTGGGAATTTCGCAGTCTGTCAACGGCTCTCCTGTCACGGCCTGCCCTGCCAACGCCACACGACGCGTTCATGAATAGCACAACCCTTGAAGGTTCGCTCCCCCATGCATAATTCCGCGTCTGATATCATCTTCTTTTCCATTGGATTCCCGGATGATCGTGCAAGAAATTTCCGTAGCAGCATGGACGAAATTTGCCCTCCGGAAGCGATCGCCCCCTGGGCCAGGATGTGCTTCTGCGTCAAGCGCAAGGTAAAGCTCGTATGGCGCAGAATGCTCTCTCGATCGCCTGCGTCGGTCCCGATCGTGAATGCTCTGGATGCGACGGGCGCAAAAGAGCTGTCTTCTGCCCGGAGCAGAAGAAATTGAAGACATGAGCCATCGGTCAACCGCAGTTGATCAAACACAACGGTACAGGCGCCGCAGTGAGCCCGGCCCCACGTCAGTTCCGCAACCGGCAGCCGCCAGGGTGTCAGCGTCATTTCGACAATATCCTGGTATCCCGTCCCGGTGACGCGCCGCTGCTGCGATCCGACTTGCATTACGCCGTCCACAGCGGCCGCCGGCATGGGCACCTTCCACGAAAGAAGTCCATCGCCTCTCTGCAAAAGAATCCCATCATCCGTGGGAGACCATGAATTGCCGGTCGATCGGTATTGCAGATCCATGGTCAACTGAGGGAATTCGAGGTGCACGCGGGAGGCGCCTGCGGTGTTGGTCAGAAAGTTTTGCTTGCACACCGCACTTTGTTTGGCGTCGAGCAGCGTTACTTTCCGGTTCAAGGCCGCGCCCAAGGACCTGCCGTCTGCCAGCCTGACGTGGGCCGAGACATTTCCCCCGGGAATCCCGGCGATGCGCGTGGCCATAAAATAGAGGTACATCACCGTCCCGTCTTCCGCGGTGAGGTCGAGGTACCATTTCCTGAGATAAAAGGGAATCACGCGCTTAGCCCCCGGTCCGCAAGAGAGTGGTCAGCAGGTCCGATTTCCATGAACGCGACTTCAACAGATCTGCTCTCAGCTTTTCGAGTGCGCCTCTGTCCAGGGTCTTGGCACCCTTGCCCATCCTGGTGTTGCAAAAATTTTCCATGAAGTCCTGCAGGCGCTCATCCGGGTCGTAGGGTTTTCCGACCCCGAGATTTTCGGGCCACTCTTTCGACTTGGCGATATGAGCGAGCGCATCTTCGTACTTTCCGCTCCGGATATTTTCACCCGCCAGAAGCAGGTGCGCCTTTTCAAACAGCACCCGGCCTTCCGATGCGCCTTCATACGGGAGCACGACCATGTGAGTCAGGACATCCAGGGCTTCCTGGTACCTGGCCGAATCGATCAATGCTTTTGCGGATTCCATGCCGAGCACGAAGTTCCCGGGGAACTTTTCGTATCCCCTTTGCGCAAGATCCAAAGCTTCCCGGGACGAAGAAGATGCGGAATATAGACGGGCCAACGCAAGCCAGGCGCGCCACTCGTCGGGCGCAAGCTCCAGCGCCCTTTTGTAGTCTTCGGCCGGGGCTTTCGGCATGGTTTTCCTGAGCAATTCCGCGCGCGCGAGGTAGAAGGGGCCGTAATCGGGGCGCGCCTCGCATTCCTGGAGCAGGGCGGCCGCCTCCTCGAGGCGTCCCTTGCTCCAGTAAATGAGGGCGAGATAGTAAAGAGTCTTCCAATCGCGCTGCTGAGAAAGGCCCCATTGAAGAACCGGGATAGTTTCTTCGCGGAATGGAAAAACCAGTCGGGGAGATTCCTGGATCGCTTTCGCCAGAATAACCTTGCCTTGCGCTGGAGATTCGTCCTTAGCCAGGTAGGCAAGCCAATAATCCACCAACGGGTGTGCGGGTGCGAGTTGGAGCACCTGGACCGCTTCCGCCTTCATCCCCAGGCCGGCATAATAGACCGCCAACTCCAGGTAGGCTTCGTGAGGGAGTTCGGACTTTATCAGCGAAGTGAGCTGATCCCAGTTCCGTTGCGAACCGTTCAGAAAGCAAGATTCCGCGGCAGCAAAATGGTTGAGTGGATCAAGACTCATGATCTCGTGTTGGGCCCTGCGGGCAAATTCCTGCCGGTTCAGCTTGCGTTCGGCCAGAGCCAGCGCGCTCCACGCGGAAATGTTGGCGCGATTAAAGTCCAAAGCGCGGCGGGCATACTCGGCCGCATCGTCGAAACGGGACTGCAGGAGATGAGTTTCGGCGATCAGACTGTACGCAGCCGACCGGTATTCCGGCGACCGGGCCGCCCATCCCAGTGCCTCGCGGGCGGAGGCCGGGTTGCCGAGCTTTTTGAGGATCGCACCGGCGACAAAATTCGCGCCGGGGTGATAGGTATCGATCGCCAGAGCTTTTTTCGCCCAGACCAGAGCCTGCTGGTATTCCGCCCGCCGAGAACAGAGCTCGGCCAGGCGCACCAGCGCCGGGACGTGAAGTGCGTCGCGTTCGACGCAATCGCGATAGTATTCGAGGGCTTTGCCGTAATCCCTCAGCAGTTCGTGCTGGCGGCCAAGCAGGAAGGCTTTCTCCGCTGTGGTGCCGGCTTTTTCCGGAGGTGACACTACTGGGCGTGAAAATCCAGTTCCCCGGCCTGAATCAGAACGCCAAATCAGCTGGTTTCCCAGCAAGATCTTGATGTCCTGTTCAGCGGCGGGAACAGCGATCTCGCGATCGAACACCTGCATCGGCGCCAGGGCCAGCCTTTCTTTCAGAGCCGTCGCGTTTCCCGCCACAACCACCAAATCTTCGTGGATCGGCTTGAGCGCGTTCACCGCGACTCGGGTTTTGTCTCCCTTCCTGGATACATTCAGAGCGACATTGGGATTGGCAGCGACGATGCCGCCGATCTGTTTGACCGGAAACCAGACCTCCTTCCATGTGTCTGCGGCATAGGGAAGGAAGGCCGCCTGGGTGAATGGGGAATCGGTACCGCTGGCCTGGGCTGCCTGGGATAACTGCCGGCCTGCCTGAACCTCAACATACTGGCCATTGCGATCGGTCAACAGATCTTCCCAGATTGCGCCCGAGCGTGAGAGTGACCAGATCCAGATTTTCCGTCCCGGCATGTCGTCGTATCGCGACCAGTGGCCAAAGCCAAAGTCAAGGCCATGCCAGTAGCCGCCGGAAAAATCGGCATAGCTCCCCAACACATGTAACGATTTGTGGCTGCCGAAATAATGATTCCTATAGAGTGAGAGGTCGATGCCATTCTCGTTGACCGGCCAGGGATGTGCGTCCCCTCCGTGGCCGATGTAATATTCCCCGGGGTAATAGAACTGCAGGTCATCGCGAGCGTGCACCGCGGCGTTCATCCAATGATAATAGGATTGCTGCAGGGGAGTAGGGTTGTACCAGAAGCTCGTGGTCTCGAACTCCGCCGCGTCCCGGGGCAGACGGATTTCGACCCGCCACTGGGTTCTGCTCGGGAGGTCGATGCCGCCGACGAAGCAACTCACACTGCCGTCGGTGTTCTCCTGCAATAGATAGTCGACGGGAGTAGCCGTGGAAGGGGTGTGGCCGATCAACCCGAAATTGAACTCGATCCCGCCCGACGTCCATGGGCCGCGCATGGCGACATCGCGGAATTTCATGACCTCGTTGTGATAGATGAAGTCCTTCCCTGTGGATTTTTCGATTGCGCCCCAGATCTTACCGCCGGCTTCGGGCAAGACATATACCTGGATGAAGTCATTTTCCAGGCGTACAACCTTCCACTCCTGATCCCGACCCTCGCGCGCAAATCCGTCAAACCGGAAGTACGGATAAATGCCCGCATTCCTGCGCGCCAGAATCGGAACCGGATCCGGATCGCTGAACGGATAGGTCTTGATGATGCGCTTCTCTTCGGTAATCGTCGCCCGCGGCCCCATCATGCTGCATGCGCTGGAAATCATAGAGAGAACTGAGAGCAAAAGAACGATCCGCGCTAGCTTCATACCTTCCCCCTCACAACCAGTCGAAATCACTCGGCATCCACGAAGAATCAAGGATGAAAATATAGACTCGTACTACTTACTCCCAAATCCTTTGCAGGAAGGCAAGGATTTTTTACCGCGCGAGGCTGAACAGGTAGGTGCGAAGCGCCGGCAGAAAATAGCCCCGCCCGTGAGGGCGGGGTAGTAAGGGAACAGAAATCGAGGTCCGAAGGACCGGCACAGATGTCTTGTGCCGCACCTTCGGCGCTCATTCGGGCTCGCCGGATAGACCCCGGCCTCACGGCCGGGGCTATTGACTTCCGCCTCTTCGAGGCTCCTTTTCTCCGCGGTTTTGCCGCAATTAATTGGTTGCGACTTTGCCGCCCGATGTTATTCGCGGCTGCTTTTTATGCGAATTCAGGCGCGAGATCACGAAATGATCAGCAGCCAGCCTTTGCCTTTGGGAACGCGGATCGGCTCGTTTGGACTGAATGCAGCGGCCGGCTGGAAGCCATTTACCTCCGGCGCTGTCAGAGTAGCCCGGGCAGGATCGATGCCCAGCGCACGCCAGTCGATGGATAGTCGGATGTCCGCGTCGTCCGGAGCCCAGCTGGCTATCGATATCAGGGCCTTGCCCTGCTTCACGTAAGCGGTCGCCAGGATATCCTTGTTGTCCGTTTTCACCGGGCAGCGTGGAGACCAGTAACCGATCATGTCGCTTTCCTGAATCTTGAAATCATCCCAAACCTTCCAAATCGGCGATGGATCGTTGCCATCGTACGGCATGCGGCTCGTCATTCCATAGACCATCCCGCGCCATCTGTTGCCGCCGTCCTGCAGCATCTCACCCATCAGGCCATAGGGGATCCCGGACATCTCGATGAACCAAAAATCCGCCGGCGAATTTGGATCGAAATATTCCCCGAACCAGAGCCGGTTGATGTACGGGAAATGCTCGAGGTAGAGGTTGGCACTATTGGTGAAGCCGTCGCGCGGGTTGTACTGGTTGGCGGAGTGCAGATCAATGATGGCCGAGGGCCGACCCCGGTCGAGCACCTTGCGCACCCGCTTCATGGTGGTGCGATCGAAGGCGACGTCGTCGATGTAAAGGCCGTCGATCTGCATTTTGTTGACCAGCCAGTTCAGCCCCTCGATGTAGTAGTTATGCCAGCGGGACAGGCCGCTGTTGATGATCGCCGCATCTTTCAAATTGGGTACGAACCACGCGGCGATGTAGTTGAATCCGACGTGCTCCTGGAGCCAGGAGAAACCTCCGCCCGGCCCGGTTGAGAAAATCTCGCTGCCGAGGCTGCGCAGCGCGAACAGCTCCGGCGCGTGGTTCGACAGTTCGCGGATGGTGTTGTAGATCTTTACTTTGAGCCCTTTCTGGTGCGCCTCGTCGATGTAGGCCTTCATCTGCTGTGGATGAAGGAAAGGATAGTTGATGTAAGGGTTGACGTTGTTGGCATGATGAACGTTGATGGTGTTGGCGCCGACGCGGATCGCATCGTCCACCGGTTTGAAGCTGTGGAAAAACCGGGTGCTCCACTGGAAGTTGGTGTCCAGAGGCTTGAACGGGGTCAACAGCAGGTTGAAGTCGAAATGCAGATCCTGGCCGGGGCGCAGCGTCCGGCTGCCGCTGAAACAGCCGACCAGAATCGTGGAGCCGTTTGCCTCGCGCATGGTAATTCCGCCCTTGCCTTCATTAAACCAGGAGGGAGGCATGTTCAGCGGCTTGGATTGGTAAAAGTTGGTGTTCAGCGGACGCGAGTAGTTCTCGGCTCTCAGGCTGAATTGAAGACCGACGTTAGCATCGCCAAGCCAGGCGCCGTCCTGGTTTTTCTTCACGTCCCAGGACCAATCGTAGCTCGTCGGCCGGTAGCCGCCTTTCAATCCCAGGCCCATCATGTAGCGGATTGCGTCCTTGACCAGCGGCATCTCGAGCCGAACGTCGCGAACTTCGACAGGCTTGGAGGAGGTGAGCGTTATTCTGAATTGAACGTAGCCATCAAACTCCATGGCCGCGCTGACCTCCATTTTGAGAGCTCCGGAAGTGCTGCTCGCTCTCCATTCTGCGATACCGTCTTTCTGTCTCGTGAACTTCGGTGCGCCCGAGGCCCACGCCAGGCGCTGACCCGCCGCGTCTTCCACGATCAGCTGCACAGGCGCCGAGAGCAGCGGTATTGCGGTTTCCCGGATCTTCGTGACTTCAGGAGAGAAATAGCTCTCAATCTGGGCGGGGAGTCCGGATAGCCCCAGGGTCAGGCTCCGGCCGAGGATGCCAATTCTGTTTTGAGATACCCGGACTGGAGTGAATGGGCGCACGATGTCATCATCGAAGGCAAGCATGGAATCCAACCACCGCAATCTCGAGTGCCTCCAAGGTTCGTCGTCACCAAAATCGGCGATCACATCTTGACTTACAGCGAGGTTGAGTGTGATGGATTGCGCCGGCATACCGGCCGGCTCGATGCTCACCTGGCCCCGATATTTTCCAGGGACCGCATCCTTCGCGATCTGAACGCCGAACCAAAGAGCCTGGACCTGGCCTTTCTTTATCTGGACGGTTTTTTTAAATGGCTGGCCATCCCAGTTGATTCCGCCTGTGTTGATACAACGCAACGCGGGAATGGAGCGGCCGCCGTCGCGCAGATCGCTGAAATGGACGGCAATGTCCCGGATGTCAGCGGCGCTTGCGTACAGGCCTACCTGAAAGGCGTAAAACTCACCGCGCAACGCTTCGCCCGCCATCTCCGGGCTCGGCCCTTCCACGATCCATTTCTGGGGCAGGTCTTCGGTCATGCGGATCGGGTAGCGACGGTCTTCCGGAAAGAGGAGAAAATTCTTTCCCGAGTTGGCCGCGAGCAGTCCACGGATCTCCTCGGGCGTGGCGATGACCTCCATGGGATAAAAACTGTTGAAATCGTCGATCGCCTGTATCTCGACGAGGGAAGCCTGGGAGAGCGGCCGGTCCGAGCGCGACATCGCGTTCTGGGCAATCTTCTGCCAGACAGTGTCGGCGCTGTTTTCCGGCGCAGGGTAGGTTACGACGGGATAGTTCCTTCCCTTGGAAACGTAGGGCAGGTAGTACACATAGTAGGTCCCGGGATTCAGCGCTTGAAACAGGATATCTCCGTAGGATCTGTTCACATTGATCCGAAGGAGATTGGTCACTATCATCCCGGCGTCATCGCTGACGATGATATTTTTCTTCTCCGGTTCCAGATCCCGGCGGCGCCATGGAATGTGGGCCCAGACCGCATCAGCCTTTTCGGCCACTCTCAGCACCGCCCGGTGATTGCCAAGGGTCTCGGCATCCCACGCGCCGGTTCCATAGCGCGCCTGCTGCGGGAACAGCGGTGCAGCGGCCCAGGCCATAAATGCAAATACGTACACGATTGTCAAAAAAGTCCGCAGTTTCATGCTCCCATCCCTGCGATATCGATGGCGAAGTAGCCCCATACTAGCCCAATCAGAACCGAGAATAAACAGCCACGCAACAGCCTGCATGCGATTACGGAGGGAGCGGACAATGGCGGCCGGGCTCTCTGCCTGGTGCTGCCTGATGAGGTGCCGCTCAAGGCGGAATATCGCGCCGACCTGCTCAAAGGAATCGTCGTCGTCAAAGGAAGGGTGCCGGCGGCCAACAGGTCCGAGGGCGCTGCCGCCGGCAAGACCGGACAGAAATTCCTGGCCATTCCGTACTATGCCTGGGCTAGGAGCCCGTCCGAGAATTAGGAGGGGCCGCGTTCCGAGCGCCGCGGGGGCAGATGCAAGGCGGCGCGACGCAGGCGATGTCGCTGCACATCGTCGAGGAGCGCCAACGCCGCAGATGCCCCCGCGCCGCCGGAACCCGAAGGGCGCATGGGGATTGCGGGGCGATCTCCGCGTTGCTCGTCGTCAACGATGTGCAGAGACATCGCCTCCTCCTCGCGCCTTGAGCTCGCCCCGCAAGCCCCATGCGCGCGACCCCTCCTAATTCTCGGACGGGCTCCTGGTCGCTGGGCAGGCGAAATAGCGGCATGGCCGGCACGCAAAGAGCGCAGTCGTCTGTTCATCGGTACTGCAGGAAATGTCCCTTACCAATAACAATATTGTTTATAATATTTTAATGGTTTTCCGCCCGGGAAAATCTCCTCGGATCAAGATTCCCTTTTATTCACAGGTTGAAATCGGTCAGTCTGAGGCGTAGCTTTGTAGGATCACTTCATCAGGGAGGATCAGGGAAAGGTACCCATGGCGATCACGTTCGGTGAACATTCGTCCTTATCGCTACTTGCAGAACTTAAGATTTTGAAATCCATTATCCACCACCTGGCGGAAGGGGTCATCGTTGCCGACACGAATGGCAAGTTCCTCTTCTTCAATCGTGCCGCTCAAGCCATCCTTGGAATTGGACCCGAGGTTGTGGATTTTCGGGCTTGGTCGGAGGTTTATGGCTGCTATCAGCCTGACGGTACGACGCTCTTCCCATCCCATGAACTTCCCTTGGCGCGAGCTATTCGGGGGGAGACCGTCGAGGAAGCCGAGATCCTCATTCGTAATGTGAAACGGCCTGAAGGCATTCACATTCTTGTGAAGGCAAACCCGCTGCTGAACGAGGAGAACACATTGTGCGGCGGTATTGTGGTGTTCCGCAACATCACCAGGAGCAAACAGGCTGAACAGAGGATCCGAACCCTGACCAATGCCGTAGAGCAGACTGCCGACAGCATCCTCATCACCAACACGAGCGGTTTGATTGAATACGTCAACCCCGCGTTTGAATCAACCACAGGCTACGCACGCGAGGAGATTCTGGGCCGCAAGCCTTCCATGCTCAAATCGGGCGTGCACGATGCCGCGTTCTACCAGGAATTGTGGTCCACGATTACCTCCGGAAATGCCTTCCGTGCCACGATCGCCAACCGGAAGAAAAACGGCGAGATCTATTTTGCCGAACAAACCATCACTCCCATGCGGGATGCCGCGGGAACCATCACCCATTACGTTTCGGTGGTCAAGGACGTAACCGAAACGAGAAAGCTGCAGGAGCAGGAGTACCAGATGAAGCTGGCGCGCTCGGTGCAGCAGAGCTTCTACAAGGTGGCTCCCCCGCAGATCCGGGGCTTCGACATCGCCGGCGCCTCATTTCCTGCGGATGCCACGGGCGGCGACTATTTTGATTTCGTGCCCTTGCCTCGGGGGCGCATCGGCATCTCCGTCGGAGACGTTTGTGGCCACGGGATCAGTTCGGCGCTGCTGATGGTTGAATTGCGCGCATCCCTGAGGGCATTCGCCTGGAAGAGCCCTGACCTGGGGGAGGTTTTTACCTTACTGAACAGCGCTCTGGTCTCCGATCTCAAGCAGGAGAGCTTCGCGACCCTGGTATTTTGTCGGCTCGATCCTGCCTCGAAGTCCCTCGTCTATGCCAGCGCGGGTCATTTGCCGGGCTACATCCTGGCTGCGGATGGCACGGTTAAACGTACCTTGGATGCTACAGATGTCCCTTTAGGCCTGTTTCAGGATCAGAAATACACTTTCAGCGAGGAGATCCGGCTGGAGTCCGGCGAGTTACTGGCTCTGTTCACGGATGGGATAACCGAAGCGGAGAGACCGGATCAGGCCTATTTCGGAATTCAGCGCGCACTCGAGTTCATCCAGACCCACCGCCAGGAATCCTCGCGGACGATCGTGGAGGGCATCCACCGGGCAGTCCGGGACTTCTCGGACGGCATGCCGCAGACCGACGACATCACCGCCATCATCTGTAAATCCGTCCCCAGCGCCCGCCGCACCCGCAAGCGAAAACGGGAGCCTGATTTTACCATCTGATCCTGCAGCTCAGAAGTGCCCGGTAAAGCAAAAGATCAACGCAGTCCTTCATGCGCCTAGGGCACACCCCTGACGCATGAAAATGTTGCGCTCTTGCCGCAGGTTTCCTGTGCCGCCCTTTCAGGGCTCTTACCGCTCGATGCCGGGTTCCCAGGGCTCACGCCCTGGGTCTGCTGCTCAACCCCTTCGGGGTTTTCAAGGTCGTGCAATGCTTAGCCCTGAAAGGGCGGCACAGAAACACACAAGTGGTTCGGCGCCGCAATCGGTTCTATTTTCGGAACAGAGGCCGCAGGGCGAGCAGAGAGCGCAGAGATTTTTTGCCTTCCAAATAATCTGCTCCCTCTGCGTGCACTGCGTTGAGGCTTTTAGAGTGCGCATATTCAGCATCATGTCCTTTGTGGCGGCTTCTCAGAATACCCTGCAAAATATCTTGATTTTTTTGGCCGTCCGCGGTGAAGTGCACGAACTGGAGGATTAAGTGATGGAATCGATCAAATCGCAGCGCATCCCGAATTCCGCGATTCGACTAATGGTGGAGGCTTCCGAACGAATGGAGCGGGAAGGCAAGGATGTGATCCACCTCGAGATCGGCAGGCCCGACTTCGATTCGCCCGCGCACGTAGTGGAAGCCTGCGTCGAAGCCCTGCGCGCAGGCAGGCATCACTACTGCCCCAATGCCGGCATTCCCGAACTGCGGCGGGCGATTGCGCGCAAATTTCTCGATGAGTATCACCTGGAGTACGATCCGGCTTCCGAGGTGATTGTTACCAATGGGGTGTGCGAGGCCGTCTACCTCTCGATGAACGCGTTGCTCAATCCCGGTGATCAGATCCTGATTCCGGATCCGGGCTGGCTTAACTATGAAGTGAATGCCATTTGCGCGTTTGCAGAACCAGTCAGCTATACGCTGACCGCGGCCAGCGGATTCCAGCCGGATGCCGACGAGATTGAGCGCAAGATCACGCCGCGGACCCGGATGATCATGCTTGTCAGTCCCTCCAACCCTGTCGGTTCCGTCACCAAACCGGAGGTCCTCGAGAGGATTGCTGCGCTGGCGGAAAAGCACGATCTGATCGTTGCCAGCGACGAGATTTACGAAAAGATCATCTATCCTCCTGCCCGCCACTCCAGCATTGCATGCCTGCCGGGGATGAAAAAGAGAACGCTCATCCTGAATGGTTTTTCGAAATTCTGGTCGATGACAGGATGGCGCCTCGGCTATGTCCTGGGACCGCGGGCGCTGATCGATCCGATGTCGCGTTATCACCTGTTCCTGATTACTTCAGTCGCCACCTTCACGCAGTACGGCGCTCTCGCAGCGCTGACCGGCGATCCGGGCCCTTCTCTTGCCATGGTCGCCGAGTTGAAAAGGCGGAGGGATTATCTGGCCCCGGCGGTGAATCGGATCCCCGGCTTCTCCTGCCTCATGCCGGAGGGCGCCTTCTATGTCTTTGTTGACGCGCGTGCCGCGGGCATGGACGGGTACCAGCTGTCGAATTTGCTGTTGCAGAAAGCCGGCGTCGTGACTGTAGCCGGGGAGTGCTTCGGCAAGTGCGGTGCCGGCCACATCCGCCTGGCTCTGACCTGCCCGCTCGAGAAACTCCAGCGGGCGGCAGCCAACATGCAAAGCGTCATGAAGGAAATCATGCAGGCAAAAGGCATGGCGCCTGCATAATATGTCTTTCTTTCGCCCCTTCAGGGCTCTCGCTCACATTCCCACCAACCCCGGGCTGCGCTGCGCTTGCCCGGGGCTACTATTCCGTGCGCCTCCGGCGCGCCAGCTCCTCGCAAAATACCAGGCATAGGCCAAACCCTTGCCTCGAAGGGAGCCATCATGAAATAGCCAACCGTCAAGCGCTCGCCCCGGAGGTGCGACCAGCCGGCAGGCTTCCGTCGGGCACTTGCCCCGGAGGGGCTGGAGACAGTAGCCGGGGGCAAGCCGCGCAGCGGCGCCGCCCCCGGTTAACCAACGAATAACGAAGAGCCCTGGAGGGGCGAAGGAAAATCATGCAAATTTCTTTGCGCTGCATGGCTTCGGTCAACGCGGATACGCTCCTCAATTCAAGCGCCATACCAGGCGTGAGGATAGCCTCCACGCGAAGACGCAAGGATTCCAGGAAGGAATTTGCATTTTCCTGGAAACCACGCGCTTGATGAACTATTTTTTTGCGCGGTGCGCGCTCAGGGCTGCGCGGTAGAGGAAGGTGCCGATTAGCAGGATCGTCGCCACCGCGAGCAATGTCCCCGGCAGGCCGGGGATGCGCGGCTCCATCGATTTGGGCGCGATCTTCGCCGCCACCAGGCCGGCCACAAACACGCCTGCCAGACCTTCACCCGCAACCAGGCCCGATGCAGCCAGGATCCCTGGATCGCCCTCACTCTTAGCCATGCCTTTGCGTGCCCAATCCACGATCCCGCGCACGCACCCGCCGACATAGATAGTCGCCATGGAGGCGAGGGGCAGGTAGACGCCGATCGCAAATGCGAGCCCGGACACCCCGCAGAGGATGCCGGCAAGCGCCACTCCACCACCCGTGAGCACGAGGCCCCAGGGCAGTTGCCCGGCTAGCACGCCTTCAATAATTGTTTTCATCAGCAAGGCTTGGGGAGCCGGAATCTCCTTCGAACCGAACGTGTAAGCCGTCCCTAACAGCAGGACCGTTCCTGCGACCGCCCAGCATGCAAACGACGCTCCGATGACCTGGCCGAACTGTTGCCGTGCCGGAGTCGCACCGACCAGATATCCGGTCTTGAGATCCTGGGAAATATCCCCTGCCTTAGATGCGGCGATCGCAACAATGGTGCCGACCGTCAATACGGCCGCGCGCGCCGATGGATCCGTCCATCCGGCCATGGCAAAGACGGAGGATACTCCGAGCAGCGTGATCAGCGCGATTCCCGAAGTCGGTTGCGAGGTGACACCCACGATGCCGACGATGCGCGCAGCCACGGCGGTCAGGAGCATGCCGAAGACGCCGACTCCCGTGGCGCACACTGCGCGTGGCAACGGTCCCATGCCGCCGGCGAAAATTCCGGGGATGAGTGCAGCGGTCAAAATCACGAAAACGATCGCGCCGACCACGAAGCTGCCGGGAAGGTCACGCTCTGTGCTGGGCAGCAGATCTGCAGTCGCGGCGCCGCTGCGTCTGCGCACGCCACGTACGACTGCGGCGAACGCTCCTGCCATGGTGGGAAGACCGCGCAGCAGGGTGATTATTCCCGCAGTAGCGACCGCGCCTGCGCCGATATATCGGATGTAGCGCGCCCATAGATCGTTCGTCGTCATCGCCGAAACCAGCCGTTGAGTCTCCGGAAAAAGCGGCTGCGTCAAGCCGCCGCCCACCCAGGCAATCAGCGGAATGAGCACGAGAGACGATACCAGTGAGCCGGCCACAATCACGGCCGACTGCCGATACCCGAGGATGAATCCGACCCCGATAAACGCAGGAAATAGCTCGACGGCAACCTCCGCCTTGGGCAGAACCGGCAGCGCAAAACTAACGGCACTGGGGATCAGGAAGGCCAAGGATATGAGCAGCTTGATCGCTGCGCCCACCGCCATGCCCCAGAAAATCCAGGAACTTCCTTTCGCACCCTCCGTCGTCGCGTGCAAGACCACCGCGCAGGCCGTGCCTTCCGGATACGGCAATTCATCGTGGGCTTCGACGATGAGGATCCTGCGCAGCGGAATCATCGCCGCCAGCCCCAGGATGCCGCCGAGAAAGCAGAGCGCCACCATCTGGAAATAGGGCGGAATCATGCCCCAGAGGAACAATGCCGGAATGGTGTAAATCGTGCCGGTCGCAAGAGCCGTCGATGCCGATCCAATCGTTTGGGACAGATTGGCTTCGAGTATGGTCCCTTTGACGCCGAAGAGCTTGAAAATCGCCACCGTCATGACGGCCGCCGGAATTGAGGCCGAAACCGTCATGCCGGCACGCAAGCCCAGATATGCGTTGGCAGCTCCAAAGACGACGCCCAACACAACGCCGGCCAATACCGCTTTGAGAGTGAATTCTGCAAGAGGCTGCGAACTCGATGAGGCCATCAGCATCGCTCCTTATGGGGAGGTTAGTAGGCGATCCGCGGCCCCCAACTTGTCATACGCAAGCACTAGCGCGCAAGCAATTTTGGATTGCGGATTTTGGATTGCAGCAGCCGAACGCGCCGCATTAGCCGCGGCACGCATTTTGCGCCGGCGGCTGGATGCGGTGGTTAGGCCGTCCGAAGCTCTGCAATCGCTGAAGTGATTACATCTTCATCAATTCCATGTCGTCGCAGGCTCTTGACCAGTTCGCCAAGCCTTGGTTTGCTCTGGATCTTCTCAACATCCCGCCGCAGCCCCTGGCCGATGTATGCGCGCATCAAAGGTTGATAGCCGGAAAAGCCCAGAAGTGGGGCTAGACGCTTAAGTTCTTTCACCACATCTTCCGGCATCCTGATCGTGATGCTGGCCATGGGCCTATCCTTACTGAGACGTGCACGGAGATCACTGCTCTTCATAGTTTTTTCTTTCCTTGATCGTGACCATGCGTGCGGAGATGAGGCGAACCATCTGTGAGCGGAAAACGTAGGTGACTCTCAACAACCTCCAGTCGCTGGTCATCCCGATGGCTGTCTCACGCTCTTCGCCGCGAACAACATCCGTCGCGATCAAGCAGATGAAGGGATCGAGGAAGACTTCGCATGCCGTCTCGAAGGCAATGCCGTGCTTGCGAAGATTTAGTTTCGCCTTCTCACGATCCCAGACAAAATCGATGCCACTCAACCGGTGGGCGACTTTCATGTTTGATTATGGCTATGCGTATGTACAAAGTCAATACGCCAGATGTCGGCGTAACTCGGATTGGAATGCGTGAACCCCTGCAATCCGAATCCCGCAATCCAAAATCCTAAAATCGAAGTTCATCGTTTGGACGCTTGCCGTTCGACGAGCTGCCTCAGGTTCTGGAGTTCCTGGCGCAATTTCTTTTCTCGCGACTGGATCGAAAACAAGTACACCGCGAGGATGATCCAGATGGCCGTGTAGGCGGCGAAGAGATAATTCATCGTGTTGACTGTTCCCATAGTGATTCGATCCTTATCTTAATTTTCAGCGTGCCAAATCTGCCATGCGCTCGAGCTGCTCCAGCTCGAGGCGCGCCGATTCCAGGAAGTAGCGACGGCGGATCAAATAGACCAGAAGGATCATGAAAACCGCGATACAGGTAAAAAACGCCGGGTACATGGACCCCGCTAGCTGGTCCGTTTCAAGCATGGCCGACGGGTGCTGATCCCGCCACCAGCGAATGGAAAAAAAGACAATGGGGGCGTCGACAAAGGCGACCATGCCGAAGACCGCCGACATCGTCGCCCTGCGTTCGGGATCAGGCACATAGTTGCGCACCAGCATGTAGGCCAGGTAGAGCATCCAGAGCACGAGCGACGATGTGAGCCGGGGCGACCAGGTCCACCAGACAAACCATGCGGGTTTTGCCCAGATCGGTCCGGTCACCAGGACGATGGTGAAGAACATCAGGCCGACTTCCGTTGCCGAAAGTGCCAGGCTGTCCCACTTGCGATTCTTCTTGATCAAATACATCAACGAGGCAAAAAAATTCACTGCGAACGCAGCCAATCCCATCATGCCCGAAGGCACATGAAAGTAGAAGATGCGCTGGAGATCACCCATGGTCCGCTCGCGCGGAGCCTCGAGGAAAGCCATATAGAGCGCCAGGATCATGCCGACCAGAAGCAGACCTCCCAGGACGGCATCGAAATTCTTGTACTTGGGTTGCTCCATTGCTCAATCCTCCAGAACGAAATCGAAGAGCAGGTACGCCAGCGTCCCAAATATAATTGTGAACGCGGACATGATCGTCATGGGAAGCTTCAGCGCACCATAATCAACGGTATTGAGGATAATGCGCGTGGCTTCGACCGCGCTGACCAGGATGGGCAGCACGACGGGGAACAGGATTAGAGGGAGTAGTACCTCGCGCATTCTGGTGTTCGCCGATATCGCCGACAAAAGCGTGCCTACCGCCGTAAAGCCAAGTGTGCCTATCAAGAATACCAGAATCAGGTAGGGGATTTCCGCCCACACGGTCAAATTGAAGAAGACCAGACTGAAAACAAAAATTACCGCCTCGGCGATGAGCATGAAAACCGTGGCAGCCAGTGCCTTCCCCAGGTAGATGATGCCGCGATCCATGGGCACCATCAACAAACCCTGCAGGCAGCTGTTTTCCTTTTCTGCTGCAAACATCCGGTTGAGGCCGAGGGTGCCTGAAAAAACGAATGCCACCCACAACACGCCGGGCACCGCCTCGCGAATGGTGTCGCGCGCCGACTCGAGCGCAAAGTTGAAGACCACCAGCACCACGATGCCGAAGAACAGCATGGCATTGAGCGAGTCCTTGGTCCGCAGCTCGATGAGAAGATCTTTCCGGAAGACCGCCCAGACTTTGCCCAGCATTTCAACGTTCCTCCGTGAGGGCATGGTATCGATGCTGGAAATCCTCGAGGTTTACGGACTGACGCGGAAAAATCCAGGGCTGCGATCCCCTTCTCGATTACGACCAGACGGTCGGCCAGCGCGTACCCGAGCGGTTCGTCGTGGATGGCCATGAGGCAGGTTTTGCCGCGCGCCCGTGATTCGCTCAGATAATCTCTCAGAAAATTGGTGCCCTCCTGGTCCAATCCCGTGAAGGGCTCGTCAAGCAGCAGGATGGCCGGATCATGCAGGAAGGCGCGCGCAATCGCCAGGCGCTGCTGCATTCCGCGCGAATAATTGCGCACCGGCTCGTGCCCACGTCCCGCGAGTCCCACGTGCGCGATCTTTTCTTCCAAATCGACATCACTGCCGGAATGATCGAGAAGTCGGGCATAGAAGCGCAGGTTTTCGAGAGCCGTCAAATCGAGATAGAGCGCAGTATTGTGGGAAAGGTAACCGATCATGCCGCGCGCGCTCTGGCTTCCGGGTTTAGCGCCCTGGATTGTGACTGTCCCCGACGAGGGACGCGAAAGCCCGGCCAGGATTTTCAGAAAGGTCGTCTTGCCGGCGCCGTTGCGGCCGAAGAGTGCGATGAATTGCCCTGCAGGAACGCTGATGCGCAGATCGCGCAGAGCGGAGAACCGCCCGAAATATTTCGCCAGCCCCCGGACTTCGATCATTCCATCCTCGGAAAGGCAGAATACAGAATAGAGAATTCAGAATTCAGAATTTGGAAGAAGAGGTCTAGAGATGATTGTGAGGTACGGCAAGATCTTACTAAGCACAGCCAATTCAGTTGCGTGCTTCCGATCTAGGATCGCAACCCGCTCCTTTATTCTGTATTCTGAATTCTGTATTCTAAATTCTGAGTATGTCAATTCTTCGAGAGCAGCAGTGCGAGGCGGCGCAGATGGCGCATGGCCTGCTCGCGCAGCCGCGAGTGATCGCGCCGGTCCATGGCCTGGCGCTCGTACTTTTCATCTAATGTGACAATGTAGTTCAACAGGTGCTCGCGGCGCGCCTTCAATTCCCGGACGCGCACTTCCTGGCTGTTCCCCGATGGGGTCAGGACACGGTGGTGAGCATACCAGAGAACAATCACGAGGCTGATCAACAGCAGTGGGCCGATGAGCATGGCATTCTGGCCTACAAGCGTGGGCATGGGCCGGATTCCGGTCTCATCCGCGGGTGCAGCAGCAGCCTCGGGCGCCGGGGCTTCCACCACCGGATTGCCTCCCGTGAAAGTCCAGACCACTTCCGTACCAGCTTTGATGGGGCCAACGGAATAAAGGGCAAAATTCTGCGCCTCATTATCCTGTGCTTTGGCAACTCCATCTCCCGACAGCTTCATTTCCCGCGGCATGACCCCAATTACCACCGAACTCACGTCCCGGTAAAACTTCTTGCGATAGGTATAGCTGCCGTTCTGATAAGGCGCGATCTGGTCAATGTTAAACGTCGTGATTCCAGGCCGCAGAGGATAGAGGCTGTAATAGCTTTGGCCATCGGAGCTCTCGAGCGGCGGCTGACTTACCGGCATGCTGACTGCGGTACCTGAAATACTCAGTTCCGGAGGTTGCAGGATGCCGGGCGCTTTGGAAAACCGGAAATTGCCGTCGTCGCTCCTCAGGCTTCGTGGCGGCTTGGTCTCATTCTTGAAGGTGTAGGATTCATCGATTCTCAGTCCGTCGACGGTCAGCTTTGTTGCAATCTGTGGTTGATCGACCGTGATCCCCTGCCACGATGTTGTCGGCTCGTAGACCTGGATTTCGACTTGTGCCTTGCTCGAACCATCCATGCCGGTCTGGCCGTAATAGCTGACCGCTCCAAATGTGGCGCGGATCAATAGCGGCCCATTCGTCGGCAGCCCATCGATATGGAACTTGCCGGTCGCGTCCGTATTCACGGATTTCAAAACGGTCATGCCACCGGCAAGCCCGATGACCTCCACAGGCACGCGCGCCGGCGCATTCGCAGGATTGGTCGCATTGATAATCCGACCGTCCACGACCCCCTGGCCCTGAGCGTACATGGCAGTGTGGAGCAGAACTGCGGCGAGCCCCGACAGCAGGGTTTTTCTCACGAGTGTCATGCGGGAAAACTTAATCCATAAGCGCATAGAAGAAAAGACTTCTTTCATAGGAATCACTTTTTCAAACCCATATCCGATGGGGATAAACGCGCAAAGTCATGAGTGACGAGCAGGCGGCTATAACCCGACCCTTATTTCTCAAGAATTCTTCGAAAACTGGCAAACTCGTCAAGTAGGCGTCGGCCGCCATAGTTATCTCAAAACTGGGCGTCCCGGAGGGACGCTGGGAAAGTAGCCGGGGGCGAGCCGCGCAGCGGCGCTGCCCCCGGTTACGGCAAGCACAGTGCAAGAGCCCCGGCAGGGGCGACGGAAGCCTTTCACTTTCATATTCATTCCGTCGCCCCTGCCGGGGCTCTTGATCAAATTCCCCAATACCCCGGGCTGCGCTTCGCTTGCCCGGGGCTACTGTCTTCAGCCCTTCCAGGGCTGGAATCGCGGGCACATCATCCGACTCATGAGTGCTGAGACTGTCTCGCCGATGGGGCTTGGAATCAAATAATCCTGGAATCTGAGCGGCGCACGGCGCCTACTCCGACACTCCCGCCTCATGAACCCGGCGCGGGAATCACCGGTCACCGGAGGCCAGCCTGGCTTTGCGTTCGGCGATGGTCTTCTCTATCCCTTCGTCGAGGTTCTGTTCGGCTCCCAGCTTATCGAGCTGGTGCAGGATTTCTGCAGCCTCCGATTTGAAGCCCCCTTCGAGCCTGTGGAAGTCGGCCTCGCCGAGGCGGCCCATCCGGTGCTCGAATTCCAGATCTTTGAGATTGCTGTAGATGACCGATTTGCGGTTCATCAGCCGGTCCAGCTCGGTTTCGGCCAGGAGCTCGACTTCGAGATTTCCCTTGGGCTCCCTGAACAAGGGCATCAGGACGTAGAGCGCTGCCAAGGTTGTCAGAATGGTTCCCGCCAGGAATGTCATCAACTCTCCTCTTCAAAATCCTTGAGTTCCCGTTCGACTCTGGGATCGTCGGCAACCGGGGTCTCCTCCGCTTCCTGGGAAGGGCGCACCATGCGCACGACAATCCAACCCACAGCAATGATCCCCAGGCAGAAAAACAGGAACGGCATAACCCAGGCCGTAATGTCGAAACCCTGCAGCGTGGGCGCCGAAAGCACCTGCTTGCCGTAGCGCGCGACGAAGCTGTCCACGATGGCCTGGACGCTCTCCCCTTTGAGCAGCCGCTCGCGGATTTCGGCGCGCATCGGCGTGGCCGAACCGCAATTCTGCATGGAACAGACGCTGAGCTGCTCTTTGCAGCCGCACTGGCAGACCAGTTGGTCGCACGCATCCTTGTATTCTCTGCTGATGTCGCCATGTCCCTGCGCTGCCATAGCCAACGGCAGAGCAAGGAGTGCGAGCAGCGTGATCGCGCCGACAGTTTTTCTCATAGCTCGTTTTTTTCCTACTTCAGCTGCATGCTTTCTTCAGTAACCGCGGTCCGGCCGAGAGAGAGCTGCGGCGTAGCGAATGCGCCCCTGCGATCAGGAAGCAAGGTCACCATGGTGCCGAAAAACATGATCGCCGATCCGAACCAGAGCCAGAAAACCAGCGGGTTGACGAACGCCTTGATCTCGTACCCACGGCCGTCGTTGGCCAGGCCGTTGAACACAGCGTACAGATCCTCCTTTGGCGTGCTGCGCAGCGACACCGTGGTCGTGCTCTGACCCTGCTCGCCGGTCTTATAGATGCGCTTTTCCGGTTTCATGGTGCGGAGGAGCTTGCCGTCTTTGTAGGCATCCAGCCAGGTCACACCGTATTCATAATTCGGCGTTTCGCCCTGTTCAAATTTGGTGAGCTTCAACGTGTAGTCGCCGATCTTCAGCTCGTCGCCGGGCGCCATCGTCTGGTTGACCTCCCGGTTGAACGCATTGCCTGCCAAGCCGATAAACATGAGGACGACACCGAAGTGGACGATGTATCCTCCATAGCGCCGCTTGTTTTTCAGCGTAAGGCGAATAAGGGCAACCAGCACGTTTTCGCCCTGGCCCTGCATGCGCAGGCGTGTAGCCTTGAAGAACTCTTCCACAATGGTCACGGTCACAAACATGCAGAGCGTGAAACAGACAACCGTGTAGAAGTTACGCATTCCTGCCGCCAGGAGAGCGGCACAGGTCACCACAGAAAGGATTCCCGGCAGGAAGAAAGCCCGCTTCAGGCTATCGACGGAGGTTTTTCGCCAGGCAAATAGCGGCCCGATCCCGGTCAGGAACAGCAGGATCAGCCCGATAGGTACATTGACGCGGTTGAAAAACGGCGGCCCGACCGTGATTTTGGTGCCTCGCAGCCATTCCGAGAGTACCGGGAACATCGTCCCCCACAGCACGGCAAAACACGAGACGACCAGCATCAGATTATTCCAGAGGAAGGCGCTTTCACGCGAGAGCACGGAATCCAGAGGCCGCTCACTCTTGAGGTAAGGGAGGCGATCAAGGATCAGGTAGAGGAAGCCTGCGGCTATAAGAACCATATAGTAGATGAAGTACTTGGTGAGCGTTGATTCCGAAAAATTATGGACCGAACTGACCACGCCGCTGCGTGTGATGAAAGTGCCGAAAACTCCAAGGAGGTAGCAAAGCATCACAAGGATCACATTCCAGACCTTCAGCATCCCCTTGCGCTCCTGGATGATGACGGAGTGCAGGTACGCCGTCCCGATCAGCCAGGGCATCAAGGAGGAGTTTTCGACCGGATCCCAGCCCCAATATCCGCCCCACCCCAGCACAACGTAGGCCCACTTGGCGCCCAGCATCACACCCATGCCCAGCAGCATCCAGGTAAGCAGAGTCCAGCGGCGCGTGGTGCGAATCCAGGAATCACCGAGCTGTCTTGTGATCAGCGCCGCGGTCGCGAATGCGAACGGGACGACAAAGCCGATGAATCCCAGATATAGGATAGGCGGGTGAATCACCATGGCCCAATACTGCAGCAAGGGATTGAGCCCGCGACCGTCCGCAGGCACGTACTTCATCATGCTGCCGTCGGCATTGACTTGAATTAGCTGGTTGAAAGGATTGGAAAGGAACAGATTCAAGGACAGGAAGAAAGCCAAGTTCAGCATGAGCACCACGACCACATACGGCATCATGTCGCGATAACGGTAGCGATTCTGGTAGATGACTACCCCGCTGAAAACTGAGGTGATGAACACCCAGAGCAGCATGGAGCCGTCGTGTGCACCCCAGAGCGCCGCGATCTTGTAAAAGATGGGCAGATCACGGTTGCTGGCGCTCACCACATGGGCTACAGAAAAATCATCGGTAATCAACAGGTACAGCATGCTGGCCGTGGCAAGCGCAATACTCACGCAGGCAGCCATCGCAGCATGCTCGGCGCTGCGCACGATCCGATGCTGCTTGCTCGCCGCACCCAGGAGCGAGGCGAACAGTCCATAGATGGACAAAACCAGGGCGAGCAAAAGACAATAGTTGCCAAACTCACTCATGCAAAATCCCTAATCAATTGACAATTTACAATTGAAGGTTGCCGGGCGTCCTAGGCCAATCGTTATTCGTCAATCGTCAATTCACTTCACTTGCTCTTTTTTTCGTACTCCGCTTCGTACTTGGAGGCGCACTTGGCTTCAATGCGGCGAGCCTGAAAGACGCCGTCCTGGCCAAGATTCCCCTCGACTACGGCCTTGGACTCGTCTTTGAAGGTGTCTGGAATCACGTCTTTGCCGATGTATTTGACTCTCAGCGTCTGGCCACGGCTGCTAATGACAAACTGCATGGGAGACTGGCTGCGATCAATCGAGCCCGCGACCACATCGCCGGCGACTTTGACCGTCTTGCCCTGAAGCTCGCCCTGCATGGCGCTGAACTCCTCGACCGTGATGTAATATGCCTTGCTCTCCTGGAATCCGACGAATCCCAGCCAGACTAGTGCTCCCACAATCACTAATCCGCCCAATACAAACTTCAGCCTCGGACCACTCATCTGGATCCTCCCCGATCAATATTGCGTCCCACCCCTATGATATTTTGCGAGCAATCAGGACAGAAGTATACCATTTCGACCAAGCATGTGAATGGTTTCTGGAATCAAATTTCAACAAGCACAAAACCGCTCACCGGACTACACGGTGGATCTGGTGACAGGCTACGCAACCCCGGAATTATTGCGTCATGAATTGCGGGGTTGCGTAGCCTGTCACCAGATTTAGATTTGTGAGATTTGTGTTAGAGTTTACTGATACGAACCTTATGCGCCGCACGGAGGATGCCCCGTGAGCGTAGGACCACTATTCCGCAATTTCCTCATGCATTCTCTGCCTGGATCCCTGGGAATGTGCTTCCTCGCACTGTTGCTGTACTCCCAGCAAGGAGTGCCGCCGGCGGGGCAAAAGCCTGCATCGGACAACCAGACGATCCGGATCAGCGTGGGGCTGGTACAGACCGATGTCATGGTCTTCGACGCCAAGGGACGGTTTATCAACAACCTCAAACCGGAGCAATTCGAATTGCGGGTGGACGGCAAAATCCAACCCATCTCGTTCCTGGAATTGATATCTGCGGGCAATGCGCATGAAGAAGAAATCTGGGTGAATGCGGCCGACAAGCCCGCCAATCCTGCACAGCCGCCGGTCGCGAGCAGCCCCAATCCAGGGCGCACGCTGCTGTTTTTCATTGACGACTGGCACATGTCTTCAGACAGCATTCACCGTTTGCAGACCGCCCTGTCTAAGCTGATCAACACATCCATGGGTCCAAAGGATCGGATCGGCATTTTCACCGCTTCCGGGCAAACGGGGCTGCTGCGGCAACTCACTAGTGACAAGGCTGCCTTGCTTGCTTCCCTGAAACAACTCAGTTTTGTAAACGCGACCGTTCAGGACCTTGGATCTCCTCCTATGACCGAGGCGCAAGCGGTTCTATTAGCACAAGGTGACCAGGATGTTTTGAATTACTTCGTGGCTGCAATGTTCGGCAAATCCGAAGAGGATGTGCGGCGGGACCCGCGGGGCGTGATGAGCGCAGATGCCTTCAACATCCTAAAGGCAATGGGCGATGCCAAAAAAGATATCCTCAGACGGTCGGCCGGCCTTGCTCAGACGTCAGCCGCCATCGCAGAGCGGTCTCTCGCGGGGCTGCGCGAACTCTTGCGCTCGTCCGCTGAACTGCCGGGCCGCAAGCTGGTTTTTTTCTTGTCCGACGGATTCGTTCTTCAGCCTCAGGTCAGAGACATTGTCTCCAGAATGTCGGAAGTGACCAATGCCGCGGCACGCGCGGGCATCGTGATCTACACCCTGGATGCCCGAGGCTTGGTCGTGGGCATGCCGGATGCAAAAACCAAAAGAGGTGCTGACATTACCGCAGCTCTGGCGCATAGCGGCTATAATGAAGTAACCGCGCCGCAAGATGCTCTGAATGCCCTTGCTGCCGACACGGGAGGGCGTTTCCTGAAGAATACCAATGCCCTGGACACGGCCATGATCACGACCCTGGCGGAGATCTCCCGCTACTACCTCTTGGGCTGGCCGCTGGATACAGATGCGCCGCAGCCGGGGAAATACAACAAGATCCGCGTGACCGTAAAAGGCCACCCGGAATTCAACGTGCGCGTCCGTCAGGCTTCGCTCGACCTCTCCCAATTGGTCTCCAAACATGAAAAAGCGGCCGCCAGTCCGGTCCAGGCGCAGCCGGCGCCTCCGACCGAGATGGAGATCTATATGCGCGCCCGCACTGTGATCGACCTGACGCGTGAGGAGTTGCTTCAGACCTACCCCGATGAGCTTCGAGATCTAGAGTCGGCAGAGAACCAGCAGGAACTGGATTCTCTCCTGCAAAAGGTGGGCGAAAACGTGGAGAGATTCTTTCGCGATATTCCCAATACCATCTCCAAGGAGCAGGTCCGTCGGGAACGGCTCAAGATTGACGGCACCGTGGACGAGTCCGTTACGCAAAATTACAACTATACCGCCTATCTGGATAAAAGCGGTGGCTGGGAAGAGGGCAGGACCGACAGCGGTGGCCACGAGATCCCGCCTGAGCGCATGTCCGGTATGTCTTTCCTCACCACTGGGTTTGCTAGCGCTTCCCTTTATTTTCGGCCGAAACATCAATTTGGGTGCCGCTTTCGCTATTTGGGCCGGCAGCGTGCTGAACCCTATAATCATGTAATCGCGTTTGCACAAAAACCGGGGAGTTCGGACATCGTAGGCATCTTTACATCGATGCTCCAACCTGCCCCGGCGCGCCTCTTTTTCCAGGGTTTTGCATGGGTAGACCCCCACTCATATCAAATCGTGCGTTTGCGGGAAGGCCTTTTGGCGCCCAGGAACGACGCCTATCTGGCGATAGCTAATTCCGATATCTGGTACAGTGAAGTGCGGTTCCAATCTGTTTCCAGGCCATTCTGGCTGCCACGCGAGGTTGTCGTAACCTTCCAATTCTCCGGCCAGAAGTACCGCAATCGTCACCGCTATTCGGATTATCAGGTGTTCACGATTGCGGTCGAGGAGAAGTTCGCTCCGCCGGTGGTCAAGAAATGACCCTCCGCATTGATCTGGTGACAGGCTACGTAACTTCCGAATTAATGCCTCATGAATTGCGAGGTTGCGTAGCCTGTCACCAGATTTATAATTGGGCGAAAATGTGTAATGTCTGTATCGTATGAAGCAGAGATCAGAAATGGCGTTTTAACCTCTGATTTCTATAATATACCCCGGGTAGATGGCCGATTTGCTATACGTGCCATATTAAATCCAGGTTCGCGAGTGCCCACAGGGGAGAAGAATGGACTGCGGGAAAAGCCCCAGGAACCAATTTGCCTCGGACCTCGACTCGCTGCGAAAGCAGATCGCTGAGCTCAAGGACGTAATGCTCGGGTCCGTTCCGGGTCCGCCGGCGCGCACCCAGGGGATGCAGGCCGCAGACCGTGCACTGGAGCGGATCCAGGCCGAGATCAGGACACAATTGGGTTTCGTCCCTCCTTTTTTTGCGCCCGTTTTGGACGCGCCGGAGATCCTTGCTCCTCTGTGGCAGCAGATGCGTTCTTCCTATCTGAAAAATCCGATTCCTGCGCTGACGAAGGAAAAACTCTTCGCCCGGCTTTCGCGCGCCTGCCCGGTTTCCTACGCCATAGTTTCGCACAGCTGCATGCTGAGGCGTTTGGGGATGCAGGCCGGTGAGATTATGCGCTGGCTGGAGCGGCCGGCCCCCGCATCACTGGAAGATCTGGAGCCCTGGTTCGCGAGGTTCACTTCAGTTCCGCACCCGCTGCCGGACTGGCCTGAGCCCGGCTCGCAGCTCGAGGAGGCGCTCCTGCTCTGCTCGATCTACCTGTTCCATAATCCAGGCAGAGGCGATAAGTGTCAGGAGGAATTGTCGGGAGTGCTGGGACCGGCTCATTATGCGCAGCTCACCGCATTCCTCGTGTTCGTGCGCATGCATCACCTTTGGCTGGAGGCTTACCCCGAGCCTGACCAGGGGAAAGACGAGGTGATCGCATCCAATCTCCAGGCCATGATTCAGCAAGAACCGCTGCTAAGCCCGTTCTTGAAGAGTTATTACGAATCTGTCGGCGAGCGGCCACACTCAGCAGAGAAGTTGCACCAGGATAAGCAAGTCTGTGAAAAGGTCCTGCGCGATTCCCAGGAAGGCATTTTCACTTTCGATCACGACCTGGTGTGCACGCTCTGGAATCCGGCCATGGAGGGTATTTCCGGCATCAAAGCTCAGGATGCCCTTGGGCACATCGTATTTGAAATAATCCCATTCCTGGCCGAAACCGGCTACGACAAGTACCTGCTGGAGGCTCTCCGAGGAGAGACGGTTACGGTCCACAACCGCCCCTATCGCATCGCAGGAACAGACCGGGAGGGCTTCTGCGATACCTATTACAGTCCTCTGTTCGACGGCTCGGGACAGGTCTGCGGCGGGATTGCCTTCGTTCGCGACACGACCGAACGCAGGAGGGCTGAGCTGGGCCAGCGTACCACCGAACTGCGTTATCTGGAACTGTTCGAAAATGCCAACGATATCGTCTACACCCACGACCTGGAAGGCAACATCACTTCCATCAACAAGGCCGCGGAGCGCATCATTGGATATGCACGCGCCGAGGCCCTGCAGATGAAAGCCAGCCAATTGGTCGCTCCCGAGCACCTCAGGATCGCCTGCAAGATGATCGAGCGCCAGATCGCGGGAGAGGGCCCGTCGCCTTACGAAATCGATATCCTCTGCAAGGACGGCCGGCGCGTGGCCCTCGAGATCAACACCCACATCATCTCCCGCGACGGCAAGCCTGTCGGCGTGCAGGGCATCGCTCGCGACATCACCGAGAGAAAGAAGACCGCGGAAGCGCTTCAGCAAGCCAAGCAAAACCTCGAAGCCTGGGTGCATGAGTTAGAGCAGCGCACCCGCGAAATGACTCTGCTCAGCGAAATGGGTGACATGCTGCGCGCCTGTCTCACTACCGATGAGGCGTATACCGTCATCGTCCGCATAGCGCAGCAGATCTTCCCCGTGCAGGTAGGGGCGTTGTATGTCATTTCACCAGCGCGCAATCTCGTCGAGGCGGTGGCCGTGTGGGGAAACTCCTCGCTCGTCGAGCGTGTCTTCGCCCCCGATGAGTGCTGGGCCTTGCGCCGCGGCCGCGTTCACTGGGTGGAGGATGCCAGCATCGGCCTGTTGTGCAAGCATCTTCACAAGCCCCCTCCCGAAAGCTACATCTGCGTGCCCATGATGGCTCAAAGCCAGGCGCTCGGCATCCTGCTCCTCACGCAGCCTCCCAACGCCCGGCTGACTGAGGCAAAGCAGCGTCTGGCGCTGGCCATGGCCGAGCACATTGCGATGGCTCTTTCCAATCTCAAACTGCACGAGACTCTGCGCAGCCAGTCGATCCGCGATCCGCTCACCGGCCTCTTCAACCGTCGTTTCATGGAGGAGTCCCTTGAACTCGAACTGCGGCGGGCAGCGCGCAATCGGCGCCCCCTCTGCATGATCATGCTTGAAGTCGATGATTTCCAGGCCGTGAGCCGGTCCTTCGGCGAGGACGCCGAAACTGCGATTCTGATGGAGATCGGCAACCTCCTGCGGACCATCATCCGTAAGGAAGACATCGCCTGCCATTATGGCGCCGAAAAATTTACCATTGTCCTTCCTCAAGGAAGCCTCGAAGTCACAGCGCAAAGGGCAGAGAGCTTGCGCGAAATGGTCAAGAGCCTGGAAATCCGGCACCACGGCCGTTCCGTCGGACATGTTAGCTTCTCCGCCGGCATCGCGGGTTTCCCCGATCAAGGCCGAACCGTCGAGGCCCTCATTCGGGCGGCCGATGCCTCCCTCCAGCGTGCCAAACAAGAAGGTGGCGACCGAGTGATCGCAGCCCAATAGTGCAGAAACCAGGCTGTAGCTGTTTAGGCTGTAGGCTGTAGCTGTTCAGGCTGTAGCTTTTTGGGCTATAGGTTATTTGCTGGGAACCGGAAGCTGCAGGCCGTAGGGAATATTCTCTCCATCAACATAAAACTGCCCGGGGCTTGGGGCTTTGCCTAACAGCCCATAGCCTACAGCCTAAAAGGCTGCTTTTGGGATTATTCCCCACCAACCTGTTTTTGCCTGGGGCCTGGTGTTTTGCCTGACAGACTTGAGCCTATGGCCTACAGCCTAAAAGGCTATAGCCTGCAAAGATGTTTTTGATTTTTCGGCAGGCTTTTTGTTAGCCTACCTGGCGCATGACCAGGAATCAGCGAAAACCAGAAGCGGCGGATCCGGATGAGCTCCGAGGTGCGCGTCGATACGACCTTCTCATTGGCCTTTTCTTGCTTCTGGCAACGCTGGCGATCTATAGCCAGGTGCGCAGCTATGATTTCGTCAACATCGATGACCGCGAATACATCACCACCAACGCCTCGGTACGCGCCGGACTGAGCTCGGAGGGCTTGTTTTGGGCGTTGACGACCGACTATGCCGGCAACTGGTTTCCGTTGACCTGGCTATCCCACATGCTGGATTGCCAGCTTTTCGGGCTGGACAGCGGCTTTCACCACCTGACAAACGTCCTGATTCATGCCTTCAGCACCCTGCTGCTGTTTATCCTGCTCAAACGCATGACGGGAGCGCGGTGGCGTAGCGCTTTTGTTGCTTTCCTTTTCGCGCTCCACCCTCTGCATGTCGAGTCGGTGGCCTGGGTGACGGAAAGAAAAGACGTTCTTAGCGCCTTCTTCTGGTTTCTTACCCTATGGGGATATCTGCGCTATGTCGAACGCCCACATCTCGCCCGATACTTGGTTGTTCTCGTTTCGTTCTGCCTGGGCCTCATGTCCAAATCGATGGTCGTCACACTCCCCTTCGTCCTGCTGTTGCTCGACGTCTGGCCCTTGCGGCGCATCACGCCCGGCGTGCCGGCGACGGCCGCTAAGCCAAAGCAAAAATCCCGTGCCGATCATGAAATAAAGCCGAAAATCGCGACTATTCTCCTGGAGAAAGTGCCCTTTCTTGCGCTTTCGGCCCTGACGGCAGTCATCACCGTTGTGGTTCAGCGCCGGGGAGGGGCGATTGTATCGCTGGATTACATCCCGTTGGGAACACGGCTTGCCAACGGCCTCATCTCCTACATGACATACATTTTAAAGATGTTATGGCCTACGAGGCTGGCCGTGTTTTACCCGCAGCCGCTGGAGCTGCCAGTTTGGCAGGTTTTGGCTTCCGGCCTGGCATTGGCAGGCATCTCCATCCTGGTGCTGCGATGGTTTCGAAGTTCACCTTATCTTGCGGTCGGATGGTTCTGGTATCTCGGCACGCTGGTGCCGGTGATCGGTGTGGTTCAGGTAGGGATGCAGGCACATGCGGATCGGTACACATACCTCCCTTCGGTCGGGATCCTCATCATGATTGCCTGGGGGGTGGCAGACGCTTGCAGGCCCTGGCCGCGCGCAAAGCCCACATTGGCTGGTGTTTTTGTCCTGGTCTCCGCCGCGAGCATGATCCTCACCTGGCATCAGGTACAGGCCTGGCAGGATAGTATGACTCTCTTCAAACACGCACTGGAGGTGACGGCAAACAACCATGTGGCACACAATGGCTTAGGCATCGCACTCCAGGAACAGGGGCGGATGGGAGAAGCCATTTCGCATTTTCAGGAAGCCATCAAACTCAGGCCACGCTACCCCGAAGCGCGCGCCAACCTCGGAGCTGCACTTTTCAGGCTGGGACGGACCGATGAAGCCATCCGGCAGCTTTCAGAAACGATACGCCTTAATCCCGGCTCCCTGGAAGCCCGCATCCATCTGGGGATCGCGCAGGACAGCATGGGAAAAGACGAGGAGGCGATCGCTCAATTGCTGGAGGCCGTCAGGATTCAGCCCGATTCTGCCAATGCCCGTTATAATCTCGGCAGGGTATATGCCAAGGTTGGGCGGATTGCCGAGGCCATCGCCCAGTTCTCCCTGGCTGCCCGGTTGCAACCCGACAACGCCGAAGCCCACTACAATTTAGGTCTTACCCTGGCCGGCCAGGGTAAGATGGACGCGGCCATAGCTGAGTTTACCAAGGCCATTCAAATCAAGCCGGATTATGGTGCGGCGCACAACAACCTCGGCAGCGCACTGGCGAACCTGGGCAAAATCGATGAAGCTATTCTCCATTTCAGGGAAGCGCTGCGCATCATGCCGGACTCCGAACAGGCGCGACTAAACCTTGAATACGCCCTTTCCCTCAAGAAATAGGGCATATCACGGCTTTGGTGCGCGCCGAAGGCGCTTTGGAGTGCGGCGCCCAGGCGCCGCTTTGGGGTGCCTTGCCCAATCGAAAGCGGCGCCGTGGCGCCTCACTCCAAAGCAGCCGGCTCCGCCGGCTGCCCATTTGCGTCGCGCCTGAACGGGATTTACCTCCTGACAAAAGCGGACAGCCATTGAACTGACCATGGCGGGAGATCTAAAAGCAAAAAACCTCTGAAGATTGACCTTGCCGATGCGGCACGGTCAAATCATCCGTCTGTGATTCAGTCAGTGAAAGACAAAAGCAGCCACAAATGGCACGAATGGCGATAGCCGTAACGAAGAGCATCATCACGGAGCGGGCCAGTAATCCGCGATTTTGCCTCCGCCACATAGTCCCCTCTCCATTCGTGCCATTCGTGGCTAGGTTTTTTCCACTGTCTGAATCGCAGAATCATCAATGTGAAAGATTGACTTCAGGTGGTCGCATACTTATGATGGATAGGGTTTTGCATAGCCAAAACCGGGGAATCGCTCCGGTTCACCCCCTGGGGGCGCCCATCCGGGAATCCGGAGGGGTTCCTGGGCCTGCATGGAGCTGTCTCGCGGCTCTCTCATAGCTGAGACAAAGTCTTTGCCTTAGGAATTCCATCAGTTGGAGCAAAAGGATTATTCTGGCAGGTCTGCCGACCTGAAGCTGCCGAGGTAAAATTGGTGCCAGCCTTTAATCGGGATAAACTCAAGGACGCGATCCTGCCCACAACCAGGATCAGCCGGGAGATTGAATCTCTACGGCAGAGAATCGCGGATCTCGAAAGCCTGGAGTATGAGCTGACCAGGGCCGAGCTGGCCTTGATCAACTCCGCCTCCGGCGCCGCACCTGCTACTTCGGATCAGATCAAGAGTGAAATCAACAAGCGGCTCGGGTACTTCCCTCTATATTTCGCGCCCGCTGTGGATTTTCCGGAGCTGCTCCGGGATCTTTGGCGGCAAAGCCTCGCCGGGTATTACGACAACCCTATGCCCGAAATATTCAAAGAAAAGCTGTTCGTTCAACTCGCGCGTTATTGCGCATCGCCCTATGCCATCGTCACCCACAGCTGCAACCTCCATCGCATGGGAATCCCGGCACAGGAAGTGCTTCACCTTATCCAACAACCTGCGCCCTCGCCGGAGGACGATCTGGAAGGGATCGCCCGCACGCTGTCCGCGGCTCCCCGACCCATGATCGGTTGGCCCAGCCCGAACTCAGGGCTTGAGGAAGCCGTGGTGTTCGTCTGTCTCCTTTTTTACCTCAAGCCCGCCGAGGCGCAAGCATGTCGCCTGGAACTGCGGCGCTTGCTGGCCGCGAAGAATTACCAGCATCTGATCCACTTCCTGGCTTATGTACGGGCAAACCACCTGTGGCTGGAGGCTCACCCCGAGATCTCCTACCATTCCGACCCCCAGGTCAAAGCCCAGATCCTGAAGCTGCTTCGGGATGAGCCGCGCTTGGCCGCCGTCTTCAGGAATTATTTCCGGCAATTCGGCAATGATCACCGCAGACTGGAAGCGGAGGAAGCGCTGCGCGCGAGCGAAGAGCGTTACCGGGAGCTGTTCGAAAACGCCAACGACATGGTCTATACCATTGACCTCGGCGGCAATCTCACTTCGCTCAACAAGGCAGCGGAGAGAATTACCGGGTACTCGCGCGCCGAGGGGCTGCAGATGAATCTCTCGCAGTTGGTGGATCCTGCCTACCAGGAGACCACCCGGAAGATGCTTGAGCAGCTGGACAACCCTGCTACCTACGAACTGGAAATCGTCACCAAAGATGGCCAGAAGGTAGCCCTCGAGATCAGTACCCATATCATTTCTCGTGACGGCAAGCCGGTTGGGGAGCAGGGGATCGCACGCGATATTACGGAAAGAAAGAAGACCGAAGAAGCGCTCCAGCAGGCCAAGCAGAACCTTGAGGATTGGGTGCACGAGCTCGAGCAGCGCACACGCGAAATGACGCTGCTCAGCGAAATGGGGGACATGCTGCGCGCCTGCTTCACTACCGATGAGGCCTACTCAGTCATTGTCCGGGTGGCTCAGCAGATCTTCCCCGCTCAGGCCGGCGCCCTGTACGTCATCACGCCAGCCCGCAATCTCGTCGAATCGGTGGCTGTTTGGGGCGACAATTCTCTGGTGGAGCGTGTCTTCTCCCCCGATGAGTGCTGGGCCCTGCGTCGTGGGCGGGTTCACTGGGTCGAGGACTCCAATACCGGCCTGCTATGCAAACACCTGCCGCATCCTGCTCCCGAAGGATATCTGTGCGTGCCCATGATGGCCCAGAGCGAAGCACTCGGAGTCCTTTATCTTACTCGGCCTGCCGATGCGCGCCTGACCGA
>CAVTZY010000058.1:0-117695 GCA_963739235.1 Terriglobia bacterium | reverse complement strand
TGTCTATGTACGTCTACTCGTTCAGTTACGTGCTGCTTCAGGCCCATTCCTCCACGCCGATCTCTGCCGGCGCGAAGGTGCGCGTCATTGGAATCGATAATCTACATCTTAAGGTCGAGGAGGTCCGGCAGCAGGCTGGGCCGCTTGGCGGTTCATAACGAGGAGAACTCATGGAACCTGTAGCGGTAGTGCTCTGGGGGATTGCAATCGTCATACTCTATCTGCTCAGCACGATCAACATTTTGAAAGAGTATGAACGAGCGGTGGTTTTTCGGCTCGGCCGCCTGGCGAAGGATGCCCTGGGGCCGGGCGTGGTTTTCATTTTCTGGCCTGTCTACAAGATGGTTCGCGTCAGCCTGCGCACGGTGACGCTCGAGGTTCCTCCGCAGGATGTGATCACCCGCGACAACGTCTCGGTCAAGGTCAACGCGATTGTCTATTTCCGCGTGATGAATGCTCCGCGGGCGATCGTGGAAGTGGAAAATTATGTCTACGCGACCTCACAGCTGGCGCAGACAACCTTGCGGTCGGTATTGGGCGAAGTGGATCTTGATGATCTCCTCAGCAAGCGGGAGAAACTGAATGTCAAGCTTCAGGAGATCCTGGATCAGCACACCGACTCCTGGGGCATCAAGGTGAGCCTGGTTGAGGTCAAGCAGGTCGACCTGCCCCAGGAAATGCAGCGGGCGATCGCGCGCCAGGCCGAGGCTGAGCGTGACAAGCGCGCCAAGGTCATTCACGCCGAAGGTGAATTCCAGGCTGCTGCCAAGCTTCGCGAAGCGGCGGATGTAATTGCCCAGGAACCCGTCGCGCTCCAGCTCCGCTATCTGCAGACCCTGGCGGATATCGGAAATGAGAAAAATACCACCATTGTTTTTCCGGTCCCGATTGATATTATCCAATGTTGGTTAAAGAAAAATTCGTAGGCCATAAATAGGCAATAAAATGGAGCAACGAAGCGCTGAACTCGGCACGGAACTCGTTCTGGACAACCGAAAGCTCATACTTGGATTTGTGCTCCTGGTCGCACTCTGCGGAGCGTGCTTTATCATCGGATTTATGGAGGGGAAGCGGCAAGCAATCCAGGCTAAAGTCGAGGCTATCGCCCCTGGTTCCCTCGCTCAGGCACCGATTGAGATCCCCTCCGGCACAGCTGCGAAGATTCCAGGCAAGGGCACCGAGGCCGCACCGGCCAAGGATCAAACGGTGCGCGGTCAGCTGGACTGGTACAATAGCGTTCAGCGGGGCGCTACTGAGACCGGAAAAGCAGCGCCCAAAACCGAAACTGTGCCGCCGACCCCGGGCGCCCAAACCAGCCCTGCCACGGTGACTCCAACCAAGGGTAACAATCCTCCCGCCCCTGAGGTGCGTGTTCCTGCTGCCAAGGTAACCTACAGTGTGCAGGTTGGGGCTTTCCGACAACTCAATGAGGCGGAAGCCAAGGTCTCATCCGTAAAGGCCAAGGGATTTGAGTGCGTGATCGAACCTCCCAAGGCGCCCAATCAACTCTACCTGGTAAAGGTCGGCATATTTGTGGCGCGCGCCGATGCCGTGGCTATGCAGCGCAAGTTGGCGAAGGCAGGATTCAGCTGCTTCATCAAGACGAATTGAGGCTTCGGACGGGAATCAGCGTGGAAGGTGAACCACGGCCGGAAGCAACCAGAGTTCGTCATAAACCGCTGCTACTTTTGGCTCTGCCCGCGCTCTCCGGCATATTGGCCTGGACATCATTTCCCCGTATGAATCAAGGCTACCTTGCGTGGGTGGCCCTGGTGCCGCTGCTTTTGTTTGTCGCCCGGCAAAAAAAATCCCACTACGCCTTTCTCGGCGGAATGATCACCGGATTATTGCTATTCTTCGGACTTCTCATTTGGATTCCCAGAGTCTTGACCGTGTACGGGGGAATGCCTGCCCCTGTCGCATGGGCGCTCTATCTCCTTCTGGTGACCGTGCTCGGTTGTTTTCCGGCAGCGGCATGCGCGCTGACGCGTTACTCTATGAACCGTTGCGGTCCCAGTTACCTGCTCGTGTTTCCCTCTGCCTGGGTTACCTTGGAATCTGTCCGTAGCCTGGTTCCGTTCGGCGGCTTTCCCTGGCTCTTGTTCGGATATTCACAGACTGATTATTTGAATCTTATCCAGGTCGCCGACATCGTCGGAGTGTATGGGATTTCGTTACTGATCGTCTGGGTGAACACGGCTTTGGCATGGATCATCCTGGGCCGCTGGCACCGCAGGCAGAGATTTACTCCCGTCCTTGCGGGTGTGGCTTCGGTGGCTCTCTGTCTCGTCTACGGCACGATTGCTCTGCGGCGCTGGGACCAGATCAAGCCCCAATACAACACCGCATTGCTGCAAGGCAATCTCTCGGTTGACGTGCCGGAGTCGGCCCTGAGATCGAAATACCAGCAGGGGTATGTCAAAATGGTGGAATCCCTGCGTTCGGCACACATCGACCTGCTGGTTCTGCCCGAGTCTCCGTCACCACTCTACTATCAGTATGATCAAAGTTATCGAGAAACTATGAACGGGCTTGCCCGGCGATTTCCTATGGGGATGGTCTTCAACAACATCTATTTCCGTGATGTCGACGGGACCTTGAGATACTTCAACAGTGCGTTCTTTCTAGACCAGGATGGCACCGAGGTGGGCAGATACGACAAAAACCATCTCGTGCCGTTCGGCGAGTATATCCCCTGGCAGAAACTGTTTTTTTTCAGCGAGACCATCTCCAAGGATATTGGCAGTTTTTATCCCGGGACGGAACGGAATACGGTTTTGCTCGGCGGGCATCCGCTGAATGTTCTGATCTGTTTTGAGGCGGTTTTTCCGGACCTGGCGCGCGATTTCATTCATCGCGGCAGCCAGCTCATTATTAACTTGACCAACGACGGCTGGTATGGCGATACGGCAGCGCCCTATCAACACTTGGCCATGGCGCGCTGGCGCGCGATAGAGTGCAGGCGTTACCTGTTGCGGGCTGCCAATTCGGGGATTTCAGCCATTGTCGCCCCCAGCGGCAGAGTTGAAGTGCAAACAGGTCTTTATCGTGAAGATGTGGCGGTGGGCCGTTTCTCATTTCTCTCGCATGTGACGATCTATGTCCGGCATGGCGATGCTTTGCCTATCTTATGTGCTATCATCTGTTTTCTTGCATTGCTCCGGGCCCTCCTGCGGGGAGCCAGGAGTTCGGGAATCCCGATTCACTGATCGATTTTGGAGGCAGGAATGCTGGAAGAATTGCGCGAAAAATTGAACGAATTGGCACAGAAGGTCGGGCAAGTTCGAGGCTATCTTTGATGCAGAACACAAACAAGCTGAGATTCAGGAAATCGAAAAAAAGGTAGCGCAGCCCGATTTTTGGAACCGGCAGGAGGAAGTTCAGACGATCTTGCAGACCAGGCGCAAGCTCGAGCGCGCCGTTGAAATCGACGCAAAACTGGCAAGGGACATGGCCGACCTGGGAGCTCTTTTGGATCTTGCCACCGAGGGAGAGGATGTGCTCGCGGAGCTGAAAGCCGAAGTGGAGCGTCTGGAAAAGGAGATTCAGCAAACAGAGATCCGCACTCTGCTTCCCGGTGAACACGATGACATCAATGCAATTGTCAGCATTCATCCCGGTGCCGGGGGTACCGAATCGCAGGACTGGGCCGAGATGCTTCTGCGCATGTACCTGCGCTGGGCCGAACGATCCGGCTACGCCACGGAGATTCTGGATTACCAGCAGGGCGAAGAAGCGGGCATCAAATCCGTCACTTTCCTGGTGAAGGGCGATTACGCCTTCGGCAACCTGAGTGCGGAGATCGGTGTGCACCGGCTGGTGCGGATTTCGCCTTTCGATGCTGCGGCACGAAGGCATACGAGTTTTGCATCCATCTTTGTATACCCTGAGATCGACGACAAGATCGATGTCCAGATCGAGGAGAAGGATCTCCGCATCGATACCTACAGGTCATCCGGCGCTGGCGGCCAGCATGTGAATGTCACCGATTCCGCCGTCCGCATCACGCACATTCCCACGGGCATTGTAGTCTCGTGCCAAAACGAGAGATCGCAGATTCGTAATCGTGACATGGCGCGCAAAATCCTGCGCGCCCGGCTCTACGACTTGGAGCTGGAAAAAAAGCGGAAAGAGCTGCAGGCAGTCGAAGACGCCAAGCTGGACATTGCCTGGGGCAGTCAGATTCGATCCTATGTGCTTCATCCCTACCGCCTGGTGAAAGACCATCGCACCAAATACGAAACTTCGAATACCGATCGCGTCCTGGACGGTGAAATCGGTGAATTTATTTACCAGTTTCTGGTCTTCCGGGAGAGAGCCCGAAAGCGTGACGGAAATCCCAAGGTGGTCTGAGAGGGGCAGGAGAAATCGTGGAAGTCAATAACAGTCCCAATACAGGAAGTCAGTGGGTCACACACGACGCTAAAGAGGGCCGGCCCAAGCCTTCGCTCTATCACCAGAACGTCTATTTGGGTCTTCTCATTTTTGTGCTGGTCGCGGGCCTTCCCGTAGTCGGACTCCCATCTCTGAGGTCGCAGCTCAGAACGCGCGTCCGGACCTTGCGCGCCGCCGTCATGGGAGAACCGCTCCTTCAGGCTCCAGCCAAATTAAACGTCGGCGAAAATCAGGAGCCTTTCCCCAAAGAATATGAGCGCGCTCAAGCGCAAGAGCGCCCATCCTACTTACCTAGGATCGATACGCAGCAGCGGTCACCCTATCGCATCATCATTGGAGGGGAAGAGGGCAAACTGCGCGCCCAGGAGGGGACAGCCCCGGCGCCGAAGGGGTGGCTGGTGAACCCGCCCGTTTCTGTTCCTTCAGCCGGCGCAACCAACGCAGGCGAATCTCAGGCCGGTGCCCCGAGTTCCGATTCGCGATATCGAAAAGGAAAAAGCGAGCAGGAAGCGTACGACCTGCTGATGAGTGCGAACACGACGCTTGCGGGCATGATCAAAGGGAGCGACCCGGCTCTAAAATTCCAGGATTGGGCGGCGGCCGAGATGGGCCAGGATTCTTATTATGTGATGGTGACGTTTGTCCAGACTTTGGACAACGTGGCCCGCAAGTACATATGGAGCGTGAAGGTGGCCACGAAGGAGATCGTACCCCTCAGCGCCTATGCACGGGAGATATCGAAATAACGGCTTGCGAGAGTTGATCGGCCGGCACGCCGTGAATCCTTTTCAAGACTTTCCACGGGCATCTCGTTTTTTGCTGACAGAAACTCGAATTATCAGGAGTTCAATTGCGGATCTTGCAGGTCAGAATTCTGCGCGCCGTCCTGATCGGTCTGATCATCGTGGTGTCGCTCGCCGTGCTGGCCAACTATCTACAGACGCGTCATAACCGCGGCGAAATCGCCAAGCCTGCCGCGCAAATCCTCAGCCCGGATCTGTTGCGTAGCGTCGAAAGTCCCGAATATTCCGCCTACGAAAACGGCATCCAAAAGTTCAGGGTGCGCGCTAAAAAACTTTTGGATACCCGGCAGGGAAAGAGGCTGCTTCAGGGAATTGTCGCCAACGATTTCAATCCCGATGGCAGCGTGCGGACCGAAATCACGAGCGAAACCGCCGAATATGACCAGGCCCGCAAGGAAGTACTTTTTTCGGGAGATGTTCGTCTGCATCCAGGCAAAAACGTCGAAGTGCGCATGGAATCGCTCCGCTACAACATAAATGACCAGAAGGGATCCTCGGACGGCCCCATGCGGCTGATTTCGCCCCATGCGGAAGGAAGCGGCAAAGGCGTCCGGTACGACAATGCGAGGAGGCTGCTGGAGCTGCAGAGCGATCTCTCATTCGTCCTTCATCGTCTTGTGCTAGGCCAGGAGGGGGCACAGGGAGTCGAAGATTATCACCTTGCAGCACAGCGGGGGTTGTATTCCGAACAGGAGCTTCTTATTCGATTGCTGGGGAATGCGCGCGTCCTGTCCTCAACCGGAGTATTGTCCGGCGACCGTGTCGATGCGACCTTTACGGCCGACAAAAGACGCCTGACCAGCCTCTCCAGCCGCGGTCATGCGGTGTACGAATCCACCGATCACAATGAGGTGCGCACGTTGCATGGGGACCGCCTCGATTTCACCATCGATTCTGGTTCGCTGGCGCTCGAGAGCATCCATGCCGAAGGGCAGGCGGGATTCGCATTGAAATCTCCGGAGGGTGATCAAGATCTGTCGGCAAAGAAGTTGCAAGTGACGTTGGATCCGGTCAAGGGCCTGCCGCGGATGATTCAAAGTCAACAGGATGTCCGCTTTGAGTTCAGGCGTGGAACGCAAAAAACCGAGGTCGCAGGGGAATGGCTGGAAGCTGTTTTTTTGCAAGGCGGCAACGCCCTCGAGAGCATGGAGGTGCGCGAACACGCCGACATGAAAATCAGCGCCGGCGCTACCGGTATGGATGAACTCCAGGCTGAGTATATTCGCATCTCGTTTACCAACCTGGAAGGCCGCAGCGTGCCCAGGGATGTGCAGGCAGAGAAAAACGTCCAATGGAAATCTCCTGGACAAGGTGCGGCCGAACCCGGCCGTTCCCTGACCGCATCTTCGCTGTCGATGCGATATTCGCAAACCGGCGAGTCTCTGGAATTCGGGAACGCATCGGGTGGAGTCACCTTAGAGGCACTTCCCAAACCGGGAGTGGCAGGGACGGAGTTGCGGCGTCTGCAATGTGACCGGACTGATTTCAGTTTCTATCCAGGAAGCAATCGGCTCAGGCTGCTGACCGGTGACGGACATGTGCAGGTGCGCTATCGCTCCGAAGCGGCCGGGGCAAAAGGCCAGCCGGAGGAGTTCCAAACCTCGAGCACGACGATCCGCGCCCAATTCCGGGAGGCTGACAGCGGGGTTGAAGAAATCACCCAGGCCGGCGGTTTTGTATATCAGGACGGCACGAGAATCGCCACGTCCGGAACTTGCGATTTTTCCGCCGCTACCGAAAAGCTCGTGCTGCGCGATCATCCGAGTGTTAATGAGACCGACTACTCCGCATCAGGAGAAGAGATTGAGCATGATCGCAAGGGTAAGGTCCTGACAATCCGTCGGAATGTCCGCTCCGTTCTCAAGTCTGCATCCGGCAAGGATCAAGGATTCATGACCGGAACTGCGGATACATCCTCTCCCACCGTCATTACTTCCGATGAAATGCTCTACTGGAAAGATGAGGACAAGGCGCAGTACACCGGCCATGTTCACCTCCTGTCGGCGATGAGTCAGTTAGAGGCTCATTCGCTGCTAGTCCTGAGCAAAGGAGAACGGGTGGATGCCGAAGGAGAGGTCAAGCACCTCATATTGAAGTTTGGCGACCTCAGTCAGGGAAACCGGGCCAAAGAAACCCAACTCTACCCAGCTAAAAAGGACGATAAGGCAAAGGTCAGCGGACCGGTTTTGATCCGCAGCGATCAACTCCAGTATGTGCGTGCCAAAAACACGATTCACTACACGCACAATGTCTCGCTCGACTCGGCTGATGCCAAAATCTGGGCAGAGGCAATGGACGTTTTCCTCGATTCCGAAGGGAGAAAAGTCGAGCGGGCCAAGGCTACGGGCGACCTCCGGATAACACAGCCGGGAAGGGAAGTCAAAGGCCAGGAGGGGGAATATTTTCTTGCCGAAGGAAAATTTGTCGTAACCGGACAGCCTGCGGTGCTTGTGGACAGCGTCAAGGGCAGTTCGTCGGCGCGTCAATTGACATTTTATACGGCCGATGATAGGATCCAGTGGGTTCGCTGAGTCTGAGTTAACATATTGCAAAAGAATGACTTAATATGAATACCTTCCATCTTCAAGCCTGCGGTTTGGAGAAATCCTACCGGGGCCGCAAGGTTGTCAGTGATGTCCATCTTGAACTCAGGCAAGGCGAAGTGGTGGGCCTCTTGGGACCAAACGGGGCGGGAAAAACGACTACCTTTTACATGGTTGTAGGCCTTATCTCACCGGACCTGGGGCAGGTCCTTCTCAATGATGTCGATATCACGGGCTTGCCCATGTATCAAAGAGCACGTTCGGGGATCAGCTACCTTCCTCAGGAACCGTCTGCTTTCCGCAAGCTGACGGTTGAGGAGAATCTCCGAAGCATTGCGGAAACTCTGCCGATCTCCGCTGGGGAGCAAAGCGAGCGGGTGGAGCATCTGCTTGAGGAATTTGGCATTGCATCTCTGCGGCGCCAGGGCGCCTATACGCTTTCGGGGGGTGAGCGGCGCCGTCTGGAGATCGCGCGCGCCCTCGTGCTGACGCCGAAGTTCGTACTCTTGGACGAACCGTTTGCGGGAATCGATCCGCTGGCGGTACTGGACATCCAGCGCATCATCGGCGAGTTGAAGAAGCGCGACATCGGAATCCTGGTGACCGATCACAACGTGAGGGAAACTTTGAATATCACGGATCGCGCCTATATAATAAACGAGGGCAAGATCTTACGTGTAGGCTCGCCCGAGGATTTAACAACCGACACGGAAGTCCGAAAAGTTTATCTCGGCGAGAACTTCAGGCTTAATTAATTGATGAATACGCGTCGACCCCAACTGCGACAATCACTCGATCTACGGCTGACGCAGAGGCTTGCACTTACCCCCTCGTTACTGCAGAAAATTGAGCTGCTCCAGCTCAACAAGCTGGAGCTGCAGGACATGCTCACTCAGGCGCTGGTGGAAAATCCGATCCTCGAAGAGGTTACGGAGCCGGAGCCGGTCAAGGAATTGAATGCCGAGGATAAAGCCGGCGAAGTGATTTCGGAGCAGGGAGAACGGGATAAGGATTCGTTTGATGAGATCGACTTTCAGTATTTTTTCGACGAATATCTGGACACGGGATATAGGAATCGCGAGGTAGAAGACCCGGAAAAGCCATCATTCGAAACCTTTTTGGTGCGGGCTCCTTCGCTCACCGATCATCTCAACTCGCAACTCGGCCTCAGCGAGGCGGATCCGCGCACGCTGGAAATCGCCGGACAGATCATTGGCAACCTGGATGAGGGGGGCTCTCTGCTCCTGAGCATGGAGGAGCTATGCGCCCTGACCTCGGCATCGGCCGAGGAAGCCGAAGCAGCGCTCAGACTCGTGCAGAGTTTCGACCCTACCGGAGTGGCAGCTCGCGATCTCCGCGAGTGTCTGATGCTTCAGCTCGAAGCTCGAGGTTTGAAGGACAGCCTTCCGTGGCGGATTGTCAGCGAGCATCTGACGCTTCTGGAAAACCGCAAGTTCAAAGAGCTGGCGGCCCGCACGGGCGCGCCTTTTGAGATTGTCCTACAGGCTGTAGACACGATTAAACATCTGATCCCGAAGCCGGGTCTGAAATACAATCCCCAAAACGTAAACTATGTGCAGCCGGAAGTAACAATCGCCAAAGTCGACGGCGAGTATGTCATCATCCAGAACGACGAGGGCATGCCCCAGTTGCGCCTGAACTCCAGTTATCGCGAGCTTCTCAAGAGTAACGGCGTAAGTGGCGAAACCAAAGCTTTCCTTCGGGAAAAGTTCAGATCAGCCATTGACCTTTTGAGAAGCGTGAGCCAGAGGAAGCGCACTATCTATCGAGTGTGCGAATGCATCGTCAACCGTCAGCAGCAGTTCCTCGAAGCCGGTCCCTGCGCGTTGCGGCCAATGTTGATCAAAGATGTCGCCAGCGAGTTGGGGGTGCACAGCTCAACCATCAGCAGGGTAGTCACCAATAAATACGTGGATACACCGCAGGGGGTAATGGAATTGCGGAAGTTCTTTACAATGGGAGTGGAAAGCCCTGATGGCGAAGAACTGTCGATCGTACAGGTAAAGCTCAAAATCAGGAAACTGATCGAGGACGAGAACAAGTTAAAACCCTATTCCGACAATCAGATAGGGCAGTTGCTGCGTCGCGATAACATCTTTATCACCCGGCGCACCGTGGCGAAATATCGGGAGCAGATGCAAATTCAGGGCTCCCGCGAACGGAAGATCAGCTATCTCCTCCGCGCCGAAAGCTGAGCGCTGCTGGAAGAGGGCCGTCGTCGATAGCAGCCGGCCGGAAGGGTGCCGGCAGATAACAGGCTGGAGTTGGCAGGCGGCGCCGGAATCTACCCTCCCGGCTGAGCGCCGGCGCCAGGCAAAATCCTACAGCAGATTGAAAGGATACCGCGATGAACGTGGAGATTACCGGAAGGCATGTTGTCATCACATCGGCCATTCGATCCTATGTTATGAAAAGGCTGCGCAAGTTCGACAAGCTCTGTGGCGATGACGCCAGCTTTCACGTCATCATCGATGTGGAAAAGGAACGGCACACGGCGGAGATCCTACTAAAGTCCAAGCTTCTGGATCTGACCGGGAAGGGTGAGACTGAGGACATGTACGCATCGATTGGGCGTGCCATCGAAAAGCTTGAGCGCCAGGCGATCAAGAACAAGACCCGCATGATCGAAACCAAACGCCAGAAAGCCAAGGCCAAATCGGTACAAGAAAAATCGGGCTTCGGGCGCTCAAGAAATCCCTCGAGATCAGATCGGGGTTTTGAGATTCTTGAGGAGGCGTTGCCCAAGAAGCCTCTGGCGGTGGAAGAGGCAGCAGCCGAATTGGATCAATCTGAATATCCGTTTGTGGTTTTCAAAAACGTGGAATCCGGATCCATGAACATTCTCTATCGGCGCAAAGACGGCTCACTCGGCCTCATTCAGGATTAGGCCAGGCGGGGAACTGGGATCTTATGCTGGAACAGGAGGGCATCGAGCCGGAGAGTATTACCGTTGGGGAGTTCGCGCTAGCCCGCGACCTGGGACTGGACCTTGAGGTCATTCATGGTTGCGAGGGGATGGCGTTGAAGATCCGCTCGCCCCGCATCCAGAAGCTGGGTCTGGCGCTGGCTGGATATACGGCGTATATACACCCCGACCGGGTCCAGTTGCTTGGAGGAAGCGAGATGAATTATCTCCAAGCTCTCGACGCGGCGGCTTATGAGAAGTCGCTTAGCACTCTTCACACCCTCAAGATCTGCTGCATATTGATCACAAAAGGCTTGGAGATTCCTTCGGGTCTTCTGGAACTTGCACGTGAAAACAGATTCGCCCTGCTGCGAACTCCGAAGCTCAGTTCGATCGCAATCCAAAAGATCGGGGAGTTTCTCGAGGGGCGTCTGGCGCCACGCACCACGATTCACGGTGTCTTTATGGAAATTTTGGGCCTCGGCGTGCTCATCCTGGGACCTTCGGGAATCGGCAAGAGCGAGTGCGCCCTGGAACTCGTACTGAGAGGCCACCGCCTGGTCGCCGATGACAGCGTGGAGATTATGCGCCGAGGCATCGATCAACTTGTGGGCGCGGGCGGCCCGGTATTGCAGCACCACATGGAATTGCGCGGGCTTGGGATAATTGACATCCGGGAACTGTTCGGTATATCCGCAACGGGACAGGAACACACGCTCGACTTTGTCGTTCGCCTGGAGAGGTGGAAGCCCGATAGCGCATATGATCGCCTCGGGCTCGATCAGGCCGCAATGGATATATTGCAGGTGCCTGTGCCCCTGATTAAAATGCCGGTCGCGCCGGGCAGGAATGTGTCAACGTTGGTCGAAGTTGCTGCGCGCATACACCTGCTGCGGCGGCGCGGGCTGCAGCTATCGAAGGAACTCCGGGACCGGCAGTCGCCGGCTGCGGTGGGTAGCCCTTAGAATCCGGGAGTCGCATCGGACCATGAGCCTTCAGGAACTGGTAGTGGTGACGGGAATGAGCGGATCCGGCAAAGGGACCGTGCTCAAGGCGTTTGAGGATCTGGGATTTTTCTGTATCGACAACCTACCGATTCAATTGATTCCAAAGTTTATCGAAGGAATCCATGTGAGCGGCGGTATCGTGGAACGCGCGGCGCTCGTCATCGATATTCGCGCCGGCGAAAAACTGCGCGATCTGGAGAAAACACTCTCGAGCCTCCGTGAATTCGAGTTCCGGCTTTTCGTCTTGTATCTTGAGGCGCGCGACGCGGTGCTGGTGACGGCGATTCAGCGAGACCCGGCGGCCACATCCGCTCCGCGCAGACAAACCCTTGCGCGAGGCAATTCGGCTGGAACGCAAGCGATTGCGCACCATCCGGGATCGCGCCGATATCATCATCGATACCTCGGGCTACTCGATCCACCAGGTTAAAGCTCTCGTGATTGATCGCTTTAAAGATCGCCCTCGGGAGGAAAAACTCGTAGTTCATCTGGTCAGTTTCGGCTACAAGCATGGTGTGCCGCTGGAAAGTGATCTGTTGTTTGATGTGCGCTTTTTGCCGAACCCGTTTTTTGTCGCCGGATTGCGCATGTTGAGCGGTCGGCATCGAGATGTCGCGAATTACATGCGATCTTTTTCGGAGACGGGAGAGTTGGTTAAACGGGTGCGGGATTTCCTGAAATTCCTGATCCCGTTCTATATCAAGGAGGGCAAGGCCTACCTTACCGTGGGTTTAGGCTGTACAGGTGGGCGCCATCGGTCAGTCTATGTCGTGGAAGAACTGGCCAAATCGCTGAAAATCCGGGGTGTAACGATAAAGATCAGGCACCGGGATGAAGTGCACGGCCGGGCTGCTCAAACGAGTTCATAATTCAAAGGAAGCCATATGATCGGCGCATTGGTCGTCAGCCATGGGCAACTTGCTCAAGAACTGCTTGCGGCTGCGGAAATGATCGTAGGGGAGATCTCCCATATTCAGGCCGTCTCCATCGGCTGGCACGACGATGTTAACGAAGCGCGCAGCGAGATTGAGCGGCGCATCGCCGACATGGGGAGCGGGTCCGGGGTTCTCATATTGACGGATATGTTCGGCGGCACGCCATCCAATATCGCTTTTTCCTTTCACGAGCCGGGAAAAGTCGACGTTGTGACTGGAGCCAACCTGCCGATGATCATCAAGATCGCGAGCCAGAAGGAAGGAGAAACCCTGGAATCGCTGGCACGCACCGTGTGTGAGCAAGGGCGATCGAGCATCGCCATGGCGAGCGATTTCTTATCCGTATGATCCGACAGGTCATCGTAGTGGAAAACAAACTGGGATTGCATGCTCGGGCCGCGGCGAAACTTGTCCAGTCTGACCTCGCGCTTCAGCAGTGATATTCACGTTTCCAGGGAGGGCCATCAGCAGTCGATCGACTGCAAGAGCATCCTGGGGATCCTGATGCTTGCCGCATCCAAAGGAAGCAGGCTGATTCTTTCTATCAATGGTACTGATGAGGCGGAAGCGGGGAACGCGATCGGGGAACTTTTCGCTGCCAAGTTTGGAGAAGAGAGTTGAACAGCACAAAGGCTGAGTTGTTGTTTCAGGGCAACGGGGTTTCACCTGGAGTCGCTCTGGGGAGCGCGCTCAAGCTTGACGGCTATAACCGGGTCATCCTCAAGACATTCGTCCGGGATGATCAAGTGGAAGCGGAAATCGAGCGTGTCCAGCAGGCCATCCAGATCTCCAAGGAGCAGCTGGCAGGCCTGAAACTCAAGCTGGAAAAGAAGGTCGGTCCGGAACACGGATTTATCCTCGATGTTCACATCCTCATGCTCGAAGACAAGAGCCTGATGGCCGATATCATTTCGATCATTCGCAACCATGGTGCAAATGCGGAGTGGGCGATCCGACAGGCTACCGATCGGATCCGCAATGCATATCGATCACTCGATGAAGAATATTTCCGCGAACGCGTGAGCGACATCGAGAATGTAGTTGAGCGCATCCTGCTGAATCTGTCGGGGGACAAACCACTTCAGTTGGACGGCATTGCCGAATGATCTCATCGTGGTAGGCCACGACTTCAACCCATCGACCTTCGCGACCATGGATTTGCAGAAGGTGAGTGCCCTAGCCCTCGAATCCGGCGGCCGCACCTCCCATACTGCAATCATCGCGCGCAGCCTGCGTCTCCCCGCGGTTATGGAGATCAAAGGGCTTCCTCAACTTCGGTCACCACAGGCGATTTGCTACTCGTGAACGGGGATGAAGGCCAGCTTATCGTGAATCCTTCCGAGGAGCGCGTCAGCAGACTGCGCGCCCGGCTCGAAGAGGCAAGGCTGGGATCCATCGAGGTTTCGGTTCCCCTGGCAGGAGGAGTCGAAACGGAGGATGGATTCCGTGTGACGCTGCAGGCAAACACCGAGCTGCCGCACGAAGTGCTTGCTGCCAGAAAGTGCGGCGCCGAGGGAATCGGCCTTTTCAGGTCCGAATTCCTATTTTTTGCCCATCCCCAAGGTTTCCCCAGCATGAGCGAACAATTGGAGACCTACCAGATGCTGGCACAGGAGATGGCGCCCCATCCGGTCGCGATCCGGACCCTGGATGCCGGAGGAGACAAGACTTGGGCGTGCGCTGAACCCTTCCCCGGAACCCAATCCCAGCATGGGCCTGCGCGGCATACGCCTCAGCCTGTCTGCCCAGGATCAGTTTGTGGCGCAGGTGGAAGCAATTCTGCGCGCCAGCCCGTACGGCAAGCTTGAAATTGTCCTCCCGATGATCTCCACAGTGGAAGAGCTTTGGGTCGCAAAAAAGCTGATTGAGCAGGTGCGGTGCAGCATCCGGCTTGATGCGGACAAAACCCCTGATCCGCTCCCTATCGGAGCCATGATTGAAGTTCCTGCGGCGGTGTTGACGCTGGATCGCCTGGCGCAGGAAGTGGATTTTCTGTGTGTGGGAACGAATGATCTTATCCAGTACTTGCTGGCGGTGGATCGCGACAATCCCAAAGTTTCCCACCTGTTCCAACCCCTGCATCCGTCGATATTGCATTGCCTTATCCGAATTGCATCCACCGCCAAGAGGCTCAACATGCCGGCGCGGATCTGCGGCGAAATGTGCGCAAATCCATTCTATGCAGTTCTCTTTCTCGGGATGGGTTTTGACCAATTCAGCATGAATCCGCGACTTATCCCATCCATCCGTCAGGTTGTGCGCGCCGTGACCGTCCGTGCGGCACGCACGATCGCCGATAAAGCCATTACTTTCACTACCGCCCAGGAAATAGCAGATTTCCTCATCAAGGAAGTCACGCGCCTCGTGAAAATGGACCTTTCTCCATTCGTGAGGGAAATCCAGGTCGGCCAGGGGCGCTTGGGTGCGGCCAGGACAGCGGATTAAGATCCTCTCGGCTTTATCCAAAACCGTGGACGGGAGGTTACGGCCATCATGGTGGGTTATCTGCTTCAAGGCACGGAGGCCATTCCGCATTAATATTTGATTCCTCTGGCTTTTATAGATTTTTGCCGACAAGTGTGGGATAATCAGGTAGCAGTACGAAGTCCGGATGAGGCGGATGGCATGCATAGAACGAAAACTCGCCGACGCGCTGATCTTTTCTGATCCTTTGCCTCACAAGCTGCATCTACATAGGTGACGGCTTAATCAGAGAAATTGGGGGAAACCCCAGGAGGCTCTTATGGCACGCAAACTAATCTTTCTGGCTCTCGCGCTTAGTCTTTGCAGCTTCATCGGGATGGCGCAATCCAAGGATTATTTCCGCATCGCACGGCTGTCTTACCTGGAGGGCAAGGTAAGTTTCCAACACACCGACGAAGTGGACTGGACAGCCGCAAGCATCAACATGGCCTTGCAGCCCGGGGATCGGATCTATACGAGTGACAATGGCAGAGCCGAAATCGAATTTGACGACGGCTCGGTCGTGCGCCTGGCTGAAAAGACCGATGTCGATATCCTGGCGATGAAAGAGGAATTGATTCAGCTGCGGGTCTTGATCGGTCTGTGCTCTCTGACGAATCGCAGCAGCGTCGAATTCGAGATCAACACGCCGGCAGCGGCATTCACGACTACGGAGAAGGGCAGCTACCGATTTGATATCGCGGAAAATGGCGACTCCGACGGCATCGTGCGGAAAGGGGCCATGGATGTGGTCAACAACCGCTTCTCACGCCATGTATCCTCCGGCGAAGTCTTGCATGTCCCGACTGCCGAAAACGCTGCCGAAGTTCTGGCGCACTACGACCAGCGTGACGCCTGGGATGAATGGACGGACCGCCGCAACGCGGATGAGAACGCAGTAGAGAGTCGGCGATACATCGCGGATTCTGTCTATTATGGTGTATCGGACTTGGATCGGTACGGACGATGGGTATCCGTCGATGCCTACGGGCCTGCATGGGTGCCTATGGTGGGCGGCTCCTGGTCCCCGTATGGGGATGGTCGCTGGTGTTATCGGCCGAATTGGGGCTGGACCTGGGTTTCATACGAACCCTGGGGGTGGCTGCCCTATCACTACGGGCGGTGGTATAACAGCATGTCGATCGGCTGGTGCTGGATCCCGGGGCCCTCATTCGGCTTCAACTTCTGGTCACCGGGACTGGTCAGGTTTTATCGTGGTGCCGACTGGATTTCCTGGGCCGCTCTGGGGCCGGGGGATTATTATAACGTCAACAGCTACTATTTCAACATGCACAGCCGGGCAAATGTCTATTATCTCAACGAGATGCGGCTGATGCAACGCCGCGGTCCTGATGATCTGATTAACCGGAATGCGCCCGGAGCATTCCGCAGTGTAAACACGGATCAATTCGTCAATGGTAGCGTGACCGGCAGGACAACAGCCAGAGCCGTACAGGATCCGCGCCAGGCGGCGCGCATCGTTACCGATAACCTGGATGTCCGTCCGACCTCCCGCAGCTTCGCGCCTGCGCCTGAACGGGCCGTGGATCGACCGAATGTCAGGTCGCGTGCCGTGGTAGTGAGAACCGAGCCCGAGGTTGCAGCTCGCGGCGACCGGTTTGTTTCAATTACCAATCCGCAGGTTACTGTTCCCCGTTCCAGGGCAGAACAGACGCCGGCTGTCGGCAGCAGAATGCAGGAGGTCCCCGGCAGGACCGCGACACCTGCGCGCACCTATCAGGTTCCTTCATCCCGCACCGTGCAGCAGGCGCCTCCTCCCCGGCCGTCCTATGGTCAGCAGGGCAGGGACACGCCGATGCTGCAGGGTCAGCGTCAGGACAATGTGCAGCGTAGCCAGCAAGCCCCTCCGAGCACGACTTCACGCAGGATGGAATCTGCGCCTCCGGTCTCACGCCCAAGCGGGAGCAGCTCTGGAGGCGGCTTTTCCAGCGGGAGTTCTTCCATGGGTAGCTATAATGGCGGCAGCTATTCAGGTGGCGGCGTTTCCTCGAGTTCGAGTGCGTCAAGTTCCTCTGCAGGCCGGACGATGTCAAGCTCCTCCGCACCGCCAGCGAGCAGTGACCGCGGGGCTCCTTCGCACAGCACTGTGGCGGGTCCAAGCACCTCGTCTGGTGTCAGCAGCTCCGGCGGCGTAGTGAAGAAAATGCCGGAACAACCGATCTCATCGAACTATGCGCCTCGCTCGTATCAGGCGCCCCGTAGCTACCAGCCAGAGCGGTCGACGGCACCGCTGGCACAGGCCCGTGTTCAGCCGGTGGCAAGCAGCCCACGTTCCTATGCAGCGCCTTCTGTAGCGCGTTCCGTCGACAACTTGGGAGGCAGTGCTCCGGTGCGTATGGCCACGTCATATAGCGCGCCACGAGGGTCGGTGGCACAATCCAGTGCGCCCCGTTCGGCGCCGCAGGGAAGCTCAGCATCCTCCGGTAGGCAGTCCTCTAACCGGCGCGCGCGCTAGGCTTGTTATCCGGTTGGCAGCCTGCGTAATGCAGACCGCACAAATTGCAAAGGCCTCTAAGATGCAATTGTCTTAGAGGCCTTTGTGGTTTTGGCGATTTGGACGGTTGTGCATTGACTTGGTTATTCCGGGCAGCCTAGAATGACGCTTTCAAGCAGGATCCATGAACGATTTCCGCAGGTTGTTCCCTTTCATTCGACCCTATCGCTTTAGTCTGGTCATTTCCTTTTGCCTTCTATTTGGGGCCGGGATTCTGGAAGTACTGACCACCGCGATGGCGATTCCGCTTTTCGACAAGGTCCTCACCGGCCAATCAGGTCAGGCCGGCAGTGCATTGCAGGAGACTTCTGCATCACGCGCCGGCGTGCAGGCAGCGGTAACGGACGGGAATCTGCAAAATTGGGCCCTGACCATGATCGACAAGGGGCTTGCCTTGTTGCCCGGCAGTGTCCTGATGGAGGTCTCGATCGCCCTGCTGCTGTTCACCTTCATTAAGGGAGTTTGCCTTTACTACTCGAATTATAGGATGAGTTATGTTGGCCAGGGAGTGGTGACGGATCTGCGCAATCATCTATACAAGCACGTACTCAGCCAATCCATGGGATTCTTCACTCTGAATTCCACGGGCAGGTTGATGTCGCGCATGAACAGCGATGTCGAGCAGGTGCAGGATGCAGTTTCCACATCCGTTTCCGATCTCTTTCGAGAAACCATCCTGCTGCTTGCACTCATCTTCTGGATTTTTTACCTCGACTGGAAGATGGCCCTCTTATCGCTGACAATTGCGCCCCTGGCGTTGGGCATGACCGTGGTCATGGGGCGTAGAATCAGGCAAGCCAGCCTGCATAGCCGTGAAAACGTGGCCTCTCTCAGTGACTTGCTGCAGCAATCATTGACCGGAATGCGCATCCTGAAGGCCTTCGGCATGGAAGCTCACGAGCAGAATCGCTTTGAAAAAGTCGCTGCGCGCCTGTTCTCGGTTAACCTGAAGGCTGCCCGAATCATGTTCCTCAATTCCCCAGCGATGGAAATGCTGGGGGTGGTGTGCTTCATCCCGCTGGTGTTTTATGCGAACTATCGCATTAACGTGCAGCATACGCTTTCGCTTGGCATGTTCAGTGGTGGGATTTTCGCGCTTTTCCGCATGTACGATCCATTGCGCAGGCTCAGCCGCCTGCATGTCAATTTTCAGCGCGCGTTTGCCTCGTCGTCACGCATTAACGAACTTTTCGACACGCACGTGGAAATTCATGACCGACCCGGCGCACGCACACTCGAAGGACTGAATGAATCCGTGGAGTTCAAGAGCGTTTATTTTGACTACCACGGTTTGAAGGGACAAAGATCGGTCCTGAAAGACATCAGTATCATAGTTCAGCGCAACCGCGTGGTGGCATTGATCGGGAGCAGCGGCTCCGGCAAATCGACCCTGGTAAGTTTGATACCCCGCTTTTACGACGTGACTTCGGGTGCCGTGCTGATCGACGGTGTGGATGTGCGCGATTACAGCCAGAGTTCCCTGCGGAGAAACATTGCCATCGTTACCCAGGAGACCTTTCTCTTCAATGACACGGTTCGCAACAACATTGCCTACGGGGATATTCATGCGTCAGTGGAGAGGATCGAGGCCGCTGCCAAGGCAGCCCTGGCCCATGATTTTATCATGCAGATGCCGAAGAAGTACGAAACGCGCATAGGCGAACGCGGACAGAGGCTGTCGGGGGGAGAAAGGCAGAGGATTTCGATTGCACGCGCGATACTGCGCAATGCTCCGATCCTGATCCTTGACGAAGCGACCTCGGCGTTGGATTCGGAATCCGAGCAGCTTGTACAACGAGCACTGACCAACCTCATGCTCGATCGAACCACTTTTGTGATCGCCCACCGTCTTTCGACGATCCGAAAGGCGGACCTTATCCTCGTGATTGACAAAGGCAGGATCCGGGAAATAGGTACCCACGAGAGCCTCCTGGAAGGCAACGGCCTTTACTACCGGTACTTCCGCCTCCAAACGGACGATAATTCTGCGCAAGAGCAACCGATGTCACGGTCGTCTTAAGGCGTGCAGGCTTGTTGGCGTCCTGGATTCCAGGTTTCGCTCCGGGCCAGGGTGAAACTCTCCGCTAGCCGGGTACGGCTTCAAAATCCCAGTAAATCCATGATGTTGCTTGACGTGCGGGCTCAATCGACGATATCATATTTGGATTTCACTGGCTAAGGTTTATAAGAGATGATCCAGAGCATGACTGGCTACGGGACAGTATCGCTCCAGAAGGATGGGGCAACGATTGGCGTCGAGGTACGCACGGGAAACCACCGCTTTCTGGATTTGCATGTTCGGCTCGCCAGGGAATACGGGTTTTTGGAGGCTGAAATCTCCCAGGTGGTGCGCAATGCCTTGCGGCGAGGCCGGGTTGATGTTTCCGTAGCTATTCAGGCGTCGATACCGACCGAGTGTCTGATCAGTGTAAGTACCGCACGGAGCTATCTCGAAGCCGCTGCGCGCCTGCGCGATGAACTGCATGTGGAAGGTTCCCTGGATCTGAAGTCGCTGGTGGCCATGCCGGGCGTGCTGCAAAACCAGAACCTGTTTTCGCCGGAGCAGACGGGCGCCGGCGAAGAGCTGCGTGCATTCGTGCTGAATGGGATCCGCCAGGCGCTAGACACGGTTCTGCAAATGCGGCGTCAGGAAGGGCAGGCCTTGGCGTCGGAGATGAGTGGTTATCTGCGCAGTGTTCAGGAAAGGGTGGCCGCAGTGCGCGCCCATATGCCGGCTGTACTGGTCGAGTATCGCCAGCGGCTCGAGGAGCGGTTGAAATATCTCCTCCCGCAGGTGACGCCCGATCCGCAGCGCCTGGCTCAGGAAGTTGCCCTGCTGGCTGAGAAATCCGACATCTCGGAAGAGATCACCAGGCTGGAAAGCCACCTCGATCAATATGCGGGCATGCTCCAGGACGCCAAGGAAGTAGGAAAGAAGATGGACTTTCTGCTCCAGGAAATGCACCGCGAAGTTAATACCATTCTCTCGAAAACAGGAAACCTCGAAGTAACGCGGCATGGAATTGCTATCAAGGCCGACATCGAAAAGTTGCGTGAACAGGTCCAGAACGTGGAATAGTATGCCGCAAAAAGGGAGCCTGATTATTGTCTCGGGTCCGTCGGGTGCGGGAAAATCCGCCCTGGTATCCGCGGTGCTTAAGGAACTCAACGGTTTGTACTTCTCCGTTTCCTATACCACCCGGGCACCGCGCGGAAATGAACGCGACGGCGTCGAGTATCATTTCGTTACCCGGGCGCAATTTGAAGCCTTGATGCGCAGCGGAGACCTCCTGGAGTGGGCGGAGGTGTACGGCAACTATTACGGCACCCCCTGGAGATTCATCGACAGCAAGCTCCAGGATGGGGGCGATGTTTTGTTGGATGTAGATGTGCAGGGGGCGCGCACGATCCGCGATAAACGTCCGGATGCCGTCGGAATCTTCATCATGCCGCCCTCGTATCAAGTACTGCGCGTGCGCCTCGAGAACCGGAAACTCGACAAAGAGTACGTCATTGAACAGCGTCTGAAGATCGCCCACCGGGAAATAGCGCAATACCATGATTATGACTATCTGATTATCAATGACGATTTTAGGGAGTCTGTAGAGGAATTGAAGGTAACCATACTTGGATCGCGATGTCGCATGGCGTTGCGGGCCGAGTCGGCTGGGTCGATTATTGCTACATTTGGAGGATTGGATGCCGAAAGTGCCTGAGAATATCGGTTCGAAATACCGATTTATCATCATTGCCGCAGAGCGAGCCAAACAACTGCAGAACAGGGCCAAAGCGAAGGTTAAGATCAAATCAACCAAGCCTGCCCACATCGCAATGAAGGAAGTGGAAGAGGGGCTGATCAGTTTTGAGATCACGCAGTTGCCGGAGCCACTACACGAAGGCTAGGAGGAGGCCGTGAAGGTCGGGCTGGGAGTGACGGGCTGCATCGCAGCTTACAAGGCCGTTGAGGTGATGCGAGGGCTCCAGAAGGCAGGCGTTTCCGTCCAGGTAGTCCTCACGCGCTCGGCGCGCAGGTTCGTTGCACCTCTGACCTTTGAAGCGCTCTCCGGCCAGAATGTGATCACCGACATGTTCGGTTCCGGCAGGAACCTGTCGATCGGCCATATTCACCTCGCTCAAGAAATCCAATTGCTTGCCGTGGTGCCTGCTACGGCCAACATTCTTGGCAAATTCGCCCATGGTATTGCGGACGATTTTCTTACCACCCTGTACCTGTCATGTCCGGCACCGGTGCTCCTAGCCCCGGCCATGAATGTGGAAATGTGGAAGCACCCGGCCGTACGAAGCAGCGTGGATATTTTGAGGAAGCGCGGCCATTCTTTCGTAAACCCCGAACCGGGCATGCTTGCTTGCGGCATGGAGGGCGAAGGCCGACTGGCTGAGATCGATGTAATTATATCCGGCATCCTCGAGGCTTTGTGGCAGGGCGAATCGCTGGCGGGCCGGAAGGTGCTGGTTACGGCGGGGCCAACGATCGAAGACATCGATCCGGTCCGCTTCCTGTCGAATCGAAGCTCGGGAAAGATGGGGTATGCGGTAGCACAAGCGGCACGGCAACGCGGCGCGGATGTGATCCTCGTGTCGGGCCCGACTGCACTCGAAGCGCCGGCAGGAGTTCGTTTGGCCGCTGTCCGTTCGACAGAGGATATGAAAAATGCTGTACTTGGTTTCTATCCTGAAATGGACATCGTGATCAAGGCGGCTGCGGTGGCAGATTACCGCCCTGCAGAGTATGCCGGAGACAAATTAAAAAAGAGCGGACAAGCAACAACTCTGTCCCTGATTCCGACTGACGACATTCTGGCGCAACTGGGGGCATCCAAAGTCAATCAGGTTCTGGTGGGGTTCACCGCTGAAACTCGTGACCTCCTTGCCAACGCCCGCGAAAAGATGACCCGCAAAAATCTGGATCTGATGGTCGCGAATGACGTTTCCAGCGGCGTCTTCGGATCTGATTCTTCCACGGTGCATATTCTGAGTCTCTCCGGCGAAACTATAACCATGGCAAATTGTTCCAAGCTGGAGATCGCCCATCGCATCCTGGATCTGGCCTTGCGCTTGCAGCAGCAGCGCGACACCGGATCGGCATTAAAGTGAGCGTCGTCCCCGCATGAAATCCGGCATTGTGTCCATCGTCGGGCGGCCCAACTCCGGCAAATCCACACTGATGAATGCGTTGGTCGGGCAAAAGATTTCGATTGTCTCGCCGATTCCTCAAACGACGCGTCACCGCATTCTCGGCATTCTTACCGAGGCTCGTGGCCAGGCAGTATTCGTAGATACGCCCGGGATTCATCGCCCTGAATTTCGCATGAACAGGAGAATGCAGCGCACTGTTGTCGATGCTTTGCGTGATGTGGATCTGGCGATCCTCATGATCGATGGGACCATAAGCTTTGGAGGCGGCGAGAGCTTCGTTCTGGAAATGATCAAGAAAGCGGGTCTTCCCACATTGCTGGCGATAAACAAGATCGATAAGCTTGCCAAGCCGAAACTGCTTCCCGTGATTCAGAAATATGCCTCGGCGTATGACTTTCTCGAAATTATCCCCTTGTCCGCTTTGAAGGGCGACAACCGTACCCTGTTGGTGGATAGGGTGTTTGAGCATCTTCGCGAAGGCGATTTCTTTTACCCGGCAAACCAGGTCACCGACCGCAGTGAGAAATTCCTTGCCGGTGAGTTTATCCGCGAAAAAATTCTTGAATTCGCGCGCGAAGAAATTCCCTATGCTACCGCAGTGATGCTCAGAAAATTTGACGAGAGCCAACGCAAGAAGAAAAATCTCGTGGTGCTGGAGGCAGACATCCTGGTTGAAAAAAAGTCGCAGCAGGGTATCATCATCGGCAAGGAGGGATCCCAGCTGCGTGAACTCGGCATCGCAGCGCGGCGCGTGCTGGAAGCGATGCTGGGATGCAGGCTTTTCCTCGGGCTTACTGTGCGCACAGTCTCAAAGTGGCGCGACGATGATGCTGTACTGGATGATCTGGAAGTCGGGACATGAGTGATTTCAAAGGCCTGGGCGGTGAGATACTCGAGCACCTGCGCTTTTATCGTGCTCTTGGAGTACGCCTTGGCACAAACAAACCAGGCGCCGAATCATCGGCACGGAAATACCCCAGCGCGGAACCGCCGGCACGGCCAGCCGCGGGGAAGATGCCCGTCACCTTTGGCCGGGCATCGCTATTCGACGAGCTGCCCGCCGGTTCGGAGGACCTGCAAACGATCCGAGACGATCTGGGCGACTGCCGGCGCTGCAAGCTGGCGTCCACAAGAAGGAACATTGTCTTCGGGATGGGAAATCCCAAAGCGGATCTGATGTTCGTGGGTGAAGCGCCGGGCGCCGACGAAGACGAACAGGGATTGCCCTTTGTCGGGCGAGCCGGCCAGCTGTTGACCAAGATCATCCAGGCCATTGATATGCGTCGTGAGGATGTCTACATCTGCAACATCCTGAAATGCCGGCCGCCGCAGAATCGCAACCCGGAAGGCGACGAGATCGCGGCCTGCCAGCCTTTCCTATTCCGCCAAATCGCCGCCGTGCGGCCGCGCGTCATCTGCGCCCTCGGTACTTTCGGAGCGCAAACGCTGCTGCGGACCAAGGAGCCGATTTCAAGGTTGCGCGGCCAATTCATCGATTTCCATGGCACGAAATTCATCGCCACGTTCCATCCTGCCTATCTCTTGCGGAATCCGAACGAAAAGAGGAAAGTCTGGGAGGATGTCCAGAAAATCAGGGACTATTTGCGTTCTTTCGGGCAGTAAGGAGGCACGGAAGGTCCTCTCGCGGGAAGCCGAATTCCAGGACTCATAATACGGATCGACCTATGGCCGGATTTGTCGATGTTGCAGTGCCGCTTGGAGTGCGCAAGACGTTTGCGTACTCGGTCCCACGGACTTTTGCCGGACAGATTTCGGTGGGCATGCGCGTCCTGGTTCCATTCGGACGTAAGCTGATCACAGGGTTTGTTGTGGCATGCCAGGACTCGCCGCCCGCCGGTGATTTTCGTATCCGTGCGATTCGTGAGGTCCTGGATCGTGAGCCTTCGATTCCCGAAGCGCTGGTCGAGCTCGCGTGCTGGATCGGGGATTACTATTTTACTTCCCCGGGCGAAGTGCTGCGCGCTCTGTTGCCGGCGGGCTCTCTCGCCGAGGGTGAACGCGAGGTTAGCCTGAGTGAGCGCGCCCACATATTGTTCTCGGGCGGGTTGAGACCAACGGGACTGCACGCCAAGGAAGAACTCCTTATGGGAACCCTGGCGCGCGCCGGCCGTATGAGTCTCAAACAACTCTGTCGCTGCGAAGGATTGAGCGATGCCGGCCAGTGGATCGAATCTCTGGCCGCCCAGGGTTGGTTGCAGATCGAGGAGTACGCAGCGCGGGCTCGGATCAGAGAAAAAAAGCTATTGGGCATCAAAGCGCTCGCGGGCGATCCCAAGATCATTGCGCGGCTAACGGGGCCGCAGCGCGCCATGCATGAGCAGCTGTGCGCGGCCGGAGGTATGCTTGCCTTGCAGACAGCGCTGCGCGCCGCAGGGGCGAGCCCAAGTGTCGCACGCACCCTGGAGAAAAAGGGCCTGGCGGAGATCACGGAGATGAAAGTGGACCGGATTCCGCTGGAACTGTCGGCGGCCTCGGCACGCAAAGTCCTGGTCTTTACACCCGCACAACGCGAGGCCTTCGAACGGCTGCGCGCCTTGCTTGATGCCAAAGAGAGCGTGCGCTGCCTTCTCTATGGGGTGACCGGCAGCGGAAAAACCGAAATCTACCTCAGGCTGATCGCCGAAATGCTCAAGGGCGGCGGCACCGCAATGCTGCTCGTGCCGGAAATTGGCCTGACTCCTATGCTGAGCCGAATCGCAGCATCGCACTTTCCCGACCAGGTGGCTCTTCTCCATAGCGGCATGTCGCTTGGGGAACGCTTCGACCAATGGAATCGCATTCGTTCTGGCGCGGCCAAAGTTGTTGTCGGGACGCGCTCGGCGGTTTTTGCGCCGCTCGAAAACCTGCGTCTGATCGTCATTGACGAGGAGCAGGACTCGTCCTACAAACAGGACGAATCGCCTTGCTACCATGCGCGCGATGTTGCCTGGCGCAGGCTTCAATCGCACGGCGGCGTATTACTCCTGGGTTCTGCAACCCCGGCAGTGGAAACCTACCACATGGCACAGGATGCATCGACCATGCTGCGGTTCACTTTGCCGGAACGCATCGAGGCGCGACCTATGCCGGAAGTTATCATGGTAGACATGAGTCTTGAGTTCCAGCGCCATGGCCGGAAGTCGGTGATCTCCGAACAGCTGCGGGGGGAATTGGCTGCGACATTGCAGCGCGGTGAGCAGGCGATCATTTTGCTCAACCGCCGCGGCTACTCACGGTCGCTTCTTTGCCGCAGCTGCGGCAATGTGTTTTCCTGTCCCGACTGCAGTATTTCCATGACGTATCATCATGAAGAGGGCCGCCTGATCTGTCACTATTGCGCCCTGGAGAAGGAAACTCCTGCGGCCTGCGATGCTTGCGGGGGAGAATTCATTTACTTCGTCGGCGTAGGAACAGAGCAGCTCGAAGAGATTCTCCGCACCAAGTTCCCCAAGGCTCGTCTGGCGCGCGTTGATCGCGATACGACCCGTCGACGAGGCGCGCTCCATAAGATCCTGTTCGATTTCGCCGCGCACGAGCTGGATATGCTGGTAGGAACTCAGATACTGGCGAAAGGGCATGATTTTCCGGATGTGACCCTCGTCGGCGTCGTTTCCGCCGATGCGGGCCTGGCATTTCCCGATTTTCGCTCTGCTGAAAAGACCTTTCAGTTGCTCACACAGGTGGCCGGTCGGGCGGGGCGCGGCAAGATCCCGGGGAGAGTGGTGATCCAGTCCTTCTACCCTGACCACTACGCGCTGCAGTTCGCGAGCCGCCAGGATTACAGCGGCTTCTACCAGCATGAGATCGAATTTCGCCGACTCCTCGGCTACCCTCCGTACCGCAGTCTGGTCCAGATCCTTATCAGCTCCGGAAGTGCCGACAAGGGACTGCAAACCGGCATAAAGGTGTCCGAAGAAATCAAATTGAGTGCACTGCGACACGGAGCCAAAACCAGGATTCAAGTGCTGGGCCCGGCTGCCGCGCCCTTGGAAAAATTGCGCGGCCAATACCGTTTCCAGGTGTTGCTCAAGTCTGCACCTGGGGAAAATCTGGGGGCAATTCTGCACGATGCATTTAACAGCCTGGGCAAACGCAAAGTTCCGCTCAAGAGCATCCAAGTCGACGTCGACCCGCTCTCTCTGCTGTGATCCATCGCATTTTGGGATTGTATCAAGAGGAAGCTTTATGCTATCTGCAATTCATCGAGAACGGTTTATGCTCTTTTGTCCTGCAGTCGACCCGCTGGACCGTCTGCAGTATGATTGAATAGGACGACTGCATTGCTCTGCACCCGGGGAATATGCATGACATCGGAATGATGCACAAATCAGACGATTCTAGCTCGCATTTCACCACGAAGCGTGGACTGCTGCTCGCTTTGCTGATCACCGCGGTCTGGTTTGTTGTGGAACTGCTCGCCGGCTTTTACACAAACAGCCTTGCTTTGCTTGCCGACGCAGGACACATGCTGACGGATCTCGCAGCGCTTTCGCTCAGCCTGTTTGCGTTTAAGATCGCCGCGCTTCCGGCAACCAACGAAAAGACCTACGGCTACCTGCGGGCGGAGATCCTGGCGGCTCTGGCGAATGGCGTCATTCTGGTCATGGTGGGCGTTTCGATTGCCTATGAAGCCTACCAGCGTCTGCATGCGCCCCCATCGATCAAAAGCGGAACCATGCTGATCGTCGCCTGCATCGGGCTTGGGGCCAATCTCATGTCGGCTCGTCTGCTCTCGCACTCCGATCTGGAGAATCTCAACGTGCGAGGGGCATTCCTCCACATTTTGGGTGACATTCTTGGATCGTTGGGCGCGATCAGCGCTGGCGTCGTCATGTGGGTCTGGAGCTGGTACCTGGCGGATCCGATCGTTTCCATCATTGTCGCGGCGCTGATCCTCTACAGCTCATGGCAGCTGTTGCGTGACAGCGTGGAAGTGTTATTGGAGGGAACACCGAGGCATTTGAAGACTGCTGACATTCTGGCCGACCTGGGCAGTGTCGAAGATGTTCTCTCCGTGCACGATCTTCATGTATGGGCGATCACATCCGGAATGCCGGCGTTGAGTTGCCATGTGGTGCTACGCGCGCGTGCAGATGCTCATGCCGTGCTCATGACGTTGAGCCGCCTCATGCGTGAACGCTACCATATTGAGCACACGACCATTCAGATCGAAAAAGAAGATGGAATTGTGGCAGAAATTCAGTGATCGTTCCGCAGGTGCAAAGACGGGGAATGCGCAGAGATCATCCGCTACTGCTCAGTCCAAGACGCGATCATCATGAAGAGTGACGAAAAACCGCTGGCTCGAGATTCGGTGGAAGACCACCGCTGATTGTACAGAGCCATGACTGCTTATTCTGCATGCGGCCTTATCAGCGCGCCATATTGACCATCATTGAATTGAATCACTGCTCCGGATAATCCGGCGGCGGGGGTGGCGGTGGCAGGTTGACCGGAGGATGGCAAGCCGCAGTCGGTCCCTCGACCTTTCTTTTTTCGAAGATGGCTACGCCGAGCACTCCTCCCAACATGGCGAAAAGAGAATATACGGTGACGATGACAAATGTTGCCAGGATCACGGACAAGACATTGAAGCCCGTGTTGCCCGAGGACAGGATCAGATCGCGCCAGACGGGCGGCATGTTGGGCAGTTCGCTGATCATCCGGCGTGCCTGCGCAGCATATTCGGCAAAAACGGTATTCATGAGGATCTGGATGGGAATGCTGAAAATTGTGGAGACAATCCCGCCGATGGCTCCGGTGAGCAGGCCGAGGCCGACACCGCTGCCAAGCGTCACCACGGTTGGAGAACTCTTCACATAGAGGTTGGCTGCCAGGACACCGCCGCCGATTACCCACGCACAACAGGCGCAGTTGAGAAAACTGAGCGGAGGAATGGCCGACAGGATGCCAAGCAACACTCCTCCAATCAGCGCGGGCCTCCACATTGCATTCTGATTCATAAGAGTCCTCCAAGAGCATCGGACTCGATACTCCTGATTCTGCTCCGAACTTCGTCAATGAACTCCGCGACCGCTGGTACAAGCAGGGAAGAAAGCATGGTGCCAAAAAGCCAACCTGTAAAAAAACGACTGCCCGGAGTGTTGATCCAGAGCCCGGCGAGCGGCGCAAAAAAATCCAGCAACAAAGGCACAGTAGCGGCTAATACCCATAACCTGCGCCGTCGCGGCGGATTCAAAAGAAAACTAAGTTCGAACGGCCATAGCGAAGTCAGGAATAAAGCCGCATAGATTCCCGAACAACGGTGACAGACTGCCCACGAATGGCCAAACCATGCGAAGGAACGTGCCGGATCCTGATGGCACACCGGAGAAAAAAGCGCGTACATCACCGCAGCCGCACGCGCGTGTCCGAGAGATGCCAGCCACGGAGCGGCCAGCAAAGCAGCACAGATGCTTCCCCAGAGGAGCGCGAGAAGAACTCGTGGTGCGCGCGGAATTTTGCGGAGTGTGGTGTGATTCATAATCAGACGGTCATTATACCCGATGTTTTCATGACGCGCAGACTGCAATCTACTATGACGAGAATTCATGAAAAAGAGGTCAAAAGGATATTTCATCACGCTCGAGGCATCGGCGCCCGCCTGCGCTTTCTGAGCAGTAGAATCATGCCCTGAACTTGAAAGGACCCGGGGACAGCGCGTCGAGAGGTTGATTGGATCACGAGATTATTTGCAGCAATCCTAGCGGCAGGCGATGTGATTTTTATGCAAGATTACGGCAAAAACAGTTCCTGGGTTAAGCAATCCCTATAGGAATAGTATTTATCCACTTTTCGAACCAAAGGTCATCAGGGTGGGTGTATTATCCCGTTACCACATAGCCCTGCCTATACAAGCTCTTGTGTTGGAATCCGATCCCGGCCCAAAATCTAGTGGGAATTCTCCAAATACTACTTGACACGCAGTTTTGATTCCTTTATACAAATGAATTGAATAGCGAGGGTGGATGCGAGTTGGATTGACGTTCAATTTGAAGCGCGGTGAGCCAGAGGAGGGGCAAGACCCTCCAAGTAGCAGCCGCGAAGCGCAGGCCGAGTGGGACGACCAGGAAACCGTGAATGCCGTGATTGGCGCCCTGCGGGAGCGCCATGAGGTGATCCCAATCGATGCGGCCGTGGATGCTTACAACGCGCTTCGCGACAGCCGTCCGGACATTGTCTTCAACATGGCGGAAGGGACTACCGGCCCTTGCCGTGAAGGTCACATCCCTTCGATCCTCGAATATCTCAACATTCCCTATACAGCCAGCGACCCGCTGACGCTCAACGTCTGTCTGGACAAGTCCCGCGCCAAGGAGATTCTGTCTTATTACGGTTTGCCGACGGCGCGTTTCCGTGTGGTCGCGGACAAGGACCTTTCGTTCAACAGCCTGCACTTTCCACTTCTGGTGAAGCCGCTGTTTGAAGGTTCGAGCATGGGGATTCGCAATGACTCTCTGGTGCACAACTGGGAGGACATGCGCGCCAAAATCTTATGGGTGACCGAGCGCTTCCAGCAGCCGGCCATGGTGGAAGAGTTCCTTCCCGGGCGTGAATTCACGGTGGCCATCCTGGGAAACGGAGCGGAGGCCCGAGCCCTTCCGATCGTCGAGATACGATTTGATTCACTTCCGTCGGGGATGAATCCGATCTATTCGTACGAAGCCAAATGGATTTGGGATCAGAGTTCGAACCCGCTGCAGATATTTGATTGTCCTGCGCGCTTGAGTCCGGAAAGCGAGGCTGAGATCGAACGCATATGCCTGGACGCCTATCGAACCATGCGCTGTCGCGATTGGTGTCGCATTGATGTCCGTCTCGACAGCTCGAACCGCCCTCACATCATCGAGCTTAATCCGTTGCCGGGAATTCTGCCGCGGCCGGAGGACAACTCCTGTTTTCCAAAAGCAGCGCGTGCCGCCGGCATGAATTACCACCAGTTGATCAATACGGTTCTGGACATCGCCTGCCGCCGCTACGGGATACTCTGATGGGAAAACCGGACTGCGTCATCCTTTATAATGCTGCCACGGTGAGGGAGTTGCCGCTCGCCGAAGAGAAGGTCTATCCCGCGAATCTCATTCGCGAGGAAGTGGGCGCGATTGAGGACAGTCTGCGCGAACTGGGATACAGCCCGTATGTCATCGGCGTGGATCAATTCTCGAAAGAGCTGGTGCTGACTCTCCATCGCCTTGCTCCCAAATTCGTCTGGAACCTGTGCGAGGAGATCCAGGGAAACACGGAGCTCGAGATGTGCATCGCTGGGCTGCTGGATTTGATGAACATTCCCTATACCGGATCCGGCCCGCTGGCTCTGGGCGTGGCTTTAAACAAATTCCGGGTAAAGCAGATTCTGCGTGCCTCCGGCATCCCGGTGCCGTACGGATATCTCTGTCCCGTGGGCCAGCGGATTCGACCGCAGGCGATGCGCCGTTTCCCGGTAATCGTGAAGCCGGTGCATGAGGATGCCAGCCTGGGAATCAACTCAAACTCGGTATGCCACAACTCTGACCAACTCGAACGGCAGGTCGCTTACATCCATCAGGTCTATCACCAGGACGCCCTGGTGGATCAATTCCTCGCTGGAAGGGAGTTTAACGTCGCCATTTTCTGTGGACAGGATGTGCAGGTGCTGCCGATTTCTGAGATCGATTTCAGTCAAATGCCGGAGCACGAGCCGCGGATTGTGAGCTATCGTGCGAAGTGGGATGAGGAAAGCGTCGTCTGTCGATGTACGGTGCCGGTCTGTCCCGCCGATATCCCTGTGCGCCTTGAAAAGCGTATCAAGGACACTGCCTTGCGCAGCTGCAGGGCGATCGACTGCCGGGATTATGCCCGCGTCGATATGAGGACGGATGTGAAGGGCAACATCTACGTCCTCGAGGTGAATCCAAATCCCGATCTTTCGCCGCTCGCTGGATTCGTGCGCGCGGCACGAACTGCGGGGCTGACGTATACCGACCTCGTTGCTCGGATAACCCATTCAGCCTTGGAACGAGGCGCAAAGGTGCCCTCTACCGCGTATGCCTTCTCCTGACTCTCATATACATCTGATTCGCAAACTTGCTGCCGGCGATCGTGAGGCTGTCGCACGCATCAATCGTGACGTCGGCAACTTCAACCAGGCGGAGATGGCATGCGCCCTCGAACTCGTCGATATCTATCTTAATAATCCCGGCCAGCCGGACTACAACTTCGTTGTGGTGCAAGGCGCTAACGAAGAAGTGTGCGGTTACGCCTGCTGGGGCCCGACCCCGATGACCAAGGGCACGTACGATCTCTATTGGATCGCGACGCACCCGGCGGCTCAGGGGAAAGGTGTTGGCCGGGCTTTGATGCAGTATGTGGAAAGCAAAGTGCAGGAGGAGCATGGAAGGCTTCTGATTCTCGAGACTTCCTCCAAGGAATCCTACGATATAACCGTCGGGTTCTATCGCCGCCTGGGATATGAAGAAGCGTCGCAGATACGGGATTTCTACGACGTCGGTGACGATAAGTTGTTTTTTGTTAAGAGACTTTCCCGGTAAGGAGATGTTAGATCAATGGAACAGTGGATGCTCGATCTGCGCAATAGCGTCACCAAAGGCGAGACGATCCGCGAGGACTTTGACGCCGACGTGAGTGAAATCAATGACGCACGCGACGTCTACCCGATGAGAATTCCTCGCTACTACTACAACCTGATCCAGGAGAAAGGCGATCCCATTTGGATGCAGTCGGTGCCTTCCATCCAGGAGCTCGAAGACCGTGATTCTCCGGAAGACCCGCTGCACGAGGATGACGACAGCCCGGTGACGCGCCTCACCCATCGGTATCCTGATCGTGTGCTGCTGCTGATCACCGACCGTTGCCCGATGTATTGCCGCTTCTGCACGCGCAAACGGATGGTCGGCCGGACCAGCGACATCACGGAACGCACCATCGCGATCGGCATTGAATACATCCGCGCTCACACCGAGATCCGCGATGTGCTGCTCTCGGGCGGCGACCCTCTGATGGTCAATGACGAAAAGCTGGAGAGCATCATTTCGAGGCTGCGCGCCATTCCGCACGTCGAGATCATTCGCATTGGCACTAGGTTCCCGTGTGTCCTGCCGAGCAGGATCACCGACGACCTGTGCAACATGCTGAAGAAGTACCACCCGATCTTTCTCAATACTCACTTCAATCACCCGCGAGAAATTACCCCCCAAGCCAAGGCTGCATGCGAGCGCCTGGCGAACGCCGGCATCCCCGTGGGCTGCCAAACCGTGCTTTTGCGCGGAGTCAACGATGATCCCGAGACGATCAAGGAGCTGATGCACAAGCTGCTGATGATGCGCGTACGCCCCTACTACCTCTATCAGGCCGACCTGACGCGCGGCACCAACCATTTCCGCACGCGCGTGGAAACCGGACTGCAGATCATGCAGGCGCTGCGCGGGCACACGACGGGCTTTGCCGTGCCCCAGTTTGTGATCGACGCTCCGGGCGGCGGCGGCAAAATCCCGCTGATGCCCGAATATGTCGTCGATTTCGGCGAGCGGGAAATCGTGCTGAAAAACTTCGAGGGCAGGCTGTACCGCTATCCGCAGCCAACCGAAGAGTACGTGCGTGACGTGCGTGAAATTGAAGTTATTAACTTCTAAAATGCAACCAAGGCGAAAGACACAAAATTATTAAAAAATCGCGTGTTTTAGCGTCCGCTGTGATTTAGCATTAGTAGGGCAGTCTACCGAAGTGGAAGCAATAGGAGTTGCCTCCGCTTCGGCAGGCTGGTAATCTTCCCCCGTCATTTCCGACGAAACCAACGACGCGATCATGGCCGAAGAGAGGCGTATGAAATATATATTTGTGACCGGGGGAGTGCTTTCTTCGCTCGGCAAAGGACTGGCCAGCGCCTCGATCGGCGCCTTGCTGGAGGCCCGGGGATGTAAGATCAATTTCCTGAAGCTGGATCCTTACATTAACGTCGATCCGGGCACGATGAGTCCTTTCCAGCACGGCGAAGTCTATGTCACCGACGATGGTGCGGAGACGGATCTGGATCTGGGCCACTACGAGCGCTTCACCAACGTTCGACTGACGCGCGACAATAACTCCACGACCGGAAAGATCTATCTGGGCGTCATCGAAAAGGAGCGCAAAGGTGAATTCCTCGGCAAGACCGTCCAGGTGATTCCGCACATCACGAACGAAATCAAAAATACCATTCGGCGCGTGGCGCAGGATGTGGACGTTGCAATCGTCGAAATCGGCGGTACTGTGGGCGACATCGAGAGCCTGCCTTTCCTTGAATCCATCCGGCAGTTGCGAAACGAGGTTGGACGGGAAAATTCCATGTTCATCCACCTGACCCTCGTGCCTTTTATCGGCACCTCAGGGGAACTGAAAACCAAGCCCACGCAGCACAGTGTCAAGGAGCTCAGGGAAATCGGTATCCAGCCCGACATTCTGCTTTGTCGCACAGACCGGCTGCTGCCGCGCGACATCAAGGCCAAGATTGCGCTCTTCTGCAATGTGTCCGAAAAAGAAGTCATTACCGCCCTCGACGTAAAAAATATCTATGAGGTGCCGGTGGTGTTGCACAGTGAAGGGCTCGACGGTGCGATTGTGCGCTACCTGAACCTGCCGGCGCACGAGCCCGATCTGAGCGCATGGAATGAGCTGCTGCACCGCGATCAGCACCCCGAGGACACGGTTCGCATCGGCATTGTCGGCAAATACGTCGAGTACGAGGACTCCTACAAGAGCCTGAACGAAGCCCTCTATCACGGCGGCCTGGCCAACCGAGTGCGCGTCAATCTCAAGTGGATCGAGTCGGAAGGCCTCATGGATGAGACCCTGGAAGAGCAACTTGGATGCTACGACGCGCATCCTGGTTCCGGGCGGTTTCGGCAAGCGAGGAATCGACGGCATGCTGCGCGGCATCCGATACGCCCGCACTCATAAGGTGCCTTTCTTCGGCATCTGTCTGGGCATGGAGTGCGGTGTCATTGAGTTTGCACGAAACGTCTGCGGTCTCCAGGCGGACAGCTCGGAGTTCGATCCGGCCGCTCCGCATCGCGTCTTCTACATGCTGCGGGAACTGCTGGGGACGGACATCATGGGGGGAAATATGCGGCTCGGCGCCTTCCCCTGCAATCTGGACGACAGACTCGCTCGCGCACCGCATCTATGGGAAGAAGGAAATCTCCGAGCGTCATCGACACCGCTATGAGTTCAACCGCGAGTATGAGGAGATTCTGACGAGCTACGGCATGAAATTCTCGGGCAACTCGCCTGACCGCAATTTTGTGGAGATCATGGAGCTGCCGGGGCACCCCTGGTTCCTGGGATGCCAATTCCATCCGGAGTTCAAATCCAAACCCCTGCAGCCGCATCCGTTGTTCGCCAGCTTCATTGCCGCCGCATACCAGTTCAAGCGCGAAGCGGGATGCGGCCCGGCCGCAGAAATGCGAGCTGACGGTCAGGGAGACGGCGACCTAAGGCATTCCTCCGCATCGAGACACCGATGAATTCCATCAAAGTTGGCAGCTTGAGACTCGGTCGTGGCCCGCAGCCCTTTTTCATTGCCGGACCGTGTGTCATCGAAAGCGAAAAACATTGCCTCAAAATGGCAGAGCGCCTGGCCGGGATCGGTGCACGCGCAGGCATCGATCTGATCTTCAAAGCATCTTTCGACAAAGCCAACCGCACTTCAGGGGATTCATTCCGCGGACCCGGGCTGGTCGAAGGCCTGCGAATCCTCGAAAAAGCGCGGCGTGTCAGCGGGCTTCCGATCCTCAGTGACGTTCACGAATCAGGCCAGGTTCCTGCAGCCGCCGAGGTTCTGGATGTCTCTGCAGATCCCCGCTTTTCTCTGCCGGCAGACGGATCTGATCCTGGCGGTATCGGGCAGCGGTCGTGCGGTGAACATCAAGAAAGGTCAGTTCCTATCTCCCCAGGAAATGCGCAAGGTGCTCGACAAGGCTTTGAGCACGGGCAACCGTGACATCATGCTGACGGAGCGGGGCACATTTTTTCGGCTACAACAACCTGGTTGTCGATTTTCGCTCTCTGATGATCATGCGTTCCTTCGGGCAGCCGGTTGTGTTCGATGTCAACGCACAGCGTTCAAATACCTGGCGGAAAAGGAGACCGCTCGGGCGGGCAAGCGGAGTTCATCCCACACCTCGCTCGCGCCGCAGCTGCCTTCGGCGTCGACGGGTTTTTTTTCGAAGTGCATGATCATCCCGAAAAGGCCTTGTCCGATGGCCCGAACGCGCTCAATCTGCGCTCATTTCCGCGCCTGGTGCAGGATCTGCTCGAGATCCGTGCTGCGGTTCGAGGGAGACTATGATGGTGGTGTCGAAGGATCCGCGCTGGCGACTGCCATTCGTGTGCTGGAGCTGGAGGCGGCAGCCGTGCGCGCACTTGTGCCCGCGTCTGAGCGGCATGTTTGTGCGCGCAGTCGAAATTGCGGCCTCCTGCGCGGGTAAGATTGCCGTTACGGGCATGGGCAAATCCGGCATCATCTGCAAGAAGATCGCTGCTACATTGAGCAGTACCGGCTCGCCGGCGATCTTTCTGCATGCGGCCGAAGCGATGCACGGCGACCTTGGCCTCCTTGGGCCGAACGATGTTGTACTGGCAGTATCGAAGAGTGGTGAGACGGGCGAGATCCTGCAGATTCTCAATGTGGTGAAGCGGCTCGGGCTGCCTCTGATCGCCATGGCGGGAGATCCTGAATCTACGCTGGCACGGCTGGCCGATGTGAATCTGGATGTGAGCGTGGCTGAGGAAGCATGCCCTTTCGGGCTCGCGCCTACAACCAGCACTGCGGCTGCCCTGGCGATGGGTGATGCCCTGGCCATGGCGCTGATGGAGCGCAAGGGTTTAAAGCTGGAGGATTTTGCCAATTTCCATCCGGCAGGCAGCATCGGGAGGAAAATGCTCAGGGTAGGCGATCTCATGCACTCGGGTGAGGCGGCGCCGATTGTTTCTGAAGATACGCCCATGAGTGAGGTCATCTACGAAATGTCGCGAAAGACCCTGGGCATGACCGCGGTAGCGGATGCGGCCGGCAAGCTGGCAGGGGTGATTTCCGACGGCGATCTGCGGCGATTGCTGCAGCGGGCCGCCGATCCGCTGCGATTAACGGCCGGCGCGTGCATGACCCGGAAGCCAAAGACAATCTCCCCTGACCAGGCGGCTACCTCGGCGCTCGCTAAAATGGAGGAACTGAAGATTACCAGCCTGGTGGTCGTCGATGGCGGAAATAGCATCCTTGGCGTGATCCAGATTCACGACCTCTGGCGCACGCAGATGTTCTGACCCTGATTGAGCCCATTGACTTAGCGCAAGCAGCTTCGATAGTATGACGCTGGCTTCTGAAGCGAGCGGGAGTAATTCAGCGGTAGAATGCCAGCTTCCCAAGCTGGACGTCACGGGTTCGATCCCCGTCTCCCGCTCCACCAAAAGCTAAATCCAACAATAACTTAGCGGAACAGGAAAGAACAAAGTGCAAATTTTTTAGTAGGTTGGTTGCGCCTGGGTTGCGCATTTTCTCAGGCCTCCTCGGCCAGTTGCGCGGGGATTGCGTTTTTTGTGCCCGGAAGGTTGTTGATGAACTTGCGATTCGCTCCGGGCTGGAGGTGCCCATAGCGTTTTACGGTCAACTCAATGCTCGAGTGCCCCATCTGCTCCGATACGTAAGCGATCGGCGCGCCGGCTGTCAGGAGCAGGGAAGCAAATGTATGGACGCAGGTTATGATAACGTTGGCGCTTTAGCCCGGCCGCCTGGAGGCAGCGCAGGAAGTGGCGGTGTGCCAGGTTGGTCCGATCCATGTATCCGCCGTCCTCGTTGCAGAAGATTGCCTTCGGCAATTTCGCGATGTCATCCCAGAGGCCCGAGGCGACGAGCGGCTCCTTATCGCGTCCAAACCACGCCTCGAGGCGATCCTTTCGCAGCACCTGCAAGGGATCTGCGGTTGTGGCTCGTGATCGTGGTCGCTATTGCAGGGACATCCAAAGCCGATCAAGATTACGATCACAACTGCGACGCTTGCCGAAGCAGTCCCACATGCGCCGGGGGCGCATCCTACGACGCATGAAAATCGGCGCCATGTTGGGAGACATGAGGAGGGGCATGTCTGGCAGCCGCGACCCACGTGGACGCGGGCGGCCGTGGCTGATTGCCACTTTATTTTCCGATCACCCGAAATGCCGCCCATTCTGCGGGAGGCAGCGGAACGGTGGAGGGGATCGGCTCGGGAAGATCGAGCAGCGCTCTCCTATTAACGATCTGGCGAAATACTCCCCGGTGGGACATTATTCACCGCTGCAAAAAGCAATCCGCACTTCTGCGGCTAATAAGCGGAGGTTCGGCCCAAACCAAGACACTCACCGTAATCAATTGTCTGTCTTGCCTTAGGAAGCTTGTTTAAAACGGCATTCAGAATAGCGACCTTCTGTTCGCTCTGGCACGTATATTGCCTTGTTTGAGATCGACGGCCGCTCAAGTGGGTTCTTTTCTTGAGGGGCCGGATTCAGACATCTTAGCAAGGAGGGAAGGCAATGACACTGGTCAAGGACCGCCCAAAAGGGCTTGCAAGGAGAATCAGCAGAAAGAGAGTCGCGGAACATGTCGAAAGGAAATGGCAGGAAGCGACTCGCGCTACGCCCACCGTTTTTCTGGGGATTTGCTCGACATGCAATTACGCGGTAACCTGCAGTTTCCGCCGGGACACTCCGCGACCTGTTCTCGAATGCGACGAATTCGATGATCGCGTGGCCCCGTCTCGTGCAGATCTCCCGCGCCTGGGTTTGGAATCGCAATCAGAGGCAGTATCGGTTGAAAAGGAGTCAGAGCAGTACAAGGGGCTTTGCATCAACTGCGAAGTCCGCAAGACCTGCACGCTGCGCACTCCCGGCGACAGCATCTGGCACTGCGAAGAGTACATATAGAGAGCGCCCATCAGGCATCTCGTCGATTTCGGTAATCTCATTCCTCTGAAAGGCGCAGCATGAAATCGGACGATGTTGAGGCAATTGTTGAGAGGAACAAAACCGACGGTGGCGGGCTGATATCCATTCTCGAGGAGATCCAGGGCCGATATAGTTATCTGACCGAAGAGGCCCTCAAGCTGGTTGCGGAAAAGACCGGAAAATCGCTGGTCGATGTCTATGGCGTTGCCACGTTTTTTAGAGCCTTCAGCCTGAAGCCGCGAGGGAAGCATCTGGTGTCGGTTTGCCTGGGCACGGCCTGCCATGTGCGCAACGCGCCCTGCGTTGCCAAGGAGGTCCAGCGCCAACTCGGCATCAAACCCGGACAGACAACTGCCGACCGGGAATTCACACTTGAGACGGTCAACTGCCTCGGAGCCTGCGCATTGGGGCCGGTGGTCGTAATCGATGGCCGCTACTCTCCGCATATGACGACCCGAAAGGTCATGTCGGTACTCGACATTGCAAGGGCGGGACCGGCGGCAATCGAGGGCAGAGAAGACCAGCGCATTTTTCCCGATTGAAGTCAACTGCCCTCGCTGCAATCACAGCCTGATAGATCGAACTCACTGCATAGACGGCTTTCCATCGATCCGTATTACAGTTTCGTTTAATCATCTGTATGGCTGGCTGAGACTTTCCTCTCTCTACGGCAGGCCTCCGGTCCAATATGAGCAGTTGATTCCCAAAGGGGCGGTCGTGAATTTCTTTTGCCCGCACTGTCACGGTGAGCTTGTATCCGCATCCAGCTGCTTCGAGTGCGGTGCACCAATGGTGCCCATGATCGTGCGCAGCGGCGGCGTGATGCAGATCTGCTCCCGGCGCGGATGTGAAGGCCACATGCTGGATCTGACCGGCGTCAACTTATAGCAAGAGTGTCTGGCAGAGGATCTGGAATATGAAGAGACTTGCATCCTTGGACGAGTTGTCTGATTTTCGCCGGCGCATACAAAGCGAGCGTGAGATTCAATATGACAAGCCGACCGTAGTTGTCTGCGCCGGAACGGGCGGGCTCGCGAGCGGCTCCGACGATGTCATCCGAATCATAAAACGCTACATCATTGATCACGCGTTACAGGAGAAGATTGGGCTCAGAATCACCGGGTGTCAGGGATTCTGTGAGATGGACCCATTCGTGGTCATTGAGCCCGGCCGCCATCTCTACCCCAAGCTCAAGATGTCCGATGTCCCTCGCATCATCGACTCGGCGATACGAGGCCATGTCGAAGAGGAGTTGATCTACACTGAGCCGGTCGCAGCATCACCCCTGCCTCGTGCAGGAGGATATTCCTTTCTTCAAGATGCAAACCCGCACCATCCTGGGGAACAACCAGAAGCTCGACCCGATCAGGATATTCGACTACGTCGGACAGGGCGGTTATGGGGCCCTGGAGAAGGCTTTGTCGGCGAATGATCCCGAGTGGATCATCAGCGAGGTAAAGAAATCAGGCCTCAGAGGGCGCGGCGGCGCCGGCTTTCCGACCGGCAGAAAATGGGAATTGGCCAGGGCTTCCGGCAAAAAAGGTGAGCATAAATATATTGTCTGCAATTGCGACGAAGGCGATCCCGGCGCATACATGGACCGCAGCCTGCTGGAGGGAAATCCGCACGGCATCATCGAAGGAATGATGATTGCAGGGATGGCGATCGGAGCGACCCGGGGATACATCTATGTGCGCACGGAATATCCCCTGGCAATCAAGCACACGCTCATCGCGCTCCGGCAGGCCCGCGAGCTCGGCCTTCTCGGCGGCAACATATTGGGCACCGGCATCGATCTCGACATCGACATCGTCCGGGGCGCGGGCGCCTTTGTGTGCGGCGAGGAAACTGCCCTGATCAAGTCGATTGAGGGCCGCATGGGGGAACCAAGGCAGCGGCCGCCCTACCCGATTGCAAAGGGAATCTGGGGTCATCCTACCTGCATCAACAACGTCGAGACTCTGGCCAACATACCGGTCATCATCAACCGCGGTGCAGAAGAATTCACAAAGGTCGGCGTGCCCGGTAACAGCGGCACCAAGATCTTTTCCCTGGTCGGAAAGATCAAGAACACCGGACTGGTCGAGGTGCCCCTGGGGATGCAGATCAGCCGGCTCGTTCACGATATCGGCGGCGGACCGGTGGGCGACGCCAAGATCAAAGCGGTTCAGACCGGTGGACCTTCCGGCGGGTGTATCCCGGCAAGCATGTTCGACCTTCCCATAGACTACGACAGCCTGACTCAGGCGGGATCGATCATGGGCTCGGGCGGCATGATCGTCATGGACGAAAACACCTGCATGGTGGATGTCGCGAAATATTTCATGAATTTCCTAAAAGACGAGTCCTGCGGCAAGTGTCTCACCTGCCGAAAGGGGACGCAGCGGATGCACGAGATCCTGGAGGATGTCACCAAAGGCAAGGCGTCTCTGGCCGACCTCGACCTGCTCGAGGAGCTGGCGCAGGTAGTGAAAGACACGACCATGTGCGGCCTTGGGCAGACAGCTTCCAATCCTGTGCTTACCACGCTCAAATATTTCCGCAATGAGTACGAACGCCACATCTGGAACAAGAGATGCGACGCCTTCGTCTGCCGTGATTTGGTCGGATCACCGTGCCAGGCTGCCTGTCCGATAGGCACGGAACCCTGGCGTTATGTCGCGCATCTGGCTCGGGGCGAGTACGAAGAAGCGTACCGGGTGATCCGGGAGACAAATCCTTTCCCGTCGGTATGTGCCAGGGTGTGCGATCATCGCTGCGAAGCGCACTGCCGGCTGGGGACGACGGGGAATCGGCCGGTTGCGATCCGTGCCTTGAAACGTTTCATCACCGATCACATTGATCCCTCGACCTACAAGCCGGTGCGAGCGGCCGAGACCGCTCAGAAAGAGGCGAAGGTGGCGGTCGTCGGCTCCGGCCCGGCCGGCCTGACAGCGGCGCATTATCTTTCCCTGTCGGGATACCAGGTGACTGTCCTCGAATCGGAGGAGGTTCCCGGAGGAATGCTGAGCGGCGGAATACCGGCCTACCGGCTTCCGCGCAACACTCTGCAAAAGGAAATCGAATCACTGCTTGACGAGAATGTGACACTCCACTGCGGGAAGTCCTTGGGCAAGGACTTTACCATCGACGGACTGTTCGAGAGGGGTTTCGCGGCCGTCTTCCTGGCCATGGGAGCGCACAAGAGCCGCAAGCTGAACATCAAGGGCGAGGGCGTCCGCGGCGTGCTTCCGGCCATAGGCTACCTCAAGGATTACAACCTTAGAGGCCGGAATTCGGCCAGAGGTCGCGTCGGCGTGATCGGAGGGGGCAATTCAGCAGTCGACGCCGCGCGGGTGGCGCTGCGTCAGGCAGGCGTGCAGAACGTCACCATGTTGTACCGGCGGACACGACAGGAGATGCCCGCATTGGCAGACGAAGTGGACGCTGCCATCGCAGAAGGAGTGAAGCTCGAAACCCTGGTATCGCCCTTGAAGATACTCTCCAAGAACCGCAGATTGCGCGGGGCCACCTTTATCAAGAACCGACTCGGCGATGTGGATGCCAGCGGGCGGCGGAACCCGGTTCCCGTTCCGGGGACTGAGTTCACAATGGATTTCGACACCCTGATTGTGACCATCGGCGATGTGCCCGACGTCGATTTCATCTCTTCGATGGGTATCGAAGTCACCCCGCAGGGCACGATCCGCTATGACAAAGAGACGCTATGCACGAGCCGGCCGGGAGTCTTTGCGGGCGGAGATGTGGTCACCGGCCCCAACACGGTAGTCCAGGCGATCGCCGCCGGCAAAAGGGCGGCCATGATGATCGACCGCTACCTTCGGAGCGAGACTCTCAATCAACCGGAGACTATAAGGCTGCCGCAGGCCTACGTCGAATCCTGCCAGCTCAGCGAGGAGGAATCGGCTCAAGCCCGCGGAGTGGAGCCCCCGCAGGCGGCAATGGATCAACGCAGGACGCAGCTTCGCTGAGGTGGAGCTGGCTCTGTCGGAAGAAGACGCCCGACTTGAGGCGAGAAGATGCCTGCGTTGCGACCTGGAGTTCACAAAACCGAAAGAGGATGCTGAGGGCACCATTGGAGGCAAGGTAGCGTGATTAGACTCAATATGAACGGCCTGAACGCGTCATTCGAGGAAGGCACGACGCTGCTGGAAGCCGCGAAGTTTCTGGGCTTTCCCATCCCGACCCTGTGCCACATGGAGGGGCTTTCCGCCTTACGGCGCCTGCCGGCTGTGCGTGGTGGAGATCGGCGAGGGTGCCAAAGCCAAGCTGGTCTCGTCCTGCACCTATCCGGTGGAAGAGGGGCTGAAGGTTCGCACCGCCTCTGACGCGGGTGGTGCGCGCGCGCAAGATGATCCTGGAACTCCTTCTGGCATCATGCCCGCAGTCCAAAGTCATTCAGGATCTGGCATCCGCGCATGATGTGCGGCAGCAGCGCTTCCGGCAGGAATACGAGGACTGTATTCTCTGCGGCCTCTGCGTGCGCATGTGCGAAGAACAGATGATGGCCGAGCGCCATCGGTTTCCGCGGCAGAGGCGAAAAGCGGAGCATCGGCACCCCATTCGACAGTCAAGTCGGAAGTCTGCCGGCTGTGCGGCGGCTGCATGTATGTCTGCCCGGCCTGCCAGCTCCGATGCACCTATACCGAGCCGGAAAAGGCGATCTGCGGCGGCTGCGCCAATCTCAGCCCGCCTGCATCGAGAAAGAACAGTTTGACGACATGATGTGCTACATGAAGCCTTGTGTCGCGTGTGAAATCAAAAAAGACTAGATAAAAGGAGGAATGGAAATGTCGCTATCTCGCATAAACTCCTCTGCAGCCACTCTGACCAAGAACAGGACCGAAGGCTCGATCGTGCCCGCTTCCGGCATGTGCGTCACCTGCGTGGACGGCTGCGTCGGAATGTGTGAGATCGGCAAGTCGGCCTACCGGGGTCACGAGGTGATCTACCCCCAGCCGTTTGGAGTGATCACGACCGCCGCGGAGAAAGCCTATCCGGTGGACTATTCCCATTTCAACATCATGGGCACCGCCGTCGGCGCGCACGGCATCGCAGCAGGACAGCGACAAGGCCATTTTCCCCGCTGTAAACCTCGAATGTCATCCTTGGCCACGACAAGGGCATCAAGTTCCGCTATCCCTGGATCATTCCGGGCATCGGCTCGACCGACATCGCCAAGAACAATTGGGAAGGCCTTGCCATCGGCTCCGCGCTTGTCCGGCACCGGCCTGACCATCGGCGAAAATGTCGTCGGCATGGACGTGGATGCCGTAATCAAGAACGGACGGTGGTCGATACCGCTGATCTGAAGCGCCGCGTCAAGCTCTACAAGGACTACCAGCGCGATGGCTAGGGCGCGATCATCGTCCAGGCCAATGTCGAAGATACCCGACTTGGGGTGCAGGAATACGCCATCGAAAAGCTGGGCGTGGAATGCGTCGAGCTGAAATGGGGACAGGGCGCCAAGGACATCGGCGGCGAAGTGAAAATCCGCAATCTGAAAAAAGCGCAGATGCTCTATGAACGCGGCTATATCGTCCTGCCGAATCCGACGGATCCCGACGTGATCGACGCGTTTCAACGGGGAGCCTTCAAGGAATTCGAGAGGCATTCGCGTGTCGGCATGGTGACCGAGGAATCGTTCGCCAAGAGAGTTGCCGAACTGCGCAAGGCCGGGGCCAAATACGTATTCCTGAAGACCGGCGCCTATCGTCCTGCGGATCTCGCACGCGCCATCGCGTTCGCTTCAAAATACCAGCTCGATCTGCTGACGGTTGATGGCGCGGGCGGCGGCACCGGCATGAGCCCCTGGCGCATGATGAACGAATGGGGTGTTCCGCCGGTCGAGCTTCATTCGCTTCTTTATCAATACGCGAAACGGCTCGCCGGCATGAAAAAGTATGTGCCCCCACTCGTGGTGGCCGGCGGATTCACCTTCGAGGATCAGATTTTCAAGGGTCTGGCCCTTGGCGCGCCTTTTGTGAAAATGGTGGGAATGGCCCGCGCCCCCGTCGCTGCGGCCATGGTGGGCAAGACAATCGGGCTCGCGATTGAAAGCCAGCAATTGCCGGTTTATGTCGAACGTTTTGGAAATGCCAAGGAGGAAATCTTCGTCACTGCCGCCACGCTCAAAAAAGAGCTGGGAGAAAAGGAGTTTGAGCGGATTCCCTGCGGCGCTCTGGGCCTCTACACATACTACGAACGCCTGGCCCAGGGGCTGCGCCAACTGATGGCCGGCAGCCGCAAATTCACGCTCGAGTACATTTCGCGCGACGATATTGCAGCTCTCACTCGCGAGGCGTCCGAGATCAGCAGTATTCAATATGTCATGGATGCCGACAAGTTCGAGGTTGAGCAGATTCTCAGCTCCAACGGCCGCCTTCCGGCCCAGCGCAAAAACAACGGCGCGAAGCGAGCGATTCACGTTAGATAGCCATGGCCTGGCGGAATTGGGCTCGAGACGGGGGCCTTCAGCCCGCGTCCCCTCGGCTAATACCGGGAGCCACGAGCACTCACTGCCTGAGCCTGGCCAAAAAACCTGGTTTCAGAAGAGCGATGGAGTAGAAGGGTCCACGCGACTGCCACAGGCGACAGTACTGGTCAAATATGGCTTCGAGCACGGGGCGCGTGCAGGATCGCGTATACGAAATCTCACCCCCCTCGATATTCTTTCTGATTCGGGTGACTCGCACTAGAGTGTTTTGCGCATCTCAGGGATATGGTACAAATTATGTGAGCATTCATCCGGACCAATTCACACGAATCGGCTAGGCCGCGGGTGCGTTTCCAATTTCTCTAATGGTTAAAGACCGCTTGGGAAAACCTGATGTCCGTTCGCCAGGCCCAAGATCGCCTGAGGATTTTGGGACTCTGTCGCATCTGATTCTCGACTGCGCCAATCGCGGCGAGCCCAAAGTCGATTTCCTTGCAGAAATCTCACGCCTCCTGCTCGCCTTTTCGGGATGTGATGCCGTCACGATCATTCTCAGCGAAGGCCAGCAATCGTCCCGTTACCGCGCTTCGACATGCCAGAATGGCGCCGTCGCTATCGATACGACCACGATTCCAGCCGCAATAGGGCCCGATTGTTTCGATAAGATGTCCGCCTTGGAACGGCTCAGGCTCCATGTGATAACGAGAAGTGCCTGCAATCCAGCAGAACCATTCTTCACCCCATACGGCAGCTTCTGGACGGGTGACGCCACTCAGCCTTTTTCATTGCCTCCAGGCCGGGGGGACAAGACCCATTTTCAGAACCTGAACCTGGAAGGGGATTTTCTTTCGCTCGCTCTGATCCCTTCCGAGGCCGCCAAGGAAAGGATCGGCCTCCTTGAACTGCAGAGCAAGGGACGCCACCATTTCACCAGGCAGGAAATCGAGCTTTACGAAACTATCGCTCAGACACTGGGTATGGCTCTTGTCAATCAGCGCATTCAGTCGGCGCTGCGGGAGAGAGTCAAGGAACTGACCTGCCTTTACGGCATTGCCACACTCTCGCAGAAGCCGGAAATTCCACTGGAGCAGATCCTGCAGCAGATAGCCGACATTCTGCCCAAGGCCTGGCAATACCCCAAAATTGCTCACAGCCGGATCCTCTTCGATGACAGGGAATTCAGATCTTCCGGTTACGCCGGGGGCAAAGACGTGCAATCTGCGGAGATTATTGTCGAAGGGAAGAGGAGGGGGTCTGTCGAAATCGTCTATACAGAGCCGAAACCGGTTCTGGATGAAGGGCCCTTCCTCACGGAGGAACGGAACCTCATCAATGCAGTGGCGGTTCAGCTCGCGATGTTCGCCGAGCAACGTGAGGCGGACGAGAAAAGGCTTAAGCTGCAGGAACAGCTCCGGCATTCCGATCGGCTGGCCACGATCGGGCAGCTGGTCGCGGGCGTCGCGCATGAACTGAATGAGCCCTTGGGCAGCATTCTCGGGTTTGCTCAGCTGGCCAAAAAATCGCCGCAACTGGCCGAGCAGCCTTCTCAGGACATCGATAGGATCGTAAAGGCGGCCTTGCACGCCCGTGAAGTCGTCAAAAAGCTGATGTTGTTCTCTCGTCAGACGCCTTTGCGGAAGACTCAGGTTGACCTCAACAATTTGATAAGAGAGGAATTGTATTTCCTGGAGTCGCGCTGTGCCAAATTGGGAATTGAAATGAGACAGTGTCTGGCCCCGAATCTCCCGAAAATCACCGCCGATCCCTCGCAGCTCTTTCAAGTCCTGGTCAATCTGTCCGTGAACGCGATTCAGGCAATGCCGAACGGTGGTGTCTTGACGGTGAAGACCGAGTTCATAGATCGATGCATCTCACTCGTGGTGGAGGATACCGGAGCCGGCATGAGCGCGAAAGAGCTCGAGAAAATCTTCATCCCCTTTTTCACAACCAAAGACATGGATGAGGGGACAGGGTTGGGTCTTTCGGTAGTGCATGGGATCGTGTCGTCTCATGGCGGCACGATCAAGGTGCAGAGCAAGGTCGGGAAAGGCAGTCGATTTGCAGTCAAACTTCCGGTGTGCAGCCCCGAGGAAGGCGAGAGCAGCAAGCGACATGACTGATGCGGACGGAAAGGAATACGTATTAGTCGTCGACGATGCTCCGGACACTCTGGAGATCGTCGATAGGAATCTGAGCTCACACGGCTATCGCGTCTTCACGGTTCCAAGCGTCGCCGAGGCCTTGCGAATCCTGGAATCAACTACGATTGACCTTGTCATCACAGACCTGAAGATGCCGAAAGGGAGCGGCCTCGATCTGATCCGGCACGTCAGGGAGAACCTGGAGAACACTGAAGTCATGATGATCACGGGCTACGCTTCCATCGGCGGTGCAGTCGATGCTGTTCGATCGGGTGCAGAGGATTATCTGGCCAAGCCATTCACGGACGAAGAGCTGCTGGCCGCGGTTGAGAGAACCCTCGAGAAGGTACGCCTGCGGCGCGACAGCCAGGCGCCATCGCGCCAGCAACCAGCGGCTGCACACGGTCTTCTCGGGAAATCCAGGAACATGCAGGAGGTTTTCAATGCCATACAGCGTGTGGCTCCCAATACCGCGACAGTCCTGATCTCCGGCGAGAGCGGCACCGGGAAGGAACTCGTCGCCCGCGCCATACACTATGCCAGCCCCCGCGCCGCGGCTCCATTCGTTCCGATCAACTGCGGGGCCATCCCGCATGAGCTTTTCGAGAGCGAGCTTTTCGGACACATGAAAGGGGCCTTTACTGGAGCCACGGAGTCCCGGGCGGGCTTTTTTCAAACCGCCGATGGCGGCACTGTGTTCCTGGACGAAATCAGCGAGATGGAACCCGCGATGCAAGTCAAGCTGCTGCGTGTTCTTGAGGACAAACAGGTTTATATGGTAGGGGCGACACGGCCCCTGAAGGTCGACATCAGGATCATCGTTGCCACCAATAAAGATCTTCTCAGCTTGGTTAAGAAAGGTGCTTTCCGGGAAGATCTCTATTTCAGGCTTTCGATAATGACGATTGCTGCACCCCCTCTTCGCGAGAGAGCCGAAGACATCCCCCTCCTCGCTCAGCACTTTGCTGTCAGGTTCGCCGGCGAATTCGGAAAGCCGCTCCCCCGTTTTTCGGTCAAAGCGTTGGAAGCCCTGAAGAATTACGAATGGCCCGGCAATGTCAGGGAATTGGAAAACGCCATCCAGCGCCTCGTCCTCATGTCAGATACTGGAATCATCGATGTCATCCATCTCCCCCCGAACATGCGTTTCTCGATCGCACTGCACTCGGGATTGAACCGTACCCTTGCGGAAGTCGAGAGCGAACATATTCGCAATGTCCTGGCCAGCACCGGAGGCAACAAGACCAGAGCTGCGGAAATACTCGGAATCGATCGCAAGACGTTGCGGCAAAAGCTGAAGGATCTGTGCAAAGATTCGGAGTAGGCTTCAGGTGCCCCGCACACAATTCCTGTCACGCCCGCGACTCGTCTCCAAAATCGGATCAGCCACTGGGAATGACTTGGTCTGAGCGGCTTCCTCTGGCGATTTCGTGAGGATGACGAAGTCATCTGCGTATCGACGGCCAAAGGGCTATCGGAGCTGCTCCAGCGGCGCTGGCTGCACAGGGGCGAATGACTTCCGCATATATCGACCGATGTTGCCAAACTAGAGACGCCGCCAAGAAGGTCAGGCCTGGATGGGTAAAGGGAAACCTCAGCCTAATCTGTCTGTCGTCCCGGCGGATCGGACAGGATCCGCTTGCCCCAACATTGAACTGTCCGTTCCCAAACAATGGCATTCCCGGTTAATTTGCAAAACTCACGTAGGGCTCCTCGATCTATCGCCGAGTTGCTGGTTTCGTGCTGAAGTAGAAATTCGCTGCCGAATGTGTTGGCAATCCGGCAGACAACCTCCTCCTGCTACCGGCTTTCAACGCGTTCGAGTTCCTTGACCATCCGTTCGGCTACTTCCCGGGAGCTCGTCATTGGCGGGCGGCTCCTGTTTTTGTTCGGCTGCCGGCACAAGACTGGCTTCGTCAAAATCCCCTTGATTGAGCTTACTGCTCACAAACCATCTGCAGCGATACCAAGTGAATGCTGAAAGGTATGGGGCCACCAGACACAAGCTGATCCATCTTCCCAGGGGAGAATTTCGTGCCACTTTTATGTTTTGTGATTGCAGAATCCCCTTTGAAAGCAAGCCACGACCCCTTGCGTTTCTCTTGCGATCACAATAGATGCTTTATGCGGATTCCATAAGTTTTGGTTGCGCGGGGGTTGCATTTCGGCCAACTTTTTGCGAACTTATCTGCTTTCTTACGAACCGCAACCCATGTAAACTCAATTCGCGCAATACGCGGGGGACAATTCCCAAGCTGGACGTTGCGGGTTCGATCCCCGTCTCCCGCTCCAACCTTGGTCAATTCCGGCGCCATGAGTATCCTGCGAGATTTGTTCGGGCCAAGCAAAGATGAAATCTGGCGGCAGTTGTGTGCCGAGATTGGCGCCAATTTCGTCGACGGAGGTTTCTGGCGGGGAAACAAGGTCCAGGCCCATGTCAAGCAATGGACCGTGACTCTCGACATTTACACCGTTTCGAGTGGTCGTTCCCACCAGCAATTCACGCGCATGCGCGCGCCCTATGTCAACGCCGATGGCTTCCGATTTCTTGTCTATCGCTGCGGCGTCTTCACAGACCTGGGAAAGCTCCTTGGCATGCAGGATGTGGAAGTCGGCTTCCCCGACTTCGATCGAGACTTCGTCATCAAGGGAAACGATGAGGCGCGATTGCGCCAGTTCTTCAGCTACGAGAAAATTCGTTCGCTTTTGCATGCCCAGGCGGATGTGCGTTTCGAGGTGGTGGACGATGAGGGCTTCTTTGGCGCCGAATTTCCCAAAGGGGTGGACGAGCTGCGCCTTCAGGCCAGGGGCGTGATCAAAGACATGATTCGGCTGAAACAGTTCTTTGAGTTGTTTGCCGTCACTCTTGATCAGCTCTGTATGATGGGCTCTGCCTACTTGAACGACCCCGACGTCGTACTCTAGAGAGGACCCGGCAAAAGAATCCCTGCCTTCGGGTCGGGCGACATTCTGCATATCCTGAAACGCCGATTTTTTGACCTCGCAGCCTAATGCAATTTAGAGGAACTTCTTTTGCGTGCAGCAAAAATGCCAAATCTGGTAGAATCGCCTCGAGTTGTGGACTGGATCTGATCAGGCACAGCTAAGGCTGCACGGCAGGCTGAGCGGCTGATTTCCGCGGAAAAACAATATGGCGATCATTTACAGAATCATGGTTCGTTGCCCGGCCACAGGGAAGATGATCGACAGTCAGATTCGCACTTCGGGGAGGGAAACGATCAACGGCGGACTCCTTGATCAAGGGACAGTGAGCTGTCCGCATTGCCATCAATTGCATCCGTATGAAGGTAATAGCTATCTCGATGTCGGCAGGGTTACGCGGGTAAACAGCCTGTGGAGACCCAACCGGTGAGCGGGGTTCTGCAAGGCGAGTGTCGACAGGTGGACACTCGCTGATAGCGCTTTCCAGATTCTGCGGCTCTGGTCCGACAAAGTGGAGTGTCGCCTTTTTGCCGGGCAAAGATCCGCCAACGGCAGTAGTCCAGGAGAATCCCATGCGTAAATGGTCCCATCGAATGAGTGCAAGGTCAGCCTTTGTCGGACTCGCTGCGCTTTTTCTGGCTATTCCAGTGCACGCCCAGGCTCCCCAGAGACAGGTGCCGGTAGACAGCCTGATCTTCGATTTGAAGAATCCGGATCCCGTACGGCGCAAAGAAGCCGCAAAGCTTCTGGGTGAGAACAAAGTGAAAAAGGCAGTTCCGGATCTGGTTACGGCCGCGCAGGATTCCGACATTGAAGTCAGGCGCGCGATCGTTATTGCTCTGGACAAAATGTTGGACATGGGCGCACAGCCCGGTTTCGTCAAGTTGAGCTCCGATTCAGACAGGGACATCCGCGATCGCTGCATCGTCGGCCTGATCAATCTTTATATTCCGCAAGACAGCGGCCTGGTCGTCACGTTGAATAAGGTCGCCAACTATTTCAACCCCTGGTCGGATGAGTGGGCTGAAGTCGTGGTCGAACCCGGCATCAAGGTAGATGCCAGCTCCATTTCGGCTCTGCGCGATCAACTCCAGGATGCCGATGGCGGGATTCGTCTCAAGGCAGCGCGCGCTCTCGGAATCCTCAAGGGTAAAGCTGCGCTACCGGCCCTGCTTGATCTTTTGCGTCGTGATGAAGGCAATGCGATTCGCTTTGAGGCCATCCGCGCGGTGCGCAAGATTGGGGATGGAACTGCAGCGCGGGATCTGTCGACCTACCTCACATTCAACGATAACAAGGTGCGAAATGAAGCGGTCTATACGGTCGGGCGTTTTCGCTACCGGGAGGCTGCACCGGAAATGATGAAGCTTCTAAAGGAGGAGCTGGCGCTGCCTCCGAGGCTGATCGATCAAACATTCTGCGCATTCCTACTCGATGCCCTTGCTTGTATTGCCGACCCTGCAGCCAAGGAGATCTTCGTCAAGGAAAAGATGAATCCGGATGATACCATGAGGTTGCATGCAATCGAAGGCTTGGCTCGGCTCGCGGATTCGGCCATGGCCCCGGATATTTCCCGTGACTGGCTGAACGAGAAAAACATGCGCTTGAAAGCAGCGCAAGCCTACGCGCTTTTCCGCATGGGACGCAGGGAGTATCTGGATGAACTGGTCAAATGCCTGGGTGATCGCAGGGCCAACGCAGAAGCCAGAATCGCTTCTTCTGGAGCTTACATCGGAGGAATTGCCGGAACTTTACAGCCAGAGCAAAAACAACAATCCTGATGTCCGCGAGGGCCTGGCGGAAATTTTGGGGCTGATCGGAGATGAACGGGCGATTCCTGTACTGCAGGATCTAAGCCGTGATCGCCGCGGTCAGATTGGCGCGCTGGCGAACCAGGCGATCAGGAGAATTAACGGTCGCACGGGCCAGCAGCAGTAATCGCGCCGCCGAGAAATACTGTGTGGATAGTTGGGATAATTCCAGTTTAAGGAAGTTGGTGGGCGCCACAGGACTCGAACCTGTGACCCCTGCGGTGTGATCGCAGTGCTCTACCAGCTGAGCTAGGCGCCCCTTGGTACGGATTCATTTTACATGTTAGTGGATGTTTGTAAATAGTGATCAGGGAGATGACTCATGAGAATTAGCAGATTGATGTACCTGTTGCTTGGAGTCGTTCTTTGGTTCGGTGCCGCCCGACTTTGGGCGCAAGAAGACGAAACGCCAGCGCAGAAGCAGTATCGCGAGGACTATGAGCAGTACCAGAAAATCCAGGCGGTGAAAGATCCGGCAGGCCGTGTGGACGAATTATTGAAATTCATCCAGGAACGGCCCAAATCCCAGTTGCTGAAAAACGTCTCGGCGGACTTTCTTTTCATGCTGCAGGACTTGGAGAAACAGAACAAATGGGACACGCTCGTGGCGTGGGCCGGCCGTTTCATCAAGCTGCAACCCAGGATTGGGGAAACCTATTATTATTTAGGCCACGCATTGGACAGCCTGAAAAAGCCTGAAGATGCCATGGTGGCTTTGGCAAAATGCTATATCCTGAAAAACCCGGGATCGGATCGTGCCAAACTTTATCTGGACTCAATCTATAAGCGCACGCATCAGGGCAAGACTGACGGCCTGGACGCCATGATCCAGAAGATCCGGAGTGAAATCGGCGGGTGACCGTCGGGCCTGAGTGATGAAGGCTGAATGGGTTGGCGCTTGAGCTCATCTGGGCATGCTTGCAACCAATCCCGTGCGGGTGCACACTTTTCATCGTGGGGGCTGTTCAAAGTAACAGCAGGCAAGTCTCCCGTTGTGGAAGGGCGGCCAAGAATTCTCAAGGACCTGCGACGCCATGACACCGACAGCTGCATTATTGGTTTGGGCATGGATAGAAGCCACCACGGTCTTCGGTCCAGCATATCCACCTCAGGCGGTGACCGGCGGGACGGTTGTTGCGGTTCTTCACGTTTCGGCCGGATCCGTCAGCAAAATCGCGATTCAACAAGGGGACGCTCCCTTTGTTGAGCCGGCAAAGGCAGCGCTGGGTCGCTGGCGCTTCAGCCCGGGAGAAAGCAGCGACATCCTGGTTGTGATAGATTTTCGAACTCCCACCCTATATTCCGTGGGCTCATCATCCAGGAGTCTGGATGACAAAAACGCGTTACCCGGATTGCCCTATCCACGCACGGTGACTTACCCCGCCTATCCACCGAACTCACTGGCGGAAGGCAGCGTAGTGCTGCGCCTTGAGCTCAGCGAAACTGGAACAGTGTCCAGTGTGAAGACCATCCAGGGTTTGGGAAACCTCACAACCTCCTGCAGTGCTGCCGTCCGATCATGGCAGTTTGCGCCAGCGCGCAATAACAAAGGCTTGGCGTCAAAAACATATATATATGCAGTGTGCGTATTCCGGCGTCCTGTCTTGCTTCCGCATCTTTCGGAATGATCCACTTCCTTCAAGCCTTTCAGTCTTCCGCGCCCAGGAAAAATTTGGGCTGAAGTGGAAGATCTCAATCTGCAAAAACGGGTGACGTCCCGATTTCCCGGCGGCGTTGCAAGGCAATGAGCTGTTTAGTGTGCCTACGACACCCAGCAACAAGTTGAGTCAACGGCCTTCCAAATACCGTTTTGCTTTTGAAGCAAGACCAACATTCCGTCACCTGCGGCCTCAGTCCATTGATTTATCACGTATAGAATCGCCTCGTTCCTATCTTTGCTGAATCCAACACGCGACAGCCACAAAATTCCGTGGTTCTTCTCACACCTTCTGTTGAATTCAAGCCAACCGTCACCACCAGGCGTGAAAATCTTTTCAATCGTTGCATCAGAAATAAGGACGTGCGGCAGTTTAAACTGGATGTGTGAATTTAGGGGATATCGGCCGATGACCTTCATAGTTTCTTCGTTTAGCGAGGATTCCGGATGGTTCCCATCGTTACGAGTGAGAAAATCTTCAATAGTATCCGGGCGCGGTGCGACCGACAGGCGTGAAATGTCTTTGCGCCAAGAAAGGACAATTTGAAATCCTGCGGTATGGTCACAGATTATATGTCGTTTCAGAGGCTCATCGGAATCGGCCACAGTTGTGAATCGCTTATCGACATATGCCGCATAGACCTTCGCCTCCTCCCTCTCCAATGATGAGGCGCATCCTTCGAAGATGAAAATGCAGGGGATAACCAATCCGAGCGCGACCGTGCATATCCAACTTTTTCTTGGCTTGCCAGCAACTTTCATGATTGACAAATCTTATCACGGACGGACACGGCGATAGCCGGACAATCTAGCTGTTCCACTTGGCATCGGGGCCGTATAGCCGCCTTACCGGACAAACAGTTCAGACCACCGGGACGGACGCCGGTGGCAGCCAGGAATCGTGCGTTGGCAAACAGTGCCCTCCGCTCGGGGTCATGCTTACCCTCCATTTGCTTGCCGTTACTCTGCCGTGCCGCACTTACCTTGCACTTACGGGCGATTCAGTTTTTGGGAGGTTTGCTTGGATCTGCATATTTATTGGTGGATGGTGGGGGGATCGAACCCCCGGCCTCCGCATTGCGAACGCGGCGCTCTCCCAGCTGAGCTAACCACCCACTCTTGCCTGATCAGGTTCGGGTGCCGGACCGACGCGAAATTATCACCGAAGGGATTCAAGCTGTCAAACTCGAAATTTGGTGCGCGAAATAAGGCAGTAGCTTCCGCTGCAAAAGCCAGATTTCAGTCGAAATAGATCGGGACCGGGTGAAACGATACGATCAGAATCAACAGGGCGACGATAGCCAGGATCTCGCGCGGCGATCCCGATCTCCTCATCCTCAGAAAGAGTGGGCGGGTGATAAAAACGGTAGCGCCATGCCGAGAAACAAAACCAGGCAGGCAAATACCAGATAGGAGGGAATCGGCCAGCCGGCCAAGCTGACCAGCATCAGGCAGACAGCGGCAGGCGATGGACACCTTTTTCTGTCGCTCTCTTCCCAGCACGGCGTAAGCTGATATGCCCGCCGTCCAGCTGCCAGATCGGGAGCAGGTTGAGACTCGTAACCAGCAAGCCGAACCAGGCCGCCATGGCAATCGGATGTGCAATCATGTCCTGTCTTTCAGGAGCATAGCCGAGCACGATCTTACCCACCCAGCGAAAGAGGAGCGGTTCGCCGAAGCCCATGCCGCCATGGATACTGCCCTTCGGGATCATCTGCGATGCCGCGATGCCGATGACGAGCGCAGGCAGCGCAAACACGAATCCCGCGAGCGGACCGGCAATGCCGACATCGAACAGGGCTCGCTTGTGCTGGAAATGAGACTTGATGCGGATGAAGGCGCCCAGTGTGCCCGCAAAGGAGATGGGAAACGGAATAAAGAAAGGTGGCGTGCATCGAATGCCATAATAGCGGCAGGCGAGAAAGTGTCCCATTTCATGGGCCAGCAGGATCGTGATCAGGGTGAAGGAAAAAGGCAGCCCATGCAGCAGGAGCGTAGGATGGAAGGCGATTGCCAACGCCATCCGGAAGAAACCCTTGATCACCGAAGACATAGAACAGCCCGGCATAGGTGGTGCTCAGAAGAGTGATCAGAAAGAGAAAGGCAGGAAGCAACCACTCTCGCCAGCGAGGCGAGGACAACGCAGGGGCAAGAACTTCCTGCTCACTCCTGCCCGTGGGCCAGGGCTCCGGGGATGGCGTGGTCGAGTCGAGGGGAAAGTTACCACTCACAGAAATAAGGACTTTCTCATAACCCGCTGGATAGGAGCAACGCTGGCGGCGTCACAAAAGGCATCAATAAATCTTGTCCGCGCGGATTTCTTTGCCCGGCTTAAAGCGAATCGTCTTTCCGGGAGGGATAGCCACTTCCTCGCCCGTTCGAGGGTTGCGGCCGACGCCGCTCTTGCGCGGTTTTACGATGAAGACTCCGAAACCACGCAGTTCGATCCTCTCCCCGCGTTTAAGGGCATTCTTGAGCGAGTTGAAGACAGATTCCACCGCAATTTCCGCTTTTACCTTGGTTATGTTCAGCTGGTCAGCAACACGGTTCACGATGTCCTGTTTTATCACGCTAATCCTCCATAAGTTGGTGCAAAGATATTATTTGTGGCCGCAAATAGTGTCAAGCCAATTCTATTTGCGAGCTTTACACACCCGCAGCCCGATGTTAGACTCCCCCACTGTTTCTACTCGGAGGAAGACAAATGGGAGTCATGTCCGATCATTGGATCGCTCAAATGGCGCGCACGCACGCCATGATTCGCCCTTTTGCACGGAACCAGGCACCGCGCGGAAAAATCTCGTATGGAATCAGTTCCTATGGCTACGATTTCCGCCTTGCGAGAGAATTTAAGATCCCGGCCTTCGGTACTGCTAAACGCTGGGATCCCAAAAAGATGGACCAGGCTCCATGGATTGATCACAAGGGTACATCGTATTGGATTCCTCCCAACTCGTATGTTCTGGGAAGATCACTGGAGTATTTTCGGATTCCGCGCAATGTGCTGGCGATCTGCCAAGGCAAATCCACGTACGCTCGTTGTGGTATTGTTGTGAATGTAACCCCCTTTGAACCGGAGTGGGAGGGATATGCCACGATAGCTCTTGTCAACACCGCGCCGATTCCGGTCCGCGTTTATGCCGGAGAGGGAATCGCTCAATTGGTGTTCATCAAGGCTGACAGCGAGTGTGTCACCTCGTATGCCGATCGCAAAGGCAAGTATCAGGCCCAGAAGAAGATCCAGATTGCACGGCTCTGACAGGTTTCGAAGGAGCCCTCGAGGACGAAAGCAAATTTACACGCGATATCAAAAATCCTATGAACCTGTATGGGAGATTCGGTGGTCTTTGATACGTGCGGATGATTTTCGCAAGCTCGAAAGTAAAACCGATCATGAAATCGTATAACGCACTTTGGCGTCTTGCTGGGTTGGTCACGAGCCTGTTGCTTTTTGCTGCCTGTGGTTATCATGTCACCGGCGCAACCAGGAAGCTGCCCGGCGGCATCCAATCGCTGGGCATTCCGGCGTTTAAGAACCTCACGCGCGAATACAAGCTCGAGCAACAGATCACTGCAGCGGTCTTCAAGGAGTTTGCCGCGCGCACCCGAGTACCGGTCAATTCGCAATCGACCGGCGTGGATGCCGTGCTCCAGGGTGAGATTCACAGTCTCAACGCCAGTCCCATCACCTATGGGACAAATACGTTCGCTTCGGCCTTTCTGGTCACGGTAGAAATGTCAGTGAAATTGGTGCGTGTGAAGGATGGTTCCGTGCTGTTCGAGAATCCTGGCTTTACCTTCCAGGAACGATATGTTTTAAACGGCAAGATCACGCAGTTTTTTTCGGAGGAGAATTCGGCGGTGGACCGCTTGGCACGCGATTTTGCCGCGAGCCTGGCCAGCGCCATTCTCACTCGCTAAACCATTGCCTACTCTGACATTTGAGGAATTTGCATCTGACCTGGAACACGGTCGATTTTGCCCGGTATATCTCCTGTTTGGGCCGGAAGAGTACCTGTTGCGCCAGGCGATTCTGGCGCTGAAAGCGAAGGCGATATCTCACGATGCCAGGGCTTTTAACCTTGTAGAGTGCAGCGCGCGCACTGTTACAGCGGCAAGAATCGTGCACGAAGCCAACAGTTTCCCCTTGATGTTCGGACGCCGCCTCGTCTTGGTGACTGATCTCGAGGAGCTTGCGGCAGCGGATCAGGAAGAGCTTGCCTCGTATGTTGTGGCACCTCAGGAAAAAACCATACTTGCTCTTGTCGCCTCCGGGCTGGATCGCCGAACTTCATTCTACAAACGCCTGGCCGAGCGCGCATGTATTGTCGAGTTTCAAAAGTTGAAGGGCGCTGCGCTCGAAAGATGGGCCGATAGCTTCCTATCCCGCCGCGGCTATCGAATTGGAGCAGCGGCTCTGCGAAAGCTGCTGGACCTGGCCGGGTCCGACCTGCTAAGCCTGGAGAATGAGATCGAGAAATTGATTCTTTACAGCGGCTCTGAAAAGCAAATCCAGGATGGGACCGTTGATTTGCTGGTTCGAGCCAGCCGGCAGCATACGATCTTCGAGCTCACATCAGCATTGGGCCGAAGGGATCAAAAAGCTGCTCTCAGATTGTTGGGGAATCTGCTGGAGGCGGGTGAACCGCCGCTGGTGATCGTCAGCATGATGGCGAGACACTTCCGCCAGGTGCTGATTGCCAAGGAGTTGTTGGCGGAAGGGCGACAGCCACGAGAAATCGGGCGTGCTGCCCAGGTACCGGATTTCGTCTTGCAGGAGTTCCTGAAGCAGGTCCAGTCGCTGGACCTGGATTTAGCACGCAGGATGTTTCAACGGCTGGCTTACATCGATCGCAGCTTTAAGTCTTCCAGTCCGGACGAACGCATCTTGCTGGAGCAGTTGGTGTGCTCGCTCTGAGGGGATCGGAGCATCCTCAAAAAGCAAAGCAGCCACAAATAACACAAATCGCGCGAGCGCCGGCCCGCGGCTCTTTAATGGTTTTTGGCTGCTTGCTAATCTATTGCTTCGCGGTCGGCGGCGCCACCGCAGCATTCAAATGCTTAGAAAGGCGCGATTTATGCCGAGCTGCGGCGTTCTTGCTTAGCACCCCTTTATCCACGGCACCGTCGATATCCGCATAAAGCTGTGGGAGTGAAGCCTTCGCTTCCTCATGCTTACTCGCGGCGAGCTTTTCGGAAAAGGTCTTCAGCGCCGTTCTAAAAGCGCTGCGGTTGCTTCGGTTTCTTGTCTTTCGCCTGATGCTTTGGCGGTGCGCCTTAAGCGCCGACGCGTGATTCGCCATTCCTGCCACTCCTCGCTGGGTTCAATGAGCCTTCAGCTCGTTAGGGAGCGTCCGGCAAAAGAGCTTACTTTACAAGGAGTTATCAAACAAGTCAAATGGTATTTTAGCATTGACTTGTAGAGATCCGGGGCCTAAGATGCTTCTAGACATGCGAATAATGCACTTTTGAGGTGTTCCCTGCCGTTGACTGGAGCGCGAGGAAGTCTTCGCCTGCCTCATACAAACCCCGTTTGAGGTCGAACCAGCCCTGAGATGAAAAAAGTCCTTCTCTCGGATCGCAGTCTGCAACTGCTTTTTGGGCCCCTCGACGAAAACGTCAAATTCCTGGAAAATCTTTTTGCTGTGACTATTCAGGCGCGGGATTCCGCGCTGACCATTGACGGCGAGGAAGAGGACGTCAATCTTCTTGAGACGCATCCTTGTCGATTTTTCTGGCTCTGGTGGATCAAGGGACACAATATCAGCAACGGCGACCTGAAGTCGGCATTCAAACAGATCGCCGAGGATGCGCGCTCTCGCCTGCACGATTTCTTTCCCAAGATGCAGCTTCTGACCGCCGGGAAAAGGCAGGTTACGCCGAAGAGCCTGAATCAGCGCCGCTATGTCGAGGCTATTCGCCAGAACGATATTGTTTTCGGCATCGGCCCGGGAGGAACCGGGAAGACTTTCTTGGCGGTCGCGATGGCGCTGACCTATCTGCTGGAAAAAGAGCGTGTCGCGCATCATCCTGACGCGGCCGGCCGTGGAAGCGGGCGAACAGCTTGGGTTTCTTCCCGGGAGATCTGGAAGCGAAGATCAATCCCTACCTGCGTCCGCTTTATGATGCGCTCTATATCCTGCATGGAGGCGGAGAAGATCCAGCGCTACATGGAGACCGGGGTCATCGAAATCGCGCCTCTGGCATTCATGCGGGGCAGAACTCTTAACGATGCCTTCATTATCCTGGATGAAGCCCAGAACACCACCTCCGAGCAGATGAAGATGTTCCTGACCCGGATCGGCTTGCATTCCAAGGCCGTCATTACCGGCGACGTCACGCAAATCGACCTTCCGCTCGGGCGCAACTCGGGTCTGGTGGAGGCCAGAAACATTCTCAGCGATGTCGAAGGGCTGGCCTTCTGCTACTTCAATGAAGGCGATGTGGTCCGGCACCATCTGGTGCGCTTGATCATCAAGGCATATCAGCAGCATGCCCAGAATGGTTCGGGCGGAAATGGCAATGGCAGAAAAGATGCGTAAGATCCGTCTCGGCATTCTGTTCGGCGGCAAATCGGGTGAGCATGAAGTCTCATTGTCATCGGCAGCCTCCGTGATCGAGGCACTGGATCCGGCAGAATTTGAAGTTACCGCCATCGGGATTACCAAGGGCGGCAGGCTTGCCAGCAACGCGGAAGTGCGGACCATGCTGCCGGTCAATCTTCATGATCGCGTCATTTTTTTCGCAGGATCTGAACATGAGGCCATTTCAGGTTGCTGGAGCGGTCGAGCAAGACCTGAGCCGGCAGCCTCAGGTTTACTTTCCGCTGCTTCATGGACCCTATGGCGAGGATGGAACGATTCAGGGGCTGCTGGAAATGGCGGGATCCCCCTATGTGGGATGCGGTGTCCTCGCTTCGGCCGTAGGAATGGATAAAGACGTCATGAAGCGGCTTTTTGCGCAGGCATGTTTGCCCATTGTGCCTCACCGAGTCGAGCTCACGCGTGACCTGGAGAAGAGACTGGCGAACGTGCGCGACGAAATCGAATCGCAGTTTGGCTACCCGGTATTTTCCAAGCCGGCCAATCTTGGTTCATCGGTCGGTGTTTATAAGATTCATCATGCCGGCGAATTTGAGGCTGCGGTGCTTTCGTCTGCTCAGTTCGACCGCAAGATCATCATCGAAAAAGGAATCGATGCCAGGGAATTGGAGTGCGCCGTGCTCGGCAACGACAGTCCCGAGGCTTCCGGGGTAGGCGAGATCATTCCGGCCTGCGAATTTTATGATTATGAGGCCAAATACATCAATCCCGCCAGCAGAGTTCAGATTCCCGCAGATATCGACGAGCGAACAGCGGCGGAAGTCAGGACTCTGTCGTTGCGCGCATTTCGCGCCATCGACGGTGTCGGGACTGGCACGCGTCGATTTCTTTCTTGAACGTGCTACGGGCAAAATCTGGCTCAACGAAATCAATACCATGCCTGGCTTCACGTCGATCAGCATGTATCCCAAGCTCTGGGCCGCCTGTGGCGTGACCTTTAATCAATTGATCCGGCGTCTCGTGGATCTTGGTTTCGAACGTCATCATGACCGCACCTGCGGTTTGGGGCCCGGATGCGGCGCCCCGGCCAACTGCGGAATGATGGCGTGGTAATGCAACGCGTATGATGAACTGAAATGAGACGAATGGCGGGCTGACCCTGGCGAGCCATCGTTCGGACGACGGAGGGGTGTCGGTCCTGGAATATTGTAGTTTTGACCTTATCTCAAATTGCCTTTTGAAATCTATGAATCCATCAACCTCACGAATCTTTAGAAGGATGGAAGGAGGGGGAACCGCTATGAGTGTTCCGATCGGTGAAGCAGAACTCCGTCAACAGTTGCTTGCAAGGGACGAGGAATTCAAGCGGCTCGCTGCAGCGCACCAATCCTACGACGAGCAACTGGAGCAGTTGAGCCGGCGCCATCATCTCACGGATGCTGAGAGGATTCAGGAAATCACGCTCAAGAAGAGAAAGTTGATGCTCAAAGATCAGATGTATTCCATGGTGCAAAAATATCGAAGAGAGCTGAAAACAGGGTCCTGACCTTCCAGATTTCCTATCCAGGCTAGGTTCGACGGGCAGACGGGGTTGCCGTATCATGCCGTAGGGAAGAGTGCAGTCTCGTCGGCTGATCGGGTAGTCCGCAATGATCAAAGACGCGTACCGATTCATCATTCCGATGTTGGTGCTTGCAGCGCTCTGTGCATATTGGGGGCTGAGTGCAGTCGCCGTGCCGCTGGTGTTGCTCGCCGCATTTGTCGCGTATTTTTTCCGCAATCCTGTGCGGGCAATTCCGCCTGGAGAAAACCTGATTGTTTCTCCGGCCGACGGAAAAGTCGTGTATGTCGCGCCGATTCCGAAGGAGGATGAGGAGTTGCCCGGAGGGCAGCGGGTGAGCATTTTTCTCAACATTTTTGACGTGCATGTCACTCGCATCCCGATGCGCGGCGAGCTGGAACGGCTTGAATATAAGCGGGGAAAATTCAAGGTGGCCTACGACGAAGAGGCCGCGCGCGTCAACGAACAGAACATCCTGACCATCCGCGGTCAGGCCAGCCGCATCGTGGTGAAGCAAATTGCGGGCTTGATCGCCCGTCGCGTGATATGCTGGAAGAGACCCGGGCAGATGCTTCAGCGCGGGGAACTCTTCGGATTGATCCGCTTTGGGTCGCGCGTGGATGTTTTGCTCCCGGAGGAAGTAAAGATCCTGGTCAAGGTTGGGGATCGTGTCAAAGGCGGCATTTCCGTAATCGGAGAAAGCATCTGAATGAGACCAGCGGAGCAAGCACCGGAAACGGACAAGGCGCGCGCGCGGCGCCGCTTGGGCCGTTCAATTTATATTCTTCCGAGCGCCTTTACGGTCGGCAATATTTTTTGCGGCTACTACGCCATTATTTCGACGATGCATGGCAATTATGACCATGCGGCGCAGGCGATCGGAGTGGCGATCATATTGGATACGCTTGACGGCAAGATTGCTCGATTGACCAATTCGACTTCTCTGTTCGGGCTCCAGCTCGACTCGCTCGCGGATGTAATTTCATTCGGCATCGCACCTTCTATTCTCGCGTTCTTCTGGGGCTTGCAGAACGTGGACTACCGGCTGGGCTGGATTGCCGCGTTCACGTTCACGATTTGCGGGGCGATGCGCCTGGCGCGATTCAATGTGCAGGCCGGAAGCCTGAAGCACTTCGTCGGCATGCCGATACCTGCGGGCGGCGGCACGATCGCGGCGATTGTTCATTTTTTCGGCGCGCCGCTAGCCAACCCGGTTGCCTCGGGTTTTATGGTGGCTGCCGTCGGCCTGCTGGCCTTTCTGATGATCAGCACCATCAAATACAGCAGCCTTAAGAATCTCACGCTTGGGAGGCGGTCGCATTTCACGATCCTGATCATCGCGCTGCTGGTGGCCCTCATTTACAATTATTCAGATTGGACGCTGCTGGGCATGGCCTTTGCCTATGTACTTTCGGGACCGGTGGCGCGGCTTTCCCACCTTGTGCATCACAGGAAGCATCAGCCCGAGGAGATCCAACTGCACGATCCCTTGGAAGATCACTGAGTATGGCGCGTGATAGAAGGGCATTTCGTTCTTCCGGCGCTTCCCAGATCCTGTCAAATTGCCAAACTGAGAACGAGATATGCCTCGGTGGCCGCTCAGGCATGCAGCAGAAGACAACTCAAGTCAAGATTTCCCATGCCAACTCGTGAAGCGGAAGCCATAGTTCTGCGGCAGTACTCCCTCTCAGAGGCAGATCGCATCGTTGTATTTCTGACGCGGGAATCGGGAACCCTGCGCGCCGTTGCACAAGGCGCTAAAAAACCGCGCAGTCGTCTCGGTGGATGCATCGAGCCGCTGAACCATGTCCGGTTGCAGTACTATGCCAAGGAGGGCGCGGATCTGGCGCGGATCTGGCACTGTGAAACCATTCACTGCTATCTGGGAAAAAATCCGACCCTGGACCGTGTTTTCGGATTCAGTTATCTTGCTGAATTAGCCCAGGAACTAGTGCCCGAAAATAATCCGAATCCGCTCCTGTTCCGGCTCTTTCTCGCAGTTCTGGACGTGGGGGAGAATTTGGGTGGCAGTGCCCCTTTGCTGCGCTATTTTGAGGTTTGGGCGCTCAAGATCAACGGCTGGCTTCCCAATTATGACTATTGCTCAAGCTGCGGCAGATGTGTTAAAGATGTTGGGTTCTACGCATGGCTGGAGGCTGGGCAAGGGCGTTGCCGAAGCTGCGCCGAGGATCGGGGAGTCCGAATCGGCGCCGAGGCGACAAAATTGCTGAGCGAGGTTTTGGAGCTTTCACCGGCACAGTTTGTTTCGCGGCCCCAAGGCCCTTCTGCGGCTCGGGATCTGGAGCATTTAACGCAAACGTTGATCGAATGGCATCTGGAGAAGCGGCTCAAGTCCTATACGGCCTTGAAAGAGTTGCTTCGCGGGAGCTGAGGCCATGCGAGAGGTTGTTGCGAAGAGCATGCACTGGATGCGGAAGTGCTGCTCCCGGAACCATGGCATCCTGGGCGCTTCCGGGGCATGGATGCTTTTTTAGCATTTCAGCAAAATCCGATTGGCTTTTATGCGACAGAAAAACTTTCAGCAGATTATCCTGACGCTCCAGCAATACTGGGATCGCGAGGGCTGTGCCCTCCAGCAACCCTATGATCTTGAGGTGGGCGCCGGCACCATGGCGCCCGAGACATTCCTCAGAGTCCTGGGGCCTGAGCCATACCGAGTAGCCTACGTGATGCCTTCACGCCGGCCGACAGACGGACGCTATGGCGATAATCCCAATCGTGTCCAGAAGCACTACCAGTATCAGGTGATTCTAAAACCGGCGCCCAGAGACTCGCAGGGCCTGTATCTCCGGAGCCTGCAGGCTCTGGGGATCGATTTAAAGGAACATGACCTCAGATTTGAAGAGGACAACTGGGAATCGCCGACGCTCGGGGCTTGGGGAATCGGCTGGCAGGTGCTGCTCGACGGCTTGGAAATCACGCAGTTCACTTACTTCCAGCAGGCTGGCGGGATTGATCTCGATCCCGTAAGCCTTGAGATTACCTATGGGCTGGAGCGCATTGGCACCTTCATTGCCGAGGTAGACAGCATTTACGATCTGGTCTGGACCGAGGGACTCAGTTATCGCGATGTCCGACATCGCGAGGAAGTGGAATTTTCCAAATACAACTTCGAAGCCGCAAACGTTCCCATGCTTTTCAGCTTGTTCAACCTGTACGAAGAAGAGTGCAAGCGTCTGCTGGCTCAGGATCTCGTTCTGCCCGCATACGACTACTGCCTGAAATGCTCTCACACTTTCAATCTGCTCGATTCGAGGGGAGCCATCAGCGTAACCGAGCGTGTCGGCACGATCGCGCGCGTGCGCCAGCTCGCCTGTGAGGTGGCGCGCCGATATGTAGCCAGCCGTCAGCAGCAGGAGTTTCCGCTGCTCCAAACTGCCGGCACCGTTGCGACGCTCGAGCAAGCCTAATATTTTAGAGATTTACTTATGGACAATGCGGAACTGCTGATAGAACTCGGTACCGAAGAAATTCCTGCCTCCTTGCTGGAAGGAACGACGCGCCAGCTGGCGGAGCTCTGGCCGAAGATCTGCGGGCGGCACGCCTCTCGTCGACCCTCGGTGCGGCCTGGTATACACCCCGACGAATCGTTGTGGCATTAGAGAATATACCGGTGCGCCAGGAGGACCTGCTCGAAACCATCGTAGGGCCTCCGAAGCGCGTGGCCTATGACGCTGACGGCAAGGCAACCCGGGCAGCCCTGGCCTTTGCGGAGAAAAATCGCGTTTCGCTCGCCAAGGCAAAGATCGTTCAAACGCCCAAAGGCGAATATCTTTCCGCGATTCGCAAGGAAAAGGGCGAAAAGACTTCCAAGGTCCTGGCGCGACTGATCCCGGCGGCGATTGCGAAGATCGAGTTCCCGAAGACCATGTACTGGAGCCCGGACAAATTTCGCTTCTCGCGGCCGCTGAGGTGGATCGTAGCGCTATATGCCGGGAAAGTAGTCAAGTTTTCGCTGGCCGATGTTGTCTCATCCCGGTTCACTTCCGGTCATCGGTTTATCGGAAAATCCAGAATTGAGGTGACTGACGTTGCCGGTCTGAAACACGCCCTGCTGGAAAACGGCGTCATTTTGGACCCTGCGGAACGCGGCGCCAAAATCCGGGCTGACCTGGAGCAAGCCGCTACCGCTGCGGATGGACGCCTCCTGGCGGATGATGATCTGCTTGCAACGGTCATCAACCTGAATGAAAATCCCTCCGTTATCCGTGGCGCCTTTGATCGACGGTTTCTCGATCTTCCCGAGGAGATCCTCGTCACGGTAATGAAGGCGCATCAGAAATATTTCTCGGTGGTAAATTCGGCTGGACATCTGTTGCCTGTTTTCCTGGCCGTGATCAATCTGGGCGCCGACCCGAAGGGGAAGATCCGCGAAGGACATGAGAGAGTCTTGCGCGCTCGCTTCGCCGACGCGGAGTTTTTCTGGAACACGGATCGCAAGACGAGACTGGCAGATCGCGAAGAATCGCTCAGAAATGTGACGTTTCAGCAAAAGCTGGGCACGTATCACGACAAGACCCGGCGGGTATTGATGCTGCTTCCCAAAGTGGCTGCCGCAGCCGGTTGTACGCAGGGACTGCCGGATTTGGAGGTCGCCGCCCATCTTCTCAAATGCGATCTTGTGACTGAGATGGTCAAGGAATTTACGGACCTTCAAGGGGTAGTCGGCGGGCTGTACGCGCGCGCCGAAGGCTATCCTGAGCAGATCTGGCGTGGGATTTATGAGCAGTACATGCCCAAAGGCTCCACCTCGGCATCTCCATCCAATTTGAGTGGCGCAGTGATCTCCCTTGCGGATCGGCTCGACACCGTATGCGGCTGCATTGCCGTCGGCCTGATTCCGACGGGCTCCAAGGATCCGTTTGCCGTGCGCAGGCAGGGAAATGCCATCCTGAAGATCATGCTGGACCACCGCATAAGCGCGTCGCTCGAGCAACTTATCGACGCCAGTCTGGGCACATTAGGAGCGGTGCCCGGCGGGACTGCCATCGAGTTAAGGAAGTTTTTCGAAGGGCGTCTACGTTTCTTGTTTGAGGAGATGGGATACACCTACGATTGCATTAACGCTGCCCTGGCCATCGGTTGCGATAATCCTGTCGATGCCGCGGAACGGGTGAGGGCGTTGCAGGAAATGCGCCAGGAGCCCGACTTTCTCGCTCTGGCCTCGAGTTTCAAGAGGGTCATGAACATCCTGGCACAATCGGGATCCGCGGAGGATGTCCCGGATCCGGCGCGCATGAGCGATGCGGCCGAAATCGCATTGTGGCAGAGCTACCTCCGCATCAAACCGGAAGTCACGGCGGCCGGTGTAAGCCATGGGTATGGCGCTGCGTTACGCCGCATGGCGTCACTGCGCGGCGTCGTTGACTCCTTCTTTACTGAGGTGTTGGTCATGGCGGAAGATCCGGCCGTGCGCGCGAACCGGCTCGCACTCCTCGGACAGTTGGCCCGCCTGTTTCTCAGTGTGGCCGACATATCTCAGATTGTCATTGAACGTGCTGGTTAAACCATTTCAGAAACCTGGATTGCGCATTCATAAGCGTGGTCCCTGCAGAGGAACACGAAAATGATCTCAAAGGGAATCAAGATCGAGCCCGCGCGTGGCAAGCTGGGCGTTGTATTGCCCGGAATGGGTGCCGTGAGTTCCACCTTTATCGCCGGCGTAGAGGCCATCAAAAAAGGACTGGCCAAGCCGATAGGATCTCTTACCCAGATGGGAACCATCCGCCTGGGCAAGCGCACAGAACGGCGGGTTCCGGCCATCAAAGACTTTGTCCCCCTCGCGTCATTAAAGGATCTGGTATTCGGCGGCTGGGACATCTTCACGGAAGACGTTTACGCTGCCGGCATCAATGCCGGCGTTCTCGAAAAGAGCCTGCTGGATTCCGTCAAACCGGCCCTTCAGAAGATCCGGCCCTGGCCTGCCGCATTCGACAGCTACTACGTCAAGCGCCTGCATGGACCGAACGTCAAAAAGGCCGCCAACAAGATGGAATTGGCCGAAATGGTCCAGGATGACATCGCCAACTTTAAGAAGAAGAACAAGCTGGACCGCATCGTCATGGTGTGGTGCGGCAGCACCGAGATCTTCCTGAAGAAAAAGCCCGTGCACCAGACCATCGCGAGCTTTGAAAAGGGGCTGGTCAAGAACGATATCTCGATCGCACCCAGCATGATTTACGCCTACGCCGCTATCAAGTCCGGCATTCCCTATGCCAATGGCGCACCCAACCTGAGCGCCGATATTCCCGCGTTGAATCAGCTGGCCTACGAGCATGGTGTGCCGATCTGCGGCAAAGACTTCAAGACCGGCCAAACGCTGATGAAAACGATCCTGGCACCCGGTCTGAAATCCCGGCTGCTGGGCCTGAATGGCTGGTTCTCCACCAACATCCTGGGCAACCGCGATGGCGAAGTGCTCGACGATCCGGAGTCATTCAAGACCAAGGAAGAGAGCAAGCTTTCCGTTTTGTCCCAGATCCTGCAGCCCGAAGTATACCCTGACCTCTATTCCCACTTCACACATTGCGTACGCATCAATTACTATCCACCGCGCGGAGACAACAAAGAGGGCTGGGACAACATCGATATTTTTGGCTGGCTGGGCTACCCCATGCAGATCAAGGTCGACTTCCTGTGCCGCGATTCAATCCTCGCCGCGCCTATCGTCCTCGACTTGGTCCTGTTTATGGATCTGGCGCATCGATGCGGCATGAAGGGAATACAGGAATGGCTTTCCTTTTACTTCAAGAGTCCGATGTGCGCCCCGGAGCTTTACCCGGAGCATGACCTATTTATTCAGCTCATGAAGCTGAAGAACACGCTGCGCTATTTGCGCGGCGAGGAAATGATCACGCATTTGGGGCTGGAATATTACGACTAAGAAAAAAGTACTTAGCGCACGGCCCCGGAGGGGCCATAGGTAATAGCCCCGGGTAAGCGCAGCGCCGCCCGGGGTAGGAAATATGAAAAAAGATCGAGCCCCGGCAGGGGCGATGGAATGGTGGCGGTGGCGAACGGACACCTGATTTTGTCTTTCGCCCCTCCAGGGCTCGCAGGCGTTATTTAGCTGACCCCGGGCTGCGCTGCGCTTGCCCGGGGCTACTTTCTTTCGGCCCCTCCGGGGCCCTCATAGGCCTGAATCCTTATTTAAGCGGTACGCGAGACTCCACCTTCCGAGCCGAGTGCGGCATGGGCGGCTGCCAGGCGGGCGATCGGCACGCGGTAGGGGGAGCAGGAAACGTAGTTCAAGCCCACTTCGTGACAGAACATGACGGAAGAAGGCTCGCCGCCATGCTCACCGCAGATACCTACCTTCAAATTGCCGCGGGTGCTGCGGCCTTTTTCCGTACCCATTCTCACCAGCAGGCCAACCCCTTCGCGATCGAGCACCTGGAATGGATCATATTTGAAGATACGGTTTTCGATGTAGAACGGCAGAAATTTGCCCGAATCGTCGCGCGATAAGCCGAAGGTCGTCTGCGTCAGGTCGTTGGTGCCGAAGGAGAAGAACTCAGCCACCTCGGCCACCTTGTCGGCCGTGAGCGCCGCGCGCGGCAATTCGATCATGGTTCCGACGAGGAAATTGACACTCTGCTTGGTCTTCGCGAACACTTCGCCGGCCACCCTGCGGACGACGTCGGCCTGCATCTTCAGCTCCGTCTGGTCGGCAACCAGCGGTATCATGATTTCAGGCAGAACCTTGATTCCACGCTTCTGGACGTTCACCGCAGCCTCAAAAATCGCGCGGGCCTGCATCTCCGTAATTTCCGGAAAGACGATTCCCAGGCGGCAACCGCGATGCCCGAGCATCGGGTTGGCTTCATGCAAGGACTCAACGCGTTCCCACAGGTACTGTGGGCGCACTTTGAGCTTGCGCGCAAGCTTGCGGGTATCTGCCTCGGTATGAGGCAGAAATTCATGAAGCGGCGGGTCAAGAGTGCGAATCGTGACCGGGTAGCCGTTCATCGCGGTAAAGATGCCTTCGAAATCTTTGCGCTGAAGCTTCAGGAGCTGATCAAGTCCACCCTTGTAAAGCTTCTTCGGTTCTGCAAGCTGTTTCTTCAGTTCACTGCGGGTCTGCAAAATCTCCTTGCGCCTCTTGGCCGAAATCCCGCGCTTGAGCTCTTCCGCGATGCCGGCGAGCGCCTTTTCGATTCGCTTGTAATCCAGCGAGCCGAGAATCATCTGGCGCATGTAATCGATCCGGTTTCCCTCGAAGAACATATGCTCGGTGCGGCACAAACCGATACCTTCGGCCCCGAAGCCGCGGGCCACCTTGGCGTCAGCAGGCGTATCGGCATTGGTGCGCACGCCAAGCCTTCGGTATTTGTCCGCCCACTCCATCAATTGTCTGAAGTCATTGCCCAGTTCCGGATCGACTACCGGCGCCTGGCCGAGAATTACGCGCCCCGTGGTGCCATCTACGGTTATCCAGTCGCCGCGGCGTACGCGCACACCGTCCACGGTGAACTCATTCTTCGCATAATCGATTTTTACGGCACCCGCTCCCACGATGCAGGGCTTGCCCCAGCCGCGCGCAACCACTGCTGCATGGCTTGTCGGCCCCCCCGTCGAAGTCAAGATCCCTTGCGCTGCATCCATGCCGCGCACATCCTCAGGGGAAGTTTCGCTGCGAACCAGGATGACCTTCTCCTTTTTCTCCGCCATCGCCTCGGCTTCCGTCGGAGTAAAGACTACCTTCCCAGACGCGGCGCCCGGGCTGGCGTTAATACCGGTTGTGAGAACCTGCAGTTTCGCCACCGGATCGATCATTTTATGAAGCAGCTGGTCGAGATCCGCCAGGCGGTACTCGCAACACAGCGGTTTTTTCATCAATCAAACCCTCGCGTACCATGTCCACGGCAATCTTGACCGCAGCCGGTCCGGTTCGCTTGCCGTTTCTGGTTTGCAGCATCCACAGTTTGCCACGCTCAACCGTGAACTCCAGATCCTGAATATCGCGGTAATGGCGCTCGAGTTTTTCTGCAACCGCCTCGAACTGAGCGTAGATCTCAGGCATTTCTTGTTTCAATTCGCGGATATGTTTGGGAGTGCGAATGCCGGCGACGACATCTTCGCCCTGGGCGTTGGTGAGGTAATCGCCGAAAAGCTCCTTGGCGCCGGTCGCCGGATTGCGAGTGAAGGCCACGCCCGTGCCGGAATCGTTCCCCATGTTGCCGAAAACCATCGTGACAATGTTGACGGCCGTGCCCAGATTGTCGGGGATGCGTTCACGATGGCGATATGCCTTGGCGCGATCGCCGTTCCAGGAACGAAAGACCGCCTTGATGGCTGCTTCAAGCTGGAGATACGGATCGGTAGGAAAATCCGATCCTGATGCCTGGCGGATGATCTTTTTGAACTCCTCGCACACGGCTTTGAGATCGGGAGCTGTTAGATCGGTATCCATTTTGGCGCGGACCTTTCGTTTGGCCTTCGCCAGCGCTTCTTCAAACAGCTCGCCATTGATGCCGAGCACAATTTTGCCGAACATCTGGATGAAGCGCCGGTAGGCGTCAAAGGCAAAACGTTCGTTCGAAGTCAATCGAGCCATGCCCTCGCGAGTCTTTTCGTTAAGGCCGAGATTGAGCACTGTATCCATCATGCCGGGCATCGAGAATTTTGCCCCCGACCGCACCGAAACCAGCAAGGGATTGGCCGGGTCGCCGAATTTCTTCCCCGTAGCAGCTTCGACATTTGCCATAGCTGCCAGAACCTGATCCCACATTTCCTCGGGAAATCTTTCGCCCGACGCGAGATAGGCAGTGCAGGCCTCAGTTGTAACAGTGAACCCGGGGGGCACCGGCAGTCCGGCATTGGTCATTTCAGCCAGGCCTGCGCCTTTTCCGCCCAGCAGGTCTTTCATGTCGCCGCGGCCGTCGGCCTTTCCATCAGCAAAACTGAAAACGTATTGATGAGTCATTGCAGGGTCTCCTGAATCAGAGTGAGGCTCTTTGCCCTAAAGCTCAAACAACATGAATAAAGTAACCATCAGTACGAAAACAAACTGTATCGAATACTGGAAATGCATGCCTAAAGTCAAGACAACCTTTTCAATGGATCTACGATTCAGACGCTGCAACTGACGACAAGTCCGGGAATGCCGGCAGACGCGTGCATCTGCGGTTGAGATCCGCGTAGGGTAACGCTTTGGTACGAATCGGATTGGTAACGATGGAGGGCAAAGTAGAAATGGCTGGGAGTCTCGCGGGCTGAGGCCGTGGTGCCCTGTGTGCCAGGATTTCACGGCCGCAGCCTCAGAGTCAGCTTCTCGAATAGCCTGCCAATCTCATCGGCAGAGAGCAGTTTTTCTGCAGTACTTTATCGGCCATCCTTCTCTTTTATCTGTTGTTTCAGCGCCTCGAGTTCCTTTTCCAGGGCACGCACCTGACGCTGCAATTCCGGCAGCTTCGGAAGTAGGGTAACGCTGCGCCGCCAGACGCTGTTATCGAACGCGGGAGAACCCGAAAGTACCTTTCCGGCTTCGATTTCCCCGTGGACAGCGCTTTGCGCCGTCAGGATCACGCCGTCTCCGACTACCTGGTGCCCGGCAAAACCGGCCTGCCCCCCGGCTTGGACATTGCGGCCCAACTTGGTCGAACCCGCTACCCCCACTTGGGCAGCCAGCACACAGTTTTCCCCGACTTGCGAGCCGTGACCGATCTGGACCAGGTTATCCAGCTTTGCTCCCCTGCAGATCCTGGTGGCACCGACGGCTGCCCGGTCAATGGTCGTGTTGGCACCAATTTCGACATCATCCTCGACGATGACATGCCCCGTCTGGCGAATCTTATGATATGTGCCATCTTCCACAGGGGCGAAGCCGAACCCATCACTGCCGATGATACTGCCATTCTGAACGATTACCCGGTGTCTGATCTCACATGATTCGCGCACAACAACGCCTGAATGCAGAATCACATCGTCCCCGATCGATACGTACGGGTAGAGTGCGACGTGGGGGTACAGCGTGGCGCGTGCGCCAATTCTGCAGCCACCGGCGATCACGACATACGCGCCGATGCTTGCTTCCGGGCCGATCAACGAATCTGCGGCGATGACTGCGGAAGGATGGATGCCGGGCTCAGGCTTGATCGGCTCATGGAAGAGTTCGAGTGCGCGGGCAAAGGCAAGGTAAGGATTCGCGGTTCGCAAGCTAGGAATTGACACGGCCGGCAAATCGAGCCCCAGGATAATGGCTGATGCCTTGGTAGCGCGGATGTGCTTGATATACTTTCGATTGGAGACAAAGGTAAGCTGCCCTGGGCCCGCTTCCTCAATGCCGGCAATTCCTACGATTTCCGGGTCGCAGGGAGATTCCAGCCGACAGTCCAGCGCCCGGGCGATCTCTGAGAGTTTCATAAGATTCCGTATTAGCCCGGAGCAGGCCAGAGATAACGCGACTGCGGGACAGATCCGCAGGCACCCCTGCCTGTTCCAAGGAAAGTCATTCAAATCAATGTATTGCCGCTCTACAAGCCTATGGTAGTATAGCTGTTCCAGGGGGTCAAGGAATAGACTCAGAACGGATGCCCACTCTCACTCAAAACGTACAGAGTCACAGCAAACCGGTGCCGCCACTTCCATCACGAAAAAAAAGCCTCGCGAGTGCCGCCGGATCCATCAGCGTAGCCACAATGATCAGCCGCGTGCTGGCCATGGGGCGCGAGATGGTGATGTCCACGTATTTTGGTGCCGGTTATTACACGGACGCCTTTAACGCGGCTTTTCGAGTACCCAATCTCCTGCGCGACCTGTTTGCCGAGGGAGCTTTGAGCTCCGCTTTTGTGCCGACTTTTATCCGCTATATGTCGGACAAAGGAGAGGCAGAGGCGTGGTTGCTCGCGAACCGGGTCATCAATGCGTTGGCAGTAATTCTGTCGGTCGTTACGTTGCTTTTTTACTTTGGCGCCTCCTGGTTTGTCTATTTTCTTGCGGCTCCATTTGCCTCCATTCCGGGAAAATTCGAGCTCACGGTCCAGATGACGCGCATCATGTCTCCTTTTCTGCTGTTCGTGGCGCTCGCATCTGCGGTCATGGGAATGTTGAATGCGGGCGGCAGGTTTTTCATCCCGGCCATGGCCCCCTCTGCATTTAATGTGTGCGCGATTCTGGCCGGCATTTACCTGTCTCCTTTCATGCCAAGATTTGGCCTGGCTCCGATGGTGTCCATGGCCATAGGCGCGCTGATCGGCGGAGCGAGCCAGCTGTTCATCCAGGTGCCGGCAGCCTATAAGAGCGGATTCCGCTATCGTTTCATCTTGGATTTCAAAGATCCCGGGGTCCGGCAGATCGGGAAACTGATGCTGCCGGCCGTTGTTGGGCTGTCGGCCACGCAAATCAACATTGCCGTGGACACCCAACTCGCAGGCAGCTACGGCAACGGCCCGGTTTCCTATCTCAATTATGCTTTCCGGCTCATGCAACTCCCCATTGGCCTGTTCGGAGTTGCGATCGCAACCACGACGCTGGCCACGGTTTCCCTTTACGCGGCCAAAAACAACATGGAAGGCCTCAGGAATACCGTCACAACAAGCCTGCGGCTGGCCGCCTGCCTGACCTTTCCTGCGACGGTGGGGCTGATCCTGTTCCGCCGGGAGGTGATCGAGTTGATCTATCAGCACGGCGCCTTTACCGCGCAAGCAACGCTAAGGACCAGCCAGGTCCTTTTCCTATACGCCCTGGCACTGTTTGCCTACTCCGGGGTAAAAATTCTTGTGCCCACTTTTTATGCCATGAACGATACGAAGACACCCGTCCGATTCAGCATCGCCACGGTGGCTGTTAAAATCGTGATTAATTTTTTGCTGATTCTGCCCCTGGGGTTTCTCGGACTGGCGCTGGCTACTGCCGTGGCCTCCTGGTTGAATTTTTTGCTGCTGGCCCGAAGTTATGCAAAACGAACGGCGACGCATTGGGGAATGAAAGACTTGAGGTTTACCTTCGTATTACCGCCGCCTCCTTTCTCATGGGCTTGATAGCGTTACTGGCTTATTACGCCGCGCAATACCTTTGGCATATCCGTGGAACTTTGGGGTTGTCCGTCCATCTGGGCATCGCGATCGCCGCAGGCATGGCCGCCTTGTTGCCCCTGCTGCGGTTGTTCAAGGTCGAGGAAGAACGAGAACTCTCGGGCATTCTGGTGCGCCTGGTAGGGAAGCTGCTATGAACCGCAATTGGCTGGGGGAGTACGAGGTCTATTTAAGAGTAGAGAAACGACTGTCCCCTAATTCCGTCAGCGCCTATATGCAGGATCTCAAGAAACTGGCTGCGTTTGCAGACGAAGCCGGGCTGCAACTCACCAGCCTCACGCGGGACGATATCTTACAGTGGAGCATGGCGTTGCGGCGCCGCGGCCTGTCACCGCGGTCGGTGGCACGCGCCCTGATTGCGGCCCGAGGGTTCTACCGATTCCTGGTGGGCGATAAGGTCATCGCCGCGGATCCGACCGAGCACATGGAGTCTCCACGTTCTCTTAAACCCCTTCCGCACTTTCTAACCAAGGAAGAGATCGAACGCTTGCTGCAGAAGCCGGACATGGCGATTGCGAGAGGAGTTCGCGACCGGGCAATGCTCGAGGTTTTGTATGCCTCCGGGTTGCGCGTGAGCGAACTGGTCGGCTTGAAGGTTGCCCAGATAGATATGGAACTTGGCGTACTTTCCTGCATGGGTAAGGGGAGCAAAGAACGGATTGTGCCTGTTGGCGCCGAGGCGGTGAAACGGGTGCAGGAATATCTGCGGACTGGGCGGCCGCTGCTTTTGAAACGACGGCAAAGCAACTTCCTGTTCGTCACGCAGCGGGGTCCCTGCATGACTCGCCAGAGTTTTTGGAAAACGCTGCGCGCCTACGGCAGGGAAGCGGGTATCCGAAAACCGCTCACGCCTCACATGCTGAGGCACTCTTTTGCCACTCACCTGCTGGAGAACGGTGCGGATCTGAGATCCGTGCAAGTCATGCTGGGGCACGCGGATATTTCGACGACTCAAATCTACACCCACGTAACCCAGGAACGCCTGCGACAGATTTACGAGAAGTTTCATCCGCGGGCTTGATTAATTCTGACAACATCCCCGGTTCAGGTCTTGATCGTCAAGAGAAGGGCGAGGCCGGCGGCACCAAATAGGATATTGGGAGCCCAGGATGCGATGACCGGCGAAAGCAGGCCATAGGCACCCATTTGTTCGAAGATTCTGAACATTCCCCAGTAGGCTATGGCGATTGCGATACTCGCCGTGATGCCGAAGAAAGCTCCTCGTTTCCCCATGGAAAATGAAAAGGGTACGCCGATCAACGCCATGACAAAACAGCTCAGCGGGAATGAGATTTTCATGTGGAGCTGAACCTGTAATTCTGTAGCGTTGTAGCCTGATTGCTTTAGATAGTCAATGTAATCCTTTAACTCAAGATAGGTCATCTTGGAAGATTCTTTCGGTTCAAAAATCTCCTTCTTGAAGTAAGCAGGGGGTTCAGGAAAGGCGAAATTCTCCGTTTTGATCTGGCGGAAGTTGCCACGATCTCTTTCGAAATCACGCACCCAACCGTCTTCCAGCACCCATCGTCCCGGCCATAAGATAGTTGCCTGCCGTGCAGAGATGCGGCGCGTGATCCTGGATTGCTGCAGGTCGACTTCATAAATTTTGATGCCGATGAAGACATCTTTGTCGGGATTGTAATAGTCGTAGTTGTATATGCGATCGGATTGGCCGAAGATCCATTTGCGCGCTTTGCTGGTAAATGTTTGAGGCGGCCTGCCTTTGATCTCATTCCGCAGAGCGTCCTGGCGGATATTGGCATACGGCAGGACATAGTCCTGCATGAAATAAATGGCACTGCAGATCAGGCTCGAGATCAGCAACACCGGCAGTGCGATCCGGTACAGACTCCAACCGCCCGCCTTCATCGCGGTTACTTCCGAACCTTTTTCCAGGATGCCAAACAGGATCAGAATTGCCAGAAGCAGCGCCATGGGAACACAGAGCATAAGGACATGCGGTGTCAAAAAGATGAAATAGCGGATGATCAGGAAAAGGTCTGCCTTGTTGCGGATAATCTGATCGAGAAGATCAAAAAGCGTCAGCACCACGAAGAGGGAATAGCAGACCAGGAGCGACCAGAGAAAATAGACCAGAAATCCCCGGCTGATGTAGGAATCGAGAATCTTCGGGAAGCGGGAACGGGCGATCCTGCCGGTTGTAGAAAATGCCAGATCATCCATACCTCGGAATACCTGCCGGATGGATCCGAGATGAAATCTTCCTGACAGAGCCTGCAGGCGGGGCTGCCAGGGAATCGCGCCGCTCAACTGCGTCAACCGTATGTCCTGCTCCGCATTGATCAACAGAAACATCCCAATCCCGAGGAGGATAATATCGGCACCCCACATTCCCAGCCAAACCGGGACGGTATTCGCTCGCGACAAGTGCATGCCATTGGAAAACAGAACATAGTAGAGAAGTGCCAGAACCATGCTGAGCACGGAGCCTGACGTCCGCCCGGTACGGCGCGAGAAGGCCCCCAACGCCACGCTGATGAAGGCAAAACCAAAGATCGAGCAGGGAAGTGACAAGCGCTTATGAAGTTCGATCAACTCGTCACGACGCTGCACCGAATTGGCTCCCGCAGATCCGAACCAAAGCTGGCGGGTGGATTGCACAATCGGCTTTTCCTTCTCCTCTTTTAGAGTTGCAGCGCCGGCTTCATCCTTCACTTGAATTGGGATATCCGTGGCCGCGAAGACACTGGTATTATCCTTGGCGGGTTCCAGTGGGTTAACTTCATATATCGTGCCATTTTGCAGGTGTAACTGCAGGCGGGATCCTGAAGGGTCAGTCACCCAGGTTCCTTCGCGCGCCAAAACGACCTTGGGTGCATTAGGGTCGGAATTATCCGCAAGAAAAACGCGCCTCCAATGCTGCCGATCGCTGGAGAGATCGTCGAGATAAAAGACAACCTTGGAAAACTCCTCATTAAATACGCGTGGCATGATTTGCGACGTGGCCTGCCTCACGCCAATCAAATCTTTCAGATCGCTCAGAACATCGTTGCTCTTAGGCAGAATCACCACCGACATCAGGGCCGTGGTTAACCCGACGAGCACGCCTAATGCCAGTACCGGCCGCAACAACCTGCGCAAGGGGATCCCGCAAGCCCGCAAGGCAGTGATCTGAGATTCACCAGAGAGCCCGCTCAAACCTATCAGGCTCCCGATTAGAAATGACAGCGGCAAGGAAAATATCAGGACTCTGGTGCGATGGTTCCCGCAATATACAGAATGGCCAGGGGCGAGGCATTATGAGTGATAAGCAGTTCGGACAGATTTCCGAGTTCGTTCATGAATACGATGAAGGTCAGAACGGTGAGAGAAATCAGAAATGGAGGGATGATCGAAATGAGGACAAGCTTGTCGATCTTGCGCATCGCGAGAGAGACTAGCATAGGCGGCGCTGCCAGTAAAGAACGGCGCAGGCAAAACTCTTTTGCAGCTTGAATTTGCGCGTTACCGGCTTTTGCCAACCGAGGGGATGGCCTTCATCGTCCAAACCAGATATCCGCAGGGAAGGATCGTATCGAAGTTGTTGCACTTTTGCGGTGTAGGTTCGCCAGAAGTTATCACCGTTATAACTTCTGATAAGATATATTATGTAAACTCGCAAATGTAGGCTCTAGGGTGGCGATTTGGCAAATCCACGGAGGACGGGAGCACTTCCCCGGCATTCACCTCCCCTCGAAAGTTATAGAAATAACAGGCCTTATAAGCGAATGCCTGCAGAACTGAGTTCACCAAAACTTTTGGCATGGATGAAAAAATCTATTCTGTATTTCTGGCGGCAGCATCGGAATGAGATTTTATTGGCAAGGAGCAAAACTTTACATCTTGTACTTCCCCAGGTCATCCGGGTTGAGGTTTTCGAGCCACTGGCGGATTTCTTCGGGAGTGCTGCGGTCGGCCGATAAAGTGGTCGCGGCGGTGCTGGCGGACTTCGTAATGACGTCATCCGTGACGAAAATTGGCGAGTCGGTTCGAATAGCCAGCGCGATGGCATCGGACGGGCGTGAATCCACGGTGATCAGCTTGCCTGCTACATCTAGAAAGATGAGGGCATAAAAAGTGTTATCGCGAAGCTCGGTGACCACAATCTTGGTCACGCGGGCATCCAGATGGTTGAGCATCGCTTTAATAAGATCATGCGTCATGGGTCGGGGCGTGTCTACCTTCTCGATTTGCAGGGCGATCGCATTCGCTTCAAAGATTCCTACCCAGATTGGCAGCAGCGTCTCGCTTGTGGTGTCCTGCAACACAACAATAGGAGAGTTTGTCAACGGATCCATCATCAAGCCTTTGATCTTAAACTCAATCTCCTTCATGATTCCTCCGTTGTAGCTGAACCCAGACACCCTTTAAGCTGTTGGCGCTGAAACCGGATATTTCCACATTCACGAAGTGGCCGAGGAGTGAATCCGGGCCGTCGAAGTTCACGATCTTGTTGTTGCTCATGCGCCCGGTGAGGGCGAAATTGCTGCGCGCCTTGCCATCGACCAGGACCTCGAATGTCTGTCCCTGGTAAGCGGAATTCTTATTGAACTGAATCAGCTTTTGTTGGTCCTGAAGCAGCTTCAGTCTCGCTCCTTTTCCCTCGGCGTCCAACTCGTCGCACAACTCCAATGCATACGTTTTAGGCCGGGGGGAGTATTTAAAGGAGAATACACTGTCGTATTGTACCTCATCGAGCAGGCTAAGAGTATCCTGAAAGTCCACGTCCGTCTCGCCCGGAAATCCCACGATGATGTCGGTGGAAACAGCGATCGGCCGGGGTGCGCGGCGAATTCTGTCCACGGTGGAAAGGTAGCTCGCCCTGGTATAGCCGCGGCGCATGGAGCGCAGTATTTTCGTCGAGCCTGATTGCACCGGAAGATGGACCTGGTTGCAGACCTGCGGATAGCATGCGATGGTGTCGATCAATTCGTCGCTGAAATCATTCGGATGCGGCGAGGTAAAGCGGATGCGCCGCAGGCCCGCGATTCCGGCCAGACGCCGCAGTAACGCGGCGAAGCTAAGACCGTCGGGAGAGGGATCGCGAGTAAGCATTTACGGTCTGGCCGAGCAGCACAACCTCGAGGTAGCCGTCGGCTACGAGAGCTTCCACCTCGCGGATAATGTTGGCACTCTCCCGGTCCCGCTGCCTGCCTCTGGTCAAAGGAACCACGCAAAAGCTGCAGTTCCGGTCGCATCCTTCGCTGATGGTTACGCCGGCGCGCCAGCGGCTTTCGCGCAGAACGTATGTGTTTTCGAGCGGCTCCGGATCGTCGTCCATGCGCAAGTCGATGGCCGGCTCATGGCCGGCGCGAGCGCGCTCGACCAAATCGCCGATGACATGCCCTTTCTGCGGGCCGGCGAGTAAATTGACGAAGGGCACCTTCTTCAGTACCTTTTCGCCTTCCAGCTGTGCCATGCACCCGACGACGCCGACAACGAGGTCCTGCCGCTCGCTTTTCAGTCGTTTAATCTCGCCCAGCCGAGCGTAGACCTTTTGCACAGCCTTCTCGCGCACGCTGCAAGTGTTCAGGATGATGACATCGGCGCCGGACGCCTCGCCGACCGGTTCCATGCCATTGTGCTGGAGATTCCCTGCGATTTTCTCGGAATCCAACTCGTTCATCTGGCATCCGAATGTCTCAATAAAAAACTTTCTGGTCATACCTGTGCTTTGGGTTCCCTCTTGCTGCCCTTGCCCGCCTGATCAAGCATTTCTCTTGCGTGGCGGCGTGTGGTTTCGGTGATGACTTCGCCTCCCATCATGCGCGCCAGCTCCTCGACGCGTGCCGAGCTCGTCCAATTGCCCGATGAAGGTCTCCGTACGAGCTCCTACGATATCCTTGCGCACGTTGTAGTGATTCCGGGCGTGGGCAGCGATCTGCGGCAGATGGGTCACGCACAAAACCTGATTATGAGCGGCGACATCGCGCAGGCGCTTTCCGACCACTTCGGCAACCCGCCCCCCGATACCGGCATCGATTTCGTCGAATACCAATGTCTTCCCTGTGTCCCCCCCTCCGCAAAGCGCTTTGATCGATAACATGATGCGCGACAGCTCGCCCCCGGAAGCAATCTTCGCGAGGGGCCTTATTTCCTCCCCCACATTGGGAGCCACAAGAAACTCTACCTGATCCATGCCCTGAGGTCCACAGTGAGCAGGTATGCGTGCCGGAGGGCTTGATCCTGTCACCTCGTTGGGACGGAACCTGACGCTGAGGTCCATTCGTTCCATTGCCAGCAGGCTAAACTCCTTGTGGATCCCGCGTTCGAGTTGCGCCGCATCTTTGCGTCTTTTGGAGGAAAGACCTTCCGCCAACTTCGAGGTATCCCTTCAGATGGGCTTCAAGCTCCTGGCTGAGCCGCTCCGAGATATCGGTCGAGGATACGAGTTCCTCCAGCCTCTGCTCGCACTGGTCGGCAAAGGCCAGCACCTCTTCCATGGACCGGCCGTATTTTCCTGTAAGACGGTCTAAGTCAGAGAGCCGCCGTTCGACCTGGTCGAGGCGATCGGGGCTGAAGTCGATACTTTCTGTGTAATCGCGGGCAACGTAGGTCAAATCTTCCAGCTGGTACACGCTCTCACGCACGGCGTCCAGGTGGCTGGACCATGTCGAGTCGAACTCAGCGAGCTGCCGCAATATATGGGTCAAGCGGTCCAGTTGCCCGGTGATGGCATGCTCGCTTTCATGAAGCAGCGCATACGCCTCGTTGGACAAAGCAAAGACCTTTTCGCGGTTGGTGAGCACCGACTTCTCGTTCTCCAACTCTTCCTTTTCCCCGGGGCGGATGTTAGCGCGGTGGATTTCGTCGACCTGGAAGCGCAGGATGTCGAGAAGCCTCTGCCGTTCCTGCTCGTCCATTGCCAGCGCATCGAGCCGTTGTGAGGTTGCACGCATTTGCGCATGGAGGCCCCGCAGCTTGTTCACGGCCGCTTCGTTGCCCCCGAACCGATCGAGCCATATCAAGTGGGAGGAAAGATCGAGTAATGCCTGGTGGTCCTGCTGTCCGTGAATGTCCGCGAGGAGGCCCCCGATCGACTTCAACAACGATAACGTAGCCAGGCTGTTATTGATAAAAACGCGCCCCCGGCCACTGGTCGAAATCTCACGGCGGATCAGTATGGAATCATCATCGGCATTGATTCCCGCTGCCGCCAGTTGCTCATGGACAAATGACTTGTCCACCGAAAACATGCCCTCGAGAATGGCGGCTTCGCAATTCGTTCGCACCATGTCCTGAGACGATCGGGCGCCGACCAGGAGGCCGAATGCATCCACAATGATGGATTTGCCTGAACCGGTTTCTCCCGTCAGCACGGTCAGTCCGTCCTCGAACTCCATTTCGAGGTTCCGGATCAATGCGAAATCGCGTATCCTCAAGAACCGGAGCATGTCATCGCCTCCAGGAATTGTGCAGTATTTTCGGAGACATTGTTCTGGCCTAGTCTAACACATGTACCCTGCGGTTCGGAGATCTGCGGGGCCTCGTCTGACAGCGAGATGGCACGTAGGCAGCGGCCGCCGCACGGGGCTCGGGATTGGGGGATCTCGGGATTTCAGGGCCGGGCGGCGTGCGGCGCACACATTGTTGTCCTGTTTCATTCAGGCACATCGGAGGGTGATTCACAAATACGATAGACAATTACCCCAGGCTCATGCGTCTTAAGAGGTGAAGCATGCATGCACAAGGCTGGAAGACCGGTGTCCCGCAAACTTGCGAACGGGTACTGCAGATCATGTGAATTCAATGGGGAAAAGAGCAAAGGAAGAGTGTTTGACTTGGCCTGTAAATAATGGTATTTGTGGGTTTTATAGTTACGTCAACGGAGCCTTTACGAGGAGGTAAGGACCACCTTGCACTTCACTTGGATTATGGCATTTCAAGCGGTCGCTGCCGAGCCCGGCGGTTTCATGGGTCTGGCCATTCCGACCCGCGAATTCGCATATGTCATTCTAATTCTTCTGCTGCTATTTTCCCTGGTCTCCTGGACAATCATGGTGCGAAAGTGGCTTACTTTTCGCAGGATCGAGCGCCAGAGCCGCGGGTTTGTAGCGATTTTTCGCAAAAGTGCACGTCTGAGCGAAGTCAGCCAGGCCTGTGATCATTATCGGGGAACTCCCCTGTCCGGAATCTTCACTGCGGCTTACCAGGAATTAAACGCGCAGCTTCAGACGGCCAAAGCCAAAGAGACGAGCAATCCGGGCATCCTGTACTGAGTGAACGAAGTCTTGGAGGCATCGAGCGATCTCTTCAGCGGGCCGCTGCGGCTGAACTTTCCGTGTTGGAGCGGAGTATGAGTTGGCTGGCCACGACAGCGTCGGTGACTCCTTTCATCGGGCTGCTGGGGACGGTCGTGGGGATCATCAGCGCATTCAACGGGCTCGGCCTCGAAAAGACGGCCTCGATTCAGGCGGTGGCGCCAGGAATTGCCGATGCCCTGATCGCGACAGCGGCCGGCTTGTTTGCCGCGATTCCTGCCGTAATTGGCTACAACCAGCTGGTGCATCGCATCAAGAATGTTGCCTCTGAAATGGACGACTTCTCAACCGAGCTGATCAACCTGGTGGAGAGGAGCTTTAGCTGATGGCTTTCACGACGCAACAGGGCCGGACAGCCACTTCCCTGTCCGAGATCAACGTCACCCCGCTCGTGGATGTGATGCTAGTCCTGCTTGTCATTTTCATGGTCACGGCGCCAATTCTCCAGACCGGGATCGACGTGCAGCTGCCGGAAACCAAGTCAGCCACGGACACGAATCCAGCCGATAATGTAGTGCTTTCGATCAGCAGGGAGAGTGAGCTTTATTACGGATCAGACAAGATCTACTTGCTGGACATCCCTAAACGATTGCAGAAGGAAGGCAAGGGCCCCAAGGATCCGATCTATTTGCGTGCCGACAAAGACGTACAATGGAAATCGATCGTTTCGGTTATTGACATTGTGCGTAGCGCCGGCTTCAGTGAGATCAAACTGGTAACCAAACCCTTCAGGGTGCCGACAGGTAAGCAACCGTAAAGCCATGAGTCCAACACTACCGCGAGGAACCCTGTTAGATCTTCCGCTCATTGAGGAGCGCTATAGATGGCCGTTTTTCGCCGCCCTCGCTCTTCATGGTCTCCTGGCGGCCCTTTTTTTAATTGCCCCTTTCCTGATGCCGCGCATGCCGATCGTCCAGCTGGGGACTGGACCGGGAGGTGGGCGTGCCGGCGATAGCTATACGGTCGGGGTCACCGACGAACCCGGCGGAGGTGCCGGATTGTTTAAGCCCGCCACCACGCCGCAGCCGCCGGTCCTGCCTGCTGAAAAGGCGGCAAAAAAAGAAGAACCCGCCAAAGCTGTCCCGTTGCCCGACGCCCTCTCGCCGAAGAGCAAGAAAAAGGCTGCCGAGGAATCCACCAAAACTGCGAAAGGCGCACCCAATGCCAGTTCAGCTCAGATTCCAGTTGCAGATGCAAAGGGGACCGGCGCGGCCGGCTCTGGCTCGCGGGGTTCCGGTTCGGTGACCGGCACGGGCGTGGGAGTCTCCATGGGCTCCGGTTCGGGCGGAATTGGTGATTCCTGGTATGCGCGCACGGTGGAGGCCAGGGTGGGCGGAAACTGGACCAAACCCATCGGCCTGCAGCAGCGCATTGAGATTATCTATAGTTTCATGGTCGGCGATGACGGACGCATCCACGATATCAAGAAGGAGAAATCGTCTGGAAACGATGCGCTTGACCTTTCTGCGGAGCGCGCGATCAGGGCCTCCAACCCTTTGACCGCTCCGCCCCCGGAATTGCGCGGCAAGCTTTTACAGTTTACCGCCGTGTTTGTCTATCCTCAGGACAAGTGATCCTGCTTTTTGCAAGGAGTGCGATGCGCATTCGAAATGCGTTTTTTGGTGCGTTGCTTCTGTTGTGCGCAATTCCCTCTCGCGGCGTGGTGGAAGCTCCGCAGGTCATCATCAATCCCAGGCCGGGCGAAGAGATGATTCTGGCTGTTCCTGACGTGCAGCCGCTCAAATCCGAGCAGGCCGGCGCGCTGGTTTCGACCCTGAAAACTTTCAATGAGGTCTTGTGGGAAGATCTGAAGTTCTCCGGCGTCTTTACGCTTGCTGGCCGGAGCTTCTATCCTCCACAGCCCATCCTGCAAGCAGGAGGATATCAATTACGATGCCTGGAGCGCGCTTCCCTTCAAAGTGAGTTTTCTCACTGCCGGGACGATCGCGGGCACCGGCAACAACCTCACCGCCGAGCTGAAGATATTTGACATGAAGCAGCGCGTGATGAGCTTCGGTCTGCGCATTTCAGACTGGAGTCCCGGACCAGGTGCGCTCCGTCGCACATCGGTGGGCCGACGAGATTGTCTACAAGCTGACGGCGGGCGGTTCGCGCGGGATTGCTTCCACAAAGATCGCCTATACCTCACGGCGCGGCGCCGCCAAGGAAATCTATGTGATGGATTATGACGGAAACGATCCTCGGGCATTCACCCGCAACGGATCATTGAATCTCTTCCCCTCGTGGTCCCCTGACAATTCCCTGCTGACATTTATCAGCTATAAGACCGGGAAGCCGGAGATCAACATGTATTCGTATTTGGATGGGTCGCGGCTGCCATTTCCCGTCTTTAACTCGTTGACACAGAATCCCAGAATTTCCCCGGACGGCAAACGCATGGTATTTGCCATGCGCGACGCAAGGGGCAATATCGATATTTATGTTTCGAAGTTGGATGGCACGGAACGACGGAATATCACCAATAGCTCTGCGATCAACTCCACCCCGACCTGGTCCTCTCCATCCGGCAGCCAGATTGCTTTTGTCTCAAACCGGGATGGTCCTCAGCAGATCTATATCTGTGACGCGGATGGGGCGAATCTGAGACGAATTCCTAAGGAGGGAGGCGAAACCGACTGGCCGGCCTGGTCGCCTGACGGGCGCTGGATTGCCTTCCATTGGAAGCCGCGTATGGCGGAGAACTTTGACATTTACATCGCAGAAGCAGCGACCGGCCAGATCCGGCAGCTCACGAATGAATCCGGCAGCAATGAATGCCCGTCGTGGGCTTCCGATGGCCGCCACCTTGCCTTTCAATCCAATCGCACCGGAAGCGAACAGATTTTCATCATGCTCGCCGACACGAACAAACCGGAACTCAGAATGGTGACCAGCCAGGGAGCCAACACCTGCCCAGCTTGGGGGGGATACCCGGTGAAAAAGTAATGTATGACTTCCAAGGTGCTGATTTTTGACGTTTTATTCCAGACGCACAAAAAGCGTATGTTATAGTAGTTGGCGGTGTTGAGGAATGACTATTGGCCGCAAATAACATGCGACATGTTCACCATTTCAGAATAGGAAGGAGGCTCATTTCATGAGAAAAACTCTGTACCCGTTTGCCGTCATCGCTCTCGTGCTTATCAGCTTGGTTTTTGCGGGAACCGGGTGTGGAAGAAAGAACGTTGCCCCGACCACTCCACCGGCGGCCCGTCCGCTGGCGCCCGTGGAAACGCCGCCTACTCCTCCTGGTCCCACAATCACGCTGAGTGTGTCGCCCGCGGCCATCATGAGAGGCCAGTCATCAACGCTCTCATGGCGCACCACAAATGCGACCGAGGTCACCATCGATGGTGGCGTGGGCACGGTGGAAGCTGCCGGCAGCCGTACCTTGACTCCTTCGACCTCGACGACCTATCGCGCTCGTGCAACGGGGCCCGGAGGTGTAGCTGACGCCGAAGCACGCATCACCGTCAGCGCTGAGGAAGCAGTAGCCGTTGTTCCCGGTACCGCGCGCCGCTTGAACGACGCCGAGTTCTTCGCAGCCAACATCAAAGACGCCTTCTTCGACTACGACAGCTATAGCCTGCGCGATGACGCGCGCCAGGCATTGATGGAAAGCGCCCGCGTCCTCAAGGATCGTCCCAACATCCGCTTCACGATCGAGGGGCACTGCGATGAGCGCGGATCCGAGGCCTACAATCTTGCCTTGGGCGACAAGCGTGCCAATGCGGCCAAGGATTTTCTCGTTAGCCAGGGAATAGATCCGGCGCGCATTGACACGATCAGCTATGGCGAAGAAAAGCCGTTCGCTACCGGCCACGATGAAGAAGTCTGGAAGCAGAACCGGCGCGCGCACCTTGTCATGCGTTGAGTTTTGGATTTCCATATTTGAAAACGGCCGGACGGTAATGCTCTGCATTCCACTCCGGCCGTTTTTCGTGCCCTGCCGATTGAAGCCTGCAGATGCCTATGAAATAATTTATGCAAACCTTCACGGGAGAGAAACCCATGAAACGAATTGGTTATCTTTTCATTATTACTCTGCTGGGGGTCGCGTCCACGGCCCAAGCCGGCGTTAAGGAAGAACTGGTCCGCCTTCAGGCGGATGTTCTGGCTCTCCAAAATCAGATGCGTCAGCTCGAGAAGAGCTTTACTGAACGAACCGACGCGATCAGAAGCCTGGTGGTGCAACTCAACGATCAAGTCGGGAAAACATCCCTGGCGCTTGGGAAGATTTCAACTTCGCTGGAGGCACAGTCTACAGGTGATATGGCTGCGGTGCAGTCGGTGTTGAAAGAAGTCAAAGACCTGGCGGGCAAGATGGATGACGCGAATATGCGCATATCGGCCCTCGCGCAACAGATTGTGGATATGAAGGTGCAAACGAAACCCATCGCACAACGCGCATTCCAAAACGTTGCGGATAATCCGGCGCAGCTGTCTTCCTCTGCCGAGCAGATCTACAGCGAAGCCTACAACGACCTAATCCAGGGAAACCTCGATTTTGCCATCCAGGGGTTTATGGCCTTCCTGAAGAGTTTCCCGACCAACGATAAAGCCGATGATGCGCAGTACAACATCGGCGAAGCCTACTACAATGACGGCAAGTATGCGCAGGCTATTGCTGCGTTCAGCAAGGTGCTCACCGACTATGGCTCGGGAGGCAAGGCCGCCAGCGCACTCTTCAAGCGCGGCAAAGCAGAGTTGGCGCTTATGCAGAAGGAAGGCGCGATCGCGGATTTCAAAACCGTGGTTGAAAAATACCCGAACGCACCCGAAGCCAACCTCGCCAAGAGCGAGCTGCTGAAACTTGGGGTTGATCCCTCAAAGCCGGCGGCCAAGACCCCAGTCAAGAAAAAGCTCCCCTAATCGGTGCAAGTTCTTACCAGGAGATCTGCGACCCGGGTATGCTCCGAACTCTCAAAGCGATTGGACCGACGATTAACCGAACAAGTGGAGAATTGGGATTCCCCCAGTTCGCAGGTATGGAAAGGAACATTGTATGAGTTCTTTGAATAAGGTCATGCTTATTGGCCGCCTCGGCAAAGATCCTGAGATTCGCTATACTCCCGATGGTTCTGCCGTAGCCAACTTCAGCCTGGCCACAAGTGAATTCTGGACGGATAAGGCAGGCACCCGCCAGGAACGCACCGAATGGCACAATATCGTGGCCTGGACCAAATTGGCTGATCTTGCCAAGCGCTACCTGGCCAAGGGGCGCCAGGTGTACATTGAAGGGCGGATTCGTACGCGTGAGTACGATGATAAGGACGGAAACAAGCGGCGCATCACGGAAATCATTGCCAACCAGATGGTGTTGCTTGGGAGTCGTCCTGAAGGAATGGAAGCAGGCGGCAGTGGGCCGATGCAGCGCAGCGCTCCATCGGCAGAACCCGGCTTCTCCTCCTCCCCGGGCACGGCTGACGTAGAAATCACCGACGACGACATTCCCTTTTAGCAATCCGCTAGTGGGCTCGCCCGCGAAGCCTGTTTCAAAAGCGGGCGTCCCGGAGGGGCGCCAAGAAGGTAGCCCTGGGCGAGCCGTGCAGCGGCGCTGCCCCCGGTCACGGAAGGCAATGGCCAGAGCCCCGGCAGGGGGGATTTCATCGATGATGCCGCGTCGCGCGGGTTTCCAAAAACCGGCGCAGGGCTGATTCGTAACTCGTGCCGGTGCTGAGCTCAACCCAATCCACACCATGGCTGCGAAGCAGCCTCAACATGGCAGCGCGCCTGACCTGGGCATTGTGCTCGTATTCCCGGCGCGCCGCACCCCGGCTGCTGTTGATCACCATGCTCTGGCCTGTTTCAGGGTGCCGCACGCGGATGCGGCCGACATCAGGCAGGTTCCATTCTCTGGGATCCGAAACCAGGAAGAAGACCATTTCATGTTTGCGGCAGGCTGCCGAAAAACTGGGGCTGGCCTCGAGGGGCGCTTGAAAATCAGTGAGGAATACAGTCACGCTGCGAGGAATGCCATGCGAATTAACGAAGTTCCAAACTGGATCCAGCCCGGGGGCTACTCCACCTGGTTCTGTGGACACCAGCTCTCGAATCAGGCGCGCGGCATGATTCCAACCCTTGGCGGCCGGGACAAACAACTCGACGCCCGAACGCACCAAAGCCAGGCTCACGCGATCCCGGGCGTAGAAGCCGGACAACACCAACAGAGCGCCGAGTTCCATGGCCAGGTCGAACTTGGTCCGCTTGATGCTGCCAAATGCGAGTGACCCGGACAGATCGAGGATCAAGAGAACATTGCGCTCTCGCTCCTCGACCATTCGTTTCACATACAGCGACTGGTGGCGGGCAGAAACATTCCAGTCAATCAGGCGTACTTCATCGCCTTCCGAATACTCCCGTACCTCGGCGAATTCCATTCCCTGGCCGCGAAAGGCGCTGCGATAGAGACCTGCATATTGGGAGCGCACCATAAACCGGCTCTTTAACTCCAGACGCCGGGCACGTGCTAATAATTCGTCGAATTCCATAAGTATCGAGGAAAAGCAAGAATACAGAATTTAGAATACAGAATTTAGAATACAGAAGTCAGAATTTGCGTGGCAGTGGGGATTCACGTCGTGCAATGGTACTTATTTATTCTGAATTCTGTATTCGGAATTCTGTATTCTTCCTCTCACTACCATTCCGGATCTCAGGGAGCCGGAACCTTCTGGAGAATTCGTTCCGCCAGGTCTTCCGCGCGGATGCCCTCGGCTTCGGCTTCGTAGGTGAGCAGAATCCGGTGGCGAAGGACATCCGCTGAGACCTTCTTGACATCGTCGGGGATCACGAAGCCTCTGCCCTTTAAAAATGCCTGCGCGCGCGCTGCACACAGAATCCCGATGCTGGCGCGGGGGGACGCGCCGAAGCGGATCAGGCGGCTGAGGTCCAGGTGGTATTCCTCCGGACTCCGAGTGGCAAACACGATATCGAGAATGTAGGTCTTCACGCGCTCATCGACATAGATTTGGGATGCAATCTGTCGCATTCTGACAATCCGCTCGGGCACCAAAACCTTTTTTAAGGGGATACTTTCTCCCGCAGCGAGATGGGAACTGCCGTCTGTCGACACCGACCCGGTTCATGATCTCACGCTCTTCTTTGCGGTTCGGATATCCCAACACGATCTTCATCAGGAACCGGTCCATTTGAGCTTCCGGCAGCGGATAGGTGCCTTCCTGTTCGATCGGATTCTGCGTCGCCAGAACCATGAAGGGCTCGGTCAGCTGGAAACTCTGCTTGCCCAGCGTGACCTGCTTTTCCTGCATGCATTCGAGCAATGCGCTTTGAACTTTGGCGGGCGCCCGGTTGACTTCGTCCGCCAGGAGCAAGTTGCAGAAAATGGGACCCTGGCGCGGGACAAAGTCGCCGCTGCGTTGATCGAAAATCATCGTTCCAATCAAATCCGCCGGCAGCAGATCGGGCGTAAACTGGATGCGTCGAAACGTGACGTCGATGGCCTCGGCAAGGCTCTTGACCGCCAATGTCTTGGCCAGGCCGGGCACGCCTTCCAGGAGCAAATGTCCTCCCGTAAGCAAGGCGATCATCAACGAGTCCAGGAGGTGAGTCTGGCCCACAATCCTCTTCTGGATTTCCTGCTGCACCCGCTCCAAGTAGAAAGTTTCTTCTTTAACCAGTGGTGTCAGATTGTCGGCTGGGGAGGTCATAGTCAGAACCGGTAGCTCGCTTGTTTGATGACTTGTCGGAAGTCCTTGCCTTTGATTTCAATCACTTTGCACATCTCGTACAGCCTCGAGCGCAAGCGCGCGCCGATGCGGTCGGTAAGTGTCTCTTCCCCGGGTCGATCGGCGACGTCCGGATAATTGGAGGTGAAGATCGTCAGCTTCTTGTCATTGTAGCGGCAGTTAATGATGTGCGCGATCGTGTCGCGCACCCATTCGGTCGGCTTGTTGGCTCCCAGTTCATCGAGGACCAGGACATCGGCCGCCAGAACTGGGCGGAGCACCTCGAGCTCCGAAGCCTGAGCAACGGCATTCCAGCTGGACTGAATTTCCCGCAGCAGGTCACGAAAGTCATAAAACAGCCCGACATCGTGTTTTTCAACTATGATCTGTTTGAGCAGAGAGACGGAGAGGTGTGTCTTGCCTACCCCGCAGTTGCCGAGAAACAGCAGCCCGATGTCGATCAGTGGATACTTTTCGAGGAACCTGGCCACGTCAGCCTTCCCCTTTTTCTGGCTCGGGTCATTCGGCATATACGATTCAAGATCACAGTGCTCGTACCGCTTGGGAATGCGTGCGTCCGCCAGCAAACGCTCCACGCGCACCGAGTCGATGCAGCTGCAGCGGCGCACGCTCCCTGTGCTTTCAATCGGCTCCCAGCCCGAGCCGCCGCAGCGCGGGCAGGTATCTTGCGCAGGACCGGATGTACTCATCGAGGCAATCCTTGTTTTTTTACGCCCTCCTGCGGTGTGGGCGCAGGCTGGGCCGCTTTGATTTCGGTGTACATCTTCTGCAGATTTGAGGGAAAGAAATTCTGAAAGCTGTAAGAAGCATACTTGGAGGGTAGGTGCACATCCTGAATAACCTGCTCCAGGGTGTCGCCTCGCACTACGGCGGGTTCCACCAGCGCTTTTACATCTTCAAAATAGGTAAGAAACTCTTCCACGTCCGCCCTGTCGCCGACCTGCCCATGTCCTGGAACGAAGGTTTTCGCATCCAGCTTCAGGGCTTCCTTCAGCGTTTTCATCCAATCGAGCACGCGTGCATCATCGACATTCGGAATGGCATCCTTGAAAAAAAGATCTCCGAGAAAAGCTATCTTATCCTGGGGCAGATAGAGGATAAGGTCGCCATCCGTATGCCCGGGCCCCAGACACACCAGATCAACCTGGCGGCCGCCGTCTTCAATGCTCATGGTGTCATCGATCGTCATTCCGGGAGCGAGGATCTTTAAAGCAGACATCCGACGCATGAATGCCATCCGCTGGTTCAATTGAACGCGCAGCGCTTCCTGTGTCTTCGCTTCCTGCTCCATCCGTATGTCCTTGCTCAATTGCTCTACCTGGTTCTGGGCCAGGGTCCGCATCTGGTTCAAGGTTGCCATGTCTTTTTGCAGCATATCACGGCGCGTGTTGGTGCTGCCCAGGATCTGGCGAGCAGCGGCAAATGCCTGATTGCCGTGGGTGTGGTCGGAGTGAAAATGGCTGTTGATGATGTACCGGACAGGCCGGGAGGTCAGGGTTTTCACCTTTTCCAACAGGGCATCTCCAGCTTCAGGTGTGAAGTGGGTATCGAATACGAGGACGCCGCTGTCGAGAATGATAATACCCGAATTGCTGACCGCCTCGCCGTCGGGACTCACAACCTGGGCAAACACGCCCTCGGCAAGCCTATTTAGATCCGCCGGCAGCGCAGCTGACGGGGTCGCAGGGATCGGGGGTTTTTGTTGCGCAATGGCGCCGCTGCCGTTCCAAACCACCGGCAGGATCAGCGCCCAGAATGCTAATAATTTCAGGACCACCTTGCGCTCGATCATGAGGTTGCTGGAATCCCCCGGCGTATCCTGCGTTTGAGACCCTTCCGGCCCTGGAGGAATGGCTGTCTGCGGGACATTGAATACTTGTGACGAAACGGACCTGATCAGCGGTATCTCCTCGGCTGCTCCCTCAAGACAATGGATTTTTGCTCCTTTGTCCGTCCCCGATAATAAGTCATCCGAACGGTTTCACCAGGTCTCTTGCTTTCGAGCGCCAGGTCCAGCTCAGCCTGGCTGGTAACGGGCTTGCCGTCGATCTCGGTGATAATGTCTCCGCCCACGGGAATCTTGAAATTGCGAAGAATTGCATATTCCCTGGCACCCTGAAGGCCGGCTGCCTCCGCGGTGCTTCCCCGATACACCCGTGTAATGAGCAGTCCCTGGTCGACCGGCAGATTCAATGCCGAGGCGAGGTTCGGGTACAAATCGATCCCTTCCACCCCCATGTCGGGACGCACTACCCGGCCTTCCTTGATCAGGTCGGCGACCACGCGGCGCGCAGTGTTGGCCGGCACGGCAAAGCCGATGCCGACATTGCCGCCGTTAGCGCCGCCCGGAGAAATGATCATCGTATTGATCCCGATCATTTCTCCGGCGGCATTGAGAAGCGGGCCGCCGGAGTTTCCCGGATTAATTGCCGCGTCGGTTTGAATCACATTGTCGATAAGGCTGGTGTCAGTTTGAATTTTTCGCCCCAGCGAACTGATGATTCCCGTCGTCAGCGTGTTCTGCATGCGAAAGGGATTGCCGATCGCCAAAACCTTCTGCCCCACCTTCAAAGTCGCCGAATCCCCGAAAGCCACGGGATGCAGCCGTTCTTTGGGCGCCCCGACCACGCGAATCACGGCCAGGTCATTCTGAGGGTCCGTGCCCACGATGTTCGCCTGATAGGTCGTCTGATCGGGCAGAGCGACCTCCAGAGTCTGCGCGGATTCGATCACGTGGTTGTTGGTAAGGATGTTTCCGCTGGCATCCAAGACCACGCCGCTGCCGGTCGCTTCGTTAGTGAAAGGAGTGAAGAAAAAACCATATTCGACAACGGTCTTGGTGATGTTCACCACACCTGGGCTGACCTTGTTGTAGACCTCGACATTGATCTGCTCATCGGCACTCAACGGCGGCTGTTTGCCGTCCGCTGCCTTGGCGGATTCGAACGGCGCTGCGCGGGGTCGCGCATATTCCGGCAGAAGTCCCCAGCGCAGCAAGATGATCGTTGCCGCGCTGGTGACAAATACCGTGAAAAGAACGGTACGGATTGTTGAAAACCTCATATTCCCGATCCTAAAAAAGCGAAACCTCCGACGGGAAAACGGAAAAACCTATTTCCAAGCAAGCTCCAGATCCCCGCTCTTTTTAAAGATAAGAGTGACCGTGAGTGCGGTCACGGGTTTCTTCTCAATCGGAATGGTTTGGCTCACTCCGATCCGTGCCAGGTTGAACTTATATTCGCCCGGAGGGATGGGACTGGTGAACTTGCAGCCTCCCTTCACGTTGGCTTCGTCTGTGTTGATCGGCGTGGAAGTAAAGGTTCCATTCGGTCCCGTGAGCGTCGCATTGAAGCCATCCAGGCGGTCGAGCCGGACCGTGCTTCCGGCTTCTTTGATTAAGCTTACCGAAAGGGACTTGGGAGCGTTTTTGAGCTTTTCCTGCTCTTCAATTTTTGCGATGTCCTTGCTGGCTTCTTTCAACACGCTGCCGAACCACTTATCGTACCATTGCTCAAATTGATGGGCGTTCTTGAGCCGCCGGATCGTCGCATTGATGCTCGCAAGCAACTTCGTCTCTTGGGGACGGACGACAACAGCGTACTGATACTGATTGAGTTCGACATCTGTCGTGATCAGATTGGTGGAGTAGTTCTTGGCAATGCTGAAGGTCATGATCGGCTTGTCGCCTACGACCGCATCGAGTTCGCCTCGATTCAGAGCGCCCAGAGCCTCATCGAGCGTGGGGAATTTTATCAGCTTGACATTTTTGGCCGCAGTCTGCTTTTCCATGAAGGTCTCGGCAGCACGGGCAAGCTGAACGCCGACCTTCTTTCCCGCCAAAGACGCCAGGTCTTTTATCGCCAGGTTGTCTTTCCGGCGAGCAATAGTATTGCTGCTGTCGAAATACGGATCGGAGAAGGCGAATTCTTTTTTCAGCTCGTCTGAAATTGCGACCGAGGAAATGATCATCTCCACTTCGCCGTTTTTCAGAAATTCGAAGAGCTTCTCGAACTGAGCATGCTGGATCCATTTGGTGGGATAGTTGAGGTCCTTGGCAATCGCTTCGCCAAGTTCGACGTCGAATCCCTCCACACCGGTGCCGGCGGCGGTTTCGAAGGGGACGTTAAATGGATTCGTGCCGATGCGCACCATCTTGTTTTTGATCATTGATGCTTGAGCGTCCGGTACTTTCTTGGTCTCGCCGCAATGAACAAAGAAAAGGGCAAGACCCGCGATCAAAAGGCTAAGCTTTACGGTCCGCAAGAGTGTCCTCCTTTTGGGGAATAGGAGCTAACGAGCTTCATAATTGCATGACGTGCTATTCTAGCCAATTCCCGGTTGCATCCAAAGCATTTTCCGGCGCCGGAGGTTATCCGGCCGGTACCGTAACTGACCCGGTTCGCCTGCCCCATCAGTCCAGGCAGAGGCGGACACTTCTTCAGCCGCATTGCCAAACTTAGACCTGGACCGGCGGGCCTATTACCTCAGATCTACGGGATCGATTCGGCACTGAATCCGTCGGCGACGGGGCTCGCAAGGAACGAATGACCCGCAACGCAGCCATAATCATAGTACCCGAAATCAGCGCGATCCTCAAGCAGCGTCACAAGATCGCTGTGCTGCAAAGGATGTTGAAATCACTCTGTGCCCAAAAGCCTGCCACAGCGTCATCCGCACTTCAAAAACCTCAACGCAAAGGGCGTAGAGGATTTCTTGACCTTTGAATGACTTTCTCTGCGACCTCTCCATTGATGAAACGACTCGGAGTTTCTGTTATATCTAGACCGAACTTGATGATTTCGTGGAGGGCCATCTAGTGGGAGGATCAACGAAAGCTCAATCCTGGCAGGACATGGAGTGGGAAATCGTCACGCAAGGGCTGGCGCGCAAGATCATTACGGGGACAAACGTGATGAGCGCCCAGGTGCGCCTGGATAAAGAAACGGTCGTTCCTAAACACGCACATCACAACGAACAAATCAGCTATGTGATGAAGGGAGCGCTCAGATTCACCATCGCAGGCAAGGAAATAACCGTGAATGCGGGACAAGTCCTGGTAATTCCGCCGCATGTTCCTCACGGGGTGGTAGCGCTGAAACCCTCCCTCGTGCTGGACACTTTCAGCCCGATCCGGCAGGACTGGCTTGATCACACGGACGCATATCTGCGCCAGCCCGGTCAGAAGAAATGACACGGATCTCGGCTTCTCGGGCATTCAGATCCAACGCTCCATGGTCCAGGCATCTTCTACAGGTTCGGTATAGTAGTTGACTCTCTCACCTGCAATATTGAATTTGTGGTTCTGATAGAACTGGATCGCTCCCTCGTTTGTCTTCCTCACCTCCAGGAAACAGCGCAGGCAGCCTCGCTTGGCACCTTCGACAAATGCGGCATTGAGCAGCCGGGTCCCGATGCCCTGCTTCTGATATTCGGGGCACACCCCGATTTTCAGCAATTCCAGGTTTTCCAGGACCGCTCGTGCCAGAAAGAAGCCTACAATTCTCATCATGCCGGGAGCGCCCGTTGCCAGAGCCTTGCGGCTGAAGTATTCCGGCTGCTCAAGGAATCTCCGGTAATGCTCCGTTCCCCAAAAGGAGAGGCGAGTGGCCTCTTCAAGCGGTTCCAAATCCGGAATGTCCTGCACGGCAAGTGCAGCGATCTGGATAAAGCTGGCAGTCTTCACCGCGTTTTCGCCTTTCGTTTTTGAGCATCAGGCGGCCTGATGTAAAGCGGCTCCGCGTAAGCGCGTTCACCCCAGCGCCAGGTCCGCTTGCGCGCCAGTGCCAACCGTCCCAGGGCGGCGGCCAGGAAGAGATCCACCTCGACCAACCGCGGCCAGCCTGTGCTCGAAATGCCCAGTTCCCCGGCATAGCGCTGTGCGCCATCTCCCAACAGATGAAAATGCGCGCCGCGCAAGCGGTGCGCCAGATCCGGCGGATTTGAAAGCATAGCCTTGCTGACCCTGGCAAACCTTCCTCGGCTGCATCGGTACTCTGCATAGTATACCTGGGAGCGTTGCGCATCCATTACGACGCCGACGCGGCCCTCCAGCCCGGGTAATTGCCGGGCAAGGGCATCGAGGCCTGATACTCCCGCAAACGGGACTGAAAGGGTCTGGGCCAGGCCGACTGCGGTTGCTACACCAATGCGGATTCCTGTGAAAGATCCAGGGCCGATGCCTGCAACAACCAGTCCAAGATCGGACAGATTCCATCCCAGGCTCTTGAGCAGAAAATCGATGCTTCCCAGCAGTCGCGCGGAATGTGTTTCCAGCGAAAGAAGGCGAATCTCCGCCGCCAGATTTCGATCCTCCAGGAGTGCTACGCTTCCCCGGGGTGTCGATGTGTCAAGGGACAGTATCTTCAAAAGCGATTCTCCTGCATTTCTAATTCACGACCACCCGGTATCGTACTACGTACATACAAATCCTTGCCATTTAGGCAAGAAAAGCAAAAGATCAACGCAGCGGCCGCAGAGGGAACAGAGGGCGCAGAGATTTTATACTTTCAAACTAATCTGCGGTCTCTGCTCCCTCTGTGTGCTCTGCGTTGAGGCTTTTCGGTTGCGGATATTCCGCACCGTGATTGACAAGATCGGAGGCGGGATTATATACTGTCAGTTCTTTAAGTACAAGAATTTGAGATATTTCCAGCATTTTTCAGCGATCCTTCTTGCCCGGTGCCGTGCTCAGCAGAACCCAGTGAAAATCGGCGGCTCAGAGGCCTGCGCCGCCTGGTGGAAGGCAGAGTCGAGCGGGTATTCATATTCTGGAATTCGGCGGTGATCATGGAAGACCTGACACCCATGATGAAGCAGTACCATGAGGTCAAGCGGCGATTTCCGGGAAAGCTCGTGTTCTTCCGTTTGGGTGACTTCTACGAGATGTTCTATGAAGATGCCGTGCTGGCATCCCGAGAGCTCGAGATCACTCTGACCGCGCGCAACAAGGACAAGAGCGGCGCGCCGATTCCCTTGTGCGGTGTTCCGTACCATTCGGTCGACGGCTACATTGCCAGGCTGCTCAAAAAAGGCTACAAAATCGCCATTTGTGAGCAAGTGGAAGATCCGCGCACGGCCAAAAAACTTGTACACCGCGAGGTCACCCGGGTCATGACACCGGGGACAGTAGTGGAGGAAATGCTGCTTGAGTCGAAGGATCATAACTATCTCGCCAGTCTGCTTTTAACCTCCCAAGGAATGGGCTTGGCATTCATGGATCTTTCCACCGCTGATTTCCTGGCGACAGACTTCAGCGGTGAAGTCGCTTGGCAAAAGGCGATCGATGAGCTGAGCCGATTTCGGCCGCGCGAACTGATTCTGCCTGAGGACGGGAGCGACGAACTACGACAGCGCCTGGTACGGGACTGGTCCAGTGATTGGGTGGCAAGCCCGACAGAGGATTGGGCCTTCAACTTCGACTATGCCCACCGCCTCCTCCTGGAACACTTTGGGGTGGCCAGCCTTGATGGGTTCGGCTGCGATGCTCGGCCGCTTTCTGTATCTGCCGCAGGAGCCTTAATCCATTACCTGCGCTCTACCCAGATCGATGCGCTGGCAAAGGTCGCGCGGCTTCGTTTTATAGATACCTCGCAATTCCTCAGGTTGGACTCATCGACCGTCACGAATCTGGAGCTGGTCGAGTCCCTTGACGGGGGACGCAAAGGTTCCTTGCTGTCTCTCTTGGACCAGACCAAGACCGGGTATGGGCGGTCGCATGCTGAAGTCTTGTCTGCTGACCCCCGTGCTGGACCGTGCGCTGATCGAAATGCGTCTCGATGCGGTTGAGAGCTTTTGCCGACAATGTCCCAGCCCAGGACCGGCTTACGCGAAAACTCGCGGAGATCCACGACCTGGAGCGGCTTACAAGCAGAGTCACGGCGGGAGTCGCCAATCCGCGGGAGTTGCTGGCCCTGCGAGATTCCCTCGAGATCGTGCCCGTCGGTGCGCTTTTTGCTGGAAAGTTTCCCGGCGCGACGTCTTGTCGAGATACGAAACTCGCTCGATGATTTGCAGGATATCGTACAGCTGGTGCAGGAGGCGATTGCCGATGACCCCCCGACATCCGCCAACGACCCTGGGATCATCCGAGCCGGCTATTCTGCGGGACTTGATGAATTGCGCGGCATCCGCTCGAGCGGCAAGGAGTATCTGGTCTCTCTTGAGGCTCGGGAGCGACGCCGTACCGGCATCAACTCGCTCAAGGTGAAATACAACCAGGTCTTTGGCTATTTCATCGAAGTGACCAAGCCGAACCTGCCGCAAGTTCCGGCTGACTATGTCCGGAAGCAGACCCTGGTGAGCTGCGAACGATTCGTGACGGAAGAGCTGCAGATCTATGAGGAAAAGGTCCTGCATGCGGAAGAGCGCATCGCCGTGTTGGAGAAGGATCTTTTTACCCAAGTCCGGCTGCGGATTGCTGCGCAGGCGGCGCGCATTCAGGCGACTGCCCGGCTTCTGGCGGAAGTGGATGTTTATGCCTCCCTTGCCGAGGTCGCGCAAAAAAACGATTACTGCCGGCCCGAACTCGTCGAAAGCGATGAGATCTACATTCAGCAGGGCCGACATCCCATGGTCGAATATCAAAGCCGGCCGTTCATTCCCAATGATCTGTTCATGAATTCGACCACGGACCAGTTGCTGATCCTGACCGGGCCCAACATGGGAGGCAAATCGACCTATCTGCGCCAGACCGCGCTGATCGTGATCCTCGCACAGATCGGCTCGTTTGTGCCGGCACGCCACGCCAGGCTCGGGCATCGTTGACCGAATCTATACGCGCGTCGGCGCGTCCGACAATCTGGCGCGCGGGCGATCGACTTTCATGGTGGAGATGATCGAAACCGCCAATATTCTCAATACCGCGACCAACCGCAGCCTGATTCTGCTCGATGAAGTTGGACGCGGCACGGCGACCTTTGACGGCCTCTCGATCGCCTGGGCGGTAGCCGAATATCTGGTTCAGAATCACGCAACACCGGGCCAAGACCCTTTTTGCCACCCATTATCATGAACTCACCCGCATGGCGGACGTGCACCCGGGTGTGAAGAACTACTGCATGGCCATCAAAGAGGCCGGCAAGGAAATTGTCTTCCTGCGCAAGGTCACCCCAGGCACGGCGGACAAGAGCTATGGTGTCGAGGTTGCGCGCCTCGCAGGGCTCCCGCGCGAGGTAGTGCGACGGGCCGGCGAGATTCTCGAACGTCTCGAGAAGAAGGACATCGATCTCAGCGGACGGCCGCGCACCCGCTCTACCCAGGAAGTCATTGAAGAAATACAGAAATCGCTTTTCTGAGTTTTGGATTCCAGAGATGCCGAGAGCTTCGGATGTACGCCTCACTTCCCCGATGATCCAATTAATGATCCTGCTGGCGCTGACACTTCCCTATTTTGTCAATCTAGGCAAATCCGCACTGTGGGACGGCAACGAGACTTTTTATGCGGAGACGCCGCGCGAGATGCTCCAGACGGGCAATTATCTGGCTCCGATGTTTAACTACGAGCCACGCCCGCAGAAGCCTCCCCTTACCTATTGGCTGGTGCTTCTAGGCTACAAAGCTGTGGGGATCCAAGAGCTCGGGGTCCGTTTGCCGGGTGCCTTTGCAGTGGCAGGAACACTCCTGTTCACCTACGGAATCGCCCGACTGCTGTTTTCCGGCCGAGCCGGACTGCTGGCCGCTGCAATTCTCGCAACCACTTTGCGGCTGTATGTGCTTGCTCGCAAGTTGCCCATTGATATCCTGCTTATCTTCTGGCTCACAGGCACAGCCTATTTCTTCGTGCGTGCAGCGATCAAAGAGTCGCGGCGCGACTGTTTGATCGCCTACCTGTTTGCCGGCCTGGGATTCATGACGAAAGGGCCCGTTGCCTGGGCTATTCCCGGTCTCAGCGTCCTCGTTTGGAGCCTCTGGGCCAAACGCTTCAAACTTGCCGCTTTGCATCCCTGGTCTGGAGCCGCAATTCTGACTGCCGTTGCATTGCCCTGGTACGGTCTTACCTACATCTACCACGGCTGGACCTACATTACCGATTTTTTTCTGCAGGACAATCTCGCCCGCTTCGCCACCGACATTCGCGGTCCCGTGCGCGGTCCTTTTTATTATTTCGGCGTTTATTTTAGCGACTTTTTCCCCTGGTCGCTGCTGAGCATCGCTGCCGGCATCTATCTCTGGACGGAACGAAAGTCAGTGCGCACCCAGCATCAGCTGGCTTATGGATTTCCTCTCCTCTGGAGCGCCGTCACCTTCCTCCTTTTTTCGGTGTCAAAAAACAAACAGGAGTACTACATCGCGCCTCTCTACCCGCTTGCGGCCGCATTATTGGCCGGCATCATCGACAAAACGCTGCTTGACCATGGGAGAATTTCCAGTCGCCTGCGGACAGGTTGGAAAATGGTTTTTTTTGCGATTGCATTGGTATTTCTTGCCCTGGGCCTTCTCTTTCCATATATTTTACCCGCCCTGATACCTTATGGCTCCCGCGCGTTACGCTTTGCGCCGACCATTTGGCTGCTATGGGTATCGGGAATTCTCGTGTGGCAGGTGCTCCGAGGCAGGCTATTGACGGGCGTCATAGTGATCGCAACGGCCATGTGGGCGATTTTTTTGCTGGCCGGCGCATCTTTTTTGCCGGCTCTTGAACCGCTGCGACCGGTGAAGGCAATTTGCAGGACCATTCAGGCGGAGGCCCGCATCGGCGACGAAATCGGCTATTACAGAGCCGCCGTGCCGAGCATGGTTTACTATTTGCAGCGACGGGTTTTTTCAATTTCCGATCCGCCGACAATGCAGCAAAAGTTTCAAGGTGCCCCACGGGTTTTCTGCGTAGTCGGCGAACGTGATTATCGTTATTTCAAAGATAATTGCAGCATAACACTTTATGTATTACATCGATATCGGCAACTGCCGACGCAATTGACGCTCATGCTGGGGAAGCAGAGCCCGACGGGAGAAGGAGAGGAGTTACTCCTGGTTTCTAATCAGCCCGCGCGCACAAATATAGGCCCCAGTACTTGAAAGGTTTTATGAAGGGAACGCTCTCTGCGATCGCCAAAACCGGAGTCACCATCCTGCTGTTTTTTCTTCTCTTCCGGAAGATTGATTTTAAGCAGTTTGGCGAGACTCTGAGCCATGCGCGGTTGGGATTGATCTTCGGCTCGTTGGGAGTTCTTTGGATAGCACACTACATTTGCATTATCCGCTGGCGCAAGCTACTGCGCCCTCTCATGCCGGTGTTTTCTCTGATGAGGCTGTTCGAGATTTATTGCATCGGACTCTTCTTCAACCTGGCTTTCCCCACTGCCATCGGGGGTGATGTCGTCAAGATGTATTACGCAGGCAAACCGTCGCGGCAATATGCGCAGAGTTTTGCCGCCACCTTCCTCGACCGCGATGTCGGCATGCTGGCCATGATGCTTCTTGCTTGTATCGGCACGCTCCTGCTTCCTATGAAAATTCCAGGAATTCCGGTTACCCTCATTGTTTGGCTCTCATTTGCCGGCTTCCTGGCTTTAAATGTCGTCATTTTCATGCCTTCTTTGCATCGGTTGCTGACCCTGCTGCTCCATAAGGTACATCTTTCCAGGACTGCTGCCAGGGTAGATGCGATATCCAATGCATTTCAGGTTATGGGGAATAACCGTCGTGTCCTCCTTTATGCGTTCTTGATCTCCGTGGTCAACCAATTGCTGGTATTCTCGGTCACGTGGCTGACCGCAATAGCGCTGCGCCTCAGCGTGCCAGCTCTATACTTCCTGGTGCTTGTGCCCGTCATCACTTTGGTGACGATGATTCCGATCACCTTGAGCGGAACGGGTCTGCGGGAACTTGCCTCTGTCAGCCTCTTTGGCGCCATCGGAGTTGCGCCGGCTTCAAGTCTGGCACTCGGACTCATAAGTTCAATCACAGTCCTGCTTTCCGCGGTGCCGGGCGGAATCATCTATATCTTTTTCAGAAATCGTAGCGATTTGCAGCAGATGGCTGTCATGGAAAAGGACTTTTGATGAGCTGCGAGTTGTCCGTGATCGTTCCCGTATTCAACGAGCGCGAAAACCTCGAGCCATTGGTCACATCCCTCTCCAAAGTCCTGTCGTCCTCAGGCGAAGATTATGAGATCATATTTATTGATGACGGCAGCTACGATGGAAGCACGGAGTATCTGGCGGAGGCAACGAAGTCAAACTCCAGAGCCAGGCTTGTGCAGTTTCGGCGCAATTTTGGTCAGACGGCAGCATTGGCTGCGGGAATAAAGTTTGCAAGGGGTGCCATTCTCATTACGATTGACGCAGACCTGCAGAACGATCCGGCGGACATCCCGGCCCTACTGGCGAAACTGCGCGAAGGTTACGATGTCGTGAGTTGCTGGCGCCGCAGACGCAAGGACCCGTGGCTTACGCGTACACTTCCTTCTAAGCTGGCAAACGGTCTAATCTCCTGGATCAGCGGTGTTCGCCTCCACGATTACGGCTGCACACTGAAGGCTTATCGGGCTGAGGTCCTCGCCCACATGCGCCTCTATGGCGAGATGCACCGCTTCATTCCCATCTATGCTACCTGGGCCGGCGCCAAGGTGGCTGAGCTCCCGGTGCAACACCATTCCCGCATCCACGGCACCAGCAAGTACGGATTGGGCCGCATGCACAAGGTGGTTCTGGATCTGATCACGATAAAAATGCTGAGCAGTTACTCCACGAAGCCGATGTATATGTTTGGGGGGATGGGCCTGGCAGCATGTGCTGCAGGGATTTTTTTTGCGGCCTGGACGCTATTCGACAAATTTTCGAATGGCATCAAGGCACATCGTAACCCGTTGCTGCTTCTGGCTGTGTTTCTTTTTATTCTCGGCGTTCAGTTCATTCTCATGGGGCTGGTTGCGGAACTCTTGATCCGCATCTATTTCGAGTCTCGGGACAAGACTCCGTATCTGATCCGCCGGACGTGGAATCTGGATGAAAAGTCGTCCTTGGTCACAGATAAGGCTGGAAAGACAGCCTGATAAAGGAAATCGCTTTGTATTCTGAAAAACTTTGTTTTTTGCTGCCGGCGCGAGTCAACTTCGTGGGTGGTGGAGGGAAGACAAGTCTGATTCTCAAGCTCCTCGAAGAGTATGCCGAGTCGGTTCCTGTCATCTATACCACCACAACCCGCATCCATCCACCCCACCCGTCCGAAGGTCTGGTGGTGATTTCCAGTGATAACGACGAGTACCTGGAGATGATGCTCGAGCGCGCGTTGTCGAACTGGTGCTGCGGCCGACGCTTTGTAGTGACGCACCTGTCCAATGCGCCTGCGCTGTTGCGGGGCGTGGATCGAGACTTTGCCGGCCGCCTGGACACGATGCTGTTTCCGGTGGTTCTCAATGAGGCCGACGGAGCACGCAGCATGTCACTCAAAATGCCCAGAGACGGCGAGCCGGTGCTGCTTACGGATGCCAATTACCTTGTACCGGTTATCGGCTTGGACTGCCTGAACCTGCCGCTGGGATCCCAAACTATGTTCCGATGGGAATATGCAACGAAGCGTTTCAGCTTGAAGGCGGGCACGATCCTGACACCCGAGGTAGCGGCCTCGTTGCTCCTCCATCCGGAGGGTGTGTGTAAAGACTGGAAGCCCGGCATGCAGGTTATCCCGTATATTAATAAGGCAGATTCGGCGTCCAACGACGGATTGGCCCATGCGCTGGCCGTCGCACTACTGAAGAATGGCACTTTCCCGGTGGATCGTGTGGTCTGGGGAAGCCTGCAAAATGCAAGGGTCGGCTGTGCCACGAGGGCATCTGAAAAATTGTGATGCTTGCAGATGATTTTCAATTCTGATCGCCGACGCCTGCGGTTTCACGCCATAAACAACCGCACGCAGCCGCGGTGAATTGGGTCCCGGATGAGTTTCCCAACTCTGACCAGCAAAGACAATCCCCTGGTACGCACCATTCGCCAGGTCGCCCAGCAAGCGCGCAGCATTCCCTCGGACCTTGTGGTTGCGGAGGGCCTCAGGCTTCTGGCGGAAGCCACGACTTCGGGCTGCACGCTTGAGGCTGTTCTGCTCGCAGAGAGCTTCGGAAGCACACAACGCGAGGCAACACTGATGGATGCCTGGACGCACAAAAAAGTGCCGATCCGTCGCGCCTCTTCCGCAATTTTCAGGTGGCTCTCGGACGTCGTCACTCCGCAGGGTGCGCTCGCCTTGGTTCGCATCCCCGCGCTTACGCTAGCAGACGTGACGCCGGCCCTGGATCCCTTGATCCTGTGTTTATGCGGCATCCAGGATCCGGGGAACTTCGGAACCCTGTTGCGAAGCGCTCGCGCTGCCGGGGTTTCCCTGGTGTGCACTACGGTCGGGACGGTCTCGGCGCACAATCCCAAAACAATTCGCGCCAGTGCGGGAGCCTCCTTCCACATTCCCGTCGTCGAGGGGATTACGCCCGCAGAGTTCTCCGACTACTGCCGCATTCACAAAGTCTCGATGTTTCAGGCCAAGGTCGTGCGGATCGCTCGTGTTGGTCGTTTGATCTTAGCGGCCCCACAGCCATCCTTCTGGGCAATGAAGCCCGTGGGCTGTTGGAGGCCGGCTGGGAGGATGCCTCGGCTATCAGGGTACCCATGACTTCCGGAGTGGAGTCCCTCAACGTGGCGATCGCCGGGGCGATATTGCTTTTCGAGGCGTTCCGTCAACGCTCGCTCGGGGCTGCGGCCAAGAGGATGGGGACTTGAAATGAGCGACTGGCTGTTCCCCGATGCCCCGGAAACGGGTGCCGCGAGCCAGGCCCCTTTGGCCGAGCGCATGCGCCCACGCACTCTCGACGAGGTGCTCGGGCAGCAACACCTGATCGGCAAGGGAAGTGTTCTACGCGAAATGATCGAGCGGGATCAGCTTGCCTCCCTCATTCTCTGGGGGCCGCCGGGGACAGGCAAGACCACGCTGGCCCGCATCATCGCCCGCGAAACCAAGTCGGAATTTGTTTCCTATAGCGCCGTCCTGTCCGGCATCAAGGAGATCAAGGCCGTAATGGCGGCGGCGGAGAGTTTCTTCGGCAGGACCCAGCGAAGAACCGTCGTGTTCATCGATGAGATCCACCGGTTCAACAAGGCGCAGCAGGACGCATTCCTGCATTATGTGGAGTCCGGGGTTATTGTCCTGATCGGCGCGACCACCGAGAATCCATCGTTTGAGGTCATCAGCGCACTGCTGTCCCGCGCCAAGGTCTATGTTCTGAATCCGCTCTCTGTTGCGGATGTAGAACATATATTATTACGCGCGCTCGAAGATCGGGATCGCGGCTTGGGAGCCGGCCGGTCGAGGTCACCGAGGAAGTTCTTCACCAACTTTCCGTTTATGCGAACGGCGACGCCCGCATGGCGCTTAACGCGCTCGAGATTGCGGTCGACCTCGCCTACAGTCGACCTCACCAGGCAGTGCCGGCGTTAACGGCGGCGGATTTGGAATCGGCTTTGCAGCAGAAGCTCCTCCGTTATGACAAGGCGGGCGAAGAACACTACAATCTGATCTCGGCCCTGCACAAATCCATGCGCAACAGCGATCCTGATGCCGCCCTCTACTGGATGGGCAGAATGCTCGAAGGCGGGGAAGATCCGATCTACATCGCTCGCCGCATGGTGCGCTTTGCTTCCGAGGATATAGGGATGGCCGATGTGCGGGCTTTGCAGGTGGCACTGGACGCCACGGAGGCTGTGCGCCTGGTGGGTTTGCCGGAATGCAAACTGGCCCTGGCTCAAGCCGCCGTATACCTGTCCATGGCACCGAAATCAAATGCTCTATATACCGCCTATTCCGCAATCGAAGCCGACGTGCAGAAGAGCCTGAATGAGCCTCCGCCTATGCACATTCTCAATGCACCTACACGCTTGATGCAGGAACTGGGCTATGGAAAGGGATACCAGTACGCCCACGATTTGGAGGATAAGGTGGCGGACATGGAATGCCTGCCCGAGTCACTCCGCGGCCGACAGTATTATCGCCCGACAGGCCAGGGCATGGAAAAGCGCATCCAGGAGATTCTGCAAATCATCAAAGACAAGAAAAATCGTCAGAAGTGACGGAAGTAGAAGAGCAGCACGATCGCCGCCAGCACGAAGCGATAGATCACGAAGGGAAGAAAGGACTGGGTCTGGAGGTAGCGGAGAAAATAACGAATGCAGAAAAGCCCTGTGACGGCTGCGCACGATACTCCCACCGCGAACACTCCCCAACTGACTGAAACGGGATCCGAGATCCCTGCCGGCGCCAGCCGAACCGCTTTGATGAGATGAAATCCTTCGAGGATGCCGCCCCCGACGATCACCGGAGTCGCCAGCAGGAATGAAAAGCGCGCCGCGGAGGTGCGGTCGGCGTTCCGGAACATCGCTGTACTGATAGTAATCCCGCTGCGCGACACGCCGGGAATCAGCGCGACCGCCTGGCTCAAGCCAATCCAGATCGAATCTGCCAAGGTGAATTGATCCATCGTTCGCTGCCGGTTGCTGTGACGATCCGCCAGATAAAGAACCAGGGCGAGAGCAGTCAGAGTGCCGACCGTAATCAACGGAGATCGCAGCGTCTCTTCCACGCGTTTCTCGAATGCCAGTCCGGCCAGCGCAGCCGGCAGGGTTCCAACGACAATGTACCAGGCCAACCGTCTCTTCGGGTTTGCGAAGGGTTTTCCTGTGGCCAAACCGACAATAGTCTCTCGAGCAAGCTCCCACCAGTCTTGCCAGAAATAGCACAGAATTGCCACAGCGGTGCCCACATGCAAGGAGACATCAAATACGAGCCCCTCCGGTTTCCAACCCAGCAGCCATGGTATCAGAATCAGATGAGCTGAACTGCTTATGGGCAGAAATTCGGTCAACCCTTGAACAATCCCCAGAATTGCAGCCGCAAATAACTCCATTGATCCAATCCGAAGCGCGAAAAAGGATTCTCTAGACTACCTCAAAACACCGAAATCCCAAAGGCAGTATTCCAATCAGCCTGTTCATGTTCTCGGCAGGTGACCTATTCGTGTGCTCAAAGTGGGTGCCGGCGCACACCCAGGCGCATGAGAATTAATGGTCTTCTTAAGGCCGCGACGAATGAAACGAACCGTTCGTGTCATTCGTCGCTGCTTTTGCAGTTTTGAGGCGAGCTTTTTTCGGCAGAAGCAAATTTACGTTGTGAGGATGAGACATGGCCCTGTCTCACTCTTCAGCGCGGAATGAGAGCAAGAGCTGCTTGATGGATTTAAACATCTCCTCACATGCGCCAAGGGTCAAAGGTTCTACGGTAAAACGATGCTTCTGCACAGCGATCCAGCAACGGTCCAGCTGCGTGTCTTCCGCTCCGAGATTGTGATCACGTTGCATCTCCATCGCACAGCGGGCCAGTACTTTGTGAGCGCCGTCGAGGAACGCCCGCGGAGAAGTTCGCAGTTTTTTTTCCAGGACAGCGATGCTCGCTTCGCCTCCGAACTGGCGGCGCGTACGATTGCCACTCATCCAGAATCTCCAAACCAGCACAGCGACAAGGGCTGTCACGCCAATGGCTACCACCAGGGCCTGCGACTGAAACAAGCGCGCAGTTGCGCGGGTTCGGGCAGCGACGCGCTTCCCTGCCAAATCGGATCCTGGCGTCGACAGCTCGGAGCCCGGGAAAGAAAGGCCTTCGATCCGTATACTTTTCCAGACCTTTTCTCGCGGTTCAAAAGCCGGCAAGAAAAAACCTTCGAAGCGCTGCCCCGATTCGCCACCGGTGACGCTGAGCCGCCAGCGCTGCCTCTGCAACAAAGAAAGCTGCCGCTTCCCTTCTATATCCACGGTCTGGGTTTGTTTGTCGGCACTGACGAGCTGTTCGTGAATCTGCACCCCCGCCGGGAGCGACAGCCAGTCGAGCGGTTTGAATAATGCCAGATTTGCAGTGCCTTGAATCTCCAGCATCAGGGCTCGACTTCCTCCTCCTCCTGCCCAGTTCATTGCACCAGTGACGCTGCCGACCAAGGCCATTCCGGCGCCGGCTTGAGACGTCGGCGGGAGGGGGATTACCACGATATCCACCGGAGTGGAGGCACCCAATAGATCCCAGTCATCACGCCGGTCTGAGATGGTCCCCGTTCTTTTAACTTTCAGCGACAAAGGCGGCAGTTTCTGCTTACCCTCGAGTAGCGGATAGGCGATGATCTGGCGCAGAAGATAGTCGACGCCAGCTTGCCCTTGGATGACTCGAGGCGAGGATGCCGAATCCTGGGAGACGGGGATCAATTCAGTCCAGAATCCGGAATATTGTTGGGGATCAATGTCGACCGCTGCCGGGGGACGCTGGGCGCGCAATTTGTAGATGATGCTGAACTGCTGCCCGACATAGGGAGTATCGAGGCTGACCTCGGAGACAATCGCCAGGTCCGGAGCTATCTGGGATACGAAGCTCCGCGAAGGATGCGAGGCCGTTCCCTGCCCCCCAATGACTGGGATGGCCGCCATCCCGATCAACGCTCCAAACAGGAGCAGCCTGAGTCTAGGCAACTTGCATCCTCCCTGCGCGCGAACGCGCGGAAAGACTGCAGATGTATTCAGCGCACAAAAAGATCACGGCCATCACTGCCAACCACTGGCTTGGGTTCAGGTGGGCTCTGTGGCCAGCGCTGGTCTGATTCGCTTTTAAAAGCTGCTGTAAATCCGCAGCGCGTTCAGTCCAAAGCAAATCCCCAGCAGTATTCCTATGGCCATATTGAATAGGTGGCCTACCGCTGGAGATCATTGCGAAAAGGCAATCGAAATCACTGCTGTTCATGGCGGCGCTGACACGCTCCACCTCGTCCGCAGGCAGAGCGGTAACAACTATGAATCGGGCGGCACGCGACTGTCCGTGCTGTGACGCGGCATAATTTGACAATGCCTGGGCCAATTCCGGCCTGTTTCCAGCCGGAAACTCGAAGCGCAGCCTGGCTAATATGATCTGCAGCCCTTGCATGTCTACTGTCGGATAGACCAACACTTCCGCGGGCGCGCCCAGAGCGATCGCGGAGAAACGGGTGCCCGGAACCTGATTGACAAGCGCCTGAATTGCAGTGTCGAAGGCCTCCCAGGTTTGTTCCTCGGCGCTCTCCAGTGAATGAACATCCACCAGGACCTGAATCATGGGGACATCCGCGGCTGAATCTGCCTCATGCATTGCCGGCAGAGGAATCACGGCAGCAGCGCAGGCGATGCCGAGTAGCAACATGAAAAGCGCAGCGATTCGAGGCACCCATGGGACAGAAACGCCCAGCACCAGAGGATCGCCGAAAATCTTCAGCCTGCGCAAGTGCATGACTTCGGAAATGATCCAACTCAGGAGCAACAGCCCCGGCAAGATCTCCGCCCATAGATATGTAGGATTCTGCCAATACATGTACCCCTCAGCCTGGCAACTCGGGAGATATGAATCGCTTCAGTGCAAACTCAATGCAGATCAACAGAATCGACGCTGCGGCCAAAAGCTGCATCCAGGAATAATCATAGCGGACCGAAACTGCCGCAAGAGTCCTTGGACTCCCGATACGCAGTGATTTGAGAGCTCGATCAAGCTCATCGTGATTGGTTACCCTTTGGTAGCTGCCCCCCGCGATCCGAGACACCTCCTCGAGCGCCTTGTCATCAATCTGAATCCGAGCCTTGACCTCGCCAGGCGCGCTCTGAGCGGATGGCACCCAGTAGCGGGAAACCGAATCCGTCCCTATCCCGACCGTGTCTATCCTGATGTCCATACCCGCAGCAAGACGGGCGGCATCCGTGGGGGCCAGAGATCCACGGTTGTTGACCCCGTCTGTTACCAGAAGAATGCGGCGTTTGATCCACGGACCTTGCCTGAGCCGGTTCACGGCGCTGGCGATTCCGCTGCCGATCGCGGTTCCATCTTCGCCAAAGGCCGCCGGCCGCACAGCCTTCAGCGCCTCAGGCAAGGCACGGTTCTCCCCGGTCACGGGAACCAGGAGGCGGGGCGAAGCCGCCAGCAGGATCAATCCCAGGTCGGCATTGCCATTCGAGGACGCGAATTCGCTTAACAGCGTTTTCGCGACCTCCAAGCGGTTAACCGGGGCAAAATCCTCAGCAGTCATTGAACTGGATACATCGAGCACAATAACCAGCGCCTCCGGCTGGTCCACTGACGTCGGAATAGCTGCGCCGAAGCGTATCCCGGCCGCAACCAGAACGAGGCATAAGAGCGCGATCATGCGCAGCAATCCTGCCACCCGCCTTGTATAGGGGGAACTGGAGGCGAATGCCGGCATCCAGTCATAAGTCGGCAAGGATACCTGACCACGCCCGCGCAATCTAGGCAGGCGCACCAGGACGGGCATGATCAGCGGCAGCAGCCCCAGCAACAGCAGCCACGGATGTGAAAAATCCACTCGAGGCATCAGAAATTCAACCTCCGATTGCACGCTTCAGACCCCGAAAATGGCGAATCACAAAAACCGGCTTGGGATCGGATTTCAGTCATAGCTTCGTCCATTGCAAATTGATAGATGCTGAGCTATTGTATGGCTGCCGCAGGAGACTATCAAATAAAAGCCGGGAGATCATCATTAACCGTCAAAGCAGCGTTTTCCGGAAACTCGATTTGCAGGATGCGCAATTAGCCGCCAGCAATATGCGAGAGTTCGGTGTGCCTCCTCTGATAGTCCCCTTTCAGCCACCGGCAGCCAGCGAATGGGAGTAAGCAGTGTCGGAACCAGCCCCTTTTGTACACCTGCATAATCATTCCGATTACAGTCTTCTGGATGGTGCCTCGAAGCTGGAACAGCTGGTCGAGACGGCACTGAACATGCAGATGCCTGCCCTGGGATTGACAGACCATGGAAACCTCTTTGGTGCGATCCAGTTTTATTCGGCCTGCCGCAAGAAAGGGCTCAAACCGATTATCGGCTGCGAAATCTATGTCGCAAAGGAAAGCCGGCACAAGAAGACCGGCGGCAGCGATCAGTCGAACCACCTGATCCTGCTCGCCGAAAACGAAACCGGCTATTACAACCTGAGTAAACTAGTCTCGTTAGGTTACCTGGAAGGCTTCTATTACCGGCCCCGCGTTGACCGGGAACTGCTAGCCTCTCACAGCAAGGGACTGATCGCATTGTCCGCATGCCTGAAAGGGGCGGTAGCGCAATGCCTCGCCATCGACCAGCAGGGCGCTGCGGTCGCCGAAGCCGAGGCGTTGCAGGATATTTTCGGGCAGGGCAACTTTTACCTTGAACTTCAGGATCATGGGCTGCCTGCGCAGCACCGCATCAACCCCATGATCCTGGAAATTGCTAAACAGACCGGCATCCCGTTGGTGTGCACCAACGACACCCACTACCTGCTCAAGGAAGACTCCGTCGCCCATGATGTGCTGCTCTGCATCGGCACCGGCAAGACGGTCCAGGAAACCGATCGCATGCGCTATACCAGCGATCAGTACTACTTTAAGTCCGGGGCCGAAATGCACCAGCTGTGGAAGGACGTGCCCGAGGCTCTGACCAATACCCTGCGAATCGCCGAGCGCTGCAATCTCGAAATCAACATGTCGGCATTCCATCTACCGCCCTTCAACGTGCCGGCCGGAAGCACGCTCGATTCTCATTTTGAAAAGGTGGTGCGCGAGGGATTTGCCGGGCGCCGGATCCAGCTCGAAAAGCTGGCCCGGGAGGGAGCGCTTAAAAACCCGCTGCAGGCCTATGAGGATCGACTTGCCTTCGAGATCGAAATGATCGAGAAGATGAAGTTTTCGAGCTACTTCCTCATTGTGTGGGATCTGATCAAGTATGCCCGGGATCAGGACATCCCTGTCGGACCGGGACGCGGCTCGGTCGTCGGCAGCCTCGTGGCCTACAGCCTGCGCATCACGGATATCGATCCGCTGCAGTACGACCTCTTTTTCGAGCGTTTCCTGAATCCCGAACGGATTGCGCCGCCCGATATCGACATGGATTTCTGCATGAACCGGCGCGCGGAGGTTATCGATTACGTCGCCGACAAATATGGCCGCGACAGCGTCTGTCAGATCATCACCTTCGGAACCATGGCGGCCAAGGGCGTCATCCGCGATGTGGGAAGCAGCCTGGATATCCCCTATGCGGAGGTGGATCGGATCGCCAAGCTCATTCCCAATGAACTCAATGCCACGATCGACAAGGCTCTCGAGCAGGAACCTCGCCTGCGCGAGGAGATGAAGAAGCCTCAGATCGAGAACCTGATCGCAATTGCCAAACGCCTGGAGGGGTTGTCGCGCCATGCATCCACCCATGCCGCCGGCGTAGTCATCGCTCCCAAGCCGCTGATCGAGCTTATCCCGCTGGCAAAATCCAACAAGGATGAACTCACCACCCAGTACAGCATGAAGGATCTCGAGGCGATCGGTCTGCTCAAGATGGATTTTCTTGCGCTGACGACCTTGACCGTACTCGATCATGCCGTCAAGCAGCATACGTGAAGAAACCGGGATTGAAGTCGATCTTTCGGCTATTCCACTGAGCGACCCTGAGGTTTATGCCCTCTTTTCCGAAGGCAAGACCAACGGCATTTTCCAGTTTGAAAGTGGCGGGATGAAGGCGGAACTGCGGCGCCTGAAGCCGGAGCGTTTCGAGGACCTGATCGCCTTGAACGCGCTGTATCGCCCCGGACCCATGGATATGATCCCCGATTTCATCCGCGGAAACACGGCCTGGTCCATGTCCAATACCTGCACCCGGTCCTCGAGGAGATCCTCAAGGAAACCTACGGCGTCATTGTCTACCAGGAACAGGTGATGCAGATTGCCAGCAAGATGGGTGGGCTCTCGCTCGGAGAGGCCGACCTGCTGCGCAAAGCCATGGGGAAAAAACTTGCGTCGGTCATGATTTCCATGCGGGACAAGTTTATTGCCGGCGCCAGGGCGAACAAGATTCCGGACAAGATCGCCATCCAGGTTTTCGACCTCATGGAGCAGTTCGCCAAATACGGGTTTAATAAATCGCACGCCACGGCATATGCATTGCTGGCCTACCAAACGGCATATCTGAAGGTTCACTTCCCAGTGCAGTTCATGGCGGCGCTGCTGTCGAGTGAAGTCGGCAACACTGACAAGATCGTCATGTACATTGCCGAATGCAAGGATATGGGGATTCCAGTCCTGCCTCCCGATGTCAACGAGAGCCAGCTACACTTTCATCCTTCCGGGGACAAGATCCGATTTGGCATGCTGGCGATTCGCAATGTCGGTGAAGGCGCGATTCAATCCATTCTCGATCACCGCAAGGCGAATGGGCCGTTTCGCAGCCTGTTCCAATTCTGCGAAGCCGTGGATTCCCGGGCCGTCAACAAGCGCGTGCTCGAAAGCCTGATCAAAAGCGGCGCGCTTGACTCACTCGGCTGGAAGCGTTCTCAGCTGATGGCGCTTGCCGACGCGGCGATTGAGCAGGGCCAGAAGACGCAGCGCGATCGCAACAGCGGCCAGAAAGGCCTGTTCAGCAGCATGCCTGGTCCGACGTCTCTGCCGGAGCCGGAGCCCCCCGACATGCCGGAATGGTCTTCGGAACAGTTGCTGGCATTCGAGAAAGAAACGCTGGGCTACTATGTTTCCGGACATCCGCTGGATCGCTTCGCAACGGAACTGGCACGCTTCTCCAAGAAGAGCCTTGCCGAACTCATCAGTGAAGGCGTCGAGCGCGGAATGTAAGGTGGCGGGCATCGTCACGGAGTTCCGTACTCGGCGCACCAAAAAAGGCGACCTGATGGCCGTTTTTACTTTGGAGGATCTTACCGGAGCCGTGGAAGCCGTGGCCTTTCCCTCGCACATACGCCAAATATGCTTCCGTATCTGGAAGCGCGACACGCCTGTGCTGGTCAATGGCCGCTTCGAAGTCTGATGAAAATGCGGCAAAGATCATCTGCTCCGAAATCCAGCCGCTGGCGGGCATCTCGGAGCGCAATGCCAGAACGCTCCGCATCCGTGCCGCGTCTCCCAGTTTGCGTCCGGACGCGGGACGCGAGCTCCATCGCCTGCTCGAGCAGAACCGGGGCGAGACAGGGGTTGAGGTAGAGCTGTACCATCCCAGCGATTTCCGTGTTACCATCCAGTCTGCTGATTTTGTGAAAGTGAAGTCGAGCCCTGATTGATCCGGCGGATCGAGGATATTTGCGGCGCCGGATCAGTGCAAGTGCTGAGTTAGCTGCCGCCACGGGAAAGGTTCGGATGGACGAGGAGAAATCGTATCAAGCGGAAATCGACGAGCTGCGTGCCGAAGTGGAGCGCCTGCGGAAGGAGAAGTCCGAGATTGAAAGCGCCTGGCAGCGCACGCTGCTGGCGCGCCATGAGATGCGCCCCTATACTCTGGACTATGTCGAGCGCCTTTTCGAAGGATTCTCAGAGATTCATGGGGACCGGCGCTTTGCGGATGACGCCACCATCGTCGCCGGCATGGCGCGCTATCATGGCACCCCGGTCATGCTCGTGGGACAGCAGAAAGGGCGCGATCTGAAACAACGGCAGTTTCGCAACTTCGGCTGCGCCCAGCCCGAAGGGTATCGCAAAGCGATGCGCGCCATGAAGCTCGCGGAAAAGTTCTCCCGTCCGATCATCACTTTTGTGGATACTCCCGGGCGCCTATCCCAGCGTCGGCGCCGAGGAGCGCGGCCAGGCTGAAGCCATCGCCTACAACCTGCGCGAGATGGCCAGGCTTCGCGTGCCGGTCATGGTCTGCATCATTGGCGAGGGCGGCAGCGGCGGCGCACTGGGAATTGCCGTCGGTAACTATATCCTGATGATGGAAAACGCCATCTACACCGTCATTTCACCCGAAGGATGTTCCGCAATTCTCTGGAAGGATCAGGAGCATGTCGCGGCGGCGGCAGAGGCATTGAAACTTACGGCACAAAACCTCTTGTCCTTCGGCTTCATCGACGAGATCATCCCGGAACCCCCTGGCGGGGCACATACCGATTATGATGCGGCCGCTGAGGCTCTCGACGCCAAACTTAAGCCGGCCCTCGATTCCCTGCTGAAAATGACCGCGCCCCGAACTCTGCGAGCAGCGCTACCAGAAGTTCCGCCCCATGGGCGCCGTCGAGGTCTGCTGACGCTATCTTTTAATCCAGTGCCAAGACTTCGGGATTGAATCGCAGCATTTCCAAGCAGTTCCCATGCGCCGGCGCGCACCCAGGAGCATGAAAACTGATGGACTTTCCAAGGCAGCCTCGAATGACACGAATGGGTTCGAAGCGCTGCCCTTCCGGGCCAGCAAGAAATCAGATTAATCGTGTCATTCGTGGCTGCTTTTGCAGTTTTGAGGCACGTTGTTTTTGCGACAGTGGCGCGCCGGTCAGGCGCGGCCGAAATTGCGCTCGATCTCGTATAAGCTGAAACGCAACAGGATTGGCCTGCCGTGCGGGCAGTTCGTCGGTATCCGGGTTTTCCCCAGTTCGTCCAGGAGCCATTGCATTTTTTCCATGGTCAGCGGCATGTGCACTTTGATCGCCGCCCGACAGGCCATGCTCACAGCCATGCGGTCCCGGATGCGTTCCACATCCAAAGTGCGCTCTTCGACCTCGAGCCCCTCGAGGATCTCGGCCAGCAGCTTGTGGCAGTCGACTTCGCCCGCGACCGCAGGCACGGCGCGCACCATTACCGTATTGCCACCGAAATGTTCGACCTGAAACCCGTTCCGATTCAGCTCCGGGAGCACGCGTTCCAAAAGGGCGATTTGATGTGGCGCCAGTTCAATCGTGACCGGCACCAGCAGTCCCTGGACTTCGACCACATTGCGGCTCATGGCCAGCGCGATCTTTTCATAGAGGATGCGCTCGTGCGCCACGTGCTGGTCTACGATCACAAGGCCGTCGCGATTGCAGGCGATAATGTAACTCTCCTGAATCTGTCCGAGAATGCGCACCTCCGCAGGACGGAACGTCTCTGTGCACAGACTCCGTAGATGCACCCAACAGAAGTTCAGGACGCATTCTCAGGGTGTGGTGATCCTCAAGCTGAACTGTTGGCGCTTGCGATACCTCGCGGAGCGGATAGTTAAATGCCCGCTGGAAAGGATCAGGCGCGGATGCGGGAGGGGTGAAATCGAATGGGCTCACCTGCGCTGCACCGGCGTCAAAGGATTGCCCGCCTGGAACGAACGAACCGGCGGGCTGTTCCCCCATGCTGCGGTGCTCGAACGCCGGAATCGTCCTGGCGCCCACGAGCGCCTGCCGGATGCTCTCGCGGATCAAATCGTGGATGAGGCTCTGCTCTCGAAAACGGACTTCGGTCTTCGCAGGATGCACGTTGACGTCAATCTGGTCGAAGGGGAGCTCGACAAAAAGGAGGATGATCGGATAAGCCGATGCCGGCATGGTGTTGAGGTAAGCCTGCCGTACGGCACTGGTCATGACTTTGTCGCGCACCATCCGCTGATTCACAAAGAAGAATTGCGAGTATGCATTGGTCCTCTGCTCGTGCGGCTGCGATGCAAAACCGTGAATGACTACATCGCCGGCGCGTCCGGATATCTCCACCAGGTTCTTTAAAAAAGTATCGCCGAAGAGCTGGTAGGCCCTTTCACGCACCGAGAGAACCGCAACTCTATTCCCTATACATCAACGCCTTGTCATTCTATGAATATATCCTTATCCACCGCCCAGTGACCCTACACCAAACAAGCCAGTCAATAGACCCTAAAACACTTAAACTAATCGAAGCAACTCAGTGCGTTACCGGTGTTAATCGGACTACAGCCAGCCTGGGGGTATTGCCTCTGTCTCACTCGTATGGCATTGCGTTCAGCAATACGGGTTATTTTGTGGGTGGAAAGGCAGTTGTGAAGTGGTGGAATGTTGAGGAAGCACTGAAAAACATCCAGATATTCGGGGTTACTCACATAGCAGCAGTGCCCACCATGTATATCCAGATGTTGGACTACCCCAATCTAGACAAATACGAT
>CAVTZY010000057.1:0-42530 GCA_963739235.1 Terriglobia bacterium | reverse complement strand
ACCTTGTCGATTTCCGGGGACGTGAAAGCGCCCGACACAAATTCGTAGGGCCGAGTGACCAGGCGTCCGTTCTTTGCGTCTTCGAGTTCAATGCGGTAACCCAATTCCTCGAGAACGGCGCGCGAGGCACGCATGACCATGTCACGCTTATTGATGAATTTGATCGGATCCGGAAGAGATGGCTTCTGGATCTGGGCGGACGCCGTTGGGGCAAGCACCGTCAGCGCTAACAGGACCACGACCTGCGGGATTCGAAGTACTTTAACATGTTGAAAAATTAACGGCTTTACTTGCATAGGGAAATCCTAACATCGTCATCCGGTCAAGTCAACAAGAGAGGGGTAAGCGCAAAGCTCGACGCCATTTCTGGCCAGTTGTTTTCACGAAAAAACTTCCAGCCTGCTCTACCTATGCTTCTGATAACGCGCCACGGCAAGGAGGTGCGATTGCAGGTCTTTGGAAAAAAGGTGCGTGCCATCATTCCGCGATACATAGTAAAAAAAGTCGCTTGCTGCCGGCGAGAGGGCCGCCTGAAGCGACTCGATCCCAGGATTGGCGATGGGGCCGGGCGGCAAGCCCGGATGAAGATAAGTATTGTACGGCGATGCTATTCTCATGTCCGATTTGTGGAGGTTTCCGTCATACGTCCCGGCTTGCTTGAGCGCATAGATGATGGTCGCATCGCATGCGAGGGGCATTTTGATGCGCAAACGGTTTGCCAGAACGGAAGCCACCAGTTGGCGTTCATCTTTGATCTTGACTTCCTTCTCAATCATAGATGCCAGCGTCACGATTTGCGGGACCGTCCAACCATCCGGCAGCCGATCGGTGGCAAGCATGGACAACGTCCTCTGGCGGAACTGCGTCACCATGGTTTTCAACATTTCTTCGGGCGCAGCATGACGTGAAAAGTGGTAGGTTTCAGGGAAAAGATAACCCTCGAGGGAAGTTGCACGCCGGTCAAGATCCGCAATCCAGTCGACGCGCCCGACCAATTGCAGCAGTTCGCTTTCCCTCCCAAAGCCGTTGCGCGCCATGAGCGCGATGGTTTCGCGGGCAGTCAGGCCTTCAGGTATCGTGAGGGTGCGGAAGAAAACATCTCCTTGAACCAGTCGGTGGACGATCTCCGCCGGGCGCGCGGGCGCAACAAACCGATATTCGCCCGCCCGCAAACGTCGCCCCAATCCGGTCCAGCGCACATACAGAGTAAATGGCAGTTTGTGCTGTAACACACCGCCGGCAACCAGTGCTGCCGCAATTTCGTTGGTTCCGGCTCCGTGGGGAATCTCGACAAAAGTCTCCGATGCGAAACCATAATACGGGGAAGTTAATTCATACCTCATCCAGAATGCACCGGTAGCGGTAAGAGCCAGGAGACTGAATGTGAGCCATGCAATCCGAGGTCGCACTTCTTACTCTTCCCTCAAGAACCGTTCCAGAATGATGGCAGCCGCCAGCGAATCCAGTGTCCGATACTTCTTTTGCTGCCGTTTATTCATGCCTCTCCAGATTTCCACGGCCTCGACCGTAGAAAGCCGCTCATCCACCTCGTGGAGAGGGATGCCCAAATCCTTTTGCAGGAGTTGCTTGAAGCGTTGAACCCGTTCTACGGCTGTGCCGGAGGTGCCGTCCATGTTGAGCGGGATTCCCACCACAAGCGAGTCGATCGCCAGATCCTCCACTGCCGTCTTCAACCGATGCAGCAGATCGCGGCGATTCCGATTGGGGATGGAGGGAAGCGGGCGGACCGTGATGCCGAGCTCGTCACTGGTGGCGAGCCCCACGTTCTTGGTACCGAAATCTAATGCCAGGATCCGACCGCGGCGCACAGGGGCATTGGACCATACCGGACCGGTGGCGTCAACTGTTCAAAAAGCCTGTGATTCAGACAATAAAAGCTAACAGCAGCCAAGAATAGCCATAGCCGCAAAGAAAAGAGCTTGTCGCAGCGCAAACCGTTGCGCCCTGGATAGGCAGCAAAATCGCACTCCCTTGGTGGCCCTCTCTCCTTTGGTTCTATTCGTGCCATTCGTAGCGAGCTTTTTTCGCACCGTCTGAATCACACCAAACAGCCGGAATAGTTTGCCGTCATGGGCGGAATACTATATAATTCTTTGGTTTAGTTGCTGCGCTGACGGAGGTGCAATGCTCCAGAAAAGTAAGATCGCCGTCTTTGTATGTTCTTTGGTGATTGTCCTTTATGCGGTGACCGCGGTGTTTATACCGAAGGTCGCTGCACGACGAAATGAGGCTTACCCGGCCCTGAACGTGTTCATGGAAGCCCTGAGGCAAGTCAACAACAATTACGTCGAAGCTCCGGACATGAACAAAGTTCAGCAGGGAGCCATGCGAGGTCTGATCGAGGCACTCGATCCCTACAGTACCTATCTGACCAAAGAGCAGGCGCAGGCCTTGGATGCCCTTAAAGACAAGTCTGCGGAAGTCGGAGTGGTGCTTTCCAAGCGCGCCAACATCATCTACGTGGTGGCGACAGAGCGAAACGGGCCGGCCGAAAAAGCAGGGATGAGACCAGGTGACTATGTGACTTCCATCGATGGAGTTAACGTGGAAGAAGCGAGCCTCCTCGAGGCCGACAGCCTGCTTCGTGGCTCTCCGGGGAGTAAAACCAAGGTTACGGTTTTCCGCGGCGCCCAAACGAAACCGATTGAGATCGAGATGATTCGCCGGGGCGACGAGGTAGTCGCTGCCGGCTCACGCATGCTGGACGCACGGATTGGAATACTGGAGGTTCCATCTCTGGCCGCGCCGACACTGGAACAGGCGCGAGTAAAGCTAAAGACCTTGATCTCGGCTGGAGCTCAGAAGCTGATTCTCGATTTGAGGAATTGCGCAGATGGTCAGCCTGCCGGAGGCGCCGAGTTGGCGAATTTCTTCCTCAAGAGCGGCATTATTTACACCAGTAAGGCGCGGGATGGTTCGATGCTGATGGAGGCAAAGGCCTCTCCCGAAAAGTTCATCACCGATTTGCCTATGGTCGTGCTCATCAACGGTTCCACTGCCGGGCCGGCAGAAATTGTCGCGGGAGCCCTGAAAGGGTCCGGGAGGGCTACGATTGTCGGCGAGAAATCTTTCGGGATGGGTTCTGCGCAGAAACGAATCCAGCTGAAAAGCGGTGCCATGCTGATCCTCTCCATTGAGAAGTTCTATACTCCGGACGGCAAGATGATTGAGAACGATGAGACGATTCGCGATACCGGGATCAAGCCGAACGTGGAGGCTCCTGACGCGGACCGGCTCCAGGATCTACTGGTCAATGCTTATTTTGACGCGCAGGATGATGCCGCCAAGTATCAGCAGCTGCAGGAAAAGGTAAATCAGGAGCAGTTGGACAAAGCGGTCGAGGTCCTGGCCAAAGGCAATGTGGCCTCTAAGCGAGTCGAATGACTGGAATTAAGTTTGATTGATGTTGACAGCTTTTCCATCTTTCTGGTAGCTTTAAATCCTTTTTTTTAGGCGCGTAGCTCAGGGGGAGAGCACTTCCTTGACACGGAAGGGGTCAGCGGTTCAAATCCGCTCGCGCCTACCAAAAGGGTACTGCACAGGAGCCATGACCCTCTTAGGGAAGACCACGATGAAGGCTGCGCTGCGATTGCAACACACTTCCTCCACGACATTTACAAGTTAATGAATAGGGAAGATCTGCGCCATTCTATTGGCCTCGGGGATCGAGGCCGCAAGAGTGAGGGTTCACTGTAAATTTATGGCACTTAAAGTCATTTACGCCGACGGCAGATTGGGAAACATCGAGGATCCTGGCGAGCAGCTGGAAGTCTATCGCCACAGCACTTCGCATCTGATGGCTGCGGCGGTCAACGCTCTTTTCCCGGAAACTCACCTGGGGATCGGGCCCGCAATCAGCGACGGCTTCTACTACGATTTTGAGCGCGCCGAGAGATTCACCGACGGCAGATCTCCCGAAGATTGAGCAGAAAATGAGGGAGCTGGTCGCACAGAATCTCAAGTACGAACCCAGCATCATCTCCCAGCAGGAGGCGATCGACTACTTCTCCGCCCGTGGTGAACATCTCAAGGTGGAACTGATTCGGGAAAAATCCGGGCAGACTCTTTCCTGTTACCGGCTGGGCGAACTTGTGGACTTCTGCACCGGCCCGCATGTTCTGTCGACGGCAGCTATCAATCCGGAGACGTTCCGGCTCATGAGTATTGCCGGCTCCTACTGGAGAGGGGACGAGCACAACCAGCAGCTGCAGCGCATTTATGGAACCGCATTTCTGACCCATGCGGAACTGGATGCCTATCTGAAGCAGATCGAAGAGGCAAAAAAGCGTGACCATCGCAAGCTGGGGCGCGAGCTAGACCTGTTCAGTGTCTCCGATGAAGCGGGTCCAGGCTTGATTTTCTGGCATCCAAAAGGGACCCGTGTGCGCATGGCCATTGAGAGATTTCCTGACGCCCGGAACTGATCAACCGGGGTTATGAATTTGTGACCACGCCGCACGTTGCACGCAATACCCTCTGGAAAACCTCGGGGCATTACGATTACTATCGTGAGAACATGTATGTGTTCAATATCGATGACGAAGAATTCGTCATCAAGCCCATGAATTGCCCGGGGCACATCCAGATCTACCAGTCCAAAATGCGCAGTTACCGTGACCTGCCGCAACGGTTTGCAGAATTCGGCACGGTCTACCGCTATGAGAAGAGCGGAGTTTTGCATGGCATGCTCAGGGTGCGCGGCTTCACGCAGGACGACGCCCACATCTTCTGCACCCGCGAGCAGGTTTATGGCGAGATTCTGGCTTTGCTTGATCTCGTACTGTTCGTCATGAAGAGCTTCGGATTCGACAAGTACAAGGTTGAGCTCTCCGTTCGCGACGAAGCGAAGCAGGAAAAATATGCCGGTACCGACGAGGATTGGGAAATGGCAGAGGGTGCGCTGATCCAGGCGCTGAAGGACAAAGGGCTCGAATATGAGCGCATGGAAGGGGAAGCAGTTTTCTACGGTCCCAAGATCGACGTCAAACTGATCGATGCGATTGGCCGCCCCTGGCAGCTCTCGACGGTTCAGTTCGACTTCACGCTGCCGAAGCGATTCGATCTGAAGTTTATCGGAGCGGACGGCCAGGCGCATCAGCCTGTGATGCTTCACCGGGCAATCCTGGGATCGATTGAGCGGTTCTTCGGGGTCCTGATCGAGCATTACGCCGGCGCCTTCCCGATCTGGCTGGCTCCCGTGCAGGTGGTGCTCATTCCGATCGCCGAACGTCATCATGCCTATGCGCAGAAAATCAATGCGCGGCTGCGGGAGGCGGGATTGCGCACGGAACTTGATGACAGGAACGAAAAGATGGGGTACAAGATCCGCGAGGCGCAGACGCAAAAGGTTCCCTACATGCTGATTATGGGCGACAAGGAAGTGGAACACGGCCAGGTTTCAGTGCGGAATCGTTTTCAGGGAGATGAAGGCGCACAACAGTTGGACGATTTTCTGGCCAGGATCAAGGAATATATCGATACCCGGGCGGTGCGCCCTTAGGTCCTTGAGCGAGTAACGGTTACCGTTGAACAGATAAGGAGGTCTGCGATCAAACAAATCAGAGTTCGCATCAACGAGATGATTCGGGCAAAAGAGATTCGCGTCATCGACGAAAACGGCGAACAGTTGGGGATCATGACCCCGGAACAGGCTCTCGCCAACGCACAAGGGCGCGACCTGGATCTCGTAGAGGTGGCACCCGGTGTCACGCCGCCCGTATGCCGGATCATGAATTATGGCAAATTTCAGTATCAGAAAAGCAAACGGGCACACGACGCGAAGAAGCACCAGAAGGTTGTGGTCCTGAAAGAAGTCAAGTTCCGGCCGAAGACCGAGGAACACGATTATCAGTTCAAGAAAAACCACATCCTGCGCTTCCTCGAGGAAGGGGACAAGGCGAAAGCGACCGTGGTTTTCCGCGGCCGGGAAATGACTCATCAGGAAATCGGCAGACGCCTCATGGATCGGCTGGTGGTCGACCTGGGAGAGGCCGTCGAAGTGGAAAAGACGCCGAGAATGGAAGGTTATGCGCTGGTTGCCATTTTTGCACCCAAGAAGAAATGATCGCGAAGCGGCAATTGCAGCCGCAAGAAACCGGCGCAGCCGAATGACTGAATAAGGAGACCGTTGTGAGAAAGTTGAAAACAAACCGGAGCGCAGCAAAGCGCTTCAAACTGACGGGTACGGGCAAGATCGTGCGTGGACACAGTCACGCCCGTCACATTTTGACCAAAAAGGCGCGCAAGCGGGTGCGGAAACTGTCATCTTCGACCCTGGTGAGCAAGGCCGACACGCGCCGTGTTAAAAAGATGCTGAACCTTTAAGCGTAGCTCGCGCCCCCGCGGATGCACACGGGCGCGGTTCGCCATATTTTGGAGTAAAAACATGCCGAGAGTAACCAGAGGAAACAAGCGGGTCGAGCGGCGCAAGAAGATCCTCAAGCTTGCCAAAGGATACCGCCTGACCAAAAGCAAACTGCATCGATCCGCCAAAGAATCGGTAGACCGCGGGCTGCGTTTCGCCTACCGCGACCGCCGCACGAAAAAGCGCACCTTCCGTCGACTGTTGATCGTGCGGGTCGGCGCCGCTGCGCGCCGCAACAACATTTCCTACAGCAAGTTTATTCGCGGGCTGAAGAAAGCGTGCGTGGAGCTGGATCGTAAGGTGTTGGCCGACATCGCCATCAAAGATCCCGAGACGTTTACCCGCCTGACGGAAACCGCTAAAGCGGCGCTGGCGGTTGCCTGAGATTCTTGCCAGATTGAGCTGTCGAGCGCCCGGTGTCCCGCGATGCCGGGCGCTTTTTTTAATGACGATTGACGATTGAACAGCAGATACCTACCTTTCAATCGCCAATCTCAATGGGGGTGCAATGAGCGCGTCAATCGAGGATCTGCGCAGGCAATTTGACGAGGATCTGGGCCAGGCCGCAAGTCTCGATCAGGTGAAGAGCGTGCGCGACAAATGGCTGGCGCGCGAAGGCGGTATCATCACCGGCGAGATGAAACGGTTGCGGGATCTTCCCAAAGAGGACCGGCCCAGTTTTGGCCAGGCAATGAACCAGTTCCGCGAACTCGCGGAACGTCGGATCGAGGAAGTGCGCATCGCCGTTCAGCAGGCGGAACTGCTGAAAAGCCGGAAGCAGATCGATGTCACGCGGCCGGGATTTCCTTACGCCATGGGCGCGCAGCATCCGATCAAACGCCTGCAGGAGGAAATAGCGCAGGTCTTCGTCAGCCTGGGATTCAAGGTGTTCGATCTGCCCGAGGTCGAGACCGACTACTACAACTTTGAAGCCCTGAACATGCCGCGCAATCACCCGGCCAGGGATGCGCAGGACACTTTTTATTTTGACGAGAGCCTGCTTTTGCGCACCCACTGCTCCACCGTCCAAGTGCATGCGATGGAGTCGATGAAGCCGCCGATCCGTGCCGTCAGCCCCGGCAAGGTGTATCGCCGTGATCCGTTTGACGCCACTCACTCGCCCATGTTCAACCAGGTGGATGTGCTGGTCGTAGACGAAGGCATCACCATGGGGGACCTGAAGGGCATGCTGGAGGTCTTCCTCAAACGGGTGTTCCGGGAGGACATCCGCATGCGTCTCCGCCCCGGCTTCTTCCCCTTTGTTGAGCCCGGCGCGGAAGTCGACATCAGCTGCATCTTCTGTCTCGGCGCGGGATGCCGCATCTGCAAACAGAGCGGATGGATTGAAATCCTGGGAGCAGGCATGGTTCACCCCAAAGTATTGCGCATGTCGGGAGTCGACGATTCGCGGTATTCCGGGTTTGCCTGGGGCATGGGGATCGACAGGGTCGCGATTCTCAAATACGGAGTCAACGATATCCGGCTTTTCTTCGAGAACGACCTCAGGTTCTTGAATCAGTTTTAGTGGGTAGCCACGGGTTTTAGAGCGGGCACACAAGGATATCGGTTGCCGGATCGATGCCGTTCGTGGACATTCATTCGCCTTTAGGTGCACCATGAAGATCAGCATCGAATGGTTGCAGGAATATGTTGATTTGCCGGGAGACCTCAGGCGTCTGCGGGAGGACCTCACCATGGCCGGCCTGGTCGTCGAGTCGGTAACCGGGGAATCCGACGCGGCCGTTTTCGAGTTGGAAATCACCTCCAACCGGCCCGATTGCCTCTCTTACCTCGGGATAGCGCGGGAAATCGCGGCCCTATACGGGAAACGGCTCAAATCCCGTCCGACCGCCAAATCATTGGGGACTGCCGAGGAGAGGATTCCCTATTCGATCGAGATCCGGGATCCGGACCTCTGTCCCCGCTATGTCGGCCTGGTTCTCGACGACATCCAGGTCGCTCCATCGCCGCTCTGGATGCAACGCCGCCTGGAAGCCTCCGGCATGCGCGCCGGTCAACAATATCGTCGACATCACCAACTATGTTCTGCTCGAGTGCGGTCACCCGCTGCATGCATTCGATTTTGACCGCCTGCGCGAGGGCAAAATCGTCGTGGCACGTGCCCATGCGGGACAAATAATGGTGACTCTCGACGGCGTCGGAGCGTGCCCTGGATGAGGAGATGCTGCTGATCAACGACGGCGCGGGGCCGGTTGCCATTGCCGGCGTGATGGGCGGACTCGAATCGGAAATCGGCGCTTCAACGCGCAGAGTTTTGCTCGAATGCGCCTACTTCCAACCGGCATCCATTCGCCGGACCTCGAAAAAGCTCGGCCTCTCCACGGAGGCCAGCTATCGCTTCGAACGCGGCGCCGATTGGAACGGCCCGCTCCCGGCCATAGCACGCACCTGCTACCTGATAGAGCAGCTTGCCGGCGGGCGGATTGCGGGAAGCTTACAGGACGTGTATCCCACGCCGATTGCGCCGATCGAGATCGAGCTTGATCGCAAGCATGCTCGAGTCTTTGCTCGGTGTCGACTTGACGCCCTCATTTATCGAATCTACACTCAAGCGCCTGAATTTCAAGCCGGCGCGCAAAGGGAAGGACAAATGGCTGGTGCAATGTCCTACCTATCGCGCGGATATGGAACTGGAGGCCGATCTGATCGAGGAAATAGCACGCTTTCACGGCTATCAAAACATACCCACGACGCTGCCTGCAGCGAGAACTGTCGGGGAGCCTTCCCCCATTCATTCATACGAGCGGGGCGCAAGGGGAATTCTCCTGGGCTTGGGCTTCAGCGAAAGCATCAATCTGAGTTTTGCCGGCGACCAGGATAACCGCTGGTTTCCCCTCGCAGAGGGCGAGCCTCTTCAGATCCGGAATCCTCTGACGGAAGACACCCAGTTTATGCGCGGATGGCTGGCTCCTGGACTGGTCCGGGCCGCCAAGCATAACTTCAACCACGATCAACGGCTGGTGCGCCTCTTCGAGGTCGGCAAGATCTTCCGGCGCGCCTCGGATGGATCCGTTGTCGAGCGCAACAGCCTGGGAATTCTGGGCACCGGCGAGTCTGTCGGCACCGAATTGGCTCGGACGCGGGTGCCGACTTCGACTTTCTTTCACCTCAAAGGAGCTGGTCACGGCATCTCCTGTCGGGATTGCGCTGCGCGCCAGTCGACATTGTGCCCGATGCCGCAAGTCAGCTGGCTTGATGATGCGGCTTGCGCAGCTCTCGTGGTCGACGGCCAGCGCTTGGGAGTCATAGGCCAGGCTGCATCCCGACCTCGAGGAGGAATTCAAACTGAAGCAGCCGGTCTTTCTTGCCGAGATCGATTTTCAGGGGCTCTATCCGCTACTTGTTCTCACCCGTGCGCTTCGAACCGCTGCCCCGCTTTCCATCCGCAGAGCGTGATATTTCGTTCGTGGTTTCGAAGGATGTCGCTTATCGCGCTCTGCGCCAGGGAATTCTCGGGCTCAAGATCCCGGAACTGGTGGATATGAACCTGATCGATATTTACGAAGGCGATCAAATCCCGGCCGGGCGAGTAAGCATGACCCTTCGGCTTACTTTCTTAGACCGCGAAGGAACCCTCACGGTTGACCGCGTCCAGTGCTTTAGCGATAATATCCGAACACTTCTGCGTGATCATTTCGGCGCTGATAATAGATAGGGTGGACATGACCGAGAACACCACTCAATTGGAACTAACGGGTCTGGAGCGCTTCAGCCATCTTGAAGACAAGATTTTTCGAGTCGTAGAAGCGTTCAAAGCTTTCCGGAAAGAGAATGAGACGCTGCAGGCGGAGATTCAGAAGCTGAAAAGTGAGATCGAGGCGTTGCAGCGAAGCGCGGCCGGCTACAACCAGAATATCGTCCAGCTCCAGAAGGAACGGGAAGCCTTGCGCGAGAGGGTGGAAAAAGCCCTAAGCCTCCTGGCGACGTTGGAGGTAAGATAGTCCCGCAGGGCAAATATTTCGCCTGCAGCGGGGTATGCGATGAGTGATTCCCAGTCAGGCGTCGTCAACGTCAAGATCTATGATCGTGAGTACGCTCTGCGCACCAGTGGAGACGCAGAACGGCTGCGCTCGCTCTGCGCCTACCTGGACAATCGCATGCGGGAACTGGCGGCCTCGTCCGGTTCGGTAGACACCCTGAGGGTCGCGGTGTTGGCTGCCCTGAGCTTGGCCGACGAACTTGACAATTCGCGCGAAGCGCTGCAGAAAATGGACGACACCATCAGCCGGCGCGCGCTTGCGTGTGTCACGATGCTTGACCGGTTCCTCTGCTGAGCAATTCCCCTAAAACCGCAGAATACAGAATTTAGAATACAGAATTCAGAATATGGAAGCCCGTACTCTGCGCTTCTTATTCTGTATTCTAAATTCTGTATTCCCCAAAATATATCGTGATATCCGCTCCTGGGCAATTATGGAACGTAGTTCGAGCGAGATCTCCAATGACGCAGGTCGGAGATCAAACGGGGATCAAGCGGGGATGTTGATACGCGTAATGGAGACGGCCAGGCCGCTGACTTCGTCGATTTCCACGACTGCGCCGCAGAACCGCGGATTTCCGGTCGCCGGTTCGAGGCGTGCCGGCATTTGCTTGAGAAAACGCTCCAGCGCAAGGTCGGGTATGGAGCCGATGACGGAATCATAAGGCCCTGTCATGCCAAGGTCGGTGATAAAAGCGGTGCCTCTGCGGCAGGATCCTCTCATCCGCGGTTTGAACGTGGGTGTGAGTGCCAACCACCGCACTCACACGGCCGTCCACATACCACGCGAAAGCCTGCTTTTCCGAGGTGGCTTCGGCATGAAAATCAATCGAGCATAACCCTGGTTTGCTCTGCGCGCCTACCTCGATGGCAGCTTCTCCCACGGCGAAAGGGCAGTCGATGGGCTGCATATACACCCGTCCCTGCAGGCTTATCACAGCAACGCGCACGCCGCAGCGGCTGTCCCCGATAAACATCCCGGTGCCCGGCGTTGCCGGCGGGTAGTTATGCGGGCGCAGGAGTCTTGGTTGCTGCGTGAGGTAGGGCAGGATTGCTCGCTTGTCCCAGATGTGATTGCCGGAGGTGAGGACGTCGATTTCAGCATCGAGGAATTCATCGACGATCTGAGGCGTGAGGCCGAATCCACCGGCCGCGTTCTCCACATTGGCGACGCTGAAATCGATGCGATGGGCCTGGATCAAGCCCTGAAGCTTCTCGAAAAGGGCTTTTCTTCCCGGCTTACCGAAGATGTCCCCTATGAACAAAACGCGCATCTGAAATCCTGTCCTAGCCTTCCTACCCGACTTACTGCTGCGGGCAAAAAAAAGGCTCCCGCGCCGCCGTGTGGCATCATCTATTTGAACCTTGTTGCCAAGGGGGCGCCCTGCGCTCTGCATCAGGCAATCAAGTTCCCGAAGGAAAAGCTCGCTCACCGCAGAGCGACGTAGGCTCCCATCAAATAGAATGTTGGCTCAAACAATGTTTGCCATCACCAACATTGCAGGAGCACCTCCATCATACCTAATGCGGATTCAAGAAAGCATCCGCAGATTGCACGAGAACAGGCGTATGTCTCTGCAGGTAACAGGATCCGGATGGGTATAGAATTGCTGTTGGAGGACCAGATTCATCGGGCGATCCTTCGAACACAATCCGTCCTCCCGCCGACCCACCCTCCGGGCCCAGGTCGATCACCCAATCGGCGCTCTTGATGACATCGAGATTGTGCTCAATGACAACCAGGGAATTTCCAGCGTGGATCAGCTTGTCGAAAGCGGTCAGCAATTTGCGGATATCGTCAAAATGCAGACCTGTGGTCGGCTCGTCAAAAATAAATAGAGTGTTCTTGGCTCCCTGGCCTGAGATATAACACTGCCAGCTTGATTCGCTGAGCTTCGCCGCCCGACAGGGAATCTGGCTGATTGGCCCAGACGCAGATAACCCAACCCGATGTCTTCCAGCACTCTCAGCTTTTTCACGAGTTTGCCGTGGCCGGCAAAGAACTCGATGGCTTGGTGGACGGTTAGGTCGAGCACCTCGGCGATGTTTTTGCCTTTGTACTGAACTTCCAGGACGGAACTCTTATAGCGCTTCCCTTTGCAGTCCTCGCAGGTCAGTTCGACATCGGCGAGGAACTGCATTTCCACCGTGATCGTGCCGCTTCCCTGGCAGGTCTCGCACCGTCCGCCGGTCAAGTTGAAAGAGAAATGGCCCGGTTGCAGATTGCGGGCATAGGCGTCGCGCGTGCCGGCGAAGATCTGACGGATGTCATCAAATGCCTTGATATAGGTCGCCGGGTTGGAACGGGGAGTCCTTCCTATGGGCGACTGGTCCACGAGAACAGCATCGAGAATCAAGTCCGCGCCACGGAGCCCATCGTATCCTTCCTGAATCTCGGTCGTATGCCCTTTTGCCCTCTTGATGGCGTTGAACAGCACGTCATGGACGAGCGTGGATTTGCCGCTGCCGCTGACACCGGTGATGCAAACAAAAATCCCCAGCGGGATGCGAAGATTCAGATTCTTGAGGTTGTGCTTCCTTGCATTGAGGATCTCGAGATAGCGGCCGTTGCTGCGACGGCGAAAAATGGGAGTAGGGATCTTCAAATCACCTTTGAGATAGCGGCCGGTCAAAGTCTTCTTTGATTCGCAAAGCCCCGCATAGTCGCCTTGATACACAACCTCGCCGCCGCCCTCGCCGGCCTTGGGGCCCAGATCAATGATGTGGTCGGCCGCGCGCATGATCTCGCGGTCATGCTCGACCACGAGCACCGTGTTGCCCATGGATTTCAGGCTTTCGAGAATTTCAATGAGTCGCCGGCTATCGCGTGGATGAAGGCCAATGCTTGGTTCATCGAGAACATAGAGCGCCCCCACCAGCGTCGAGCCGAGCGATGTTGCCAGTTGGATCCGCTGCGACTCGCCGCCGGAAAGGGATGACGAAAGGCGGTCCAGAGTCAGGTAATCCAATCCCACACGCAGCAGCAGATCCAACCGGTGGCGGATCTCTTCAAGGATCTTCCTTGCGATCGCCTGTTGCTCGGAGGTGAGTTCCAGCGATTGAAAGAAATCGGCGGCTTCCCGTATGGTCATCTGCGCAACTACCGTAATGCGCTTGCCCCCGACCCGGACGCTGCGTGCCTCGGCTCGCAGACGTTCCCCGTCGCAGCTGGGACAAACTGAATACCCGCGATAACGGCTGATGAAGATGCGCACGTGCATTTTGTATTTTTTTTGTTCGAGCAGATCAAAGAATCCCCGGATGCCGGGGAAGCCCGCTTTGCCATGGATGATTGAATCCCGTTGCTCCTTGGGCAGTTCGTCCCAGGGGAGTGCGGTGTTGATGCCTTCTTTTTGCGCAAATTTCAGCAGCCTGGCCTGGAAACCTCGATAACGCGGCTTGGTCCAGGGCGCAACCGCGCCCTCCTCAAGGCTGAGCGATTTGTCGGGAAATGCGCGATCAAGATCAATCGTCACGGTGTTCCCGAATCCCTGGCACTCTGGGCAGGCGCCGAAAGGATTGTTGAAGGAAAAGAGGCGGGGTTCGGGCGCCTCATAGGCGACGCCGCAAAGCTGGCATTCAAATCGTTCGCTGAATTTCAAGAGGGTTCCCGCGGGATGAGTGACCCAGCGCACCTGCGGAAAGCCGGTAGAGAGCAGCGCCTCTATTTCGCGGGGCTGATCAGAAAGCAAAATCAGCTCGATCCGACCTTCCGATTCCCGGCCGCAAACCTCGAGCGAATCCGCCAGCCGTTCGCGGACGCCGTCTTCGATTGACAACCGGTCAACCACCACGTGGATTTCCCTGGCGGGACTTGCGCGCAGTGCATCAAGAGCATCCGGCAGGTCCACCAATCGGCTGCCGATGAGCAGCCGCACGAATCCCTGTTGCTGCAGTCCGGGAAGAATCATCGCCAACCGGGCTTCCACTGTGCGCGCTGAACTCGATCCTTTCGATGGCATGCGACGCTTTGTCCGCTTTGCTTCTGGCTGATCCGGCGCAGGTCCTCGAGTGCCAGGGGCATGCAGATATACAGGCGCAGTCCTCGCGGCAACGACATTACGAAGTCGGCGATCTTTTCGGGAGTATCCTTTTCCACGATGCGATCGCACACGCGGCAATGCGTAACGCCGATGCGGGAATACAACAGCCGCAGGTAGTCGTTGATTTCCGTAACGGTGCCCACCGTGGACCTTGGATTCCGGGTATAGCTTTTCTGGCGGATGGCCAGCGCGGGACAAATGCCGACGATATCATCGACATCGGGTCGGTCAACCCGCTCGAGGAATTGCCGGGCATAGGCCGAAAGCGATGCAACATAGCGGCGCTGCCCCTCGGCATACAAGGTGTCGAAGGCCAGACTGCTCTTGCCGCTGCCGGAGACCCCGGTAACTACGGTCAGGGCGGATAGCGGCAGTTCGACAGTGATGTTCTTCAGATTATGAACTCTGGCGCCCACAACTACGATGGCGCCCTCATGTCCTGCAGGCAACGGAGGCATCCCCCAGTGGCAATCTGACCCTGGAATCAAATAGATAATGATATTTTCGGCCCCAGTCCATGTCAACTGCAGCGGCCGAGCAGTCGGGATCCCGATACTGGAGATTTTACATGTCGTGCCAAAGGCGGCCACGAATGACACTAAGGAACCTCTCGCTGACGAGGCTGATGTAAACCGCAGATGCACGCAGATGACGAGGCCTTGCCATGACCTTGCAACCCAGGATCGTTGGTGCCGGAGAGGGTCATGGCAAGGCCTCGTCCGGCCAATCGGGTCAATGGATTTGCGCTCATCGGCGCGCATCCGCGGTTAGGATTCTCTGCCAGCATAGCGTTTCCGAGGCCGACGGTTTCGTGTCATTCGTGGCTAAAGCTTTTTCGCACCTTTGTCCTGCCCACACCCAAGGTGCTGACGGCCGCGGGATCGGCTAGCGGGCCGCAATGAATGTATCCGAGTGGGCAGCTAGGGCGAATTAGTGGTTGCCGGCTTGATCTGGGAAGGACAGATGACGTACCTTTTCTCTTATGAAATCACAGAAACTATCAATCAAGGCGGTTATGCCCGCGATCGCGATGCCTGGAGGCGAGATTACGCTAGAATGCCTCGGCTTCAAACCGGGTCTGCCTCCATTTTCTAAAGTGCTGTTTGGCGACACCCGGGCGGAAATTGTATCGGCTTCGGCCGAGCGCGTAGTGGTCAGAGTACCCGAGAATTCAAAAGCGCTGGGCATTACTCTGTGCGTGGGCGATATCAGCTCGCCGGTGTTCCCATGCGCGTTGGCTTCACGCCTGGCAACCGAGCTGCATCCGGTCGCCAACCCCGTGATTGCGGCTGATGGCACGATTATTACCACCATAAGCGGAAGCCGCGGGCAACGGCACCCCCAGTCGCTGATGAGAGTATCCCGGAACGGTAAGGTCAGTGCATTCCCTTGTGAAATCCTGAATCCGACCGGCCTGGCCTTCGGTCCCGACGGCCAGCTCTACATCTCCAGCCGCGCCGAAGGAACGATTCTCCGGTATACAAATTATGAGCATCTTGACGTTGTAGCGGAAGATCTTGGTGTTCCGTGCGGGATCGTCTTTGACCAGGAAGGCTCGTTGTATGTCGGCGATCGCACCGGCAAGATCTATCGCATTGATACTGCCGGCAAGCGAAGCGAATTTGCCTCCTTGCCGCCCAGCATCTCCGCGTTTCATCTCGCCATCGATGCGGAGAGCAATCTGTACGTAACAGGGCCTACCCTGACGATGAGAGATCCCCTGTATCGGATTAACCGTGCTGGAGAAGTCGATATCCTTTTGAAAGGATTAGCACGGCCCCAGGGGTTGGCATTCAGCCCTGAGGGCGACCTGTGGATAGCTGCGGCCTATGGCGGGAAAAAAGGCGTCTTCCGGTACTCAATTCGGTCGCAGAATCTGGTCCACCACATAGCCGGGCCCATGTTGGTAGGCTTGGCATTGGACACTCACGACAGCTTCCTCGTCGACACCCATTCGATCTATCGGCTCCAGTTGGGAGTGGCCTCCGGGAAACTGAGCTAGGAGCCCACCCGAGAATTAGGAGGGGCCGCGTTCCGAGCGCCGCGGGGGCAGATGCAAGGCGGCGCGACGCAGGCGATGTCGCTGCACATCGTCGAGGAGCGCCAACGCCGCAGATGCCCCCGCGCCGCCGGAACCCGAAGGGCGCATGGGGATTGCGGGGCGATCTCCGCGTTGCTCGTCGTCAACGATGTGCAGAGACATCGCCTCCTCCTCGCGCCTTGAGCTCGCCCCGCAAGCCCCATGCGCGCGACCCCTCCTAATTCTCGGACGGGCTCCTAGTCCGCACTCCTCGCGAGCATTCCATCCCCGGGTTCTGCTCCTCATCTACCGGTGAAGGCGGAGCCCACGATCTCGGCAAGTATGCGCGGGCTTTGCAAGAGCAAGCGGTTACGCAAGAGCCTATATTCGAGACGCCCGGAAACGAGGTCGTCGGTAATGCTCCGCACGGTGGCGCTTCGACTCATCATCCCCACAGTGCTCTGGGTGAAGGGACGCCCCAGGAACGTTCCTGAATAGAAACCGTCGCGCCAGGCGGCGGCCCGTTCGAGCTCGGCACCGAAATCTCGCCGCCAGCGCGCTTCATAACTCAGCGGGTTTCCACCGCGGATCGCCTCCGCCAGGACTTGCGCCGATCGAAGAGCAAAGTAGATCCCCTCGGATGTGATGGCATCAACAAAGCCTGCGGCATCACCTAGAAGAGCCCAATTGGCGCCGCAGGTGCGCTGGCTGAGAAGCGACCGGAGGCTGAGACAAGGGACACGCGCGGCAAAAAACCTGCAGGCGGATACTGAGGCTGACGGGTAGTGGGCGGACATGAAAGCACGTACTCGACGACGCAGATCCACCGCCTTGACGCCGGGAAGCCTCTGAATGATGCCAATGGAAATGTGGTCCGGCCGCTGAAACGACCATAGATATCCGCAGAAGCCGAACTCCTGGAATACGATGACTGCTTTGCCGGGGTGATGAGACCCAGGCAGGTATTGTCCGAGAGCGAGGGCAAAATCGGCGGCAGGAAATTTCGATGCGACGACAGTCCGCACCAAGCTGTTTGCACCATCGGCGCCGACCAGGAAGTCAACTTCGTGGCTGGAACCTGCAGACGTCTGAATTAACCACCCCTGGCCATGGGGAGCGCAGCGCATGGCGCGCTCTCTAAACAGTCGAGCGCCTGCGCGTATCGCTGCGCCAAGCAAGGCGGCATCCAACGTTGCGCGAGCAAATATAAGCATCGGCTGGCTGAGGTTGATCCTGGCGGTGCAACCTGAGGGCGCAATCATCTCTAAGGTGCGAATCTCGCTGCAGGGCAGCTGCCCGTCGCGGAACCAGGGCATCGAGAGCAGGACTTTGCCCGTGATGCCGCCGCCGCATGGTTTTTCACCGGCAGACGCAGGGTCAAGGAGCAACACATCATGCCCCATGTGCGCCAGACTCAAGGCCGCATATGAACCGGCGAGCCGTGCACCAACGATGCCGAATCTCATGACCCTACTATATATCAGACGCTGATACGCCCCAGAAAAGGCTTTAGGAGAAATGGCCGGGAGTTCGATGAAAGAGGAACAACTATTATTATCGCAGCGACGCGGCCAGGGTCCGCGAGCAGGCTCGGAGTCGGAATTTGTTGCGATTATCCTTTATAAAGATAATTCCGGAGCGGTTCTGCTATTCTAAATTTTCAATTCCGAATGCATTTTTTGAATAGTGGCGGAGGTAGAAAGTCGGGATGAATCTTGGATTCGAGGTTCTGGGTCAGGACAATGTGTCTTCAGCGCGCCTGGGACGCTTGCGCACTGCACATGGAGACATCGAGACCCCGGTGTTTATGCCGGTGGGGACCGCAGCTACCGTGAAGGCTCTGCCGCACGAGTGGCTGGAGGAGCGTGAGTGCCGGATCGTGCTGTCGAATACCTATCACCTTTACCTGCGCCCGGGCCACGAGCGAATTGCGCGTCTGGGCGGGTTGCACCGTTTCATGTCCTGGGATCGGGCGATTTTGACTGACTCCGGCGGCTTTCAGGTTTTCAGTCACCGCGAATTGCGCCGCCTCAGCGAGGAAGGTGCCTATTTCCAGTCGCACCTCGACGGCAGCCGGCACTTCCTGAGTCCGGAGAAGGTGATGGAAGTTCAACTCGCTCTTGGGCCCGACATCGCTATGGTATTCGATGAGTGCACCCCCTACCCGTGCAGCCGGGCGGACGCGGAAAAATCGATGGCACTCTCGATGCGCTGGGCTGCACGCTGCCGCGAGCGATGGAGTCGCGATGCTGCCGTGCCGGCGGGGCTATTCGGCATTGTGCAGGGCGGCGTATATGCGGATTTGCGACAGCAATCGACGCACGAGCTTGTAGGGATGGGATTTGATGGCTACGCGATCGGCGGGCTCAGCGTGGGCGAACCCAAAGATGTGATGCTGGAGGTCCTCAGGGCGACGGTTCCTCTCTTGCCGTATGAACGGCCGCGATATCTGATGGGTGTGGGGACGCCGGACGAGCTGATCCGCGGTGTTGCGCTGGGGGTGGACATGTTCGATTGCGTACTGCCCACGAGGAATGCCCGCAACGGGTGCCTGTTCACCAGCGAGGGGCGGATTCTGATCAAAAATGCCGCCTATGCAGAGGATGAGAGGCCCCTGGATCCGGCATGTTCATGCCATACCTGCCGCCGTTATTCGCGGGCTTATTTGAGGCATTTATTCATGGCGGGGGAATACCTTTCCGCGACGCTCAACACCCTGCATAATATTTCCTTTTATCTTGACATGATGAAAAAGATAAGAGAATCTATAAAATTGAATTCCTTTGGCAAGTGGCTGGAGGCACTGGAGAAACGGCCTGATTGAATTCGTCGGCCCCAGCGGGTAATCTCCACGTTTGGCAGCGGTCCCAAGTCCAACCGGAATATCCTTCACAACAGAAGTTGGTGAGTTGAAACGTGTGCTGGGAGGTACTTAGTAGCGAAATGCAAAGGTTAACGTTGGCACAGCAGGCGGATACCGCGAGCATATTAATGCAGTTCGCGCCCATACTCATTATCGGTGTCATCTTTTATCTGCTTATTTTTATGCCCATGCGGAAAAGACAAAAGAAGCTCGAAGCTATGATCGGAGCGCTGCGGAACGGCGACAGGGTCATCACCAATTCGGGTATTTATGGAGTCGTGGCCGGGGTCAAAGACAAGACCCTGATCCTGAAGGTTAGCGATCAGGTGAAAATCGAGATCGCCAAAAATGCGATCGCGGGGTTACAGGCTCCTGAAGATACTCCTCCAAGCAGTTAGTGCGAGAGCCCTTACCGCCTAAAAGGTTTCCCGGAAAAGGCTCGGTAAAATCCAAGGTTAGGTACCGTCATGCAAAAGAATCTCAGATGGAAGTTCCTGTTTATCATCGCCCTCATGGTGGTCTCCCTCGTGCTGTTCGTGAGCCCGCGAGACTGGAATATGCGGTCCGGTTGGTTTTCGCGCATCAACCTCGGACTGGACATCAAGGGAGGCATGCACCTCGTTTTGCAAGTGGTGACTGCCGACGCCCTGAACCAGGAACTGGCCCAGGATGCGGATCGTATGGCCAATGATATGCGGGAGAGGAAGATCGCTTTCGACTCGGCCAAGCGGGGCAACGGACTCGCCATTGAAATTGCTGGTGTGTCTCCAGCCCAAACCAAGGACGCGTACGATTATCTCAACCAGCTTTATGCGCGCAAATACACGATCAACAGTCAGATTGCAGGCGGCAAGACGGATTACACTCTTACGATGATGGCATCGATCGTGCACGATATGCAGGAGTCGACGGTGAAGCAGGCTCTTGAAACCATCGATCGGCGGGTGAATGCCCTCGGTGTCACCGAGCCCACTCTCCAGATCTATGGCGGCGGAGGCAGCCAGGTGCCGGATCAGATCATTGTGGAATTGCCCGGGATCGATGACTTTGACCGCGTGAAAGGCTTGCTTCAGGAGACTGCTCAGTTGATCCTATGCATGGTAAAAAAAGATAATGGCGGCCCGTATTCCAGCATTGAAGCCGCAGTACAGGCCAATGGCGGCAAAATCCCCGATGGTTACAAGATCATGCCCTATACGGACGAACGCACGGAACAGGGTGGGATAACCTACCTGGTGGCCAACTCCACACCGACGATCACCGGCAAGGATTTGAAAAACGCACGCCGCGGTACCGATAACTCAGGGCGGCCCAATGTAGATTTTTTCCTTAACGCTGCGGGCGCCGAAATCTTCAAGCGTGCTACCACAGACCACCTCGGGGATCGCCTGGCGATCGTGATTGACAATATGGTTAAATCCGCGCCCACAATCCAGGGCACCATTGGCGCCGAGGGGCAGATCACAGGCAGTTTTACCGTTCAGCAGGCGGAAGATCTGGCGCTTGCTGCTCAGGTCGGGCGCACTGCCGGCTTCGCTCAAAATTGCTGAGGAAAACGTGGTTGGCGCCTCGCTGGGCAACGATTCGATCCGGGCCGGTATTACGGCTGCCATAATCGGCTTCGGCCTCGTCATGATCGGCATGATCATTTACTACAAGCATGCAGGCGTAAATGCGGTCTGGTGCCTGTTCGGAAATCTGATCATTCTTCTGGGATTCATGGGCGCCGTGGGCGCCACGCTGACTATCCCCGGCATCGCCGGCATTATTCTTACCATTGGTATGGCGGTAGACTCCAATATCCTCATTTTTGAGAGGATCCGGGAGGAAATTCGCGGGGGTAAGACTGTCCGTGCTGCGGTTGACATCGGCTTCGGCAAAGTGTTCTGGACGATTTTCGATACTCACTCAACCTCTCTGATTGCGGCGGCATTTCTGTTCCAGTTCGGCACCGGCCCTATCCGCGGGTTTGCGATCACCTTGACTGTGGGGCTGCTGGCGAACATGTTTACGGCCGTGTATGTTTCTCACCGGCTGTTTGATCTCACGCTGAGCAGGAGAAAAGTAGAGTCATTATCAATTTGAGGGAACTTGAGGGGCGGGATGGGGTCAAACGAACCGGCGGCAGTTGTATCAGCATAGGGTTCGCGAGTCCTGCGCTCCGGTAATCACTGGGAGTCTGGAGTGGAAATTCTAAAGGATGTCTCAATCGACTGGTTAGGGAAGAAGTGGTACTTCTTCGGACTGTCGTGGTTCCTGCTCGCGCTCGGATTGATCGCCTGGTTTTACCACGGCAATATCAACGGGGGCCTCGCGCTTGGCATCGATTTTAAGGGCGGCACGGTAGTCAATTTGAAGTTCAGCCAGCAGCCGGACGTGGAACAGATCCGCTCGGCGTTGAAGCCTGAAACCGTGGGTGCCACCATCATCCAGCGCCTGGGGAACATCACCGACAATGCCGTCATGGTGCGCATGGAAACGGTGATCGGCTCAGGGCAGAACGTGGATGAAACCCACAAAGCCATGGAGGCGCTGCTGCGTCAGACTTTCGACCCTGCGCATATGAACTCCCCATTGCCGGATTTTAACAATGTAGGCCTGGACACGGTTGCCAGAGCGCTTCTGGAAGCCGATCCGGACAACCTGAGGAGCCAGAGCAAAACCTCCGAAGAAGTGCAGAAACACTATCGGGATCTCGCGACGGCAATGCTCGATACCGCGACAAACCCAGGGGCGGGATCATCGCGTCACTGGACGACCTCAAAAACGTCGAAGGCGTGAACCCGGCAGTATTGGCCATTATGAACAAGAGTTTCTATGCCGGCCCGTTCGCGGTGGTTGGCAACCGCAGCGTGGGGGCTGTGGTGGGTTCTGACTTGCGCAACCGGGCGGCACTGGCGGTCGGCCTGTCCTTTCTGGGCATGCTGGTCTACATCGGGTTCCGGTTCAAGCCGATCTATGGTGTGGGTGCGATCGTCGCCTTATTTCACGACATCCTGATTACCCTTGGTCTGTTTGCCTTGACACAGAAGGAAATCTCGCTGACCGTGATTGCCGCTTTGCTGACACTCACGGGCTATTCCGTGAATGACACCATCGTGGTGTTCGACCGCGTCCGGGAGAATCTCAGGACGATGCGCAAAGATTCGCTGGCGCGCGTCCTCAATCTGAGCATCAACCAGACGCTATCCAGAACAATTATGACGTCAGGGATGACGTTTCTGTCCGTCCTTGCCCTCCTGGCTTTCGGCGGGGAGGTGCTGAGCGGCTTTTCGTTTGCCCTGACGGTGGGAATCATCATCGGCACATATTCGAGCATCGCCATTGCCTCTCCGATCGTGGAGTGGTGGTATCAGGTCATCGGATTTGAAAACCAAGCGCAAGGCCGTTTGAAATGTGCGCGATCTGGCAAGGAATACACTTTTTTGAAGAGTGCTGACAAGGGTCTGAGAGAGCATGCGGTGGCAGCCAGAATCTGCTTGACAGTTTTTAGAGGGCGATATTAAGATCGCGCCTTCAATCAGCACAGCGCATACACCTCTTTACTCAGGCCCGAGGGCAGTATACGGGAGAAACAATGTTTGAAACCTTAGACCAAACCAGTCGCTCGGATTTAGGCAAGCGTCTCCTGACGCTCGTCGCTTCCTTGGTGGCGCACGTGATCGTGATTGTGGTAATCGTGATCTTGCCCCTGGTATTTTTCAACGTGCTGCCGGAAGGCGAGCTCTTGACGTTTTTGATCGCACCGCCGCCGCCGCCGCCGCCGCCACCGCCGCCGCCGCCGCCGCCGTCGCCAACGAAGGCTGCCCCGGTGCAAAAGGTGACCGTGGATCCAACGAAGTTCGTGGCGCCGACGGAGATCCCAAAAGAGATTCCGCCGCCAGTCGATGAGCCTCCGGTCGTCGGTGTTGCCGGTGTGGTGGGCATTGCGGGCGGAATAGTCGGAGGATCGGTTGGAGGCGCTACCGGGTGGAGTCGTCCGGTGGCATTCTGGGTGGCGCACCGCCGCCGCCGCCGCCGCCGCCGCCGCCAAGGCCGAAAAAGGTCGAGCCGATGCGCGTCGGAGGGAACGTGCAGGAATCCAAGATCCTTCGCAGGATCGATCCGGTATATCCTGAGCTCGCCAAGCGCGCACGTGTCGAACAGATTGTCATGCTCGAAGTGAGCGTGGATGAAGAGGGCAACGTGGCGAACGTGCGCGTAATTCGCGGACATCCACTTCTGGACCAGGCTGCAATTGATGCTGTTAAGCAATGGAAATACTCTCCGACACTCTTGAACGGAGAGCCCGTCCCGGTTATTGCGACTGTGACGGTCATTTTCAAACTAGGCAAATAACCCAGTTGGAGGTTAGAGAAAATCGATGGGAATTAATATAGTCGAACTGTGGAACTCGATGGGCGTGGTCGCCAAAGCCGTGGTGGGCATCCTTGCCCTCATGTCGGCCTATTCCATCAGTGTGATGATTGAAAGATGGCTCACCTATCGCCAGGCGCGCAAGCAGTCGCGGGTATTTACGCCCGCAGTTGCCGAGTGCTTGAAGGAAGGCAAGATTGATGAGGCGATTGCCCTAGGCGAGCAGAACAACAAGAGTCACTTGGCCAAGGTTCTGATCTCCGGATTGCATGAGCTCCAGGCTCACTCCAGGAGCAAGGACATCCCGGGTGAGAGCATTGAGTCGGCAAAAAGAGCTTTGGATCGTGCCACTGCCATCGGCATTTCCGACCTGAAGCGCGGTCTGGGCGGACTGGCGACGATCGGATCGACGGCTCCTTTCGTAGGGTTGTTCGGAACAACGATCGGTATCATCAACGCGTTTCAGGGCATGAAGACCGAGGAGACTGCGGGTATCGCGGCGGTAGCCGGCGGTATTGCAGAAGCTCTCGTTACGACGGCGTTCGGATTGTTTGTGGCTGTGCCTGCTGTGTGGGCGTTCAACTCCTTCACAAACAGGATCGAAACCTTCACGATCGAGATGGACAATTCCTCTTCGGAACTGATCGACTACTTCCTGAAGAAACGGGGACAGATCGGTGGCTAAACACATATCTACTGGGAAGGTCACCAGCGACATCAACGTCACGCCGATGGCGGATATCATGCTGGTGCTGCTGATCATTTTCATGATCACGACTCCACTGCTTCAGACCGGTATCACTGTGAATCTCCCCAAGGCCAAGAACCCGCTCCAGGCAGAAGGCGCGGAATCCAAGGATGCCACGGTGGTAGCCTTGGATCGTCAGGGACGTGTATTCCTCGGCAAGAGCCAGACCACTGAAGTGGCTTTGATGGAAGCCCTGACGAAGAAGTTCAGCGGCGGTGAGATTAACAAGGTCATGTTCTTGAAGGCTGATACGGCAGTTCTTTACGGCCGGGTGGTTGAGGTCGTGAACGAATGCCGTAAGACCGGCGTGGAGAAGATCGGCCTGATGACGGAGAAGGAAAAGTAGCCGTCACGGTCGGAGCCCATTGGGCCTGCTCATGCCCCCGCAGGCAAACCAGGATAGTGCGCGCTTTTGCAGGCGACTCCGGGTTTGAACTCTGGGAAGGCGGGCACGCCACTTGCGGGAGAATAGGTTCCCGGGGCCCGACAGAGACTCCCTTCTCCGGTTTCGGCGCGTGCCGAAACCGGTATTGAATACGGCTGAAAGAAAGGAAGAGTTCCTCCATGGCAATGGCGGTTGGTACAGGCAAAGGCCCGAAGTGCGATATCAATATCACTCCGTATATTGATATTCTCCTCGTGCTTCTCATTATTTTTATGGTCATCACCCCGACGAAACAGCTGGATCTGGAGGTCAAGGTGCCGCAGGAGAATACCGATAAATCCAAATTGCCTCCGCCTGTGGGTGTGATCGTGGTATCCATGTCGGAAACAGCTCAGCTCGCTATTAACCAGGAACCGGTTAGCTTCGGCGAACTAGGTTCAAAACTCCTGGAGATTTATAGCGCCCGAGCGAACAAGAATATGTTTATCAGCGCGAGTGCAAAGCTTCCCTATGGCGATGTGGTCAAGATCATCGATATCGCCAAAGGGGCCGGTGTTCAGGATGTCGGTCTGCTCACCGCTGAGGAAATCCGCTAAAGGCGGCTATTACTTGCGCGCAATTATTGATTAATCTGGAGGCCATAATGAGGGTCAACAAGAAGTGGCTCGTCATACTCGTGCTTGTGGCGGCCATTCCTCTAGCAGGGTGCGGTTTCATTTCGAAGCTGCGAGCTCGCGATGCGCTTAACAAGGGCGTCAAGGCATTCGTCGATCAGAAATACGACGATGCCGCGAAGTTGTTTGAAGAGTCGATCAGGCTCGACCCGCAGTTTAACGTCGCCAAGAGCTATCTGGCGAGCACGTACGCCTCGCAGTTTGTACCTGGCTCGCCTGATGAAAAAAGCAAACAGATGTGCGCAAAAGGCCATTGAAACATTCCAGAGTATCCTGGATAGCGATCCTGGCAACACCACCGCCATGATCAGCATTGCCAGTCTCTATTATCAGCTCCAGGATTTCGACAAATCGAAGGAATGGTGCGGCAAGATCCAGAATATCGACCCCAACAACGCCGAAGCGTTGTATAGAGTCGCTGTGATGGATTACGAGGACTCTGTAAAGAAAACGGGTCTGCAGGGAGAGAATGTGGAGTTCCTGAACACTGAGGAAAAGGACCACACCCTGAAGGATATCGATGAGGGGTTGAGCTATATCGATAAAGCCTTGAAGATCCATGCTGATTACTTTGATGCCATGGATTATCAGAACCTGTTGTGGAGAGAAAAGGCAAAGTTTGAAAAGGATAAGACCAAAAAGGCTGAACTTATCCGCCAGGCGGACCTGGTAGCACAAAAGGCTCTTGCCATGCGCCTCAAAGCGAAGGAGGAAGAAGCGAAGAAGCCCAAAAAGCTGGCTGCTGGCAAATAGATTCAGATCCCTTCATCCGCTCTGGGAGCCTCTGCGCTTGCATGAGTTCGTTTCGGGGTACGCCACGGGAGCTCATTTCCGGGCAGGCGTACCCCATTTCCTGCCCGCCCTCTTTCCTCTATAATGATGTTTTAGCCGATACCAACGCCTATGATCCGGTTCGAGGACCTCGCTGAGAAAGTGCAGCGCTATCACCCCGACGCGATCGAGATGATTCAGCGCGGTTACGTCGTGTCCGCAAAGTTCCACAAAGGGCAACTGCGGATGAACGGCGAGCCCTACCTGACGCATCCGCTCGAGGTTGCTAACATCCTGGCTGAACTCAAGCTCGATGCCGGCACGGTAACGGCCGGGCTGCTTCACGATGTGCTCGAAGATACCCTGATGTCGCCCGAGGAACTGCGCAAGCAGTTCGGTGACGAGGTCTACCAGATCGTCGATGGTGTGACCAAGATCTCGCAGCGTGGTGTTCAGTTCGAGGCAGGAAAAGCAGGCGGAGAACTTCCGCAAGATGCTGCTTGCGATGGTGGGCGATATCCGGGTCCTGTTCGTCAAGCTGGCTGACCGGCTTCACAATATGCGCACGCTGCAATATCTGCCCCAGGACCGGCGCGAGCGCATCTCGCATGAAACCCTGGATATTTATGCCCCGCTTGCGCACCGGCTGGGCATGGCGCGCATCCGCGGTGAACTCGAGGACCTCGCTTTCAGCTTCCTTGAGCCGCTCGCCTATCAAAATACGGTGTCGCTGATCGAGGCGCGCCGTGCTGTCAGCCAGGACTTCATCGAGGAAACCAAGAATGCGATCGCCTCGGAACTGGCCGAATTCAATATTCCGGCACGCCTGGAAAGCCGCATCAAACGTATCTATGGCGTATACAACAAAATGCGGCGTCAGAAAATTACGCATCGACGAGGTGTTCGACTTTATCGCCATTCGGGTCATCACCGATACGGTCAAGAACTGCTACACGATTCTCGGGATTCTGCACAATCTTTGGAAGCCGGTCCCGGGGCGCATCAAGGACTACATTGCCATACCCCGCCCCAACCTGTACCAGTCGCTGCACACTTCGGTGATCGGGAAAAACGGCCAGCCGTTCGAGATCCAGATCCGGACCCAGGAAATGCACCGGATTGCCGAGTTGGGAATCGCAGCCCACTGGAAATACAAGGAAGGCAAAATGGGTGTGGTCGAGGGGGAGGAGCAGTTTCGCTGGCTGCGGCAACTAATCGACTCACAGAACGAAATCAGCGATCCGCGCGAATTCATCAGCAGCCTCAAGGTCGACCTGTACCCCGACGAAGTGTACTGCTTCACGCCGATGGGCGAAGTGATCACCCTGCCCAGAGATGCCACGCCGGTAGATTTTGCCTACGGCATTCATACGGAAGTGGGGCATCACTGTGTGGGAGCCAAAGTGAATGGCCGCATCGTTCCTCTGCGACATAAGCTGAAAAACGGGGAGATCGTGGAAATCCTCACAGCTAAAGATGCCGGGCCGAACCGGGATTGGCTGGGATTCGTCAAGACATCGCGGGCCCGGAATCGAATCAAACACTGGGTCAACCAGAAGGAGAGGGAAGATGCGTCCGAGCTGGGAAAGAAACTTCTTGAGAAACAAGCCAGAAAGTTCAAGACCAACCTGAAGAAGGTCCTGAGCATGCCCGAACTCACACCGGTGCTGGAGGAATACGGAATCCAGAGAATCGATGATCTCTACCCGGCGGTCGGCTTCGGCAAGATCGCGCCCCGGCAGATTCTGGCAGCCTTGTTCCCGGATGCAGCTCCTCCCCTGGAGGTGAACGCCAAGCGCTCCGCCATTGCGACGGTAGTCAAAAAAGTGCTCGGCAGAGGCGAAACTCCCATCACCGTCAAAGGGCAGGATGGGCTGCTGATTTTCCGGGCGAAATGCTGCAATCCGATCCGGGGAGACGAAATCGTAGGTTACATCACGCGCGGTAAAGGCATATCGGTCCACACGACGTCGTGCCCCAACCTGACAAGCTTTCTTGGTTCGGACCGCATGACCGACGTCGAGTGGGTGGACGTGCCGGGCGAGGATATGTTCACTGTCAGGTTGAACATCACCATTGAAGACCGGCAGGGAATTCTGGCCGAAATCACCTCGGCAATCTCCAATCTAAAAACCAATATCAGGGAGTCTCGCTCCTCGACTACCGATGAGGGGCGGGGTATCGTGGATCTCACCGTCGAGATCAACGATGTGCGTCACCTGCAGAAGATCATCAAAGTGCTCAAAGGCATCCGGGGCATTGACGACGTCACGCGGGTCTCGCGCATACCCTGATTTGGCTGCCGACACACGAGCCTAGAACTGCCGGCAGTCAGTTGCCGACTCTTCCGGAGGATGAATGCGAGAAATCATCGAAACGAAAGACGCCCCCACTCCCATTGGCCCCTATTCACAGGCGGTTCGTGCCCAAGGATTTCTGTTTGTGTCCGGGCAGATCCCGATTGATCCGGCGACGGGCAATCCGGTCGGCGGGGATATTGCCGGGCAAACGCGCCGGGTAATGACGAATTTGGCTGCGATTCTGAATGCTGCGGGAAGCGGACTGGATCAGGTGGTCAAGACAACGGTGTTCCTGGCCAATATAGACGACTTCTCTCGTTTTAATCAGGTCTATGGGGAGTTCTTAGGGAATTCGAAGCCGGCGCGGGCTACCGTGCAAGTAGCGCGGCTGCCCAAAGAGGTTTTGATCCAAATCGACGCGATTGCCCTGGCTTAGGCCTTCTGGATTTTTCCGGAGCGCAGGCAGCGGGTGCAGACTCGAACACGCTTTACGGATCCGTTTTCCACGATACGTATGCTCTGCAGGTTGGGATAGAACTTCCTGGAGCGAACGTTGTGAGCGTGCGAGATGGTGTGTCCGAAAATCGGGGCTTTGGCGCATACGTAACATTGCATCGGCATAATTTACTCCACTCGAAAACGCAGCATCTTACCAGCCCGCGTGCAGAGAGTCAACCTGCAAAAGCAATTGAGCCTCAGGCACTTACCTCTATCCAATGAGGTCTTCGCCGCCATCGATCCCCAAAACATTTCCCGTCAGCCAGCTCGACGGACAGGATGCCAGGGCAACTAAAACCTCGGCCACATCCTCCGGTGTCGTCAGTCGTTTTCCGGGATTGCCAGCGAGGGCTTGTGCAAACATGCGCTCACTTCCGGGGATTTTACGTGCCGCGGGCGTGGCAGTTACACCTGCGCGCAGGGAATTGGCGCTGATGCCGTGAGGAGCGAGTTCCACAGCCAGCTGCCTGATATGGGATTCCAATGCCGCTTTGGCCGCCGAAACCGCGCCATAGCCCGGCCATACCCGATGCGATCCTGCACTGGTCATCGCAAAAATCTTGGCACCGCTTTCCAGTAATCCGGCTGAGAATAGGTCCTGGACCCAGTAAACGAGGCTGTGGGCCATGACATCGAGAGTCATGTTCATGTCCGCGGGCTTTATCGCCCCCTCCAGCGCATCTGAAATATAGGGTTTCAGCGTTCCAAATGCGAGCGAATGCAGGAGCACATCGATGCTCGCGCCACCCGGGGCCGTGGAGAGTTCTTGCAGGCACTGATGGATGATCTCCGCACGCCGGGCCGGATCGGCGGCGTTGACATTGAAGAACATGGCCCTGCGGCCCGTGGTTTGGATTTCAGCCATCACTCGCTCTGCGTTGGGAAGGGTCGTGCGGCGGTCCAGGTGAACACCCACAATATGGCAACCGTTACGGGCCAACGCCATGCTAGCGGCAGCGCCAAAGCCGCTGGAGGCTCCCAGAATGAGCGCCCACTTCTGCCTACTTGAATCCCCAGCGTTCACAGGCACCTCCGAAGATTTATGCGGTCACAGAGTGGGCGCCGGCAACCGCATGGCGCTCCGACCCCGGCATGATTCGTTCTTAAGCCACGTCCGGCGGCCGGGCCCGCTTGGCGAATTTTACCCGCCTCCGCAACAAAGTACAGATTTTAGGCAGCCACCGGCAGGAATTCAATCCGCAAAATGATTTCATGTATATCGTATCAGTCGCAGTTGCAGTCTTAGTTGCGGCTTTCCTATCCACCGTGCCGGAGGCTCCCAGCTGCCGTTTCCCGAAATAGAAAAATGGAATGGTTGCGCCGCACGTTGCACGGGGTGTAAGATTTCTGGCTCATAGAGCCGCCGGGAGAGTTAGATAGAGCAGCAGCCACTCGAATTCATATCGCCGAGGGAGCCGTTATGGAAACAACAGGAATAGGAATTGTGGGCGTTGTTGGATCAGGCACCATGGGGAGCGGAATCGCCCAGGTGTTCGCGCAGTCGGGATACCTGGTGCATCTCGCGGATGTGCGCCAGGAGTTGCTGGATCGCGCAATCAAAACCATAGAGAAGAGCCTCGACCGCTTTGTCCAGAAGGGGTCGGTAAGCGTGCAGGATCGCAATGCGGCCTTGAGCCGGATTTCGCCCTCGACCGATCTGGAGGCACTGGCATCCTGCAGCCTGGTGGTGGAAGCGGTAAACGAAAACCTGGCAACCAAGGTTGGGGTATTTCGAGAACTCGATCGCATATGCGGTGTCGAGGCGATCCTGGCGACCAACACCTCGTCTATTTCGATCACCAAACTGGCGGCAGCGACGAGGAGAGCCGATCGTTTCATCGGCATGCATTTCATGAATCCGGTTCCGCTCATGAAGCTTCTCGAGGTGATCCGGGGATTGGAAACGTCGGATGCCACATGCCGGAAAATACTGGATCTGGCCACGGCTCTGGGCAAGACTGCGGTCGAAGTGCAGGACTATCCCGGATTCGTTGCCAACCGCGTCCTCCTTCCCATGATCAACGAAGCGATCTATGCTCTGATGGAGGGTGTTGGCTCGCGTGATGCGATTGATACCGTGATGAAGCTGGGGATGAACCACCCGATGGGGCCTCTGACTCTGGCCGATTTTATCGGGCTCGATGTTTGTCTGGACATCCTCCGGGTGATCCACGACGGGCTGGGCGATTCGAAGTATCGGCCCTGTCCGCTCCTGGTAAAAATGGTGGATGCAGGCTTGCTGGGGCGGAAAACGGGACGCGGCTTTTATGATTATCGTGAAAAGGAAGGGAAGGCCTAATGGCGGACGAGCGTAGCAACAAAAACAAAGCGATTGACATGGCCTTGACGCAAATTGAGAAGCAGTTTGGCAAGGGCTCGATCATGCGTTTGGGCGACCGCACGGATCCATCCGGAGTGCGATCGATCTCCACAGGTTCCATCTCCCTGGATGCCGCCCTTGGCGTCGGCGGATTTCCCAAGGGACGCGTGGTTGAGATCTTCGGCCCCGAGTCCAGCGGCAAGACGACGCTGGCGCTGCACGCGATTGCCCAGTCGCAGAAGGTAGGGGGTTCTGCCGCTTTCATCGATGCCGAGCACGCGATGGATGCCAGCTACGCCAAGCTCCTGGGCGTCAACACGGACGAGCTGCTCGTTTCCCAGCCCGACAGCGGGGAACAGGCGCTGGAGATTGCCGAAGTGCTGGTACGCAGCGGCGCGATTGACATCCTGGTCGTCGATTCCGTGGCTGCCCTGGTCCCTAAGGCGGAATTGGAAGGGGAGATGGGGGATTCGCTTCCCGGGCTTGCAGGCCCGATTGATGTCTCAGGCCCTGCGCAAGCTAACCGCGATCGTGTCGCAAGTCCGATACCTGCCTGGTTTTCATCAACCAGATGCGGGAAAAAATCGGCGTCATGTTCGGCAACCCGGAAACCACCACCGGAGGGCGGGCGCTCAAGTTTTACTCCTCGATCCGCGTCGATATCCGGCGCATAGGATCCATCAAGGAGGGAGAGTTGGTGGTCGGGAACCGGACGCGCGCCAAGGTCGTCAAAAACAAGCTGGCGCCTCCGTTCCGCGAAGCCGAATTCGATATTCTGTACAACCAGGGGATCTCTTACGAAGGCGACCTGGTTGACCTCGCGGTCGAGCGGAAGCTCATCGAGAAGAGCGGCTCCTGGTTTTCCTATAAATCGGAGCGCCTGGGCCAGGGAAGAGAAGCAGCCAAGCAGTTCCTGAGGGAGCATCGCGAAATCGCGCTCGAGCTGGATGGCAAACTCCGCCAGATACTGGGCCTCGTCAAAGCCGGAGCCTGCGGCCGGCGCCAAAACCAAATAGAATGCTTCTCGCCATGAACGGCAGTCGAGCAGCGTCGACCGCGAATAGACCACAAATACGCGAAATCATATTTCGTATGCTTCGTGTATTTCGTGGCTCGAGTATGTCTATAATTGGGACGTCGGAGTCGGCCAGGCAATCGCGGCCCTGTTTTCAGGGTCGAGGAAAGTCCGAACTCCACAGGGCAGTGTGCCTCGTAACGCGAGGGAGGGGCGACCCTACGGAAAGTGCCACAGAAAATATACCGCCTCGCTTCAGCGGAGGTAAGGGTGAAAAGGTGCGGTAAGAGCGCACCGCGTCATTGGCAACAATGACGGCAGGGCAAACCCCACACGGAGCAAGGTCAAATAGAAAAGCGCTCCCGAAAGGGATTAAGGATGGCCCGTCCGATGCTTTTGGGTAGACCGCTAGATCCCTGGAGTGATCCAGGGACCAGATGAATGATTGCCATCTCTGCTCTGCAGAGAAACAGAATTCGGCTTATGGCCGCCTCCGACACTCGGCAATTTTGGATTGGGGATTTTGGATTTTGGATTTGAATGAGGGCGCAGGCCGGATCAGGTCGACAACCCAAAATCCGCAATCTAAAATCCGAAATCAATATTTTGCTTCCTTCAAATTACCGGTTACCTTGCCGATATACACCTTGGCTTCGAACCTTACCGGCATCCGGCGTTCATCCGCGGATAACCACATGCGGAACTGACCCCCACCCTTGAAAAGCCCGCCGATTACCGAAATCGTGTTTACCTGCCACGTGTTGAAATTGCCTGCCGGCGTGGATATTCTTTCCTTCTTCTCGACATGCACTTCTACCTCCTTTACCACCTCGTCTTCGCCGACCAAGACCTGAGCCGAGCTGCCGACTTTAAGCTGGTTGCGCCTTAGGGCGTATAGGGCAGAAAAGAGATCCTTCACGCACGGAGGAATCCCCTCATAGTCCCGGTCACGCAGCACCTGCCTGGGTTGTGTGGCAACGTCGATCTCACGCAAATGCAGTTTATTGGCTTCCGGGAAATAGACGTAGTCGATGTCTCGCATCAGCTTTCCTTGCCGCTTTTTCTTGCTCACGGAGTAGGTACAGAAGGTCTCCGAATCGGATGAGAATTCGTATCGGTCGTCAACGGTAAGCCCCGTCAATTTGACCAAAGCGCCGCTCGATCGCGCCGTAAAAACGATCTTAAGCGTTTTCTTATCCCGGTACGCCGAGCCTTCAGCCAGGCTTAATGTGGCTTCGCCCGCATCCATCGGAGGCAGGAAAAAGAGAAACCAGGGCGGATTCCAGTCGACGTGATAGACCATGCGCTCGCCCACCGCAAATGGCTCTACGCCTTGCGGCGACGATGCATTTGATGCTGCTGCCGGAATCATGGGAAAAGCGCCTCCGAGCAGGCAGGCCATCCCCAAAAGGATGAGGCCAAGAGCCAAGGCGTGACCTTGTCGCCGAAGTGAGGGAATCCTCATTTCTCTTTCTCCAGGCGGGTTACCACTGCGTCAAAGACCTCTTCCAAGGGAATATCCATGCACTCGTTGCTGGTCGGGCAAGATCTCCCGTTGCAGAAGCTGCATGGAAGCTGGTGCACAACTACCCGGTCGTTTTCCGACCAGGGACCGTTTCTCACCGGAGAAGTGGGGCCCATGATTGCGACGACAGGCACACCCAGCGCACATGCCAGATGAAGAGGCCCCGTATCACCGGAAATCACAAGCCGTGCGCGTTGGAAGAGAGGAATCAGTTCCAGGAATGGCACGGCAAAATGAGCCGGACGCCGTCCGGGGCATTGTCCGGCGATCTCCTGATATAGCGACTCTTCTCCGGGTCCGGTGACCACCACGACCGGTACCTGCAATTCCCTCTGAATCCGCGCTGCCAGGGCTCCGTAGCGGGCCGGCGGCCATTTCTTGGTTGGCCAGCCTCCCCCTGGATTGATGACGATGAACGTAGAAAGTTGCTCTTGGGCCAGGCGCTCCTCGATCGCTTGAGTATCTTCTACTCTTGCTTTCAGACGCGCCGTCAGCGCGCTCGAGTGAGCTCCGGCTGCCTCGGCAAGAAAAAGATTGAGCCGGGCAACGTGTACCGGGACAGAGGGCGCGGACACCGTGCGGTTGTAGAACCAGTGGGCCGGGCGCTCGCGCACGAGAGCCTTCGAAAAGCCGATGCGTGTTCTGGCTCCGCTCAAGAGGCTTATCCAGGCCGTTTTGAGCAATCCTTGAAAATCGATGGCCACGTCGTAGTGCATCTTGCGCAAAGTGCGCATCGGCTCATAGAGGCGGCGCCAGCTTTCCCCTCTCAGGACATTCACGCGCAGAGCTCTGGTGTCAATCGGTATGACCCGGTCGATGCCGTCGACGAGGCCGAGAAGATAGGCCAGTCTATGTTCAACGAGCCAATCGATGCGGGCTTCCGGGTAAGCCCCGCGCAGGCTGTGGAAGGCGGGAAGCGCATGGAGAATGTCTCCCAGCGAACTGAGCCGAATGATCAGGATCTTGGGGGACTCATTCATGTGCGATCTTTGCCAGGATGATTGCGATCAGATCCCTGGAGGAGTGTTCCTTCGGGTCGCCGACAATCGCAACTTGTCCCCCGTAGGATCGGACCGTTTCCCGCTCCGGTACACTCTCGCTTGTGTAATCAGTCCCTTTGGCATGAACGTCGGGCTGCAAAGCGAGCAGCAAGCGCTCGACCGTGGGATCATCAAACAAAACCACGAAATCGACGCACTCGAAGGAGGCGATCATCTCAGCGCGCTCGTCCTGGGGCTGCAGCGGCCGGCCGGCACCTTTCGAGGCGCGAACAGAAACATCACTGTTGATGCCTACAACCAGGAGGTCGCCGAGAGCCCTGGCACCTTGAAGATACCGGACATGGCCCACGTGAATCAGGTCAAAACAGCCATTGCCGAACACCACCTTGCGCTTTTCCGCTCGCGCCTTGGCCACCAGCGGCTGAAGCTCCGCAATGCTCTTGACCTTGGTTTTGGGATCGATGATCATGCGCGACGGCGCCTCCATCTAGGAAGATAGATCCTGCCTGATTGCGGAGGACAACTCTTCGCGGTGAACGGTCGCCGTTCCCCTCTTCATGACCACGATGCCGCCTGCATAATTGGCAAGCCGTGCCGCCTCCTCCGGGGAACCTCCGCAGGAGAGCGCAAGAGCATAAACCGCGGTCACCGTGTCCCCGGCCCCGGTGACGTCGGCTACTTCGTCTGTACCGTATATTGGGATGTGAACGGGCGGGCGGCGCGGCTCGAGCAGGGTCATGCCGAACCGGCCCTGCGTGACAAGCAGCGAGCCCAGCTTTTGTTTCTTCAGAACTCGACGGGCGACCCGATGCAATAGATGCTGATCGCCGGCGATGGAAATCCCAGTTGCTGCCTCCAATTCCGTAATGTTCGGCGTCATGGAAGTAACCTCATGAAATTCCGCCATGCGGAAGCGTGAATCGACAACCAGGGGGATCCCGGATTTCTTTCCCAGCTTTTTGAGTTCGGCGACAACAGCAGGGGGGACGGCGCCATAGCCGTAGTCGCTGACAATAATGCCGTGCAGATTGCCATAGGCACGGCGCAGCCTGTTCCACGGCAGATGGAAGCCTCTTGGCAAGCTGGCTTCTCTGTCGACGCGCACAATCTGCTGCGGCGAGGAATGATGCGCTCCAGCCAGAATCCTGGTCTTCACCGGAGTCGAGTAGGAACCGAGTTCCAGGATGTGCCGCACATCCGCTCCTTTCTGCTCGAGGGCCACGATGAGATCCAGACCGGCGGCATCCTTTCCTACCGCACCGATGACTGCGACGCGGCAGCCGAGATCAAGGAGGTTGTTGGCGGCGTTCGCCGCTCCACCCGGAACCCGGACAAGATCGCGATATTGAAGAACCAAGACAGGAGCTTCACGAGAAACGCGGGCGATCTGGCCGTAGAGAAACTGATCTGCGATCAAATCCCCAGCCACTGCCAGTCTGCAGTGCTCAAACTGATCCAGGATTTCCAGCAGCCGGTCGCGTATTTGCAGGCGCTTCGCCATACGAGAGCTACCTCATATTTCCAGACACGGGAATAGCCGATTTTGTTGAAAAAATAGGCGCATCCACCCTGAAAAACGTACCCCGGATTCCATCAATTCGACGGAGAATCATTCTGCCCTTTTCTACTCACGGGCTGTCCATCAGCAATCTGCGCGAGAATCCAGTCGACGGCATCCAGCAAGTTAGCGGCAACATGATCAGGCTGCCGGGGCCATGTGTCTTTATGGTACAGGAACTCTCCCTTCCCGTAGCCGGTAAGAAGCAGCACGCCGCGCGCGCCGGCGCGCAATCCCATGGAGATATCCTGATAGCGGTCACTGATCACAAAGCTGGCTAACAGGTCGAGGCCCAGATCGCGGGCGGCGCGCTGCATCATACCCGGGCTCGGCTTGCGGCAATCGCAGGAATTTTGATATGCCGGGACCTTGCCATCCGGATGGTGCGGGCAGTAATAGATACCATCCAGGTGAGCGCCGCAGCGTTCCAGTTCCTCCTCGAGGCTTGTATGGATTTCCTGCACCAGGCTTTCAGGAAAATAACCGCGAGCAACTCCACTCTGGTTGGTCAAAAGAACGACAGGCATTCCCGCCTGATTGAGTTTTTTCACCGCTGTGGCCGACCAGGGGAACAAGCGGAGGCGGTCGATGTGATTGATGTACCCTACCTCCTCATTCAAGGTGCCGTCTCGATCGAGAAAAACCGCGGCTTTCATCGCTTCCCCCGAAGCTGGGAGCCCGTCCGAGAATTAGGAGGGGCCGCGTTCCGAGCGCCGCGGGGGCAGATGCAAGGCGGCGCGACGCAGGCGATGTCTCGGTACATCGTCGAGGAGCGCCAACGCCGCAGATGCCCCCGCGCCGCCGGAACCCGAAGGGCGCATGGGGATTGCGGGGCGATCTCCGCGTTGCTCGTCGTCAACGATGTGCACCGACATCGCCTCCTCCTCGCGCCTTGAGCTCGCCCCGCAAGCCCCATGCGCGCGACCCCTCCTAATTCTCGGACGGGCTCCCAGGAACTCTAGCAAAGACACTGAGTCCTCACAATGCAAAAACCTCAGAACAATCGTCCTGCGTGAGAATCCAAGCTTGTTTCATCAGGTCACGATCAACTGAAACGAATCTCTAAGCTTCCCCGGTCTCGACTGGATAGACAGTAAATTTGCGGTCCGAACGCCTGTTTCAGGAATTCATAGAGATGTGTAATCCAAATCTTTGGTGACCGCCATCACATCCGCGTAGTCAGGACGGGTCTATCTTAGCGGTGACTCAGGAGAACATCGCGAGCCGGAATGGCTGAAGTTCAGGGATGTCCGGGGGGATGCTTCCAGACTTGGGCAATTCCGGCCGCGGTGCTCTCAAGGGTCCCTACTCCTATCCGAAACGACCTCCAGTAACCTAGTTCGCGCCGCTCCAAGGACCTGCTCGACCGAAATACCCAACATACAACGGAAGTCGATCGGGCACTCCCGCAAAAAGCAAGGGTTGCAGTCCACCTGGTTCTTTATGACTTGGGCGCGCTCGCTCATGGGGCCGGTGGCAATCTCGCTTGTGGATCCGAAGATGGCCAGTTGGGGCACATCGAGAGCCGCCGCAAGATGCATCGGGCCGGAATCGTTGGTGATGAAGAGCCTGCATTCCCGAAGGAGCCCCATGAGTTGGCCGAGCGTCGTCTGACCTGCAAGGATCACGGACTCGGCTGCCATTTTTGCGGCGACTTCATGTGCAACCTGAACGTCGCTGGGCGCACCGAAGATGACAATGCGCGCGCCGCGCTGGCTGGAGAGAGCGTCGGCCACTGCGGCAAATCGCTCCGCCGGCCAACGTTTTGCGCTGCCATAGGCAGCGCCCGGATTGATGCCGATGATCGTGTCGCCGTTATTGATTCCATGAGCTTGCAACATCCCGCGGGCGCCGCTTTGGTCAGAAGGAAGAACGCCGACTGCAATCGAGTCAAGGTGGTAATCGGCGCGCACCCATGGTCGATCTGGCATCAGGCCGGCCCCGGCCAATATTCCGAGGTAGTAATAAGCTTGATGCAATTTGTTCACCTCAGGATCGATTCGGATTGGATGTGTGAGCAGCAAGCCTCTGCCGTCGCGCGCATAGCCAATACGAATGGGAATCCTAGCCCAACAGGCGATGAGAGCGGCTTCCATGGCATTTTGCAGCAGGATGGTCAAATCAAACTGTTTGGCGCGCACGTCAGCGACGAGACGGCGCATCCCCAGCCAACCTTCGTGCCGGCCCGGCTTGTGATAAATCAGAATCTCATCGACAAAATCGACAGCGGCATAGACATCCTTCACCCAGGGCTTTACGAGAAGGGAAATGTGGGCGTTTCGAAAATGGCGGCGGATCTGTCTCAGGGCAGGAATCGACATTACTGCGTCACCTACCCAGTTTGTGCCGCGGACCAATAGCCTCTGCATGCGCTCAGGGTCAATTTGCTTCAATGCTTACCCTCGATCATCGATTGAAGCCTGCGTTCCACCGCAGCCTGCTCGGACAATCGCATGGATTGAACCGCCACAAGCAAAGGAAAGTCAAGCTCATCAGCCATCTTGATGGCGTCCTTCTCGGTGGTGAGGAGTGCCGCGGCGCCGCTGCGGCGCGCAGACTCAGCGCAGGCGTGCCAGTCACTCGGTTGAAGGCGGTAATGATCGCGGAAAAAGCGACCACCTTTAAGTTCAATCCCGAACTCCTGCACATCTTTACGGAAGCGGTCCGGGTTTCCGATGGCGGCTGCCAGGAATGCTGTCGGGATATCCCCGCGGGGAGCACCGGCGGCGCCGGCCGTGCGCCAATGGGCGAATTCGACGAGACGATCGATCTTCTGGACACAATGAAAAATCGCAGCATCGGGATTAAAACGCCGAATCGATTCCTCCACTGGATCCAGCTGCGGACTGCTGCAAGCGCCATTGATTACCAACATGTCGGCTCGATGCAGACTACTCAACGGTTCGCGCAGAGTGCCGCGGGGAAGCACGCGGTTTTGCATCAACGGCTGGGTCCGATCTATTACCACAATGTCAAGGTTACGCTGCAAGCGGCGATGCTGAAAACCGTCGTCGAGAATGAACACCGGGTTCGGTGTCCTTTGCCCGATTTGAAGGCCGATGGTATAGCGGTCGGGGGATATACCGAGCCAGATCTCCGGGGCATGCTGGCGGATGAGCGCAGGCTCGTCGCCCAAAGCCTGCGCAGGAAAAGGGAGCCGCTCTCGAGGTTGCACAATCAGCGGACTTTTACCCAACCTGCCATAGCCGCGACTTAGCAGTATGGGGGTCATGCCCATGCGCGCAATGATTTGAGCCATATGAATTGCCAATGGCGTCTTGCCGCTGCCTCCCATGGTCAGATTTCCAATGCTGATTACCGGGTGCGGCAGGCGATGCTGCGCAAAGAGTCTCGAGTCGATAAGAACGGTTGCGCAGGCGCACAAGACACTCATAGAGCAGACCGGGCAGAAATACTAGTCCCGGCGACCACCATGAATGCCTGGCCGTAGCGTACATCGGCAATCCGACCTCAGCTGCAGGGTATGAATCCTGCTCGTTGAATCAGCCTCAAAAGGGAAGCTGGAGAAAACAAACCTGGGAGTTCTCTAGCTGCATCCAATTGAAAGGACAATAGTTGCATGAAGTTATCTATTCGTCAACAGGAGAAAGCCCGCATCCGTCGGGGCTTCCCGGTCTCAGATGACAGAAACATGAAGAACCGACTGGATTCCGCAGGGTGTCTGAAAAGATCTGCCCGCATTGCACTCCGCGAAGGGAAACTGATTCTTGATTGCGACATAGGTTTGGCAGCCAGGGCTCATGCCGGTATAATCAACGGTCTTTTGATTATTTGCCAAGGAGACGAAACTATGGGATCTGTGGATGCCCGGGACCGATACTCCCACACCAGTGCCGATGAAATCAAAGCGCTCGAAACTGCATATTTGTTCTCCACCTATCAACGCTACGACCTTTTCCTCTCGCACGGATCTGGGGCCTATTTGTTCGATCTCGAGGGGCGCCGATATCTCGACTTTCTTGCCGGCATTGCGGTCAACTCGCTGGGCTATAACCATCCGCGCATAGCCAAGGTTCTTCAAGACCAGGGTCAGAAGCTGATTCACTGTTCGAACCTTCTTTACCATGCTTATCAGGGACAGCTGGCGAAACGCCTCGTTGAGTTGACCGGCATGGCTAGAGTTTTCTTTACCAACAGCGGGACGGAGGCGATCGAAGCGGCGTTGAAAATCGCGCGCGCATTCGCGCGCAACCAGGGGCACGAAGGCAAATCGCGCTTTTTATGCGTCAAGAATTCCTTCCACGGAAGAACCTTTGGGGCTCTCAGCATCACATCCCAGGAGAAGTACCAGGCGCCCTTCCGGCCCTTGCTCGCCGAGGTTGGTGTGGTGCCGGAACTATCGGCTGAAGCCCTGGCGTGCGCGTTCGATGATCGTGTGTGCGCCCTCGTGCTGGAGCCGATTCAGGGCGAAGCGGGCGTGCGCCCGCTGCCTGCTGATTTTCTGCGGGCTGCTCGTGAATTGTGCGATCGTTACGGGGCCCTGCTGATTCTGGATGAAATCCAGACAGGATTCGCCAGAACCGGACGGCCCTTTGCATTCCAACATTTCCAGGTTCAGCCGGATCTGCTGACCCTGGCCAAAGCAATTGCAGCCGGTTATCCGCTGGGAGCCGTAGTGGGAAACGCCCGCGTTGGTCAATGTCTGAAAGCAGGTGAGCACGGCACGACCTATGGTGGAGGTCCGCTCGCATGCCGGGTGGCGCTGGAGGCTCTGGATGTGATTGAGGATGAAGGGCTGGCCGCGAGGGCCGAGGAACTGGGCGCCTATCTGATGAGGCGACTTAATGAGCTGAAATCCCGGCACGGATCGATCAGCGAGGTCCGTGGCCTGGGATTGATGATCGGAGTTGAGGTGGGCTCCATTGCCCCGGAGGCGGTCAAAAAACTGCTGCGGCACGGCGTGATCGCCAACGCATCTCACGGAACGGTATTGCGGCTTGTCCCTCCACTGATCATCACGAGCGATCAAATCGATGTCTTTGTCGATGCGCTCGACCAGGTTCTGAATGAGTTGGAAAAAGGGCGCGCCTAAGTAATATTATTCTTTATACATGATATGATATATATAGATATATGAGAATTAACTTTAGACAATGGGATACCATAAAGCTGTCGAGATACCTGAATGCGTAGTAATTAGAATCTTCAATCTATGTGCCCAGGGACCGCAGTGTGATGGCACTTTTCGTGGAGTGGATCGATGATGGCGAACAGTAACCGCAAATCCATATGCCTGTTGCCCGGCGATGGAATCGGGCCGGAGGTTCTGGACCCGGCAGTGAATATTCTGATGCAGGTTGCGCATTCGGCTGGTCTTGAGATTACCCTGCGCCGCGCTGCTGTCGGTGGCGACGCCATCGACCGACACGGCCTGCCGCTTCCGGAAGAGACTCTGGCGGCCTGTCGAGCGAGTGATGCGATTCTATTGGGGGCAGTGGGAGGTCCAAATTGGGACAGTCTCCCTGCCCAGGTGAAGCCGGAAAAGGGGCTCCTCGGAGTGCGCAAGGAATTGGGGCTTTTTGCCAATCTGCGGCCTGTTCGACAGATTCCGTCGCTGCTTGCAGGTTCGACACTTAAGCCGGACGTAGTTCGCGGAGTAGATCTCGTAGTCGTGCGCGAATTGACCGGAGGCCTCTATTATGGCCAGCCGCGTGGAGTATCCGGACCTATGGGTTCGGAAATCGGCGTCAATACGATGATTTACGCGCGCAATGAAATCGAGCGCATTGCCAGGGTTGCCTTCGATCTGGCGCGCAAGAGACGCAAGAAAGTTACTTCCGTGGACAAGGCGAATGTGCTCGAGGTCAGCGCCCTCTGGCGCAAGGTTGTGGAAGAAGTCCACGGAGAATATGCCGATGTAGAATTGGGGCATCAGTACGTCGATAACTGCGCAATGCAGATGGTGCTAAGACCGACGCAGTTTGATGTCGTACTTACGGAGAACACTTTTGGCGATATCCTCAGCGATATCGGCGGCGTGCTGACAGGGAGCATCGGCACGCTGCCGTCGGCCAGCGTCGGCAGCGGTACCGCGTTGTACGAGCCGG
>CAVTZY010000056.1:0-14189 GCA_963739235.1 Terriglobia bacterium | reverse complement strand
ATGTTTATGCTGTTGCTCGTTACGTATTGCTCCTCGAGATCGTGGCGTCGGTCTACTCCTCCGTGGTGGCAGCGGGCGTCCACAAGGCTGCCTCCATCAAAGTTGCCGAGGCTGCGAAGGTCATCGAGAACACGCAACGCGATCTGAACATCGCCCTCATTAACGAACTTGCGATCATTTTCCACCGCATGGGAATCGACACCCACGATGTCCTGGAGGCGGCCGGAACGAAATGGAACTTCCTCAAGTTCGCCCCCGGATTGGTGGGTGGGCATTGCATCGGCGTCGATCCTTACTACCTGACTCACAAAGCCGAACGGCTCGGTTACATTCCTCAGGTAATTCTCTCCGGCCGACGCATCAATGACGGCATGGGCGTATTCGTGGCCAAGGAGGTCGTCAAACGCACTTTAGCCCGCGGCCATGTCAGTTTTGATGGCAGCCGGCCCCTGGCAACCATCCTTGGCTTCACCTTCAAGGAGAACGTCAGTGACTTGCGCAACACGCGCGTGATCGACATCGTCAAGGCTCTGAATTCGTACAGCTTCGACGTGCAGGTCCACGATCCTCTGGCATATCCGGAAGAGGCGGAGCACGAGTATGGGATCAAGCTTTTGCCGATGGAGAAACTGAAGCCGGCAAACGCGATAATTCTGGCGGTGGCGCACAATCAGTTTAAAACGGACCCGTGGAAACTGGTGACTGGGCTGCTAAAAAGCGGACAAGGAGTCGTCGCAGATGTGCGCAAGGTTCTGCCCCGTGAGCAGACCCCGGAAGGCATTACTTTCTGGCGGCTTTGATCCAGGACCAGTTACCGGGTGAGAAAAAACGGTCACGAACAACACGGCGCGGAGTATCCGCAGCCTAAAAGCCTCAACGCAGTCTCTCACGCGCCGGGGCGCACCCAAGCGCATGAAAAGCACAGCCGCTGCGCGAAGCGCCTTGGAGTGCGGCGGCATGACGCCGCTTTGTCAGGCTTCAAAGCGGCGTCATGCCGCCGCACTCCAAAGGCTCCGCCTATTTTCGAAGCAGAGGCCGCGGAGGGAGCAGAGGTCGCAGATTATTCGGAAGGAAAGGAATCTCTGCGCTCTCCGCTCCCTCCGCGTTGATCTTTTGCTTTTTTTGCCTGAATGACAAGGACTTGCAGGCCGTCATAAGGAGGCCGAATGAAAGCGAAGGAATCGATCCCTATCATCGCAGTGCTTGGCATCCTCATCATGATCGTGGCTGTTCCTCAGGGCAGCCCCGGCCAGGTCACAGCGGATTTCAGCCAGGCTTTTTCCCGGTCGGACGTGATGATTCAGATGCGTGATGGTGTGCGCTTGCGTATCGAGTTCTGTATGCCGAAAAATGCGGCCGGGCCGCTTCCCATGCTGATCACCCGCACTCCATACGGCATCAACGACGACGCGCAGGGATTTTCTCGCACCCTGAACAGCTACCGTGAGCTGATTCCGGAGGGCTTCATCTTCGTTTTCCAGGACATTCGCGGGCGGTTTCAGTCCGAAGGGAAGTTTGTCATGCAGCGTCCGCCGCGCGATCGGAGCAATCCCCAGTCCATTGATGAGGGGACCGACACCTACGACACCATTGATTGGCTGGTCAAAAACGTCCCCAACAACAACGGCCGTGCCGGCCTGCTCGGCATTTCCTACGGCGGCTGGTTGACCATGATGGGATTGCTCGAACCGCATCCGGCGCTGAAAGCCGCTTCCGAGCAGGCTTCTCCGGCCGACATGTTCCTGGGAGACGACTTTCACCACAATGGTGCTTTCCGGTTGAGTTACGGTTTTGAATACGCCTCCGAAATGGAAACAGATAAAACCAATTATCTCTTCCCCTTCGACATCGCGGACACATTCGAGTGGTATTTGCGGTTGGGACCGCTGACCAACGTCAACAAGCTCTACTTCCACGACAAAATCCCCACCTGGAACGATTTTGCCGCCCATCCGAATTATGATGAGTTCTGGCAAAAGCAGGCGTTCCCGCGCTATTTGAAAGACCTAAAGCTCTCCGTTCCCAACCTGAACGTGGCCGGCTGGTGGGACCAGGAGGATTTCTACGGGCCCATGAAGATTTACGAATTGCTCGAGAAAAACGACAGCAACCACATGAACTACCTTGTCGTCGGCCCATGGAATCATGGCGGCTGGGCGCGCGGCGACGGCAGCCGCCTTGGTCCCGTACAGTTCAACGGCAGTACCGGCCAGTATTTCCGCGAGAATGTCCAGAGAGCATGGTTCGCGTATTGGTTGAAGGACAAGGGCTCCTTGCCGCTGACGGAGTCTCTTACCTTCGAAACCGGTTCGAATCAATGGCGTTTCTGGGATGCCTGGCCGCCGCAAAATGGCACAGTGACGAACAAGCTTTATTTCCAGGCAAACAGCCGGCTCTCCAATCGAGCGCCGGGAGCAGGTACATCAGATACGTACGACAGTTACCTCTCCGATCCCGAACACCCGGTCCCCTATCGCCAGCGGCCTATCCAACCCACGTATGGCCCGGGCAGCACCTGGTCGACCTGGCTGTTGGAAGATCAGAGGTTTGTGTGCCAGCGCCCCGACACAGTCGACTGGTCCACAGATCCCCTGGCGGAAGACCTGACGGTAGCAGGCGACGTCATCACCCACCTGTTTGCTTCGACGACGGGCAGCGACAGCGACTGGATTGTGAAGCTCATCGACGTCTACCCTGAATCCTATCCCAACGATGCGAAGATGGCTGGGTATCAGCTGATGATTGCCGACGAGGTCTTCCGCGGACGCTTCCGCAACAGTTTCGAAAAGCCCGAGCCTCTGATTCCGAACCAGCCGACTGAATTCACAATCAGCCTGCATACGAGCGATCACACTTTCCTGAAAGGTCATCGCCTCATGGTGCAGGTTCAGAGCACCTGGTTTCCGCTGATCGACAGAAATCCGCAGCGCTTCGTGCCGAATATCTTCCTCGCCGGGCCGGCTGATTTTCAAAAGACCACCCAGCGCGTGTATCGCTCCGCCCAATATCCGTCCAGTATCGAGCTGCAGGTGATGAAGCGCTAAAAAAATTAATCCGTCCAGACCAGCACACGCTCTCCCCGGCGGCCGCGGTGGTCCAGGAGCAGGCCGGGGCCGTACCGCTCCAAATCCTCGGCGCCGAGATTGAGCCGCTCCAGATCACCGAAGTCATTCGAAGAAAATACATAGGACTTTTGCCTCGGACTGAGTCGCAGAATCCAAAACGGCAGATCCAACTTGACAAGTTTCCCATCCCGCTCATTCCAGGCCATGACATGCATTGTCTGCAGGGGCGCATGGGCAGCCGCGGCCTCGGAAGGCTGGTGAATGCGCGGACGATCCCAGTCCTCTTCGTCGACTTCTATGAGAGGGATCTTGCCCGCGAATCGTGCGCGCACCTGCTCAAACTCGCGATCTGCGGACTCCCCGGACACTCTCTGAACGTTTAGATGGCGCAGGGAGAGATACACAACCGTGCCGATCAGGCCGCCACAGGCAAGAAGGGCAGCCGCGAGCAAGCCTACTGCAATCCAAATCCACTTCTTGCGGTTCATCAGAAACTCCTTTCACAATTTCACCCGTTCCAAAAGGGGCAGGATATCAGATGGAAGGGTCTGCACCCCGACGGCAATCGGGACAAGCGGAACGCCAAGCTGCTGATACCAGGTCAGCAAAGGCTGCGTTCGTTCAGCGAAAACTGCCAGTTTTCGCTCCACCAGCGCGACGGCATCGTCGGTGCGATCGGTCCGGTCGCCCCCTGCATTGCACTGCAAGCGCTCCCAGACGATTTCTGCGCTGCACTCCATCTGAACGATAGCCACGAACTGGAGATAGTCTGCCAGCGCTTCCGCCTGGCCGGAATGCCGAGGCAAGCCGTTCATCACTAGCAGGTCCTCGGGCTGGACCTGGCGGTGGGCGACAAATCCCACCAGGATGCGCAGCGCAAGGTGGAACGTCTCGTTCTCAAGGAGCGCGCCTTTTTCAACCAGCTCCTGGATGAAGCACATTTCTTCTGCCGTAAAGCCGTTCCCTTGCCCGGCCGCAACATCCCGAAGATTGGAGCCGAAATCGAAATGATGGCAACACCGGCGCCAAAGGCCATGAGCCTGGAGCCAATCGCCCAGAGGCGTCTTGCCGGCCCCGGTCGGTCCCACGAGCAAAATGGCCTGCTGCCGGGTCATGAGTGCCATAATATTCTCACCACCACATATGCAAATACCCATAGGAAACCAAAATCAACCCCAAACATCAACAAAAACAAGTCGCTATCTCTCTCCAATGTCTCCACCGACGTTTTAGGTTGTCATCTTGCAGCGCCGGAATAACTGCAGAGAGATTTTGTTGTCTACCCATGTTAGAATGGCGCCGCCATCCCCTAAGGAGAAGAGAAATGAATCGTCGTGATTTTTTAAAACAATCCGCCGCGGGAGCTGCTGCGCTCTCGGCAATGGGTCGGGGATTCATTCCCCCGGCAGAGGCTCAAACAACTGCGAAGATCGCCCTCGTCAAAACATTGGATCGGGCCAAGGGCGTTCCGGCTGCGATGAAACTGCTCTCCTTCCCCTCGCCAAAGGCAAAAAGCGTGGTAATCAAGCCCAACTTCAACACGGCTGATCCCACACCGGGCTCGACTCATAACGATACGCTGCGCCAGCTGGTTCTGGAAATGAAGGCGCGCGGGGCATCGAAGATAACGATCGCGGAACGCAGCGGCCCCCCGGCCACCAAATCGGTAATCGAAGCCAAGGGCATCCCCGCCATGGGAGAGGAGCTCGGGTTTGACATAATCAATTTTGAAGATTTACCACCGGAAGGATGGGCTCATTTCAACCCGCCCGGCAACCATTGGCAAAACGGGTTTGACATCGCCAAGCCAATCACCGAGGCAGAATACCTGCTGTGGACGTGTTGCCTCAAGACGCACGGCTCAGGCGGCATCCACAGTATGTCGATCAAACTGGCCGTGGGCGCCAGCAATAAGAACATGATGCGCGAGCTGCATGGCGCGCGCCAGACCCACATGCGCAGAATGATCGCCGAACTGCACCAGGCATTCAAGCCGCAGCTGATCGTTATGGATGGCGTCGACGTGTTTGTTGATGGCGGCCCATCCCGAGGGAAACTTGTTCAGGCAGGTGTGATTGTTGCCGGAACCGATCGAATTGCGGTCGATGCCGTCGGGCTCGCAGTCCTCAAACAACTGGGATCGAACGACGCAATCATGTCCACAAGGATATTCGAACAGGAACAGATCCAGCGCGCTGTTGAGTTAGGCCTGGGAGTGAGCAAACCCGATCAAATAGAAATCACGACCGGCGACGATGAGAGCCGCGCCTACGCCAAAACGCTCAAAGAGATCATCGCGCAGGGTTGAACGAGTCCTTACCCGATCTTTTTTCTTTGTAAGACTATCAAAAGACTGGAGAAATGGGCACTGCAAGCCATGATTCAGAAGCCGTTCTGGAAATGAGGCGATATAACTGCGGCTTCATGCCTCCGCTCTCCTCTGCGGCTGCAGTGCAAATATAGGAGAATCATTTATGGCCTTTTTTCGCAAATTACTGCTTATTGCTGTCGTTTTGTTAACAGCCCTCGGGGTGCACGCTGAGCAAGGAATGTGGATGCCCCAGCAGATTCCCCAGCTTGCGGCCCAACTGCAGGCTTTGGGATTCAAGGCAGATCCAAAGGCTTTCGCCGATCTAACCGGGCAGCCCATGGGCGCCATCGTTTCACTCGGGGGTTGCACGGCCTCCTTTGTGTCTCCCGACGGCCTGATCGTCACCAACCATCACTGCGTGACGGGCGGACTCCAGTACAACTCCACGCCCCAGCGGAATCTTCTGGCCGAGGGATATCTGGCAAAAACCCGCGAGGAGGAGCTGTCGACCGGGCCGGGCCAGCATGTTTATGTGACCACCTCGGTCGCCGAAGTGACTGATGCCATCACCGGGAATATCGATCCGAAGGCCACTGACCGGCAGCGCAACGATATTATCGACCGCAGGATCAAGGAGCGGATCGCGGCCTGCGAAAAAAACGGCCTGCGTTGCAGCGTGCCGTCCTTCTTCGAGGGGCTCAAATACTATGAGATCGCCCAGCTCGACATTCAGGATGTCCGCGTGGTATATGCGCCGGCGGAGGGGATCGGCGTGTTTGGCGGCGAAACCGACAACTGGCGCTGGCCCCGCCACACGGGCGACTGGAGCTACCTGCGCGCCTACGTGAGCAAGGACGGCAAGTCGGTCCCGTACTCCAAAGACAACGTCCCCTACAAGCCCAAACACTGGCTGCAGGTTTCCGCCGAAGGCGCCAAGCCGGGCGAACTCGTCTTCGTCGTCGGCTACCCGGGGCGCACGCAGCGGTACCAGACCTATGCCGAAGTCAAAGAAACCGCCGAATGGTCGTTCCCGCGCTCGATTCGCCTGGCGCAGGAACAGCTGGCCTTATCGACAAGCTGATCGCCGGCAACAAGGATCTGGCCATCAAGGTTGCCGGACGCATCCAGAGTCTCAACAACAACCTGACCAACCAGAAGGGTATGCTCGAGGGCTTGGTGAAGGGCGGAGCCCTCGCCCAGAAACAGGCCATGGAGAAGGAACTGGCAAGCTGGATCGCGGCCGATCCCGTGCGCAAGCAAAAGTACGGTGATGTCCTGCCGGCACTGCAAGCCATGCAGGCCGAAGGCGAGAAGACGCGTGAACGGAATGCGGTCATGGGCAATTTGCCTGCGGCCTCCACGTATCTGAGCGCGGCCCAGACGCTGTACCGCCTCTCGATCCAGCGGCCGAAGAAGGACCTCGACCGTGATGCGGGCTTCCAGGAGCGCGATTGGAGCCGCATCCGCGAAAACCAGGACCGCATGCAGCGCACGATCGATGCCACGGTGGACCGCGCCTTTCTGCGCTGGGCCATGGGCTTGGCTGCCGCCCTCCCCGCCGACCAGAGGATTGAGCCGCTCGACAAAGTCGTGGGGCTCAGGGCGGGCATGCCGAAGACCGACGCGGAGAAAGCCATCGATGCGTTACTCGATAAGCTCTATGCCGGCACCAAGATCAGCGATCGGGATTTCCGTCTTGGCCTTATGGAGAAGAGCACGGCAGAACTGACGGCGACCAAAGACTCCTTTCTTGCTCTGGCCGCTGCGCTCGAACCCCTGGCGGAATCGATCCGCGAAACCGCCAAGGACCGGGCAGGCGCTTCATCGCGACTGCGCCCGCGCTATATGGACGCAATGCTCACCAAAGCCGGCGGCCTGGTTGCACCAGATGCAAACAGTACGCTGCGCATTACCTACGGGCAGGTCAAGGGCGTCGATGCCAAGGACGGCCTTTTTTATAAGCCGCAGACCGGACTGAAGGGGATTCTCGAAAAGCAGACCGGCGAAGGGGATTTCAATGCGCCCCAGAAGCAGATCAACATTATCAAAGAGCAGGTCGCAGGCAGAAAAAAAACACCCTACTTCGATGCCGCACTCAATGACGTTCCCGTGAATTTCCTCTCGACCGTGGATACCACCGGGGGTAACTCCGGATCTCCGACGCTCAACGGCAAAGGCGAATTAGTGGGCTTGCTGTTCGACGGAACCTACGAATCGGTGGCGTCGAACTTCCTCTTCGACAAAGTGAAGACGCGCTCCATCCACGTCGACAGCAGGTACATGCTCTGGAACATGGCCGAGGTCGACGGCGCGACAAATCTCCTGAAGGAGATGGGTCTCATCAAATAACAGTGCAGTTAAGCCGGGAACAATAAGCACCCGGGGCGGGCCGGAAGCATTCAGGTGCACCGGCCCGCTTCTCACCCCTCGCTCCTCTCATGGTATTCTCATCATCACTCTTATAGGATCGGCTTGTTCGGATATGCGATAGTGGATTCCATCGACATGGGAGGTCTCAAATGCTGCGACTACGTTCTCTCGGCTCTGCCGGTTTGGTATTTCTCGCTCTGGCTTTAGTATCTTCTGCACAGGGCACAAAAAACGCCGGCAAGCAGCAGCCTGCCAACCAGGCATGGCGCGAGTCTTTCACGGCCGATAAGGCCAATTTTGCCGACACCGGCAGGAACACCTACTTCGTTCTGGAACCGGGCTACCGCCTCACGTTTGAACACGGGAAAGATACTTTGACAGTAACCGTCCTCGACGAAATCAAAGTCGTTGACGGCGTTAAAACCCGTATTGTCGAGGAACGGGAGACGGCGGGGGGGCAACTGGCAGAAATATCGAGAAACTACTTTGCCATCGACAAGACCACGAACGATCTCTATTACCTCGGCGAGGATGTTGATGAATACAAGAACGGCAAGGTATCCGGGCATGAGGGTTCATGGCTGGCCGGTGTAAACGGCGCAAAATTCGGTCTGATGATTCCCGGCAAGCCCCAACCGGGAGACAAGTACTATCAGGAACAGGCGCCCAAGGTCGCCATGGATCGCGCAGAGATTATCAGCGTGACCGAATCCATGAAAGTGCCCGCGGGATCCTTCAGCAGCGTACTGCACACACGCGAATCGAGCGCGCTCGAAAGTGGCAGTGAGAACAAGTGGTATGCTCCTGAAGTGGGCTTGATCAAGGATGCCGAGTTCCTGCTCACCAAAGTGGAAAAGGTCAAAAAGTAGTTTTACAGCTTTGAATTTCAGTCGGTCTTGCCTGCCTTGTTGCCGACGGCTTGAGCCATGCGCTCGCCCGGTTCATTCAAGGCAGCAAAAACCTTATGCGTGTGCTCCTGGTCGAGGATTATCCTCCCATCCAAAAAGCCGTGGCGAAGGGCCTGCGGGAAGCGGGTTTTGCCGTGGACGTTACCGGTGATGGCGAAGAAGGTCTATGGTACGCCTCGAGCAACGATTATGATGTCATTGTCCTCGATTTGATGCTTCCGGGAGTGGATGGGCTTACCATCCTCACGCGCATCAGGTCTGAGGGGCGCCCGGCACACGTGCTCATTCTCACAGCCAAAGACAGCATCGCGGACCGTGTCAAGGGTCTCGATCTGGGAGCCGATGACTACCTGACCAAGCCTTTCGCCTTCGAGGAGCTCCTGGCTCGCGTGCGCGCGCTGGCCCGCCGTGCATATTGCGCAAAGAATCCATGCCTCAGCGTGGAGGATTTGCGCATCGAAACGACGGCGCTGCGCGTCTGGCGCGGCCAGGAGGAGATCAGCCTGACGCCCCGCGAGTATGCGCTCCTCGAGTACCTGGCCGTGCGTGTCGGTCAAGTGGTCAGCCGGACTGAGATCTGGGAGCACGTATATGAATTCAATTCAGAAGCTGATTCCAATGTGGTCGACGTTTATATCGGCTACCTGCGGAAAAAGATCGAGCGGCCGGGTATGCCAAAGTTGATCTACACCATCCGAGGCAAAGGTTACTCGCTGGGTGAGCGCGGTGATGCCATCGATTAAGGTTCGGTTGCTGCTCGGGGTGATCTGCGGGATGGCCATCCTTCTGATGATTTTCGCGATCGTCGTGTATGGAGTCCTGTATCGATCGCTTATGGACAGCTTTGATGCGGTCCTCGTTTCAACAGCCCGCACGGTCTGCGGTTTTGTCGAACAGAATCAGGCAGGAGATCAAAGTCGAACTCGATGAAACCCAGGTGCCCGAATTCAGCCGATCCGCGAGACCTGACTACTTTCAGATGTGGCGTGACGGGGGGATTCGCTCGCGCGCTCCTCTTCCCTTCAGGGAGTAGAACTCGGAGCGATTCGAAGGCCCGCTGGATGTCCCTGTTTTTCGCTCCCTGCGCCTGCCGGATGGCCGTGCGGGACGGGCCGTCAGCCTGCGCTTTGCTCCCAAGATTGACGAGGAGATCAAGGAAGCGATCCCTGCGCAGAAAGTCACTCTCGTGGTCGCGCGGGAAACGGCTGCTCTCGATGCCGAAATCAGGCGTCTGGGCTGGCTTCTCGCCATAGCGACCCTTGGGACCATTATTCTGGCGCTTTTTGTAGGCGCCGTGGTTGTGCGCCAGGGTATTGAGGCCCTTGGATGAGTTGGCTGCACGCATAGCTTCGATCCGCCACGACGACCTCTCGGCGCAGGTCCCGGTGGCTCGCATGCCGGCTGAAATGGCGCCGGTAGTCGAGCGTCTCAATGATCTGCTGCGTCGATTGGAGGAAGCTTTCCGCCGCGAGCGGGCGTTTGCCGCTGATGCAGCGCACGAGTTGCGCACACCGCTCTCCGGCCTGCGCTGCACGCTGGAGGTTGCTCTCACCCGCCCACGGACAGATAACGAATACCGCCTGGCCATGGCGGAATGCCTGGAAATCATCCGCCGCATGCAACAGATGGTCGACGATTTGTTGGTGCTGGCGCGCATCGAGGATGGTCAGAGTGCAGCTCACCGTGAACTGGTTCGGATTGGCGAGCTCATGGATGTCACATGGCTGCCGTTTGCTGATAAGGCGCGGGCACGCGGCATATCGATGGCGAGCGAGGTCCCTGCCGATCTCGCGTGCACAGCAGACCGTGACAGCCTGGCAATGATCTTCACCAACCTCTTCGAAAACGCGGCAGAATATGCAAATGACGGGGGCCGCATTCAGGTGAAGGCCGACCGGAACAACCGGTCGGTGGAGATATCCATCGCCAACACCGGGTGCCATCTGACCCAGGAGAACACACGACGTGTTTTCGATCGATTCTGGCGCGGGGATGCGGCGCGCACCGACACGGGAATTCATTGCGGCCTTGGCCTGGCGCTTGTGCAACGAGCCGCAACCGGGTTAGGCGGCGCCGTCACTGCTGAGGTTGTCCATGGCACTTTCACCGTCCGGCTTACTCTGCCGTCAGCCTGCTGAGAACTCCGCCTAAAGATAATTCTCCAAGTGTGTTCGATAATAATCCAGAGTGCGCTTAAGTCCCTCGCGCAGCGTCACACGGGGCTTCCAGCCGAGCGCTGAATGGATGCGGCTGAAATTGGCATAGTAATTGCCGATGTCGATTCTCTGGCGATCCACAGGGAATGGCCGGGTCTCATAATGGCCGCCGCCGTTGACTTCGATGAACATGTCGGCCAGGTCCTTGAGGCTGATTATGCAATCCCCTCCCAGATTGAAAACCTGGCTGTTCGTGGCCTCGCTGGTTGCAGCGGCCAGCAGTGCGTCCACAGCGTCATCCACGTAAGTGAAATCCCGCAACTGTTCACCGCCCCAGATCTCAAAAGGTTTTCCCTGAAGGATCAGGCGGGTCCAGGTGCCCACAAAGGTCTGGCGCGAATCCTTGATCCTCATGCGTGGGCCAATGGTGTTGGTCAGGCGCAACGCGCAGGATCGCAAGTCATAAACCTTGCTATACAAAATGTGATACCACTCTCCGGCCATCTTGTTGATGCCGTTCACGTCAACAGGGCTCAGGAGGTGCTTTTCATCGACGGGCAAATAATCAGGTTTCCCATAGAACTGACGTGTGCTGGCGAAGATGATTTTGATCCCGGGATTGTGCTTCCGGCAGGCTTCGAGAATCGACAACTGCGCCCGGCAATTGATGTCCAGATCGGTATAGGGATCCTGCATGGAGTCAGCGTGGCTGGTCTGCCCTGCGAGATTGAAAAGAAATTCCTTTCCCTGGACCAGATAGCTGATGCTGTATTCATCCCGAACGTCAGAAATGTTGACGCGCAACCGATCCTGAATGCCTTCAATATTGAACAAGTTGCCTCCGTACTCCGGAACGAGGCTGTCCACCAGCGTCACCTCGGCTCGAAGGTCCACCAGGCGTCGCGCCAGATTGGAACCAATGAAACCGAGGCCTCCGGTAATCAGAATTCGCCTGCCCTCGAATGATGGTTCGTGCATTGTCAAGGCAACCTCAATCTGTTGCTGCGATTTGAAGAGTAGCATCACCGGCCGTTCAAATAGCCATGCTGATGCCGGCAGTTCCCTTCGTGCAGCGAATACTATGATACGATGAAACCCTGGCCGCAGAGACGACAAATCCGATGATATGAACGATTGCCGCCCTGGGGTAGCGCCAGCTGTCCCCGGCACACCAGGTGCAAAACTAAATCGAAACCGGCTGCCGAATTATACCGTATTCTAGGTTTGTCGAAGGAGGTTGAATATGAGACTCGGCACCAAGCTGCTTATGGCCTTTATTCTGCTTGTGGTGCTGCCACTTACCTGGATCACGGTGCATTCCTATAATTCTTCGATTGCAGCTTTCCGCAAAGCCGTGGAAGCCGAGTCCGGAGGCCTGGCGGAGGAAATGGGCGGGCGCATGGAGACGATGCGCCGAGAGCTGGCTTTCCGTATCGAACACCTGAGCAGATTCCCTTTCCAGCAACTTATGGCGACAAAGGGGGAAAAAGTAGACTCCAAGTCCAATCCTTTGATGGCCGAACTCATGGCCGAAATAGGAGATGCGGCCCCGCTTGTTGACGCTATCGAGTTCCATTCCTCCTATCCGAGTCCGCCGCCGCCGCCAGTCCACGGCACTAAAACCGCCTTCCCAGCCCCGCCTCCCAGGCGAGTAGGACCGACCTCCGAAACAGAACCCCAACGTCTGGTCATCCAGCTTTCACCGGAGACTCCGCCGGTGCCTGCGGAAAGCCGGCCTGGCGTCCTGGGAGCGCCTCCCCAGGGACCGACCATGCATTTCCGGCCCAGCGCGCCGCCCGGAAATCCTAACGATTTTCCGCACCCGTTAAGCGCTGAAGAAAAGCAGAAACTTCAGGAGAAGCTCGAGCAGATTCGGGAGTTTCAGGTGGTTCTGGAGAAAATGGGAAACGACCCCGCTCCGAAGCGAGCCTCTGGCGGGACCAGGGGCGCGGCCGATGCGTCAAGGAGGCCTGAAGGCCAGGCACCAAAGATGCAGCGTGCCAATCCATTGGCCAATGATTTTGGCTCCGAGGTGCGCGCCGACGGTAACACTGTGGGCACAGTGTGGGCCCGTGTGAGTCCCCGCCAGATGTTCCGCAATGTCCTGTCCGGAGGCCGTCGCCGCCCGGGCGACATGGCTTTTGTGATCGATTCCGATGGCAAAGTTCATACGCTCAACCAATCGGATGAAAGGAAACTGGCGGACCTGGGCTTTTCGGGGAGCAATCCGGAATCCAAAGTGAAGGCCTCTTCCCCGGAGTTGCGGGATTGGGTTATCGTCACAAGAAAGGATGAAGGTTCGAATGTGACCTTTGGCATCGCCCGACCGATCAGCGAGCCTCTGCGTGACATCCGCAACACCTTGGTACGAAATTTGTTTTACGGCCTGGGCATGGTGGGCTTGGCATTGATCGGAATCATCCCTCTCTCCCATCGCATGACGCGCAATCTGGCGGCCCTGACCGAGTGTGCAGAACAACTGGCAAGCGGGAATCTGAATGCGCGCGTGTCGGTGCGGTCGCGCGACGAGATCGGCCGGCTCGCCGAAAGCTTCAATCGCATGGCTTATGACCTCAACGAGAATCAGAAGAACCTGATCGAGCAGGAACGGCTGCGCAAAGAGCTGGAGATGAGTCGTCGAATTCAGGAGGAGATGCTCCCCAAGCGAGCACTCCATGTCGGCCCTGTCGAGGTCAAGGGAGTTTCGATACCGGCTCGTGAAGTTGGGGGCGATTTCTTCAATTACTTCCAGCTCGATAAGGGCGAGGTAGCAATCCTGGTGGGAGATGTTTCGGGCAAGGGAGTAGCGGCTGCCTTGCTCATGGCCAACGTCCAGGCTACTCTGCACGCGCGTCTGCCCATGGTAACGGACCTGGCCCAGCTCGCCCGTCAGCTCGATCTGGATATCAGCGCAAATACGCCACCTGAGGTGTATCTGACGCTTTTCATGAGCATCCTGGATCCCGCGGCCCACGAGCTCCGGTATGTCAATGCCGGCCATCACCCGCAGTTTGCCATTTATGCTTCCGGAGACATTGGGCGTCTGGAATCGACGGGCCGTCCCCTGGGGCTATTGCCTGGAGGCGACTACCAGGAGCTCCGGATCAAGCTCTCCGAGGGAGACTCGCTCTTCCTATACACGGACGGGCTGGTAGAAACAGGGGAAGCAACGGGCCGCGAATTCAGCCGTGAGAAGCTCGAAAACCTGCTTCTTGAGGCGCGTACAAGCGGCATCAACGAGATCCTGGCCGTCGTTGAAACGGAGACGCGCAAATTCCGCGGCGAAGTCGAAGCGGCCGACGATGCCACCATGCTCGTTCTCAAAATCGGCCCGTCTCCTGCCAGGTCCTAGAACCTACAGCAGACTGGAATGGCGCTT
>CAVTZY010000055.1:0-13871 GCA_963739235.1 Terriglobia bacterium | reverse complement strand
GAAATTCCCGTCAAAGTCCCCGAGAAAAACGCAGTCCTTGGAACGCTCGAACAGCGCCTGGTAACGATCTTCGCTTTCCCGTACCGCTGCCTCCATCTGCTTTCGTTGGGTAATATCGCGGACGACGGCCAGCACCCATTCCCGGCCGCCGCTCCCGGACTTGCGCAGGGAAACATCGCACCAAAACAACTCTCCGTTTTTCCGGCGGGCCCGCCATTCGAAAAGTTGGGGGCCTGTCTCCACCGCCTTTCGCAGCCACTCCCATGCCTCGGTTTCGGAATAGGGACTCTCGTCGAGGCTGCCGTGCGGAGGGCGGAGTTGCAGGGCCTCCTCACGCGAAGAGCCGTACATTTCGAGCACGCGATCGTTCACATCCAGAATGCAGCCGGTCACCGCGTCATGGACGAATATAGCCTCGTTGGTGGCATTGAAAAGATCCCGCCAAGGGCGTTCTTCCTTGGGGGAATTCGTCTTGTTCGGTGAACGCGATGATTTTTTCATGGTCGCCGCCTCGGGTGAGCTTGAGCGGACAACCCAGTCCGGTCTCAAACTTCTATCTGTGCATTTTCAGTCCACCGGCAAATTCCGGCCAAGCCTGAAGACAATGAACACTAAGGCCGAGATTTGCAGGTGGCGTATCATTCTCCGCCAATCCAGCGAATCGCGGGGCTATATACCGGGCCACCATCCGCTCAGGTGCAAATGCAAGAGCCCAAGGGGATGTCGCCCCATGACGCAAGCGCACACCAGCACGGCAACACAATTGCCCGAATCCTAAGCAACACGGCTTGCGGCGAGTATGGAACCATCGTTCATTTAATCAGTCGCAGGAGTGTTGTCAAGCAATTATGAGCATTTTCGCAGCGGCGATCAGTCTGTGAGTACGAAATTGTAGTAGTGTCGGTCATCCCGTCTGACAACCCACATCCCCGACCGGCACCGAGAATATGGTTTGCGCCACGGAGCGCCCGATCGTGGTCGGATTTCCTCTTGTTCGCAGCTCATAAAGGATATAAACAAAGAGCTGAAAGTCCTGCAGACACTCTTGACTGTTAGACAGGGAGGAACGAGCGATGGAGGCATTCCATACTGAATTTGGCGTGCTCTGGCATGACATGGTCCTATTAGCGCTTCCGGTTGCGGAGAAGGTTTTGCGGCCCGTGATTGTGTACTTCTTTCTGGTCATCCTTTTGCGGATATTCGGCAAGCGGGAATTGGCGCAACTCAATCCATTTGACCTGGTGGTTCTGCTGTCGCTCTCCAACACGGTTCAAAACGCAATCATCGGGGAAGATAATACGGTCACCGGTGGTTTGATCGGGGCGGCCACTCTCCTCACCGTGAATTATCTTGTGGTCCGCTTCCTGTTCAAGCATCGCCGTCTCGATCAGGTGCTGGAAGGTAAGGCGACGGTGCTGATTGAAAGAGGGCAGATCAACACGAAAGGACTGGCAAAAGAGCTGCTCACACGATCGGAACTCATGACTGTGCTCCACCGGCAAGGATTCTCCCGGCTGGAGGATGTGGAACGTTGCGTTCTCGAGCCCGGCGGCACATTTTTTGTCCGCGGCAAAGAACCGGCGCTGCCTATCAGGCAGCACGCCGAGTTGATGACCAGGCTCGATCAGCTTTCCCAACGGGTAGAACATCTGGCCCAGTCGCGCACTTGAGGCATGCAAAACCAGGCGCGTGAGCATCCTGCCGCCGCACAATGCTCCATTCGGCGAACACTTCCAGAAATCCGTGCGGCAGTCCAGTGCAGTTGGCCGGCAATCCAAGCCTGGGAACGGCCGTGTGAAACGCGGCGCTCATTGGCCTTATTTTCAGCGATCCCGAAATGCGTTGCCGTGGCGGGACCTGCCCCCCATGAGCATCACCGGCATCACCGTCGGTTCTGCAGCAGGATCTTTTTAGCCTTTGGATATATCGATCAATGTTGCTAGATTTACCCTCATCCGAGTGTTAATCCATGACCAAAACAGGATTTCTGATCGACGATCGCTTCCGGCACCACATCACTGGCGACCGCCACCAGGAGTCCCCGGATCGACTGACCTACATCCAACATGCAATTGATGATTTCGGCGCAGCGGAGCGCTGGCGGCGGATCGAAGCCCGAGCTGCCCGGCTGGATCAACTCGAACTGGTCCACTTCCCGTCTCACGTCAACCGCGTGCGGCGCGCGACAGAGCTGGCTCCAAGCTTTCTGGACATGGACACTCCGGTGTCCGCCGGAAGCTTTGATGCGGCACTGCTGGCGGCAGGAGGCGTTCTGGCGTGCGTGGATGCCGTCTGCGCCGGGGAAATCGCTCGTGCCTTCGCATTCATCCGGCCTCCCGGCCATCATGCGGAACCCGATCGGGCTATGGGATTCTGCTTGTTCAATAACGTCGCCCTGGGTGCGGCCTATCTCAGATCAGAACTTAAAATCGAGCGGGTCGCGATTGTTGACTTCGATGTTCATCACGGCAACGGCACGCAGGCGTGCTTCTACAGCAATCCCAGCATTCTTTTCATCTCCTCTCATCAGTATCCCTACTATCCGGGCACGGGTGATTTTTGCCAGGTTGGCATTCAGGAGGGATGGGGGTACACGCTCAATTTCCCGTTGCCGGCGGGAACCGGAGATGACGTTTTCATCCCCATTTATTCCCGCATCATCGCCCCGATCCTTGGCCAATATCAGCCGCAGTTCATCCTGGTATCCGCGGGATTCGACGCCTTTCTCGGCGATCCTCTTGGAGGTTTGGCAGTGAGTGCCGCCGGATTTGCATCCGCAGCTGCTTCCTTGATCAATTCCGCGGACAGGTGCTGCGGAGGCAAGATCTGTTTTGTGCTGGAGGGGGGATACAGCCCGGCGGGACTTCAGGAGTGTGCCAAGGCGGTCATGAGCGAGATGGAATCCGACAATCCGAAAGAGCTAGGTCTCCCCGAGGGCCCCCTATTTGAAGTAATATCTAAGCATGCCCAGGGAGAATTCGGCGAACATTGGCATTGGTGAGTAAATGGGGTCAGGTCTGGAAGATTTCATTTTTCATTCTCGTCTCGCCGCTGCAGCAGATGATGCAAAAAGAAATTTTCCAGATCTGGCCTCCATTCCCCGGTTGGAGGAGAGAGGATCATGATTCGAGAGCCGGCGGTTGCAGGTCAGTTTTACTCTGCAGATGCTGACAAGCTCAGCAACAGCATTCGCTCGTTCCTGGGGCCGGACAAGCCCCTGCTCGAAGCGAAGGGGATCGTGGCACCCCACGCAGGCTATATCTATTCCGGGGCGGTGGCCGGCGCTGTCTATCAGGCAGTGCGTTTGCCCAGGCGGTTCATCATCCTCGGTCCCAACCACACGGGCAGGGGGCGCGCACTCTCCTTGCATCCGCTGGGTCAATGGCGCACCCCACTCGGGCTGGTTTGCATCGACGAGGAATTGAACCGAAATCTCATGCAGGAGTGCAGTCTATTGGCAGAGGATGCGGCAGCCCATGTGCGTGAGCACTCCATCGAGGTGCAAATCCCTTTTCTCCAGTTGCTGGCTGCCAATCCCACCATCGCAGCCCTGTGCGTCGGGACCACAGACTATTCTTCACTCGAAACTTTGGGGCACGCCTTGGCCCGCGTCATCAAGCTGGTTCCGGAGCCTGTGCTGTTGGTCGCCAGCTCCGATATGAGTCATTACGAGCCCGCGGAAGTCGCTACCCAAAAAGATCGCTATGCGATTGAGAAGATGGAAAAAGTCGATCCCCAGGGCCTCTACAGGACGATCTTCGAGAAGGATGTAAGCATGTGCGGCTTCTGCCCCGTCGTCGCGCTGCTGACCGCTTGCCGGGATTTGGGGGCCTCCGGCGGTCGCCTGATCCGCTATGCCACGTCGGGCGACGTCAGCGGCGACTTCGGACGTGTGGTCGGTTACGCAGGCATAGCCGTTTGCTGACGGTGGGACCCTGCCTGCGAGAACCGTGAGCCGACTCCTATTTTCTGCGACGGCTTTTCCTGGCCGGGAGAGGAGTTATCTGGGTTGCCCTGTGGCTGTGACAGATCGCTACCGCCAGGGCGTCGGCTGCGTCATCCGGGGTCGGAGTCTCGGGCAGGCTGAGCAAAAGCCTGACCATCATCTGCACCTGACTCTTTTCCGCGCGCCCATATCCTACGATTGCGCTCTTGATTTCGAGCGGAGAATACTCAAAGACCGGGAGGCCCTGCTGCGCCGCAACCAGGAGGGCCACGCCCCTGGCATGGCCCAATTTAAGCGCAGACTGGACATTCGCCGAGTAAAAAACATTCTCAATGGCAACCGCATGGATCTCCTCGCGGGAGAGGATTTCCATGAGCTGGGTGTAGATTTGCAGCAGTCGTTCGTGGAAGGCCCGGCGCGGTGAAGTTCGGATCGCTCCGAAGAGGACGGAGGAATGCCTGGAACCGTCCGACTCGATGAGACCGTAACCGGTGGTGTCGCTTCCAGGGTCAATCCCCAGTATTCGCATCAGTGAACGGTCTCACGATGCTTCTTGCATCGCTGCAATGTCGATGTCGAAGTTCGACCAGACATTCTGGATATCTTCCTGGTCCTCGAGAGCTTCCATCAGTTTCAGCATGGTTTGGGCCTCTTTGCCCTCGAGTTTCACATAATTCTGCGGCACCATCGAGATTTCCGAGACGGCCATGGGAATTCTTGCCGCTTCCAGCGCAGCCTTCAGAAGTCTCGAATTTTTCCGGAGAGGAGAAGATCTCATAATTGTCGCCGTCTTCGCTCATATCATCGCCACCATTGCTGAGGACGAGATCGAGCAGCGTCTCCTCGCTGGCGGAGGCTTTCTCGACGACAAAGTAGCCTTTTCTATCGAACATCCAACCCACGCAACCGGATTCACCGAGATTCCCCCCATTCTTGGAGAGAATGTGCCGCAGCTCAGCGACCGTACGATTGCGATTGTCGGTGAGGACGCGCATAAAGATCGCAGCTCCACCGGGCCCGTACCCCTCGTAGTTCACCTCTTCATAGGATACGCCGGGAAGTTCGCCGGTGCCACGCATGATGGCGCGCTTGATGTTCTCCGCCGGCATGTTGGCCGCCTTAGCGGTGTTGACGATCAGACGCAGCCGTGGATTCGCATCAAGGTCCCCGCCTCCGCTGCGCGCAGCGACCGTCATTTCCTTGATCAGACGGGTAAAAATGCGCCCGCGTTTGGAATCAGCCGCAGCTTTTTTGTGTTTGATAGAATGCCACTTTGAATGACCAGACATAAGGACGCTCCTTTTCACACAGTATCGTTTTATAATAGCATATTTACTGGTACTTTGTACCCTTCAAGGCAAAAGCAAACCGAATGGAGCCGCTATGACGCAAGAAGAGATCCTCGCCCTGTTCAAGTCCTCGGGTGCCCTTCTCGAGGGCCATTTTCGCCTCTCATCGGGGCTGCACAGCAGCCGATATCTCCAGTGCGCGCTGGTACTCCAGTATCCTGATCATGCATCGACATTGGGTGCCGCCCTTGCAGGCTCGATGCTTGAACGAGCAGCTAAGCCCGGCCTGGTCATCGCCCCGGCGCTCGGCGGCATCCTGGTTGCGCATGAGGTAGCGCGCGCGCTCGGAGTTCGCGCCCTGTTTGCGGAACGCCAGGATGGCGTCCTCTCCTTGCGCCGCGGTTTCCACATTGAGCCCGGCGAGACATGCTTCGTGGTCGAGGACGTAGTTACCACGGGAGGATCCACTCGTGAAACGATGGATGTCGTTAAGCAAGCAGGCGGAATCGTGATCGCCGCCGGCGCCATCGTCGATCGGAGCGGCGGCAGAGCCGATCTGGGAGTGCCCAACGTGGCCCTGGCGGTGCTGGACTTCCCCAATCACCCGCCAGAGGAATGCCCCATGTGCCGTGCCGGCAGCAAGGTAGTCAAGCCGGGAAGCCGATGAAATCCCGCCGCCGAAATATCAAACTCCTGCTTGGATTTGACGGCAGCGCCTATCATGGCTGGCAGATCCAGGGACATCAGAAAACCATCCAGGGCGAGTTGCAGCAGGCGATCGGCCAAATCACGGCGAGCAGACCAGCCCGATGGGGAGCGGCAGGACCGACGCCGGTACCCATGCGCGCGGCTTTGTAGCCAGCTTCTCGACCGCCGCACGCATTCCCGCAGCAAGCCTGGTGCGCGCATTGAACAGTGTCCTGCCCGCCGGACATCCGAGTTCTGTCGGCAAGAGCGGTTCCTGCGGATTTTCATGCGCGGCGCAGCGCGCGCTCCAAGATCTATCGCTACCAGATCTACCGCGGCGCAATCCTGCCGCCGCATCTGGCCAGGGAGCACTTTCATTACCCTTATCCGATAGACCTCTCCATCATGAAAAAGGCGGTGGAGTTTTTCGTGGGTGCGCACGATTTTGCCAGTTTTGCGGCCAAAGGGGCGGGGCGGGATAACACTGTGCGCCGGATCTACAGTTGCCGGTTGAAAAGCTTCGGCCATCGGCTGATTTTTGTGGTCGAAGGAAACGGCTTTTTGCATCATATGGTCCGGAATATGGTGGGTACCATTCTGGAGCTTGGACGGGGCCAGATGTCCCTGCCGGAGTTTGAGGCCCTTTTTACAGTGCGCGACCGCACCCGGGCTGGCTTCACAGCCCCGGCCCACGGTCTCATTCTGACCAAGGTGAACTATTGATCATATTATCCTGCGCGTCGTTTTCGGCTGCATTGCTCTTTTGTGATACCATGGTCCTGGAATCATAGCGCAAGGTCGCATTTCCTATGACTCGTAAGATCGTGCTGGCCGAACCAGGAAGTGTCGAAGCAAGCCTGCTTAGGCAAATTGACGCGATCCGCCTGCCGCGACATATCGCCGTCATAATGGACGGCAATGGCAGGTGGGCTCGTCAGCGCCGGCTGCCGAGAGTCGCCGGGCACCGCGCCGGGATCGACTCCGTCCGGGAGATCATCGAGGTCTCTGCACGGCTGGGCCTGGAGGTTCTGACGCTGTATGCGTTTTCGGTGGAGAACTGGAAAAGGCCTCAGGCTGAAGTCCGCACCCTCATGAGCCTGCTCAAGGAATACATTAAGCGCGAGCTGGACCGGCTGGCTGACGGCAATATCCGCTTTTTCGCCATCGGCAGGGTGGAAGAGCTTGCTCAGTCGGTCCGCCGTGAGCTGGATCGGGCCGAGGAGAAGACCCGCGACAATACCGGAATGATCTTGAACGTGGCGCTCAATTACGGGGGTCGAGCGGAGCTGGTGGATGCTTTCAACAGGTTGCTCGAACGGCAGAACGGGAAGCGCGTCACCGTGACGGAGGAGATGATATCCCAGTCTCTCTACACCGCGTCAGTTCCCGACCCGGACCTGCTCATCCGAACCAGCGGTGAAATACGGCTCAGCAATTTCCTGCTGTGGCAGGTCGCCTATGCCGAGATTTATGTGACTCCGACCTACTGGCCGGATTTCCGTCGCAAACATCTGTTCGAGGCCATCCTCGACTACCAGAAGCGGGATCGGCGCTACGGCGGCATCCAGGATTGAAATAGGATTCAGTTGTCAGGTTTCCGGTTCAGTTCTTCATGAAAGGGGGCGCCGGGCGCCGCACGGCGCTCAGATCCCGAGAATAATTAATCTCAAGCTCCGGCCGGCGGCCGTGACCTGCTTGCGATGGGTGCACCCTCGCATGCTCATAGGACCTTTAGAATAGACAGATGCGTCTCCACGCTTGTGCGGAGGTCGGAGGTCCGAAGTCGGCAATCTCAAAGCAGGCGGGAGTTTTTATCTCTTGGTTATGCGGATATGTTGTTGCGGGTTCTCTCTGCGTTCGTGCTGGGTCCGGTCACTCTGGCCATCGTTTATTTCGCCCCTCCCTTCTATTATCTGGCGGCGTTGGGGATCGTTGGATCATTCTGTCTGCATGAATTTTTTCAGATTATGCGCGGGATGGGCTGGCGCGGGCAACCCTGGTTCGGGTATGCGGGCTTCTGGATTCTCCTCATCGGTTTGCGGGTGCCGGCTATTCCGGCAGGCTCACTGGGCGCGGGCCTGGTGATCGCGGCTTTTCTCGCTGCCATGTGGAGGCGCGATCCAATTCGCGAGCGAGTTCAGGGGCTGATGGCTAATCTGCTGGGCATATTTTACCTGGGGCTTTGTCTCCACTCCGCCATGGCGCTGCGCTTCAGCTTTGGTGCTCAGGCCGGCCGGCAGTGGACCCTCATTCTGTTTGCTGTCGTTTGGACAGGGGACACCGCCGCATTCCTTGCCGGCAGAAGCTTTGGCCGAACACCCTTTGCCCGCTATCTCAGCCCCAAAAAAACCAATGAAGGAGCCTTGGCCGGTCTCGCCGCAGGGGTACTGGTGGCTGTGCTTTTGCGTCAATTCTTCTTCACGAACCTCGCGCTCAAACACGTGGTGGTTGGTGCGCTGCTCACCGGCATCTTCGGCCAACTGGGCGACCTGGCAGAATCGATGCTGAAACGCGCGGCCGACGTGAAGGAAAGCTCGCATTTGATCCCCGGTCATGGCGGCGCGCTCGACCGCATTGACAGCCTGCTGTTTGCCTTCCCGGTCCTCTACCTGTATCTCCAGCAAATCCAATCTTAGCGATTCAGTGTCCTGCGATTTCTGCTAAAATGTTGGCTTTGCATTGGCCGATGAGGCACGTACTCATGAAGTTCATTTCGATTCTGGGCTCGACTGGATCTATTGGCACGAACACCCTTCGCGTTACGTCGAGCTTCCCGAGCACCATTCGAGTTGTCGGGCTGGCGGGAGGCAGGAATGTAGGCTTGCTGGCAGATCAAGTGGAAGCGATCCATCCGCGAATCGCCTCCAGTCTGGACGAGAACACTTCCCGCGAACTGCAGGCAATCCTGCGGCATAGAGGATACTCCCTGGATCATACCCGTTTCGTGCACGGCGAGGAGGGGAACACGGAAGTCGCGTGTTATCCGGAGGCAACAATGGTGCTGTCGGCCATTACGGGAGCCGCGGGGCTGGTGCCGACTTATCGAGCCGTCGAAAGCGGAAAACACATCGCCCTGGCCAATAAAGAAACCCTCGTCATGGCAGGCCAATTGATCATGGAAAAGGCGCGCGCGCGCGGCGTGAAGATTCTGCCGGTCGACAGCGAGCACAACGCAATCCACCAGTGCCTGCGCAGCGCAGGCCGGAGCGAGATACGCCGCCTGATCCTGACGGCGTCGGGCGGTCCGTTTCGTGACACGCCCAAGGAGAGATTTGCTGCGGTGACTCTAGAGGAAGCCTTAAACCACCCGACCTGGCGCATGGGGAAAAAGATCACCATCGATTCGGCGACGCTCATGAATAAAGGGCTTGAGGTCATCGAAGCCTCCTGGTTATTCGGGGTGACTCCAGACGAAATCGATGTCACTGTGCATCCGCAAAGTATTGTGCACTCTATGGTTGAGTTTGTTGACGGGTCTATTCTGGCCCAACTCGGGCTCACGGATATGCGCATCCCGATTCAATACGCCTTGACCTACCCTAAGCGCTGGCCCTGCACACTCCCCTCGCTCGACATCCATAATCTGACTAAGCTTGAGTTCCTGCAGCCTGATCGCGAGAAGTTCCAGTGCCTTAATCTGGCATATCGTGCGCTGCGAGCGGGGGGGACCGCTCCGGCAGTGCTCAACGCAGCCAACGAAGTCGCGGTTGAGTCTTTTCTAAACCAGAGGATCGGATTCGACGATATCCCCAGAATCATTGCGTCAGTAATGGACGCGCATCATCCGGAGGATGCGGCCTCCCTCGATGCCGTTCTCTGCGCCGACACATGGGCGCGGGCGAAGGCAGGGGAGTTCTCGAACAGCTCGCGATCAGCTGCACATTGATTGAGAGTTTTTTCTTTTTGAAGCATCATTAGATGGTAGGGGCATGAGGATTATTCGCCGATGATAGTCACCCTTCTCGCTTTCATTGTTGTTTTAGGGATCGTGATCACTGTCCACGAATTCGGCCATTTTGCCATGGCCAAGCTGCTGAAAATCCGCGTGATCACCTTTTCCCTCGGTTTTGGCCCGCGACTCGCAGGCTTTACCCGCGGAGGAACGGAATACCGCATAAGCCCCTTGCCGCTCGGTGGCTATGTCAAGATGGCGGGGGAAGCGTTTGATGAGGATCGCCAGGGGGCTCCCGATGAGTTCCTGTCCCATCCCAAGTGGCATCGGCTGCTGGTTGCTCTCGCAGGCCCCTCCATGAACGTGCTGTTGGCAGTGGCCATTGTCACAACTTCCTACATGGAAGGTATGCTGGTGCCGCGCTATCTCAAGGGCCCCGCCGTCATAGGACCGATCGTGCCCGATTCGATAGCCCAGCACAGCGGACTGATATCGAAAGACCGCGTGGTGGCGGTCGATGGCAACAAGATCGATACCTGGCAAAACATGGAAATTGCTTTGGGGACAGCGCCGCGGGATGCGCTCAATGTAACGGTCGATCGAAGCGGCCAGAAGGTAAACCTGCATTTCGATCCGCCCAAATCGGAGAATGTGGACCCGGACAGCCTGGGTTTTAAGTACATGTTGCCCAGAACGATCGTGCAGAGTTTGGATCCCAATATGCCGGCACAGAAGGCTGGCCTCCAGCCCGGAGATGAGATTGTCTCGGTGCGGGGTGGCGGCAAAAAGGGCACCAGTTACGACGAAATACTCAATATTATTGCGGAAAGCAAGAGTGTGCCGCTGCAATTCGAGGTCCGCCGTCCTCAGATTCGGCCTCAACCGGCCACCGACTGGGACACTATGATCCAGGAACTCCCTAGCAATGCAACAACGTACACGTTCACCGTCACCCCGGTCGAGGATAAGGGGCGCGTAATTATCGGCTTCTATGCTGAGATACCTGCAGATCAGGAACGGTATGGGTTGTTGGGATCTATAGCCCAGTCGGTTCACCACAACTACGATGTTGCGGTGCTTACTTTTCAAGTTATCGGCAGGATAATTACCGGAAGTGCATCGGTAAAGACCATTTCTGGGCCGATCGAGATCGCGAACGTAGCCGGGATCGCTGCTCGTACTCGCAGCGCCCGGCTATTCTTCGGTTTTATCGGGCTATTGAGCCTCAACCTCGGAATTTTTAACTTGCTCCCGATCCCTATTTTGGACGGAGGGGTGATCGCTCTACTCCTGATCGAAGGCCTGATAGGGCGGGATTTAAGCCTTGGAATCAAGGAGAAGATCGTTCAGGTGGGTTTTGTCTTCCTGATCCTCCTGATGGGACTGGTAGTGATCAACGATCTCACCAAGATCAGCTTCAACAATATCTTCCGCTAGACGCCGCCCAGCGCAATTCTCACTTGAAGCTGTTGAGTGCGGCCTGCTCGTCCTCGTAGGTCTGGAATACCGTCAGCAGTTTGGTGATAGCAAGGAGTTCATGAATCTTCTTGGTCAGATTCAGAAGCTTCAGTTGCCCGCTCTGATTGGTAACGGTAGTAAAGCTGCTTACCAGTTCTCCAATACCCGAGCTATCGATGTAGTTGACGTCGGCAAGGTTGAGCACGATCTTCTTGCCGCCGTTCTTTAGCACTTCTCGAACTGTGTTGCGAACGGCCATCGTCCCTTCGCCGAGGGTGATTTTTCCGCTGCAATCCAGCAAGTGTACGTCCCCGACGATACGATTATCGATCTTCATATCTCTGTCTCCTTAACTGCTGAGTTAGAAGGTACCTTCTTTACCATATGCACTTCCATCCCACCCTGTGAGTGTGGGATAAATTCTACTTCATCCATAAAGGATCGAATATAAAAGATTCCGCGTCCGCTGGGCTTCAGGAGGTTCTCAGGATCGAGTGGATTGGGTAACCTGTCGACCTGAAAACCGTTGCCCTGGTCCTTTACGGTAATGTCCAGCTGATCCGGGGCAACCTCAAAGCGGATGTCGACTCTCTTGCTCGGGTCCAGCTTGTTGCCGTGCTGGATGGCATTGGTCACCGACTCCCGAACCGACATTCCGATCCAGTGAGCCGTGTCATCATCGAAACCCATAAAGTCCGTGATGCAGTCCGTGAGTGTCTGCACCAAGTCCAGGTACTCGAGCGCGCTGCCGATCCTGATCTCAATCCTATCGCTCTTGACGGTCATCCGATGGCATCTAAAATAGTAAGACAGCTCATGAGAACCTTTGGTGCACTCACGCCCAGCCCGGGGCAATCTTAGCTGTGGCTCTTGGAGCCTGTCAAGGCAGGATTTGCTACGAAATGAGGGTGGACGGTTAACCTCGACCAGCGGGCAAAACTCAGGCGCCGGGGGGCACTGAAAGGTGGCGCTTGGCGACCAGCGCGGAGGGGCTCGTGGAATCAAGCTTGAGATAGGCAAACCAATGCCGGCAGGCATCCAGTTGGCGGCCGGCCTTTTCGTAGCACAACGCCAAATTAAAGTGTCCGTCCGCATGATCCGGAGATTTGGCGAGGATCGCCTGGTAGCTTGCAATCGCCTCCCCGGTCTTGCCCCGCTCTTCTTGAACCCCCGCGAGATTGAACCATGCTGCGGTCATGCCGGGCTCGGTTCTTGCGGCGGAGTCAAAAAACTCTTCCGCCGCCCATAAAATCCCCATCTCGCGCATGACATCCCCGAGATGGAAATAGGCCCGGGCAGAATCAGGGTCAAGCGCCAGGACCGCTTGAAATGCCTCGCACGCATCGGAATAGAGACCTTCCTCTTCGCAGCCGCAGCCGAGTTCGAACCACTCGTCGGCATCATGTGCATGCGGATCGAGGGGCAACACGACACCCGCGGCCCGCCTCCGCCCCTCAAAGTCGAAAAGCAATTGTCCGGTGCTGGAAAAACGCACCCCGTCCAGATCGACGAGAAGCATATCTTCATTCTCTGCAAACACGCGCAGTTGCGCCAGGGGCCGATCCAGATCGGGAAGGATGGCTGTCAAATTGCGCAGGCTCGCGGCGATTTTCTCCGGGCGGATGCCATTGCATACTAAGTCGTGAATACGCTGGACCGAGACAAGATCCTGAAAATCATAGAATCCGCTCAGGGATTGGACGAGGCCGAGATGCTCCCAACGTCGCAGCGTCTCCTGATCTATAGCCATGATCCGGCATACTTCGGATGCAGAATAAGTTCTGGTCGCGGTCGCTCCTGGGGGCGTTTTGCCGATCAGTTCCAGAAATGCCGGTTCGGGCACAATTCGAATCGGGCAGCCAACTCCCCGCAACTCCTCTGCGCGTCGCAGCTTGCGGCTGACCTGCCCGTCAGGCAGCAAGGGCCACCCCTCCACCCCAACCACCAGCATCGTGGTCCGATGCGAAACATACTTTGCAGGTTCGCCGCCGTTGGCGCGCACGATCCCCCAGGCTTCTTTACGCGTCATCGAAGCCATTTTCCCGGTAAAAGTGATTCGCGCCTTTTCGAGTGCGACGGCCATGTAGTACCTTACTTAGACCAGGTTCGTGTGAACAGCACCGTCCGAACACAGTCCGTGGGGAATGCAATGGCCTTGAGCATCGGTGCAGCAGCTCTACTGTTTTACAAGCTCAGTCGTGCTGAAGTAAGATGGGGCCGATGCTCCCCTTCCGGGCTCAAACGCGCCGGATTAGAATCTCGTAAGGAAGACGGTATTCCTACCCAAGGTGCAAAACAACAAGAAAGTCTGTGCGCATCAAATGGCTGAAACAGGGTAATCTTCAGAGAAACGCAACGACAGCCGGACCGAAAGGCCGAGATCGTTCTGACCAGGAAAAGGAGAGAAGATGGAGCCGTTTCTTTATCACGTGTTTGTCTGCGATCAAGTCAAGCCCGAGGGCGTTCCCACCGACTGTGGGTCTGGAGCAGTCATCGAGATGCTGCGCAGGGAGATCGTTTCCCAGGGAATGATCGATGAAGTTCAACTCACTACCTGCGGCTCGCTGGGGCTGTGCGAACATGGCCCCAACATGATTGT
>CAVTZY010000054.1:0-57413 GCA_963739235.1 Terriglobia bacterium | reverse complement strand
TGCGCAAAAATAACTTCACATTCTGCTCGGCGTCAACGTGTAATTCCATGCCGGTAGCGTCTTGTGGCCGGCAAGCATGAGCCGCTTCATCTCTACGTTGGAGATCTCTTCGCCCTTTTCATAACGCTTCAGTGACAACCAGGCGTTGACCTTCAATCCGCCCGAGGTAGTAGTCGAGTGAATATACTTGATCACAGTCTCATAGCTTTCCAGCGGCTTGCCTGCCCAGTTCTTGCTAATCTGGGAAAACAGGCGGTGCTCGATCGGATTCCATTTTGATGCGCCAGGCGGATAATGACAGACGGTCACCTTCAGCCCGTAAGGATTGCAGAACCGGTGTTGCAGGTGATACTTCCATCCACGCGCACGGGCGCTGTTGCCGCCGCCACAGTCTGCCAAGATCAGGAGTTCATCTGCATCAGGATAGATACTGCCGCCCCGACTTTTCCACCAGGAAACGATTGCGTCCACTGCGAAGGCGGGCGTTTCGGTGCTGGTCCCGACCACCACGAAACCATGATTGGTCCGCGTATCGTAGATGCCATAGGGAATCGCCATCCCCTCGGCATCGCTGCGGAAGTCGTGGTCGTTGACGATCTGCGGTTCGCGTTGCCACGACACCCCGGGATTCTTGAAGGCCCCGACCATCTCCTTCTTTTTCGCGTCCACGCTGATGACAGGCTTTCCGTTGGAGGAGAACTCCTCCCTTTTCCGGCCGATGTATAAAAACTGCTGGTTTCGTACCCGGCGGGGCGGCGGATTCTTGTTCCCTGACTCCAGTCTCTTGTGGTTCACGCGCAAGGAGAACCCCATCCGCTTCAACAACCGGCGCACCGTGTTGGCACTAACACGGATCTGCAGCCGACGCAGTTCTCGAGCGATTTTCCTGGTTGTCCTTCGGGTCCACTTCAGACCCTTCATCGGATCGCCAGCCGTTTCGTGTTTGAGCAGGTCCGAAATGCATGCGATCACTTCCGGCGTTTTTTTTCCGCAGCCGGGCGCCCACCGCCCTGACGGCGAATCCTTTCCCGCTGGACACGGTCTCCAAAGAGCTCCCGGCGCCCACGCGACACTGTGTGCACGTCCAACCCCAGAAAGTCCGCAATCTTGATATCGCCGCCGTATCCGAGCTTCTGGGCCTCCAAGCCCGCATACACCCGCCTCTGTTTCTCATCCAGCAAGCTGAAAAACAGAATGATCGCGGCCTTCATTTCCGGCGCCAGCCCTTCGCCCGCCGCCGAGTCGCCCACCTCCAGCGCACCCGCCGGACTCTGGCGGCGCAGCCATTGCTCGCGCCGTACCCCAGGCTCAGTAGAAAAGTGCACAAGGACGCCGCCGATTTCCTCGCGGGCAATTTGCCCTCGACGGTACAGCACCAGAAGCGATTCCTTGACCTCGACATTCAGTAGCGCCTGCAATTCCCCGGCGGTAAGCCCAGCATCGGAATCGTTCACAAACCGCCGGGCGGTGGTGAGCAGGCTGCCGTCGCGCGAAAACCATACGGCGCGGCAAGTCCAGAGACCTCGCTCGTCGAACCGGGGAATGTTCACCAGCGTGTAGTATCTCCCGCGGTGCGAATAGCTCGTGCGGTAGCCTAACGCCTTGAGCTTTCGAAACACGGTCATGGTAGCCATGCTTCCCAAAGCTTGCTTCAGCTCCGGGAGCGTGGCAATCCTCTCTTGATGCAGGAAGGATCGAAGGACATTCGGATCAAATACCATGTGGTATAGTTCCTCCTGAAAAGAGTCTACCAGGACGAATTATACCACACCCATGATTCCCAACCATCTCATAAATTTATTGATAAATGGCCATTTGATGCCCATAGACGATCAAGATGCGTAAACGACCTTTGGGATAGTTGCTCCGCAGAATGTGAAGTTATTTTTGCGCAGGCGCTAAGTGCCATTCTTGACGGACCCGGTAATTCTGAATCCAAAACCAACAATCCAAATTCCAAAATCAGAGGAGTTGGTTCATGTAGGCCCATAAAGCTGGAACGCCGCCGGTGTGCCAGAAGAGAATCGTCTCGTGCTTGCCGATGATGCCGCGGCGGATGAGATCGATCATGCCGGCGGCGGCTCTGCCGGTATATACCGGATCCACCAGGATCCCTTCACAACGGGCGAACAAGTCGATGGCCTCACGCTCCGGCGGCCCCATGATGGCGTAGCCTGCTCCCAGGTAGTCCGCGTTGGCACAGACGTCCCCGGGCTGAATGGTCCTGTTTTCGCCGAGCAGATGGAAGATACCGGTCGCGACGCCGGCTACGAGGTGCTGCAATGAGGCAAGTTCTTCGTCCACGCTGATGCCCAGTATCTGACCGTCAAAACCGGTAAGAACCGCGCCGGCAGCCAACCCTGCATGAGTGCCACCGGAACTCGACGCGAAGATGATGCGATCGAAATGCCCGGTCGTCTGACTCATGAGCTCCTGCATGGCAGCAGCATAGGCCGTCGCCCCCAGCGGATTCGAACCACCTAACGGAATAGGGTACGGGTTGCGACCGGCAGCCCTTTCCACGGCCACAACTTCGTCCATGACCTCCTCGCGCGAGCGGTCGCCCGCCCAACGGATTTCCGCCCCCAACAGATGATCCAGCAGCAGGTTGCCCACAGGTTCAGCCGGAGCATGACCGCGTAACACGAGAATGCAGCGAAAACCCGTCCTGGCTGCGGCAGCTGCCGTTTGCCGACAATGATTCGATTGCACGGCGCCCACGGTAATCAGAGTATCGGCTTTCTTGAGCTGGGCATCTGCAACCAGGAACTCGAGCTTGCGTGTCTTGTTCCCTCCCCCGGCGAGCCCGGTCAGATCGTCGCGCTTAATAGACAGCCGCGGGCCGCCCAGCTCTTTGCTTAAACGGGGAAGCGGATCAACGGGCGTGGGCGAGGAAGTGAAACGAACTCGAGGAAGATCAATTCTCATAAGTCCTCCGGCCAGGATGCAATCTTCAGTCTGCGCTCAGGAGATGCCATTTTATCAGTGAATCCCGGCAAATGGCGTGGAATATCCGCATCCTAAAAGCCATAACGCAGTCCCCCATGCGCCGGGGCGCACCCAGTGACGCATGAAAATGTTGCGCTCTCGCCGCAGGTTTCCTGTGCCGCCCTTTCAGGGCTCTTACCGCTCGATGCCCGCTTCCCAGGGCTCACGCCCTGGGCTCTGCTGCTCCACCCCTTCGGGGTTTTCAAGGTCGTGCAATGCTTAGGCCTTCGGGGTTTTCAAGGTCGTGCAATGCTTAGGCCTGAAAGGGCGGGACAGCAAAGCCCAGGGCGTGAGCCCTGGTTAGAGAACCGGAGATCTCAAGCTCTGAAAGGGCGACACAGAAACACACAAGTGGTTCGGCGCCGCAATCGGTTCTATTTTCGAAGCAGAGGGCGCAGAGGAATTTTTCTCTTGGATAACTCTTCTCTGCGGGCTCTGCGCCCTCAGCGTTGCGGTTTTTCAATCCAGAAAATGTGGTTGAGGAGGCCGGTCACGTGTCGGGTAGGATCGGATCCCGATCGCTTTTTTCTCCGCCAATCCTGCCACCCCCGAGGGGATTTAACTGGTGACCAGACCATGAATCTGTTATATTGTGAAATTTGATTTCATCATTCGTGGTGACCATCCGGGGAGAATTCGGAGAGCATGACAATGGAAGAGCGTAGCCCCGCCAGAAAGGTGATCCTGGTCGGCAATCCGAACGTCGGCAAGTCCGTCATTTTCAGATTGTTGACTGGAAGCTACGTTATGGTTTCGAACTTCCCGGGCACCACGGTCGAGGTATCACGCGGCCGGATCAACTTAGGAGGCGCGGCCTACGAAATTGTGGATACCCCAGGCGTTCACAGTCTGGTTCCCCAATCGGAAGATGAGCGTGTTACCTGCGAGGTTCTGCTTGAGGAAAAACCCGATCTCGTTGTGCAGGTCGCTGATGCCAAGAACCTGCGCCGCACCCTACTGCTCGCCTCCCAACTGGTCGAGTTCCATATCCCGATGGTGCTGGTGCTCAATATGATGGACGAGGCACAGGAGCGCGGCATCGAAATCGACACCGCGGGCTTATCCAAACTGCTTTCGGTCCCTGTAGTTGAAACTGTGGCCATTTATTCCCAGGGTCGCCGCCAGCTCATGCAGGCATTGCAGAAAGCGTCGCTGCCGACGGATCTGCTGTGCGACTCCCGTCCCATGCACCACATCTCTTCGGTGCTCAACGGTTCGGGTTCGATCCCGGGGGCGCTGGCCGCAGAATGGCTCTCGCTCGGCGACGCGGGTTTTGCCAGGAGGCTGGAGTCTATGCTGGGAGCGACGGCCGTAGAACGACTCGAGAATGCAAGACGGACTTACGCTGAGGCCGGTCATCGATCTCTGGCAAAGGATGTGGCGGCAAGCCGAAACGAGTTTTTGGACCGCACCGTTGATATCTTCAAGAAAAAGAGATCGACCCGATTGCTCGCGGAGAATGACAGCCCGACATCCAGAATGTGGCTGGGATTGCTGATCGCCGGCCTGGTGTTTTTCGCCTGGAACGAGTTGGGCGGTCTGGCAGGCATCGCGACTCCTTACCAGTGGGCGACCCGATATCTCGCTGCGCACCTGTTGACCGATTCCGGCGGCACGAGCATTATTTCTACTCTTCTGCTCACCAGGGCATCGTCGGGACGCGGGGAATTCGGGCTTGCGCTCGAAGCACTCCACTTCATGTTTTTTATCGCCCCCGTCATCATTCCCTTTGGCGTGCTTATCGCCCGAAGCCGGAGATTTGCGCAGGAAATCGGCATTCTGACGCGGCGCGCCTCGACCGGCATTCCGATTCTGATCTGTGTGTTGCTTGTGCTATTTGAGTTCGTCGGTTACACCGGAGCGCAGACGATGGTGGGTTTTCTGGAAGACATTGTCTTCGGCCGTTATCTGATTCCGTTGCTCAGGGGATTTATGCCCACGGGATTTTTGCAGGAACTCATTGTCGGCAAGTACGGACTTGTATCAATGGGATTGACCTATGCGATCGCGATCGTTTTGCCGGTGGTGGCGACTTTTTTCATCGCATTCAGCTTGCTGGAGGACAGCGGGTACCTGCCGAGGCTCTCGATCCTGTCGGATCGAGTGATGCGCCTGATGGGGCTCAATGGGAAAGCCGCTCTGCCGATGGTGCTCGGCCTCGGATGCTGCACCATGGCGACGATCACGACGCGGGTCCTGAGTTCGCGCAAGGAGCGTCTGATCGCGACCCTTTTACTGGCACTTGGCATCCCCTGCTCGGCGCAATTGGGTGTGATTCTCGGCATCGCGTCCGGATTTTCGCCGGCAGCAACCCTCACGGTGATCGGCGTAGTTGTATCGCAGCTTTTCCTGGTCGGCTTTTTGTCGTCCAAGCTGATCCGTGGCCAGAGGAGCGAGTTTATCTTCGAAATCCCCCCGATACGCGTCCCGCAGATCAGAAACATTGCACTTAAAACCGGCTATCGGATACATTGGTATTTGAAGGAAGCGCTGCCCCTCTTCCTTTATGGCACCGGCGCGCTTTTTATCCTGGACAAAGTGAGAGTGGCGGGGCTGAGCCTGCTGGAATGGCTGCAAAAAGGGCTGGCGCCGGTCATGATAGGATTACTGCACCTGCCGGAGCAGGCAGCCAGCGTTTTCGTCCTGGGATTTTTGCGGCGCGATTATGGAGCCGCCGGGTTGTTCCAGATGGCGCGCACGGGTGCACTGAACGCGCAGCAGGTGGTGGTCAGTTTGGTGGTCATTACCCTGTTCGTGCCTTGTCTTGCCAGCTTCCTGGTCATTGCCAAGGAGCAGGGGGTAAAGCGGGCCGCGGCTATCACATTATTCATCATCCCATTTGCTGTCGGGATCGGCACGGTGCTCGGTTGGGTGCTGCGCACGTTGAACATCACCTTCGGATAGCAGTCAACCCGTTCGAAACCCGGTCATACCTACCATGAATGTCACAACAGACAAGCTGCCCGAGCACTTGGCGGAAATCCTCGAATCGCTGTGGGTTCTGGAGGAGGAAGGGGGCGGCATACCCCGCGATTTCTGCCATGGGCAGGGGACAGCGACCACCGAGGAACAATTGGAGGATTTGAGACGGCGAGACCTTATCACCATCGATTCGGCACGTGACGTCAGGTTGGCGCGCGACGGACGTAATTTGGCAGAGAAGATCATCCGTCGTCACCGTCTTGCCGAGCGTCTGATTTGCGATGCCTTAGGCAGCCATGTCGATGACAGCGAGGATGCAGCGTGCGAGTTTGAGCACATTCTGGCGGACGGAATCGCAGACTCGATTTGCACCTTGCTTGGACATCCGCGCTTTTGTCCTCATGGCAGGCCGATACCCGAAGGTGAATGCTGCCGCAGGACGCAAGAAGAGCTGCGCCCCATTCTGGTGTCCAGCGATCAACTGGATACGGGAGAATCCGCCACTATTGCCTACTTGTGCACGACAGAGCACGCGCGGATGCTGAAACTGTCATCATTGGGGATCACTCCGGGCAATCGGCTCAGACTGCTGCAAAAGTGGCCGAGTTGCGTGTTCCAATGCGATGAGACAGAAATCGCCGTCGAAGGTGAGGTCGCAAAAAACATCTATGTCCGCCGCGACGGGCGGACGGGGCGTGGGGATTAGAGTCGGAGCGCGGCAGGTTGCCGCGCTCTCCTGGGCTAGTAGAGTTCCTGGGTCTTGCGTTTGGGGCGTTCGCGCTCCTTGCGGCGCGAATCGTGGCCGCCGAACCTGCCGCCGCCACCGCCTCCCGGCCTGTTGCCGAATCGCTGACCTCCACCGCCGCCGCCAAATTCACGCTTCTTGGGGGGCCGTGCTTCGTTAACAGTGAGGGCGCGTCCGTCCAGCTCTTTCCCATTCATCGCCTGTATGGCGGCATCCATGTCGGCCTCAGGGGCCAACTCGATGAATCCAAATCCGCGCGACCGTCCCAATTCCATATCGCGCATGACCTTGACGCTTGCCGTCTTGATATTCAAGTTCGCGCAGAGCGTGTCCAGATCCGCCTCTACGACGTTAAACGACAGATTACCAATGAAAAGTTTTCCTGGCATGAGATCTCGCTTTTTAAGTGACGATGCATTTAGGGTCGGGGGACCCGGCAATCCGGGACCCCCGGAATCCTGCCTATATTTTCACGACGCTCTGAGCCTGCAGGCCCTTCGGACCTCTGGCCACTTCAAACTCAATCTTGTCGCCCTCATTGAGGGTTTTGCGGCCGGTTCCCTCGATCGCGGTGTGGTGGACGAAAACATCATCCCCTGCTTCGCGGCTTACAAAACCGTAACCCTTGTCGTTGTTAAACCACTTTACTGTTCCTTGTTCTTTCATTTCTTTTCCTAGTTGCTACTTACCCTTGCGGGCAAAAATGTTATTTACGGGTTTCCGTAGTCATCCGCGGGCTGTGGGGCCAAAAACAAAAAAAGCCACCCTCCGTCCAGGAGTAGTAGCTTATTCCTATCAACGAAGTCCTTACAAAAACCTACGCATGTATAATACTGTAGTCTCAAGCGCTCAACAAGATAAATCGCATACAAATTGAAAAACTCGGGGATAGGCAGGCTGACCTGCTGCGCGAGCCTAAAGCTGGAAGCGCCGCAAGCGCAGGGCGTTACTGATGACGGAGACCGAGCTGAAGGTCATGGCGGCCGCCGCAATCATGGGGCTGAGCAACAGGCCAAAAACCGGATAAAGGATTCCCCCCGCAAGCGGCACCCCGAGTGAATTGTAGAGGAAGGCGAAAAAGAGATTCTGGCGAATGTTTCTCATCGTTCCCCGGCTGAGCTCGCGCGCGCGCGCAATGCCGCGCAGATCCCCTCGTACCAGGGTAATGCCGGCGCTGTGAATGGCGATGTCCGTCCCAGTTCCCATGGCGATCCCGACATCGGCCTGGGCCAGGGCGGGGGCATCGTTTACGCCATCTCCAGCCATGGCAACGATCCGTCGCCCTGCCTGGAGTTGCCTGATTATTTCCCCTTTCTGGCCAGGTAAGACCTGCGCTCTCACCTCGTCGATGTTCAGACTGCGCGCTACGTCTTCCGCCGCAGCCCAGCTGTCACCTGTCAGCATGACCAGCCGCACGCCCTCACGATGCAGCATGCGGATGGCCTCGGGCGTGGTTTCTTTGATTCGATCTGAAACTCCCAGGAGCCCCGCCGGCCGGCCATCGATGGCCACGAATACAATCGATTGCGCGCCGCCATGCAACTCTGCGGCCTTGCCGGCCAAGCCCGCAGGATCGACGCCGAACTGGTTGAGCAGGTTTTGATTACCGAGGACAACTGTATGCCCGTCGACCTTTCCGGCGATGCCCATGCCAGGAAAAGACCGGAAATCGCTGGGCTCGCCGAGCTTCAGCCCCTTCTGCTCCGCGGCGGTCACCAGGGCAGCTGCGAGCGGGTGCTCGCTCCCTCGTTCCAGTGACGCAGCTGCCTGCAGGAGTTCCCTTTCGTCCCACGGAGGCAGGCAAACGACTGTGCTCAGCCGCGGTTTTCCCTCGGTGAGCGTCCCGGTCTTGTCAATGACCAGGGTGTCAACATGTTCGAGTATCTGCAGTGCCTCTGCATTTTTGATGAGCACTCCCGCCATTGCGCCTCGCCCCGTGCCTACCATGATAGACATTGGCGTCGCCAGCCCCAGAGCGCAAGGGCAGGCGATGATCAGGACTGATACCGCGCTCACCAGGGCATAGGCAAGGCGCGGAGACGGTCCGATCCAGGCCCAGATGCCAAAAGTGACGATGGCTGCGAGAACCACGGCAGGGACAAAATAGGACGACACTTTATCGGCCAGACGCTGAATTGGCGCTCGTGTGCGTTGCGCCTCGCTCACCATCCGGACGATCTGTGCCAACAGAGTATCTCCTCCTACCCGTTCGGCACGCATAATAAAGCTTCCCGTACCATTCACCGTTCCTCCGGTAACCCGGGTGCCTTGGAATTTTTCTACCGGGATCGGTTCTCCCGTCACCATCGATTCATCCACGGAGCTGGATCCCTCCTGGATTACCCCATCCACCGGCACTTTTTCTCCGGGGCGCACGCGTAGCCGGTCGCCAGGTTTGACCTGGTCCAATGGGATGTCCTGGTCGCCAAGATCTTCGCGGACCAAACGGGCGGTGTTGGGGGCGAGGCGCAGAAGATCACGAATGGCACTGCTGGTCCGGCTGCGTGCCCGCAGCTCCAGCACCTGGCCAAGGAGGACCAGCATCGTGATAACCGCCGCCGCTTCAAAGTAAACGGCGGGCTGACCACTATGGTCTCGGAATGACTCGGGATATATCCCCGGAAACAACGTGGCAATCAGGCTGTCCAAATAGGCGGTTCCGGTGCCGATGGCAATGAGGGTGAACATATTCATCTTGCGGCTAACCAGGGAGGCCCAGCCGCGCTGGAAAAAGGGCAGCCCGCCCCATAGAACCACCGGCGTAGCCAGCAGGCATTGAATCCAGATCAGTGCACGATGGGAAGGAAGAAATGACAGCCCGGAAGCACCCATCATTTCACCCATGGCAATGATCAGAATAGGAACGGTTAGAACCAGGCTGAACCACAAGCGCCTCTTCATTTCGTAAAGCTCGGGGCTACCTTGATCCGAGAGTGTAATAGTGCGCGGCTCGAGCGCCATGCCGCAGACGGGGCACGAGCCGGGCTTGTCACTGATCACTTCCGGATCCATGGGGCAGATGTAGTCGGTTTTGGCAAGTGGATCCGCCGTTCTTGTCTGCGCCGGCGCCATGGCGGCTGCCGCCTTGGTGGGGCCTGTCCGCCCCAGAAATCGCTCCGGCGCAGACGCGAAGCGATCCGCGCACGACCGGCAGCAGAAATAGTACTTCTGCCCTTGGAAATCCACGCTGGCTGCAGCGTTGGTCGGATCCACGCTCATGCCGCAAACGGGATCCAGGGCCGATTTGGCGGGTGCACTGAGAATCTTAAACGTCTGATTCTCTAGAGCAGTGTACTGAGCCGGAGCTTCCCGGAAGCGTTTCTCGCAATTCGAATTACAGAAATAATAGGTCTTTCCCCTATGCTCCGCCTGCCCTCGAGCCGTTCGTGGATCCACCTGCATGCCGCACACCGGGTCCTTTGCCATCAGTGTGTTCACCTCGTCACCACTCATCCGTATTCCCCTGTAGGTTGTTGTTTCACAATTACTTTATCATACAGACAAAAAGTTGGCCGAGGATTGAGCGGCGTCCAGCACAAGAGGGCATGCCATGGCCTCGGGTCGAAAGATGAAACACCAAGGAACTTGTTACGTCTAATAATCAGTAGAAGAAACTTAAGAAACCAGTTGAGAAGTTGCCCAAGATCTGGGAGGCTAGGGACATCAAACCAAGCGAAAACATGGCATTTGGGTTGGAGAGACACTGATTTCCTTCGCACTCACCCGAGGCATTTCTCAGTTTTGATATAGAGTGCCGGTGGGGAGGAGGAGTAATGGTTGGTATATTATTGACTGTTCTAGCCGTCCTCCTGGTGATCGTCCTGGCGTTTTGCTACTCGGATCATGGAAAGACCTCCCGCAATGCCCCCAGAGATTTTCCCTATCTGGACAAGACCCCAAAGAAGAGGAGCTGATCGGGGAGGGCCTTCACAGAAGCAGCAGCCACGAAGCACCCCAGGAACACAAATACTCGCACGTGGTCCTGGTGTACTTTGTGGCTTTTTTTATGCCTCGTCGTCCGTGCCGGCCAATAAATCCATTCTGGAGGCAAGAGCTTCGGAGGACGAGGGCGCCTGCCCGAAACTCCGTTCCCACGCGGCGCGATTTTCCATGCAGAGGTAAACGAAAACTCGCGGCGCATGTGCCTTGATCAGATTCCGCATTTTCGTGTACATCTCATCGCGTATGGGGCGGAAATAGCGCAGTTTTCCGTGATTGCCTGGAACGAATTCTCCGTACGGGATGTTGGCATGCGGGAATCGACGCCGCACGATTTCCTTCAGGTCGTGGGTGAAACGCAGACATCCGAGACTTATCCAGCAGACGCCTTCCGGATCGACGTATTGGAACAAATCCCGTACCACCTCCTCATAATCCCGCTCCCAGCCGTCGTAATAGATCAGGGGATCAAAATGAAAACCAAGACGGTAGCCCCACTGACGGCATTGACGGGCAGCCTCGAGCCTTTCCTCCAGCGCGGCCGTTTTCAGCTCTTCATTACGGATGATATGCCTGGGATTCAGCGACCAAGAGACAATCGTGTGCCCGCCGTGATCTATCGCCTGCAGGTTCGCCACCTGGGCGGATTTTGTCTTCAGCTCCAGCACTGCGTTGGGAAGCGAACGAAACAGTGGAACGAGTCGCTGGGAATAAAGTGTGATGTCATCCAGAGCGAGTGAGTCGGCTGTCTCGCCGGTCCCGATCCGGAACGTACGTCCGGGACAGCCGAGAACTTTCTCGGTCACCTCGTGCATCAGGTCTTCGATGTTTGTATAGATGGTCAAGGCCGGATTATTGAGGAATGACTGCAGCACGCAATACGTGCACTCCAGGTGGCAATTCAGTGCATAGTTGATTACGAAATAGTTGCAGCAGATCTCGGCGCCCGCGCCCGGGCATTCCTTCATGAAGCTGCCCCGTTTGCGCATCAGGATCAAGGTGCGCTTTGCCGTCGTGCGATAGTCCGACGCGGCGCGCAGTTCGGGAAGCAGCGAGTCAACATCTCGAACCGTCTCGATGGGGACGCCGGGCAATCTCCGGATCATTTCGTGGGTTGCAGCGTCATTCCAGGAATCTTCCTGGACGACAATGCGCTCGGGATGATAGGGAACCATCGGCATTGTTCAGGGGACCTCGAACAGGTGGTCCATCGTAGCCTTGCGGCCGGAGCGCTCCAGCGCTTCGACAGTCTCGCGGAAAGCCTGCGCAGATGAAACGTCGAACTCCACACGGAGCCGTGGGCTTTCGAAAAATGGATCCGCAGATAGCTGCACGGTCCCCGGCAGGTCTAGTGCGGCCTTCTCAGCGTTGAATTTCGCGCGCGCATGCGAAATCCGCGGGTTGCGCCTGCAGTAAAGGAAAGAGTGGATTCTCTCACCTTTCTGAAATGGGGAAAGAACCGCGTCATTAGCAATCGCCGAGATTTCAGACTGACTTAGCACCGCGGCCAGGGTCGTGCGGGTAATGGCGGCGAGATCCTCGGCAAGATCCAGAACCTCCCGCTGCAGGCTCGCGCTCAAGCGAATCCTGCCTAACAGGAGAGCCGCGCCCGCCTGGATTTCAGGCGCAGTCTGGGCCAGGCGTTCAGCACTCGCCAGCGTCAGCTGCCCTGCGGTCAGCAGGCGCCTCAATTCGGGATGCAGCCGATGAAGATGAAGGTAACTTTGCAGCACGTTTTTGTGCTGGGGCAAGCCAAGCAGGGGGAGGTAGAATTCCACCAGCGCAGTGTTCTCGATGCCACAAGTGTGTTTGAACGTGGACAAAACTCGAGCCGCCTCGAGCGGGGATAACCGGCGGTGCGCAAGATTGTCCCAGACCGCCATGAGAAATAGTCCAACTGGGGTGAATTCCGTCGATGGCAGGATTTTCGCGGCTGCCGCTGCGACGCCCAGATTGCGCAATCCGTGCAACCGGCGGAACCCGCAGACGATGTTGAATCGGGACGGGATCCTGATTTCGAGAAGTACCACGGGATTAATCAGGCCGACAGCGTGCAGGGACGAACTCATCTCTGCAAGATCGAGATCTTCGCTGATCCGGAAAGTCTCATCTTCGAAGTCGATCGCAGCCAGCGGAACTTCAGTGAAAATCATGGCTTGAAGCATAAACCGCCCAGCCCTCCAAGACCACAGAGAATTTAAAATGGACAGCTATTTCCGCTCTGATATAGAGTAGAAATGCCGCTCTATTACTGGCATGGATCAAAGTCCGCTGGAGCACTTTCCGGTACGGGCGGCTCCCGTGCGCTGACCGTGCTCCGCATTGATAAGGAGCTAAAGACATGACTTCTCTGTCAGGCTCAACCCGTCAGAGCAATATTGGTGGTTTTCATTTTTTGCTGTGTCGTACTCGTCCGCCCGAATTTGAGCGCACTGGCGCAGGACAATCCGCAATACACGGTGGAGGAGTATGACGCTTACCAGGCAATCACCGGTGAATCCGATCCGGCAAAGAAAATGGACCTGATCACCCAGTTCTTCAAGACTTACCCCAAATCGACTTTGAAGCCAAACGTTACGTCGGATTTCCAGGAAGCGCTGAAGAACCTGAGAGATGCCAAAAAGTGGCCCCAGGTGATCACCCTGGGAAAGCAGTTCTTGACCGTAGTACCGGATGACGCTTACACGGTTGCAGTCGTTGCCGAGGGCTACTCAGAGACGAAAAACTATCAACAATTCGTGGTCTTCGGGGAAGCGACCTATAAGACCAATCCCAGCGGCAATCTGGCCTATGCCATGGCCAAGGCCTACAAAGAGCTTAAAACAACGTCAAGTATCTGGAATGGGGTGAAAAAACCGTCGCCAGTCTCCCAGACAACTACGAGACTATGCTCGAAATGGCCATTATTTACGCTGATAATCAGAGAATCGCCGAGTCGGATAAATATGCCAAGCAGTGCCTCAAGGTGATGCAGTCCACGAAGAAGCCTGAGCAAATGACAGATAAGGACTGGGCCGCCTATAGTTCGCGAGCCTTCCAGGCATGCTATCTCATCATCGGCAGCAACGCTCACCTGCGGCAGGAATACGCCGTCGCGATACCCAACCTGGAAAATGCGGTCAAATACAACGCGCGTAACGACCGGGCCTATTACTGGCTGGGAGAATGCTACTGGCAGGCGCGAAACACCGTCCTGGCAATGAAAAACTACGCCAAGGCCAGCCTCTTGAACGGGAGCGCTGCAGTGCCCGCCAGGCAGAAGCTCGAAAGCGCTCTATAAGCAGACGCACGCGAATTCGTTGGTAGGGCTGGATAAGGTAATCGCAGCTGCCAAAGCCGAGTTGGAGCAAAAGTAGGCGATGGCTGTTTTTACTTATCGAGAGCATGTCAAAACCCGTGGTGAAACCGAGATCCTGGACATTACCGCATTGGTGGCGAAGGCATTGCATAAGAGCGGTCTCAAAGATGGAGTGGTTACCGTTTTCGTGCCGGGTTCGACGGCAGCGGTGACCACCATCGAGTTCGAATCGGGCGCAATTCAGGATCTGCGTTCCGCTATCGAGCGCCTGGTGCCGAAGTCCGGGCATTACGAACACGATCAGCGCTGGGGCGATGGCAACGGTTACAGTCATGTCCGGGCTGCCTTGTTGAAACCTGGTCTCGCTATCCCGTTTGAAGGGACAGAGCTGCTGCTGGGTACCTGGCAGCAGCTCGTCCTCATCGATTTCGACAACCGCCCGCGCACCCGCGAAATCATCATCCAGGTCCTAGGCGAGTAGTTGAGTCGAGGGTAGTGAAGTGGATGTCGTGATCATCGGTGGGGGAATTATCGGCGCCAGCACCGCCTACCACCTTGCATCCATGGGCGCAAAAGTCCTCCTGCTCGAGCGGGAGACGCTATTGGGAACGGGATCCACGGGGCGTTGTGCCGGCGGTTTTCGTCTGCAGTTTTCCACCGAGATCAATATCCGGCTTTCGCTGCTGAGCCTCCCGATGATCCTGGCATTCCCTGAAGAGACCGGTTGGGAGATCGACAACCACCAGAATGGCTACCTTTTTCTCCTGAGCAAGCCTGAGGAAGTGGTCTCCTTCCGCGCAAACGTCGCACTCCAGAACCGCCTCGGGGTGCCTTCACACTATCTCGAACCCGACGAAATAGCCAGGCTGGCTCCCCAGATTTCCCTCGACGGCATTATGGGTGGAACCTATTGCGCGCTGGACGGAATCGGCGATCCGAGCGGGATGACGCAAGGCTACGCTGCGGCAGCACGCCGCCTCGGAGCCCGGATGCACACCGACGTTCGTGCCACAGGCATCAGGTGCTCAAGAAGGCAAGTCGAAGGGGTGGAGACTGATCATGGCTACATTGCTTGCGGGGCGATTGTAAATGCCGCCGGCCCCAGTGCCCGCGAGGTAGCGGCTTGGGCAGGTGTCGACCTGCCGGTTTTCCCCGAACGGCGCCATGTTTATTCCACTTTCCCCTTCCCACAGGCGCCGCGCGATCACATGATGGTGATCGACTTCAGCACGACCTTTTATTTCCATCGGGAAAGCGGCGGCGTACTCATGGGCATGGGCAATCCGAATGAGCCCAGGTCATTCAATCTGAATGTTGATCCGGATTTTCTGGAAAAGGTGTTGGAGATCGGGCTGGTGCGTTACCCCGCTCTCGCCGATGCCGCGATCAATCGAGCCTGGACCGGGCTGTACGAGATGAGTCCAGATGCGCGCCCCATCCTGGGCAGGGTCGAAGAGGTCGCGGGATTCTATCTCGCAAACGGATTTAGCGGCCACGGTTTCCAGCACGCCCCCATCGTGGGGAAGTTGCTGGCGGAAGAGATCCTGGTGGGAAATGCGCGCTCTCTTGACATCGCTCCGCTTCGGTTGGACCGCTTCCGCTCCCAGCCATCCATTCGTGAAATCAACGTCGTTTAACGCCGGGTGCGTAATTTGTCTATTCACGAAACAAGAGTGCTATCTTGTGCGGCTGGGGGCGAAGGAGAGGCGCCAGGAACGTGCACGTTCCAGCCAGCGCACTGTCACGATATCGTCCAGAATTGTATAGAGTACGGGAATCGCGAGCAAAGTGAGCAGGAAACAGAGCGACTGGCCGCCGATAATCACCACCGCGATAGCAGAACGCGTTGCCGAGCCCGGACCGCTGCCAAGCGCTGTCGGAATCATTCCCGCAACGATGGACAACGTGGTCATGAGAATCGGACGGAACCGGGCGCGGTTGGCTTCGATCATCGCCCGATGACGCTCATACCCTTGCTCGCGGCGCAGCCGGTTTACAAAGTCGATCTGCAGGATGGAGTTCTTTTTTACCACCCCGAACAGCAGCAATAGGCCCAGGGCGCTCCACATGTGCAGCGTTTTGCCGGTGACAAAAAGCGATACCAGCGCAAAGGGGACGGCAAGCGGCAGTGAGGCCAGGATCGTGATCGGGTGAATGAAAGCTCTCGAACTGAGCCGCAAGCACGATGTACATGAAGATGAAGGACAGAACGAAAGCAATGAGGAAGTTCGTAACCATCTCAGCCATGACCTTCCCTGCCCGGCAAAATAGTAATCGTAGCCCACCGGCAAGCCCGTGGCGGTAATCAGCGCCTGCACTTCGCTCATCGCCGTGCCCAACGATTTGGAGGGGAGCAGGTTGGCGGTCAGTGTCACCTGATGCTGCCGGTTATAGCGATCGATCTGGGCCGGCCCGGTGCCGCGCTGAATGTGCGCAACGTTGTCCAGCCTGACCAGGCGCCCCTGGCCGGAAGGAATCATCAAGCCGCCGATGACCTCCGCATTCAAGCGCTGGTCAGGGCGCACGCGCAGGCGCACCTCGTAGAGTTCATCGCCTTCCTTGTACTTGGTGATATCTTCTTCGCCGGAGATCATGGTGCGCAGCGTCCGCGCGATGTCCGTAACCGACACTCCCAGATCGGAAGCCTTGTCGCGCAGGATGTTGACTCTGCACTTCCGGGTTGCCGACGTTTACCGTACTGTCGACGTCGACCAACCCCGGGATCTCCTTCATCTTCTGGGTGAATTGATCTGAAAGGCGCGACAGCACTTTCAGATCCTGCCCGCGCACGATAACATTGACCGGCGTGGACCGGCCGCCGATCGTGCTTACGTTCTGGACCGCTACGCGCACACCCGGAAAATCCTGCAGGGCCGCACGCGCCTGCTTCATGACGTCAAACTGGCTGATCTTCCGGCTCTGGAGGGGTGACATGCGCACATAAATCGAGCCGTCGGTCACGCCGCCTGTACCTTGCGAGTTGATCGTGGTCAGCAAGTGCTGAACCTCTGGCAGTTTCTTGATTCGGTCTTCCATCTGCTGCAGGATTCGCATCCGTGCCGCTCAGTGAGGTCCCTTCCGGCGTCTTGATCACCACTTCGAATTCGTCCTGATCATCAGCGGGAAAGAAATCCACTCCTATGCGCCGGCCCAGCGGAATGATCGATAGAAAGGTCAGCGTGCAGATGACCACCATGGTCTTCCGGTGCCCCAGGCTCCATGCCAATGTCCCTATGTATTTGTTTTCGAGCCAGCGATAAAGACCCGATTCCTTAGACCCATGATGCGTTTTCTCATCCGCATCCTCACGGATCTTGATAAAGCGGGAAGAGAGCATCGGCGTCAGAGTGAAGCTGACCAGCAGCGAGACCATGATGGCAACGGCAGCCGTCACTCCAAAGCTCTGCAGAAAGCGGCCTGGAATGCCTCCCAGAAATACCACCGGGGCAAATATCACCACCAGCGAGAGGGTGGCGGCCATTACGGCCAGGCCAATTTCCCTGGTCGCTTCGACCGCAGCATCAAACGGTTTGAATTTCTTCTCCTCGATATAGCGGAAGATGTTTTCCAGAACTACGATCGCATCGTCGATCACAATCCCCACCGATACCGTCAGGCCAAGGAGCGTGAGGCTGTTCAGAGTGTAGCCAAGTGCGCGCATGACCGTGAATGTCGCGACCAGGGACGTCGGTATGGCAAGAGCGGCAATCAGGGTGGCACGCCAGTTGCGCATAAAGAATAATACGACGAGGCTGGCGAACATCCCTCCGAGCAGCAGGTGCTCGTAGATGGCATTGACCGAGCCTTCAATGAACGTCGACTGATCCCGGATCACGCTGGCAGTCAGGTCCGGTGGCAGCGCCCTGCTGATGTCGGCCAGCTTGGCCTTAACGGTATCGATGACTGCGGACAGTGTTAGTGCCGGATTGCTTGCGCACCAGCAGCGTGATCGGACGGCTTGCCGTCGAGGCGGGCCAGATCGCGGGGTTCCTCATAGCTGTCCGTCACAGTCAGCAAAATCGCGCAGCCGGATGGGGACGCCGTTGTTCATGCTGATGATGAGGTCGCGGAACTGCTCCGGCGAAGAGATGCGTCCCAGGGTGCGCAGCGTCAATTCGCGTTTGCCCTGGTCGATGCGGCCGCTGGGAATCTCGATGTTCTGGCGCTGCAGCGCCTGGGATACCTGGCCGATATTCAGCCCGAGCGCACTCATTTTTTCCGCGTCGATCTGGATCTGGATCGCGCGCTTGCGTCCGCCGATCAGCAGCACCTGGCCGATGCCGCTGACACCTTCCAACTGCTGTTTGACCTGCTTGTCGGCAATCTCGGTGATCTCGCGCAGGCTGCGGTCCCCCGAGACGCTGATCGACATGATAGGAGCCGCATCCGGGTCCGCCTTCTCAATGACCGGCGGATCGATCCCTGCGGGGAGACGGCGCAGAATCACCGCCACTTTGTCGCGCACATCCTGGGCAGCCTGATCGGTGTCGCGTTCGAGCAAAAACGTCACGATGACGCGTGAGACCCCTTCCACGGTGGTGGCACGCAGCTCGTCGATTCCCTGAATGGTATTGACCGCTTCCTCGATCGGCTTGGTGACCTCAGTCTCCATCTCCTCAGCGCTGGCGCCGGGGAGCACGGTGGTGATCGTAACCACTGGGATGTCGACCTTCGGATACAGATCGACGCCCAATTCGCGGAACGAGGCCACACCCAGCACCACGAGCGCCATGATCAGCATGGTCGCGAAGACCGGGCGACGAACGCAAAGTGCAGCCAGCCCCATCTAATCCTCCTTCCTGATTTCGACGCGGATGCCCTGGTGAATCTTGGTCAGCTGCGTGGTCGCAATCCAGGTGCCCGGCGCCAGCCCTTCGGTGATTTCGATGACATCGCCAAAACGGTCGCCCAGTTTGACCACCTTCTCCAGAATCTGCGCATTTTCGAATGGAGTAGACTTTCTGCACACCGTAGTAGGAAATCACGGCATTCGCCGGCACACGCAGGATCGAATCCGCTCTGGACGTAAACAGGACGGCGCGGGCGAAAAGACCGGGCCGGAGCCGCTCGGCGGAATTGTCGACCTCCGCTTCGAGGGAAAACGTGCGGCTCTGCGGATCGACCGTGCGCGACACACGTGCGACACGCCCGAGGAACTTGTCGGCATATGCTTCCACGGTCAGTTCCATTTTGGCTCCGATGGTAACATAGGGGAACCATTGCTCCGGGATGCTGGCGCGCAGCTTGAGGGGATTCGTGTCGGTGATCGACATGATGGCGCCCTGCTCTTTGATGTACTGGCCCATCTCGACCATGCGCGCGCGCACCGTGCCTCCGAAGGGGGCGCGAACCACGGTGTCGGCGACCTTTTTCCGCGCCAGCGTGAGCTGAGCGCGCAGGTTCTCAACCTGGGCAATGAGGTTGCGCACACCTTCCAGCGCAGATGTGTAGTTGGCCTCAGCCCCATTGTAGCGCGCTTCGGCTGAGTCATACACCTGCCTGGCAACCACGTTTTTGGCCAGCAGCGATTGCGCACGCTCATAATTGACCTTGGCGTCGGCTAGATCAGCGGCCGCTCTGCGCACCACGGAAGTTTGAGTGGGATCCGGCATCGGGTCGGCTTCTTTGGATAGTCCCAACGACGCCAGCGTCTGCTGGAGGGCGGCCTGCTGCCGATCCACCGCCAGAGCGAATTCGCGCGCATCGATCTCCACCAGCACCTGCCCCTGCTGCACGCGGTCGCCCAGATCTGCGCGGATCGCCAATACGCGCCCCGCGACCTCGGCGGATACCATCACTTCCCGTTCCCCTTCCAGCGTGCCCACGAGCTCCACGGTTCGCTGGACCTGTTCCGGCTGGACTTGGACGGCCTGGAGGGCGACCGGCACGACAGGATCCGCCGTAGTCACCGTGGGATTCTGTCGAGAACAGCCGGAAGCCAGCAGCAGCATGAGGATTTGTGCAACGATGACCGCGCGTGCAATGTGGTTTTTTCTTATAGTCATGGCAGAAGTTCGCCCGGATTGGTTTGCTGTCAAATCTCAAACCGCAAAGACCTCGATGGTCTCAGAGATTTCGAGTGAATGCCCTCGCAGTCTCTGCGACAACCTCGGTTCAGATATTGTGGATCTCAGGCAGGAATGCTTGCCTGGCGCCGCTCCCTGCCACTGTCGGCATCGCCGCCGTTATGCGGATTCTGCAGCGAACTTATCCCCGGATGAATCCCTGAAACGACGCCGTTTAGGTGAAAGCGACCGATGTAATATACAGGGTTCCCTGCCGGGAAAACAACAGTCTACCTTCTCCCCGACCCTTCCCTGACGATTCCGGGGTCCCTTCATTGCCCTTTTTAAAGCCGCGGATCCCTTACGGAGTGCGGCTGAAGGGCCGGATTAAGAATCTGCGCTTCAGACAGTGACAAGCCCCGAGAGGGGCGGCATAGCTACAGCCTAGGGCGCAAGCCCTGGGGAAGTGGCATGTAGCCTTCAGAGCCCTGAAAGGGCGGCACAGGCTATGCCGCCCTTTCAGGGCTTTCATCTCCGAATGCCCACCAGCCCCAGGGCTTGCGCCCTGGGCTGTAGCTGTTGGACCCCTTCGGGGTCAAGACAGCAACTGCCTCAGTTCTGCCACCATTCCGGGACTTGTCGTCGGTTACGATGTCTGAGTCGCAGATTCAGGATCGATCATCGCAGGATTCGAACCAGCGGGCCGCGGCTGCGATGTCGACGTTGCCACCACTGAGGATAGCGCCGACTCGCTTTCCGGTTAACGGGTAGCGATGATTGAATATGGCAGCCAGGCCAAGCACGCCGGTCGGTTCGACAATCAGCTTAAGCCGTGACCAGACGAAATGCATGGTGCGAATCAGATCCGCGTCAGTCACCGTGAGCATGTCGTCTACGTTCTGTCGGATCAGCGGGAAGGTAAGTTTACCCAGGGCAGAAGTGCGGGCGCCGTCGGCAATCGTATCGGGATTATGAACGGTCTGGAGGACCCCGGTGCGGAAGGATCGAGCGGCATCATCACCCGCTGCGGGCTCCACTCCCACGACTTTGCAGGCGGGAGCCAGCCGGCGCGCTGCCAGAGCCGTCCCGCTGATCAATCCGCCTCCTCCGCACGGGACAAACAAATAGTCCAGTTCCCCGACCTCTTCAAACAGCTCAAGTGCAGCCGTCCCCTGACCCGCGATGATATCAGGATGATCGAAGGGCGGAATGATGCTACTGCCGCGCGCGGCAGCGAGTTCGCGGGCGACAGTCTCGCGGCTTGAGGTTTTCGGGTCGTTGAGCACGACTTCTGCACCATAACCACGCACCGCCGCAATCTTCATTGCGGGGGCGATATCGGGCATGACGATGGTGGCCGCTACTCCCAGGATCTGGCACACAAGCGCCACCGCCTGAGCATGGTTGCCGGAGGAATAGCTGACCACACCACGCGCCTTCTCCGCCTCGGACAGACGGCCGATCGCGTTGTACGCGCCGCGGAACTTGAAGGCGCCCACCCGCTGCAGATTTTCGCATTTAAGGAACACGCGATTATCACAAGCTTGATCCAGCAGGCGCGACGTGGCGACCGGCGTGCGGTGGGCGACGCCGGCAATTTTTTGTGCTGCAGCAGCAATATCATCGAATGTAACCGTATCCGACATTCGGCTCCCAACCTCCGGCTGTCACGATGCAGCCGGCGCATGTGAACGAATCAAAACGCCCGGGGTGCACGCTGCGACGCATGAAAAGGTCATGCCTTTCTGCTTCTATTTTCGGAACAGTCGATCATGCGCAGGCGCGCATCCTGTGACGCATGAAAAGGTCCTGCTCTCTATGGCCTGCAGCCATCGGTATCGGTATCGGGGTCGCAATCGGCTTTTGCACTCGAGTAAGACCGACTGCGACTGCGACTGCGACTGCGATTGCGACCCCGATACCGATACCGATTCCGACTGTTTCGGCTTTTTGCCTCTATTTTCGAAGCAGAGAAATCATATGCAAGGGGGATTGTATCTGCAATATCATTAGTAGGTCTGAGGCTGTCGCGCAGGAGGCTCAACAGCGCGGACAAACCCTAACGGTTGGAAAAGGGCATTATGCCCGAGGCGATTGTGGATGCGAGGCCGCTGGCTTTGCTGATCCCGGGGCTGGATGGAACGGGACTCCTTTTTTCCCGGCAATTGGCAGCTCTGGAACGCAAGTACCGCGTTCTCCCCTGGTCCTATGGGCCTGGAGATGATTCCGGCTTGAACGACCTGATCCGCGATTTGGGCCGTGAAACGATGACGGAAGAGTCGGCCTCCATTTTGGTCGTCGGCGAGTCTTTCGGCGGGCTCGTTGCCATCGGCTATGTGCTGCAATACCCTGAAAGGGTAGGACGTTCTGGTTCTGATCAATACTTTCCCTTTCTATCGCCGCCGATTCCGGATTCGATTGGCGCGCGCATTGACGCCGCTATTGCAATTCAAGGTCGGCCGTCAGATCAAAGAGTCAATTATTGATCACGTTCTGCGGGAGGAGGGGATTCCCGCCGAGGCGCGCAAGCACTACCAAGCAGCCGTCGGGCAAGTCCATCTGGAGGCCTATCGTCATCGCCTGCAGTTGATCCTGGAGGCAGACGTTAGGCCGCGGCTTGGGGAGATATCCGTCCCGACAATTCTGCTGGCATCGGGTCGCGACAAGCTAGTGCCGTCGATCCGCGAAGCGCATTATATGGCCGCGAGGATCCGGAATGCGCGTGTGCATGAGTTTCCCGAGGCGGGTCACGCCTTGCTGCTCACACCAGGGTTTTCCCTTGCTGCCTACGTATGAAGCAATGTGCGCGTTCGCATCTTAACTCAGAACCTCAACCGCTGCCACATCCAGGCTCGATTCCGAAATGCCGTCAATTCGGACTATCCACTGCCTCCGCGTTGAAGTAAGATCGCAACTGGCTGGTGTTCTGCAATGACTTGGAATGCTGGCGATTCAGCTGGCTATTCCCCAAACCAGGCTTTCAGGAGCATTCCAGTGCTTACGGGCAAAGTGATTGGTCATTATCGCATTGGCGAGCACCTTGGGACTGGAGGGCTGGGAGAGGCCTACCGGGCCGAGGACCTTCAGCTCGGTCGCACTGTCGCTCTTAAGTTTGTTCTGCCCGCGGCGTTCCAGGATCAGGTTTCTCGCTGTCAGCTTCGGGAAGAAGCGCGTGCGGCCGCCGATTTGAATTGCCCGCAAATTGCTACGATATATGAATTGGTTGAAGTTACCGAAGCGCCCTACATCGTAATGGAATTTGTCGAGGGCGAGACCCTGGCCCGAAAGATCGAGAAGGGGCCGCTCGAGATTGTCGCTGCGGTGGGTGTGGCCATCCAGGTCGCCCAGGGACTGAAGGCCGCGCATGCAAAACGGCGCATCCATCGCGATCTCAAGACCGCCAACATCATGATCACCAGCGCCGGCGACGCAAAAATCCTGGACTTTGGGTTGGCTCTGAAAATTCCGATTCCGGTAGACAATGGCGAAGAACCCGGCGGGCAAAAAGATCGAATGAGCACCGCTCGGCCTTCCGGCACAGCTGGATACATGTCTCCTGAACAAGTTCGTGGTGAAACGCTCGACTCGCGGACGGACCTCTTTTCACTGGGCGTAGTGCTATATGAGTCTCTGACAGGGATCCGGCCGTTTACCGGTAGTACTCTGCCCGATGCGCTGCAAGCGACATTGGTTGCTGAACCGCGGCCGTTGAGCACGTTTCGCGACGACGTGCCGCTCGAGTTGGAGAGCATCGTTCGCAAGGCGCTGGCGAAGGGTCGCAGTGATCGCTATCAGTCTGCCGAGAACTTTCTACTCGAGCTTCAGACCCTAAAGAACCGCCTGGAATTGGCGATGCACCATGGGGCATTGGGCAGATCGGACGTTGTGCCAGAACAACTCGAACCAGCAGACACGTCGCGGAGCGCACAATCACGGGGTCAATGGCTGGATTGGCTTGCGCGGCACAAGAAATGGGCGCCGGCGCTTTCTGTCCTGACCCTCGTGGCGGCTATATGGGATTGGTTTTACTTTTCTTCACCGGGCGGTGCCCGTGTCCGCGATTTGGGTCTTCTGGTGATTGCTGCCGCTCTCTTTTGGGGATATTTGCTGCTTTTAAAAAAACGGATTCAGCCAGTAGTTGCGCTCCCGAAAGGGGCTGCTTTTCGTGGCTTAATTGCCTTCCAGGAAGCCGACCGCGACCGTTTCTTTGGGCGTGAGCTGGATACAGTCGCACTGTTCGACCGCATCCGACATGAGGAATTCCGCTTTGGCGTTCTCTATGGAAATTCAGGATGTGGCAAGACTTCCCTGCTCAAGGCGGGGCTGATGCCGAAGCTCTGGGAGAGCGCGTATATACCGCTCTACTGCCGCCCACATGCCCATCCGCTAACTGCCTTGCTGGAGGTTTGCTCTAGAAAAAGCCTGATACCGCAAAAGAATGGGGAGCCTCCGCAGGAGTATTTGCGGAGAGTTGCGGGAGAGCTTGGCGGCACGCTGCTCGTGATCTGCGACCAGTTTGAAGAGTTCTTCGTTTCCTTCAAGTCGCGACTTGACCGCGAACCGTTTATTTCTTTCCTGGTTGATTGTCACAACAACTCTGCTCTCCCGGTAAAATTTCTGATTTCGCTGCGCAGCGATTTTCTCCACCTCATCGGTTCCGAGTTCTCCGGAAGGATCGCCGAGCCGCTGATGAATGCGAGGCTCTACCACTTGAGCAACTTCGATGCCAGGCAAGCCGAAGAGATCATCGAGCGGTCAGCACAAGCAGCAAATCTGCGTTTCGAACCCGGCTTCAGCGCCGGCGTGGCGCGCGATCTCGCTATCATGGACACTGTCCTGCCGTCGGAACTGCAGATTGTTGGAGAGCAACTGCAAACCGGGCGGATTTTTACTATCGAAGAGTATCGTCGCTCCGGCGGCAAAGAACGCCTTGTGCATGCCTATCTCGAGGACGTTGTGCAAAGTTCAGGAGATGCCCTGGCTGCGAGGCTGGTCCTGCGCAGCCTCATCTCCGATGAAAACACGCGCCTGACGCTGACCTTGGAGGAAATCGCCCGACGCGCGCAGCAACATCGGGGAGCTGCCGGCGCCATACTGAACCATTTCGTGCGCGCCCGGATTATCGGCCAGGTGCAGGACCTCGAACCGTGGCGCTATGAGCTTATGCACGAATACTTGATCGACAAGATCAACCACATCACGGGAACGGTGATGGATGCGACGCACAGGGCGAATCGCATGGTGCGCCAATACCTATCGAACTACTCCATCGACAGGCACACCCGTATTCCACTGGGCAAGTTGTGGGCCATCCGGCGTTATTCAGATATGGTTGTGGAAAAGGCCGGACAGGATTTGTACCGCAAAAGCCTGCGTGCGGGCTTGCTCCGCTGGGGTAGCTTGGCGCTTCTTTGCGTGCTCGCATCAACTTTCGCGGTGGGAGCCCTGTCTATACGGGAGGAGTGGAATGAAGCGATCTTAGGTGACGGCCACACCGCCCCTGCGCGCCAGGTCGCTTTTTCGCCTGATGGCAAGCTGCTGTTGTCAGGTGGCGAAGATGGTCTGGTAATCCTCTGGGACTTCGAGAAACGATTGCGTCTTGCCACCTGGAATGAAAACATCGGTCAGATTACGACCGTAGCATTTTCGAATGACGGAAAGTGGTTTGCCGCCGGCAGCTCGACCGGAAATGTTGTGATCTGGGAATCCTCGCACCTGGAGAGGCGGGCGCTCTTCGGAGGTCACAGTGACAAAATCAGTTCGATGATTTTTTCCCCGGATAGCCGGTTGCTTGTATCCGCCGGGGCCGATGCGCGGACGGTTGTCTGGAATGTCGGCTCGTGGGAAGAGCTGAGAGAATTTCACTATACCGGTAATTACGGAAACCTCCTCTTCCTTTCGAACACCTCCATAATGGACAATTTCGGCACTCTCCGGGATGCGACCACTGGACATGCCATCTCCACCGTCTGCAAGGAGAATTGGAACTACTTGGCATTGTCGCCCGACCACCGGCATTACCTGGGAGTGGACTCACTTGGCAGGGTGTCCTTTGGGGAGACCGGCGTATGCTTGCAGCCTGCCGAGAAAATCGTGCACAAAGACAACGGGCGTGCCGCGGCATGGTCACCGGATGGACGCTGGGCAGCAACGGGAGCGGAGAACATCGTTTTCTGGGATGCATCCACAGGTATGCAACTGGTGCGCTTGGAGACCGCGGAAGTTTGGAGTTTGGCCTTTTCTCCCGACGGTCGCTGGCTGGTGTCGAGCCATGGAGACGGTTCAATTGCCGTGTGGGACGCCGCAAAGCGCGAGCGGATTGCGGACCTCAAACAGCACAGCGCGCCGGTGAGCGCCGTGGCATTCTCGCCGGATGGAAGGCTCCTGGCCTCGGCGGGGGCAGACGAGAACATCATCATCTGGAACGTCATAAGCAGGCTAAAAGAAGGCGTTCTGAACGGTCACGCCAATGCGGTGACTGCTCTGGCATTCTCCCCGGACGGAAAATCGTTAGGTTCCTGCGACCAGTCAGGCGTGGTGACGCTTTGGGACCTGAATCGTGGGAATCGCCGCTGGACTTTTCAGCGCGGGCTGGCTTCGGATTACACACACTGTTTGGCATTTTCTCCTGACGGCCAGTGGATAGCAACCCCGGGCGGCATTTATGGGAGTACAGACCACAGTATGGCCGCAGATATGGCATATAGCATTGTCAATAGCTCATATGGTCTGTCGTTTTCTCCCGACGGGAGACTCCTGGCCGCAACATCTCCAAACTTTGGTAAACTGACTTTGCTGGACACCAAAACGTGGCGGGTATCCTCACAGCAGGACGACCCGGCTCTGACGAAAGACGCACGGGTCGTGGATTTCTCGCCGGACGGTCATTTCCTGGTTACGGGCAGCAATATCGGAGATGTCCGCCTCTGGCAAGTCAACCCGCTCCGCCATGTGGCCTTAATCGGGCGGCACAAGACCCGCGTAAAGGCCGTAGCCTTCTCTCCCGATGGCCGGCGTGTGATATCGGCAAGTGATGACAAAACTCTGGCTCTCTGGGACGTGGGTGCGAGACGGCTCGTGACGCAAATCGGTTCGCATTCGGCCTCGGTTGCCTCCGCCGCGTTCTCGAAAGACGGCCGCATCGCGTCCGGCGAGTGGGATGACTCTGTGCGCCTCTACAATTCCCACTCTTCTCTCTGGGGGCGCCGCCTCAACTGGGATTTTCTCCGCTGGTTCGAGCCGAGGTAACAGAATCGGCATTGGAGGGTGAATGAAAGCCAGGTTGGAGGGAATCAAGAGCATCATCGAGACCTTATCGCTGTTTCTCCGGGAAGAGCAGCGGGCCACCCGGACATTGCTGTCATCACTTCTCGAATCAGTCAAGGCGATCCAGGGCAGCACTGAGGATCGGCGCTTTCAGCGTGTGATCGCGGATCTCAAAGCCCTCCAGAAGCGCTCCGATCTGGTTGCCGAAATGTCTTGCGGGGATTATCTGGAGAAGCTCCAGGCCGCGCACGAAGAGCTCCAATCCTCGCTCGACGACAGCCGGCTGGCCCGGGTGATCACCTCGGTGATTGGCGTCGGACCGCTCTCCTTGAAGTCTTTTTGCGAGGCCCTGTTGGATTGCCTGGTTGAATCCACGGGCGCCACACGTGGATTCCTGCTTTTTTATCTGCCGGAATCGACCGAAGCCGCCGTGATCGCGGCGCGCAATTTTCAAACCGACAATCTGTCAGTCGAAGAGTATGCGTTCAGCCGTACCCTCCTCCGTGAAACCCTGAAACGCGATGAAGCGCTCCTGGTTGCTGATGCCTCCCGTGATCCCGCATATTCGCATGAGGTCAGCGTGGTCGCCTATGGACTGAAATCAGTTCTGGTGGCGCCTATCCGTCATGAAAGCCGGAATGTCGGAGCAATTTACCTGGATAACAATTCAATCGCATCTGCGTTCAATGATGAGGATCGAAGTCTCCTGGAGCGAGTATCGAGCTTTGCCGCCCTGTTTTTGCATCACGCCCGCCTCATGCCCGCGATTCTACACGGAGACAAGCGAGTTTTCCTGGATGAGCGGCGGGCTTCCAAAGAGATCCTGGGGCGGGATCCCCAAATGGTGGAATTGGCCGCAACGGTTCATCGGATCGCGGACATCGACGCTGCCGTGCTGATCCAGGGTGAGAGCGGCACGGGAAAAGAACTCGTGGCCCGGGCGCTGCATGCGCAAGGTAAGCGCCGCGACCGGCCGTTTGTCGCTATAAACTGTCCGGCGATACCGGAGAATCTCTTGGAGTCGGAATTGTTCGGCCACGAGAAGGGCGCATACACTGGGGCGGCCGAGCGGTTCATCGGGCACATACAGGAAGCGGACGGAGGCACCCTGTTTTTGGACGAAGTCAGCGAGCTGGCATACCCGATGCAGGCCAAGCTGCTGCGCTTTCTGCAGTCGCAGGAATTTCGGCGCCTGGGCGGAACCGAAACGGTTAAGGTGAATGTCCGTGTGGTGGCGGCTACCAGCAAGGACCTGAAAGCGCTGGCTGCGGATGGTAAATTTCAGGAAGCTTTGTATTACCGCCTGAGCGTCATCCCGTTGAGTCTGCCGCCGCTGCGCGACCGCAAGCAGGACATCCCGCTGCTGGCAGATCACTTCATAAGGAAGTTCTCTGAGATCTACAAGGTTTCATTGAGCGTGGACAATGAGGTTTATGACTTTCTGGTGGACAACCCATTCCCCGGCAACGTACGCGAACTGGAAAATCTCATCCATCGTATGGTTGCACTGGCTCAGGGAGATTCGATAGGGATGTCGGATCTCCCCTCGGACTTTCTGAAGACCTCCACGCAGCGCATTAATCTGCAGGGCGATCGAATGCGCCGGATCTTTCCCACGCCCGCCAAGGACCTCAAGGAGCTGCAGCATCACCAGAAGGTGATGGCCAAGGCTTTCGCCAAGGAGAGGCGGCTGCTCGCCGAGCGCGCGATCAAGGAAGCGGGCGGCAACGTGACGCAAGCGGCCAATCGCCTGGGTGTTCACAGGGTTACGCTCTACGAGATGCTGGGCAAATCAAAGCGCGGCTGAGGCAGCAATGATCACTTGGCCGCACGGGCCGGATGTAGCCCTGCCCATGACACCGCTCCATTCCCATAAGCATAATCGTCAGAAGCGAATCAAGCCATATCCCGCCCTAAGATTTTATCGACGTTTGGCAATTACGCACCGAGTGTAGCCCGAATGGCAACATTCAATAGCCTAACAATCCCCCACCCATTCACCGTCAATCAATTGATTAGACAACGCTTATGGGCTCTTATGCCAAGCCGTCGAATCCTGGCGCAGAATTTGCATTTGGTTGCTGTCTACCCAACTTTTCGGTTCATCCGCTCGGTTTTTGGTTCCGGTTATGGCGGGGCTTAGCGCCCAGAATTATATGAGGAGACGCTGGGCGATTTGCCGTGGAAACCGCTTGGATGTCAATCCTCATGGTGATAATCCAATCCATGTAGGAGGAGAGTGATGATGCCTGTGCCTTGTGAACAGACTTCAAAATCGTATGCTGCTATCCTTCACATTGTTTTCGTTGTCCTTTTTTATAATGCTTGTCTACACGCGCAACCAATTCAACAGGGAAGTGCAGCAGGCAGTGGCGGAAGCACCAAAGCCGCCTCCGGTTTTGCTTCGGTTGCCAGTGGAGAACAGTCGAACCCCTCCATCGCAGCGGCAACGGAAAGAAATCCACTGCCCCTCATTCCTTCGAAAATTACGACTGCTCCAACAGCAGTTTTCATCGAGAACGTGGGGCAATTCGATCCAAAAGTACTATACCAGGTGAAGATCGGTGCACAAACGGCTTGGTTGACGAATGGCGGCATCGTTTTTGATGCGACGCGACCAACAAAAATGGAACAGCAGTCCTCCGCCCCTGCCGACAATCTCAGCGGTCTTAAGGGGATAATTACGCAATCAGGCCAACCCGACAAAGTCAGGCAAGAGTCGCCGACATTCGACAGGCTGGCATTCTCTGAAAACTTTGTTGGATCTGCTTGTTGTTCCAGGGTGGAGGCTAAAGGCGCTAACCAGGGTGTCTACAATTATTTCCAGGATCGCGACAGCTCCAAATGGCGTAGGAACGTGCGCGGCTATTCGGAGGTCGTCTATCATGACATCTGGCCAGGCATCGGCCTCAGAGTTTACGGCAAAGGGCAGGATCTCGAGCAGGAGTTTATCGTCGAGCCTGGCGGAAATCTGAACCAGATCCAAGTCAGTTTCCAGGGCGTCGAAGATGTGAAAATCTTGGAGGATGGGTCTTTGGAGGTTGTCACAGCCTTCGGAAAGCTGCGAGAGACGAAACCATTAATCTATCAACAAATTGACGGCGCGCGTATGCTTGTGGAAGGCCGTTTCAAACTGACTAGCGACAAAGCCTATACATTTGATGTAGAGGCGTACGATGCCAGCCACGCGCTCGTCATCGATCCGACTCTGCTTTACTCCACATTTTTGGGGGGATCTGCCGGCAATAACGTCTATGGAACAAACGCCGAGGTGGCCACCGGAATTGCGGTTGACGCCTCTGGATCCGCTTATATAACAGGCTACACTCAATCGTTGGACTTTCCGACAACGCCCGGCACTCTGCAGCCGGGCACTGTTTCTGGTAGAAGGGGGGCAGGCACTGCATTCATCACCAAACTAAACCCTACAGGCTCCGACATTGTGTATTCGACTTATCTTGGTGTGAGCACTCGCGCTCAAGCCATCGCCTTGGATGGCACCGGGCAGGTCTACGTTACCGGATATATCACCGACACCGGCAGCGCATTTCCTACCACCCCAAACGCTTTCTCGCCAACGGATGCTCAGCACCATTGTGGTGACGCTGATTTCTTTGTGACTGCGTTTAATTCAACCGGAGATCACCTCGTATATTCCACCTGCATTGGCGGCGACGCAGGTAACTGGTGGAATTACGGATATTACCTACGGCGTCAAAATTCGGTTGGATGAGTCGTAATTGTCTCAATTGGGCCGGATCGATGTCAACCGCCGGCAGCCACAATCCGTTTCTCCATTTGCGCTAATCTGATCAGCTTTTTGTCGGCTAAAGTCATTGAAGCAGTCTCTGTCTCAATCGTCAGACTCTCTTCGGTTCTCGCCGGCAGGGAATGCGATCGGTTTTCCTCGTCCAGTTTCGCAAAGGCCCTCGGGAGGTGCTCAAGGGAGCCACAGAGAATCGCAATATAATCAGGCCGGGTCACGTTTATGGCCAAAGCGGCTGCCGCCGGCAGTCGTTCGAAGTCCTGCGTAAGGATTTTGCGGCCACTACGCCGCCGTTCCCCATGCTTCATCCCGTGAAAGAAACCTTCGAGAATGTTATTGGTCCGGTCCACCAGCCGAACGCGCCCGGTTTCCTCGTTCAAGGTGATAGCATGACCCCAGAGGAATTGGCCGTGACGATCGAGATGCGTAAGGACGATGTCGATTGCCTGCCTTATGTCTTTGGCCGGTCCACGCTCCGGGCGGCGTTCTTTCAAGCGCGCGGTAAGCTTGGCGACGGCCGCGCGGATGTCTTCGAACTCGTTGGCTGTGAGCAGGGCATCCGAAGGCGCGGCTGCGCTATCGCTCCGTCCGCTGGACTTTGGAGCCAGCCGGAGAGCGGTGCGCAATTCCGCAAAGATGTTCGCCCGCTTGTCGAGATCCTGTGCGACCTGGGCAAAGGGCGGCACATCGCAATCCATCGGCGCCAGAATCTTCTGCAAGCGGGCGAGGAACTTCTTGACCTTCGCGTCCGCAGGCGCCTTTCGGAGAAAGCCAGCCACCGCCCAGCGGATGTGCAGGCACCGGACATAGAGATCCAGGTAAGGCAAATCGAACGGGAAGCCCTCATTCCTGCCGTCGGCGGAAAAATCCAGTATCCATTGCGCCAGCGCACGAACGACGGCGATCCCTGCCGCGCCTTCCGGAATCTCGATGTCCTGGACGGACTGATCCAGCCAAGCTCGAATGTCCACCCGGGCTTCGTGGATTCTCTTTCCGAGGCAATGTCCCAGCTTGCGCACGAAGGCGCGAATATCCTTGCGGATATCGACGCAGCGAAAGAGACCGCGCAGCTTGTCGTGTCCTTCCCGCAGCAGGTCCGTGCCGACGTCGCGCAGGAAGTGCTGGTGGCAGGCCAACACCGGGATGGGAGAGGCGAGCTGGTTCACGAACTCCTCCGCCGCTTCTGTTACCGCTCGGCCAAGGTCGCGCATGATGGCACAAGGAGAACCGAAAAGCGCAGCTGTTTCGTCGAGCCGGGGAAGAATGACATCCGATCGCTCGGTCGGGACTTTCCACGCGCCCAGCACCCAGCGGCGCCAGCCCGAGAACGCCACCAGCAGCGTACCCCTTCCATCTTCGCCGGTGGCGTCGATATGAAGGGGCCAGCCACCATCGGCTTCCAGAGCAGCACGGAGCGCCGGAGCCTTCTCTCGATGGAGAGCTTCGAGATAGACCAGGAAGCGCCTGCCGAGGTCGCTGATCTCTCCGGAAGAAAGAAGGATGCCGTGTTCCTTCTCAAGACCGACACGGATTTCGTCTCGTTGCTGGTGATGAACGAAACGCTCCAGACCGATGTGGACCATAACATCGTATCCGACCACGCTTCCAGGCGGAATCAGGCAGGCCAGTGTTGCCGGACGATGAGCTACCCGAGAACCCTCGTGCCGGCATCGGGAGGCACAGACGCGTACGGTCTCGCGCACGCGAAAGGAACCGTGCGACAAGGTCAGCCCGTTGCGCCGAACGGTTTTCTGCACGTACATCGATCGGTTGCAGACAGGGCACGTCTCCAGGGGATCGTCCGCAGTCACCAGAACCCCGGCAACGTCGAACAAGTGGTTGTGAAAGCCGTCTTGCATCGAACGTATCTGCCGCCTCATGACCGCAAGCGTTTCGAGCGGGAGCGTGCCGTTTTTTTTACTCCGTGGAGGCGGAAGATACCTTCCACCTGGTCAGCCGTGACGGCAATGCCACGGGCACTGAGCCTTTCCGCCACGCGACCGGCATCGAGCCGCACCCCGGCACCCTGGACAAGATCCAGGAGCACTTCGATCACGACCGAAGCAGGCACTTCGACTGCCGCTCCAGGTGTGTCCTCCAGTTGCCTGCGCCGCAAGGCCAGTTGCGAACCGGCGCGCCCGGCATCGGCGCTGACATACAGGAATTGCCCAGCCAGGGGTTCGCGCCCGATCCGTTTCTCCTGAATCAAATCGAGCAGCGTGTTGTGCACCCGGACCCGGAGCCGCACATGCAACTCGTGATGGGTGCTTCCCGCTTCTGCCTTTTGGACCATATGGGCAACGGTCGACTTCAGCGACCCATGACGGGAAAAACAGACGCCCTGATAACACCACAGGCCGTCCGGGTCGAATGTGGGAATATCGCTCAGCGTATAGAACCGGCCGGCGTGACTGTAACTGGACACATACCCGACAGCCGACAGGCGGCGAAATACACTCATACGAGATTCGGTTTCGAGTGTCGCGTAAAGCGTTGCGAGGTCCGCTACGGAGCGCCTGCGGAACAAGGCTGTCAAAGCCTCGATGGAATCGGTTGGAGTGAGCATGGTTCTCCTGTGATACATCTAGGACTATTATAATCCCAATTGTATCTCACGGTGAACCATTCTGCAAGCAAAGTATCAAAAAACCTTGGATTTTTGAGAGCTGCCTTTCGGATGTCCTGATACAATGAGGACTCGGCGGGAAACAAACACCAGCCGAATCAGCAACTTAGCTGATCCAACCGGCCTTTGACGCTATAGGATATTACCCAAGGGCGATCGCCGTCGACACGCACGGGCGGGCTTATATCGCCGGTGGTATCGTGGGACACATTCCCACCACGCCAAGCGCATACCAGTCGTACTACACCGGCATGCCGGGGTCTGCCTTTGTGATGGTGTTTGACACAACGGCTTCCGGGTCGGCCTCTCTTTTCTACTCGACCTATCTGGCAGTCCCGCCTGAGTTAAACTATCCCTCTCCTTCCGCTGCACATTACGAATATCCCGATTCCAATGGCTATAGTATCGCTGTAGACTCTTTTGGAAAGGCTTACGTTACAGGACATGCTCCACCTGGGTTTCCTGTGACACCGGGAGCCTTCCAGACCGCTCACGCTCCTTATAACGGGAATCTCCTTTCCAGTAACGCATTTATTGCGAAACTGGATCCTTTTTCATCGGGATCTCAATCGCTGATTTATTCGACTCTTCTCGGTGGTAAGGGTGGCACAAGTGTAAACGCAATCGCGGTGGATACTGCAGGAAACGCCTATGTGACCGGCGTAACAAACGGAAGCTATTATGGCAGCTTCCCAGTCACGCCAGGGGCGTTTCAAACCACCGTTGGACAGAACAGTTATGCTTGTTTTGTGACAAAATTTAACGCTGCTGGATCGAAACTAGTCTACTCTACTTTTCTGAGCGACACTTTTAGATACACAGTCGGCAATGCCATCGTTGTGGACCCGCTCGGCAATGCCTATATCGCGGGGCAGGTAAACAGTCCCTATTTCCCGGTGACACCAGATGCCTTCCAGAGCACATACATCAAGTTTGGAGGAAGTACGGATTATGGGAGTGCATTCCTCTCAAAACTGAATCCAACAGGCTCTGCGCTGATATATTCGAGCTACCTCGGCGGAAGTTACGGTGATGGCGCATCCGCACTTGCGATTGATACGGCCGGGGATGCCTACTTAGCAGGCTACACATCTTCGCCAGATTTCCCGCATACCAACTTCTCATTTCAGCCGGCAATGAAGGGAACTGGGGATGCCTTCGTCACGAAGTTTCCTTTGGGAGCTGATAACCTGCCATTGTCGATCTCCTCGATTGTTCCATCATCTGGGGGGAACGCTGGGACGCTTAGCGCCTGCGCAAAAATAACTTCACATTCTGCTCGGCGTCAACGTGTAATTCCATGCCGGTAGCGTCTTGTGGCCGGCAAGCATGAGCCGCTTCATCTCTACGTTGGAGATCTCTTCGCCCTTTTCATAACGCTTCAGTGACAACCAGGCGTTGACCTTCAATCCGCCCGAGGTAGTAGTCGAGTGAATATACTTGATCACAGTCTCATAGCTTTCCAGCGGCTTGCCTGCCCAGTTCTTGCTAATCTGGGAAAACAGGCGGTGCTCGATCGGATTCCATTTTGATGCGCCAGGCGGATAATGACAGACGGTCACCTTCAGCCCGTAAGGATTGCAGAACCGGTGTTGCAGGTGATACTTCCATCCACGCGCACGGGCGCTGTTGCCGCCGCCACAGTCTGCCAAGATCAGGAGTTCATCTGCATCAGGATAGATACTGCCGCCCCGACTTTTCCACCAGGAAACGATTGCGTCCACTGCGAAGGCGGGCGTTTCGGTGCTGGTCCCGACCACCACGAAACCATGATTGGTCCGCGTATCGTAGATGCCATAGGGAATCGCCATCCCCTCGGCATCGCTGCGGAAGTCGTGGTCGTTGACGATCTGCGGTTCGCGTTGCCACGACACCCCGGGATTCTTGAAGGCCCCGACCATCTCCTTCTTTTTCGCGTCCACGCTGATGACAGGCTTTCCGTTGGAGGAGAACTCCTCCCTTTTCCGGCCGATGTATAAAAACTGCTGGTTTCGTACCCGGCGGGGCGGCGGATTCTTGTTCCCTGACTCCAGTCTCTTGTGGTTCACGCGCAAGGAGAACCCCATCCGCTTCAACAACCGGCGCACCGTGTTGGCACTAACACGGATCTGCAGCCGACGCAGTTCTCGAGCGATTTTCCTGGTTGTCCTTCGGGTCCACTTCAGACCCTTCATCGGATCGCCAGCCGTTTCGTGTTTGAGCAGGTCCGAAATGCATGCGAGCACTTCCGGCGTTTTTTTTCCGCAGCCGGGCGCCCACCGCCCTGACGGCGAATCCTTTCCCGCTGGACACGGTCTCCAAAGAGCTCCCGGCGCCCACGCGACACTGTGTGCACGTCCAACCCCAGAAAGTCCGCAATCTTGATATCGCCGCCGTATCCGAGCTTCTGGGCCTCCAAGCCCGCATACACCCGCCTCTGTTTCTCATCCAGCAAGCTGAAAAACAGAATGATCGCGGCCTTCATTTCCGGCGCCAGCCCTTCGCCCGCCGCCGAGTCGCCCACCTCCAGCGCACCCGCCGGACTCTGGCGGCGCAGCCATTGCTCGCGCCGTACCCCAGGCTCAGTAGAAAAGTGCACAAGGACGCCGCCGATTTCCTCGCGGGCAATTTGCCCTCGACGGTACAGCACCAGAAGCGATTCCTTGACCTCGACATTCAGTAGCGCCTGCAATTCCCCGGCGGTAAGCCCAGCATCGGAATCGTTCACAAACCGCCGGGCGGTGGTGAGCAGGCTGCCGTCGCGCGAAAACCATACGGCGCGGCAAGTCCAGAGACCTCGCTCGTCGAACCGGGGAATGTTCACCAGCGTGTAGTATCTCCCGCGGTGCGAATAGCTCGTGCGGTAGCCTAACGCCTTGAGCTTTCGAAACACGGTCATGGTAGCCATGCTTCCCAAAGCTTGCTTCAGCTCCGGGAGCGTGGCAATCCTCTCTTGATGCAGGAAGGATCGAAGGACATTCGGATCAAATACCATGTGGTATAGTTCCTCCTGAAAAGAGTCTACCAGGACGAATTATACCACACCCATGATTCCCAACCATCTCATAAATTTATTGATAAATGGCCATTTGATGCCCATAGACGATCAAGATGCGTAAACGACCTTTGGGATAGTTGCTCCGCAGAATGTGAAGTTATTTTTGCGCAGGCGCTTAGTCCCAAGATTTTCGGCACGGGGTTTCATGCCGGGGCAACCGCAACGCTCAATTGCAGCGGTCAATCGCCAGTCACGGGCGTAAATCCGATCGTGGGCCCAAGAGGCAGATTCCTCGATACTACTTTTGATCTCACAACGGCTCTCCCCGGCAAGTGCGATGTTGTGGTCACTAACCCAGATGGCACTGCCGTTGCGCTCTCGCAAGCGTTTACAGTCCAGCAAGGAGGCGCATCGAACATTCGGATCGATCTGTCAGGAGTGGTGGCCCGCAGAGTGCCGCCCGAGGTATCAGTAGGGCCTGCCAATGCCATTGTGTTTGCAACGGTTTCAAACAGCGGAAACATTGATACCGGGATCCTTGTCTCGGAACCCGTCCCCCAACCATTCTCACTGACGTTAGTCAGCCCTGCAGGAGTCACCGACGTGGCGAGCCTCACGGCGGGCTCTGAGGCGGCGTGGAGCGCTCCCCTTACCGCTGGTTCGTCTCAGGTGTTCACCTTGACGTCCGCAACTTCTTCGTCTTCATCATCTGCAGGGCCTTTGACCGCCAAGGCTTGCGTCATGGAAGACTTCCAGCGGCAAGCCTATACTGAGTGCCTGGCTACTAATGCTTGCGGACTGTGTGCAATGACGCCATGCGATCCGGGCGACGCACAGAAGAGGAATAGGGCTTGCAACGATTGCACGCGGGCTTTTACCAATTGTATTGCTGGCGACGCAACCCCTTCTTGTCCCACGGATATCACGACCTGCTTGAGTGACCTGTCGAGCTTCTCTATGTTAGTAAGAATAGGAATAGACTCGGCCTGTAAGCAAGGAAAGTGTACGCAATCTCAGCTCCCTTTGATTCAGCCCACCGACCCAAACAATTTAGTGGGGTTTCCGGGCTTGGGCAGTCAGGGATGGATTGCCGGAGCGCAGGTGCTACCCCATGCGGTCTCTTTCGATAACGTGCCAAGCGCTACTGCCCCAGCTCAGCAAGTTGTAGTGACACAGCCATTAGGCGCAAACGTAAACTTATCGACCCTCTCCTTGCTTGGAATCACCATTCCAAACGGTTCCAGCGACGTTCACGTTCCCATCCCGCCGAACTCCTTCAGCCCTGCGGCGGGCATCGACGAGTTCACAACGAACGTTGATCTCCGACCCACCCAAGGTCTCCTCGTAAACGTGGATGCGAAGCTGAATCGAAATACTAAGACTCTCACTTGGACATTCACTTCCATTGACCCGAATACCGGATTGCCACCTTTCAATCCTTTATTCGGATTCCTCCCTGCGGGTGCCGAAGCCAACTTCTCCTTTAGTGTGACGCCGACACCAGGTCTCGCAACCGGAGCTCAAATTGCTGAGCAGGCTACGGTTGTCTTTGACGGGCAAGCGCCCATGAGCACGCAGAATTGGGTTAATACAATCGATAACACGCCTCCGTCTAGCCAAGTGACCGCTTTGCCCGCAACCGAAACGTCGACGAGCTTCACTGTCCAGTGGGCGGGAACGGATGCGGGATCCGGCATGCAGGGTTTCACGATCTACGTATCCGACAGCGGCGGTCCGTTCTCCGCTTTTCAAATGAACACGGCCGCAACATCCGCGACCTTCACGGGGCAAGTCGGACATACCTATGCCTTTTATAGCATCGCCACGGACTTGGTAGGGAATATCGAAGGCTCCAAATCAAACGCCGAGACGACAACGACTGTGACGCTGCCTCCCGCCTGTGCAACAGATTTAAGCAGTTCGGTCTCAATAATACGCTCAGGCTATGTGGTCAACTTTGGGACGCAGCGGTTCTACCAGACGGTAACGCTGAAGAACACCAGCAGTTCCACGATCAACGGTCCCATTTCCCTTGTGCTGGACAGTCTGAGCAGCAATGCAAGCCTCTACAACACATCGGGAACGACAAGTTGCGCGGCCCCGCTGGGTAGACCATACATCAGTACCAGCACGACCAGTTTGGCCCCCGGAGCCAGCGTGTCTGTGTCTTTGCAGTTTACAGATCCTACCAAGGCGACGATAACCTACAACGCACGGGTACTCGCCGGATCGGGAGCGAGATAGCGAAAAATGAAAGCCAAACACACATTCACATCCTATGCAGCAAAGGCAACGCTATGCCTGGGTGGAATAGTGTTCTTTGTTCTGGCGGTGAGTTTTCCTGCCAAAGCACAAGATGGGAATAAGGACGCTTCCATCACGCGACAGCAGGCTGACGCCATATTGGATGAGCTCAGGCAAATTCGCCACCTGCTAGAGAACCTAGCTCGTGCGGCCGCACCCGAGCCGCTTCCTCTGGCCAAGGGCAGTCTGAAACTGGACGGCGGCTACTCACTCGGAAGCAAAGATGCGCCTCTCACAATGGTTGAGTTTACCGACTACCAGTGCCCGTTTTGCCGCCAGTTTGAAACCGCGACATTCGGCGAGATCCGCAAGAAGTACATCGACACCGGCAAACTTCGCTTCATTAGCCTCAATATGCCATTGGATATCCATCCCAATGCGCTGCAAGCGGCCGAAGCAGTACTCTGCGCGGGTGATCAAGGCGAGTTCTGGACGATGCGGGACGCGCTCCGCACCGCCTCCAAGCTCACGCAGGGTGACCTTTTGAATTATGCGCAAGCCTTGCATCTGAAAATGTCCGAATTCGGATCCTGCTTGGAGAGCGGCAAGCACAAGGCAGATATCCAGAAGGATATCCAGAAGGCAACGTGGTTGGGCATGAACGGCACGCCATCATTCCTAGTCGGTAAAACCACCCCCGATGGAGTTGACGGCTACATAATCGTAGGAGCGCAGCCCTTTGCGGCCTTCGACGCAAAGCTGAAGGAGATACAGGCAAGCAAGTGAGTTCATGAAGAAGCTGGAACCGATTAGTCCCTATGTAGTAGGAACACTGGTGCGTCATTGGTATACGATTTTATCGCGGTAACATTCGATAGTTTGAACGCCAACGCGACTCTGTACAACGGAAGTGGCACAACCAGTTGCGCTGCCCCGTTAGGCAGCCCGTTTATAAACGTCGGCACAACGGGATTGAGCTCAGGAGCAAGCGTCTCGGTTGTGCTTCAGTTCACCAATCCAACCAAGGCGGCCATCACCTACACCCCCCGCGTGCTGGCCGGCAGCGGAACAAGATAGCAGGAGTAAAAAGATGAAAGCGAAATGGCTGTTTATTGCATTCATGGCAATGCTTATTGCGCCGTCGGTCCATGCCGACACGATATTCACTGTCACTCTAAATACCACGCCCTTGGTGGCCTCCGCAGCTGGTCCCTTCTCACTGGCATTCCAACTGAACGATGGCAGCGGCACAAATGACGGCAACAATACCGCGACAATAACAAATTTCAACTTCGGGGGAGCCGCGGCATTTGGAAGTCCGACTACCTTTGGCGGTGCCAGCGGCGACTTGACGGGCACGGTGACGTTGACCGATAGCGACTTCTTCAATGCGTTATTTCAGGGTTTTACTCCTGGAAGCACGTTGTCGTTTCTCGTGGACCTGACCACGGCGGTAGATGCTGGCGGCACGCCTGACGCCTTTGCTTTCAGTATACTGGATGCAAACAGCGCTTCCATTCCTACCATGGATCCGTCCGGAGCGGACACCTTGCTTGCGGTAAACATCGATTCTGCCAACCCAATTATCCTTATCTACGGCACGGATCCGAGCCGCAATACCTTAAGCGGCGATGGTCCGGTGATCACGATGGATGCGCCCGTGATCGGTACTGCAGCCTCGGCAGTACCAGAACCGGCGTCGTTGCTGCTGGTGGCCACCGGTCTCAGCGGCATTGCCATTGCGGCACGGCGCAGGAAAAAGCGACTATTCACCAGTAGCCACAATCGGTGACAGGCAACGATTCCATCAATTGCATCACGAAGCGTCTTTTGCAATTGCAGCCTAGAAATTGGTGAAAGTTGTCTGTCCAATTTTACAGCTGCTCGCTATGCCTGAAGATAAAGCGAGTCGTCGGACTGTCCATACGCCTCAAACTGATGGCGGGCATCCCATGATCAAGATCCTGCTGGCAGGTCACCACAGGATCCTGCGTGCCGGCTTGCGCAGGCTGCTCGAGCGGGAACCTGGTTTCCAGGTTTTGGGTGAGGCGGAAGACGGGACAGAAGCGGTGCGGCTTGCGATGGAACTAAAACCCGACATCCTTGTCGTCGGAGAGGGCATCCAGGGATCCATTACCAAGGAAGTCTTGGCAAAGTTCTCACGGGACGGTTTGAAGATGGGTACGATCCTGCTTGCGGGCCGGGAGGACGCGAGCGGCTTCAGCGAAGCCTTCCGCCGAGGAATCCGTGGAGTGGTGCTGAAAGACGCCGACACGAGCCTGCTTATACGGGCGATTCATTGCGTCATGGAAGGAAAGATCTGGCTGGGAAACGAGGCCGTAGCTTCCCCCGGCAACAAGCTGCCGAGGCTTTCCTCGATGTCGAGGATTCCGGAGCAACCCCCTATGTTCGCGCTGACGCGGCGCGAATTGGAAATCGTAGCTACGATCGTCTCCGGATATTCCAACAAGGAAATTGCCAAAGATTTTTCAATCAGCGAAGACACGGTGAAGCATCACTTGACCAACATCTTCAATAAGACCGGCGCGGGCAACCGGCTGGAACTGGCGCTGTTCGCCATCCATCATGGTCTTGTGCGCGAAACGGGAGGAGCCAATAAAAAAAGGTACAGGAAGCTGAAAAAATTGGGGACAATCCCTCCGCGCCCGGCATAAGCTGCTGGAATTCGAGGGTTTCCGTTGGGCGCTACAGGACAGTCCCCAATTTTTTCACAGCTTCCTGTCCCTTATTGACTAGCAGCCGCGGCATTTATCGAGATGGGTCAGGACGGCACATGGTACGCCAGGATCTGCGGAATTTTCTGGAAGTGAGCATCCATAGTCAGCACAGCCAGTCCATGCTGCATGGCGCTGGCTGCGATCCAAATATCGTTGGTCGGCACGGGTGCTGCGGCCGTCCAAAGAGAATTCAGTATCGAGGCATAGCGCTCCGAGGTTTCCTCATCGATGGCAAGCACCGCGACACGAGGAGATGCCAGGAAGCGCCGGAGATAAGCCTCGTTTTTCAGGGCCTGTTCCCCTGCTCCGAATCCGGCGCGCAGCTCACCCAGAACAATCGGATTCAGATAGACAGCATCCGCACGACGGATGCACTCGTATATGTATTCGTGGCCTCGCAGCAAGCCCGAGTAATGATAGGTAATTGCTTTCGAGGCGCTGAGCAGTGGACTCGAAGGATAAGAAGGACAAGTTGCGATTTTGGCTCTGGATCTCCTCCGCCCCGGGATTTATGCCGCTGCTGATAACGGGTGATATGTAAACTCAGGGGCTTGCGCACCCCCCAGTCAGCATTTTACTGCTGAACTGGATTCCTGAATTCGGTTTTTTGACGCGCCCACGCCTGATTGCAGGGCAGATTAGCCGCCGCTCTCGGTCATTTGAGTACACGCACACCTGATGGCAGCGCGGATTAGTCGCTCTGCTAAAATGCATACGCCGTGTCTGGAGCCGATATCGGAGGGGCGATGGGAGGAGCCCTCGTGGGAAGGCCAAGGCAGGATAAAATCTTCTGGATCGCATCCGGGGAATCGATGGAGGCAAGTATTCTCATCCGCCCGCCACAACGAGGACAGGCGAGAACGTCCAATTCGAACACACGGGCCATGAGAGTAGCCCACGGGTAATTTCTCGGTTGACAACCACGCTTCTTCTTGGTCTTCCCTCGATCGGTTGTCGGAGCGTCGACTCCGGACTGACAGCCCGGATGCCGCGACGAGCTTGAGGCTTCTGCCTCCGGAATCACCCGGGGCCTGAGCCTCGCCGCAGGCGCAAACATTCCGTAGTACCTTGTGATATTGAACCTGGGCGGATGTACAAGCGCTGCGAGCCGCTCCATCAATTCCAAGGGCTCATAGATCACGTGCGTGGTTCCGTCGCGCCAGCGCCGCTTAAGGCGATAGAGCAGCCTGCCGTCCGGCAACAGCAACAACCGCTCTGTTGCCAACGGAGGACGGCCGGCATAACGTGCCAGCCGCTCCAGCCGCAGGCGGTCTCGAGCAGGGACGCAGACACCGGCATGGACGCTGAAGCCGTCAACCGACGCACAACAGGGACCCGATGGCAGGGCGCCATCTTCGGGATCCACTTCGTCCCCCACTCTCATGATGCGCATGCCGGCGCGCGGTCCCGTCGCCACGCGCGCCGAGACCGAGGCGCTGTAGAGTTCGGCGAGCAACGGTTCGTTGCGCCGAAGGCCATCCGCCTCGTCCGGATCCGCTTGCGAACCCAAGCCGCGTTTCTCCATGAGCCTTGCGACACGGCGATGAATGCGCTCCGCCACACGGGCAACCTCCTGATCACTCGGAGCGGCCACACGCCGGAACACTGGTTCGCCCTTGCCGTCCATCATGTAGATGCCATAGGGACCAGCACATGGAAATGAGGATCAAGGTTCAGCGCATCGCTGAAGCGTTGAATGAAGGCCACGGCGCCGCAACGAGCCTGGCGGTTCGAGGCAGGAATGCCCGCCCTGCGGCGGATTGAGGCAAAGATGGCCCGCACAAAGATCTGCAAAACATCCCTGACCAGGGAGGAGTCGTATGCAAGGCGATAGCGCAATGCATAAGGGACTGAAAGCACCCACTGCCGGACCGGCACTCCGGGGAAAACACGATCCACCAGATGCGCGGCCGTGTCGGCCATGCGCCGCCCCCCACACGACGGACAGAACGACCGTCCCTTACATGAATATGGGACAAGCCGGTCCAGTCCGCAGGCATCGCAGTGAACCCTCAAAAAACCTCGGGCCAAAACGCCACAATCTAGAAATGCCCGCAGTTCCTGTTCGACGAAGCGCGGCACTACCCGTTCCCGCTCCCGTTGCCGGGCAAGGAAGGTCTCCAGATGGCCGGCAACGACACCATAAAGAACCGTCTTTTCGGGATTGCGGGGTACATACGCCCCAACGCTCTCACAAACGATGAGGTCCGGTTCAGCAGGCACGAGGGCGCAATAGCCGGGTGAGATTTCCTCCGGGAGACGGATGACAGGATTTGGGTAGACCTCTCCCATAAATCAGCCTCCTGCGACCGGAAGGCCGCTACCCATCTAACGGTCTGATCGCCGATTTGAGCGGAAATTTTCGTGCGGGCTGACACTGCTTCAGGATTCAGCGGACGCTGATACTCACGACCCGGTTGAATTTTGCTGGGAGGAAAAATATCGATCGCTTTCCGGATCAAGTGGGGAATGCAATGCCGACCCGCCGCACCGGAGGCGGAGCCGCAAGATTGCCTGCCATTATGAGGACCTTCGGAATAAAGGCTTTGGGGTGGATTCTTGCGGTTCAAGCTCCACGACACTGCACGATTCGGTCAAGCTCCAGCTTGAGCAGGTGAATCTGGGGGAGATTTGGATCCCTGCAAGATTCTCGGGCCATGACGGAGCAGGGCCCGCACTTCGTATCCAGGGCCTGAACTTCGAAAGCAGCACGGACAGGCGATCGGAGGTGAAACTCATAAGCTCCTGGCATTGATCATCCGTGGCTCGGCGGTAATCCAAGGAATGACCCGCGGCCCAGCCGCGATGAATGTCCTCGACCGGTCCATTGCGCCATGCAGAAAGTGCCATGCTATTGCCAAGAACCCGGTAGGGATGCCGCGTCACGATCGTCCGCGCCCGATCCAGGCGATCGCGATAATCGGCCACGGCCAGTTCCCAGAAAAAGGGAGAGACGAGGCGCTGAAGAGCCTCGAAGGGATCCATAGATTGCCGGAATCGGAATCGAGGCATGGGCAGGTTTTGCTGAGCCAAGTGAAGCAAGCGGTAACAGCCGACCTCATCCTCGTGCAGCATGCGGATCAGCTTCGCCAGATTGGAGGAACACTCGAGATTGATCCTCTTCATCTCGGAATCCGCGATCATGCTGATCCCGGGCGATCCGATGCGCGGATCGGGAGGTTTGTGTTCATCCAGCAGGACTGCAAGATACGAACCCCAACGCAGACAGAGGGCGGTTGCGCCAATGCCGATCGTTTTGGGATTGAAGCCGACCGTGTTCGGCGTCGTTTTTCGGGACAGCCAATCCAGGAGCTGATCGAATATCGTGACCGAAGGTGGCAAGATCGTGATGCTATCTTCCCCCGTGCGGCGTTCTCCGGCATCAAGGGTCAGGGAGCCGATAACAGGGACGAATAATCTATTTGTCATGGAATCGATCCGGGGATACCGTCACCGATTTGAAAAAATTGGGGACCGTCCCTCCGCGCCCGGCATAAGCTGCTGGAATTCGAGGGTTTCCGTTGGGCGCTACAGGACAGTCCCCAATTTTTCACAGCTTCCTGTCCCTTATTGACTAGCAGCCGCGGCATTTATCGAGATGGGTCAGGACGGTGCATGGTACGCCAGGATCTGCGGAATTTTCTGGAAGTGAGCGTCCGTAGTGAGCACGGCGAGTCCATGCTGCATGGCGCTGGCTGCGATCCAAATATCGTTGGTCGGCACGGGTGTTGCGGCCGTCCAAAGAGAATTCAGTATCGAGACATAGCGCTCCGAGGTTTCCTCATCGATGGCAAGCACGGCGACACGAGGAGATGCCAGGAAGCGCCGGAGATAAGCCTCGTTTTTCCGGGCCCATTCCCCTGCTCCGAATCCGGCGCGCAGCTCACCCAGAACAATCGGATTCAGATAGAGAGCATCCGCACGACGGATGCACTCGTATATGTATTCGTGGCCTTGCAGCAAGCCCGAGTAGGCGGAAGTGTCCAGCAGAAGGCGTTTCATTTCCAGAGTTCCTTGTCGAGGGCTCTCTGTCTGGCCAGGTATTCATCGAAAGCTCGGGCCTCGCGCTCGCTCCATACCCCGGCCAGCTCGTCCAGGTCATGATATTCAGCAGCCGGTTCCGAGACCGAACTCCCCAGGTGATCGTCGAGCAGCCCGATCACGGCCTTATTGGCGCTCGTCTTTCGGGCGCGGGCCCGCTGCCGGATGGCCCGCTCAATTCGCGGCGGAATATTTCTGATCGTAATGGTTTTCATAATGCCTCCCGCTCGGATGCATTACAATATGCAGCAGAGTGAGATGTGACCACAGATATGGATGCGCGACAATCACTGCCGGCCGCAGCTGGATCGGTGCGAGCCAACCCCACGGTCTCTGGCCACGCGACCCTGGCAGGGATATTGGTCATCTGCGGATCTTCGGGCCCATACCCATGGTCAGTGACGGGGCAGCCACTCCACAGCTATGAGCTTGTCCCTCGCCACTGAGCGAAATTCCGCATCGCCTGTGAGGAGAAGGCAATGGTGCTCTTGTGCCGTGGCCACCGCGAAGGCGTCCGCATACGAGATTGGGTAACGCGCCTTTACGTGCGCCGCCGCGAGCACTCTCGCCCGGGAGACAGGCACGATCTGCAGGGGTAATTGATCAATAGCTGCCAATGCCCGTTGCGCCCTGAAAAGGCCCTTTTCACGCTCAATGATGTACAAGACCTCACCCAGATTGATCAGCGATAGATAAAGGGTGTGGACCCCCGATTCCGCGCCCCGGAGCAATTCTTTTACGCGGGGCTTCCCCACTTCGCCTTCCAGGTACGCCAGCAGGGCAAAACTATCCAGCGCCCAAACAAACGGATCAGTGGCCACGCGCCTTCTCCTTGCGCCGCTCTGCCCGATGTTCCGCCAGCAAGGCGCGGCGGAGGGACGTGCGTCCCTTAAGCATTCCAGCAGCCTGATGCACAGGATCTGCCAACTTCGGCACGAGGGCCAACACACCGCCATAATCCACAACCTGCACTTGGGTGCCGGGATGCAGATTATGTTTCTTGCGCAGTTCGGCTGGGATGACGACCCAACCCTTTTCAGATACGGTGACGGTCATTTTTACGTGCCTCCATCGTTATACAGAATCAGATAATAGTATAACATCAGTCGGCAAATCGGGGACACCGGCTTTTCACTGGGGACGCAAAAAAATCGGTGACAGGCAACGATTCCACCAATTATGCTGAGAGAATCCGCCTCGTTTCGAACCAATGCGGAGGACACTGGAACCGCGACCTCGAGGCGGAGGATCTCCCGCCCTCTCGAAGATATTGGTGAAAGCGTAGCCTGTCCCCTAATAGGTGCCGCTTCCGGCGATGGCTATTAATGGCTATTGCCTGCAAACTGCCGTTTGGCCTCAACAAATGCGAGTTCCTCAAGCTCAATTCGCTCGCGCACGATACGAGCGATGTAGCGCGCGAGGCTTTTTTCCCGGTGCAATCTGGCCAGAAATGCGGCGCGCGCGGCCAGATCGGCAGGAATTGAAAGAGAGGCCGGCTTAGTCCTGGGGGCGTGGACGGGCTTGCTCCAGGCAGATCGATCTTCCGCCTGCGCCGCCACCAGGTCGTCGATTTCCGATTCGGAAAGTTCCTTGCGTGCCTTGTTGATTTTGTTTGTCATATGGGCTACCCGGCGATAATGCGAACAACATTTCCGGGTTTGATCTGAAAAACTACCTTCAGGCTCCGCCCGGCAATGGTTCGTCCGATGAGTTGATATCGATCGAGATATTTCTTGTTCCTCCTGACCTCGAAGTCCGAGAAAAAGCATTCCATGGCTTCTTCAAGATCGACACGATGGGTGGCGAGTTTGTCCTGGTCAAAGTCATATTCGAAGTCCGAGGGAGTGAAGCTCTTCCAGTTCACCACGCCGCAATTCTCTACGCTGCTTCCGGGGATGCCATAGAACGAAACAATGCACAAATTCGGCGACCTGCCACCGACTTCGGCACCCTCTGGGGCACGGCTGTTGCTGCGGCCGCCGCGGCCAATTTTGAACGCCACACCGCCATTGAAATGACTCCTTACAAAAAACGTGGACGTAACTCCGGCGCGAACATTTCGGCCCCCGCTCATGGCGTGGTCCATGGGTGCAATCGGAAGTGGGACTCAATCCTCGAACAACAAAAGAATTTATCAATGGTCAATGGTCATTTGTCATTTGGCGCTTGCAGGCTTTTGGCCTGTGCGGTCCTGATCGAAGCGCTGAAAATACGCGCAAGCTCGCGATTCTCCTTGACGAGGCCGGTAACCAGTGCCTCCGGAGCCATACGAGCCTTCAGGATAATGAGCAGCCAGATGCCGGTCTCATTGAGCTCTTTAACAGCGATACGGAGTTTGTGAACGAAGTCTGCGCGGCTCTCCGCACCTCGGGCCTCCGCGTAGTTCGGAGCCGGAGAAGTACCCGAGCGAAGGACCTGCCCGCCAACATGCCGACCCGCAGTCGTTTTGGGCAAGCAGTTAACCAGATCGATGATCCTTACTGCAAACAGAACCAACCTGTCTTGTAACGCGTCGGCAGCAGCTTGTGCCATGGCAGTATCCTCCTGCCAACTTAAACCGTTCCTCCTCCAAAGTGATCCAAACAAAAAAATGACAATTGATAATTGACAAATGATATTTGACAAATTCCTTTTTTGTTGGGTCCCACTTCCGATTGCACCCGTTGTCCATTGATTCTCCTGTAGGAGTCAGGATCGGGTGATATACTGTGCTGCATGTCGGGCGCGCTGTCGTACAGAGCATTTGCCATGGCAATGGAACTGGTCGAGCGGCGTTTGCGGAAAGTGACGGCTGCACTGGATGCGGCAAATATCCGCTATGCCGTGATCGGCGGAAACGCGGTGGCTCTCTGGGTTGCCAAAGCCGATCCCTCTGCGACGAGAACAACCAAGGACGTCGATCTTCTCGTCGAACGCTCGGACTTGGACCGAATCTGCCAGGTAATGCACGAGCTTGGATTTGAGAAGCAGGAGTTGCGCAGACTCGTCTTGTTCGTCGATCCCGAGGCGCCAAGCCGCAGATCCGGCGTTCATCTGGTCTGGGCGGGAGAGAAAGTGCTCCCATCCTACGCCCACGCCGCACCGACTCTCACCGAGACGGTCCGCGACCCGGAGGGATTCTGGGTACTGGATTTGCCCGCTCTGGTGGGCATGAAGCTCACTTCTTTGCGGGATATAGACAAGGTTCACATCGCCGATCTGCTGCGCGTCGACATGGTCAGTCAAAGACTGCGCGGGTCGCTCCCCCCGGACTTGCGTCGACGCCTGGAGGATATCGAGTCTTCCCTCGAGGATGAGTGACGGGCGAAGCCTGCACGCAACGTGCCGGCTGCCCCTGCCGGTTTCCATAAGTGACGGGAATTCGGGGGCAACCTTGTCACCAATTGGTTTGCTGACAAGGGACTGAGACGGCAAGGTCCTGACCAGATAACATTTCGACAATTCTTTACCCTCAAAATTCCCGCTTATATCAAAAAAAAAGGACTGATTATTGAACCTGAGACCGGCGACCATGCGTGGCGATTTCCAACAGCGCAGGAAAGTGGGACGCATGCAATCGGGGATTACTCCGGCGCATCGGATACAATCCTTGGATTGAAAGGCCGGCCTCCGATTATTGTTTTAAAATCCCTAAAAGAGGCATCTGATTTGCGGTTTTGCAAGCGCTTTCAAGCAGTTGCCGCCGCCAGTCCCGGTCCCGGCCGGTGTCAAACCGGCAGAGAATCTGAGAAAACAACGCGGAAATGGCGCGAAAGAATCACAGGGGAAGAGTGCGGCCCGTTACATCCAAGGAGCTGCAGAACACCTCCGGATCCCCTGCGGCACAACTTCATCGGCTCTTGGCACTGACAGGGTTGCGCCAGTTCAGTCCGGGGAAGCGTGCAAAGTCGGCGTCGGTGGAGCACAGCTCGCAATTATGCTCGACTGCCAGCGCGGCCAGATGCGCGTCAGAAACAAGATTGCCTGTTGCGTTCCCTTCGTGGAGCATGCGCTGCAGGATTTCCCAATGCTGCTCCGCCGGCTGGATCACGCATACACATGGCTGGTCGAGCCAGCTTTGCACGCGGTCCACAGCTTCTCTGAGGGTCAACGGCCGCTGATGCAGGCGGGCATTTGTGACGATGCGGATGAAGGCCGTAAGGACGGGCCAGCACATGCATACCGGCGCGGCGCAGCTCAGCTGTGCGTCCCACCAGGTCCGCGCCGACTCATGATGCGCCGACAGGCTGTCCTCCGCGTAAAGCAGAATGTTCGCGTCTACCAGGATCATGTGTGATCTTCCCCTTCGGCGCGGGCGAGCAACTCGGCGATATTGTCGTAACTGAATCCCTGGCGCAATCCCATCGGCCGCGATTCCGTGCGGTAAGGTCTGGCAGCCGGTGGATTCAGGACCGGATCGAGCCCGATCCGCAAGGCCGCGTTGATCACCTCCTTCAATGGTTTGCCAAGCCTTTTCGCGCCCCGCTTCGCTTTGGCGGCTACATCCGGGTCAAGAGTCAAGGTGGTTCTCATAGAGGCATTATGATGCTCGTGAAGGGATTGTCAAGATGTATAATGAAGCTTTGCACAACCGGCAATCATGCAATGCATATCCGCGATTCCAGGAAAAATCGAGAAGCCGGGAAGCGGAGTTACGCGGAAGGGTCAATGCTTGGCGTATTGGATTTATTGGAACGAATCCTGAGACATTAAAACGGGACGGGATTTCATGAAGAGTTCCGCATTTGATGCCTTGGTTCAGAAAGCACTCGGCAGGATTCCGCAGCAATTCCGGGATGCGATGCAGAACATCGAGATTGTGGTAGAAGACTGGCCGGATCCGGACTTGATGGAGGAAACCACCGGCGAACGCGACGCCGTTGTATATGGCCTCTTCGCCGGCAAACCGCTGCCTATGCACAGTGTGGGCGACTGGGGCGAACTTCCCAGTCTGATCTACCTGTATCGCAAGCCTTTGGAAGCAGATTTCCCTGATCCCGAAGAGTTGGCGCGCGAAATCGAGATAACCCTGGTCCACGAGATTGCTCACTATATGGGCTTCGATGAGGATACCCTGGCGGAATACGGATACGATTAATAGGGTGCTGCTTTGAAAATAACCCGCCTCTAAACTGCAAAAGCAGCCACGAAGGACACTAATAATGTTTTTTTATTTGTGTCCTTCGTGGCTGCTTTAATAAGGCCATTAAATTTCATACACCTGGGTGCGGGGCCGGGCGTCCACTTCGCTTCGTCATTTTCCAGCTTGCATCGCGATGGCAAAACATCTAGTTTATGCGGCATACTCAGGAGATTCATATGAAGTCATTCCTACGAACATTGGCGCCTTCAGTCCTCGCCCTGGCCATGATGAGCTGCGGACATTCCACTTCGGCTCCCGCGGCCAAGGCGCCTGTGGAAACGTTCGCGAGCATCAACGGCAACGCCGTCCTGGAACACGTCAAGGTTCTCTCCGCCGACGCATATGAGGGTCGATTCCCGGGATCGAAAGGCGAGGATTTCACGGTTGCCTACATCGCGGATCAGTTCCGCAAGGCCGGTTTGAAACCGGGTAATCCCAACAGGACTTGGGACCAGAACGTGCCACTGGTCGGCATCACGCCTGATCCGGATGTCACCCTCACATTCAACAAAGCGAGCCGGGAACAAAAGCTCAAGTTCAAGGACGATTTCGTCGCCTGGACCAAGCACGTGGCTGATACCGCCGAGCTCAGGGATTCGGAAATAGTTTTTGTGGGGTATGGCGTGCAAGCTCCCGAGTTCTCCTGGGATGACTACAAAGGTGCGAGCCTGAAGGGCAAAACGCTGGTTATGCTGGTTGGGGATCCGCCCGTGCCGGATCCGGCCGATCCGACGAAGCTTGACGAAAAGATCTTCGGCGGGCGGGCGATGACCTACTACGGGCGCTGGAGCTATAAATATGAGATCGGCGCCAAGATGGGCGCGGCCGGCGTGCTGATTATTCATGAGACCGAGCCGGCGGGCTATCCCTTCTCGGTCGTGCAGAACAAGACCGGGGAACAGTTTGACCTGGTAGCGGAAGACAAGAACATGTCCCGCGTCTCGCTCGAGGGTTGGATCAGCCTTAACCAGGCCAGAAAGCTATTCTCACTGGCCGGCAAAGATTTCGATGCGCTGAAAAAGCAAGCCGTCTCTCGCGATTTCAAGCCGGTCCCGTTCGGGGTCAATGCTTCCATCACGCTCCAAAACAAGGTGAGGACCATCCGGTCGCGCAATGTCGTCGGCAAGCTCGAAGGCAGTGATGGGAACCTGAAGAATGAGTATGTCATTTACACAGCCCACTGGGATCACCTCGGGATCGGAATCGAGGTGAATGGCGATAAGATTTACCATGGCGCGCAGGACAACGCGACCGGCATCGGCGGCCTCATCGAGTTGGCGCGCGCTTTCGGCAAGCTGTCGCCCTTGCCCAAGCGCTCGATTCTGTTCCTGGCCGTGACTGCGGAGGAACAGGGGCTGCTCGGCTCCGAGTACTACGCCGAAAAGCCGCTTTACCCGCTGGCTAAGACTCTCGCAATCATCAACATGGACATGCTGAACGTGTATGGGAAAACCCGGGACGTCACCATCGTGGGCTTAGGGAATTCCGAGCTTGATGACTATGCCCAGCAGGTCGCCACGGAGCAAGGGCGCGTTATTAAGCCCGATCCCACCCCCGAAAAAGGTTCCTATTTTCGCTCGGATCATTTCCCCTTCGCCAAGCAGGGAGTACCGGCTCTGGCCGGCGGACGCGGGATTGACTTCATCGGCAAGCCTCCCGAGTACGGCAAGAAAGTCATCGAAGATTTCACGGCCAATGGGTATCACAAGCCGGCGGACATAGTGCGCCCGGACTGGGATATGAGCGGCGCAGTCCAGGACCTGCAATATTATGGGTTGATTGGATACCGAGTTGCGCAGGCAGATAAATATCCGGAGTGGAAGGCGCCAGGAAGCGAGTTCAAAGCCAAGCGTGAAGCTCAGCTGAAAGCAGCCGGGATTCGCTGAACCCACCCTGTGGCCAGAACGAAGACAGCCACAAAGAACACGATTTCCGTGTTATTTACGTATATGTCCTTGCCGGACCGCAAAGGATTCTCTTTCGCTCCTTCAGGGATCCTTCGCTTGCAAATACGTACCGGGGGCGGCGCTTTGCTTGCCCCCGGCTTCTTTCTCACGGCCCCTCCGGGGCAGGCCTACAGCAGCCGCGGCAGCGGCGGCGAGAGAGTAGCCCCGGGCAAGCGAAGCGCCGCCCGGGGTTAGGGATGGAAAAGAATCAGAGCCCTGAAAGGGCGATAGAAAGGGCCTCGGAGTTGTTGACTGCCTGCATTCCTCCACGTCTCTGCGGGTGAACTCTTTTGGTTGCGGCTATGCCGCGCCGTGCTTTTTGTGGCTGTTTTTTGAAAACACTGATTACTTGCTTTTTGGACCCAGCGATTTGAGGCAGACCGAAATCGCAACCATGCCGATTTTGTGCACGACCTCTTCCGGACCAGGACTGGCTTTGCCTGTTCTCTAACTACCGGGATTTATTAGTTTCTCTTCAACGCTTCTCACCTTGTCTTCCATAGTCTGCTCGCGGTCGATCCGCGTGCCCAGTTTCACCGAGGAACTGACGCGCGGCACTCCCAGCGCGTGCAGTGCCTGATGGCATTCCTTAACGGCAGCCATCACCTCGTCCCACTCCCCTTCAATGTTGGTACCGTAGGCGTGCATCTTCACCTTGAGGCCGGCCTTCTGAAGGACGCGTTCGCATTCGGCGATATAGTACCCGAGGCTCACCCCCACACCAATGGGCAGGACGGTAAGATCAGCGATCACTTTCATATAACACACCCCTTACTTGAGTTCGCGGCCGGCAAGGGATCAGAAGTGGAATGCAATGCCGGTGGCCAGTTGCCAGGAGTTATCCCAACCCGAGCGGCGCGGCGCATTTGTTAGATTGGGCAAGCCCATGGTCAAACGGGTCGCTTCCAGAACGAGATTCAGGCCTTCCTTGATCTTGATTTCAGCGCCGCCGCCATAGTTCAAAGCAAAGTGGGAATCCACGCCGGAAAAGGCTCCAGAGAAGATATAGCGCGTGAAGCCCAGCCCGCCTTTGGCATAGAGAATGAGCGGACCCGTTTTCTTACTCACCTGCACTCCCTGAAATTCATTGATCAGTTTAACCTTAAGCCCGTTTTGTTCAGCGCCCCCGAAGAAACCCATCTGTTGAAAAAGCCCGAACTTCTCGGTGATGTGCTGGACAAAGACGTAACCTCCGCCATTAATGCTTGCGCCCTCAATGTCGAAGTCTGTCGTTCCGGAGTTGAATGTGAAGCCTTGTATCCGCAGGTACACCCCCTGGAGTTCCCTGCTAGCCTGCGCCAGACATATTCCGCTGCCCCACAGCAGGATCGCTGCAATCATCAGTCGCTTCATGGAACCTCCTATGTCATTGTGCTTCTAGTTCAGGGCTATTCAGATAATAGCGCAGGGCGCTACCGAGTGCGGCGCTTTTTTCGCGTCCAACCCATTGCCTGCCGGCAAACAGACCGGGGCATCATCAGATTAGAGTCATGACCAGGGATCCGGGTTCATTTTCAGTCAGCCGACAGAACATGCATTACCGATTACTCACCAAGTCGCAATTACTTCCGTTCCACTTCCGCCTTGTTCCAATCCGGCGGCTCCATGCCCCGAAGATTCTTGACGAAGAAGTCGTTTCTTTTAATCTCCCCGTATTCACCCCCGGCCCCATGTCCGCCGTTGGGCACGTAGAGCAGATCAAAATATTTTCCAGCCTTGATCAGCGCATTGCACACCTGATAGGTGGACGACGGATCGACATTGGTGTCCATCTCGCCGACTACGAGCAGCAGTTTTCCCTGAAGCCGGTAAGCGTTGACGACGTTGGAGGACGTAGCATACTCGGGCCCGACGGGGTATCCCATCCATTGCTCATTCCACCAGATCTTGTCCATGCGGTTGTCGTGGCAGCCGGAATTTGACACTGCCACTTTGTAGAACTCGGGGTGGAACAAGAGCGCGCCCATGGAGTTCTGCCCGCCTGCAGAGGTGCCGTAGATACCCACCCGGGTGATATCGTAATATGGATACTTGGCTGCAACCGTTTTGTGCCACAAGATCCGGTCCGGAAATCCTCCATCCCCCAGGTTCTTCCAGGCCACGTCGTGAAATGCCTTGGACCTGTTATTGGTCCCCATGCCGTCAATCTGCACCACGATGAAGCCCAACTCGGCGAGTGATTGCATCGCGTTGTACGGGCTGAAGGTTTTGGGAACGTAAGAATCCTGGGGGCCGGCATAGATGTTTTCAATCACCGGATACTTCTGGGATGGGTTTAGATTTCGAGGCCGGTAGATGATACCCCAGATGTCCGTCTTGCCGTCTCTTCCTTTTGCGACAAACGCTTCGGGACCCACCCAGCCTGATTTGATCAGGTCCTGCATGTCCGCGCGCTCGACCTCCATGAGCAACCTCTGATCGGAGGTGCGATGCAATTCCATCACGGGGGGCAGATCTACGCGCGAATAGGTGTCCACATAAAAAGCCATGTCGGTCGAGAAACCGCCAGTGGTCGCTGAACTTCCTCCGAGTCCGCCCCGGCCGCCGCCGCGCCCGCCGACAGATCCGAAGGAGATCGAGTGCGATCCATCCCCCTGGGTAAGCGCGATCAGCCCGGTGCCGTCAAAGTTGATTCGGTAGTAATGAATGAAGTAGGGGTCTTTCCCGGCAACCATGCCCCCGGCCCTGAACCAGATTTGCCGTGCGGCTTCGTCGATGCGGTCCACGCCGCGCACCACCCACGGGCCTTTGGTGATCTGGTTCTTCACGCCACCGGTGGCGCCATCATAGAGGTAAAGGTGGTTCCATCCGTCCCGTTCCGACATCCAGATGATTTCTTTGCCATCGTTGACATCGAAGCGAAATCTTTTGCTCGAATAGCAGAAAAAGGTCGGCACAACTTCATTGATGAGCGCCCGCGCCTCCCCGGTTACAGCATCGACTTCAATGACCCTGTAGGCCTGGTGGCCGCGCTGGTTATATTCAAAGGTAAAGGCGCGACTGTCCTGCCACCAGCGGACCTGATCGTCGGTGTACGGACTGGCAAAGAGGCGGTTGTCAATGTTGATCTGTTTCCCGGCGTCCACCTGGAAAAGCACCGGCATGTTGACATCGATGGCATCGCCGGGTTTGTTGTACAGGATGGCGGAGTGCTTCGGCTGCAGCTGGTCCTCGGGCGAGGATTGGATGTAGTGGACCTCCCTTTTGAATCCCGGTTTGGTGCGGAACACCGCCAGTTTCGTCGAGTCCGGCGACCAGCGCATATTCCAGGAGTAATAATCGTCTTCCCGGCCATCCAAGCTCAGCTGGAGTTCAGTCCTGGCATCACGGTTGCGCATCCAGAGGTTGTAATTACGGATGAAAGCCTCCTTCTTTTGATCGGGTGATACTCTGGGCTGCTGCTCAACCTGGGATCCTCCCCGCCCCCCTGCGGGAGGCTGTCCTCCCCGGGCGCCGGCACCTTGTGGTGCGCCTGCGGCCTCGAGCCTCGTGCATGCGTACGAGGACAGGTCGCAGCGCCATCGGATGGGGGTCGTATTCTCAGGAGATTGTCGCATCGTTTCGGCCACGGCAGCAGCCCCCGGAGTCACAGAAGCCGCAGCCGCGATTTGAAACTCTATCGCAGCGCCGTTATCCACGAAGGTAATGCTGCTGAAAGGCAATGTGATTCCCGTGTATTTTTGCCCTGATACGGCCGAGAGCGCGGCGGCGAGTTCGTCATGATCGAAGGCAGGCTGCCTGGCGAGGGAGTCGGCATCCACGATCATGAACATGTTGCCGCCCTTAGCCGACTTCCGGTACCAGAAGCGGTGCGTCTTTTCAATCCAGGTGGGGCGCTCCGGACTGTCGTAGATCAGTCCTTGCGTTTGAACCCGCAGGTTCCGGGCCCGTTCATAATCGGCCTGCTTCCCTTGCGGAAAAATCGAGACGGATGCGCCGAGCAAAAATATGACCAGTGAGAATTTCCCGAACATGTCTCTACAGCTCATACCCGCCACTGCCTCCATAATCTGGGGTCGGACCACGCCAAAACTAATGGATACAATAGATAGACAAAATAATACCTCCCCAAAATGGCCTTAGGATAGATTTTCGGGCTGGTTTTCTGAATACAAGGATGGGGGCAAACATTTATTCCGCACCGCAGGTTGACCGGATTCTCAACCTGCAGACTCAAACTCAACCAACAGGAGCGACCATCGTAAGCAAGATCCTTTCCCACCCGATTATGAGTTCTCAACTGCTAAATTAGATTTGCCTTGGTCTGCCCCTCAAGCGTCCACTCGGGTCAGCTAAAAACCTTCCTGAGAAGTGCGGGCAATGATTTCTTCCTGGTGATAGATGTCCAGGTCGACGAAGTAATCGCTGTAGCCGGCCACGCGCACCAGCAGATCACGATAATTGTCGGGATTTTTCTGCGCATCGCGCAGCGTTTCGACATCCACGACATTGAATTGGATGTGGTGTCCGTCGAGCCTGAAGTAGGTGCGGATGAGCGCAGCCATTTTGGCCAGGCCTTCTTCGCCGGCAAGGACACTGGGAAGGAACTTCTGATTCAGCAGCGTTCCGCCTGATTTGTACTGGTCCATTTTCCCCAGAGACCTGATAACGGCCGTCGGTCCGCGGCGGTCTGCTCCGTGCGAGGGCGAAGTGCCGTCGGATTCGGGCAAGCCGGCAAATCTGCCGTTGGCCGATGCGCCCAGCTTCTTCCCGAAATAGATGTGGCAGGTCGTGGAGAGCATATCAAGGTGGTATTCCGTTCCCTTGGTATTGGGCTTGCCATCAATCGT
>CAVTZY010000053.1:0-26851 GCA_963739235.1 Terriglobia bacterium | reverse complement strand
GCACTCCAAGGCGCTTCGCGCAGCGGCTGTGCTTTTCATGCGCTTGGGTGCGCCCCGGCGCATGCGCGACTGCGTTGATCTTTTGTTTTTTTTGCCTAAGAGGATGTCACCATGCGTCGAAGCTTGATTTTGTTTCTGCTTTTTTGCGTGACCAGTGTGTGCCTGGTCCCGGCTCAACAGCCCGCGACTCCGGCACCGGCTGCCTTCACCCTGTCGGTCGACAGCATTATGCGCGGGCCGAAGCTCTTGGGATCCTCGCCGTCTGCCGTCCGATGGGCGCCTGATTCATCCAAGATCTACTTCTCCTGGCAGAAGCCAAACGAGGATCGCGGTCAGACCTATTCGGTCGCGCGCGACGGCAGCGATCTTCGGCAGCTCAGCGCCGAGGAAGTCAGGCAGTTGGCGACGCCAGCCGGACGCCTGGATCGCGCCAGGAAGCGCATGCTTATCGCCGAGGGCGGAAACATCGTGATCATCGACGTTGCCACCAATGCACGACGCCTACTGATGAAGACCGGAAGCGTCGAATCGAATCCGCGCTGGGCGCGCAACGATGCCGCGGTTACATTCATGCGCGACGGCAACCTGTACCTGATGACGCTCGACGGCGCGGCGAACACGCCGGCGGAAGTGCAGTTGACGGATGTAGTCGCGCCTCCCAGCGAAACGCCTGCGCAGGCGGCCTCAGGGGCGCGGGGCGCAGCGACCGGACAGCGCGGCAGCGGCGGCCTGGGTGCGCGGGGCGGCGGCGATCAGCAGCTTACGGACTCGCAACGATTGCTGCGCCAGGAAGAGCAGAACCTGATCGAATATCTCAAGCGTCAGGCCGAGCAGCGCCAGGCAGGGCGTGGTGGCGGCGGGGGCGGCGGCCGTCGCGGCGGTCCGGGCGGCCCCGGTGGCCCGGCAGGTACGCCGCCTGAGCCTATCGCGCGCTTCCAGCCGTCGGCCCGCCAGAGCGTGACCGACCTGCAATTGTCTGCCGATGAAAATTATGTATATGTGGGCGTGACTGAGCGCCCGGAATTGCCGGCGCGCAACCAGGACGTGCCGAACTACGTAACTGAGTCCGCTTATCCGGAGATGATTCCCGGCCGCACGAATGTCGGCGACTCTCAGGCGCGCCGCATGCTCGCCCTCCTCGATCTCAAGGCGAACAAGACGATCTGGGCGGACGCCTCCACGTTTGCCGGCAACGAGCTGCCGATGAAGCCGGGCGACACGCCGGTCCCGCGCATCGTCACTTGGGGCATGCCCGAGTGGTCCGACGATGGCAGCCAGGCAGTCATCACGGTACGGTCGCAGGACTACAAGGACCGATGGTTCGTCACGGTCGATCCTGCAACCGGAAAGGCAAAGGTGCTGGACAACGCTCATGACGACGCGTGGCTGCGTGAAGGCTCGGTGTCCACCGGCACCGGCGGCGGAGGCGGTGGGGGAGGTTTCGGTGGCGGCGGGGGCGTAACGTGGCTGCCCGACAACAAGCGTATCCTGTTCATGTCGGAAAAGGATGGCTGGATGCACATCTACTCGCTGGATGTCACGGCAGCGCAGCCGGCCGCGAAGCAATTGACCTCGGGGAAGTTCGAGATTGAAAACGCACGCCTGTCGAACGACCGGACGAAGTTGTTCTTTTCCTCGACCGAAGTCCATCCTGGCGAGCGCCACTTCTACACCATGTCCCTCGATGGCGGCTCGTGGACACGCATCACTACCATGACCGGCTCCAACGAGGTGACGGTGTCGCCGGACGAGAAATCGCTCGCGATCATCTATTCCTACAGCAACAAGCCTCCCGAGCTGTACGTGATGCCGTTCACAGCCGGCGCGCAGGCCAAGCAGATTACCACCACCCCATCGGAAGAGTGGCGGTCATTCAAATGGATCGATCCCAAGGTCTTCACCTACAAGGCACGCGACGGAGCCGACGTGTACGCGCGCCTTTTCACGCCGGAGATGATCGGCGCCAAGCGCGACCCGAAGCGCCCCGCCGTGATTTTCGTGCATGGCGCCGGCTACCTGCAGAATGCCCACAAATACTGGTCTTCGAGCTACTATCGCGAGTACATGTTCAATAACCTGCTGGCCGCGCGCGGCTACGTCGTCCTGGATCCCGATTATCGCGCCAGCTCCGGCTACGGCCGCGATTGGCGCACGGCCATCTATGAACACATGGGCGGCAAGGATCTCGACGATGTCGTCGATGGCGCGAAATTCCTGGTCGCAAGCGAAAAGGTCGATCCGAAACGCATCGGGATTTATGGCGGCAGCTATGGAGGGTTCCTGACCCTCATGGCTCTGTTCACGACGCCGGATGTTTTCGCCGCCGGCGCGGCCCTCCGTCCCGTCACCGACTGGGCGCACTACAATCACGGCTACACGGCGCAGATCCTCAACGTGCCGCAAACCGATCTGGAAGCCTACAAGCGCAGTTCGCCCATCTATTTTGCCGACGGCCTGAGAGGCCACCTGCTCATCTGCCACGGCATGGTGGACACGAATGTGTTCTTCCAGGACTCGGTCCGGCTGATTCAGCGTCTCATCGAACTCCGCAAAGAGAACTGGGAAGTGGCTCCATTCCCGGTGGAAAACCACAGCTTCGCCGAAGAGACCAGCTGGGCCGACGAGTACAAGCGCATACTGAAACTATTCGAGGGCGACCTCCGGCGATAACCTAAGGCTGTAGCTTTTTAGGCTGTAGGCTGTTAGTCCCAATCTGAAAAACTGCAGGCTGCAAGCCCGCATGACTCACCAGGTTTTCGCGGGATTCGGTCCGGCCGGAAGCCCCGACACACTGTCAGTAATACCTGTGTCTCACTTATGCCGCGCACCGTGAATCCATGCCCCTTTGCGACGTTTTGCCGGGAAATCCTGTGAAAAAACGGGCTCACAGCGTACAGCCTAAAAAGCTACAGGCTGGAAGACTCGGTAGAAATACGGTTAATCCTTGACTTTACTTCGCGTAGCCGATGGCGGTGATCGGCTGTTGTTTCGAAGCGCGATGCGCGGGATACAAGCCGAAGAACATGCCGATTGCCACTGAGAAAGTCACCGCGAGCAGGATATAAACCGGCGACAGGCTGAACGGCAGCCCGGTCAGGAGTGAAACTCCGAACGCAGCGGATAGGCCGAGCATGACGCCGAAAACGCCGCCTAATCCCGTCAGAACACCGGCCTCGATCAGAAACTGCCACAGGATGTCCTGCTGTTTGGCCCCCACTGCCTTGCGAATGCCGATCTCCCCGGTGCGCTCGGTAACGGAAACCAGCATCATGTTCATGACCCCGATGCCCCCCACCAGGAGGGCGATGGATGAGATCGCGGCCAGGATCATCGCGATCGGCGCCGTAATCCTGGTGATGAATTCGAGTGCAGCATCGGACGAAGTTACGGCAAAGTCGTTGTCCTGATTCGCTTTCAGTTTGCGCTGCACGCGCATGACGCGGATGACCTCTTCCTTCGCCTCATCGAGGGAAACACCCTCCCTGACTGCCGCCACCACGACTTGCGCATCATGCTCTTTCCACATGGTCGCTTTGTAGGTCGTGTAGGGGATCATGGCGAAATTCTCGCCCATGCTGCCGAACAAGGTCTTGCGTTCGGCGAAGGTCCCAATGACCGTGTAGTCGTCGTCCACAATTCTGACCTTCTTGCCGATGGGATCAACACTGGGGAACATGTCGCGTCTTGGGCTGTGGCCGAGGACCACGACCTTTTCTCGATGGAAGAGTTCCTCGTCGGTGAACATTCTCCCGTCTTCCAGATCGAGACTTTGAATGTAGAGCAGCGCGGGCTGGGTACCGATGATCTGAACCATGCGGCTCTTTTGATCTTTGTAGCGCAGAGTGGGCGGGGGTCCTTGCGGCTCCATGATGAAAGAAACATGACGCAAGGTCCGGCATTGCTCCCGGATCGCCCGGGCATCGTCTTCGCTGATTTCCCGGCGGCGGAGCATCGACTCGTCGAATCCGCCGACGAAGAAGTCGAACTTCTGCACCTGGAGCACGGTTTCTTCGGAACTGTGAATGCTTTTGGTAATGCCGTCCTTCAGACCGACCAGGATCGACACCATTCCCATCAGCGATGCCACACCGATGGCAACACCAAGAACAATGAGCCCGCTCCTCAGTTTGTGGGCACGCAGCACGTCAAGCGCAATCATCAGATTTTCACCGATAAGTCCTGTCCGTCTGATCTTATTCATAACGCAAAGCCTCGATCGGATCGAGCCTGGCGGCCTTCGTGGCCGGGTACGCGCCGAAGAAAACGCCTACGGCAAAGGTCACGCCCATGCCAAGGAATATGGACCACATTTTAATCGCGTACGGGAGAGGAGAAAAGTAAGCGATGATGGCCGCAATGACAAATCCGGCCGCAATGCCCAGGACTCCGCCGACGCTGGAAAGCGTGATGGCTTCCACCAGAAACTGCCAGAGAATGTTCATGCGCGTCGCGCCCACGGCCTTGCGGATGCCAATTTCGCGCGTGCGCTCCGTGACCGACACCAGCATGATGTTCATGATGACAATTCCGCCCACGACCAGGCTGATCGAGACGATGCCGATCAGCACGGCAAAGATCTGCGAGCTGATCGAGCTCCATAGCTTCAGCAGATTTTCGGAGGTTGTGATGGCAAAGTTGTCTTCTCGCTTCGGTCCCAGGCGCCGTAAGGTGCGCATGGCGAGGCGCGTCTGATCGAGGCAAGGCGCGACGTCATCAAGGCGCGACGGTTTGATTGAGATCGTCAGCGATTGGTGCGTTCCATAGATCTTCTGGAAGGAAGTGATCGGAATGACAATTCTCAAATTGGGACTGCTGCCTAAACCGCTCGGCTTTTCGCTGAGAACTCCGATGATGCGAAATGGCATGCCCGAAATGCGGATTTCCTTGCCGATCGGATCGACCCCGGAATAGAGACGATCGGCCACATCGAAGCCGATGACGGCTACATCCGCACTGTGGGAGACTTCCTGGCTGGTAAAATGCCGGCCATCCTTCAAATCCCAGCGCCCCATCAGCGGGTAATTCTCCGACCTCCCCAGGGTGGAAACCGATTTGATGTTGAGAGCCCGATTGCGCACTTCAGCGCCCGCACTCAGGTTCGCATCCATGTACTCTGCCAGGGTGACCTTTTCGCGCAAATAGGCCAGATCGGACAACGTGATCCTCGGATTGTGAAGAGATTTCAGGAATTTCTCGAAATCCGAGAGGATATCCAGGGTGTTCACTTGCGTCACCGAGAATATGCCGGAGCCTTCGCCGGCAACCTCGTTCTCCATGTAGGAGTTCGCGCCATCGATGATGCTGACCACGGCGATGACCGACATGACTCCGACGATGTTCCCCAGCAGGGTCAGTATGGTGCGCAATTTGTTGGCCCAAAGGGCTTCGAGCGCGACCCATACTCCTTCCAAGAGCTGCATGCGAACACTTCCTCCAAGGTACGCTACTGATACGAGGCCGCGCCAAAAAGGTTTACGAGTTTATAAACCTGATCGCATGGCATCCAGGAAATCACCCAGGGAATCGAACTGCATGTACGGGTTGCTGCGCTTTTGCTCCCCCATGGTAGATACGGGCCGCTGCCCATAATGATGGCCCGGATAAAGGATGACGTCGTCCTCCAGGGCGCGAAGTTTCCGGTTCAGGCTCCACCACATCTTTTCCGGATCCCCCCCGGGGAGATCCACGCGGCCGCAAGCATCGACGAACAACGTATCCCCGGAAAACAGGTTCTTCCCGGCTAAAAAACATTGCGAGCCCGGCGTGTGGCCGGGCGTATGAAGGCAGCGCACCGATATTGTGCCTACCTGGATCACCTCATCATCAGCCACAGAATGGACATTTGCGGAGCGGCGTTTCAAAAAGTCGATAGAGATCTGATAGCGCTCGGCCATCTCGAGCGCATAGTTGAGTTCCGCGGCATTCAGATAGACTTGAGCGTCGGTGGCAGCCAGCAATTCCTCCAATCCATTGGCATGATCCGGATGCGCATGGGTAAGCAGGATGTGGCGGAGTTCGAGATTGTGCTCACCCACCGCTTTGAGAATGCCGGGCACATCCCATGCGGGATCCACCACCGCGGCGGCGCGGGTCTCTTTGCATCCGATGAGGTAAATAAAATTCATCATCGGGCCCAGCGCCAGTTGCTGCAAAACCATTCCTTCCGCTTTCATATTCATCCCATGGAAACGTGCTGGACAAAATGATTGTTCTTGAGAATCGCAAGAACCTCTTCCGAGGTGTCCGCCACAGTCATGATCTGCCTGTCACCCGCCGAGATCAGGCCTGTCCCCAATAGGCCTTCTTCCAGCCAATTCAGCAACGGCGCCCAAAACTTTCGGCCCACGAGAATCACGGGGAAAGGCTGGATTTTCTGAGTTTGGATCAATGTGATCGATTCAAATAACTCGTCGAGCGTGCCGAAGCCCCCCGGCATGATGATGAAAGCCTGCGAGTATTTGACGAACATCACCTTGCGCACAAAAAAATAGCGGAAGCTCAGCAGCGTTTTCACAAAGGGATTGGGGCGCTGCTCCATCGGCAGATTGATATTCAGCCCGACGGACTCGGCGCCGACCTCACGCGCACCCTTGTTGGCGGCCTCCATCACTCCGGGACCGCCGCCGGTGATGATGGTGTAGCCGGCGCGCGCCACCGTCTTGGCCATCTCGTAAGTCAGCTCGTATTGCTCGCTTCCGGGCAAGACGCGTGAGGACCCGAAAAAGGTCACCCCCGGCTGGATGTGGGACAGGGTTTCAACGCCCTCAACAAACTCGGCCATGATGCGGAAGAGCCGCCACGACTCGCTCGCGCTGATTTCGTCCACGACATAGTGTCTTTCCATCCCATTTCTCCTTCTGGCCCAGGCGAATTATAGCCTTTGGCGCCCGGATGATTTGTACTATTTACGTACCAATCCCTGCCATTTAGGCAAGAAAAGCAACAGCTCACCGCAGAGATCGCGGAGACCGCAGAGACAAGTTATTGAAAGACAAAAAAAGTTCTCTGCGGTCTCCGCGATCTCTGCGGTGAGATTTTTTGTTGCGGCTATGCCGCTTCGTGTTTTTCGTGGCTGCTCCTGCTTTTGTCTGACGCCTATTCTGCTTTCCCGAAAGTCGGATGGAGTCTCGGGCTGGGAATTTTTGTGATTGACGTAGCGCGCCAGCACGAAGCACAGGTCGGAGAGGCGGTTCAGATAGCGGATGATCTGCGGATCCACAGGCTCGGCGTGCGCCAGCGCGACGCACCGCCGTTCGGCGCGCCGGGCAACCGTACGGGCCAGGTGCAGCATCGCCCCGGGGGCGCTGCCGCCTGGAAGAATGAAGCGCTGCAGCTGCGGCAGCTCGGACTGGCATTCGTCAATCTCTCGCTCCAGGCCGGCGATGTTTTCGTCCAGAATCGCCGGCACCCCCCACTCCTTGCGATCCATACCCGCGGGCAGTGCAAGATCGGCGCCGATGGTGAACAGATCATCCTGCACTCGGCGCAGGATCGGGCGCACTCGTTCCGGCAACGGAGACGCGCACACCACGCCAAACACGGCGTTGAGCTCATCGACGACGCCGTAGGCTTCGATGCGCGAGGCGTCTTTGTGCACGCGCTGGCCGCCGATTAAGCCGGTGGTGCCGTCATCGCCAGTTTTGGTGTAGATCCTCGTCATGGTTGGTCCTCAGCTCCCGGCCTCCGACCTCCAGCCTCCGACTCAGGACAGAAGTAAGCAGCCAGGAGTCAGAATCAGGCAGGGAAAATAGATTTTATCCAGGTTACCTGCCGGTGCCGGGCTGTGCAGACCCGATGTCGGCATGCGGAAAGTATAATGCAAATTTCGCGGAGAGGCTGCGCAAAACCCTGGCGGCATCATGAAGAACCAGGGTGGACAGAATATCCCGGGAGAGGTGGAAGGGGAACCGCAAGCGGACGCACCTTCCTTGCGGCTTTCAATAGAAGCTGATCAGGCGGTCTTTTTTTCTTTGCATGCGATGCAAACCGATGTCCAGGGTACAGCTTTGAGGCGTACGACGCTGATATCCTCGCCGCACATCGTGCACACGCCATAGCTACCATCCTCGATGCGGCTGAGCGCCGCTTCAATGGCACGCAGCAGCTTGGCATCGGTCTGGAGCAGGCGGATATTTACGTGGACCTCGTTGTCATCGCTCGCCTGATCCACGAAATCGCCGTGACGCGTGTTCTCCATATTTTCCCAATGGGTCTTCTTCCCGGTCGAATTGGTGATCGCGTCGCGCTTTCCATTCAGAATGGCTTTGAACTTCTTGAGCTCAGTCTTTTTCATTGTGCAACCTCGGCTGCCGAGGAAACGGCACCACTAAAAAAACAAACATTATACGTCTCCGCCTCACTTCAGTAAAGGAGGCAATTTGTTGGCAATCGCGCCATCATTAGCTTACCTGTTGCTACGACTAGCTTTACCCTGTTCTTAAGAATATCGTCATTCTGCCCTGGTCAGCTCCGGCCCATGCATGGATAGACTGCGATTCAGCCAGGCAGGACACGAAAGGCTACAAAAAGTTGGATTCTGGTTCTTCGTGGCAAAGGTCTTTGCATCTCGTTGTCTTGGCGAAATCAGGTGTGGCGTTGGGGCTGCGATTGGTGATAAGAAAGAAGCCAACCGACATTATTCCATGGGGGATGACATGAATACCAATTTCCTTGGCGCGAAACTACTAGCAGTCCTGCTGGTGACACTGGCGCTCTCCTGCAGCGTGGCGCCGGCGCAGACATTCCAGGTCGGATCCATACAGGTTCCGCCCGGTCAAAAACAGTCCGGATTCCTGACGGTTCCGAGCGGATCGGACGGCGCAACCCAGGTCCCGGTGACGATCATCAACGGCGCCGCACGGGGTCCCTCCCTGGCAGTCATCGCGGGCAATCACGGCTACGAGTACCCGCCCATACTCGCCGCACAGCGGCTGGCAGCCAGCATTGACCCGCAGAAACTCAAGGGACGGATCATCATTGTGCACGTGGCTAATCTGCCCTCGTTCCTCAGGCGAACCATCTACTACAGCCCCATCGACGGCAAGAATCTGAACCGGGTGTATCCCGGGAAAGTGGATGGGACAATCTCGGATCGGATCGCCTACGTGATCACCAAGGAGGTCATTGAGCGCACGGATTACCTCGTTGATCTCCACTGTGGCGACGGCAACGAGTCGCTGCGCTCCTACAGCTACTGGGACCCGGTTGGAAATGCAAAAGTGGATGAGGTGGCCAAGAAGATGGCTGAGGTGTTTGGCCTCAAAAACATCGTGATCGACCGCAACCGGCCTACGGACCCCAAGGCGAGCAAGTACTGCTCCAATACCGCAATGACGCGCGGCAAGCCCGCCCTCACGATCGAATCCGGCGGCATGGGAGTGGCCAGCGATGAGAGCGAGATCGCAGCCATAGAACACGGTGTCCAAAATGTCATGCGATATTTGAAGATGGCCGATGGGCAGGCGGAAACGCCGGCGCAAATCACATGGTACGATCCGGCGGAAGTTCTTTATTATCCCGTGGATTCGCCCAACAAGGCCGGCCTGTTCTACCCCAAGGTACAAAAGACTCAGATGGTGGAAAAAGGAACGCTCCTGGGCGTAGTCACTGACTTTTTCGGCAAGCAGGTGTACGAGCTGAGATCACCCTTCGCGGGAGAGGTGTTGTATGTCATCGCCACCCCGCCCATCAGTGCGGGTGAACCCCTGGCATTTATCGGCGCTATCAAGAAATAGTTTGAGGGACTCGATGGATTCCAGCCAATCGGCGGGAAAAGCAAAAGATCAACGCAGTCTCCCTTGCGCGTGGCACGCACCCGGGCGCATGGAGATTAATGGTGTCATTTCAGGGCAGCCACGAATGTCACGAATGCGTAAGAAATTCGCGCCATTCGTGGCTGCTTTTGCAGTTTTGAGACGAGTTATTTTTGGCGCAATTAGACTTTAAAAAGGGAGGCGTTCGCCGAGTCCTGCTTTTTGGGCAGCCTGGTAGATTTTCCCGGCAAATGCAACATCCTCCAGCGCAATGCCGTTGGATTTAAAGAGCGTGATTTCGCTGTCGTCCTCGCGCCCGGGGAATTCCCCAACGACTACCAGCCCCAGCTCGCGGGCATCCTCCCAATAAAATGCGCCCTCCTCGGCGGCCGTCACCAATTCCCCGGCTTCCAGCTTGGATTGTTCGATCGAATCCACCACCACGCAAGCAGCCCGGCGCACCGTCTCGGTGTCGATCTCCCTCCTGCTCAGGTGGTTCGACCCGATCGCGTTGACGTGTGTCCCCGCCGCCAGCCATGCCCCGCTGAATACAGGTTCTTTCGAGTCGGTTGCGGTGATGACGATGTCCATCTCCTGCGCGGCCTGATCAGGGCTGGAGGCCGGCGTTACGCTGATCCCCAACGCTGCGCTCATCTCCCGGCAGAATTTTTCGCATCGTTCAGAATCGCGCCCATAGGCCACGATGGTCTTGATGGGACGGACCGCGCATACGGCAGTGAGTTGGGAACGGGCCTGAAAACCCGTGCCGAAAATACCGACCCTGGCAGCGTCCGCACGCGCCATATATTTGGTCGCAATTCCCGTAGCCGCGCCGGTGCGCAATTGACCCAGCAAATTGGCCTCAATAACGGCCAAGAGCCGGCCGTCCGCGCCGCTGTACAGGAGAACATGGAATGTTGTTTTGCCCTCGACCGAGGTGTAACTCTTCAGGCCGGCCAGACCCAGTGTCGGCAGTGAAGCGCTCATGACATGCAGAAGCCCGCGCTGAACCCGGCTGCGCCGCCTGGGCGCATTATCCGCTTTGTTTTCCGCCTGCAGGCGGAACGCCTCCTCCACGGCTTCAAGTGCCATCCCCATGGTCGTGAGCTTGTCGACATCCGATTCGCGTAGCAGTATTGCCATGCCCATTCCTCATTGATCGTTGACCGCCAGATCCAGACTCAAAGAATCGCTGCGTCGACTTCAATATACTTAACACTACCTGCTTGTCCAGCAAAGAATTATCCAATCGCGCGGCGCCCGCGGGTTAAGCCTGTGGCGGTAAAACTTGAGCATGCTAATGCGGTGGAGCCACATACCAGTTGAAAGGTCCAGGAGGAGAGGATTATAATCTAGGCGGCCCGAGAGGGTGATGCCCGAATCCAAATACCCGCGTCAGGACCCAGAGGGCGGGGGCGTCAGGATTGCTGGCTATGGCCATTAAGCAGAATCCAGTCACACTGGAGCGCCTGGTCCCTTGGTACCCCGCTCGGGCCCTTCGTATTTGCACCCGTCTCAATCCGGCTGATCACGCAAAGTCGTAAGATGATTCGAACCGTCCACACCGCGAAGTACGTCCTGGCCGAAGCGGGAATGCTCCTCCGCAATGCCGCGGTTCATATCTCCGACCCGGGTCGCATCTCGCGGCTGGAGCCTTGGCAGGGACCGCCCAGGAATCTCGAAACAAACGTGATCGATTGGGGATCGGCCATCATCCTCCCGGGATTGGTCAATGCCCACACTCACCTGGAACTGACACGCCTGCGCGGCCTGGTGAATCGGAGCTCTTCGTTTACCGCCTGGCTTGCTTCGCTGATGACCGAGAGGCGCAAACTGGCGAAGGAGGAATCCCTCGATGCGGTCACGCGGGGAGCCCGCATGTGTGCGGCCTCCGGCACAACTCTGATCGGCGACATTTCAGCCAGCGGCTGGAGCTGGGAAGCGCTCAAGCCGCAGAAGTTGCGCAAGGTGGTCTTCGAGGAGGTGACGGCCTTTCTGCCCGAAAAAGCCGGCGAGGCTATTGCCGCATTGAAGACGCGGCTCAATCGTGTGCAGCCAGACTGCTATTTGTCATCGAGCATCTCACCTCATGCACCGTATTCAGTTTCTCCCGCGCTCTTTCGCGCCGTGGCAGAGCTTGTGCGCCAACGGAACGTGCGACCGGCGACTCATGTAGCCGAGACGAATCAGGAGTTGGAGCTGTTGAAGGAAGGGACCGGGGAATTCAGGGATTTCCTGTCGGGTCTCGGAGTGTTGCCGGAAGCCTGGTTGCCGCCGGGATTGGCTCCTGTCCCTTATCTGGAGGGACTCGGCATCCTGGAGCGTCCCGCACTTCTCATCCACGGCAACTATTTGGATGAAGAGTCGATGTCCCGGGTTTTGAGCCGGAACTGCAGCATTGTTTATTGCCCGCGGAGCCACGCGTTTTTCGGCCACGAGCCACACCCGGTACGGCGGCTGTTGGACATGGGAATCAATGTGGCTCTTGGTACCGATTCGCTGGCGAGCAACGACTCCTTGAGCATCCTGGACGAAATGCGCTTCCTGTTCCGGATCCGCAAGGATCTGAAGTGTGATGAAATCATCCGCATGGCCACGCTCAATGGCGCGGTTGCACTCGATTTCGGCGGTGTGCTTGGACGCTTACGGCGCGGCTACTGGGCGGATATGACCGTGCTCAGGCTGCCCGAAAACATCGGCGACCGCAACGTGGAAGCACAGATTCTGGAAGGCGCCGGCGAGAGCCTGGCCACCATTGTCCAGGGCCAAGTCGTTTGGACAAAAGGACGGAATAAAAAAGACTGACGATTGACGATTGATGCGACTTTCGCTTCTCAATCGCCAATCGTCATTCGTCAATCCACATGGGGGTTTATGTTAAGAAGATCGCTGTTCTGGGGCTTGACCCTCATGCTCAGTGCCGTGCTCGTGTGGCTCATTATCAATGGGCGGAAGGAGGAAGCCCGGCTGGCATCCGCCCCTTCGGAAGTGGTGCAAACGGCCAAGTTGAGCCCGACTCGCGCCATCGCCCCGAGCGATCTCGAAGTCGCGGAATCGAACGTGGTGAGAACGAACAGGGAAGACACACCGGAGCTGCTTGGTCCAGTGGCAATCCGCAATCGCGGCCATGTCGCCTATCACGGCACGATGCTGCGGCTGCAATGTCTGGACAGCAGCGGGAAAGTCGTCGACACCCGGACCCGGTTGGCGCCCGACACCATCGCGCCCGGGCAGAGCATCACGATCACCGATATCACCCTGGAAAAAGTGCCCCGCAGCACCATCCGCTACCACATTAGCATTGCATTTTCCGACTTGGGTCCTGCACCAGGATCCGACGACGAGGGGACGAAGGAACAGAAGACGAAGGGATCAAAGCAGTAAGGCGCAGGCGGGAGGAAGCGATATCCGGGATGGGGGCTGCGCCTGATGCCTGGCCCACGGGTCGACCCGGCAGAGGGCTAAGTCCTCAAATGGGTTGCGCTTGTTGACAAGATTCTGACTGCGTGATAATCTCGTCTCCAGGTCGGGGTGCGCTGCGGATTTTGTAGTGCCGAACCACCAGGACAGAGCATGAGACGCTCAATCCCTATTTTTTCTGCGATTGTATTTTTTTCTGCTGCCATCGCATCCTCCGCTGCGACCATGGGGAACGGTACGCTTGCGGGAACCGTGATGAGCGCAGACGGCAAGGCTCTGGTCGGCGCTGTGATTGCGCTGTTCAAGCAGGATGATCGCGGCGGCGTCATTTCTCTCACAAAATCCGATCTACGCGGTATTTATAGCCTGAATGAGATTCTCCCCGGCTCCTATTCATTGCGAGTAAGTCGAAACGGCTACCAAGTTTTGACCTCCCCGCGCGTGACGATCAATGCCGGCAGGACCACTACCATCAATTTTGTGCTCCAGGAGTTTCTTGATTTCATCTCCTCCCGCAATGATCCGCGCAATTGGGATCTGAAAACGGTGATGCGAAGCACTTCGGACCGGCGCATGATTTTCCGGAGCCTCCCGGGCACGATTTCGGGGGACGACCAGAGCGAGATCTTTCATCGCAACGGGGCTTTGAATGTAGCCTCCACTGCAATTCTCAGCGGAGACAACTACTCAGCCTATCCTGATCAGGGAGACGCAGGCCTTCTCTCCAACTTTGCCTTCGCCGAGCCGGTAAGCCAACACGGCCGGATGATCTTTTCGGGTCAACTCACCTCGGGATACGACTCACTCTGGCGAGTGCGCAACACCTTCGATTACCATCCCAGTCCAGACCGGGAGATGAAGTTCTCGGTCGGTTACGGGCGACTCAACCTCAATCGCCTGAGCGCGGGACAGATGACGCGCCCGGCTGACTTTTTCAGTCAGGATCCGGCCCAGCGCGAATCCGGCGTGGAGACGATTGCCGCAGGAATTCAAGCCAGCAACGAGTTTTTCAATACGTTGGCGATGGAATACGGTCTCGATTTTTCCCGCATCAATTACGGCATTTCGCAAAACATCTGGAGCCCCTATTTTCAGGTGGTGGTCACTCCACGCCGCGGTTGGCTGCTCAAGACCATGATAACCTCCCGGCGCGCCAGCGAAAATAACAGTGTCCAGCTTCCGGATGGCGAGACCATCAATCTGCTGGAACCCACGTCGATATCGAAAATCGGCAACAAGGTCAGTATCAGCCAGGTCAGGCATGCCGAAATGTCCATAGCCCGGAAAGTAGCGGAAGACACGTCTGTGGAAGTGACCATGTACCGCGATCGGGTGGACGGCCCAGGCACGCCATTCCTGATAAGTTACAACACCAGCAGCGGCAAGAAGTCGTGCGCGGCTCAGCTGAGAAGTGATCAGGATGCGCAGCAGGGCCTGAGGGTTGCCTTCGCCCGCATGCTGATGGATACGGTGCGGGGATCCGTCACCTACGATTACGGCACAGCTTCGGCTCTCTCGAGCCCGGACAAGCTAATCTCCGGCGATTTGATGGCAGCACGGCTGCTCGACTTCATTCACCGTTCCTACTATCACTCGGTCACAAGCCAACTCGAGGCGAAGATCCCTCAAACGCGTACGCACGTCCAGGCAACCGTGCGGTGGTACCCTGGGAACCCCATCAGCCCGATCGATCTTTTTGCGGATCGGTTGGACACCTTCACGAAGGGGATGAGCTTTTCTCTACGACAAGCCATACCGCTACCGGAGTTCATGGGCAACGCCGGTCGCTGGGAGGCTTTATTCGATCTCCGCAATCCGTTCGATCAAGGACGGAGCCTGATTCCGACGACCGACGGGGAGTTCACCCTGACCCGCAACCCCCGCACCTTCCGGTTTGGTTTGAACCTCAATTTCAACTGAGCTTCCAAGCCTCACAAAGCGGCATATCCGCATCCTAAAAACCTCAATGCAGTCTCCCATGCACCGAGGGCGCACCCTGCGACGCATGAAAATGGCAATTTATCGCCGTGCCCTTTCTGTCATGGTTCGCGGTCGTGATCGTGATCGGTAGTTTATGGATATCAAACAATCGATCACGATCACGATATTTGTCAGGAGAGCTACTTTCGGAGCAGCGACCGCAGAGAATTTTCGCATAGGATCAAATAATCCTGTGGTCTGGGCGCCGTGCGGTAATCGGCGCCCACCGGACAATTCACGAAATGTTTAAAACCGGCGGGGAATGATTGTCTCTCTTTCGTGATTTCGCGCACCAAACCCTGCTTGCTGGCAACTATACGATGGATCTATACTTGTGTGGACGACTCCAGCGATATTCAAGATGTTGGATGAAGATCCAAACCCTTGAAGTTTCTGAGCGGCGGAGGAAAGACTGCAGTGCGCACCATTGCATAACTCTTGCTGGATCAACATTTATGGCTAGCATGCGCACGGGAAAACGCTTAAGTCTTGGTATGAATATTGCTTACCGTAATCTTGGACCATCTAGCCGTCTGTCTGGATTCAAGATGAACGCGTTCCCAATGCCCTATAAGATCGTCGCAACCACGCTATTGACGATTTTTGTCGTCACAATGGGCGTACTAAATCTGCGCGATCGTGAGTCCTGGAAGGACCCGACGGATGGCGTTTTCTGGGTTGAAACAGGTTCCGGCCTGAAAGCGGCGGAGGTAGCGACGGATAGCCCGGGAGCGCGAGCTGGGATCAAGACCGGGGACATGTTGATCTCGTTGGATGGCAAGGCCATTGCCAATCTGGGTGAATATTTCGATGAATTGTATCGCGTTGGGCCCGAGGGATCACTCATCTTTGGCATTACTTCCGGGATCGGAAGCCGCAACATCATGATGCAGCTGGCTCCCAGAGCTCTCCTGCAACCGAAGGACGGGCTGCGGGCGATTCTGGCCTTCCTCTACCTGGGCATCGGCTTTTTCGTGATGATCCGCGGCGGCAACTTGTCGCGGGCATTTCACTTCTATTTGATCTGTCTGGCTGCTTTTGTTCTTTACCTCTTCAGTTACACGCCGAAGTGGGGAGGGTTGGACCAGTGTGTCTATGCTCTCTCGGTCGCTGCCATCCTTGTGCTGCCGGCGCTCTTCGTGCATTTCTGCCTGCGTTTTCCGATCGATCCCAAACCTGAGCGAACGCTGGCGCCGCTGCTTTACGCGCCTGTAGCCGTGCTGGGGAGCGGTCACTTGCTCTGGATCACCGGCCACCTGGCCAATGCGGGCTTGCCGCGCGATGCGCGCGCGGTGCAAATCATCGACCGCATCCAGCTCGTTTACTTCTGTGCCGGCTTGCTGGCCGGGGGAATAATTCTGCTGCGCCGGAAGCTGGCGTCCCGGGACTTGACCATACGCCAGCAGATGAAATGGGTCAGCTATGGAACGCTCGCCGGTATCGTGCCGTTTGTGCTGATCTATGCCGTGCCGACGTTGTTCGGGATGCGTGCCAGTTTCGCGATGCTGGCTTCGCAGCTGTTCCTCAGCCTCATCCCGCTGTCCTTTGCTTACGCCATACTCCGATTCCGGCTGCTGGATGTGGAGGTCATCGTGCGCCGCGGCGCTGCCTACCTGATGGCCAGTTCGCTCTTGCTTGCCCTTTACCTGGTATTCGTCCTTGTACTGGGGCGCTGGATCGAATCGATTGTTCCCGATGCCGACTTTGTTATGATCTGCGTCGCCGTCCTGGCGATTGCCATGATGTTTGCCCCGCTGCGCAATTCGATCCAGGCTCGCTTGGACCGCATTTTCTACAAAGAGCAATTTGACGATCGGGCCAGCCTGCTCGAATTCGCCCACACCCTGAGTTCGGAGATCAGCTTGTCGCGCCTGTCGCGGAGGATTCTCGAGCGGATCGCCAGGACATTCCAGATCGAACAGGTTGCCCTGTTTTTGGCGGATCCCACCAGTCCCAACCGTTTCCGCCTGGCGGACTCCCAAGGATTGGACGCATCAATGGCTCAAGCCTGGTATCTCGAAGAATCCGAACTCGGGCAGGAGATTGTACCGGATGGTCTTGACCGGCCGCGAGCCGATCACTCTCTGCGGCACGCGCATCCCGTGCTGGCAGCCAAAGGGATACATTATCTGCAGGACTTGCGGATACGCGGCCGGCGCATCGGCGTACTCGGCCTCGGGCAGCTGCCGCTCGACCAGCACTTCACGTCGGAGGATCTGGACTTGCTGGCCGCCCTTTCCGGCTATGCGGGCATCGCCCTGGAAAATGCCAATCTCTACCTCTCGATCGAAAACAAGGCCCTGGAACTGGAGCGGCTCAGGATCTACACGGAGAATATCCTCGAAAGCATCAACATCGCAGTTCTGGCTCTGGATCTGAAGGGCATGTGCACCTCCTGCAACCGGGCTTTCGAAGAGCTCTATGGTGTTGGCCGCAATCAGATCGCCGGCAGCGGCGTCGAGAACCTGCTGGGCCAGGATGTGGTCGCTTCGATCCGAGCAGCCTCTGGGACGGAGGGGTGGGATCTCAAGTCGACTGGTAATATCTTCAAGTTGTACCTGCAAAACCTGCAAGGGGATAAGTTGATCGTCAACTTGAGCATTATTCCGCTCGTCGATACTTTGGGCGCGAACTCAGGCTGCCTGATCGTCATGGATGACATCACGGAGAAGGTTCGCCTCGAAGATCAGTTGCTGCAGGTGGAGAAAATGAGTTCCCTCGGCCTTCTGGCCGCCGGCGTCGCCCATGAAGTCAACACTCCGATCACCGGCATTTCGAGCTATGCGCAAATGCTGCTCAAGGACACTCCCGACGACGACGCTCGCAAGCCGATCCTGGAAAAGATTGAGAAGCAGACTTTCCGGGCAGCGGAAATTGTCAACGGCTTGTTGAATTTCGCCCGCATGAACGGGAGCGAGTTTGCGGATCTGGATCTGAATCGGTTGATACAGGAAAGTCTCTGCCTGCTCGAGCACCAGCTCAAGCAAAACCATGTGGAGATCGAGTACTCTCCAGATCAATCTATCCCGTTGGTTTATGGAAACGCGGGCAAGTTGCAACAGGTTTTCGTGAACCTGTTCCTCAACGCCCGGGATGCCATGCCCACAGGCGGCACCTTGAAGGTGGCAACTTCAAAAAATGACATAATGGTCGTGGTAGACATCCGGGATTCGGGCGTAGGAATTTCTCCTGAAAACATCCGGAAAATATACGATCCGTTTTTTACCACCAAGAGTACGGGCAAAGGTACCGGGCTCGGCCTGGCCGTAACCTATGGGATAATCCAGGAACATGGCGGGAGGATTTTGGTCGACAGCGTTCCGGCCCAAGGCACGCATTTCACTCTAAAGCTACCCACCCGGCAATCATTGCATTGATGAACGACAAGGGTCGCATTCTGGTGGTCGATGACGAGGAGGTCGTGCGCGACGTCCTCGCTACGTTGCTGAACGCAGAAAACTATCAGGTCGATCTGGCGGAGAATGGCGCCCAGGCGCTCGCCAAGGTGCAGGGAGGAGATTATGCCGTTGTCCTGCTCGATCTGATGATGCCGGACATGGACGGCCTCCTCGTGCTGGAATCGTTCCGCAAGATCGAGGGCGATCCCGAGACTATTGTTCTAACCGCTTTTGCCTCCATCGAAAAGGCCGTGCAGGCTACTAAGCTCGGCGCCTTCGACTTCATCACCAAGCCATTCAAAAATGATGAAATCCTCCTGGTGATCAAAAATGCCGTCGAGCAGCGCCGCCTGCGCCAGGAAAACCAAAGACTGAGAGACACTCTCAAGGAGCGCTACAGTTATAGAAACATCATCGGAAAGAGCGCTCCCATGCAGCAGGTCTTCGACCTGATCTCGCAGGTCGCACCGCGTCGAAGCACGGTATTGATCCAGGGCGAGAGCGGGACCGGCAAAGAGCTGGTCGCCAAGGCCATCCATGCCGCCAGCACCCGGGCCGACGCTACTTTCGTGGCAATCAATTGCGGGAATATTCCGGCCGAACTCCTCGAGAGCGAGATTTTCGGTCATGTCCGAGGCGCCTACACCGGGGCGACGAGCACCAAAAAAGGCCTGTTTGAAGTGGCGGACGGGGGAACGTTTTTCCTCGACGAGGTTGCAAGCATCTCCATGGAGATGCAGGCTAAACTGCTGCGGGTGATTCAGGAGCGGGAGTTCCGCCGTCTGGGCGGGCTAGAGAACGTCAAGGTCGACGTGCGCATCATCGCCGCCACCAACTGCGACCTGCAGACGGCGGTCAGCAACGGGACATTCCGTGACGACCTCTACTACCGGCTCAACGTGATCGTCATCAAGCTGCCGCCTCTGGTCGAACGCGCGGAGGACATCCTCCTGCTTGCCGAACATTTCATCAAAAAATACTGCAACGAAGACGGCCGCGAATTGTGTGTTCTGGATCCTGCATCCGCCAGAGTTCTCATGGATTACAGCTGGCCCGGCAATGTCCGCGAGCTTGAAAACGCCATCGAACGCGCCGTCGTCCTCTGTCCCGGAAACGTCATTACCCCCGACCTCTTCCCCAGAAACATCGCTGCCGTCTTCACTCTGGCCCCAGGCGGGGATCTGGAGGAAAGCCTTTCTTTAAAGGAACGCGTCGGCAATTTCGAAAAGGGCCTGATTCTGGCGGCGCTGGAAAAGGCGGCCTGGAACCAGAAAAGAGCTGCCGAGTTTCTTTCCGTAAATCCGACCACCCTCAGCGAAAAACTGAAACGCCTCGGCATCCGCCCCCACTGACCAACGCAAGGGATCGGGTCTGGAAAATCGCATTTTTCCCCAACTCGCGTGGTTCTTGGCGAAGAAACCGAAAAATGCAGTATTCCAGACCTGACCCCTTAAGCTGTTAGGCTCTTGGTTTTCTTGACTTGCACACTTCGAGCCGATACATTCAAGGAGGTTGCATAAGATCCTGAAACCTGAAGTTTCGAGAAGATTCTATATAGTGGGCTCAGTCGTTATCCTTTGGGGGCTTCAAATGGGTAATGGGCAGACAAGAATAGGCCTCATCCTCGTGCGATTCACGGTTGTGGCGTGTGCTCTCCTCATGGTGCTCCCGGCAGGTGCGGATTGGATGCAAGCCGTTGCCTACTATAAACAGGGTCAATATGAGAAATCGCTGCAGGAATTGAAACCGGATCTGGATAAGAATCCCGATTGGGAGTCCGGCCATCGTCTTGCAGGACTTAACTACCTTGGTCTGAAGAACAACGCTCTGGCCATTTCCGAACTCACCCGCGCCGTTCAGCTGCAGTCGAAGGCATTCATCACCTATCAAGCCCTGGCGCAGGCCTACTTCAATATCGACAAACTCGACAACTGTGTTCAGAGCCTTAACCAGGGGGACCAGTTCGCCAAGGACCCGAACGACCTCTATACCCTGCACCACATGAGAGGGTCCGCTTACTTTCGGCTGCAGAAATATGACCAGGCAGACGACGACCTCTCTTCAGCAATACGCATCAAAGCCACGGATTGGGCCGATTTCTCCCAGCTGGGAGTCGCGTACTACAATCTCGATCGTTATGATGAGGCCGTGCAGGTGCTGCAAAAGGCACTGGCGCTCAAGCCCGGCGACAACATCAGCACGCAGTTTCTCGCCAAAACCTTGTTTAAACAGGGCGTGACCGCGCTCACCGATAAACAGTACGCTCAGGCAACCGATTTTTTTAAACGGGCTTCCACCTACAATCCAAGCGATGGTTATGTCTATTACAACCTCGGCGAAGCCTATCTCTTTTCGAACAGTTATCCGGAGGCGGAGAAAGCTTACAGCCAGGCTCAGGTCCTGCTTCCCCGCAATGCAAACGTTTTTCAGCGGCTGGGTTTCCTGTATGAAAAACAGAAAAAGTGGGCTCAGGCGGAGAAGGCATACAACCAGTCTCTAGTCATCCTGCCGCGTACGGCGGAGATTTACCAGCGACTAGGCATCATCTACGAAGAGCAGAAGAAGTGGGATCAGGCACTGACTGCCTATCAGAAGGCCAATGAAATAAATCCCTCACCCGCCTTAAAGGACGCGATCGCCCGGGTAACTGAGCTGAAGAAGTACTAGCGAGCAACAGAATAGAAGGCCTCCCAGTTGCGGACGTTTCCCCCTTCGTCCACAGCCACCACCCGCAGCCGATATCGTCCATCCTGGCGCGCCGGTTCAATCGGTATCTCGAACTGCGTGGTGCGTCTGCCCGCCGTTACCGTTTGACGCCCCTGCAATACCCTTCCGCTCGTTTCATCGACGATAAAAACTCCTGCGGCCGCGAGATCATTGGTGCCGTCGCGCGTGAAAAGCCGCGCGCCAAGGGGCGCGCCCGGCTTTCCCTGATCCGGTTCAAAAGTAATGCGATCCAATGCGGGCGCCTCTTCCGTAGTGGCGATGGTGACATCCGCCGGATCGTGGCTGCGCACGCGCACCAGCCACTGAGTTTCCAGCCTGGCAACGGGAGTCTTAAAGATCGCCGTCAAACTCTCATTCAGGTTTTTCCGGGCAAGGGATTCAAACAACTTCAACGTGCGCTCGCTTCCGAAAAGTTCGCGGCAGAGGGTGAGGAAGGTGATCCCCGGAGAAGCGGAGCGCAGGTCGTGGGTGCTGCCGGCAAGTTCGGAGCGGGAGGATAGCTTCTGCAAATCCAGGGGTTGAATCTTGTCGAGATAATGGCAAATCGTCCATGCCGCGGCCAGTCTCTTGACCGTGTTGGAGAAGTCGTGCGCCAGCATCTCCGACATCCCTTCCAGCAGGAACCGGTTTTCCTCCTTGGCAGCGCCGCCGCCAGATAAGCTGATCAACGCCATGCGCCCCAGCTCGCGTGCTGCGGCATGAAGAAGAAAATCCTTCGGATTCGCCGAGGAAGCAGGGTGATTCATGCCGATGGTTATGGTCCCACGCTCGAAGTCGGCCGCCGCGAGCGCGTCTTGCCAATTAATCACAACCAAAACGCGGCTGGGCAGCTTCCGTCCCGTTGCCGCGTCGATAAACTCCCAGCAGCGCTCAAGATCGTTGGCAGTTTCCCTGCCGAGCAATTGGCGGTCGTTTGGAATGCGGATCAGAACGTGCTTCGTCTTGTTGCTCTCGTCCCATTCCTGGGCCGCGAGCATGGGGACGATGCACAAATTGCAGAACCAGGCTGTCGCCCAGAGGATTTTGCCGGCCAACCGAGTTTTGCGGAAAATACGTGCGCTATTGCCGTACATCTTTCTGGATCAAACCAAACACATCGGAAACCAGAGTGCCTCATGAATCCGATCAGGATGTGAAACTGTTCAAGGCGCCGGACTCTTCATTGTACCAATCAAAGACATTAACCAGCTTGGTGACTGTGAGCAGGTCAATTACCTTCGCGTTCGGCGACAGCAGCTTGAGCATCCCCCCCGACTTCCGGATGGCTGTAAAACACCGTATGATCTGGCCCAGACCGGCACTATCGATATAAGGGACCTTGGCCAGGTTCAAGAGGTAATTCTTCCGTCCCTGGGATAGCAGGTCGTCGATTGTCTGTTTGATCTGAATGTCGCCTTCGCCGAGGAGGATCTTGCCCTCCACATCCAAAACCGTAATCCCATCCACTATCCGGGATGATAGCTTCATGAACACCTCCGGCACATGAGATCAGAAACTAGCATAGCCCCCCGCCCAGTGTCAAACTCAGCGCAACATCATAGCTGCGATTCAGACAGTGAAAAAAACCTAGCCACGAATGGCACGAATGGAGAAAGGGGCCACCATGGAAGTGCGATAAGGTCTCTTGGTTGCGGCTATAGCTATTCTTGCCATTCGTGGCTGCCTTAAAAAGGCCATTAATTTTCATGCGCCTGGGAGACTGCGTTGAGGATTCAGCTTGCGGATATTCCGCAAAGTGCTCTGCGCATCCGGCGGCATTTCTTGATCGCATGCAGATCCTATGCTATACATCAACGTCGCGGTTACAAACCATCATGGGGCAGGTGCCCGCCTTCATCGGGAGCATGAAATGATAACTCCTATTCGTTCCATCGCAGCAAGAGAGATCCTGGATTCCAGAGGAAACCCGACGCTCGAAGCAGATGTCGTTCTGGACAAAGGCGTGCGCGGCCGCGCAGCCGTCCCCTCCGGCGCCTCCACGGGCGTGCATGAGGCGGTGGAGCTCCGTGACGGCGACGAGCTCCGTTACAAGGGCAAAGGCGTGCTCCGGGCGGTCGAAAACGTCAACAACATTATCGCCCCGGCGCTCCTCGGCGAGGACGCCTTCCAGCAGAGGGCTATCGATCAGATCCTGATCAATCTGGACGGTTCGCCCAACAAGGGCAAGCTGGGCGCCAACGCGATCCTCGGAGTATCCATGGCCGTGGCACGCGCCGCGGCGGCCGCGCTCGGCATCCCGCTTTACCGCTATCTCGGCGGCACCAACGCCTGCATCCTTCCCGTGCCCATGATGAACATCATCAACGGCGGGGCACACGCCGACAACAATATCGATCCCCAGGAGTTTATGATCGTGCCGGCGGGCGCCAATTCTTTTTCAGAAAGTCTGCGCATGGGTGTCGAGACCTTCCATGCGCTGAAAAGCGTGCTCAAGAAAAAGGGGTGTGTGACCAGCGTGGGTGACGAAGGCGGTTTCGCACCCAACCTGAAATCGAGCGAGGAAGCTCTCGATGTGATCATGGAAGCCATCGAAAAGGCGGGCTATAAGGCGGGCAGCCAGATCTTTCTGGCGGTGGATGTGGCTGCGAGCGAAATCTTCGCCGACGGGAAATATGTTTTCAAGAAGTCCAGCGGCGCCCGGCTGACGGCCGAGCAGATGGTCCAGCTCTACGAACGCTGGGCGCAACAGTACCCGATCGTTTCCATCGAGGACGGCATGGCCGAAGATGACTGGCAGGGATGGATCGCACTGACCGAAGCCCTCGGCGAAAAAATCCAATTGATCGGCGATGATGTATTTGTGACCAATTCCCATCGCCTGTCCAACGGCATCGCCGACGGCGTCGCTAACAGCATCCTTATCAAGTTGAACCAGGTCGGCACCGTCAGCGAGACCCTCGACACCATCGAGCTGGCCAAGAGCGACAGCTATACCACCGTGATCTCGCACCGCTCCGGCGAGACCGAAGATGCGTTCATCGCCGATCTGGCCGTCGCCTGCAATGCAGGTCAAATCAAGACCGGGTCGGCCAGCCGGACAGACAGGATCGCGAAGTATAACCAGCTGCTCCGCATCGAGGAAGAGCTCAGAGGACAGGCACGCTTCCTGGGCAAACAACTCTTCTGATTTTGGATTGCGGATTTTGGATATTGGATTTGGGAATTGGGAATTGGGGTTGGTGGTGCGGCAGTACAGGGTCGATTATGCCCGCAGCGACAGTCCAAGATCAAATCTGGAATGCGGATTTTGGATTTGTTGAGGCAATAGCGGCGACATCATGGGATTCTCGCTGTCCCTAAATCCAAAATCCGCAATCCAAATTCCGAAATTCCTATGGCCCTTCTTGAACTCATAAATCTCTCCGTCTCCTACCCCGCGCCTGCAGGAGTGGTGCGCGCCGTGCGCGGCGTGTCTCTCCGGATTGACGCGGGTGAATCGCTGGCGCTGGTCGGCGAGACGGCAAGCGGTAAATCGACCGTTGCCCTGGCGTTGATCGGGTTGCTGGCAGGCAATGCCCGGGTTGAGCTCGATGAAATTCGTTTTGAGGGCGCGCCGCTTTCTCTTCATGATCGGCACTCCTGGCGGCAGGTGCGCGGCAATAAGATTGGGATGGTATTTCAGGACGCCCGCGGTGCGCTCAATCCGGTGCTGACCGTCGGGGCCCAACTCGTGGACGCGCTGCGCGCTCATCAGCAACTTCCTGTCGGGACTGCCCGCGAAAAGGCCGCGGCGTTGCTCGCTGAAGCCGGCATCCCTGACCCCAACTTTTTTATGCGCCGGTACCCGGGCGAACTCTCCGGCGGCATGTGTCAGCGGGTCGCGATTGCGATCGCCGTCTGCAATCAGCCGCGCCTGCTGATCGCCGATGAGCCCACCAGCGCATTGGATCCCAGCATCCAGGCCCAAATCCTGGAACTCCTGCGCAAGATGAAGGAACGCCACGGCCTGGCGCTGCTCTTGATCAGTCACGATCTCGCCCTCGTCTCCGCAGTGTCGGAAGCAGTCGCGGTCATGTACCACGGGCGCATGATCGAGGTCGCCCGGGTGCAGGATATTTTCCAGCGGCCGGCCCACCCGTATACTTCATCTTTGATGGAGTGTCAGGCCGATTTTCAGCACCGCTGGGATCGGCGCCCGCTGGCTGCCATTGCCGGTTCGCCTCCCGCAGCCGGGCAGGAATCCACAGGCTGCGCCTACGCCTCGCGTTGTCCCAAGGTGGATGCCGGCTGCACCAGGAACGAGCCCCCGGCCACAACGATTGCTGCCGGCCATTGGGCAGCATGCTTCAAGCCAAACTAAAATCGGAATCGCGAAACACATGAATTTTATGATGTATTTTGTAATACTTACTTACAAATCCTTGCCATTCAGGCAGGAAAGGCAAAAGATTAACGCACAGGCCGCAGAGGGAGCAGAGAGCGCAGAGACTTTTTTACTTTCCAGATTATCTGCGACCTCTGCTCCCTCTGCATGCTCTGCGTTGAGGCTTTCGGGTTGCGGATATTCCGCACCGTGTGCCTCGTGGTTTGATGCTCGCAATGACGCCCATTCTTGAAGTGCGTGGACTCCAGGTAAGTTACCAAACCGGCTTGTTCCGGCGCGGCCGCTCCGTACACGCTTTGGCCGGCATTGATTTGAGTGTGGAGGCAGGAGATTCGCTGGGTCTGGTGGGAGAATCCGGCTGCGGAAAAACAACCTTCGCCCGATGCGCATTGTCATTGCAGGAACCGGCAGCCGGATCCGTCTATTTCGATGGTTGCGACCTGCGCCGGCTATCCGCGGCCGAGCTGAGGCTGCGCCGCCGCGAGTTCCAGATGGTGTTTCAGGATGTGTTCGCTTCTCTCGATCCCCGCATGACCGTCGGGGAAATTCTGGAGGAGCCTTTCGTGGTTAATGGGCCGGCCGGCAAGTCCGGCTGCCGGGAGAAAATATTGGAATTGCTCGCAGCCGTCGCGCTCGATGGCAGCCTGATCGCCCGGTTCCCCATAGAGTTGAGCGGCGGCCAGCAGCAGCGGATTGCCATCGCGCGAGCCCTTGCTCTGAGGCCCCGGCTCCTGGTCGCGGACGAACCGGTTTCGGCTCTGGACGCCTCGGTGCAGGCTCAGATTCTGAATCTTCTCGCAGACATCCGGCAACGCTTCGGGCTTACCCTGATTCTGATTTCGCACTCACTCCCTGTCATCCAATACCTGTGTTCGCGCGTCGCGGTCATGTATCTGGGTCGAATCGTGGAAGAAGCTCCGGCTGAGGAGTTTTTCCTCAGACCGAAGCACCCCTACAGCCAGGCGCTGCTCGAGAGTGTTCCGAGGATGGATCCGAAGCGCCCGCACTCGCAGTCTATTCTCCCTGGGGACGTTCCTTCTCCCGCAGCCCCGCCTCCCGGCTGCGCGTTTCATCCCCGCTGCCCTAAAGCTCTGCCCCGATGCCGGACCGAGTCCCCAAACCTTGAAGCACTCCAGAAGGCTAAGGTTGCCTGCTTCCTGCCCAATGAATAGACCCAACCCCGGACCGAATCCTTTGAGTTGTGTCACCAAAGACACCCAGCCTGCAAAAGAGATAATCCGCCCTACTTA
>CAVTZY010000052.1:0-29891 GCA_963739235.1 Terriglobia bacterium | reverse complement strand
CGGCTTTGTTTGCTGGGCGGGACCTGAAATTGGGGGGAAAAGAAACCGCCAGGCAAATGCATAATGCGTAGCAAGTGCGGGATGAGTGAACCATCGATGGCCCTCCACGAATTGAGTTTATGCCGTGATTGTATCCTAATCGCCGGCAGCGCAGAGATTAAATCCCCGGGACTCCCGTGGGCGCCGCGAGGCGCATGGCATTCAGATCCCGGATTGATTCGATCCCACACCCCGGCCGGCAGCTGCGGCCCGCTTGCCGGCGTTGTCTGTTTTCTGAGTGGTGGTACAGATCACATTGAATAATTGCACGCAGGCAGTATGATCTTGTCTATCGATCTCGATCTATTGGCAACCGGTCTCGAAGTGCGGGTAGGTTTGCATGCGACGGAGAGCGGCGATTCATCTGGGGTTGTTTCTTCTTCTCACATCCGGTTTCGTTTATGCCGGGGCCCAGCGTACCTATCAGCTGATCGGCAGCGTCAGGCAGAGCGACGGGAAGCCTTTTCGCGGAGTCACTCCGGTAGTTTTTCTTCAGAATGCAGTGACTCCATTTACTTCCCACACTCTTGCCGACACCGGGGGAGAATTCAAATTCAAGGATCTGCTCCCCGGAATGTATTCCTTGATCATCACCATTCCCCGCGTTGGAGAGCGGTACAGGACAATCGAAATTGGTCCGAGTTTTGCGGATTCGAAAGGAAGAGTCAACATCAAGGTCGCCATCGAACGGAAGCCGCAGACTCTGAATGAAACAGTATCGACGGTCGAGCTTGGCCTGTCCGCCGATGCCAAAAGGGAGTATCGGAAGGCCCATGCGTGCCTGGAACGATCGGATGCGGCTGGTGCCATCGCTCACCTCGAGAAGGCACTCAAGCTCGCGCCCAAGTTTCCGGCCGCACTGAACATTCTGGGCACGCTCGCTTATCAGTCGCGCAACTTTGCTGAGGCCGAGCGCTACTTTCGCCAGGCACTCGACCAGGAACCGGGCTCTTACGCGCCGCTGGTGAACCTGGGTGGCACTCTGTTGTCCGAGGGAAAGTGGCAGGAATCTCTGGGCTACAACCTTCTCGCCGTCCAGGCACGGCCTGACGACGCCCTGGGACAAGCTCAACTGGGTCAGAGTTACTTTGCCGTGGGACAGGTAGATGCCGCGGAAGTCGCTTTGAAGAATGCGAAGGCCCTGGATCCGGGGCATTTCTCATACCCGCAGCTGGTGCTGGCAAAAATCTACCTGCAAAAACTGAACCTGGAGTTGGCGATACTGGAGATGGAGGAATTCCTGAGGCTTCATCCGGATTCCGATCGGGCATCTGCAATCCGCAAAGCCCTCCAGGAGCTGCGCGGCAAGAAACCGTGAGAGCATGGTATGCGATTCGCAGGAGGTGCGATGACGAACTATATCGATTCGGCGGATGGTGTCAGGATCGCCTATACGTCTAAGGGAGAAGGTGAGCCGGCGCTCGCATTTATCCATGGCGGCCTCGCAGATCGTACCTTCTGGAACAGCCAGATTGACGCCTTTGGCGAACGCTGCAAGGTCGTTGCGCTTGATCTGGCAGGGCATGGAGCATCAGGCACCACCCGTCGTACCTGGAGCATGCAGGCATTTGGCCTCGATGTTCTGGCCGTCCTTGAAGCCGAGAAAGTTGCCCGCGCCCTACTGATCGGCAATTCGCTCGGCGGCCCAGTAGCCATCGAGGCGGCTCTGCTCGCGCCTGAGCGCGTCGTTGGCATCATCGGCGTGGACACGTTCCACCAACTCAACCTGCAAATGGATGCATCCGAAGTGCAGGCGCGCGCCGAAGGGTTCCGATCGGACTTTGCCGGCTCCGTGAAACGGATGACGCAGGCTCTGTTCCACAGCGATGCCGATCCGGCCTTAATGAGTGACGTCGAACAGCGCATGAACAAAACAGCTCGCGAGACGGCCTCCGGCATGTTCGATTCTTTTAGCGGTTACGACCTGGCCGCGTCCGTGCGCCGCCTAAGATTGCCGGTCCGTTGCATCAACGGCGACCTGTATCCGATCAGTTTTGAGAGCAACCGGTCCGTATGTGGTGATTTTGATGCCGTGGTCTTGCCCCACACCGGCCATTATCCAATGCTCGAGTGCCCGGAAGAATTCAACCGTCAGCTGACGCTGATCCTGGCGAGTTTCCTGGAAAAGCTGCCAAACCGCGGGATTGGAGAATAGGAGATAGGCTAGTGTAGTCCTCGAAATTGGCGGCCAAAGAATGTAAAGTAGAATCCTTCTGGGGGAAAAAAGGTGAGCGCCATACAACGGTTTTACAGGCTGGCCGGTCAAGGATTCGAAAACTGCTTTTATGTCGAGGCTTCCGCGCCGCTACTCGAGCGGGAAAAGACAATCCTGAGTTGGCTGTTGGCCGAAACGTTCGAGCCTGAAAAGCTGAGTTTCCAAACCTTCCTGGGGTCGGATGCGAACCAAACGGTGGAGGTTGGTCCGCGCCTCAATTTCGAGACTGCTTTTTCGACCAACGCCGTGGCCATCTGCCGCGCTTGTGGCCTGGATAAGATTTTGCGGATCGAGAAATCAAGAAGGTGGATCCTGCCGCAGAACGAGGATAGAAACCGCTTCATCGCCAGGCATCACGACCGCATGACCGAATGCCCCTATGCGTCCCCCCTGGAGAGCTTTGAGACTGGTCTCGTTTCTGAGCCGGTAATAACCGTTCCCCTCATCGAAAAGGGCCCGGCGGCGCTCCAGGACATCAACCGTGAATTGGGCCTGGGCATGGACGCCTGGGATCTCGCCTTTTACCACGATCTGTTTGCCAACAGGTTCCGTCGCAACCCGACCAACGTGGAATGTTTCCAGCTTGCCCAGGCCAACAGCGAGCATTCGCGTCACTGGTTCTTTAAGGGCAAACTGAAAACAGACGGCAAGGATGCGCCTGAGACGCTGATGGAGATCATTAAATCGACTTTGCGTGCCAATCCATCCAACAGCGTCATCGCCTTCAATGACAATTCGAGCGGCATCCGCGGCTACAAAGTTGCCACCATTATTCCGAAAACCCCGGAGAAGTCCTCGCCGTTCGCATTCCGGCAAGGCGAATACGACATCATCTTCACGGCCGAAACCCATAACTTCCCCAGCGGCGTTGCGCCCTTCCCCGGCGCCGAGACCGGGACGGGCGGCAGGATCCGCGATGTTCATGCAACCGGCAGGGGCGCCCTGGTGATTGCCGGTACCGCTGGTTATTGTGTCGGCAACCTGAACATCAGCAATTTCCCGATTCCGGGGGAAGACAGCTCCTTCGGCTATCCGTCGAACCTGGCCACTCCCATCCAGATTCTGATCGGCGAAAGCAACGGTGCTTCGGATTACGGCAACAAGTTCGGCGAACCGTTGATTCAGGGATTTACTCGAGCCTTTGGATTGCGCCTGCCCGACGGCAGCCGCAGGGAGTGGATCAAGCCGATCATGTTCACGGGCGGGATCGGACAATTGGATGCGCGCCATCTCCAGAAGGGCGACCCTCAAAAGAGGATGCTCGTGATCGAGATCGGCGGGCCCGCATACCGCATCGGCATTGGAGGCGGAGCCGCCTCGAGCATGATCCAGGGCGAGAACAAGGAAGAACTCGACTTCAGCGCCGTACAGCGCGGTGACGCCGAGATGGAACAGAAGATGAACCGCGTCATCCGGGCCTGCGTTGAAATGGGGGACAGAAATCCGATCGTGAGCATTCACGACCAGGGAGCGGGCGGTCCCTGCAATGTTCTCACGGAACTGGTGGATCCTGCCGGCGGACGCATCGAAATTCGCAACCTCGCACTCGGAGACAAAACCATGTCGGTGCTGGAAATCTGGGGCGCCGAATACCAGGAGCGCACAGCTTTGCTCTTGAATCCGGATCGTCTCGAGGAGTTCCGCGCCATTTGCATGCGTGAAAAAGTGAACTGCGAGATGCTCGGAGAAGTGACGGGAGACGGGCGCATCGTAGTTCATGACGCTCAGGACAACACCACTCCCGTCAATCTGGAGCTTGCCCCGATCCTTACCAATATTCCCCAAAAGACTTTCGAGCTGGAACGCAGCCATCAGAAACCTGAGCCGCTTCACTTGCCCCACGATTTGACGGTCGGCGAAATCCTGCGGCAGGTGTTCCGACTGCCGTCGGTCGGATCCAAGGGATATCTGGTGCGAAAAGTCGATCGCAGCGTCACGGGGCTCATCGCGCGCCAGCAATGCTGCGGGCCGCTGCAACTGCCGGTCTCCAATGTCGCCATCACGGCCCAAAGCCACTTCGGTGTTACCGGCGCTGCAATTGCCGTGGGAGAACAGCCCATCAAGAGCCTCGTGGATGTGCGCGCAGGAGTGCGCATGGCCGTGGCAGAAGCGCTGACGAACATCGTCTGGGCACACATCTCGAACTTGTCCCACATCAAGTGCTCCGTCAACTGGATGTGGGCTGCAAAGCAACCGGGCGAGGGGGCAGCGCTCTATGATGGAGCGATCGCGCTGCGGGATTTAATGGTGGCGCTCGGGATCGCAGCCGACGGCGGGAAAGACAGCCTCTCTATGGCTGCCCGCGTCGGCGATGAGGTTGTCAAGGCTCCCGGACAGGTCGTCGTATCCGCCTATGCTTCCATGCACGATGTCACGAAGGTCGTCACACCTGACATCAAGCGTCCCGGAGATAGTTGTTTGATGTTCCTCGACCTGGCACCCGGCAAACACCGCCTCGGGGGATCGGCACTTGGCCAGACCTACGGGCAGATCGGAAATGAATCACCTGACGTAGATAATCCACACTTGCTCAAACACGCTTTCCTCGCGGTGCAAAGTCTGATCGCAGAGGGCCTTGTGCTCGCCGGCCACGATCGCAGCGACGGCGGACTGGCGACAACCGTGGCAGAGATGGCAATGGCCGGCAATTGCGGCGCCAAAATTGTACTGGAAGATACAGCGGAGTCATCCCCCAGCTATTTGCGGAAGAGCTGGGCCTGGTGATTGAATATCTGCCTGTGAATGGAGACCGGATTTGCACCAGGCTGCGAAATGCCGGGGTGCCGTTAAGATCCTTGGGTGTAACGCTGGCAGAAAGACGGCTTGAAATCGGGTACGACAAGGAGGTCGTCCTGAATGTTGCCACGCCGGTCCTTCTTTCCTGGTGGGAGGAGATCAGCGATCAAATCGAGGCGCTGCAGATGAATCCTGCCTGCGCCAGTGAGCAGGCCCGACGCCATGATCGTACGGGGCCCGGGTATCATCTCAGTTTTGATCCTAAACCGACTCCTGAAACCATGCTGCAGCGCGAAAAAAAACCGCAGGTCGCCATCCTCCGGGAAGAGGGGAGCAACGGGGATCGCGAAATGACCTCAGCTTTCTTCGCGGCCGGCTTTGAGCCGTGGGACCTGACGATGTCGGACCTCTTGGGCGGTCACGCATCATTGGAAGGCATTCGCGGGCTTGTTTTTGTTGGCGGTTTCTCTTACGCGGACGTGCTTGATAGCGCAAAGGGGTGGGCCGGCATCATCCGCTTCCATGACAGGCTGCGCGCGATGTTTGACGCTTTCTACCTGCGCCCGGACACCTTCTCGTTGGGAGTGTGCAACGGCTGCCAGTTGATGGCCTTGCTGGGCTGGGTGCCGTGGAAGGGCATCCCGGATGCCCGGCAACCCAGGTTCATCCGCAACCGCTCGGAGCGTTTTGAATCGCGCTGGGCCGCGGTGAAAATCGTCGAGAGTCCATCGATCATGCTCAGGGACATGGAAAACTCCACCCTGGGAATCTGGGTGGCGCACGGCGAAGGGCGGCTCTATTGTCCTGATCCGGATATCCTGCGCGAGGCGGTGCAGAGAAAACTCTACGCCTTGTTATTTCGTAGACGATCGGGGCAAGTCAACAGAGGAGTATCCGTTCAATCCCAATGGCTCGACCCAAGGCATTACGGCATTCTGCTCTCCGGACGGGCGTCACCTGGCTATCATGCCTCACCCCGAGCGCACGTTTTTGCGGTATCAGTGGCCGTGGATGCCGGAGCACTGGAAACAGACCCTGAAGGCTTCCCCCTGGCTCCGGATGTTCCAGAACGCCCGCGCCTGGTGCGAACAAGTCTGAATGCAATCAAGTGGGCGCCGATCGCCTCACGGCGCCTGGGGAACGCGATAACAGATCCTCAGCCCCGTTTCTGTATGACTGGCAATATCCGGAATGCAGCCATAGCGGACGTTTCGATTCGCATGGCGATTCAGCCGAAGAGTGGAGGAATGAGTACCATGAAATTCAAGAGTTCTTGTGGCCTGAAGATCATGTGCGCCATAACCATCCTATCAGCATATGCAGTTTGCGCAGCCGGCCTGCTCTTTGCGCAGACGGCCGCTCGTATGCAGAAGGGTATCGTGGAACGCGTTCAGATGTTCGGAAAATCGCTCGCGGGCAATCTCGAAGGGGATTCACCAGTCCGTGATGTCTCCATTTATCTGCCGCCAAGTTACTCGACCGACCGGAATCGCCGCTATCCGGCCATATATCTGCTGCACGGATTTACAGATGACGATGATCACTGGTTCGGCAGGATCCAGCACTTTATCGACGTGCCTGCTGTCGTGAACAAAGCCCTGGAGATCGGAGCGACGCGCGAAATGATCGTGATCATGCCCAATGCCTATACTGCTTTTCAGGGCAGCATGTATTCGAATTCGGTGACCACGGGCAACTGGGAAGGCTATATCGCGCAAGATCTTATTTCCTACATCGACAGTCACTATCGAACGATCGCGAACCGTGAAAGTAGAGGCCTGGCCGGCCATTCCATGGGGGGATACGGGGCGATCCGGATCGGGATGAAACACCCTGAAGTTTTTTCAAGCATTTACGTGTTGAGCCCTTGCTGCATGAATGCCAATTTAAATCCACAGAACATGGCGCGCGCCGAGAAAATCCAGAGCATGGCGGAGGCGGCAAAAGCTGATTTTGGAACCAAGGCAGCTCTGGCGTCCGCGGCTGCATGGTCTCCAAATCCGAAAAATCCTCCGTTCTTCTTTGACCTGCCCACCAAGGAAGGACAGCTGCAACCAGCTGTGGCGGCCAAGTGGGCGGCCAATGCGCCTCTGGCAATGGTGGATCAATACCTGCCCAACTTGCGAAAACTGCGGGCGATCGCATTTGATGCCGGCGATCAGGACGCATCGATCGCGGAGAGCATCAAGGTGCTGGATGAGATCCTGAACCGGTACGAACTCCCTCACACGTTCGAAATCTACGGCGGGACACACATCAGCGGCGTCGCGGAACGCCTCGAGAATAAGGTCCTGCCGTTCTTCACGAGCAACTTGGCATTTCCCCAAACCAAGCGATGAGGCGAAAATCGGTCTGCATCTACCATGCAGCTTATTTGTTGTCCTCGCGGCAAGACGTTATCAGATCCTACTCCCCAAGTGGGCGCAGGGCGCCGCACGGCGCTCAGAGGCATGGAGTCATCAGATCCAAGGCCCCGTCCGGACGGGCGGGGCCTACTGCAAATGCGGATTATTTTGTCTTGAGTTGGCGGATTTTGAGGAGGAGGAGGCCGATCATAAAAAGCAGGATTACGGCCGAAACCGCCAGCCCTTTGCGCCGGAAGGCAAGATCGGCGAGCGCCTGCACCCCGCTCTGCTCGGAAGCAGCGGCAATAACGTCTCCTTCCGTGATTGTTTTCTTCAGCACCGCCGGATTAAAACTGTGAACCTGAACGCGCGCCAGCACCAGGCGGTCACGCCCCTCGGCCAGCTGATAGATCGGCCGGCTGACTTCCATGCCCGCTCTTTGCGCCCCTTCGAGAATCTGGCTCGCTGAATTCAGCTTGCTCTGCAAGCCGACCAGGGCGGATTTCATCTCCTGTGCCGCAGCGTAGCCCGCGCTTCCCTTCTCATGGCAGATCACGCAAGTCGCGGACTCCTCCACGCCGATCATGGCTTCCGCGGGGCGCTCGATATCGTGATTTTGGTGGCAGGTTACGCACGCCTTCAACTGGAGGGTCTCAAACGCCTTGCGATGCGGGCTCTGGTTGAAGAGGTCCGACTGCATGACATGGCACTGTCCGCATACATTCGCGACCGAATCTACGCCGGGCGGCGCCGCGCCGTGGTTGCCGTGGCAGCTATTGCAGGTGGGCGCGGCAAGATCGCGATTCTTTGTCAGGGCCTCTCCGTGAACGCTCTTGCTGTAAAGATCCAGTTGATTGGTCGCGATGCCGTAGGATTTCATCCGCTGCGGGTCGCTGTGGCAGCGGCCGCACGTGGCGGCGACATTGGGCGCATAGACGGGGCTGTTCGGATTTTTTGCGGCCAGGATTCCGTGATGCCCGTGACAGTCGATGCAGATGGCCACATTCTGGTCACCGGTCTGCATTTTCTTCCCGTGCACGCTGGTCAGATACTCGCTGTACTGGTCCACGCGCGCCTGAGGATTGTACTTGCGCATGAAGTCGGGGCTGCTATGACAGGAGGCGCACAGTGCAACGATCTGTTTGCGCGCCGGCTGGCGGACAAAGCCCTTGGCCGGATTCATCGACTCGTCGGGCTTTTCCTTGGTGGGATCGCCTCCGTGACAGCTGTTGCAGGAGAGTCCGTTCTGAAAGTGGATGTCCTGCGCAGAGGCCTTCACCGGCGCATCGAACGGATCGCCCAGATCGGTATGACACCGGACGCAGGTGCTTGGGCGCCGCTTTCGGGGCGGCTGGAGCCTGCACCGGGGAAATGAGCATGATGAGCAATAGTTGCTGCCACATGAAACTATCCCTATGTCCGATAGGCCAGAGCCGACAGGACAATGATGTATACGAGAACCAGAATGCCTACGATGGGAAGCAGACTGCGCCGGCCTTTGCGCGGTTCCGGCGATATAAAGGGCGTGATGACGAGCAGCAGGCCCAGCAAGCCGAAGCCCATGATCCCCAGGACCTCGCCATCCATGCCGAGAATCTTGGACGGAATATATTTCAGGGTTTGAAACATGTAAACGAAATACCACTCCGGCTTGATTCCTGCCGGAGCCGGAGCGAATGCATCGGCTTTTTCTCCCAACTCCCACGGGAAGATCGCCGCCAGCACCGCCAGGACTGTCACAGCCGCCAGCCAGCCCACCAGATCGCGCAAAAGGAAATCAGGGATGAACTTCATCTTCGGCACGCTATTCTGGATCAACCGACGGGGGGCGAACTCATCCCATGCTTCTGGACCAGGTACAGGTGAACGCTCACAAACACAGTCGTGATCGCCGGCAGGATCGCCACGTGAAATCCGAAAAAGCGCGTGAGTGTAGCCCCGGTAACCTCGTCACCGCCGCGCAGGAAACGGAGCATGAAAGGACCGACCAGGGGCACAACCCCGGCAATGTCCGTGCCCACCTTGGTAGCGAAAAACGCCAGCTTGTTCCATGGAAGCAAGTAGCCGCTGAATCCGAAGCACAGCGACAGAAACAGAAGGAATGCGCCGGTCACCCAGGTCAATTCCCGCGGACGCCGGAAAGAGCGCAGGAAAAGGGCGCTGAACATGTGCACGAAGGCAGCGCCGATCATGAGATTGGCCGACCAACTGTGGATGGACCGAATCAGCCAGCCGAACTGAACCTCGGTCATGATGAACTGGACGCTCTCGAACGCCGTTTCCGCACTCGGCCGGTAGTAGAGCAGCAGCAGGATCCCGGTGCACACCTGAACCACGAACAGAAACAGCGTCATGCCGCCAAAGTAGTACCAGATGGTATGGCGGTGCACCGGCACTTCTTTGTGCTCGATCAACTCCTGGGCGGCGCGCCAGCCCAGTCTCTCCTCCAGCCATTCTCCCCACTTCGCTATCCGCGCTATCATCACGCTATCCTCGCGAAACCACAATCTCATCGCCGCGCACATTCACCGTAAATGCCTCCAGCGGCCGCGGCGGCGGACCGGAGATGTTTTTACCCGTCAGGTCGTAGCGCCCGTTATGGCAGGCACACCAGATCAGCTTTTCATCCGTGCGGTATTGCACAGTGCAATCCAAGTGAGTGCAGACCGCGCTGAAGGCGCGATACTCTCCCGTCGGCGTCTGAATCAGAATGCCCGGTTTGCTCCCGAACTTGAAAATCTTGCCGTCGTTCGGCTTGATCTCCGCGACTTTGGCGGCAACCACGCTTGACGCGGAAGATTCGACGACCCGGGGCGGGATCATAAATTTTGTGATGGGATATAAGATGGCGGCCAGCGTGGCCAAGGCACCCGTACTGAGAAAATAATTAAGGACGCTGCGCCGCGAAACCGCCGGTTCGACTGAGATCATAGTGACTACCCGATCTATGGTTAAATTTAGCGTAACAACATATCCAATAAATCCTTGCTTAGCAAAGAAAATCTTGTCGTCGGGAAAAATGCTGAAATCACGGTGCAGCTACGAAAAGCCCGGGTCTTATCCGTGGGCACCGGGCGTCCCACAGCGCTCAGGTCCAGCGACACCTCAGATCCCTGACGACAGCCGGCAGCCGGGGATTACTTGGCGGCGCGGCGCCGAAGTTTTGTGTAAAAAAGTGAAATACCCACGGCCATCAGCCCGAGAAACAGGAAAGCCACAACGCGGGATTTCGGATCTAGGCGGGCCAGGTCCACCAGGAAGAGATAAGCGACCGTCGCCAGCAGATTGAAGAGTGACATCCAACGATATTTCACATTCTTGAGCGTCAGGCTCAGCACAAAATAACCAACCGCAGTCAGTGTCCAGGAAAGCGCTATGTAGGAAGCGGGCACGGCATGGTAAAGAGCGTAAAGTACCATCAGGAAGGTAGCGCCGAGGTAGGTGTTGCGCAGCCCGTCGGTGCGCAGCGTCAAGCGTTCCTTCTTCCAGTTCATAACTCGCGCACTCAACAGTGCAACAAATGCAAAACTGAAGTTGACCCAATCCGATATGGGGGAAATTATCCAGTAAGTGAGGAGTATGCCGAAGTAAATCACGGCATTGGCCACTACAAGAGTCCGGGATCGGAACCAGAGAGCCATCGAAACGACCAGAAAGCTCTGCAGCGCCAACCAGAGGAATGCTTCGGGTAGCCTGGCATATCCATAGATCGCGATGGTCAGAGCTATGTAGCTGAAACAGGCATATACGCTGGCGGCAAACCGCAGGTGAGTTTTCAGCCACTGCGCCGCTGAGCAGACGAGCAGCATGCCGAACGCTACCAATGCAATCAGCGCGAGATCTTTGGGATGGAGCGCCACAATCGCCAGCGACAGGACCGCTGAGCAGCCGAGGCAATTGAGGAATACCACACCGATGCGGGCGACATCCGCGGATGCCTCGCGGTCGAAGAAAAGCGTGGGCACAGCAAAAACGGCCGCGCAGAGAAAGGTGTACACCAGAGGGTACTGGTCCGCAGCAATCGCCCGGATGGAGTGACCGGCCACCGGATTGTTGATCAGCCACAGCATGTGAGTGAGATAGACCAGACAAATCGCCAGATTCAGGAGCCGCCACCAGTCATAGCGCAAGGCCAAATAAACCGCCAGGATCGCTTGGAGGGTTACCAGGGCCAGCGTCACATGTGGATGGTCACTCAATAGCGCCGCCATCAGAACGAGGCAAACCGGGAGGGCGGCAAGCGCCTGAGATTGTATCTTCAACGCAATGAGCAGGGGCAGGGCCGCGAATATCAGCAACAGAGCGAATGCCATCTGCCTGTTCCCGATCAGCGGACTCGCGGTGAAGTAGTGGAGCCGCAGGGTCGTGTAATACCCAAGCAGCAAGCTTGCGCTTATCAGGATGCGTGCCAGGTAAAAGAAGCTCCGCTGCCACGCACGCGCCAGAAGATAGATCCCCGAGGCGGCGGCATACCCCATGGCCGCGGATAGCAGGCTGTAGCCCTGATTCAGGGTGAAGGTCATCAGGAAGACAAAGCCCAGAAGGAACACAATACTGCCTGCCCAAGCCAGGCCAAACTCGCCGATTCTCTGTTCCAGTTCAGCCTCGTCCTCCGCCGCCACTTGCGAGACGACAATCTGGCTCGCACCATTCGGCTCGCGGCCGGGCACGGACGCCGATATGCCCAGATGGGCCTCGAGGCGCGCAATTCTGTCCTCGAGCCGATGCAGATACAGGAGGATTGCCTCGCGTTCAGGACCGGGAAGATGCTCTGTCATAGAGTAGTACACCCCTCCGCCATCGCAGGACTGATTGACACCCGTAGTTCGAGATGGAAAAACTTGGTGAAAGTGTACCGCGTGGCGCCGCGCATTACCAGTCCTCCATCGTCAAAAGACAACAGAATTCAGAATTTAGAATGCAGAATCCAGAATCTGGAATTGAGAATCCGGAATCGCGCGCCTGATTGGCGGTACGAAGAACTGGCCCAAGACTCATTAGTCCTCCGTGCCCGCCGGGTCTGATCTCCCCTGTTCACTCTGTATTCTGCATTCGTCTTTCAGTATTCCATTTCCCGATGCTCGCTATCGTTCCGAGGTCTGACTTGTATGGCACAAGCCGGGTATCGTATGCTGGGTCGATGGGAGCTGAACCAAAAGCAAAAACATACAACGAGCACTTCGAGGAGATCGCGGCGCTTCGTCACGATCGGATCGCGGTTCGCCTGAAGATCCCGGCAGGATATCGCCAGATCAGTTACGGTGAGCTGCACCGGCAAGTGCGGGACGCAGCGTCCGCCCTTCTCTCCCAGGGGTTGAATCGGCACGAGCGGGCGGCCATTCTGTCGGAAAACCGGCCGGAATGGGTTGTAGCCTACCTGGGGATTTACCTCGCAGGCGGAACCGCCGTGCCGCTCGATCCACAGATCTCCCCGGAGGAATGGCGCCGCCTGCTGGATGATTCGCAAGCGCAGGTGATCTTCGTCAGCGGGCTCCAGCTGGCAAAACTCAAGGAGGCAGTGCACGATTCCCCTCTGCGCGATCGGATCATCTGCTTTGACCCTGTCGGTGCCGCTGAATGCTCCTGCTCACTCGCCGGGCTGATCGAGATCGGGCATAAACTGGCTCCCGCACTCCAAATGCCCGCGAGCAACCTCTCCGATGTGGCGGTAATCATCTACACCTCGGGAACCACAGGCCACCCCAAAGGAGTGATGCTCACGCAGGAAAACATCATGGGAGAGATCACGGCGGTGCTCCAGACGATCCGCAGCGCCAACGAGAACGACATTTTCCTCTGCCTTCTGCCGCTACAGCACGTTTTTGCTTCCGTGATGAATTTCCTGCTCCCTTTGTACTTGGGCGCCCAGGTTGTTTTTGCGGACACGCTGAAGCGTTCCGAAATTCTGGCCGCTTTGCAGGAAGCAGGGATTACCATTCTGGCAACCGTCCCGCAGTTCTTTTATCTCTTTCATGGCCGTATCCAGGAAGGGCTCGAGCACAAGGGACCGCTTGCGCGCAAGCTTTTCCGCGGCATGCTGAGCCTCAATCGCTTTTGCATTAAGCGCCTCCATCTCAATGCAGGCAGGCTCTTATTCGGCAGGATTCATCGCACCTTTGGCTTAAGCATGAGGTTGTTCGCCAGCGGCGGCTCGGCTTTCGATCCGAAGGTAGCGCGGGAATTCCATGATCTCGGCTTCACAATCCTGCAGGGGTATGGTCTGACAGAGACCACCGGGGCTGCGACGGTGACACCGGTCGAGGACAATGTCATCGGCTCCGTCGGTCGCGCCCTGCCCGGAGTGGAAATCGCAATATTGGAGCCGGGCCAGGGCGGTATCGGCGAAGTGGCAATCCGCGGCCCCATCGTGATGACAGGCTACTATAAGAATCCAGAGGCAACCGCAGAGGTAATGCGCAATGGGTGGTTCCTTTCCGGAGACCTGGGATGGCAGGACGAACAGGGCAATCTTTTCATCACGGGACGCAAGAAGGAGGTTATCGTCCTTCCCAACGGCAAAAACATCTACCCGGATGAATTGGAGACTCACTACGAACAGTGCCCCTATGTTCAGGAGATTGCAGTCTTGGGCATTGCCGAGCCCGGCCATGAGGGGGCGGAACGATTGCACGGCGTCGTTGTCCCCGATTTTGATGCCCTGAAAGCTAAAAAGATCGCCAACGCGCGGGAGATTTTGCGCGATGAAATTGCGCGGCTATCGCACCAGCTGCCTCAATACAAACGGCTCATGAGTTACCAGATCCAGAGAGAACCGCTGCCGCGCACGACTACCCGCAAGGTCAAAAGGCTCGAACTCAAGCAGATGATCGAGAGCGGCGAGCTGAAGGGAGTCGATGCTGCCGGCGCGGCAGCGGCGGTTTCGGCCGAAGACCAGGAACTGGTGGAGTCGGCTTTCGGTCAGGAGGTCATATCCACATTGCAGGAGACTTATCGCAAGGACACACCCATCAGCCTCGATATGAATTTGGAATTGGACCTCGGATTCGATTCGATGGAGCGGGTTGAACTCTTGGCCAGCCTGGAGCAATCTCTCCGTCTTGAGCTCCCTGAAGCGTTCGCGGTGGAGGTCTTTACCGTACGCGACCTGATCCGGGCGTTGCAGAAACAGACCGGGTCGGATGCAGTCAGCAGCGGCGCATTAAAACAGGGTTGGGGCAGCATCCTCTCTGAGGAAGCCCTGGATCAGGAGGAGGACTTGAAGCCTCACTTCTCCGGAGCATTCCTCACCCTTATTAAATGTGCGGCAATCCGTCTGCTCTATCTGATATTCAAAATCCTGTTTCGACTGGAGGCAAGTGGACTGGAAAACCTGCCCCGAGAGGGGCCCTTCCTGATCTGCCCCAATCACCTGAGCTACATCGACGCGCTGGTGGTAATGGCTCCGCTGCCCTATCGAATTCTTAAGCGGATCTTCTTCGTCGGCGCGGCCGAGCTCTTCGCCCGTCGCTGGATGAGGCTGCTGGCGCACGTGGCGGACATCTATCCTGTGGATCCTGACACACATTTGTTGCGCGCAATGAAGTTGGGAGCTTTCGGATTACGCAAGGGCCGAATCCTCTGCATCTTCCCCGAAGGAGCGCGCTCTTTCGACGGAACACTGGGCCCCTTCAAAAAAGGTGCCGCCATCCTGTCACGCGAAATCGGCGCCGCGATGGTTCCCGTAGCCATCCGCGGCGCTCACGAAGTGTGGGCGCGCGACAGCAGGCGCATCCGCCTGCACAAATTGAAGGTTGAATTCGGAGTGCCTATCCGGACCGGCACGGAAGAGGGTAGTACATCCTACGAGACAGATACCGACCGGCTGAAACAAGCGGTGTCCCGCATGATCGAGGCCGGCTGAAAAACATGGGGCCGGAGAAGCGGTGATTCTCCGGCTCCAAATTAAGTCAATTACTTAATCTTGAACACGACGCCGACGGACAGGCGGAAATTGTTGCGACCTTCACTCTGATTGCTTGCCGGGTTGTTGGCGCGGATCATGAGATAATCCGCCTGGAACAGGCGCACGGCGATCCGGTCGTTCACATTGGCGTCAATACCACCGCCGAAAGCTATGCTGAAATCAGTAGCTGAGCTGGCGGCCGGTCCATGGCCTATTTGGAGGCCTTCACCTGCATGGGCGCCCCCAAACAGGGCGTGGGCAAAGCCGGTGACTCTTCCGGCACGATCGTAAAGCTGCGGCCCGACCATAAATGACGTGAGGCTGGCGCTGCTTCTGGTGGCGTCCATAGATTCGGTCTGATAATGGCCAGCAAAATCGGCGGCAAATCCTATCCACTTGTTCACGCCGACGGCTGCCTGTGCGTTCCAGCCGTTAATGTTGCCGTGTCCAGCTGTTCTCATGTAGGAAAAACCACCAAACAGTTCAAGCTTGGGAACTTTATCCTGTGCCACGGCCGTTCCACCCAGGAGGATCATTGCGACCAGCAACAACAGGAACAATTTCGAGCGCATAAAATGGTTTCCTTTCTGAATGTTATTTGAATGCCGGGAGTCGGATGAACCCGATCTCCCCACGGTCCAGATCCACATCCACCCAGCAGCCTGACGGACAATACAATCATCCTTCGAGTCAGGTTTCCCCGTTTGCCTCGGGGTTCGGAGGTTGACTGCGCCGCTCCCCGCGATTGCGGCAGCGGCAGCGGCGGCTGATTTCCAATAGCCGATATCAGCGCTGGAGCAAAACCAGCACGAATCCCGTGATCATGATGTTCAGTATAGACAGAGGCAGCAAGATCTTCCACCCCAAATGCATCAATTGGTCATAGCGGAACCGGGGCAGCGTCCAGCGAATCAGCAGCAGAAACCAGCAAAAGAACACCACCTTGAACGCGAACGCCGACATCTGCAAAATCGTAACCGCCAGTGACGAAAAGGTCAGGGTTGCGCTCCAGGGGAAATGAAATCCGTCCGCCTGCAGGTAGGGAACTTGCCAGCCGCCGAAAAACAGCGTCGCCAGAAGAGCTGCAACCAGAATGGTTTCCACGAAATCGGTCATGAAAAAGGCGCCGAATTTCATGCTGCTGTATTCGAGGAAGTAACCGATGATTTCGGATTCGCCTTCCGGCATATCGAACGGCACCCTTTTCGTTTCGGCGAATGCGGCAACCAGAAAGAGCACAAAACCCAGAGGCTGAAGGAAGATGCCCCAAGTCGGCAGCCACCCCCACAGAAGCGCTCCTTGCGCCCGATTCAGTTCGGCAAGATCCAGCGTACCGAAAATCATGAGCAATCCTACGAGCGTGGCGCCCATGGTGATCTCGTAGCTGATCATCTGGCTGGAAGCGCGCAGTCCTCCCATAAATGCAAATTTGTTGTTGGATGAGAACCCCGCAAGAAAGGTGCCGTAGATTCCCATCGACATCATCGCAAGAACAAACAACAGTCCGGCATTGAATGGGAAGATCTGCAGCTCAATGGTGCGCCCGGCAACGTGGATGGAATTGCCGAATGGGATGGCCGACAAAGCTCATCAAGGCAAAGAACAAGGCTATGAAGGGGGCCGCCGTGTGCAGCGCTTTTTCGCCCCCTGGGGGAACATAGTCTTCCTTGAAAAACATTTTCAGGGCATCGGCGAGGATGTGGGGCAGCCCGAAGGCACGGATTCCCAGGATGGGCGCCCGATTTGCGCCCAGGCGGTCCTGCATCACCGCCGACTGCTTCCTCTCCATCCAGGTAAGCAGAGACGTGAGTGTCAGCACGCAGGAAACAAAAAAGATGGCTTTGATCAAAACGATGAGAATATCAAGCCACATAGGACCGTTTACCCCAATTTGAGCATTTGACCCAGATCGCCGATGGTCTCGTAATCCATGCCGGCGAAGGCCTCCACGTGCACAGCGATTTCACTGAACACCTGCTCCGCGGATTCCGCAGGCAATGCAACTCCGAGTGCCGCTGCCAGTCGAGCGCAAATTGCGAGGTCCGGCAGTGCCTGTTCCAGCGGCGGGATCGCAGCATGGATGCGCTGGACCCTCCCCTGGATATTGGTAAAAGTCCCTGTCTTCTCGGCGTACACAGCAGCAGGGAGCTGGATGCCGGCCAGGCCGGCCGTAGCATGCTGGAAAGAGCCTTGAAAGACGACGAGATCCAACTTTTCCAGGGCTTTCCCAACAAGATCGGCATCGTAGCCGCGCGTCAGATCGTGATGGCAAATGTAAAGAAAGCGAATCCGGCCTTCGGCGCATGCTCTGAGCAACTCATCGCTTCCCGGACCGCGCAAGCCTAAGACCTCGGCTCCCCTGGTATTCGGATTCTTATCCGCCGTCACCAGGAAATCATCGGCATAGACCGCCTCATGCGACGGCATGCGATACTCCATATAGCCTGCGTTAAAGTTCGCGTGGAAGAGATGACGGAACTGGTAGAGTTCCTCATTGGTCATCTGCGGCGAGGCAAGTACCGCCACGGCCTGGGGACCGTGTTGCTCCAGTACCTTTCTCAATCCGGCCGCGGCCAGCTTGATCGCCTCGTCCCAGTCCGCAGGTCTGTAGGTCCCGTCCTCCCTCACGGCAGGAACGAGGATCCGTTCCGGAGCATCAATCTCGTGGTAGGAGTACCGGCCTTCATCGCACATCCAGTACTGGTTGACATTCGGGTTGAATCGCGGCTTAAGGCGATGGACCCGTCGGTCATGATAGCGAGGGTTGAAGCGCTCGTTGTAATGGATCTCGATATTGCAGCCACGACTGCATCCCGGACAAATGGAGTTGGTGCTTCCTAAAAACCACACACGGCACTGAAAGCGGAAGTCGCGATCCGTCAAAGCGCCCACGGGACAAATATCCACGACATTGCCTGAATAGGGATTGTTCAACTCCTCCCCGGGGAATGTCGCAATCTCGCTCAAATGCCCCCGCTCGTGAACGGCCAATTCGCCGGTTTTGGAGATCTCCTGGGTAAAGCGCACACAGCGGGTACAGAGGATGCACCGTTCCTGGTCGAGAATGACCCTGGGCCCGATCGGCCATGCCTTCTTGCGCTTCGTCTTGTTTTCATTAAATCGCGGATCGTAGCAGCCATGGTCCATGTAGTAGTTCTGCAGCTCGCACTCACCCGACTGGTCGCAGACAGGACAATCCAGCGGGTGATTGAGCAGCAGAAACTCCAGAACGGACTGCCGATTGCGGAGCGCCTCCGGCGTGCGGGTTCGGACAACCATGCCTTGGGCAACCGGCGTGGCACAGGATGGCTGGAGCTTAGGTATCTTCTCGATCTCAACCAGGCACATTCTGCAATTGCCGACTATCGATAGGCCGGGATGATAACAGTAGTGCGGAATTTCGATGCCGACCGACTTTGCCGCCTGCAGAACGGTGGTGTTCTTGGCCGCCTGGACGGTTTGCCCATCAATCGTGAGTGTAATAAGCTCGTTTTCGGACACTGCAACCTCAGTTCTTCGGCCCTATCAGCGGCTGCCGCTTGCGGATCGGATAATCCTTGCGCAAGGGATGCCCCTCGAATTCCGGGTACAAGAGGATGCGCTTAAGATCCGGATGTCCCGGGAACTCGATGCCAAACATGTCCCAAACTTCACGTTCAAGCCAGTTTGCGCTCTCCCAAAGAGCAGTCATGGAATCGACGGCGGGCTTCTCTCCGGACAGCCGTACCTTGATGCGCAACCGTTGGTTGAAGGGCAAGGAGAGCAGGTGGTAGACAACCTCAAATCTTGGCTCGTGGCCGAGGTAGTCGACCGTGGTGACGTCCAGGAGCACGTTGAAAAGCAACCGGGAGTCGTTCTTGAGAAATTCCATGATTCTGCGCAGCGCGATGGGTGCGGCCACCGCCGTGGCGTCCCCGTGCGAGAACACGGCGTCACAAATCTCCTCCGGGAAGTTCGCGGCAAGGAGCTCTAGGGACTTGGGGAGGTTCTGCGGAGTCTCAGGGGGATTTTCTAGTCCCATTCCAGTGCACCCGTCTTCCATGCATATACAAAACCGACACCCACCACCAGGAAGAAGACCAACATCTCGACGAATCCGAACAACCCCAATTTACGGTATACCACGGCCCAAGGAAACAAGAAGGCGAGCTCCACATCGAAAAGAATGAAGAGCAGGGCCATCAGGTAAAACCGGACGGGCACAGGAGATCGACTCATTCCTTCTGAGGGAATTCCGCATTCGAAAGGCTCATCCTTGACGCCGGAACGCTTTTTCGGACCTAGAAAAATTGAGGCAGCAATGAACATCCCGGCAATGCCGCCTACAAGTAGCGCCATTACCAGTACTGGCACGAGATTGTTCATGGGAAGACCCACCCTCACATGTCGGGGACATGAAATGGGAAATGTACACTTTGGTTTGTTGAAAATCAATTCAAAAAGAACGGGCTGATCCAAACTCAAAAAACATATAAGGTTTGATCACGCAATAGCTTAGCAGCTATATCACCCAGTCGGCACTCAGGACGAACCACCCCCTCGGAGGGAGGTCGCGATTCTTCATTCTCGAGCGGGTTGTCCTTGCGGCGCATCGGAAGTCAGGTTGGGACAGCCAGACGGCAGCGCCTCCAGACACGTGCGAACGAATCGATGAAGATTTTCCTTGCCTTCAAGCTTGGCCGGAGCCATCCTCATTTCTCAGAATTTGGCCGCGTAGCGGCGGGAAATGGGTAACGGCACTGGATCTGGCCGCTAAATTTCTCTTGAATCGCCAGAAAATTCTGTTTTGCAGGAATCCTCGCAGGGTATAGGATGGCGAATTATATTTGCGCGAGGTAGATTAGGGGCAGAAGTTTTCGGGTGCCTGGAGTGAAGATGAAGAACTCGAACTTAATCAAAGAGCGGATAAGGAATTATAAGGATGCCGAAAGGCTGATGTCCTTGGGTTTGTATCAGTTCTTCAGGGCGATTCAATCCGAGCAGGATACCGAAGTCATCGTGGACGGGCGGAAACTCCTGATGTTCGGATCGAACAGTTACATGGGTCTGACGAATCACCCCAAGGTTAAAGAAGCCGCTGCGCAGGCACTGCAGAAATACGGGACTGCTTGCGCGGGCTCCCGATTTCTCAACGGAACGCTCGACATACACATCGAATGCGAGGAGAAGATCGCCTCTTTTATAGGTAAGGAGGCAGCGCTTCTTTACTCCACCGGCTTTCAGGTCAACCAGGGAGTTATCTCTGCGCTGGTCGGGCGTGACGACTTCGTTCTGCTCGACAAGCTGAATCATGCCAGCATCGTCGACGGGGCTCGCCTGAGTTTTGGCAAGACCCTGCGCTTCAGGCACAACGACATGAAGGCGCTGGAAGACATACTAAAACCGATCCCCCACGAGAGAGGGAAGCTGATTGTAGCGGACGGCGTCTTCAGCATGGACGGGGACATTATAGACCTGCCCTCGATCGTAAACCTGGCTGAGAAGTACAACGCCATGATCATGATCGATGACGCCCACGCCATTGGGGTGATTGGAGAGAACGGCAGGGGAACAGCCTCCCACTTCGGGCTTACCGACAAGGTGGAACTGATCATGGGCACCTTCAGCAAGTCGCTAGCCTCACAGGGAGGATTTGTTGCTTCCGATCGGGCCACCATTCACTACCTCAAGCACAACTCCAGGTCGCTGATCTTCAGCGCGAGCCCAACTCCGGCAAATGTGGCGGCGGTTATGGCGGCGCTCGACATCATTCAGGCAGAGCCGGAACGGCTCCAACAACTCTGGGACAACACGCACCGGTTGACTGGCGGCCTCAAAGCGATGGGTTTTGACTTGGGTAGAACTGCGACTCCCATACTTCCGGTGATCGTAGGTGACGACTTGAAATGCCTCCGGATGTCTCTCGCGCTGCAGGAGGAAGGCATTTTTGTCAATCCTGTGGTATATCCGGGAGTTGAAGTTGGCCAAGCGCTGTTGCGCGTCAGCCTCATGGCCACGCATTCCTTCGACCAGATTGACCGGGCGCTCGCCAAATTCGAGTTGGTCGGGAAAAGAGTGGGGGTCATCCCCTGTGGGGTCGGATGCTACGATCGTTCGGTAAACGAGTAGCCCAATTCCAGATCTTCCCATTTGATGCAAAGAGTTCTCGTCACCGGCGCTTCCGGATTTGTAGGCGGCCATATCGTGCAGGCCTTGCGGGCGCATGGTCTTGCCGTGCGTTGCCTGGTGCGCCCAACCAGCCGTCTCGATTTCATCCGGCCGACAGCTGCCGAGCTGGCAAGGGGTGACGTCACTGACGCGGCGACTCTGGAACCGGCCCTCGAGGGCATCGACGCGGTTGTGCATTGCGCCGGAGTCACTCAAGCGCCATCACGCAGCGAGTACTTCAGGATCAACGAGGGCGGCTCCCGCAATCTATATGCCGCCTGCAGCCGGCGCAAAAACCAAATCTCAAAAATTGTGCACATCAGCAGCCTGGCTGCACTCGGACCATCCACGGACGACCGCTCTCTAACGGAAGAATCCACCCCTCATCCGGTCAGCGATTACGGCGAGAGCAAACTCGCGTCCCAGCGCCTGGCAGAATCCTTCATGCGTGAATTACCCATCGGCATCGTGATGCCACCGGCGGTTTACGGCCCGCGCGATGACGGATTCCTGATCTACTTCAAATTGGTACGGCGCGGATTCATGCTGCTCCTCGGCCGGGAGGTACGCCATGTCTCCCTGATCTATGTAAAGGATTTGGCCGAGGCGGTTGTGTCGGTTCTCTGCAGTGACCGGGCGGCGGGGAAAGCCTATCTTGTGGAAGATGGCTGCACTCAAACCTGGACCAGTGTGGCTTTGGCCATCGGACACGCAATGAATCGCGAACCAAGGAGCATTTGTCTGCCAATCCCTCTTGCCAAGAGCATCGGGGCGATCGGAGATTTCGGCTCCAAAATCACGGGGAAGACCTGGCTGCTCAATTCGCAAAAGGTCCGGGAGTTCCTCCAGAAGGCATGGGTCTGCTCGTCGCAGCGCCTGCGCGATGAGTTGGACTTTCGCCCGCAATATTCCCTCGAACGGGGAATCCGTGAAACACTCTCCTGGTACAGAGAACACCAGTGGCTATAAGGGCAGGAGGAATTAACACGTAAACATGGTTATCGGGCCGGATTTGCTGGCGGCTGGCCCCGGCGCGTTTTTTCAGTAATATGGAGAATTTCCTGCCGGAACAGCGGATTCTCCGGGAAATCACGCTCCATTTCCCTGAGCAACACCAGCGCTTTTTGGGGTTGATTCTCTCTCAGATAAATCACCGACAGCAGGATCTTGGCGAACGTCGGGAAATATCGGCCATTATCAACCACTCTCTTCAGTTCTTCGATTGCTTTCTGCTTGTTCCCTTCGATCTGGTCGAAGCGGATAAAAAGTCGAAAAAAGAAATTGAGATTACCGACGACATACTCCGCGGATCCAAGCGTCAGATAGGCATCGTAGCAGGGGGGATTCAAGGCCAGCAGCTTGCGGGCATATTGTTGCGTTTCTTTAGATAAGGAGTAGCTTCTTATATACTTTTTCTCGACCAGGCTGGTGTAGTCAGTTTCCACGCCCGAGGCCATGCACATGGCAAACATCGCGTCGCGATCATCCGGGGCAACGGCCAGGCGCGCGCCGGCTTTTTTCCTCGCCTCACCGGTCATCTTGAACAATTCGGCACGAACCGCGGGATCTGGCTGGAGTCTCTTACGATCCGTGATCTTATCGTCGTTGGCGAAAAAATCCGCCTCGAGTATCTTCAGGCGCTGAAACTCAGAATAGAGGAAGGCCGCGGCGCGGACGGAATAAAGCAGAGGATCATCGGGATGCTTGCGGATCTGTTCTTCGAGTAAGGTGTGGGCCCCGGCGAAGTCGCAGTTGTACATGCGGGCGAATGCCCAGTCGATCGCCGTCGCGGAGGGAGCGATATTCGCCTGACCCGCGGGGGCTGCCAAACAGAGCAAAGCGCAGATTAGCTTGAGCATCCCTTGCACGGAATTCGACCCGAAGAATCAACATGCCTCCTCTCACCGCCGGCTTATCCGGCTCGGGAAGGCACACTCTTCATCACCCAAATGAGCGAAGAATCATCACGAAGATATCAGTCTGGCAACCAAAGCGTCAAGGAAATCGTCGGGCGCCGAGGCCCATTTAGACTCGGGATTGACTGCCTTAACACCAGCTAATATCATCTTCCTTTACTAATCTGCTCATCCTGAAAGGTGCGATCCATGCGGATTCTTCAGTGGCGGTTCCCCTGGTGCTTGGTGCTAGTCCTATTCCTCTTGCTCGGGGGAAGTGCCCGCGCTGTCTTCCAGGAGGCCGCGCAGTCGGAGAAACTGCTGGCGCTCGCCGATGAGCTTATGCCGGTGATCTCCCGCCTGCGGGGACTGGCCCCAAAGGCGGCCATTCAAAAAGGCATCAAGAGTCGGGAGGAAATCTCCCGGTTTCTGATTGAGCAAGTCAGCGCGAACTATGAAAAGGATGATTTAAAGAGCGAGGGGGTACTGCTGCAAAAGCTCGGATTGATTCCGCCCGAGATGGAATACGTCGGTTTTATGCTCAAGCTCCTGACCGAGCAAATCGGCGGATATTACGACGCGGAGAAAAAGGCCTTTTTCATTGCAGGATGGCTCTCGCCCGATGAACAGAAGCCGGCGATGGTCCACGAACTGACTCACGCGCTCCAGGATCAGTACTTCGATCTCGCCGCCCTGGCAAAACGTGATCGCAAACTGCACAACGGCGACCTCGCCCTTGCGCATCAGGCGATCGCGGAAGGGGATGCCACAGCGGTCATGCTCGACTATCTCCTCGAGCCTGCCGGCAGAAACTATCTTCAGCTGCCGGACTTGGTCTTCATCATGCGCAGCCAGCTATCGTTGATGAACAATCAGTTCGAAGTGCTCAAGAGCGCCCCGGATTTCATCAAGGAAACTCTGGTTTTCCCGTATAGCTATGGTACCGCCTTCATGCAAAAGGCCCGCGCCCACAGCGAGCCCTGGTCTGTAGTCGACAAAATGTATGCCGACCTCCCGTCCTCCACCGAACAGATCATTCATCCTGAAAAATATCTGGTTCAACACGACAATCCCAAGCCGGTAACGATCGAAGATCCCGTTACCCGGCTGGGACAGTCCTGGAAGGTAACCTACAGGAATGTGATGGGCGAGTTTGCGCTTTACCTCCTTCTCAAACTGAACCTTTCCGAGGAGTCGGCAAAAAGCGCTGCCGAAGGTTGGGGGGGCGATCAGATCATCCTGGTGGAAGAAAATGGGGGGAGCAAGAGCGCCGTTTTCTTCGAAAGTACATGGGACGACCAATCGTCGGCAGATCGCTTTTACGGAGCGCTGACAGCCTGGCTCCAAAAGAAGTATCCCCAGGGGCGTAAGATCGGAGAGTCCGAAAGTGGATTCGGATTGGTCTCAGGGGGTGAATATCGCTCGATCCGGCGGAGCGGAACCAACGTGCGCCTGATTGTGGGTTTGCCTGAATCGTATGCCGAAAAATTCAGCGAACGCTGAACTTGAAGGTGTGCGAATTGCGCTTTCAATCCAGCGAGGTTCTCACCACGCGGGTCCGAGACAGCAGATCATGCAGGCATCTCGCCTGACGGTCAAAACATCCCCATACGAGGCCTAGCCCTGCAAATGCCAGGCCGAACAGGAAGGCGCAACACCGCACAAGGATCTGGCTGACATCAGGCCTCCTGATCGATGCGCCCGTCAGCCGCAAATCCGTGAGCATCATGCCGATCGTCTGGCCGGCCATACCCAGAAAAAAAACCGAATAGACGAAATACATTACCAGGAATAACAACCCATAGTGGACCTTGCTCACGGTATCGAATGTATCGATGCCCTCCAGAATGTCCACGGTGACAATCATGAGCCCGGCGCAGATGATGATGATGATGAGATCCACCAGTCCTGCGAGAGTGCGCGAGAGGAGGATGAGCTTGGCATCGTGAGGTTCGCCCAAAGGCGCCAAATTGACTTCGATATCCCGCTCGGCCCCGGGGAAAGGTTGGGGCTCGACTTTGGGCGTCGGTTCCGGCTTGGGTACAGGTTTCGGCACAAGCTTCGGCTCCGCAGTACGTTCCGCCTTTGCCTCCTGCTTGGGTTTCGGGATGGGCACCGGGGGTCGCTCTGGTCTTTCCTCAACCTTGGACTCCGGAATAGGTGCAGATGGTCGCTCTGGTTTCGTTTCCAGCCTGGCTCTGGGGATGGGCACCGGATCCCGCTCCGGTTTAGGTTCTTTCTTTGGAACCGATAGGGTCCCAGGCTTCGGTTCCGGTTTAGGATCCTGCGCCGGTGCAGAGAAATGCTCCCGGACTGCGAGTTTGGCCACGACGGTGTCGATTAATTCCTGAGTGTATTGTTGGCGGCTGGCTTCCACCTGCTCGATCGATGGGCGAATCACGATGTCCCCGGCCGGTTGCGCTGGGCGCAGTTGCTGAACGGTTTGAGGCTCCGGATCGGCCGGAACATTCGGAAAAGGAGAGGACCCATCAGGCTCCGGGGCGGGTGGGGTCGCCTGGGACAGGTCACGATCCACAACACGAGGGGCGCGGCGCGGTCTTCTGGAACTGGACGGCCTGGGGGGATCGGATTCGGAAGTGTCGACGTAGGGCTGCGGCATTGCAACGGTCTCCGGCCGAACCGGGGGCCCGGCTGCCCCAGGATTCACCTCGCCTCCCTCGCGTCTCAACTTGATCTCTTGCAGGCGCCGTGACAGTTCCTGACGCCATTCCGGAAGTTCCGCCTGCGGTGCCGACGCAGCGGCATCTGGCGGGATGGGTTGAAGCCGACCTGCAGCTTCCCTCTGCGGGAGCTCCTCGGGAACAAAAGCACGGAGACCGCAAACCAGGCAGAATCCGCCGCTGTCGATCTCAGTACTCTGGCATTTTGGACAATTCATAGACATGAAAGCGGAGATCAAAAACCAGCGGATTATAGCACAAGTCGAGGAACGAAACGCGCACCAATCTGGTATACTGGGAAGGGGCAAATGAAGACTACCTTTGGGCGACGCGTCGCGGTGCTGTGCTTTTTGATCCTGTTTTTTCTCCTGATCTATGGGATCGCAAGAGCCTACTCCTATGACATTGTTGCCTACGTCGTAGAGCAAGCACTGCTTCAAAAAGCCCCTGTGGGGACCAGTACGGCAGAGGTGCAAGAGCGCTTCGAGACCGCGCTCGCCTTAACTCCAAAAGAATCTAAGTTATTGAAATTGATGGCTTTATCAAGCTATTTAGAGAAAGTTCAGAAAATGACCCCCACAGAGTTTGACCGGCTCCTGGAACCCGGCGGGGCCGGGACCGGGGCAGGCTACTGAAGATTTAGGAAACTTTTCGCTGCCAGTCGATGTCTATTAACAGTAGAAGAGGCACATCTGGCGCGAAACCCATAGTGTGGCGGAAGGTCGCATGGATACGGGTTTTCCGGACGAGCTAGCGCTCGATAGATTTGACAAGACCAGCGTTGAGCTGGATCGGGAACTGAGCCACGCGCAGGTGGAGGTGGTGTTTGAGGAGATTTTTCAGCGTTACCAATCCATGGTTTTTAACCTGACTTGCCGGATTCTGGGGGATCGGGAGGAGGCTCTCGATGTGACCCAGGAGGTTTTTTTCGCGATATTCCAGAAACTCAATCGCTTTCGTGGGGAAGCTTCGCTCAAAACCTGGATTTACAGAATCGCGATCAACCGTGCCTCGAACCGATGCCGCTGGTGGAATCGCCTGCGGCGGCGCGGGACGGTTTCGCTGGATGAGCACTTAAGCAAAGATGACAATCGTACCCTGGCGGAATCTCTGGAATCAGCCGGCAACACACCGGAAGCGTCCCTGATGTTGGAGGAAAAACGTCGAGAGATCGAGAGCACGCTTCGGCGCCTGCCGGTTCAACAACGAGTCGTCGTAATCATGAGAGATGTGGAAGGTCTATCTTACGAAGAGATAAGCGAGTTGCTGCAGGTGTCGCTCGGCACGGTAAAGTCGCGCATCGCGCGCGGACGCGAAGAGCTTAAGCGTCGTCTCAACGGAACTCTGGAATGAATAGGCCGGAGGATCAACATGAGATGTGAGAAGGTGCTTGGCCGGTTGTCCTGGTTCATCGACGACATGCTCGAGGAAAACCTCGCGTCCGAGGTCTCGCAGCATCTTAAAGATTGTCCGTGCTGCGACCATGAATTTACGCGCCTCAGGAAGCTGCAAGCGGTACTTAAGGGTATGGAGCCGGTTAAAGCTCCGGATTACCTCGGGGACCTCGTCAATTTGAAGATCAGTCGGGCCCGCAGCGCATCGTGGCGAACTAGCCTGCAGTCAGCCATGGAGTACCGGTGGTCGAGGATCAAAACCACCGATGGAATATGGTATCTGACCCGGCTGATGGGAGCGATGGCCACGATAGTTTTTTTTATCGCCATTTATTCAGCCATGAATCCGCTTTACTTGAGTCTTGCGGATGAAATTCCGACACGCGTGGACTGGCCCAATACCCAACCCTCCCAGCGCCTGGCATTAGGCGTGCAAAGAGCGCTTGGGATGCCGGAATCGCAAAAAAAACCGGTCAGATCGAGCGAAGCCAAAATCAACGATCTGTATCTGGATAAGCTGGGCCAAAGTGCGTCGAAAACGGCTCATGACGACACGGTTTCCGTGTTGAGTATGGTCGATCGCAACGGGAGTGCTACGGTGCAGGGTATCCTTGAATACCCTGCTGATGATTCCCTGCTCAGCGATTTCACGGAAATGATCAATTCCGCCGTCTGGAGGCCGGCCAGCCAGAACGGCAGGGCCGTGGACTCGCGGCAGGTGCTCATTTTCAGCAAGATCTACGTGTACAACTAAACGAAGAATACAGAATTCAGAATACAGAATTTAGAATTCGGAAGTCAGAACCGAGCGCCTGGTCAGCCGTTTCGGAACGCTGGCAGTGGCGGTCACGCCGGAACCTAACTGATTCGCTGATTTCGATCCCTCCACTTTGATCCGCTAATCCTCTCCTATTTTCGCATTCATTTTTGGGCTTTACTTTTTGTCTTGTCTAGATGTAATATTACATCTAGTATGAAAACTCAACCGAAAGGACCCGAGGCGGCTCGAATCCGTCAACGCAAGTACGACTTGATCCGCCAGTTTCAGATCCCCGACGAACTTCTCCCCGGTTCGCTATCCATTCGCCATTCGCGTTGTAGAAAGCCGAACTGCCACTGTGCCGAGGGGGAGGGACACCCGCTCTGGTCCCTAACCTTCATGGCCGATGGCAAGAAGCATGTTCAGCACATCCCGAAGCATTTGGTCGAGGATGTGCAGAGGCGCGTGGAGGCGGGGCGGAAGTACCAGGATGCCGTTCGTGAAGTTTTGGCGGCCAATGCCCAGCTTCTGGTTCTGGCGCGGAAGCAGCGGCTGATTTGACCCGCCTGGGGGTACGACAGTTCTTTAAGTATGCGGCCCGGTATGCGGAAGTGAGGTCGTATTTCCGTTCTCCGGGGGACGGAAGAGTGCGCCCTCAGATTCCTGCGGCAATCTTGCTGCGGGCTCTTCTTGCCGCACGGTTACTACGAGAGGTGAGTTTTTTGGGCGTGGAGGCTTTGGTCCGGTCGCCAGCGCGGCAGGTCATGGGTGTTCGTGTGTCGTTTGGAGACGATGTGCTGGCGTACCTCACCGAGCGCCTGGACGTTGACCGTTTGCGCGAGGCGACGGTGGGAGTGGTTAAGAAAGCGAAGCGGAACAAGGCGTTTCAGGACAGCCGATGGATTGGTCTGGCGTTCGACGGATCGGGAATGGGACGGAGTCAGGACCACAAGTGCGCAGGCTGTCGCCCGGTACGAAACAAAAAGAAGGAGATCGTAGGGTATCACCACAAGATCGTGATGGTCAGCGTAGTAGGGACCGGGTTGTCGCTTCCGTTGGATGTGGAACCCTATGGTCCAGGTGACAGCGAGTATGCGGGTGGACAGAGACTTCTGCGGCGGACCGTGAGTAATCTCGGTGTTCGGTTTGCAGATTACGCCGTCGCCGACGGAGAGTTTGCCACGGCGCCATTTCTGCATGCGGCGGGAGATGCGGGACTGAAAGTGGTTGCGCGGTTGAAGGGGAACCTGCCGGAGTTATACGAGGCGGCCCAGCGACGCTTCGCCTCCAAGCCGCGGGATCGGACATTTCGGGACGGTCGTGATTGGATCGAGATTTGGGATGCCGACGATTTTGATCCCTGGGACACCCTCCGCTGGGAAACGGTCCGCGTGATCCGCTACCGGCAACATAAGCCGGATGGTACCGTGGTTGAAGCCTACTGGCTGACCGACTGGTCCAATTCAGAAGCCGGGAGCCAAGCTCTTTACCGCATGGCGAAGAGCCGGTGGGAGATTGAAAACCAAGGCTTCAACGACGGCAAGAATCGATATGGCTTAGAACACATCTGTCACCATCATCCCAACAGTCTCTTAATCAACTGGCTGATCATCCTTTTGACGTTGACCCTGGAGCAACTCTATCGCAATCGCTACCTCCATCGTGGAAGCCACAAGGCAATGGAACCAGTAACTCTGGTTCGGCTGCTGTGGATCAGTCTGGGAAAGCCGACCGACAGTAGTTGAGTTACGACAGACTGCCTCAGGCCCCTCCACT
>CAVTZY010000051.1:0-109106 GCA_963739235.1 Terriglobia bacterium | reverse complement strand
ACTCCCACTCCCCATGGGCCATGATTGCGATGCTGAACAATACGATGCGGGGCCGGGCGCCACTGGCAGTCTCAGGGAGTTCCGGCTCGACGGAGGGAACCGCGGTTTACTCGACAGTGCGTAAAGGCTTAGGGCACTCCGATCACAGCGTATCTATAGGAACAAGCGTTCGATGGATGTCTCTTACGCAACGGTATGCAGCAGTTGACGGTGTGAATCTCCTGTTTTTTGAGGGCGTACCGAACTCGGTGCGGCTGCTGGATGTTCCGTTACAAACACGAGATCGGATCAACCAGATCGAATGGTACGCATCCGATAGCTTTTCGCTCGCCCGCCTGACCTTGACCCTCGGCATTTCCATCGATTCCTCCCAAGGGAGTAATCAGCTGAAACGCGGACAGTCCGCAAATACCTTACGCTGGACAAATCTTGCGGGCAGGATTGGAGCCGCCTATCGGGTTCTGAACGGTGGCAGGCTCGTGCTGCGTGCTGGAGTAGCACAGATCAACGATCAGCCCCTGACGAGCACATGGACCGCCGTCAATACCGATGGCCTTGGTGTACGCTTCTACTCCTGGTCCGATACCAATGGTGATCTGCAATTTCAGGCGGGTGAAAGCCGCCAGATTCTCAAGGTCTCCGGCCCGTCGTACACGAGAATGGACCCGAGCCTGATGAATCCAAGGACCACCGAGAGCACGTTGGGATTCACGGTCGGAGGAACGAGAGGAATCAGCCTACAGTTTTTCGGATTTCATCGGAGCGAGCATCGACTGATCTCTTTGGTTAATGAGGGCGTACCATTTTCCTCCTATACACCGGTGCGGGTAGCGGATCCCGGGCCCGATGGCGAGGTCGGCACCGCAGATGACGGGTTCATCACCGTGTTCAACCAAAAGCCGGAGACGCTGGGTCAGGATCGTTATCTTCTGACCAATCCCGACGGCTTAAGGGCCTATGCGCAAGGGTTCGAGCTGAAGCTCAGCTACTCCACCCGCAGATTCCAGGCGCAAGGCACCATGACGCGCTTCCGTGCCGTCGCTTCGACCGCTCCCGGCAATGATGCAGACCAGAATGATACAAATTCCTACCAGGGAATCTTCGATGATCCGAACAAAGCGATTCTGGCCCGAGGCAGCACCTATTTCGATCGAGGCACTCTCGGGCGGCTCTGGGCTGCCTCTGAGCTCATCTGGAAAATGCGTTGTTCCTTGATTTTCAGTTATCAGGACGGGTTGCCCTTTGGCCGTTATTTGCCGATCAAAGGTCTCAATCAAGGAATCGTCGGTGTGTTGACAGAACAGCGCGGATCCGGAGTGAGCGGATCTTTCACAGGACCCAGGACCAGATATTCGGCCACAGCCGACATTCGTGCTTATAGGGATTTTTCGCTGCGGCGCGGCAGGCTGGTTGCGATGCTCGACATCTTCAATCTCACGAACCAGTCCCATGCCCTGGAGGAAACTTCGGTAACGGCTCCGACCCAATACTGGCGTGTTCCCCTGCGGTTCGAGACTCCTCGCAGCCTGCAACTCGGCATCCGGTACAAATGGTAATGCGGATGAACGCGGATTCTCACTGGCGTTCACCCGCAACCGGCTGCACGCAGCTATTTTCTTGCCTTAGCCGGCTTGGCCAGGACGGGTCGGCCTTCGGCATCAAGCACCTTGATCGGACCCACGTTGAGTTTCTTAAGCTCCGGCTCGATCCTGGCGCGGTCGCCGACCGCCAAAACCAGCATTTTCTCAGGTGTCAGGTACTGCTGTGCCACGCGCTGCGCGTCGGCAGCATCGACTGCGGCGAACTGCTGCGGCAACTTGCTGTAGTAATCGAGGGGTAGCTTGTAGACGAACAAGCCCATCATGGCTCCTGCGGTTTGGGTGGTCGTCTCGAACGTGCCCGTGAGCCCGCGTACCTCTGTTTCCTTGGCCATCGCCAGTTCCTCCGGCTTCACCAGAGTGCGGCGCATTTTATCCAGCTCGCCGAGGATCTCCTTGACAGAAGGCGCGGTCGCATCGGTTCGGACCATGGTGCCGACGAAGAACGGGCCCGGCCCGCGGCGGAAAACGAAAACGGAGAATGCTCCATAGGTGTAGCCGTGTGCTTCGCGCAGGTTCAGGTTGATGCGGCTGGAAAACAACCCTCCGAGGATACTGTTCATGATTGTGACCGGCGCATAATCCGGATTGTTGCGCGCTAAACCAACCTGCCCGATGCGCAGCACACTCTGCGGTGATGCCGGCTTGTCTACAATGACGACTCGCCGTGCAGGCAATGGGGATCCTGCCGGCGGCATCGAAGCTTTCGCCTGGTCCGTCCACGTGCCAAAGTATTTCTCGACCAATCCCCGCAGCTGGTCTTGAGTGATATCCCCGGCAACGAGCAAGGCAGCATTTTGCGGTCCATAGCCGTTCTGATAGAAATTCACCATATCAGCCCGGGTAGTGGTTTCCGTGGCCTCTCTAGTACCGGTTTGCAGGAAGCCATAGGGATTCTTCTCGCCGTACACCTCGCGCAACAGATACTGCGTGGCCAGGATATCGGGATCGTCTGCCTGTTGCAGGAGTGTGGTCAATCGCTGCTTGCGTATGCGCTCGATCTCTTCGTCGCGAAATGCAGGATTCATGGCGACGTCTGCAAGCAGCTCGAAGAGTTTGTCGGCATTCCTGGTCAACGCGCCGCCGGAAAGGAGGCTCGCATCAGAGGCGGAGGTGCTATCGAACGAGGCCCCGATCTGCGCGATGTCATCCGCCAGCTGCAGCGAGGTACGTTTCTGGGTGCCTTCGGTCAGCATGGAGGCAGTAAATGAAGCCAATCCCGGCTTGTCGATCGGATTGGCGTCGCTGCCGGACACTACGGCTAAAGCGGCGGTAAATACCGGCAAATTGTGTTGTTCAACCAAGAGCACGGTCAGCCCGTTAGCCAACTTGAGTTGTGCCGGCACAGGCAAGGTCGTGGCACCGGCCTTGGCCGGTTGGGGCGGATTTTGGCGCCATTCATCGCCTGAGGGGCCTCCAAGCAGGTTTTTCTCCGCCACCTTAGGCTCGGGGCGTCTGGGCACATCCTGAATGACTTTTTCACCCGGAATGCCATACACAACGACGCGCGCGTTCCTGGTCAGGGTCGCCGCCATCTGCCGCACCGCTGCGGGAGTAGCGCTTTCGTAACGCTCAAGGTCCTTTGGCAGGTAACCCGGATCTCCCAGGTAGTGATTGTACTGGTTGAGCACGTCAGCCACACCGCCGAAGCCCCCCAGCATCTGCAAACCTTCGATGATGCCGGTCTCGAGAGTGTTGCGCGCACGCTCCATTTCCGCGGGGCTCGGTCCATCCTTTTGGATGGCGCTGAGGCTCGGCATCAATTGCCTGCTCCAGATCTCCCGGTTTTACTCCTTCCCTGGCGGTGGCAGTGATCTGAAATATCGATCCCAAGATCAGCGAGTGCTGTGATGCACTGACATCCTGTGCAATCTGTTTTTCATATACCATCTTTTTATACAGACGGCTGGACTTGCCTCCGCCCAGGATGTGTGCCAGCAAGTTGGCTTCGGCATCACCAGGCTTGTAGATTGGAGCGGTAATCCAGGATAGGTAGATGCGAGGCAACTGCACTTTGTCCGTGATCGTGACCCGCTTTTCCTCAGTAATCGGCGCCGTAACAACCTCGACTTTGGGCACCGGCGGTCCTGCAGGAATCGGCCCGAAATATTTTTCGACCAGCGATTTGATCGTCTTTGGATCGAAATCGCCCACGATGGCCAGGCTGGCATTGTTGGGAGTGTAGTATTGCTTGAAAAAGTCGCGCACATCGCCCAATTCGGCTGATTCAATGTCCGCATGCGAACCGATCACATCGGCGTAGTAAGGATGCGTCTTGGGGAACAGCTGGTGGAACATGGCTTCTTCCATCAGATAGTAGGGCGAATTCTCTCCCTGGCGGCGCTCATTGCGCACCACGTCGTGTTGCGTGGTCAGCTTGCGCTGATCCAGCTTGTCCAGAAGCCAGCCCATGCGGTCGCTCTCCAACCAGAGCGCCAACTCGAGCTGGTTGGAAGGCACCGTCTCGAAGTAGTTGGTGCGGTCGAAATCGGTCGTGCCGTTTATCATGGTTGCGCCCGCCGACTCCAGCACCTGGAAGGGCTGGTCACCGGCGTGCTTGGACCCCTGGAACATCATATGTTCGAACAGGTGGGCGAAGCCGGTGCGTCCTGGCCGCTCGTTGACCGGCCCCACATGGTACCAAAGGTCCACCGCCGACATCGGCAACCGGTGATCCTCGCTCAGGATGACCTCCAGACCGTTCGGCAGCTTGTATTTTTCATACTTGAGAGTCGGAAACTGCTGGGCTACCTGCCTGCCGGGGGCGCAAGCCGCTGAGACAAGGGTGAACGACAGCAGCAGAGCCGTTAGGGTTAGCGTGCACATTTTCGACTGCTTCATAACCTGCCTCCTTATTGCGAGCCGGAAAAAGGGATGGCGTCGTCTGAACATCTCTCCGCCAATCCCCCCAAGTAGGTCGAGCGTTCGCTCCCTGCTCAGACTATCATTGATTACAGACGAGGAATGGGTACGAGTCAAGCAAATCCACCCCAGTGTTGCGGTACAGACATCGACAAACACCGAAAGGAGCGGCATAGCTGTAATCCAGGGCGTGAGCCCTGGACTATAGTTGCTGGACCCCTTCAGGGTCAAAACAGCAATTGCTTCGGCTCTGCCAGCATTCCGGGACTTGTCGTCGGTTGCAGTGTCCAAATCGCAGATCCTTGTGGCCGATGTGCGATTGGAAAAGTCAGCACACATTGCTTCATTCGCCTGTGGGTTGGTTGTGGTGTAACATGGAGAGCGCAGAATTAACGACAACAGCCTTCGGATCGTGGTTCGAAGAATCAGCCAATTCAAATCCGGAGATGGAGTGCGACTCTGGTCGCCCGAACAAGTGGCGGCTGGATTAGACGATATCTGAGGGGAGGTTGTGATGAATTTCAGAAAAAACCTCAATTCTGGCGGCGATATTTCTGCTTGGCAGCTTGTGTTTGATGGCGTTGGCCTACTCCTATCAATTCGCCAAATTTATCACGGTGCAAGACATAGAAAAAGTCACCGGCCTCAAAGGGGTCACCCCAATCCAGAAAAGTGCAGATGCCGATGGTGACCTTAATTTTGCCCGCCAGGACGGCAAGCTTATTCTGTCGGCGAGTTTCCTTCCCACCAGCGCCTATGCTGGGGCCAAATCCTCGCGGGAAGGTTTCAAATCCGCGTACCCAGGCATCGGAGAGGAGGCCTTCATCGGACCTGCCGGCAACTCGCCCTCATTTATCCTTGTCTTCCGCAAAGCTGCCTACACCGTCATGCTCAATACCGAACTCGAGAGCGAAACCAGCGCCAGGTTATCCATTGAGCAGCTCGTCGCCCTGGCCAAGATCATTGCTTCGAGAATGTAACTGAGCCATGGGCGTAGATGTCAATTGTGTCTAATGGTTATCGGTCTTTGCCTGAGTTGCGCCATATCGGATAGCTCGCAGCCAAAAAATCATGGACAGCCTGGGATGCAGCATGCCCGCCGTCCCCTCCGTTTTCGATGAGGAAGGCAAAGGCGATGGCATCTTCCGGCCCGGAATGACTTGGGTGGGCAAAACCTATAAACCAGGAATGGGGCCTCTTGTCACCAATGTCGTTCTGGGCTGTCCCGGTTTTCCCGCCGACCACCCACCCCTGGACTGCTGCCTTGCGGCCGGTGCCTGATTGAACCACCTGCCGCATCCACTCGTTCAGCGCCGCCGCTGTGCTTACCCCGAGGACACGCATCATGGATCCCTGCGACGCTCCCCCGGTGGAGATCAAGTTGGGTTCGACGCGATATCCGCCGTTGGCTACAGCCGCTGCCATTGCTGCCAAATGAAGGGGCGATGCCGTTATATTTGCCTGACCGTAAGCGTTGTCCGGAAGATACGCAGCCAAATCCTGGGAGGTGTTGACACCCTTCAGCTCGAGCTGGAACCGATTCCGGGCATATTCGAAAAGCCGCTCCGGGCCCAACTGTGTGCCCAGCCAGGCGAAGTAGACATCGCATGAGGTTACGAAAGCGCGCCGAAGATCGAGTCGGCCGTGCGCCGATTCCGCTTCATTATCGGTCACCCGGCGGCGATGGTCGGTACCGTTGTACTGCCAAGGGATGTCATTGACGTGCCGGCAGACAATGAATCCGCCCGATTTAGTTTGTCCGGGCCATCCTTCCTCCAACGCGGCGGCTCCGACGGCAATTGCGAATGTGGAGCCGGGCGGATAGATCTCGAAGCGGGCCCGGTCATAGGCCGCCTTGGTCTCTGACCCGTAGATTTTTTCGAGGTCCGACTCGCTGATCGTGTTCGGGTCGTAGGTCGGCAGACTGACGCAGGCCAGGATCTCGCCGGTTGAGGCATCCAGGACCGCGGCCGCCCCCTTGGCACGTGCCACACCATCGATTTTCGGCAAATTGCGCTCAAGAGCGCGCAGCGCGATGACCTGCATGCGAACATCGAGTGTCAGATTGACATTCTTGTCGCGGTTCTCAAAATCCGCCAGCTTGCCGCCGGAAAGATAAAATCGATCTCGAAATGCCAGCGCGAGGGCGGACAGATCCTGGCGGATTACCTTTTTGCCATCGACCAGCACGACCTCATTCGCACCCGGATATCCCCGCAAACGAGGATCCTCTGACCTTTCGACGGTTTTAGGATCGACCCAATATCCTCTCGTGTGGCCGAGAACCTGAACCGTGAACGGGCCGAAGGGATAGTATCTCCTGCTGACAATTGGCTGGGGGGGCTGCATTCCCAGACCCTCCAGAATGCTCAGGGCGCGTGCCAAATCCTCCTGGCGACTGGTAGCCAGGGGAATCCCGAACCGGTCCAGAATGCTCCCGCGGGTGATCTGCGTCGCAATATCAAGCAGGCGACGATTATAGGTGAAACGCCGTACGCCGTCCTGCTGGGGTGTCAACGATCCCTTGCACAGGATCTCGTCAGCCTGGTACGACATGATCTGAGAAGCTCTCAAAACAACGCATGCCAGCACGAGAATGGTGACGACAGGGACCGCCAGAGCCCCACGGGGGATTTTGGCGCGCGTTTCTCTGCCTCCGAGCCCGATGGAGGAGATGTTCAGCAGCAATCCGAGCAAAATGAAATCAGCGATGATGGCGGATTTGCCGTAGCTCATGAACGGAATAGGCACTCCGCTCAGCGGGATCACACCAACGGTTCCAGCAGCAACCACTGTAGTTTGGATCCCAAATAGCAGCGCCAGACCAAAGCCGAGATACGCGCCGTAATTCCCTCTGGACCGCCAGGCAAAACAGACCATCATGACGAATAGGAGGGCCATGACCGCCAAAATTGCGGCCAAGCCCGGAAAGCCCAGAGTCTCTCCTGCTGCAGCCAGGATCAAATCCGTATGTCCTGCCGGGATGTACTGTGGATCGCCCCGTCCAGGACCGGCGCCCCAGAATCCTCCAGATGCCAAAGCCCAAAGCGATTCAGCCAGCTGCACTCCGCCAGACCCATGGTTGTCCCAAGGGGAGAGCCACATCTCGATCCGGATCGCTACCGTTTGCAGCAGCTGGAATCGATACGCGGCCCAGAAGCCGGAAAGCAGGAGGATCAGTCCAGCCAGTCCCACTACCACCCGCCGCCGGGTCATCGCAAACATCCCCAGAAACACCAGGAACAGGATGAGCGCTGGGCCCAGATCCCGCTGCAGGAAAAAAAGTGACAACGTTGCAGCCAAAAACAGGACGATGGGGATGACGTCGCGCCAATGCGGGAGCGAAAATCCCCTCCAGCGAAGCGCCCCGCGCTGGCGCAAATCCAAATCTCTGCCCGTAAAGTAGCCTGCAAGGAACAAAACCACCAGAATCTTGATCAATTCCACCGGCTGGAAAAAACCGAACAGGTTAAGCTTGGCATCCGTGCCCGCCGGCCCCCCGCCCAACAACACGAGCATCAGAGACAGAACAATTCCTCCCGCCAGGAAAACGTTTCGAAGCTTCCCCAGGGATTGGATGCTCACGAATCGAGCCGCAACGGTGAGCCCGATGCAACCCAGGGCTGCCCCTGCCACAAACGGCGCATACAAGAGCCGTTCGCGAAGCGGATCCGCAAAAGTGAAAAGCAAGATGGTAGAAGTGCCGCACAAGAGGAGAGCCAAGGGAAGCAGTACCTCGCTACCCTCAAAGTCGGTGAGACGGAAAACCAGATGTGCGAGCAGAAAGGAAATAAGCAGCAATCCCAGATATTCAAGCCACGTACGCAGAGCTTGGGAAGGATCTTTCACAACCCAATAGGGGCGGAGGGAGCGATAGACCTCGGCATCCAATAAAGCAGGGCCGGCACTTCCCGAAGAGGGTCGCACGAGCTCGGCAAGGAAAACACTGCCGCGCTGCTCTGCGTCAATCGCCTTACGCCACTCAAGAATCGCTTCTTGCACCCTTCCCAGATCGGGCTCGGCGATACGCCGTGAGAGCACCGCGCGCAATTCACCCGATGTGCAGCGAAGCAGGTTTACAGGACCGCCTGTGACCGGCCCCGCACCGGGCTGCCTGGGAATTCGAGTACTCCGGCCGATGTGCTCCGCGGCAGTGTACCAGCCTGCAGTCCCCAGCAAGAGGACGGCCATCAGCAGCAAGGCCAGTTCACGATTTCGTCTGCGCACCTGTACCCCTTGTCAGGCCCGCTCCACGCCGCAGGCGTTAGCGCTGTCCTGATTGCTTGCTGGCATTGTACCTGAAACAGACTCGCCGGGTCATCGGCCAGATTTCAGAGGACTGAAAATTAGCCTGGGTAGAATGGAGTGCGGCCGAAGACCTGACCACGACCTACACGGCGCAGCGTAGCCGCAACCAAAACTGAAGTTCACCACAGAGTCGCGGAGGATTGCAGGCGATCAACACCTCCGGGGCTCTTCTTACGCCCTTTCAGGGCTTTGTTTCTTTATCGTCCCTTACCCCGGGCAGCGCTGCGCTTTCCCCAGGGCTACTATCTCGCCGCCGCTGCCGCGGCTGCTGGAGCCCTGCCCCGGAGGGGCCGCAAGAAAGTAGCCGGGGGCAAGCGCAGCGCCGCCCCCGGTTAGCAGTCGCAAGCGAAGGAGCCCTGGAGGGGCGAAAGAAAATTCTTTGTGGGCCGGCAAGGATTTGTACGGAGGTAGTCCTAAGTCGACGGAAGCGCTTTCGTTTATTTTGTGTGTGTCGTGGTTCCAGCCCTGATTGTGTTTTTGTCGCGCCTGCTATTTCAGGGTTTGAATTTGAGGCATGTGGGATTGGGCAGGCCATCAGCTGCTGGTCGCACACCTCAATTGCAGTTCACGAGCCGGAATAGATCTAGGCGCCCCTTTGTCCGTTATTGTGCGCAGCTTGCGGTGCATCTCTTGCCGGGCTCGAAACACGCGGGCCCTGGCGGCCAAGGGAGTGATCTGCAGAGCCGCGCCGACCTTGTTGTACTCCAAACCCTCGAGTTCCCTCAATATGAAGGCATTTCGGTTTTTGGGCTTGATCGCCTTCAACAACTCGCAAGCAAGCCGTCCGAGTTCGAAAGAACTTAACGAGGATGATTCCGCGTGATCCTGCCGCGGACAATGAGCCGATATTTCCCTGTATTCCTCGAAAAGCCAAGGTTGCCGGGCCCGGCGGTGGCGCAGGACATCGATACAGTAATTGGTGGCGATGCGCATGATCCAACGGTCAAAAGGACGGCTGGTGTCGAACTTGGAGAGTGAAGTGAAGGCACGCAGGAAGACCTCTTGCATGGCGTCTTCACTCTCAAAATGGTCGATCAGGCGGCGCCGGACCGCGCGCCAAACTGTCGATTGGTAACGTCTGACCAATTCCGCGAAGGCAAGGTCATCCCCGCGCAGAGTGTTTTCGATCAGCATCCGGTCGGTAGATTCCGCCATGGCCATCCCTTGCATGGTAGGCAAATTCAAAATGCGAGCAGTAAGTAAAGCCGTGCTCTTGTCTCGATAATTGTTACGCCGTGGAGGGAGGGAATGATTTTAAATTGCGGTAAAAAGGTTTTTTACATTTCCTTTACATCTTGGCGGGTCCCTAACCTGCGAACCGATAACCGAGCCCGTGGATGGTCACAATCCATTGCGGCTGCTTGGGATCATCTTCGAGTTTTTGCCGCAGCCAGGCAATGTGGACATCCACTGTCCTCGTGTAAGGGGTATAGGTATAGCCCCACACCTCCTGGAGGAGCCTCTCACGTGAGAGCGTGGTATCTCGATTCTCAATAAAGTAGCGCAGCAACTGAAACTCCTTGGCTGAGAGACTGATCACCTTCTCCTGACGCGTTACCTCGGTCTTGCGGAAATCAATCCGGATCGATCCGAACTGATACACGGTCGGTGTCTCCGTGGCTTGTTTGGAGGCGCGCCGCAGCAGAGCCTCCACACGGGCAAGGAGTTCCATCATCTCAAAGGGTTTGGTCACGTAGTCATCAGCGCCGATTTTCAATCCTATGACCTTGTCGATCATCTGATCGCGCGCGGTGAGCATCAGGATCGGCGTATTCAAACCCGACTGCCTCAAATCGCGGCAAACGTCGAAACCGCTTTTTTTCGGAAGCATGAGGTCGAGGATGATCAGGTCGAACCCGCCGCCGGCAGCCTGGTTAAAACCGGCCACGCCATCCGCTGCAGATTCGACCCGGTAGCCTTCTTTACGCAGCCGATCTTTGAGCGTGAGGCGCAACCCGGGTTCATCCTCGATCAGTAAGATTTTCTGTTCCATGTCGCAGTTTACTGCTCGAATACTCCGTGCACTCGTTTTGCCTCTTCGGCTCCCGGGCGTGCCATTGGAAATCCTGGCCCCAGGACTTCAGGACTTGAGCGACATTCCGTCACTATTGCGACGGTCTGGCTGCGGCGGCCGGTTTTGCCGCCTCAGGAACGAAGGCAGGGAGATGAATCGTAAAGGCGCTGCCTCTGCCCGGCGTGCTCTTGACGCTGATGCTGCCTGCCATGGCGGCAATTGCTTCTCGAGCCATGCAGAGACCCAGGCCGGTGCCGTGGATTTGAGCTGCGGTTGCTGCCCCGCCCCGATAAAACGGGTCGAAAATATACGGCAGGTCTGCAGGGTCGATACCCATCCCTCGGTCTTCAATAGTCAACAGCACTTCCGGGCTCTTTTTCCCTTGAGACCGTACTACCCGCACTGCCAACCAGCGACTTTCACCTGAGTACTTCAAGGCGTTGTTAATCAGATTCTGCAGGCACTGCGCCAGAGCCTGGGCATCCACGTTAACAAGCGGCAGGTTGGTATCGATACTCTTCTCTACCTCAAACCCGGCGGCCTGAATCATCGGCAGCGCCTTCTCGAGAATTTTCTCCACGATCTCATCCATCGAAAGTGGTGAAAGGTTGTACTGCCTTCGTCCTTTGCGGAGGCTGGCAAACTGCAGGATCTGTTCCACCATGCCGGTCAGTTTCCACCCCTCGTTGCGAATGAGCTCGCCATACTGCTGAATCTGCCGGTTTGAATCCGCCACGACCCCTTCTGCGAGATTATCGCCTGCAGAGCAGATTACCGCCAAAGGTGTCCGGAGTTCATGGGAAACGCCGGCAACGAAATCCATCTGCAGACGGGCGAGGCGCTGTGCCCTTTGAGTGTACGCCACAATCAAAGCAACACTGGAGGCAAGGAGCAGCAGGACCCCGAAACTAATTGCCAGATTGCGCCGTCGCACTCCGGATACCACAGCCTCGAGGGAGCCCTCTCTGTGTTTCACCAGCAGTTCCCAATCGGCGCCGTCGCCGCCGGCCAAAAGCATGGGCGCACCGCGCCCCCGGCCACGGCCCGGGGGTGCAAATGGCGGCCGCGAATCATCCGGACCCGGCGGTCGCAGGTCGCTGCCCGGGCCCAAGCCCCTGCGCCCCATGCGCGCCCGAAAGTCATCCAGCAGCGGGATCCTGGCGTCAGGCGCTGCGAATGCTGTCGGCGGCAAGCTGGGATCAGATTGATAGATGACCGTGCCTTGACTGGGTCCGCTCACGATCGCGACGTGATAAACAAAACCGTCGGGACCTCCAAAATAACGTTGCGCGAGGTCGGGAAGCAGCTCCGTTTGCATGACGTCCAGATTGAGCCCGATCATGAGGTAGCCCAGGAAACGCGTACTCGGCGAGGGAGGGTCCACCATGGGCTGAAAAAGGACGAGAGGGTGAATCATCAGTGGCGCGCCCGAGATCAGAGTCCAGGAGTTTGGACGAACCTCTGTAGGCAGGTGGGTTGCGCTCGAGAAAGTCCGCGCGTATCGAGCGCGCACTGGCTCGAGATCAGCGGGCCACGGAGCGGGCTGGAAGGATTTAGCATTTGGTTCCAGCTTCAAGAATTGCGTTCCCGTCTCGCCATCCGCAATCCAGAGGTAGATGGTACTTGCAAGGGGGTGATCCGCTGTCGCCAGCGGATCAGTCAAGTTCCGGGCAAGGCGTTGCCAATCACTATTCGCAAGGATGGTCGCATCCGGTTGAAAAGACTGGCCAAGCTGCTGCAGATCCCGGCCGAATTCCTGCCGGAACTGTGCGGTCGCAGTTCTCAGGCTGGCTTTCATGCGCTCGCGCTCAGCCTGGCTCACCTCACCACTCCACTGGTACTGCAGAACGGCAAGCTTAGCGAGGATCACGACCAGGGCAACGACAATTCCTATTGACACCAAAGTACGGTTGGGGAAAAACCTCATCGGGGCAACCATAGCCTCGGTCTCCTCCCGTCCGCAAGGACTCCGTCAAAGCAAAAAAGCCTGTTTGAGCACCCCAATCCCAAGGAATGCCGTTACCCCACGCCAACTGAAGGTCCTGCTGTGTGATACGGGCGCGCCTTGAATCTGTTACAAAAATAGTGCGCCGCCGGTCGGGTGTTCTGGATCTGCGAATCATACAATGGCAAGCCCCGAGAGGGACGGCACAGATACCACCCAGAACGAGAGCCCTGGTGAAGTGGCATGTAGCCTTCAGAGCCCTCCTGAGGGCGACACAGGCTGAGCCGCCCTTTCACGGCCTTCATCTCCGAATGCCCACCGCCCCAGGGCTTGCGCCCCGGGCCGTAGCTGTTTGATCCCTTCGGGGTCAGAACAGCACCTGCTTCTTCCTCTGCCGGCATTTCGGGACTCGTCGTCGGTTGCCGTGTCGGAATCGCAGGTTTTGGATGGACTGCATTGTCCCTATATTCCGGTGAGGGTAGAATGTCGTGTCTAATGCACGATGAAAACGGCGCTGCGAGCCCTGCCTGGAGTCTCCATTAATACACGAGGCCATAGGGGTCCATGAACGAGAGGGAACGATTCCAACGTATGTTTTGCGGAAAGCCTGTGGATCGGCCGCCACTGCTGGAGGAAGGGGTGCGAGGTGAGGTGATCAAACATTGGCAACGCCAAGGCTTGCCTGCAGGTACCACACATCTGGAGATCTTTGGCTTGACGCCTTACGAGAACATCGGGCCCGATCTGACGTTCGATCCGGACTACTCTGGCCGGATCATGAGCCAATCGGTTCAGGATTACCGGCGCGCTTTCCATGTTTCTGCCGAACGATTCCCGGATGACTGGACCGAGACAGCACAGAGGCTGGAAAACCGCGACTGCGTTGCCTGCATCTGGGCCTACCGAGGCTTCTTCCAGGCCTTGGGTGTGGAGGACTGGCCCACGTTCCAGCAGGTTCTGCACGCCGTCGTCAAAAATCCGGCCGGCGTTCGCGACCGGATGAAAATATATGGCGACTTCTGCGCACGCATGCTGGAGCTGGCGCTTAAGGACGTGCGACCTGAATTCATTTACCTGAGCGAACCGATCTCCGATAATAGAGGACCGTTGATTTCTCCCGCAATGTACGAGGAGTTCGCGATTCCTGCGATCGAAAAGATCGTCGCAGCTGCCGGCGCCTACCAATGCGGCAACATCCTCGTGAGCACTTACGGAAACACGGCGCTGCTGTTTCCATCCATGATCCGGGCCGGCGTTACCTTGCTGTGGATTTCTGAAGCGGCGGAGGTCCCGGAACTCGACTACCGCATCTTGCGAAAGCGATTCGGCCCGGCGCTCGGTTTGATCGGCGGCATCCCTCTGAGTATTTTGCGATCAGCGCTACATGAGCCGATGAGGCAGCAACTGCAGGATATCGTCGTCCCTCTGATGAGGTCGGGCCGTTATATCCCCCTGGCTGGCGGCCGGGTCCGAGAGGACATCCCTTGGGAAGTCTATAAGCGCTATCGCGAATACCTGGCGGAATTGTTGGATTGATCGTCGAGGGCAAATTTGCCCTGCCCATCCAGGCGCCGGCACAGCAGTTTAATGATGCGTGCCGCGCAGATAGCGGTAGAGATCCACAACGGCGTAAGTCACTCCGGCAAAAAACGTGGCGCGCGGAAGATTGCCATGGGCAGCCAGGTAGCAGCCTCCGTCGAGCACGAGCCGCGGGGAGATGTTGTAGGTCAGCGCCTGGAGAACGGTTAGAGTCAACGGGGTCGCGGTATTGGTGCGGCTGAACCCGGCGATTTCCGCGGCAACTCCCAGCTTTTCCGTGAGCGGATGCGAATAGGCAAGCGCGCTGAAGTAGTTGCGGTCAAATCCGCCGATGCCGGCACGGCCAAGCCACTGAAGGCTCTCATTAAAATCCAAGTGATGCTTCCCGAAGTCTTTGCTGATGAGGATTCCGGCAGCAATTCCTGCACTTCCGGCTCCCAATCCGGCAGTGGCCGTCGGGATTGTGAGTGTGTAAAGGACGGAAAGCGTCGGCAGCACACCCTTTTCTTTGAGGAAGCGGTACTTGAAGCCAACTGCCGAATCCCCAAGGCCCGCGGTCCCTGCATCGCGCTCGATTAGGTTATTGGCAAACCTCAGCTCGAGATCTTTGACCAGACCAAATTTGAGCAGCCCGTTGATGTTCTGGTGGCCAGGCGCCGCCTCGAGACCGTACTCGATTTCAAATACGCCTTTCTGCACGGATTCGGCCGTGGTGGAAAACGTCGGACGGTTGGGGACGGCTTCGATGTTGTCCACGCTTTGCGACATCACCTGCGGGGGGTTGCCGGCTTGCGTATTGGCACGATCCTGGTCCTGAGCGTGGAGAGCGCCGGCGCTTGCCTGCGCAGACACCCATATCAGTACCAGGCGCGCGAGGACAGAATGGACCCGAGGACGAGCTAAATTCGAACGCATCTCACTCTAGTTTACCGCAAACTCAGGAACCGGGATTGTTTTTACGGTGCTTGCAGTTTTTGAGGTCGCGGAGGTCTTTGCAGTTTTCCGGTTACGTTGTATGCTGGGCGCTCATTGAAATATACCCCCATATCCCTGAATGCCAAAACCGGTTGGAGGTGTGATGAAGCCTGCGACTGAAGCCAACGCGCTCCCTGAGAATGCCTACGCCCCGCTGGAACCAGGGGCGGTTTACCAACCCATGATCCCGGCCAAGGCCGTGCTCCCCGAGATCACCTGGCGCTCCGTGTTATGGGGAGTTTTTTTCTGTGTCATCTTCACAGTCGCCTCCGCCTATTCCGGTCTCAAGGTGGGCCAGGTCATGGAGGCAGCCATCCCCATCTCCATCCTTGCCATTGGGCTGGCCCGTGTCTACCGACGCCGCTCAACTGCGTTGGAAAATGTGATCATCACCGGCATCGGCGGCGTTTCCGGCAGCGTCGTGGCCGGTGCGATCTTCACTTTGCCTGCGCTGTACATTCTCAAGCTGGATCCGCATCCCGTGCAGACGATTTTCATCTGCCTGGCCGGCGGCTGCCTCGGTGTGTTGTTTCTGATCCCGCTCCGGCGCTACTTCGTTCGGGAAATGCACGGCAAACTTCCCTACCCTGAAGCGACAGCCATCACCGAAGTCCTTGTCACCGGTGAAAAGGGCGGCTCTCAGGCGCGCCTGCTGCTCGAAGCCACGGCGATCTCTGCAGTGTATGACTTCTTTGTGACCACCTTCCAGGTTTGGAAAGAGTTCGTCAACTTCCAGTTCCTAGGTACGATGCGCAACCTTGCCGAACGTGCCAAACTGGTGTTCAACTTTGACGCCATCAGTTTCATTCTCGGCCTTGGTTACGTCATGGGCCTGCGCTCTTCGATGGTGCTTTGTGCCGGGGGCGTTCTGGCCAATTTCGTGCTCGTGCCGCTGATCTGGATGATCGGCCGGGAATTCCCGGAAATAGCCGTTTATCCCGCAACCACGCCGATCGCGCAGATGACCGCTAACCAGATATTTCGCGGCTATGTGCGCTTCATTGGAGTGGGCGCCATCGCCACTGCAGGAATATTCGGAATCCTCAAATCCCTGAAAATCGTCGCGGGTTCATTTGCCATCGCCGTGCGCGCCTTCCGCCGCGGTGAGGAGAAGGGGCTGGAGAGAACGGACCGGGATATCAGCGTAATGTCCATCCTCATCGGCATCATCCTATGTGCCGTTGCCGAAGCTATCTTCCTGGGCAATCTCAGCTCTTCTTTTCCGGTCCTGATCTCGGGCCTGGTGCTGTCCCTGGTATTTTCTTTCTTTTTTGCATCCGTCGCAGCCAATGCCATCGCCACTACCGCGCGTAATCCGGTTTCAGGCATGACCATGTTGACCATTATCATTTCTTCGGTGGTCCTATTGTATTTTGGGCTTTCCGGCACTACCGGAATGTTCTTCGTCATGGCAATCGCGGGCATGGTTTGTACTGCCCTCTCGGTCTCTGGCCAGGCCATTACCGATCTCAAGACCGGCTACTGGCTGGGATCCACTCCATCAGCGCAGGAAAAGGTGAAATTCCTCGGAGTCATCGCCGCTGCGATCGCTGCGGGGCTGACGATTGTCATGCTGGCAGGGGCCTATCAATTCGGGGAGGCGGTGCCGGGTAACACGCATGTCGTGCTGCCGGCGCCCCAGGCTTCTATCATGAAAGCCCTGGTGGAAGGTTTCATGAGCCGCCAGCCCGTGGCCTATATCCTGTTCGGCGCAGGCGCGATGGTTGCCCTGCTCATGGAGATGCTTGGTGCGCCCGCGCTGGTCTTCGCTCTTGGCATGTACCTGCCGCTCGAATTGAATACTCCGGCGCTTGTCGGCGGTTTCCTGGCGCATTGGATCGGGAAAAGATCCGAGAGAATCGGCGGCCGGCGCGGATCGACAATGCGCGAGCGAGGCGTCATCATCGCCTCAGGCCTCATGGCGGGTGGAGCTTTGGGAGGAGTGTTCGGCGCCGCTTTCCGTCTCTTCCCCTGGTACTCGGAAGACCGGATCAAGACGCCGTTCTACGACAATGAGATGGTGTCGCAGAGCATTTCGGCACTCCTGTTCGTAGGCTTGTGCCTCTATCTCTGGTTCAATTCCGTGCGCCAGGTGCAGGAAGAACGGTAGGTGAAGCTTATGAGGGCCCCTCCGGAGCCCTGGCTCTTCCGCGCTTCGTGGTTGTTGTTCGGAATCCCCGCCGGAATTGAATCCCACGGGGTCTCAAGGATCCAATACGCTGCTGAATAGGACTTCCTGAGAGGAATTGGGCCTCAGGCGGTCTGATTACTATGGATATGATCCCTCTTCCCCCGCAATTCCTTGACAAGCAGCGTCGCTTGTTACACAATGTGTCACATGAAGACGATTTCCATCCGCGAACTCCATGATAAGACAGGGGAGTGGGTCCGCCAAGCGGAACAGCACGGCGAAATCCTTGTGACCGACCGCGGCAGGACTGTAGCCAAAATTCTGCCCGAAACTGTCCAGAGGGATACGCCCTATTTTTCGCGTCGGAAGATCTCGCCTGCCTTCCGCAGATTGATGGATCGAGGCAAACTGCGCGGCGGAACCGATATCACGCAGATTATCTCCGGAGACAGGGATAGGCACATTTCTTGATCTATTTTGACACCAGTTACATCGTCCGCCTGTACCTGGAGGACAACGGCTGGCAACAAGTCCGCGAGATAGCCGCCACGGACCATATAGCCTGTTGCCTGCTCGGACGTGCGGAGGCTCTGGCAGCTTTCCACCGGAAATTCAGGGAAGGTGTTCTCAATCACCAGGATATGCGAGTTCTTCTCGAACAGTTCGAAAGGGAGTGTGACGCAGGAGCCTACCAATGGTTGCCATTTTCAGCGGTCGTGGTTGCCGTATTGCACAGGGCTTATGCGAGCCTTGCGAAGTCTGTGCCCCTCCGCGCAGCAGATGCCGTTCATCTGGCCTGCGCCGCAGAGAACGGTTTCAAAGAGATCTACTCCAACGACCAACATTTGCTTGCTGCCACCCGCGAGTTCGGCTTGCGCGGCCAAAACGTGATTTGATGTATATGATCCAGCGTTGATGCGAATCTTCTTCGCCAGACCGATCGTCTCTCCGAGAACTTTATGCTTAATCTCCTCTCCCGGGTGCATCCGGGCTTCTACGGCTGGTTGCCTGAATGCATGGGATCCGGCCGCACCGTGATCGTGCCTGAGGTAGTCTTGCCATTGACGGTAAGTTTTACCGCGTAGATGCCAGGCTCAGCCATCGCCGATCCTGCCGGCCCAGAACCGCCACCGACGCTGATGCCCCTGCCGCCGGCCATCAGCAAGCCGATATTTTGCTGAATTTCGATCACCTTCCGGTAATTGGTCCCGAACTGGTCGAGTTGTTTCGAGCAGTTTTGTAATGGTGCCTTTTGTTCCGGCGTCAGATCTTGCCGTCGTAGGGCCGCCTCCAGCTGCTTGCGCAGATTGGCAGCGATTACCTGTACCAGCTGGGCCGAGGGATCGAACCGGAAATCCCATGCGAGTCGGATAATTCCCGGCTCGGCATTGTCCAGGATATAGGTGGTCTTGCGCTGTCCGGTGATATCGGTGATCTCGACCGTCGCAGGGCTTTGCGGCTTATTCTTTAGATACAGATGCACCAATGCACCCATCGGAGGATTTGCTCCTTTGAAGAACAGATCGCCGCGCCCATAGCCTCCCCGCCGGATCAAGAGCCAGCGCGTTCCGGGACGTTTGTTGTCGAACAGATAGGAATCGGCATCCCCAACCTTTTCCATTTGCTGCAGGGGAGAAATATCATCCAGAATCCAGAAACCACGGCCGTGGGTCGCGGCGATGAGATCGTTATCCCGCGGGTGGATCAACAGATCATGAAACGCAACTGTGGGCATATTCAAGGTAAGGTTGGCCCAGTTCTTGCCGCCGTCACCGGAGAAAAAGACCCCGAATTCGGTGCCGAGGAACAGCAGGTTTTTGTTTTTCGGATCTTCCCGGATCACATAGACCGGCCCGTTTTCAGGCAGATCGCCGGCGATGTTTGTCCAAGTCTTGCCATAGTCGATCGTTTTGAAGACATAGGGCTTGAAATCGTCGCTGCGGTGGCCATCAAAGCTCAGGTAGCAGATCCCATCGTTAAAATGGGAAGCTTCGACTCTGCTCACCCAAAGGCCATTTGGAATGCCCGGCACGTTTTCGCGGACGTTGGTCCAGGTGGCGCCGCCGTTCCTGGTAAGTTGGACATTGCCGTCATCCGTGCCCACCCAGAGAAGGCCCGGTGTGAGAGGCGATTCGGCGATTGTAATGATCGTGCAATGGGTTTCCGCACCGGAATTCTCCAGCGTCAATCCTCCATTGGGCTGGCCGTATTTTTCCCGATCGTTGGTTGTCAGATCGGGGCTGATCATCTGCCAGTGTTCAGCCTCTGTCCAGCGACTTGAAAAGGTGATTCCCGCCGATGTAAATCGTCTCCGGATTGTGGGGCGAGATCAAGATGGGCGTGCTCCAGTTAAAGCGGAGGGGTGAACCTCCTCGGCCGCCTTGACCTGAACCTCCGGCTTGGCCCGGAGCGCCCCCGCGGCCTCCCTGCGCAGCGACTCCGGCCGGATAGTATTCGTTATAGTTGAGGATGTTGTTCGGTCCCCTCGGCGCGATGCCCTTGGATTCGCGTGTTTCCACATTGGTTCTCTGCAGCGCTCCTACTCTGGCTTTCCCCATAGACAATGCGCCAGTCGGTCGGGTCATTTTGTGTGTGGAAGCCATCGCCGCCGCCGATGTTGTACCAGAAGTCGGTCAGAATCATTCCTTCCCGATGCATCGAGGGTCCGCCCCACGTGCCGTTGTCCTGAAGGCCCCCATACACATAGTACGGATCGCGCATGTCTGCGCTGACGGCATAAAACTGACCCAGGCAGAGGTTGTCATAAAAGACCCACGTCTTGCCGTGATCATACGTCAGTGCTGCACCGCCATCCTGCCCCGCGTAAAAACGGTTCTTATTGGTCGGGTCGAACCACAAGGTGTGGAAATCCGGATGGAGTCCTTCAATGGGTTTGAACGTCTTCCCCTTGTCTTCCGAATAGGTCAGGCTGGTCGCAGCCACATATACAAGCTTGTCGTCCACGGGATTGAGGTAAATGTGGCTGTAATAAAACGGCCGGTTGTTCGTGCGGTTCATGAACGTCCAGGATTCGCCGCCATCCTCGGATCGATAAATGCCGCTGCCGAGTTTCGACATGTCGGCATAATCCGGATTGTCCTGGGCCATTCCATCCGCCGATTGCATGGTCTGCGGAGGCTGGAAACTGTGCTCCAAAATGATCTGCAGTATCTTGGGATTCGTGCGCGAAATGGCGACGCCGATTCTGCCCAGGTCTCCGGCGGGGAGTCCTTTGAGGAGCTTGCGCCATGTTTTTCCGGCGTCTGTGCTCTTGAAGATGCCGCTGTTCGGCCCGCCTGAGTCAAACCTCCATGGTTTACGCAGCCTCTGCCAGAATGTGACGTAAAGGATGTTAGGGTTTGTCGGATCCATCACCATGTCGATGGCGCCGGTCTTGCCGTCATTGGGCAGCCCGTTGGTAAGTTTTTGCCAGGTTTTGCCGCCGTCGACGGTTTTAAACAGGCCGCGTTCCCCGGTGTATCCCCAGAGGTGGCCGACGGCTGCTACATACACGGTGTTCGGATCGGTAGGGTGCGTGATGATGCGCCCGATGGTCTGGGTAGTCTCGAGCCCCATGCGCATGAACGTCTTGCCACCATCGGTGGACTTGTAGATGCCGTCACCCCAGGCGACGCTGTTGCGGGCGCATTCTTCGCCGGTGCCGACCCATATGATATCCGGATCTTTTTGAAAGAAAGCCGTGTCGCCGACCGATGCAGATCCATATTTGTCGAAAATAGGCTCCCAGGTCGTGCCGGCATTGGTTGACTTCCAGACGCCGCCGGAGGCCCCGGCCAGCAAAACCGTGGAAAAATCGCTATCCAGCGCTTTAATGTCTGAAATGCGGCCCTGCATATTTGCCGGACCGATGTTGCGCCACCTGAAATTCCTGATCAGGCTTGGATCCGTAGTCTGGGCAGCTGGGGCGCCTGTCAGCGCGAGCAGCATCACCAGTGCGAAAAAGACGATGAAGCCGTTTCTGCCGTTGATCTTCATCCGTAGCCTCCTTGGAAGAATTGCTGCCGGCGAATTCCTCGCGCCCTCACACCAAACATGCGATTCCGCCTCAATTCTCAGCGGCGGGTAGCCTAGCCTATGGAGATTATGACGATCTTTGCAATCTCAGCAACAGCGAATCTTTGAGTGAGACGTTGAAAAAGATACTTCGCGTCCGAAGGCCAGCCACAAAGGGCACCAAACGGCATATTCGCATCCTAAAGGCCTCAACGCAGAGGCTGCTAAGACTATAAGCTTTCGAATGAATTTTCTCTGCGACCTCTGCGTTGATCTTTTGTTTTACAGCAAAAAAAATGCCACCGCGACTCGAGGAGCTTCGCAGTGGCATTCGGGATTCAGGCAGAATCCCCGGAATTGCGATCAGGATGGTTGCTGGAGGCTTCCCCTGTTAATCAACGTCCTGGGTGACATCGCCCCCTTCCCGCTTGCTCTGCCACACAGCCCAGCCTACGGCTGACGCACTGATCACCACAACAACGGTCCCAATGATATGAGCGTTGGTGATGGAAGCTCCCACCGCCAGGCGAGGCGCGGACAGGTTGTAGCTCAAGATGAGTCCCAGTGCCAGCAGGCTGACCATGTTCATCACCTTGATGAGGGGATTGATCGCGGGGCCGGCGGTGTCCTTCAGAGGATCACCTACGGTGTCGCCTGTCACGGCTGCCTTGTGAGCCTCGGAACCCTTGCCGCCATAGATGCCGTCCTCAATCATCTTTTTGGCATTGTCCCAGGCTCCGCCGGCATCCGCCATGAACACGGCCAGCAGTTGCCCGACGAGAATCATGCCGCCCAGGAATCCGCCGAGTGCGTAAGGACCCAGGACAAAACCGACCAGGAGCGGGGTCAAAATTGCCAGCAGGCCGGGACCGATGAGTTCTTTCTGCGCTGTGCTGGTGCAAATGTTGACGACACGTCCATAGTCCGGCTTCTTGGTGCCGGCCCAGATCGCGGCATCGCGGAATTGCACGCGGCACTCTTTGACAATGTAATAAGCGGCTCGACCGACGGCGCGGATGAGCATGCTGCTGAAAAGAAATGGCACCGCTCCGCCGATCAGGAACCCGATAAAGACTATGGGCGAGGCTACGGTGAGCTTGCCGGCTTCCGCCAGATACTGGTCGACACGCATGAGATTGATCTTGTCTTCGCTGCCGACCGCGATGACGGCAATGAAACTGGCGTAAAGCGATACCGCGGCGATGACGGCCGAACCGATCGCAATCCCCTTGGTTTCAGCCTTGGTGGTGTTACCGACGGCATCCAGGTCGGCGAGAATCTGCCGCGCGCGCTTGTAGCTGCCGGGACTGGCGGCATCCATCTCTTTCGCATCGTATCCCATTTCCCCGATGCCGTTGGCGTTGTCGGCGACGGGACCGAACACATCCATCGAGATGGTGTTGCCGGTAAGGGTCAGCATGCCGATGCCGGCCATGGCAACCCCGTAGGCGATGAATAGCGGCGGCGTACCGATGTAGCAGAGCACGGAAAGCAATATCGCGCCGGCAATGACGAGGATGGTCGCCACCGTGGCCTCATAGCCGACCGCAAATCCCTGAATGATATTGGTTGCATGCCCGGTCTGGCATGACTTGGCAAGACTCTTCACCGGAGAGTGGCTCGTGTGCGTGTAATAGCTCGTCACTTTGTTCAGAGCGATCGCGAGGAACACGCCGATGAGGCACGTCAATGCCGGGCGCAGATCGAGACCTGGGATCCCGAAATTCGCGAAGTAAGGGAGCTGCGAGGGGTCGCCATTCGGGAATCCCGCAAGCGCCATCGGATTCATCGCCAGATAGCTGCTGTCGAAGTGCAGGTACATGAATCCCAATCCACAGAACCCCAGCACGCTGATCATGGAACCAATCCAGAATCCGCGATGCACGCTGCGCAGGGCAGTGTCGGAGGTGTCGTTGGGGCCCGCTTTCACGGTGTAGGTGCTGATGATGGACCCAAGGACGCCGACGCCGCGGACGAGCAGCGGAAATATCACGCCTTTGTGCCCAAAACTTGCCATGCCCAGAATCATGGCGGCGACAATGGTCACTTCATAACTTTCAAAAATATCGGCAGCCATACCGGCGCAATCACCGACGTTGTCACCCACGTTGTCGGCGATGGTCGCGGCGTTGCGCGGGTCGTCCTCCGGAATGTCTTTTTCGATCTTGCCGACAAGGTCGGCACCGACGTCCGCAGCTTTCGTGTAGATGCCGCCGCCGACACGCATAAACAAAGCGAGCAGCGTGCCGCCAAATCCGAAGCCGAGAAGCGCTTCGTATGCCTTGTCGCCGAAGATCAGAAAGATCATCGTGCCGCCAAGCAATCCCAACCCGTCGGTCAGCATGCCGGTGACGGTTCCGGTGCGGTAACCCAGCTGCATTGCTTCCCCGTAGCTGCGTTTGGCTGCAGTTGCCACACGCAGGTTTCCGGTGGTCGCCAGCCGCATCCCGACAAATCCCACCGACCAGCTGAACAGCGCGCCGACGAGAAACGCGCAGGCTCTGCCCCATCGGAAAGCGTTCTCAGCCCCGGGATAGGTAAAGAAAAGTAGAATGGTGATAAGGATAATCAAGGGACCGATGCGGCGGAATTGGGCGGCAAGGTACGCGTTAGCTCCCTCACGCACTGCGGCCGCAATTTCCTGCATCCTCGACGTGCCGCAATCCGCACGCGTGACCTGCCTGGCCAGCAGCACCGCGTAAAGCAACCCGGCGATCGCGATGCCCAGTACCGACATCAGACAAGCGACCTCCAATGAGGAGTATTTCGGGTCGGAGAAGAGCGAGAACGGGACAAAACGCTTCGCCTCCTCAGTCACAGCCGCCGTGGCCTGGGCAGCAACGGAGTGCCAGACATAAGCAGCGGCAAAAATAATCGACATTGCCAGCAGATAACTTTTTCGAAACCGTGGATTTTTGACAAAAAACTGTCTCAAGCTTTTCATAGGAATCTTCAAACTCCAGTGCTATGGATCGAGGCTCGCGATCTCAATGAGCGAAGGGACTCCCCACGCCCAAGTAACGCCCAAACACTCCGGCTCCACCTGCCAAGCGGCACAAGTTTCAGAGCCGGCAAAAGAGCATATGAAAAAGTACTGGATGATCTCAGTGGATCGCCGCCACGGATCCTGCGGCTGCCCCTACTATAAGCTGGATTGAAGCCACTGATTCAATGCGATGTTCCAAATGCCGAACGCCCAGGTCGCTAAACTGCATTCCACTGCAAAAAAATGAAGTATTTTAAGGAGAACATGGTGCCCTTGTCAATTGGCGTCGGCTATTTTGACCGCCAGCCTCCGCCGCAGTCGGGCGAAAGATCAGCGCCGCCTGGCCCAAAATCCGCAGATGCCCCTTGGTTTTGAGGTGCAGCGGCGTTTTGAAACCAAATCTCTCAGTAGGATTTTGGCGGGATAAGAATCAGGCGAGCTGGGTTGGAATTGCTTCCGGAAAGGACAGGGATTGGGAAAGAGATGCCGGAAGTTTTTGGCAAATCCCCCGGGGAGAGTAATCTAACGTATCTTAAAATCCCTCAACGATTTGCGGAGTTTGCGTTCGTGCGTTTCCAGGATTTGTGATACTTCCCGGGCACCGTACCCGGATTGGGCAGCGATTTCTTCCACGCTCTTGCCCGCATAGTGGGCCTGCGTGAAAATCTGCCTGGGAAAATCGGCCCAGGATCGGATTTCATTCATAATCGCATCATACAGAAGACTTCGCGGTGCGTTCAGATTGAATGTGCTGGCGGCCATATCGTTGCCCCGATCTTAATTTGTTCTTTTCCCTCATCCCATCTCATTAGACGTATCCAAGTGAAAAAAAGTTGTCTCACGGATTGACTAAATTTGAAGCGGCAATGAAAAGGCGCGAATTGACGGTCATTTTAATTGACGATTGACGAAATCTCAGTAACGCGTAGCGTGAGGTAGGGCCTGCGTCATCGGAAATTCGTCAATCATTAATCGTTATTCGTCATTCGTCAATTGCAGTCAGGCGCGCACGAAATGTGGCAGATTGGCTGGAAGCTCGATCGAGAGTTCGACGATTCCCGAGAATTTCCCTCCACGACGCCACGGGATCTGGCAGATCAGTTTCTTCACTCCGGCTTTTTCGATGGTGTAGAGGTTGGCCTTCGGCGCCTGCAGCAGCTGCTGTAGTTTTGTGCGCGAAGGCTCGGGGTGGCATGCCAGCGAGTTGGTTCCGATCAATGCCATCCCACCGTCGGATTTGAAGGTCTCAGCCGATTTGTCATTCATCTCCAGAATCACGCCCTCGGCATTTACTACGGTGATCGCTACAGGAAACTCTTTGATCCAATCGTGTTTTGTCATGACTCAGCCTGTCTGATGAAAATGATCACTGTCCAAATGGCTCACATTCGTAGATGACATGGAATATTAACAAGGATGAACATCAAAGGCAGCCACGAAGAGTGCTCTGCGGAATATTCGCGACCTAAAAGCCTTAACGCAGAGGCCGCAGAGGATTTTTTGCTTTTGACTGACAATTCTCCGCGACCTCTGCGTTGATCTTTTGCTTTTCTTTGAGCTGCGGCAAGGACATGCCTGTGAATAGTAGGAATATTCAGTTGCATGGCGGAGGAGAAGCGATCCTGCGCCTGGCGGTCTGCGGTTCTGCTTTCCGCATCCCCATATCTTTGTTAAGATACACGCCCTGAACAGATCCGGAGGTTAGGAATCATAACGTTGGGGTAGAAGACTATGGCGAAGATGGCGATAACAGGCGGTGCTGGGTTCATTGGATCCAATTTGGCGGAATACCTCTTGGGGCAAGGTCACGACGTGGCGATCGTGGACAACTTCAGCACCGGCAAGGAACAGAATCTTGCCGGGTGGACGGATCGGGCCTTGGATCGGGTCCAGGTCTTCCGATTTGACATCAACGAGACGGATCGTCTCCGGGGGGCATTCAACGGCGCGCAATTTGTATTTCATCAGGCTGCGATCCCGTCGGTGCCGCGTTCGATAGCAGACCCTCAGGCCACCAATCTGGCCAACATCAGCGGGACGCTATCGGTCCTGGTTGCTGCGCGGGATGCCGGCGTAAAGCGCGTCGTGATGGCATCTTCCTCATCGATTTACGGCGATGACCCAGGCTTGCCCAAGGTTGAAACCCGCACGGGGAAATCCCTGTCTCCCTATGCGCTGAGCAAGGTGGTTTGCGAAGAATACTGCCGTCTCTTTTACCAGCTTTATGGGCTTGAGACCGCCTGCCTGCGCTACTTCAACGTCTTCGGCCCCCGTCAGGACCCCAAGTCGGAGTACGCCGCGGTGGTCCCACGCTTTGTTACCAGGCTGCTTGCCGGTGCCTCCCCCATCATTTATGGAGATGGCGAGCAAACCAGGGATTTCACCTACGTCAGCAATGTGGTCGATGCCAACTGGGTGGCCGCAACCCACCCGCGTGCGATCGGCGAGGCTTTTAACATCGGATGCGGAACGCGGACCAGCCTGAATGAGCTTGTGCGCGAGATAAGCAACATCCTGAATGTCAGCTGCAAGCCGACCTACGAACCCGGACGCCCGGGAGATGTGCGTCATTCGCTTGCGGATATAGATAAAGCGAAAAAGCTCATATCCTATCAGCCTGCCGTTTCCCTGAGGGAAGGCTTGATCAAGGTTATTGACTGGTATCGTGTTCATTCAAATGCGATGAACAGCGCTTCGTGAGGTGAGCGAGGCGGGCAATTCGGGACCAGGTGTTTTGGGTCTTCGCATCGAGCACGCAAAGCTGGGATCGGGGCCGCCGATGATGTCGTTCCTATTCATGGATACCGAACCCGTCTGGAGGGGAGGGCAGGATCAGTTGCTCACCCTCCTCCAGGGTCTGAGTGCACGCGGCCATTGCCTGCATATCCTTTGCCATCCCGACACACTGCTGGAAGAACGAGCACGAGAGATTGGCGTTACGGTCCATTCGCTGTCGGTCAAGAGGGAAGTCGGACCCATTTCTTTTTTCCACATCCTGGGCACCCTGGCGCGCGTACGTCCCGAGATTCTGGCTTTTAATACTCCAAGAGCCATTCTCCTGGGCACGCTGGCTTCAAGGATCATCCCGGTCAAAGCACGAATTATCTTCCGCCGTGTCAATTTCCCCCTGAGAAAGAACATAGTTACACGTCTTAAATACAATTGGGGGATCAATTGCATCGTGACCGTTTCGGAGAGCATTCGACAGCAGCTGCGGGCGGATGGCGTGCCGGGTTCCCGGATCCGGACCATCTATGAGGGGATAGACCTTTCCCCTTACCCGAAGCGGGAGTCGTTCAAACCGCGCCCGGAAGGGGAACCGATGGTCGTAGGCACGGTGGCCCATTTGAGCTCGGAGAAGGGTCTTCTCTATCTTGTCGAGGCCGCAGCCTTAATCCCCGACGTTCACTCGCGCATGCGTTTCGTTCTGGTAGGGGATGGCGTCTGCCGCGAGGACCTTGAAACCCGGGTGCGCGGGCATGGGCTGGAGGATTGCTTTCATCTTGCCGGGTTCCAGAAAAAGCCAATTCCCTATCTGAGTTCCTTCGACTGCTTTGTGCTCCCCAGCTTGTCGGAGGGATTGTCATCCTCTATCCTCTCGGCCATGGCTGCCTCCTTGCCCGTCATCGCATCTAACGTGGGAGGCATCCCCGAGTTGGTCCAGCACGAAGAGAATGGATTGCTGGTCCCGCCGGCTGATCCAGTGGCTTTGGCTCAGGCGATCCAGAGGCTTGCTGACGATCCGGATGAGGCATTCCGCCTGGGCAGGCAGGGGCGGCTGCGGGCGGAGAAACAATTCACGCTGCAGCGCATGATGTTGCAAATGGAGCAACTTTTCTCGTCTTTCGTCAACCGTTCCGTGTCTTCTTCCGGGGTCGCCCATGTTTAGGCTGCCGGCAAATTGTCTCCCCTCCTCGTTGACGACCTGGCCTCAAAAGACAAGCTTCTTATTGCTGGCCGGCGGTATCGCCCTCGCCCTGGTTTCGGTCGCCGGCTCGCAGATTCTCCTGTCTTTCGCGATTCTCGCCGCAATTCTGCAGTGGGGAAAGTGGGACAAAACCGCCTCCCTGCCTGCAGCAATTCTATGGCCGATGCTGCTGCTGATCGCATGGACGATCGGCGCAACGCTGCTCAGCGGCGGCAGCCTGCATGACGCCCTGATCAAGAAACTGTGGTTATATTCCATACTTCTGTTGGTGCCTCTTTTCGCTCGCGGTCAGGAAAGGGTCAGGTGGATCTACCAGACGGCATTCGCGGTGGCCGCAGTTTCCGCCGGCTATGGAATTATTCAATTCATCGTCAATCCCAACCGCGATCCCCTGCACCGGATCAAGGGCTTCATGAGCATCTGGATGACCTTTTCCGGATCGCTCATGCTGGTGCTGGTTGCACTCATTGCCTATGCCGTAATCTACGGCTGGAAGAAACACTTTTGGGAAGTGCCGCTCGCCCTGGTTCTGACCGCCGCTCTCCATTTCTCCCAGACCCGAAGCGCGGAATTGGGAGCATGTGTGGGTGCGGCCATCATCCTGCTGCTGCTGAAGCGCCCACGGATCCTCTTAAGTCTCGCTGCGTTGGTCGTGATCATCTTTTTTGTCTCTCCGGCCGGCATCCAGCAGCGGCTGCGCGCAAGCTGGAACCTGGCGGACGACAACACGAGAAACCGCATCGAGCTTGCCGGTACGGCGGTTCGGCTGATTCAGGCGCACCCGTGGATTGGTGTAGGGCAGAGAGTCAGCACGGAGGCTCCGCGCTATCGAGGCACACGCGAATTCCCAGACTGGATGTACATCCACATGCACAACAACTTCCTCCAGATCGCCGCAGAGCGCGGCATCCCGGGCCTGGCGCTTTGGCTCTGGTTTATGGGCCAGCTGGGCTGGCAGGCATTCAAGGTGTTGCGTGCATCCGGAGGTAAAGGAGAAGCGGGCTTCGCAGCCGCTGCCGCCCTCGGCGGATTGCTTGCGTTGCTGGCGGCCGGCATGTTCGAGTACAATTTCGGTGATTCCGAGGTACTCATCACATTCCTCTTCATGATGAGCGCCCCCCAGGCAGCGAGATTGCAGAGTACTGAGGGATCCGTCGCTCGAGATAGTTAGGGGGCGAATGCACATCAGCCAGATTCCCTCGGAATTTACCGTTCTTAGACGATGGATCGGCAACCTTGAAAATTGGGATATTAGGCACACGGGGCATTCCTGCGAATTATGGAGGGTTCGAGACTTTCGCGGAAGAGTGCGGAGCAGAGCTGGCGGCTCGCGGCCATAGTGTCGTTGTCTACTGCCGTTCGCACTACATACCGCGCGAGCTGCACAACCACCGCGGGGTTTCGCTGGTGGTGCTGCCGACATTGCGCTGGAAATACACCGACACCGTAGTGCACACGTTCATCTGCGTCCTGCACGCGCTTTTCCAGCGCTTCGATGTGATCCTCATCTGCAACGCAGCCAACAGCATGTACGCCTGGTTGCCTCGCGTCTTCGGCATCCCGGTGGCCGTCAACGTCGATGGCATTGAACGGCAGCGCCGGAAATGGAACTGGCTGGGCAGGAGTTTCTATCGGATGTCGGAGCACTTCTCGGTTTGGTTCCCGAATGCCATCGTCACCGACGCCAAGGTTATTGAGGATTATTACCAGGAGCAGTATGGGGCACCCTCCGTTTTTATACCCTACGGAGCCACCATACAAAAGCCGCAAGGCCATGCCGCCCTGGACGCATTGGGACTCGCAGCGGGGGAATATTTCCTGTACGTAAGCCGTCTTGAACCCGAAAATAATGCTCACCTTGTCGTGCAGGCATTCGAGCGGGTCCGGACAGACAAGCGCCTCGTCGTGGTCGGGGATGCGCCTTATGCAGCCAAATACATTCGGAGCCTCAAGCAGACTCGGGATGCGCGCATCCAGTTTCCCGGATCGATATATGGCGAAAGCTACCGGGAACTCATGGCAAATGCCTTTTGCTATATCCACGCCACAGAAGTAGGGGGCACGCATCCGGCGCTCATCGAGGCCATGGGACAAGGGAATCTGATCGTATCGAATGGAACACCAGAGAACGGTGAAGTTCTCGATAATGTCGGCGTCTTATACCAAATAAATGACATCGATGATTTGACACGCATTCTTCAAGATGTCCAGGACCATCCCGCACAGTACGAGGCGCTCAGACACTTAGCACGTGAACGGATATCGGCAAACTACACCTGGCGGAGCGTCGTCACGCGCTATGAGCAGCTGTTCGCAGACCTGGTCAGCAAACGACCTCCGACTGCGGCCCAAAAGCTAAATGCAGAAGTCAGCGGTCGGAGGCCTGAGGTCTGAGGTCGGAGGTCTGGTATAATGCGCCGCTTCGAGGAGGTTGGAAGATGAGGGCGGGGAGCAGGATCAATCTGGCTTTGGCGCCTTGGATTATCCTAAACAATTTTTTCCAGAAGATCTATCTCCAGCAGGACCTGATCCGCAACATGGTGGTGCGCGACCTGAGGGCGCGATACATCGGCTCATTTATGGGATTCTTCTGGAGCGTGATCAACCCGATCGTCCTGCTCGCCAGCTATTCCTTCGTTTTCATGGTGATTTTCCGTCAAGGCGCCCCGCCGGACAGCGGCACGACGAGTTTCCCGCTGTTCCTTTTCTGCAGCATTCTGCCCTGGCTTTTTTTTCAGGACACGTTACAGCGTTCGAGCACCGTCATAATTGACAATGCCAACCTGATCACTAAAACCATATTCCCGACGGAGATTCTGCCCCTGACGATTCTCCTGGCCGGGCTTGTAAATCACGTGATCGGGTTCGCAATTCTATTGATCATAATTATTTACGTCCTGGGTAAGGTGAGCATTTTTATCCTTCTGGTTCCGGTCTATTTCCTCCTCTTGATGCTCTTCACGCTCGGGCTGGCCTGGTTCATTTCGAGCTTGAACGTATTCGTTCGAGATATTTCCCAGATCCTCAGCGTGATCCTGACATTCTGGTTCTGGTTGACGCCGATTTTTTACATGGGCAACAGGATGCCGAAGGAATATTCCTTTTTGGTGCGGTGGAACCCCCTGGCTTATTTTGTAACCGGGTACCGTGATTGCCTTTTGCGCATGAAAATGCCGGATCTGCAGGCGCTCTCATGGCTCGCAGTTACGACACTTGTGGTTTTCGTCGCCGGCGGCTTGTTTTTCCGCCATATCAAACGTGAATTCGTGGATGTCTTGTGATGCCGGTAATCAAGGTCGAGTCTCTATCCAAAAAGTATGCGATTTACCAGCGCCCCTGGGACAAGCTCCGTGAAATCCTGCACCTCTGCAAAGGCAGACTACACAAAGAGTTTTGGGCCCTTCAGGGCATCACTTTCAGTGTGGAGAAAGGCCAGACCCTCGGCATTATCGGTCAGAACGGTTCAGGAAAGAGCACGCTGCTGCAGATTTTGGCGGGAATCATGCGCCAGACCCATGGGAATTGCTTTGTAAATGGGAGAGTGTCCGCGCTCCTGGAGCTAGGCTCCGGATTCAATCCTGAATTCACCGGGCGCGAGAATGTCTTCATGAACGGAGCTATCCTGGGAATGAACAAAAGCAAGATGCAGGAGCGCTTCGATGCGATTGCCAGATTCGCTGAGATCGGCAGCTTCATGGATCAACCGGTCAAAACCTACTCGAGCGGCATGTTCATGCGGCTCGCCTTTGCCGTCGCCGTCAACGTGGATCCTGACATCCTGCTCGTCGATGAAGCCCTGGCCGTGGGCGACCTCATCTTCCAGCATCGCTGCATGCATCGTATGAATCATTTGCGCGCGGCCGGTAAAACGACCATTCTGATTACCCATGATCTGGCAGCGGTGACCAAATTCTGCGATCGTGCCCTGCTCCTCGACGGCGGGAACCTGCTGGCAGACGGCCCATCCGACAAGGTCGTGCAAAAATATCGGGCGCTTATGTTCGAGCGCGAGCGGCGCTATGGCAGTTTCGAAGGCACAGAGAAAGGACCCGAGGAAGGCGCGATTGTCCGCCCGGGCAAACAGGTTGAACCGGCACGTTCGATTCCGAATATAGACCACCGATTCGGAAACGGCGCAGCCAGAATCCTCGGGGTGGAGCTGCTCGATGAAAAAGAACAGCCCACAAGAGAGGTCTGGAGCGGACGAAGCGCCGTGGTGCGCATCTCCGCAGAATTCCTCCGGGACGTAGCACGTCCCATCCTGGGATACACACTGCGCGATCGCATCGGCATCGAGATTTCGGCATGCAACACGAATTACGCAAGCGCCGGTCTGCCTGCCGCACGCAAGGGCCAGATCTATACCAGTGATTTTGAAATCTTCATGCCGTACCTGGTCAGCGGAAGCTACTCGATTGCGCCGGCTGTCGCCGATGGAGACCTGAGCAAGCACGATATGTGCGATTGGATCGACAATGCGCTGGTTTTTTCGCTGCATTCGGACGAGTTGATCTACGGCATGCTCAAGCTGGATGTCGAAGTCCGCAATTATATTTCAGACAGCGCCCCGGGTGCAGCATGAACAGGTTTAGTAAGACCAGGAAACCACTCAAACCACGAAACCAGGGAAAGACAAGGGAACTCTCAGGTGGAGCCCGTGCCTTTCACGTGCTTCGCGGTTTGGAGGTCGTTTGTTGATGCGCCGCCTCATGCTTTCCTTGCTCACCTTGCTGCTGACGCCCTTCCTCGCATTACTGGCGGTGGTTTTGCTGCTGCTCAATCTCATCGACCGCCTGGCGCATCTCGGCCGGCGGCCCGCGCCTGCCCAAGAGCTACCCCATGATCGACTCGCCTCCATTGTCGTCCTGAACTGGGATGGGAGAGACCTGCTTGCGCAGGGTATCCCGTCCGTCATTGAGGGGGTGGCTCGCGATGGCAGGCCGCACGAGATTCTGGTGGTGGATAATGGCAGCACAGATGGTTCCGTGGAATATCTCCAGACGACGTATCCGCAGGTTCGCGTGATTTCTCTGCCTGAGAACCTGGGCTTCACGAAGGGAAACAATGCCGGTGTCCGGGCTGCACAACATGAAATCGTCGTGCTGCTCAACAACGATATGGTCGTAAATCCCGGCTTCCTCCGTCCGCTGCTTGACGGTTTCGGGCCCCAGACCTTTGCGGTAGCGAGCAACATATATCTCCAGGATGCCTCCGCGCGACGCGAGGAGACCGGGAGGACCTCGGCAACCTTTCGCCGCGGTTTGATCGACTATGCGCATCTGGAGGTCGCCGCACCGAATCTATCCCGCCCCTATTACCCGGTTTTTTACGCCGGCGGGGGCTCCTCTGCCTTCCACCGCGAGCGCTTCCTTGCATTGGGCGGGTTTCAGGATCTATTCTCGCCGGCCTATGTCGAGGATACGGACCTCGGCTTCCGGGCATGGAAAGCGGGTTGGGATGTCCTGTTCGCGCCCGGTTCGATCGTCTATCACAAACACCGCGCCACCACGAGCCGGCGCTTTGCTGCTTCCGATCTAGAGGTATTGATCCAGCGCAACCAGTTTCTTTTTGTCTGGAAGAACCTCCAGAGCTGGCCCATGCTGCTTGCCCACTGCGCTTTTCTGCCCTGGAATTGCTATCGCCTGGCTCGCGATTACGGCCTGAACATCTGGCGCAGCCTGATTCAGGCAGTTCTGAGGATTCCCGCCCTGCAGGCCGTCAGGCTGCAGACTCCCTGGCGCGAGCCGCGCACGGATGCCGAGATTTTCCGTTTGTTTGCCAAGCCTGCACTCTACTTCGCCGGCAAGCGCCCGGTCTCGAGTATACCCGGAATTGCGAGCGGGAAATCCCAACGCGTGCTCTGGATGACCGCCTATCTGCCCCATCTTGGGCGCCATGCGGGCGCCGGCCGGATGTACCATTTGCTGAAGCGCATGGCGCAACGCTACCGGGTCACATTGCTGGCGTTCATCGAAAATGAGGAGGAAAGGGAGTTCCTGCCCGAACTCGAGGCGATGTGCGAAAAGGTAGTGGTCATGAGGCGCATCCCGCCATCGCGCCTGCAGCTTTTCCCCTATGAGCCCTTCGATGAATTCCTCACGCCGGCAATGGCTCAAGCCATGCAGGACTGCCTGATCGAGCAGGATTTTGACCTGATCCAGCTGGAGTACACCCAGATGGCTTGCTACGCTGACAAGGCTCTGGGGATTCCCACGCTGCTGACCAAACACGAAGTCGATTTTGCGGCCTGCGCGCGGCACGCCCATCTGGAATCGAGGGTCTTCCGTAAACTGCGGTGGTTTTACAACTACCTTCAGGTACTCGACCGTGAAGTCGCGCTGCTACGCCGTGTGGACTCGGCAATTTGCATGACGGATCCGGACAAGCAGGTTTTGGAACGGTTTTGCACCTCGGTTCCTGTCCAGGTAATCAACACCGGGGTCGACCTGGACTATTTCACCCCTCCGTTACGCCCGTCAACACTTCCCCGGCTGGTTTTTGTGGGCGCGTTCCGCCATGATCCCAATGTCGATGCCATGATATATTTCTGCAGTAAGGTGCTCCCCTTGATACGCAAGGAGGTTGCAGAGACCGAACTCTTCATCGTCGGCAGCCATCCGACTCCTGAGCTTCTTGCACTGCAGGATATCCCAGGCGTGCGCGTGACCGGCTTCGTTCCCGATATCCGGCCGTTCATGGCTGAGAGTTCGGTATACGTGGTGCCGTTGCGTCTGGGCGTGGGAATTCGCGGCAAGATCCTGGAGGCCTGGGGAATGGCTCTGTCCGTGGTGGCCACCAGCGTAGCTTGCGCAGGTCTGCGTTATCAGGATGGCGAGAATCTCATGGTTGCCGACACGGCCGGCGATTTCGCCGCCCGCGTCGTCACCCTGCTGAAGGATCCGGCTCGCAGGGAGCGCATGGGACACGCCGGCCGAAATATGGCGGCACTATTCTATAGCTGGGAGGCCGCGGCGTCTCAGCTCGATCATCTCTATCAGACACACATGGGAGCTGGAAAGCCTCCTCGAGAAGTGATGTTGAAGGAGACCGCATGAGCCGGATTAGCGAGCTGCTCAGCTCGCCTGCCAATTCCATGCCCAAGCCCGACGTTCCCGCACATCCCAAGCTCGAACACCAGGCAAGCGAGAAGATTCTCATTATCCAGTCCGCACATCCGAACTGTATTCTGCGTGCTCTCGAGCGGCTGCATAATGACCCTGTCTTCGCAAATCCGCGCTACACCCTTTTGTGCCGCAACCGGCCGGAGATCCTGGAATTTTTCCGAAATCATCCCATGCTCGCCGCAATTCTCGGCCACTCGGGGGCTCGGACTGCGTGGCCGATGCTTCACCGCCTGAGGGTTGAAAAATACGACGGCGCTGTGCTCTTTTTCACTGGTGAGCCCGGCCACTGGAAAATAATATGGTTCGCTTTCCTGTTGGGAATTCGACACAAGCTCGTCTTCAACGAAAACAACGACTGCTTTTATTTCACCTGGAAGGCGACATTTTCGTTGATCCGGCGTCATCTCAGGAATCGGCCAAAGGCTGCCAGCCCGAAGCAGGCGAGTCGGATGCGCACTGCCCTTGGCCGGCTGCGCCGACTCGTGCCCCGGCCTGCCTCGCAGAAGGAACGTGAACACTACCCGGGAGAGCGGATATTAATCCTCCAGACTGCGGAACCAGCCAGCGTTTTGCGCGCCCTCGACCGGTTGCAGCAGGCGCCTCTGTTTACTAAGCCTCGTTATACGTTATTTTGCCGTGCCTTTCCGGAGGTGCTGGGACAATTCCAGAACCACCCCATGCTGTACGAGACGCGTATTCACACGCGCACGCACAACAGCTGGAACCACATGCGCAGCTTGAGGCGCGCGAACTTCGACGCGGTGGTCCTTTTTTTGACCGGAGATCCGGGGTATTGGAAGATAAAGTGCTTTGCTTTCCTGCTGGGTGCACGGCACAAAGTCATCTTCAATGAAAACAATGATTGCTTCTACTTCAAATGGAAGGCATGGTTTGGGTTGCTGGTCCACAGGATGGCCAGTCGGTCCAGGGTATCCACCCACGCGCGCTGGAGTTTTCAGGGAGCGGGTTTTTCCCTGGTCCTGATCAAGATCCTGCTTTTCCCTATCCGTTTCGCGTGGTTGCTGATTGTCTGGCTGCAGCTGCGTAGAAGCGCTATGAGGGCTTCGAGTTAGTACCATGATTGTGCACTACGACTGCCGACATTTCCTTGGGCACAAACCCTGTATTTTCCGCCGTGAGTGTGACGGTTGTCCTGACTATGCGCCCTTCGGAAGACGAATCCTGATCATCAAGCTCGCAGCCATGGGCGACGTTTTGCGTACCACCTCGCTGCTGCATGGGTTGCGTTGTGCCTATCCGAACCGCCATATCACATGGCTCACCGAACCCGATGTCGTGCCAATGCTCCAGGGGATCGCTGATATCGATCGGTTGATGTCCTACAGCTGCGAGAGCACGCTTCAGCTTCGCCACGAAACCTTCGATCAACTGTATTGTTTTGACAAGGAGCCCAAAGCGGCCGCATTGGCCATGGAGGTCCAGGCGAAGGAGCGTGCCGGTTTCGGGATGAGCCCGTATGGCAACGTCACGCCCCTGAGCCCAAACTCCGAATACATGTTCGAGCTCGGCATCAATGACAATCTGAAGTTCCGTCTCAACACCAAAACTTATCCAGAGCTGATTTATGAGTGCGCCGGCCTTCCCTATCCCAAACCCCAAGAGTACATCCTGCCGGACCTGTCCGAGGAGATCGCAACAGGGAAGGAACTTCTGCACTCCCTGGGAATCATGCCCGGAGCTTTGAAAGTCGGGTTTAACACCGGTGCAGGCAACATCTTTGCGACCAAAAAATGGACCGAGGAAGGATACGCAGAACTTGCAGACCTGCTGGCTGAACAACTGGGAGCCAAGGTCCTGCTTCTGGGAGGCCCGGCCGAGACGGAGCGCAACGCACGGATTGCGGCCGCTGCCGCACATACCCCGGTCAATGCCGGGACCCATCACTCAATTCGCCGTTTTGCCGGTATCGTCGGCAACCTGGACCTGATGGTTACAGGAGATACCCTGGCCATGCACATCGCCATTGGGCTGAAGGTCCCTGTGCTCGTCCTCTTCGGCCCCACCTGCCATCAGGAAATTGAGCTCTACGGGCGAGGCGCGAAAATCGTCTCCGACTTCGAGTGTAGCCCCTGCTACTTGAGCCGCTGTCCGAAGGAAATCACTTGCATGCAGGCGATTCCGGCGCGCCGGGTATTGGATGCCGTCGCGAAGGTGTTTCACCCCTGATTTGGTTAAGGTAAATCACCGCGTCTGGCAGCGAGACTCGAAAAAGCTATGCTGCCCGGGCGAGATGGAGAATCTAAAATGGTGTTGGAGCATGCGAGTGCCCGGATGGTTAAGGGACGGAGCCCTGAAGGGGCGCGACAGCAAAGCCCAGGGCGTAAGCCCTGGGAACGACGAGGTTGCTCGAATGAGCCCTGAAAGGGCGAAGCAGCCTGCGCCGCCCCTTCAGGGCTGTATTACGTGGAGCGCACATTCCCAGGGCTCACGCCCTGGGCTGAGCTACGGCGCCCCTTCAGGGCTCGCAATTTCCCTGTCCTTCCCCCGGAGGTTTCCTGATGCCATCTGCGCTGCGGGTGGAGACGCACTTCGGCCAGGAAACACGACGTGGAACAACCTAACTGCAGAGATCGTTGAGGGGAAAACCGCAATATCCGCGAAACCGGGGAAACCTCTTTCGTGAGTTTCGTCTATTTGGTAGTTGCTTGCGTGGTGTCAACCATGCTCTATAATCCCGGAATGAAATCGCCGCCGGACGCGCCGCTGATCTCTATCATCATTCCTAACTATAATGGTGCCGTCTGCCTCGAGATCTGCCTGCGCTCCCTGATGCAGCAGACCTGTCCGCATTTCGAAGTGCTGGTGGTGGACAACGCGTCGCGCGACCACTCGATCGAGATGGTGCGGCGTGAGGCGCCGCAGGCCAGGATCCTGCCCCAGCAGCGCAATCTGGGCTTTGCAGCTGCAGTCAATAAGGGGCTCGAGGCGGCGCGCGGAGATTGGATCGCGGTGCTGAATAACGATACCGAGGCAGCCGCAGATTGGCTGGCTGAGTGCATCGCCGCGATCGCACGGCACCCGGACGCATCATTTCTAACATGTCGCATCCTGGACTATAACAAACGATCGAGCATCTTCAGCGCCGGGGACTGCTTTCTGCGTGCGGGCATCGGATACCGGCGCGGCCAGGAACAGCCCGACGGCGAGGAATATAGCCGCGAAATCCCAATCTTCTCTGCCTGCGGATGTGCCGCGCTCTATCGCAAAACTGCGGTGGCCGCAAACGGCGGATTCGATGAGCAGTTTTTCGCATACCTGGAGGATGTTGATCTTGGGCTGCGCCTGCAGGCAGCAGGCGCACGCGGTTATTACGTGCCCTTAGCCAGGATCTTTCATCTCGGAGGGGCAACCAGTGGAGGGGAGTTTGCGCCGTTGGCCGTGCGCTTGCGAACGCGCAACGCAATCCTGCTTCTGCTGAAGAGCATACCCGGGCGGGCGTTGCGGCGCAGCTTGCCGATGATTCTGGTCGCTCAGATTTTCTGGCTCGGCCGGGTGCTGTCCCGTGGAAGGTTGTTCAGCTACTTGCGCGGGCTGACTGGGATCATGCCGCTGGCTCCGATGATGCTCAGGCGCCGCCGCGATCTGCGCGCCTTCTGGAATAGCTCCGGGGAGCAGCTTTGGCGTTCGATCATGGAATCGGAAAATCTGGCGCGCCGCGACTATTTGCGGCGCACTCCGGGGGCGTCACGCTTCCTTACCTGGTACTTCCGGCTGTTTTGAGGCATAACGCCGCATGATTTCCGTCGTCATCGTCAACTGGAACTCTGGCCCGCTGTTGGAGAGGTGCGTCGATTCCCTCCGAAAATACGCGCCCGACTGCGAAATCGCGCTTGTGGACAACCATTCCGGAGATTCCAGTTTTGACTTTGTCGGCCGGCTCGACCGTAAACTCCTGCTGGTGCGCAACCATGAAAACCTCGGCTTCGCGGCAGCCTGCAATCAGGGCTGGCGGACAAGCCAGGGAGACATGATCCTATTTCTAAATCCCGACGCCGAGTGCTTGTCCGGTGGGATTGAAGCCTTGGCTCAACGACTCGAGAGTGAAGCCGCAGTTTGGGCGGTGGGAGGGTGTCTGGTCGATCCGTCCGGAGTGCAACAAGCCGGCTTCAACGTGCGCGCATTTCCCACAATCCGCGCTGTGGCAGCCGAGGCGCTGCTGTTCGACGAAATCTGGCACCGAAATCCCTGGACCCGCCGCTACCTCATGACGGATTGGGATCACCGCACTCGCCGTGACGTAGATCAGCCCGCGGCCGCCTGCCTGATGGTGCGTCGTGCCGTGCTCGAAACCGTGCGCGGTTTTGACGAGCAGTTTTGGCCGGCATGGTTTGAAGACGTTGATCTCTGCAAACGCATTCGCGATGCCGGCGGCCGGATTGTGTTCGAGCCGGGCGCTCGTTTCTCCCATCAAGGCGCCGCCAGCTTGAGCAGTTTGACTCAGGAGGAATTCCTCCGCTTCTACCATACGAACCAGATCCGTTACTTTGAAAAACACTTCGGGAGTAAGGCAGCAGCGCGCGTGCGCCGGCTTGTCATTGCCGGCCTCGGCCTGCGCTCCTTGATCGCTTGGATGGGAGCACCGCTGCGTGGTCGAGCCGCAAACTCGTCCGCGCGCGCCTTCTGGCGAGCTGCGCGCCACTTCTCATCCGCACCGGAGGCCGGCATATGACGGCACGCGTGCTGGTCAGCATCGTAACTTTCAACTCGGCGCGCTTTCTGCGGCACTGCCTCGACAGTCTGAAGGAGCAGACCTGGCGCGACTACGCCATTTGCCTCTGGGACAACGCTTCTGTCGACGGCTCGATGGAAATTGTCCGTGAATATGCCGATTTCCTGTCCGCCATCCACGGTTCCGACAAGAACATCGGTTTTTGCGCCGCCCAGAACCGAATCATTACGGCGACCCCGTCGGACTATGTCCTGGCTCTCAATCCTGACGTAGTGCTCGAATCATCTTTTCTGGAGATCCTGGTCCGCGCGCTCGATGCGGAGCCCAGGGCTGGGACCGCAACGGGGAAACTCTGGCGCTGGCAAGGCGACCAAGAGCCGGCGGCCGCCGCGAGGGATCCCGTCTTCGGGAGTATCCTCGATACCACGGGCATGTATATGACGCCGAACCAACGCCACCTCGATCGAGGATCCGGGGAACGGGACCAGGGTCAGTATGAGGAGCGTAAATATGTCTTCGGGGCGTCAGGGGCCGCCGCTTTTTATCGGCGTACTATGCTCGAAGAGGTGAAAGTCGCCGGGGAGTATTTCGACGAGGCCTTCTTCGCATACCGCGAAGATGCCGATTTGGCATGGCGGGCGCAGTGGCTGGGCTGGCGCTGCCTGTACCTGCCCGAAGCGCGTGGCTTCCACGTGCGCCGGGTGTTGCCGGAGCGACGTGCTTCCCTGCCGCCCGAAATCAACATGCATTCCTTCAAGAACCGTTTCCTTCTGCGCATCAAAAACATGGACGCCGGCACTTACGCGCGATTTCTGCTGCCGATCACCGCACGCGATCTGGCGGCAATCGGATACGTCCTCCTGCGGGAACCTTCTTCATTGACGGCGCTTCCCCTGCTCTGCCGGGCCTTCCCGCGCGCCTGCGCCGCGCGCAGGATGCTGCAGAAACACCGCCGCATCACCCCGCACGAAATGCGCTCCTGGTTCTCGAATCACCCGATCTCGAAGCCCATCCACGATTAGACCAAGCCAGGGTAGTTCAGAGGGCCCATAACATTCGGTCCTGATTGGACACGACGATCGTAAAAAAGTAACCGCAGATGAACACAGATGCCAGACAAGGGTCTGGCACCGACCCGCATAGCGGCCAAATATCCGCGTTCATCTGCGGTTGATCTTCCACGTGTCATTTGCCTCCTATATGTAAAGAGGCATTAGACGCACTGCACCAGTCGGATTCCGCGCATCATAGACGCGCTGGTTCCGGCATGCATCGGATGGATGCATAAACAGGAAGTTGTATAATAATGAGACCTCACAGGCGCAGGGAAATGCGTGTGGGGTCACCATCCGGATGCTACCCGGCGACATCAGGATTGAAGTCCATGACTTAGAATCGAGGCGAAATGGCTGAGGGTCGAAATAACGGCTGGCAAATTCTGCTCGATGGCTATCCATGGTTCCGGGGTGAGGGCAGCTTTCCATTGCCGGCTTACTCCGAGTTCATGCCGCCACCCAGGCTGGGTCGCAAGCCACTTGGCAAGGCAGATCCGCTCCTGGTCTCCGAGCAGGATCCCTACGGCTGGCCTGTTTCAGAAATCGAGGAGGAATATGAGCTGAAACCAGGCCTTGAGCACCTGGCATCCCAGATTCTTTCAGAGCTGACCCTGTTGGGACAAGGTCTGCCGGCTCATCTCATTGCCGGTCATCGATCCCAGAACCTCGAGGGCAATCCCTACTGGCCTCCTGAATTGGCAGAGCATGCTGGGCGGCTCGATCATGAGCACTACATCGTTCTTCTCCCGTTGGCGCTCGCGCGCACACAGGATGATTTGGGCCGGATACGCTGGACACTGTTCGGCGGCAGTGAGCAGGGTCCGGAGCGGGCGTTCTGGAAAGGTTTCTATTCCGCACCGGGTCAGGAATGGGCCGAGGAGCGCTCGCTCTCGTTTATCTTGCGGCTGCTGCAAAAGGCCTGTGATGTAGCGGCCGAAGGGCCGGCAGAACTGGGGAGACTAGGTTTTCGCATCGCGCCTTCGGATGGTTATCCGAAGAGATTACTGCCGGCATGGACAAAACCGTTTTTGCTCGATGAACACGCGTCATTTGAAGAAGTCCGCTACCTGCTGACGTTTCAGCCCTTCGCAAATCTGCCCGCAACAATCCGTCAACGATATTTAACGGGGAAGCTCATCCTCCTGCCGTTTCCGGGAAGCCTGGTCTTTTGGGGGATGCCCACCTACCTGCAGCTTCAGCAGGAGTTGCCGATGGGATCGCAGATTCCGGTTTTGCGCCTGGCAGCACGGCATGGTGGCCCGTACGGCCTCAGGGTGCCACAATCGGGCTGGCTCCACGAGCCGCATCCGAAGGTAAATCCCGATGAAGTCGAAAAAAGCTTGATACGTGACACCTTCACGCGCACTCACCGCTGGAGCCGCGTTCACCGTTATGAGGATGAGCTGGCATTGAACCCGCGGGTGGACAAGCTCGCGCGCGTGCTCTTCGGCACTTCGCTGGAGGTTCTGGGCCTATACGATAAGCCCATGGCGAGGAACTGTCAGATATGGACTCGAGATTTTCATCTGCTTCTCGACGGACCCAAGGCAACCCAGCCGGAAATTCGGGCAGCCGAAGCGGCAATCATCGAGGGCGGGCTTTTCGGCTACCGTTTTCACTACCCGGCGATGCAGGTCGGCCTGCATGAAGTCTATTGGCACCGGCCCCTGGTTGCCTATGCCTCCCGGAATGGGAAAGCCGAGATCTTGTCGGACGCTCCCCTTGGGTACCTGACCGCTTATCGTGTGAATAATTTCAGCCTTGCCCACCCCGTCGAGCTCTGGCCACGGCTTCTGCAGCGCGACCTTGTGCTATCTGCCCTGCACGGGTTCGAGTACAAGCACGATCACTTTCAGCACCAGACCGCCTTCAACATTCTTCCCATCCTTCACTGCCACACAATCAGCGGAGGTCGGCTGCAAGAGAGCCTGGCCAGGCATTTGCTGAGAACCGCCAGGGAGCAATCGCTGGAGGAGTGGCTCGCATCGTTGCCGGAGCGCGCATACGATCCTGCGGACGGGCACCGGCTTCAGCAGGAGCTAGAATCGCGCTTGAATCCGGCGGACGAGGAACTGCCGAGACCCATCACATTCGATTACACTGCAGCGCGCTCGTTTGAAGCAGCCTGGTGGCACGACATTTTCGTGCTTTCTCACGGACGTTACGTCAACAAGGACAATGCAGATTGCGTGCTCGATCCGGCCACGCAAGGCGCGCTGGCGCATCATCAGCGCGATCTCGAGCACCTCGGGGATTATTTGCTCACCCGCCATCGCTCAGCGATTGCCGAGGCCGGCATGGAGGGAAAAGCGGTGTGCGGCGAATTGCCGTTTCGCTGGCAGACCGACTTCGATTTCGCTCCTTTCGGCGGTTGGAGACGCAACCAGGATGGAAGTTCCTATGAGCGCAATCTCCTGGTGGTAATCCCAGGCAGGAATCGCCAAGAAGCGGTCGTAATGGCAGATCACTATGACACCGCTTATATGGAGGACGTTTTTGAGACAGCGCGTGGCGGATCCGGAGCCCGATTGGCAGCCGCGGGCGCCGACGACAACCATTCGGCCACTGCCACCTTGCTTCAAGCGGCGCCGCTGTTTCTGAGGTTGGCCCGCGACGGGTATTTGGAACGAGATGTCTGGCTGCTGCACCTGACGGGCGAAGAGTTCCCCAGCGATTGCATGGGGGCGCGCCAATTATGCCGGTCGCTCGTCGAAGGGACACTCCGCCTGCGCCTCGAAAATCGGTTACTGGATCTATCCTCGATACGCGTCGCCGGCGTACTGGTGATGGATATGATTGCCCACAATCGTGATGACGCCCGGGACATCTTTCAAATAGCGCCCGGGAAAAGCCTTGATTCGCTGCAAATCGCCGCGCAAGCGCACCTGGCAAACATGATGTGGAATTTCCACGCACCCCAATGGAATCGAAAACCTGAGCGCCACGGCCGGGAACGGGGCCGGCGCAGCAAAGACGGCGTGACCATTCCGGAGTTGGCGCTGCACCCGCAATTGCACGGTGAGGTTCGATTGCCGGACCAACCGCACAGCTCGCTTTACAACACAGACGGCCAGATTTTTTCGGACGTGGGCGTGCCAGTCACCCTGATCATGGAAAACTATGACATCAATCGGTCCGGCTATCACGACACGCACGACACCCTGGAGAATATCGATTTGGATTATGGCAGCGCCGTAGCCGCCATCGCGATCGAAACCGTGGCCATGATCGCGACGCGATCGCATCCGAGTCAACGAGGCCCCGCAGCGATATGCAAGGACTGAGACGTTTTACTGTGAGAAAGCAGCCAAGTGATACGGGTGCTCTCTTCTCAAACTCCTTCTGTGCGTGCCATTCCATTCATTCGCAGCGACCCCGACTACAATCCCCCGTGCGTAAAGCACCTCATTGACATTGACACGTGGCCGATTTTTAGCGAAATTGCGCCCAAGATGTGCAAATCTGTGGGTGGCGAAATGATATTTGAGAAAGTACGGGTCCGGGAGAGTCTGCCCGGAAGGATCCTGATCTTCAGAAGCGCGCCGCTTCCGCCAAGGCGGCAAAAGAGCTGGATAACATCCGAATGCCGGATAAGATGACCCGTTCGGAAACTTTATCCTGTGCCGGCTTTCCTGGTAACGCGTACCAAACCGATCCATTTTCCATTTGTCTGCTGGAGGAACAAACCGATGGCTCGTACGGTCCTGAAGCTCTTGGCTCTTGTCATTGTCGCGGTCGTGCCCTTCCACCTGGAAGGACAATCCCCGGCGGTACGTTCGGCGCAGACGCCGGGTGTGGGTCAGCCGATGATGGCTGGTGTGGATCCAGCGCTGCTCTCCGGGCTTCGTTATCGGCTGGTCGGGCCTTCGCGGGGTGGACGTGTCACCACGGTGACCGGCGTGCCCTCTCAGCCACGCACCTTTTACATGGGCGTCGCCAGCGGCGGGGTTTTCCGGACCACGGATGGCGGGACGACGTGGGTGCCGATCACCGACGGCAAAGTCCCCCTCGGCTCAACAGGATCCATCGCGGTCGCTGATTCCGACCCCAACATCATCTATCTCGGCACCGGGTCGGACGGCGTGCGCAGCAACGTCTCGACCGGCCGTGGGGTGTACAAGACGATCGACGGCGGCCAGACGTGGCAGTTCGCCGGGCTGTACAACGCCGGTCAGATCGGCGCCGTTCGGATCCATCCGACCAACCCGAATATCGCATGGGTTTCGGCGACGGGCGACATCTTCAAGGCCAACAGCGAGCGGGGCATCTTCAAGACGACGGATGGCGGGAAGACTTGGCGCAAGACTCTCTATATCTCCGATACCATCGGCGCCATGGACGTCGAGCTTCAGCCCGGCAACCCGAACGTCGTCTACGCCTGGATGTCCCGCCTCGAGCGCAAGCCGTGGACGCATCATCAGCGGATCGCGTGAGGGCGGATTCTACAAGAGCACGGATGGCGGCGAAACCTTTCACAAGATTTCCGCCGGCCTTCCCGGCGAACTCATCGGCAAGGGCAATCTCGCCGTGACCAACGCAAATCCGAATCGCGTCTACGCCCTGGTCGAGGCCAAGCCCGGCGGCGGGTTCTACCGCTCTGACGATGCCGGACAGACGTGGTCGCTGGTCAACTCCCAGGACTCGCTGATCACGCGTCCGTTCTATTACACGACGCTGGGCGCCGATCCGACCAACGCCGATGTCGTATATGCGGGAGCCGAGAGCTTCTTCAAATCCACCGACGGCGGCAAGACGTTCAGCCGGTTCCCGACGCCTCATGGCGACAATCACGACATCTGGATCAGCCCGAAGGACGGCAACATCATGATCCAGTCGAACGACGGCGGCGCCAACGTCTCGATCGACGGCGGCAAGACGTGGTCGACGCAGATGAATCAGCCCACGGCGGAAATTTACGGCGTCTGGATGGACAACGAGTTCCCGTACAAGCTCTACGGCGCGCAGCAGGACAGCAACACGATCATCATTTCGAGCCTCGCAGATCCGTTCAACCGCGACGATTTCCGCAACGGTCCGGGCTGCGAAACCGGGCCCATCATGCCGCACCCGCGCGATGCGAACATCGTGTATGGCTCGTGCAAGGGCCAGTACGGCTGGATGAATCTGAAGACCGGACAGGAGAAGAACTACTGGATCGGCGCGCAGTCGCTGTATGGAAACCCGGCGAGTGATCTCATTTTTCGCTTCCAGCGCGTTTCGCCGATGGCCACTTCGCCACATGATCCTGACGTTCTCTATTACGGATCGCAGTACCTGCACCGGACGCGAGACAAAGGCGTAACCTGGGAGAAGATTTCCCCGGACCTCACGGCGAAACCCGAGTGCTGCCAGGGTGTGAGCGGCGAACCGATCACGCGCGACGTGACGGGCGAGGAGTTCTACAGCACGCTCTATGCCATCACCGAATCGCCGCTCGAGCGGGGCGTTATCTGGACGGGATCCAACGATGGTCCTTTTTACATCACGCGGGATAACGGCAAGACCTGGACGAACATTACGCCGAAGGATCTGCCGCCCGGCGGGCGGGTCCAGTACATCGAGGCTTCGCCGCATCGGAAAGGTTCGGCCTATTACGCGACCTACCGGTACCTGCTCGGCGATTATCAGCCGTATCTCTATCGGACGGATGATTACGGCAAGACCTGGATGCGCCTGACCGACGGCAAGAACGGCATACCGGCCGATTGGCCGACGCGCGTGGTGCGCGAGGATCCTGATCGAGAAGGATTGCTCTATGCCGGCACCGAGTTCGGCATGTTCATCTCGTTCGACAATGGCGCCCATTGGCAGCCGTTCCAATTGAATCTGCCGAATGTGCCGGTCACCGACATCAAGGTGTATCGGAAGGATCTGGTGGTTTCGACCCAGGGCCGTGCCTTCTGGATCCTGGACAACATCAGCCTCCTGCACCAACTCAATCCGCAGGTTTCCGCATCCCAGGCATTTTTGTTCAAGCCTCGTGACGGGTACCGCACGCGCGTCGGTGCGAATCTGTTGGGACCCATCATCGAGTATTTCCTGCCGAAAGAACCGGCAGGCGCGGTAACCATCGAGATCCTCGATGCCGGCGGTAACCTGGTGAATACCTATAACAGCAATGCGCCCGCAGCGAGCGGTCGTGCCGGGCGGAGCTTTGGGGGTGGCGCCGGAGCCGGCGCTGCGGCGGGGATTGAGGATCCGGATGTAGCCATGATGCCAGGACGCGGTCGCGGTGGGGCGCCGCCCGCGCGTGTGACCAAGAATGCCGGGCTGAATCGCTTCGTGTGGAATGCCCAGCATCAGTCCGGGCTGACGGCGCCCCCCGGCCAGTATCAGGCTCGGCTGAAAGCGGATGCGACTGAGCAGACACAGCCTTTCACCATGCTGATCGATCCGCGGATCGCCGCCGAGGGCGTAACCGCAGCCGATCTCAAAGAACAGTTCGACCACAACCTGCGCATGCGGGACCTGGTCACGAACGTGAACCAGACCGTCGCGCGCGTGCGCGAGGCCCAAACGAAGCTGCGCGGCGCCACAGGCGCCGATGCAGAAACTGCCAAGCGTATCGAGGCAATCGCAGCGAAGCTTCTCACGGAGCCGGTCCGTTACGGCAAGCCCGGCTTGCAGGCACACATCACCTATCTCGCGGGAATGACCTCGGGTGTGGATCAAAAAATCGGGCGCGATGCGATCGATCGTTATGAAGTGCTCAGGAAGGAGCTCGAGGCAATCCGCGCCGAACTGGACAAAACGCTCGGCCCAGTAAAATAAAAGTTCGATTCACAAACCATAACGCTGCAAAGCGGGTGCCGTGCGGTGCACGGCGTCCCGAGGTCTTGACTCGATTTATTTCTTGCCCCATCCGGTGAGACTGTCTCAAAACTGCAGCGCCGAAGGCGCGGAGAAGAATAGCCCCGGGCGTAAGCCCGGGAATCAGGATGCAAACGGCAAGAGCCTCAAGGGGCGAAACGCTTGCGATACGGGATGTCTCGCCCTTTCGGGGCTATCGTTTCAACCAGCCGCACAAATTTGAGACAATCTCGGCAGACAGGGCCTACTTGGGGAGAATAAAATGATCACAGTAGCGGGGCGGGTCGTCATCAGACAGGAGATGCGATCGCAGGCAGTGGCAGCGGCCGTCAAGGTCACGCGGGCGACCCAAGCAGACGCAGGATGCCTCCAGTACCATTTTTATTCAGACCTGAAGGATCCAAACGTGTTGCATGTCTTCGAGGAATGGGAGTCAGTCGAGGCGCTGGCAGCCCACATGCAGCTACCGCACACAATGGAATTTCTTGCGGCTATCGGAAATATGGTCGCCGGCGCTCCGTTGGTGACACGATACGTCGTGTCCGAATCCGGCAGCCTTTTCTAAGGCGCCCACCCGGATCCGGACAGCTTCTGCAGGCGGGCTCTCACCTGGGGTGCATTAGCGGCTTGCGGCGCGCATTTCAGATAGTCCCATAGCTGCGCCGCCTCACCCGCGGCATCATGCTTGCGGCGGAAAACATTGGCCAGCAACAGGTAAACCTCCGGATATCGATGTTGCCCGTCGAGTCGCTCCAACATGCGAGCACTCTTTTCCGCAGTGTCCAGCCGATTGAGATTAAAATTGGAGAGGGCATCCAGGTAATACCCGTAGGGAAAATCCAGCGGGTCGAGTTTCAAGGCGTGGTCCGTCAGGTCCGCAGTTTCCTCCCACTTCTGCTCAAGTGCGGCCATCCGAGCCAGCTCAACGTAGGGGCCTACATAATTCCCGTCGGCTTCCAGTGCCTTCGCGAAGGCATTGCGTGCTTCTCCGTCACGGTGGGACATCTCGTAGGTCTGCCCGAGCCGGAACCATGCCGACGCATAGCGAGGATAGGCTGCCACGGCTGCACCCAGGTACTTTTCAGCACCGGAGAAGTCCTTTTGCTTCAGCGCATTTTCTCCGTGCTCGAGCGACTTGCGCGCTTTTTTCGGAGCGGCCATATCCGTAACGCTTACCGTGATTCCCGGCACGCGGACAGCCGGGTAGAGTACGATGGTGCCGATGTTATAATTCCCGATCGCCTGGCTTATGTTGAGGGGGACCACATTGGAGCGATAGCCTCCCAGTTGAGCGCGCAGTTCACATCCGATGAGCCGCGTAGTTCCGATCATCGGGTTCGAAGTCGAGCCTGATGAGGACCCCATTGGATTTAAGATCCGGGCCTGCACGTCATCGCTGGCATCCTGAGAAACATAGTTGTTGGCGCCAACCTGGAAACTGAAGCTCCCGTCCGGGCTCGGATATGCTTCCTTCGTTGTCTGCCCGCCGCAAACTCGTTCGATCACGACTCCCGTTGGGGGTGCAGATCCATCTTCAAGTGCGACATTTCCGTTGACGAAGAGGGACAGCGGCCCTCGGGTCGTAGATCGAGTGCCCAAGCCCGTTGTCGAACGCGAACTGGTGCTTGCATCGGTCGAATTTCCCGTGCTGCTGCCTGTGTTGGTGGCGTTGGATGTGCCGCTGGTGCTGTTCGTTCCGTTGGTCCCCGTCTGGCTGCTTTGCTGCGCCCAACCTTCGGAACCCACGCAGGATAACAAACTCAACGAGAGAGAAATGGAAAGCAGCCTTGGTAATGCCATGAGAAACCTCCCAAGCATCAGGCTCTTCCGGCGATCTCCTGCCGGCCTGAAGAGAGGGCACGGCTTTGACGGTCCATATGCCGCCCAGCCATGTCACTGCGTCTCTGAAATCCCACCCCCGTAACCCTTGATTATGATTGTGCGCCTCGTCATGGGATAGGACAAGTGGCACAAGGTACGATGTGGCGGTCTGGACGTTAACCCGGCATCCAATGTTTGTACTCTACCAGGAAGCCTTGTCAAGGCAGAGGTAGTCATGCATGGATCTGGCGGCTTTCCTGCCTGCGCCCATGGCAAGAATGACCGTCGCAGCCCCGGTCGCTACATCTCCGCCTGCCCATACGCGGGGCTTTGAGGTCTTTCCAGTCGCCTCATCGGCGACGATATTCCCCTTGTTCCCTACTTCCAATCCGGGTGTAGTTGCCGCAATAAGAGGGTTAGGGCTGTTGCCTATGGCGCATACGACTGCATCCACAGGATATGTGGTTTCGGAGCCTTCGATGGGAATGGGTTTTCGCCTGCCGGAGGAATCAGGCTCGCCTAGCCTCATCTTGATGCATTCGATGGCTCGAACCCATCCGTTTTGGTCGCCGATATAACGTGTGGGCAGAGTCAAAAACTCGAAAATCACTCCTTCTTCCTCGGCATTCTCAATCTCCTCCAGCCGGGCCGGGAGCTCCGTTCTGGACCTGCGATAAATAATCCTGGTCTCAGCTCCCAATCTGAAGGCCGTCCGGGCACAATCCATGGCTACGTTGCCGCCGCCTAAGACCGCGACGCATTTGTGATTCTTGATGGGCGTGTGGTATTTGGGAAAGAGGAATCCCGCCATCAGGTTCATTCGTGTCAGGTACTCGTTGGCTGAGTACACGCCGTTCAGATTTTCCCCTGGTATCTCCATAAACCATGGAAGACCGGCGCCGGACCCAATAAATACGGCATCATATTCTTCAAGGAGGCTATCCACGGTCCGGGTTTTCCCAACCACGAAATCAGTCACGATTTCGACTCCGAGTTTGGCAAGATAATCGACTTCCCGCTTCACGATGGCCTTGGGAAGGCGGAACTCAGGAATACCATACACAAGAACGCCACCCATCTTATGTAGAGCCTCGAAGATAACTACTTTGTGCCCAAGCTTGATCAGGTCGCCAGCCACAGTAAGTCCTGCGGGTCCGCCACCCACGACTGCGACTTTCTTTCCCGTAAACGGCAGGATCCGCGGCAACTCCACTTCCCCCTGGCGCGCTTCCCAGTCGGCCAGGAAACGCTCGAGCCGCCCGATCGCGATCTGCCCTCCCTTTTTGACCAGCGAGCAGGTGCCCTCGCACTGCTCCTCCTGGGGACAGACGCGGCCGCAAATGGCGGGTAGGCAGTTCTTCTCCTTCAAAATGCGCACGCCCTCCCCAAAGTTGCCCTGCGCGATGTGCTCGACAAATGCTGGGATATCGATCTCGACCGGACAGCTCTTGACGCAGTTCGCGCTTGGACATTGCAGGCAGCGGGCCGCTTCTTCCATCGCGGTTTCGGCTGAGTACCCCAATGCCACCTCATCGAAATTGTGCCTTCGTATGTCGTGAGGTTGCTTGGGCATCTCCCTGCGGTTCAGGTCCAGTTTTTTCTTAGGCGGCTTGGGAGACTCCATAATATTTTCCTATGGGTTAATCACGTGTTCCTCGCAGCGGCTGGATTGCAGAGGGATCATTTCCTCCCTGAGGTAAGCTTTGCGGCGCTGCAAAAGTTCTCCCCAGTTAACTTGATGACCGTCGAAATCAGGCCCGTGCACACAGGCGAACCTGGTGGCCGATCCGACGGTGACACGACACACACCGCACATCCCGGTGCCGTCGATCATGATCGGATTCAGACTGACGACGGTGGGGATGCTTAGCGGGCGACTTGCATCCGATCCTCTCTTCAGAAGAAACGTGCAGCCATTGATAATGATCCGATGAACGGGCTCATCGAGCGTTTGAATGATCTCGGGAAGGCGGCCTGCATGTCCCCGCAACCCCTTCGTGCCATCCCGGGTGATATAGAGGACTCTGTCAGCAATCTCCTCGAAACGCTTTTCCCAGTAGAATAGATAGGAACTTCTTGCTTCCAGAAGCGCGATCACCTTGTTTCCGGCTTCTTTCAGAGCCCGGACGATCGGGTAGATGCTGCCGATCCCGTAGCACCCGCCCACACATAAAACTGTCCCGTACTCCTTGATTTCCGTGGGATTGCCGAGCGGTCCGACCAGGGTCGGTATGCTCATGCCAGCTCTCAAGGATGCGATTTCTCCGGTGGTTTTGCCTACGTTGAGGAGACTGACCGTGATTGTGTTATGCGCGATGTCCCAATCGGAGATAGAGAGCGGGATCCTCTCACTCTCTTCCCCAGGACGCACAATGACAAACTGCCCTGGTCTGACCTGATGCGCTACCGCCGGAGCCTCAAATGTCAACAGATGTACGTTGGGCACGATCATCCTGCTGTCAATGACCCTGAACATCTCTTTTCCTTTCAGCAAACAGCGCTTTTGCCCCCTCAACCCAAGTAGAGAGCGGGAATCCTCGGTGGGAGTGTTCGGCAATGATTACGCCGGGGAGATAAGGGGATGCGCCATTATTCTGCACCGGAATTGGCCCGGCTGAAACCATGGCAAGTCCCCCATCGAGAAGCACAGGATGGCTTCTGCGGGAATCCGCATCAAAGTCCGCCAATTCAGCAGCGACCGAGGCAATTTCCTGCTGAACCTCCTCAACACACTCGAAATCAAACCCGGCAACGCCCATCTTTTTGGCGATTCGGCAGATGATCTGCCAGTCAGGCAGGGCCTGTCCGGGAGGCAGCACTCCCCTTTTGACCCTCTGCATCCGTCCTTCTCCGTTGATCACCGTACCCTCAATCTCACTGAAGGCAGCGGCAGGAAGGATAAGATTCGCATCGTGCACGCTCTCGGTAGGACCGATGTTTTGATAGATAGTAAACTCCGCGAGGGTTGCAGGCTGCGGCAGGGCTTCGCCGACCAAATACAACACCTTCAACTTTGCATCCGGGGACAGGGAAAGCACATTCCATGAGGGATCATACCGAGGCAGGGTTAAACCCCATCGCTGGCCAACATCACCTAACCTGCCATTCTCAAGTGAGGATACGCCCCCAGGCAGAAACTCGGGATACGCGCCCATGAGGATGCTGCCGAGAAGGTTGTTTTGTGCAGGCAAGAGCATCACACCTGCGCCCGTGTTGCGGGCCAATTGGTCGATTGCTTCCAGAATGCCCGCGGCGGCATCGCAGTGAAGGAACTCTGAGCCCAGCAAAAACACGGGCTTCTCTGCTCCCCTCAGCAGTTTTGCTGTCGCCTCGAGCCGAGCATTCAAATCACCCCCATGATCGCGTCCCGATCCGGCAGCGTCCATTCCCTCGGCGGTCAGTCTTGCCAGCGAACGCAATAACTCCTGCTCCTCACCAGGAACCGGCTGAATCCACTCGTGGCTGATGACGCTGAAACTGTGCTCCCGGGGATGAATTGTAACTACCTTCGCGCCCCTCTTGATTGCTTTACGCAATTCGACTCCGACCACGGATCTGCCGAATCTGGCATCCAGTCCCAGACATAGAATGACCTGGGATTGTTCCAGTGCAGAAAGAGGGACAGAACGCTTGAAGAGTCGGAGATAAGCATGGAATCCGGATCCATAGTAGATCCTCGCAGAAGTATCTATCCGGTGCGAAGCCATGGCAGTGCGCGCGAACTTTTGGGCAATGTACAGATCCTCATTGCAGCAGTTGGGCGAAATCAGCATGCCGAAATCTTCCGGCGCGCAGGCAGAGAGACGCGCAGCAGCCAGATCGATGGCTTCCGCCCAATCTATGAACGCTTTGGCGCCAGCCTGGACCTTGTAGGGTCTGACCAGACGCTGAGGTCCGTTTACGATCTCAGGGACACAAAATCGGCCTTTCACACAGAGTTGTCCGTGGTTGATCAAAGGATCTTCCGCAGGCAGGCTGCCGAGGATCTTATCTCCCTTAACCAAAAGGCGCACTTGGCAGCCAACGCCGCAAAATGGACAGGTCGTGATCTCCTCGCGCTCGTGTTTGCCTTCCCACTTGTTGGTCTTCTCAGCGAGTGCGCCTGTCGGGCAAACGGAAACGCAGGCGCCGCAGAATTCGCAGCCTGCCTCCATATGAGTGCGATTAAAAGCGGGACCGATCACCGTCTGTCGGCCCCTCTGGGTGAAAGCGAGGGTGCCGGCCGTGCGGATGTCCTGGCACATGCGCACGCACCTGCCGCACAGGATGCACAGGTTATAATCCCGATCGAAGAATGGATCTTCCTTTTCCACCGGTAGATTTCGATAATAGATCGGGTGCCCAATCTCCTGAAGCCCGAGTTTGGCGACCACGTCCTGCAGTTCGCACCGGTTGTCATTGGGACAGTATCGGCAACCGGTAGTGACGCCCGCCTTGCGAATCGTCGTCGAATAGAGCTTACACTCCTCTTTTTCGTCACAGATCAGACAGCTCGAAGTGTGTTCGCTCAGAATGAGCTGCAGGATATCTGCCCTTACCGCCTGCACCTGAGCCGTGTTGGTCCGGATCACCATGCCCTCTTCAACGGGGGTAGTACACGCGGTAGGTAATCCGCGCATTTTTTCCACCTCTACAATGCACATTCGGCAACCGCCGAAAGGGGACAAATCCTTGTGCGTGCACAGCGTCGGGATATAGATGCCGTTGCGCTCGGCAGCCTGGAGGATGGTGAGTCCTTTATCGACCGTCACGGTTTGATTGTCGACTTGAATGGTCACCTCACGTGCGCTGTTCATTCGCGGCTCTCCGTCCTGACCTGATGACAATGGCGTCGCCGGCTATGGCATCAAAACGGCAAATCTCATAGCAGGCTCTGCACTTGATGCACTTGGAGGCATCGAGATTGTGGGGTTCCGACCTTGGGCCTGTGATGGCGCCGGTCGGACATACGCTGACGCAACGCTGGCATCCGGTACACTTGTCCGGAATCACCCGGTACTCCAGCAACTCACGGCAGACGGTTGCGGGGCAGAACTTTTCCGAGACATGCAGCAGATATTCCGGTCTGAAGTAACGAAGCGTAGTCAAAACCGGATTGGGAGCCGTTTGTCCCAGCCCGCAGAGTGCGCCCCGTTTCACCGTTTCACCCAGAACCTGGAGCTTGGAGAGGTCCTCCGGTTCGCCCTTGCCGTTGGTGATTTTTTCCAGAAGTTCCACCAGGTGCCGGGAACCGACACGGCAAGGGGAGCACTTGCCGCAGGATTCCTTTTGGGTGAAGTCCAGGAAATAACGGGCCAAGTCAACCACACAAGTATCTTCATCCATCACGATCAGCCCGCCGGAGCCCATAATGGATCCAGCCGCGCCCAGGGACTCGTAGTCCACAGTCATGTCCAGGAACTCTTCGGACAGGCAACCGCCCGAAGGGCCGCCGGTTTGAACGGCCTTGAATTTCTTGGCGGTACCCCCACCAATATCAAAAATGATTTTCCTGAGTGTCATCCCCAGAGGCACCTCGATGAGGCCTGCGCGCCGGATCTTCCCGACCAGAGAGAAAGTCTTGGTGCCGTAATTGCCCTGCACGCCAAACTGCCGATACCAGGCAGCGCCGTTCCTGATGATATTGGGCAGGGTCCCGAGGGTTTCGACATTGTTGATGATGGTCGGCCTGCCGTGCAGGCCGGCAATCGCCGGGAAAGGAGGTCTTGACCTCGGCATCCCTCTCTTGCCTTCAATCGAAGCGATCAGCGCGGTTTCTTCCCCGCACACGAAGGCGCCCGCACCTTCCTTGATTGTGATGTCGAAGTTGAATCCCGAGCCCTGAATATTCTCGCCCAGAAGCCCATATGTGCGCATCTGCGCCAGCGCTTTTTTCAGATGAACGATGGCCAGGGGGTATTCAGCCCTGATGTAGATGTAGCCATGGGAGGCGCCAATCGCATATGCGGCAATCAGCATGCCTTCGAGAACCGCATGCGGGTCACCTTCGAGAAGCGATCGATTCATGAATGCGCCCGGGTCGCCCTCGTCGGCGTTACAGATCAGGTACTTGCCTTCGCCGGGAGCGTTCCTGCAGATTTCCCACTTCCTGTAAGTAGGAAAGCCTGCGCCCCCTCTTCCCCTGAGGCCCGCTTCCTTGATTTCAGCAATCACTCCCTCCGGGCCGAGCATGAAGGCCTTCGTGAGGCCAGCATACCCTTCGTTGGCAAGGTAGTGATCGATCTCCTCCGGATCGATGAGGCCGCAGTTCCGGAGCACCACCCTCACCTGCGGCTTCAACATCGGGAGGTCGAAGAACATCGGGACCTTGCCGACGAATTCAGTGCCGTTGGCGCCGTGATATCCCACGGCAAGCCCAATCGGCGGCTTCTCGCCGGCCAGGTAGCCTTGCACTAGAGCCCTGGCCTTTTCGGGAGTGACGTTGGCATGGCTCATCCGAGGGCGGCCGGGCAGCTGGAAGTCCACCAGGGGTTCCAGGTAGCAGGGCCCGATGCATCCCACTTCGACAATCCTGGCAGCCAGCTGTTTCTCGTCGATGACCTTGCGGATCGATTCCAGCACCGACAGCGCGCCGGCGGCGCGCCCGCAGGATGCCGTGCCCACATAGATCAAGGGGATCTTGCTGTTTTTCAGCTGATCCCACTGTGTCTGCGCTGCAGTCCTGAGCTCCTGAAGATTATTCATATTCGCCCAATATCTTTTTCAGCCGGATGACGGTCATTCGGCTGTAAATGTCATTATTGACGGATACGACCGGAGCGAGCGCACAACACCCCAAACAGGCTACGCGCTGCAAATCAAACCGTCGGTCCTGGGTAGCCTGCCCGGGCAAAATCCCCAGTTCGCGCTCCAATGCCAGGCTGAGAATTTGCCCTCCCCTGACATGACAGGCGGTCCCGAGGCAGACCTTAATCGAATTTTTGCCGGGAGGCACGAAACGGAATTGCGAATAGAAGGAGGCTACGCCGTAGATCTGATTCTCCGACACTCTCAGGAAGCGGGATACGTGATAAACGGCTTCTTCCGAGATGTACCCCACGCTGCCCTGAATCCCCTGGAGGATCGGGATCAACTCGCCTTCTTCCCCCCGGTACCCTGAAAGCACATGACTGAATTCACTGTTCAACACGGGTCACTCTCCAATTGAAACGTCATCGGAACCCTGATATCGCAGCCTCAGGTTGCGTGTTCTCCTCCCCTGAGATAGAGACAATCGCTGAGATTCGCCTCGCCGCGCACCAGATCTTCCGCAAAGGCCTTGCAGGTTGGCGCCCCGCAGCAACCGCAGTCCATTTGAGGAAGCCTTTGAAATACCCGCTCGCTTTCCCTCATTCTCTTGATGGATGTCTCCAAATCGGTGTCAAAGTACTTGGTGGGACGGGGCAAGATCGGATTCTCCATGCAGTAGTATCCGTCTTCGATCTTGCGATCAATTTCGGCAATATCCAGTCTTAATTTTTTCTTGTAGGTCTCTCTCTGCTTAATGTTGTTCATGCGCGAGACATAGGGATTATCGACGTTGAACGGACCCCCAATGCAGCCCAGCATGCAGGCAGAGGCCTCGACGAAATCAACGTTTCGAAGGCGGGAATTCTCGATGTCGTCGAGGATTTTCATCACGTGATCCAGGCCCGATACCGACAGCCAGTTTTCCCGCTTGATGGAGCTGGTCAACCCCCCGAGCACTGACCAGCCCTCGCTGAAACGGAAATCTTTCGGCACGCTGCGTTTGTCGAATTTCGACTTGATCGCGACAACGTGCGGAATCAGCAGGGAATACACATCTCGAATGTTGATGGCGCCGTCGAACCAGGACTTGACCTTCTCGGCTGGCTGCCGGATGGAGACAATCTTCGCGGGGCAAGGCGAGACATATATGATGCCGATATCGTCAGGCTTGAGGCCCAGCTTCGCCGGCAGGCGGGTCCTAATATCCCGGGCAGTCACCTCCCTGGGCACATCCAGGGGTGAAATGAGTTCCACCAGCTCCGGGTACTTGACCTGAATCAGCCTGATGGTCGCCGGGCAGTCCGAAGCGATCAGCGGGCGGCGGTCCGGACTCCGCTCCAAGTACTTGACATAGGCCCTGGCAAGAGCCATACAGGCGAGGCCGGTATCCACGACCTCATCGAAACCGAGTTCCTTAAAGGCCAGATGGATGATGTACGGGTGAATGCCGGGTTCGAATTGGGAATACAGGGCGGAAGTCGGCACGGCAACTTTGTATTTTCGGCTTGAAATCTCGGCAACTGGATCGGGTACAGGAACGATGGCCTGCTCAGGACACACGGCCATGCATCCCCCGCAATCGACACAGAGGTCCTCACGCACGATTGCTCTGCCGCCACGTACGCGGATCGCTTGAGTAGGACAGCGGCGCATGCACTTTCTGCGACCGCGACACCTGCTGAGATCCACCTTGTGAGCGTGATAGAATTGTTCCATATCAGCCCCCTGCAAAGGCGTCCGCGAGCGTGATCCTCAGACAAAGAATTTCATGAGCAGCTGTGTTCCTTTGCCAACTTCACTTTTGATAATCAGTTCGTCCGTATTCCTCTTAATATTGGGAAGTCCCATTCCCGAGCCGAATCCCATGGCTCTCATTTCCTCGGTCGCAGTCGTAAATCCTTCCTGCATGGCCAAATCCACGTCAGGGATGCCTTTCCCCTCATCGAGGATGGTCACTTCGATCACTTGAGGCGTCACGGTAAGATTGACTCGAGCGCGCATGGCATGCATGACCACGTTCATCTCGCCCTCATAGGTGGAAATCGCAACTCTGCGGACCAGCTTCGGATTCAATCCGATTTTTTTCAGGATCGACTTCACCTCGGTCGACGCCATGCCCGCATTGGCAAAGTCACCGCCGCTGACGAATAGCTCATGGTGCAGAAACGTCTCCGGCACAGAGGGTTTGACCAACAAGGCTTCCGCTGGGGTGGGGAATACGCCCCTGCGAAGGAAGTCAACTCTTACGCAGGCATCATACATGTCAAAACGCGTGGAGAGTAAGACCAGACGATTGTCGCGCGCGAACTGGGGCGAATCATCCTTTGACCTTTTGCCGCGTACAAAAACCACGCCCCTGAATTCCGCCATGTGGGCGGATATGATGGCTTGTTGAGTCGCCAGACCGGTAAAGAGGATGGAATTGGGTTTTCCGAAAGCAAGGACATCGCTCATCAAATCGGACGCATAGACGTGCTCAACGGCGACGTCCAGATTGTCCTCCCCTGCGATGACCGACGCCTCCAAGGCGTCTTTAATCGACCTGATCTGCACGATCCGGGACCTGTTTCTCTAACTAAACCAATGTGTGCGGGAGTAGTTTCAGTCACACAAGCGGTGTGAGTCTCCTCGTTGGATTATTGAGCGCGCACGCCTAATTCATAAAGCTTGCCGACCAATTCAAAAGTGGGCAGCGCGCAGGATAAAATCGCAATGTCATGTTTGCTGGCAAACTCTATGGTTTCGGCCGGCACTTCTTTGCCGCCGGTGATGATGACTGCAGATACGTCCACCAGATTGGCCGCGGGAACGATGCTCTTATGAGTCTGGATTGTGAGCCAGAGATCGCCTGATTTAGCGCCCGCCATCACATCGCTGACCATGTCGGATATGTAAACCCCTTCGACAGCTCTGTCCTCGAATTTGCTCAACGGCTTTAATCCAATCTTGTCGATCAGCTCCTGAATTGTCATGTCAGTTCTCCTAGGTCACATTATGAAGTCGGCTTCAACAGAAGCTAGAATGGCGATCTTCGGTCCGTCACCGGCACCTGCGATAGCATGCCTACATCATGCAGGAACTCCCCCTTGCAGCGCGCAAACCCATCCTCAAGGTCGAAGGAACAAATCGCGATTTTCGACCGGGCGGCCGCACGCCGCTGATTAAAGTAATTGGCAAGCTTTTCCAGCTTTGGAGCTGAGATCTGCCTGGGCATAGTCTGAGTTTCCGTGAGGAAACCACATGCCATAACCAGATGCGCGCGCACCGCTTCCATTCTCTGCCGCATGATTTCCAGCCGGCAATCCGGCAAGCATCCGGTGCAGTACAAAAGGCCCATGAGGTCGTCATAATTCTCGGCATCACCGCAGTGCGCACATACCAGGTCAAATCTGAACGTCTGGGCGTTTTCAACTCGATGCCAGAAGTGGTCTCCCTCACGGTACTCATCGCCAAGAACGGGGACGTTCTCCCGTGTAAAGTAGGTCCTCACCCGACTGCAATGAAAACACTTTTCGAAAACTACGAAACCGAACTGAACATTGGCCATTTCCCAGTGGTGTCGGCATCCAGACATTTTCATCAGCTCCGCTTGTATGAGGTGTTAGCAGAATCTCCCAAGAGCGAATCCAACTCTGATTGAAAATATGCGGTGTAACCTTGAAATGAAAAATCTATTTGCTTTTCAATTTGATCGCTTCACAATTCCGCATCTAGTGGCATAGGAGCATTTAAAGTGTGCCTCAGCAAGGTTTCTGAGCTTTCATGGAGTCTGTATGGGGGGATCCCTTCGATAGGAGCAACCCCCTAGCGATCTCTATAACTTGAGCCGATCCTCTCACCTTTTTATTTCAATAACAAGTTTTTTCGATGGCCGATCATCAAGGATCGAGTACCGCATGCTCCGACTCAGCGAGCGGCGTGGCAGGCTACAGGTGGTTCATTCCATCCCGCCCCAGGAGAGTCTATTTCCGGAATCTCAGTTGTAATTCTTGATGCGCGGCCAGATATCCGGGAGCTTCACGCCGCCCTTGAGGTGACGACAGAGAAGAACTTTGAAGTGTTCCTGTTCCATAGATTGTGCCAGATCGAATCCTAATCGTCCGGGCCGGAAACCTCCTACGCAAATGTGACGAGCGGGATGTTTCGCTGGACAGGAGAGAAAAACCGTGCGGGCCCGGTTTTTCGGTAGTGGATAAGTTTGAAAATGACCCATTACCGGTTTTTCTCAATGGTTGACCGCAGGCAAGGATGTAAAATAGTTTGGCAGGGTGGGCGCCGGGCGCCGCACGGCGCTCAGATCCCAGGATTATTTGACCCTATGCCCCGTCCGGCGGCCGGCGCCTACTTTTCGAGTCCACAAATTATCGGCACAGGTGTTGTTCGCATTTGACACCCGCTTTCCCGATTTCATGTCGGAGGTAGGAATGCGCTGCTTCTTCTTGGGATTGCTTTTGGCGTTTTCAGCGGATTACAAAAGCGACATTGAAAGATGGCGGGCCGCTGAGGAAGCCTCGTTGCGCGCGGACAACGGGTGGCTGACGCTCGCCGGGCTCGAATGGCTCCAGCAGGGTGAGAACAGGATTACCATGCCGAAAGGAGCGCCCGATTTCGGAGTTTTTGAATTGCGCGATGGCAAAGTTACGCTGCATCCACCCGACGCTGCCCCGGTGGAGATGAGATCCGATGCGTCCGGCAGGCCTTCGGTGGTCGAACGCGACAGTTATTCCATCACCGTCATCGAGAGGGGGAAAAGAATCGGCATCCGGATCCGGAACAAGACTAATCCTTCCCTGCGCGAGTTTCATGGCATGAGGTGGTATCCCGTTCAGGAAAACTACCGCATCGTGGCGCGCTGGGAGGCGTACGAGAAGCCCAAAACCATTTCGATTGTGAATGTGCTCGGGGATGTGAGTGAGGAAAAATCTACCGGTCGCGCCTGGTTCCAGTTCCAGGGCAAGGAGTACAGCCTGGAGCCCGTGGATCAGGGTGCAAGGCTCTTTTTTATCTTCAGCGACGAAACCAACGGCAAAGAAACCTACGGCAGCGGCAGGTTCCTCTATACCGACAGGCCAAAAGAGGGAAGCGTTATCCTGGACTTCAATAAAGCCGTAAATCCGCCCTGCGCATTCACGCCGTTTGCCACTTGCCCGCTCCCTCCCAGTCAAAACCGCCTTCGGGTGCGCATCGAGGCCGGCGAACAGGCGCAGCCACCTCACGGTTCAGAACATGGGGCTTAGTGTTCTTCGTGGCTGCATTTTGGTTGCAGGGTTTCCGCCATCTAGCAGAGGGGGAGGTCGGCGTAAGCGTTGAGGTTCAAGTCGGCGGCGGCGCCTCTGCGTAGTTTCGCCGTTCCCGCGGCCGCGATCATGGCGGCATTGTCAGTCGTCAGGATCGGGCTTGGATAGTAAACACGGCAGTTTTCCCCTTGATCATCAAAAACTTCAGTGAACGTTCGCCGGAGGAGACTGTTGCAGGCGACGCCTCCGACGAGCAGGATGGATCGAGGACGGTGCCGACGCACTGCCTTGCGCGTCTGCGCAACCAGGGTATCCACGATGGCCTGCTGAAAACTGGCCACCATATCGAGCACATCCCCAGGCACCTTTTGTTTGGTACGGCATGGCTGGATGCCGGTCTGCTCGATGTAGCGCAAGGCTGCCGTCTTGAAGCCGCTGAAGCTGAAATCCAGACTCCCGTCACTGATTTTGGGAATGGAAAACCGGTAGCGCCGGGGGTCTCCCTGTCGGGCCAGGCGATCGATGATGGGGCCGCCGGGATAACCCAGTCCCAGGAATTTGGCAAGCTTGTCGAGAGCCTCTCCCGCAGCATCATCGCGGGTTCGCGCGACACGCAGGTAGCTCTCCGGTTCCGGGGAGAGAATCAGAGAGGTGTGGCCGCCCGAAACCACGAGCGCCAATAAGGGGTAGCAGATCTCGGGGTGCTCGATAAAAGCAGAATAAATATGACCTTCCAGGTGATTCACTGGCACCAGGGGCTTTTTCAGCGCAAAAGCCATCGCTTTGGCATAGGATAATCCCACAAGGAGCGAACCGATCAATCCCGGCCCCTGGGTCACAGCGATGCCGCCGATCTGCTCGTGTTTGATCTCGCCCGCGTCGGAGAATGCTTTGCGCACTACAAAGCCGATGTTCCGCAGGTGCTCGCGGCTGGCGAGTTCTGGGACCACCCCGCCGAAGCTGCGGTGCGTATCCACTTGCGAGGCGACCACATTCGAAAGCACAGTCCGCCCATCTTCAACGAGCGCAGCCGCAGTCTCATCGCACGAAGATTCAATCCCTAAGACCAGCATGGCCTGAACCTCATACCCGGCGCAAACGACAGGGACAGAATGACCCACCCTGTCTCGCTCTTCACCCAGCACACGTCATTCGTTAATCGCCATTTGTCATTGGTCATTCTTCATCTGCCCTGCATAGCCCGCAAGCTCTCGATAAATGGGGGCCGGGCTATGCCACACTCTGTGATGATCGCGGCCACGTAACGGTTAGGCGTCACATCGAACGCAGGATTCGCGACGGCGGTGTGCTCTGAGGTAATCGGAACGCCTTGCAGCTTGCGCACCTCCTCCGGATCACGCTCTTCAATCGGGATGTGGCTTCCATCCGGGATGGACAGATCGAATGTGGATGTGGGCGCAGCGACATAGAAGGGGATGCTGTTTTCCTTTGCCAGGACCGCTACCGAGTATGTCCCGATCTTGTTGGCCACATCCCCGTTGGCGGCAATGCGGTCGGCGCCGACGATGACGCAATCGATGCGGCCCATCCGCATGAAGTGGCCCGCCATGTTGTCCGTGATGACTGTAACCGGGATGTTGTCATGCTGCAGCTCCCACGCCGTCAGACGGGCGCCCTGAAGAAACGGGCGGGTCTCGTCAGCGTATACCTGGACGCGCTTCCCCGCCTCTACTGCAGCCCGGATGACTCCCAGTGCCGTACCATACCCGGCAGTTGCCAGCGCTCCGGCGTTGCAGTGCGTCAGCACGCGGGCGCCATCGGGAACGAGCGCCTGCCCCAGCCGCCCCATCTGCTGGTTGGCGCGGATGTCTTCGTCGTACATGGCCACGGCTTCACGCACAAGGGCAGCGCGCACTGCTTCCACTCCACCTTGGCGCTCACGCTGATAGACTCGCTTCATCCGTTCGATCGCCCAAGGCAGGTTGACCGCAGTAGGACGAGCGTCCACCATCACTCTGCAGATCTCCTCGAATTGCGGATCCAGATCCTCCACGGTCGACGCGTTCGCCTTCCCGGCTCCCAGTGCAACTCCCATCGCCGCCGCGACCCCGATCGCCGGAGCGCCCCGAATCACCATCGCGCGGATCGCCTCAGCGACCGCGCGAAAATCCGAACATGTCCGATAGACCTCGCGTGCGGGCAACAACCTCTGGTCGAGCATGACCACGGCAGACTCTTTCCACTCGATCGTTCGTATCATGGGGCACAGTCTAGCCTATGAGCCTGTGTTTTTGAAGGACAGGCGTGACGAGGGACGGTTGACGATTGATGGTCGCATGTCCTAAAGAGTCTATATGTGGTGGTCATCAGTTGTGATTCGAATTGACATCAACTAAATCGTGGTGGTATTGATGTGACGTTAACGTTGATCTTTTAATTCCGGATTGAGGTGCCCCGAATCGGGGATAAAAGGGAAGTGGGTGCGAATCCCACACGGTCCCGCCACTGTAATCGGAAAGCCGGCTTCTGCGGCCGACAGCAGAACCTGGAGTAGCCCGCCACTCGTTGATCCAGACGGGGAAGGCGAGAAGCCCGGCGATGACCCGAGAGTCAGGAAACCTGCCTCATCGCCATCTTTCAGCCAACTCTTCGCGAGAAAGAGACCTGAAATGCCTCGCATACGCAGTTTTTATCTCCTCGCCCCATCCTGTGCCGGGTTTATTCTGCTTGTCCTGTTTGTGGTCCATTCGCGTCTCGCGCCTGCGGGGAATCAGCGGCTGGCAAGCGCCCCGGTCGACCAAATCAGTGTTGTCGACGGCGTAGGCAGACAGATCTGCCTGCCCCGGCATCCGTGGCGGATCATTTCCCTGGCGCCCAGCGTGACGGAGGTTTTGTATCTCCTCGGCGCCAACGACCGCCTGATCGGAGTCACCACTAGCTGTGACTGGCCTGAAGAGGCAAAACGGAAGCCGAAGATCGGCAGCCTGTTGAATCCCAATTATGAATCCATTCTCGCTGCCCGGCCCGACCTCGTCATCGCATCCACAGCTGGAAACGACCGGGCGGCCGTGGAAAAACTGGCGCAATTGGGAATGCCCGTGTACGTGACGGCGCCGCGCTCAGTGCAGGGGATCATTGAAACTACGATCGCAATCGGCCGGATTACGGACAGGGCTGAAGCAGCCGATCTTCTCGTCGCGCAGATGAAAGCCCGGCTCGAAGATGTCAAACGACGCCTTGCCGGTCTCCCTCCTACGAGGGCATTTTTCATCACCTGGTTTGATCCTCTGCTGGCGCCCGGCAGTAGGACTTTTGAAAACGATGTTCTTGGCCTGGCGAATGTGATCTCCATTTCCGCAGGGAGTGACGAATACTATCCGCGATATAGCCTCGAACAAGTGTTGGCGCAAAATCCGGACGTTATTCTGACGGTGAGACACGAAGGCAAGCCGCTGCCGGATCTCCGGCAAATGGCAGGCTGGCGCTCCTTGACTGCAGTCAAGGAGAGTCGGGTCTACATCCTGGGGGAAGTTTTGCAGCATCCGTCGCCGCGCTTCGTAGATGGCGTCGAGGAATTGGCGCGCAAACTCCATGCGGAGCGTTTCCGATGAAACGTTTGTCCCGCGCGCGCATTGCCGCCGTGTGCCTCTCCCTGCTGGCCGCTTGGGCAGGCACAGCGCTGTTTGCACTGGCCGTCGGCAGCATCGCGATTCCGCCGGGCGTCCTGGTGCGTCGAGTCATGCAGTTCGCAGCCGGAGGAACATCTATGGACGATCCCCTGGCGACCATTCTTTTCTCCATTCGTCTGCCGCGCATATTCCTCAGTTCCCTGGTCGGCGCTGCGCTCGCCGTAGCGGGCGCAGCTTTTCAATCTTTGCTGCGCAATCCTCTGGCAGATCCGTTTGTTCTGGGCGTTTCAACGGGCGCCTCCCTTGGAACCATCCTCTATTCAATCCTCGCTGCATCCTGGGGAACGGCCGCAGCAGCTGCGGGGCTCGCTTATGGCCGTCCGACCGCGGCGTTTGGCGGGGCCGCGCTCGTAGTCGCCGCTGTTTACTACGTTGCTGGAGGCGGCAGCCGCTCGGGAGAGGGTTCGCAGCGCCTGCTGCTTGCGGGCATCGTGCTCGCATCCTTCATTTCCTCGGTCAACGTCATCCTGCTCACCAGCACCAGCCAGGCAGATCTGCGCGGGATTTTCTACTGGCTGATTGGTGATCTGAGCCGCCCGGTCGACGCTTCGATCTATGTTGTCACGATCGTCGTCGTGGCCGGATTCCTGGTCCTCTATCTCTTTTCGCGCAGCCTGAACCTGATTGCCATGGGCGAGGAGGACGCACTGATCCTGGGCGTTGAGGTGCAACGTGTGAAGGTCGGGGTCTATCTCATCGCTTCGATGATTACTGGCGCCGTAGTTTCTGTCAGCGGCCCGATTGCCTACATCGGCCTGATCTGTCCCCACATTGCGCGCATGATGTTCGGCAACGACAACCGCATACTCTTCCCCGCGGTTTTCCTGTTCGGCGCCATCTTCACGCTGCTGGCGGATACCGTAGCCCGGACCGTGCTCTCCCCCGCAGAACTCCCCGTGGGAGTTATCACGGCGATCATCGGAGCCCCTCTGTTCATTTACCTTACGCGCCGGAGGAGCGGGCTATGACCCAGGCAGGTTCCTCCTCGGCGCTGGAAGCTCGGAACGTGAGCTTCTCCTTTCGAGATCCGGTGGTGCGCAACCTCACACTCGAATTGATGCCGGGTACCGTCACTGGAATCATCGGGCCCAACGGCTCGGGAAAGACGACCGCCCTGAGGCTTCTGGCCGGAATTTTGCAGCCGGCTTCCGGCAGTGTCCTGTTGCACGGGAGGATCCCTCTTGCGGCGTTGCCACGCAAGGAGATAGCGCGCCACATCGCCATGGTCCCCCAAAGTCCAGGCGACGGCTCCCTGCTCACGGTCACGCAGTTTGCACTGCAGGGCCGCTATCCTCACCTGTCGCTTTTCGGGTTTGAGACCGCCCGCGATGAGGAGATTACCCTGGAAGCGTTGGACATGGCACAACTGATCCGATATCGCCGGACACGAGTCTGCGAGCTCTCCGGAGGCGAGAAGCAACGCCTCCTGCTGGCGCGAGCGCTGGTCCAGGAGTCGCAAATTCTCTTGGTCGACGAACTGACGGCAAACCTCGACATCAACTATCAGATCGAGCTCATGCGTCTGGTCAGCCGCCTCACGCGGGAACGCAACCTCGCAACGCTTGTGGTCTCCCATGAGATTCATCTTCTGGCCAGTTTTTCCGACCGTATCGCACTGATGACGGAAGGGACAATTCACATTCAGGGACCTGTGCCCCAGGTGATCACACAGGACAACCTGAATCGGCTCTTCGGCCTGGATTTCCAAGTGCGGACCACGGCGGACGGCCGCCCTGAGGTCCTGCCTGTAATAGAAGAACGGAGATTGGTATGAATTCGCTTCGCGCCTCAATCGGTCGGCAACCGGGGAATACACGTCATATGCAAAAACATCTGAGGGTAGTTTTCACGCATTTAGGCCGTCTCATGGTCGCGTTTCTGCTGGCGGCTCCGCCTGGCTGGACGCAGGGACAGACACAGCACCGGATCACGGGCGCCGTATCCGATCAAAGCGGCGCGCCTGTGCCACGCGTTCTGATCGAAGTCAGGAGGCAATCGGGACAGATGGCGGCATCCGTTTTCACTGACAATTTGGGGACTTTTGCGCTCGTTCTGCCGGATGGGACCTATGTCCTGGATGCGACATTTTCCGGACTTGCGCCGATTACAAAATATCCCCTGGAGGTTGGTGCCACAACTCGCCCGATAACTCTGACCCTGCAGGTACCAGCGATCAGAGAGTCGCTTATCGTGACCGCAACCCGAACCGAGGCGCCGATCGCACAGGTCGGCAGCAGCACTACCGTCCTTCTCGGGAGCGAACTGGAGCGCGAGGGCGTCGCTTCCGTAACGGATGCGCTGCGCCGGGTGGCCGGCCTTACCATGACACAAAGCGGCATCAACGGACAGCTTGCTTCGCTTTTCATGCGGGGCGGTGAGTCCGACTACGCGAAGGTACTGATCGACGGCATGCCGGCGAACGATCCCGGCGGCAGTTTCAACTTCGCCAATCTTTCGATCGCAGGCATTGATCGCATCGAAATCGTGCGCGGGCCGCAGAGCGCACTCTTCGGGTCGGACGCCATGGCCGGTGTGATCCAGATTATCACGCGGCGGGGCGCCAGCGAGGGGCTGGAGCCAAAACCGAGCATTGCTCTGGAAGGCGGGGACTTCGCCACATTCCGTTATCAGGCCGGCATTGGGGGGAAAGGAGAGCATCTCGATTATGCAGCCTCGTTCGCCCGTCAGGACACGGACAACAACGTGCTTAATGGTTCATTCAATAACACCACCGTAACTGGCAATCTCGGTTTCCGTCCATCGCAGAAGAGCTCATTGAGGGTCGTGTTCCGCAATGATGCCGGCCGCGCAGGCGTGCCCGGACAATGGGCATTCTATCGTCCTGATTCGGACCAGTTTTACCGGCATCGTTCGCTGGCGGCCGGTGTAACTTTCACCTATTTCGCTGCCGCTTTCTGGACACAGTCCCTTTCTTACACGGTGAACGATTCAAGGCAGTTTTCCGAGGACAGCGTCGATTCCGGCAGTTTCGCGGCACACTACGGGAATCGGACCTCCCCGTTTACGTCCTTTGACTTCCCATATCAGACGCTCAACCAGAGCCGGCGACAGAAAATCGGCTATCAGAGCGAAGTCTCCCTGCCGCACGCACATCATCTGACCACGGGCATTGAATACGAGAGGGAGAGTGGGACTGTGGGCGATCCGCGCCTTGACCCGGTGGCGGCAGTACGAAACAACATCGGCGCCTATTTGCAGGACGAGTGGTCCTTGACACGGCGCTTTTTTGCTGCCGCGGGCGTGCGCCTGGAGCACAACGGGAGTTTCGCTTTTTCGGCGGCGCCCCGCTTATCCCTGGCCTGGCACGCGCACCAGGCAGCGCCGGACAGATGGTTGGGTCTGACCAGAATCAAGGCCAACTTCGGTGTGGGGATAAAAGAGCCCACCCTGGTTGAGTCGTTCAGCAAATCGCCGTTCTTCCTGGGAAATCCGAACCTCAAGCCGGAGCGGTCGACCAGCTACGATGTAGGCATCGAGCAGAATTTCCGGAACGGAAAAGGAGTCGCAGAGGTCACGTTCTTTGAGAATCGCTTCCGCAACCAGATCAATTACATCACCACCGACTTCACCACTTTTGCAGGAACTTTTTTCAACATCGGCAAGGCTCGTGCCCGAGGCATTGAAACTGCTTTCCGGCAGCCCCTGCCCAGAAAGCTGGAGATCGCAGGATCCTACACATTCCTGGATTCCCTCGTCCTGGCAAATTCCAGTGTCACAGATCCTGTCTTCGCTCCCGGCCGCGAGTTGATTCGCCGTCCCCGCCATTCAGGATATCTCGACTTGAAATGGAAGCCCGGGCGCTGGACATGGGGTGCAACTGCGACGATTGTTGGCAGTAGGGCCGACTCCGACTTCCTCGGCCTGGGCCTCAACCGCAATCCCGCCTATGGCGTACTGGATCTGCTCGTGAGCTTCAGGCTGTTCTCAGGAGCAAGCATCTATGTGATTGTCAACAATGCGTTGAACCGTGACTACATGGAGGTACTTGGCTATCCGGCTCTGCCCGCGCACTTCCGCATCGGATTCTCGGCAGGGTTCTGAACATTTGGGCGCAGTCGCAATCGCAATCGGTAGTATCGGTCCCCAAAAGCCGATAGCGACTGCGATTGCGATCCCGATACCGATCCCGACGCTTTTCCTTTCTGCTGCTATTTTTGGAACAGTCCCCCATGCGCCGGGGCGCACCCATGACGCATGAAAATGTTGCGCTCTCGCCGCAGGTTTCCTGTGCCGCCCTTTCAGGGCTCTTACCGCTCGATTCCCACTTCCCAGGGCTCACGCCCTGGGCTCTGCTGCTCTACCCCTTCGGGGTTTTCAAGGTCGTGCAACGCTTAGCCCTGAAAGGGCGGGACAGCAAAGCCCAGGGCGTGAGCCCTGGGTAGAGAACGGAAGATCTCAAGTCCTGAAAGGGCGGCATAGAAACACGCAAGTGGTTCGGCACCGCAATCTGTTCTATTTTCGAAGCAGGAGATTACGTGTAGCATATCGCGTTGACATCTTGGGGTAGAATGGTCGGCGCAACTCACGATCTGCTCCCCACTCCAAAAGAGTCGGAAGTCGGAGGTCTGGATGGCACGCAAATGCAAACACAGCCTGCTGCTCACAGTTCCAATCATCTGCATTCTTCTTCTGCTCGTCGGCTGCAATAGGAATTCTGGCATCGAACAAACCGCACAACCGGTAGGCGAGGCCCAGCCGGGGACAGCAAGAGTTGCACCCGCACCCTCCTATGTGCCCGTGGGCGACCCATTGGTGCGCGGATTTGAAACCGGCGCGGAGTATGTGGTGACCGGCAAGGTCACCAATGAACTCATGGATGTGCTGCCTGAGGCCACTGTCTCTGCCTATAGCTCGGCTCCTCACTGGACACCCCCAATCCTGGAGCAGTCGACGCCGCTGTATATGCAGACTTGCGATCAGCAAGGCCGTTATGAGATTCGTCTGCAGGCACCGACAAATCTGTGGCTCAGCATCCGCAAGGAAGGATATGCGCAGATCCATGTCTTTCTGCCGGTTCGTGATCCGAAAATGACGGCAAGGGACTTTCAGCTGCAGGCGGCGCAGGCCTCAATTTCCGGATTGGTCGTCGATAAAAAGGAAATGCCGATTGCGGGCGCACTGGTGATCGCCAATCCGCCGCCGTTCGCACTCCTGGCCGACACTCCTGTCTTGTCACCCATCGGCCACCCTACAGATGCCAGCGGGAGGTACCTCATCGAGGATCTTCCCGAAGGGGATGTAAGTCTCCTTGCTTTAATGCGGGGATACGTTCAGCAGGAGCAGCTCAGCCCGTTGAAGGCGGGGCAATCGGATCAAGTCGATTTCAGTATGGCCACGGTGGCCCCTATCTCCTTCGTAGTGAAAAACAGCCGGGGCGAAATCATTCCCTACGCGAATGCCACGGTTCCCGGCCGCATCAAGATAGCAAGCGGCAACAACCGCGGAATCGTCGAGTTCGGCATGCCGCCGGAAATCAATCCCTTCGAATGTACGGTTGCTGCCGACGGCTATCAGTCCAGCACCATCCAGGTGGATCCGAAGGCTCCCCCAACGACGCTCGTGCTCGAAGATAAACCTGCATTTAAGGGGCGGGTCCTGACGGAAGCAGGAGAAGCCGTTGAGGGCGCGGTGGTGAGCGTTTGGGGAACCGGCGGGCCGCTGGGTCGATTCGACGGATCGACAAGAACCAACAAAATGGGCAGGTTCGCGTTGTCATTGTCCTATCCGCCGGTGCGTGAGATCCGGGTCAACGCCCCCGAATTTCTCGACCAGCGGATCGCTTTCGACAGCAAAAAGCCGGCTCCTCCCGAAGCCGTCGTGCGCATAAAACGGGTCGAGGCAGGAATTTTCGGGCGTGCGATTGACTACCGAGGCATCCCGATAAAGCGCTTCGTCGTGCATCTCAGAGACGAATCCGCGCCGGCCGGCAAACCGGAATATCAGCGCTCTTTCAGTGTCAATAACGGCAGGTTCACTGTGACCGATCTGGCTCCCGGCACGTACACGTTCATCGTCCAATCCGTCACCAGTTCCAGTGCGGAAGATGTGCAGGTTTTGCGGCAGGACGGCGTGGAAATTCGAAAAGGTTTCTTCTTCGGAGAATTCATCGCTCAGTTTCCTAAACCCAAATATGCAAAATAGAAAGAAGAATATGGAATTTAGAATATAGAATTCAGAAGAAATGCAGGATGAGGATTGGTGACACTACGAGTAGGATTTGAGGATTAGAGCCTCATAGGATCGCGCAGAAATTATAACTCCTGAATTCTGACTTCCGTATTCTGGATTCTCTATTCTATATTCTTCGTTCTTTGTTCTGTTTTCGCTTTGATTGCGGAGAAAATATGACTCGTTTGCAGCGCGTTCTTCAGGAGCAGCGACAAGGCCCTCTTCTCGGGGTGGGAACCTATTATTACAATCCGATCTTTTTGGAGATTGCCGCCGGTCTCGGATTCCGGGCCGCATGGTTTGACATGGAGCACTGCCTGATCTCCTTCGGCCAGGCGTGCGACCTTTGCAGGATTGCTTCGGGACTGGGTCTGCTCACCATGATCCGCGTGCCCAACTCTCATCGCGAAAACGTACAGCGCGCCGCTGAGTGCGGCCCCGACATTATCGATGTGCCGATGGCCGACACACCCGGAATTCTCCATGAGTTTATCCGGCACGCCCGTTTCAGGCCGGAAGGCAAACGCGGATGCTTCCAGAATTCACGGGCAGTGCGCTACGGGTTGGCCGACAGCGTGGCCGAGCAGCAGCGCGTCAATCGCGACTTGTGTTTGATGGCACAGATTGAGACGGCCGAGGCGGTGGAGCGCGCGGAAGAATTATGCACCGTTCCGGACATTCATATTCTCATTGGTCCGGCAGACCTGTCGGCCAGCCTGGGCGTACCGTATCAAACCGGCCACGATAAGGTCAAGGAAGCCGGCAAGAAGATCATCAGCGCCGTCAGGAAGAACGGCAAACTCGTCGCGGTCGCAGCTGCCCCCTCCGATTTCGCCTTCTGGATTGGCCAGGGAGTGGATCTCCTGTTCTGCGCCAGCGATGTGGGCTGCCTGAAAGCGGGAGCCCAATCTGCTCTCCACCAAGTGCAAGCCGCACTTTCAGGCCTTCAGCCCAAGACTGCAGGCTGACGTATAATAACCTCAGTCGGCACTCAAAATCCGAAATCGGCAATCCAAACTCCCAAATCAAGAGAGTCGCTGCGCCGCTGTGCTGCGGGCAAGCTCCCGCTGGTCCCAGGCCCCCCGATCGATGAACACGAAGAAACGCCAGAGGGCTTTGTGTTTCTGTTTGAGAATGTGGATTTCCTCGTTATTGCTGCCGGACAGCGGCACGATCTTTCCGGTTTCCAGCCGGACCAGGACCTCGGCCTCGGGGAGAGACATGCCGATCGAAGGGCAGTAGACAATGACCTTGTAGGGTTTTACTCCCATGGCTTGGGCGACGGCGGCTTCCAGTTCCTCTCGCCCGGCAGAATTGTGGTGATAGCGCTCGACGATCTCTTTCTGCCGTCCCTCCCCTACCTCCACGGTGAGAACAAAGCAGGCGCGATAGAGCTGTCGCGACTCCAGACAGTCGAGAATGTGGGCCACCGCGGGATGGCTTCCGTAGCTCTCCCGCAAGGTCCAGATCAGGGTTTCATCTTTGAGCGGGCGCAAATCTTCGGGCCGCAGCCCCGACTGCATCGCCAGTTCCACCGCTTTGGAGATCATCGCCCCCGAAGCGATTTTGGTGTGGTGAAAGTAGACGCGTTCGGACAGCGTGTATCGGATGCGGAGCAGGTTGATCAGTTCAGAGAGGGCGTCGCGGCGGAGCACACCGTGTTTTTCCAGGTTTACGACAAAGCGCCCCCCTTCCAGCATGAACGACTGAAAAACGCGCGGGTCGTAATACTGGGTGAAGCCGACGAAATAGGTGTCTCGTTTCAGGTAGTCGAGCAGATCCGCGGTGATCGCGCCGGCAATGATCTCGGAAGCGAAGCCGCCATCACCTTGCAGGATTCGCAGGACCTGGTCTTGATAGCCGGAGCTGCGCAGGCGCCGGGCCAAAGCGGATTCCAGAAGGAAATGCGCAAACCGCTTTTCATCCTTGTCGTGGCGCGGTAGAACGCGCCGCTCATCCTCCAATGTGTGCCCAAAGGGGATATGCGTAACATCGTGCAGCAATGCTGCTGCGCGAATCGCCGTCTCCTCTTCGGCGGAGATAGCTGCCGAGCGCCGCAAAGATTCAATCATCGTCCGAGCCATCCATGATGTACCCAGACAATGCTCGAAGCGGGTGTGTGTAGCCGAGGGATACACCAGGTAAGCGGTTCCAAGTTGTTTAATCCCGCGCAAACGCTGGAACTCCGGGGTGTCAACCAGTTCTATTTCGAGCGAACCGAGCTCAATATCGCCGTGAACGGCATCTCGAAGTAGTTTGTGCTTCATAAGCCAAACCTCCCTGATTCTGGCGCGCAGCAGAGCATCCGGCCTTCAGCATAAGAACAATACGCTATAAGGATGAAAAATGGCACATAGATGAGAGCGTCGTAGAAGGCTCCCAGGTTCACCGGTTACAAGGCCAATGGGGTGGAATCTACGTCTTGAATCTACAACATGCCATGGACCCGGACAAGCAGATGAAACATAAAAAGCTATCCTGCCGTTGCGCTCCACAGGCGCGGCGCAGCGGGCACGGACGGGGTATAATGAGACCCGATGATTGAACGGATCGACGACCTTTCGCGGACAGTGCGGATCTGCCAACCGGCGCGGCGCATCGTGTGCCTCGTTCCAAGTATCACAGAGACGTTTTTTGCGTTCGGTGCCGGTGAGCACATCGTCGGCATTACTGACTACTGCATCCATCCCGAGGACCAGGTCCGTTCCAAGCCAAAGGTGGGTGGGACAAAAAACTTCTTCATAAACAAGGTCATCGAACTCGAGCCCGACCTGGTCGTTGCCAACGCGGAAGAAAACCGCAAGCATCAGGTAGAAAAGCTCGAGGAAGCGGGCTTGGCGGTATTTGTCACATTTCCAAAATCGGTCGAGGGCTGCTTGAAGATGATTGCGGACATGGCGGCCCTGACCGGCAGGGAACATGCAGCACAAATCATCCTGTCGTCCATTGAAGAAGCCCGTGCCAATGCCCTCCGGCAGGCACCCGATCCGCCCTGTCGAGTCCTCTGCCCGATCTGGAAGGCCCCATACATGACCATCAATCACGACACCTTTGTCGACAGCGTGATCCGCAATTCCGGCGGCAGGAACATCTTTGACGACAGCACCGACCGCTACCCGGAGTTCACTCTAAGTGAAGCTGCCGCCCGGCAACCCGACCTCATCCTCCTGCCGACCGAACCCTACCATTTTACCGAGGCTGATAAAGCCGAATTCCACGAGATGGGAACCAACACCCCGGCCATCCGCGACCTGCGCATCCACATCGTCGAGGGAGAACTGCTGAGCTGGTACGGCCCTCGGTTATCCCGCGCGCTCCAGGGTATTTCGTCATTGCTCCATCCCTGAAGAAACGAATCAAAAATTAGGCGTGCTGAGTACTCTATTTGAAAGCGATGAGCTCGAGTTTGTAGAGCTTGTCGATGATTTGCAGGATTTCGAGTTCGCGGAGCGGGGAGAGCATTACGATGGATTTGACGTCGCAGGCGCCATTGATGCGCGAGGCTACGAAACCTTCCTGGTGCGAAAGGCTGAAGCGGGTGAGAATGTGATCCGGAACAATAAAATAGGGAGTCTTGTCGGCAGGCGTGGTGGTTCTATAGAGTTCCTGGCACAAGGATCTCTCGGCGGATTCAATGAGTTCGTCGGCTTTAGTGTTGTGGGGATCCAGTCGCAGCACTTCCTGAAAGACGGAGATAGCCTCCTGAAAGCGCTTGGCTTTGATCAATTCCTGCCCGCGGTTAAAGAGGATCCCTGGGTCATCGCGTTGCGGCGGTGCCTCTCGCACCTCCTTTACCTCCAGAACATTCATATCGTAGAGCTGGAAAAGCGCGAAGTTGACCTGGAAATCCGAGCCGTGAAGTTCCAACAGCATCTCGGAAATGGTTTTGCCCTGGTTAACCAGAAATAGCAGCTTCTTCTGCAGCGGCCTCAGCGCCGCGCCTTTCAGATCCGCGCCCTTCCGGATCGCAAGCACGACATTATTGCTGGGGAAGATGCTGCGGATGCGCGCCCACTCATCCTTGCGGCGAACCCCTTCGAAGATAATGGCGTGGATATCGAGGCTGATCGGAATGAGCTCGTCGAGGTTGAAGCCATTCGCAGTAAAATGGAAATAGCCCTCTTCCCAAAGGAAAAGGTCAAAGATGACTTCCTCAGTGCGCCCCAGGAGAGCCTTTTCCGCTTCACCTTTGGTGATGTACCCTTCCTGCACCAGGATCTTCCCCAGGTTGGCTCGCGTTTGCAGCTGGATCTCCAGAGCTTTCTTCAGTTGTACTTCTGTGATTTTTCCTTCAAACAGGAGATAATGGCCGAGCTGCTTGGTGGGCTCGTTGGACTTCGAAGAAATGATCTTCCCATCCTTAAAGAAGACATAGTTTTTCGTCTTGTTCCGCACAAATGTCAGCGATCCGGTCTTCCTTCCCAGCGTAACCCACTGGAGAAGCTCCGCCAAATCCATGGTTCTCAAGTTTCCGGAAAGTGACATCGCCCGCCTATCCCATACAACAGAGTATGCTACTAGAGACTCCTCGGCCCGAAGGTCCCATTTCTTTATCGGATCGAAAACGGTTTTTGCTGAGAGGTCAATGTCTTGGTAGTGGAAGAAAAACGACGAATCTGCTAAAAGATCCGGTGAGGAGAATGACCGGTGGTGCTGAATTACGCCAATCAACTGACGATTTTGCGGATGATTTTTATCCCGTGTTTCGTTCTCTTGCTCATTTACGACCGCCCTAAGATCGCCATTCTGGTGTTTATTTTGGCTGGCATCACCGATGGGCTGGACGGACTCATTGCTCGTAAGCTACAGCAAAAGACTGTCTTAGGGTCGTTTCTTGACCCCATGGCGGATAAGCTCCTGCTGACGGCGGCCTTTGTCACCCTAACTGTGCCGTCCGTGCCCGTCTCCTATCATATCCCCATCTGGCTTACGATCACCTCGATAAGCCGGGACCTTCTCATCGCCCTCGCGGCTCTGATCATTCACCTGCAAACCGGCCACACGCGGTTTTCGCCTAGTTTTCTCGGAAAATGCACTACGGCAGGCCAATTAACTACGGTTGCATTCGTGATGGCGGCAAACCTGTCTACCCGTGTTATCCCCATTCTCGATCCGCTCGTTGTGGCCACCTTGCTGATCACGGTGGCCTCAGGAATGCATTATTTCTATCGTTCGGTATTGCTCATCGAGTCTTATCAGAGGGCGGAAACAGGAAGTGGTGAAAAAGGGGATTAGAATCCGCTCGGTCGAGCCGGAATCGCCGGCCTGCGAGGCTGGACTCGCACCTGGCGATGAAATCGTGGCGGTGAATGGTCACCCGATCCCGGACGAGCTGGCGCTCAAGTTTTATCTTGCAGAAGATGAACAGGTCGAGCTGGAGCTGGTCAGGGCCGACGGCAAAGAGGCGCATATCGAGGTGGATCTGGTCGAGGGCCGTGCCTTCGGGACCGAGGTCGAGGATTTTCGCACGCGAACCTGCAATAACGCCTGCCTGTTCTGCTTCATCAATCAGCTCCCTCCGGGAGTCCGGCAATCGCTGAAAGTCAAGGACGACGACTACCGTCTCTCCTTTCTCCATGGAAACTACATCACCCTGACTAATCTGGCCGAGAAGGAGCTGAACAGGATCGTTGAGCAGGCTCTGTCGCCCTTGTTTGTTTCGATCCACGCGACAGATCCCGGGCTGCGGACCAGGATCATGGGGCGCAAGAAACCAGATGACCTGGCCGGCAAAATGCGCAGGCTGATCGAGGGCGGCATTCAGATCCACGCTCAGATTGTGCTCATGCCGGGAATCAATGACGGAGAGCATCTGGAAAGAACTGTTTTCGACCTCTATTCATACCACCCGGGTGTCAACTCGGTCGCCATTGTGCCTGTCGGGCTCTCGGATTATCAGCCCGGCAGTGGCAGGATTGTCCCCTGTCACTCCGGACTTCTGTCGCGAAGTCATCCACCAAGTGGCTCCCTGGCAGCACCAATTCAGGCAGGAAACGGGCCGAGGCTTCGCATATCTGGCAGACGAGTTTTATATTCAGGGTGGGCTGCCGATTCCCGCAGGCCGAGCATTACGACGACTTTGCCCAGATTGAAGATGGCATAGGCATGGTGCGACTGTTCCTCGACGAGTTTGCATCCCACCTGAAACGGCGGCGTACGAGCCGGCCGCGCCTTTGCGGCACATTGGCAACGGGCAAGACTCTTTTACCCTTTCCTGCGGGATTGCGCTGCCAAGCTGAACCAAAAACTGGGATCGACTCTTAAGGTGGTCGAAGTGGAGAACCGGTTCATGGGCAGAAGCATTACGGTGGCAGGCCTCCTTGCCGGGCAGGATTTTCTCGCTGCCCTCGCCGGTCGCCCGCTCGGCGATTTCGTCATAATCCCTAATGAAGCCATTTCCCGGGTGGAAGGAATCTTTGTCGATGACCTGAAACCGGCCGATCTTGCCCGACATCTCGGCGACCCCGTCTTCCCCAGCGGCCGCACGATGCAAGACTTCTTCCACCTTGCTTTGTCGACGCCGCTAATGCCTGGGGTCAGGCCTGGAAAATTTACTTTTCCAGAATTCTGCCGCCGAAATAGCTCCTCACACCGGAAAAAGTAAATTTTCCAGGCCTGACCCCCAGGTTTCCTTGTTCTTTTATCAGTTGTTTTTCGCGTATATCTCCTGCAAAATGTATGGCCTTAGTCGCGGAGGCAATATGGCCAGGACTATCCAAGGGAAACTGGATGCAACAGGATGTCGATTTGCGATCGTCATCAGCCGATTCAACTCTTTTATCAGCGATCGTCTGCTAAGCGGCGCCCTCGATGCTCTGGAGCGCAACGGTGCGGCGCCAGGACGACATCACCGTCGCCTGGGTGCCCGGCTCTTTCGAAATTCTCCTGGCAGCCAAAAAGATGGCGCTCTCGCGCAAATTTGATGCCGTCATTTGCCTGGGCGCATTGTTGCAGGGGGAGACCCCTCATTTTGAGTACCTCTCCTCGACGGTCACCAAGGGGATCGGGAATGTCAGCCTGGAATCCGGGATCCCGGTCATCTATGGCGTCCTGACATGCAATACTCTGGAACAGGCAATCGAGCGAGCCGGTCTCAAATCGGGGAATCGAGGATTTGATGCAGCTCTTTCGGCGATAGAGATGGTTCAGGTTTTGAAGCAGTTATAGAGCCGCAAACGCGCCAGCGCATCCCTTTCACCACATCCTTGGACCGTATCATCAAAAATGGGACTCAGAAGAACCGCGCGTGAATGCGCGCTCCAAATGCTCTACGAACATGACGTGGGCAAACATGTGCCTGCTGTAATCCTGGAAACCTTCTGGGAAATGAACGAACAGCCTGAGAAAGTGCGCGAATTTGCTTGCGATCTGTTCCGTGGAACCATCCAACGCATGAAAGAGATCGATCGGCTCATTCAGAGCCACACCAAAAACTGGCGCCTGAGCCGGATGGCCGCGGTCGACCGAAATATCCTGCGCCTGGCGGTTTTTGAATTGGTCTCCGATGTCAAAACGCCCGACACGGTTGTCATCAATGAGGCGCTGGAAATTGCCAAGAAATTTTCGACCAACGAGTCCGCGCAATTCGTGAACGGCATCCTTGACAGCATCAAGAACGACATTTCGCGGGAAAGGGTGGAGGAGTGATGGATCACGAAACTAATCCCCTGGTGCAACGCCGCTTGAAACTGGAAGAATTGAAGCGCCGGGGCTACGATCCCTATCCTCACAAATTCGACTTCAGCCATACGCTGGGCAAGATACATCAACACTATGACTCAAGCTCGGCGCTGGAATTGGAGGAGCGGAAGGAGAGCGTGCGCGTTTGCGGCCGGATCATGGCTCTGCGGCCGCATGGCAAGGCCGGCTTCCTGGATCTCTCCGACGGCGAGCACCGGCTGCAGGTTTACGTGCGGCGCGACCGCGTCGAACCCGGAGTTTTCGAACTTTTCGAGCTTTTCGATCTTGGCGATATTGTGGGCGCGGAGGGAACGCTGTTTCGTACGCGCACCAACGAGCTGACGGTTCTGGCCTCTTCCCTGCAGCACCTTGCCAAAAACCTGCTGCCCCTGCCGGAGAAATGGCACGGCTTGGTGGATGTCGAAACCCGGATTCGTCAGCGTTATGTCGACCTCATTGTCAATCAGGAAGTGCGCGATACTTTCGTAAAGCGCGGTAAGATCATCCGGGAAATCCGCAATTTCCTTGATGAGCGGGGCTACCTCGAGGTGGAAACTCCGGTGCTGCAGACAATCGCGGGCGGCGCTCTGGCGCGCCCTTTCAAGACTCACCATCATGCCCTGGACATCGAGTTGTATCTGCGCATCGCGCTCGAGCTGCACCTCAAGCGCCTGATTGTCGGCGGCATCTCACGGGTCTATGAGCTGAGCCGGATCTTTCGCAACGAGGGGATCTCGATACAGCACAATCCTGAATTTACCATGCTCGAGTTCTACCAGGCGTACAGCGACTTTCGCGATCTGATGGACATGACCGAGGAGATGATCACGAAGATCGCAGAGACCGTCACCGGCTCGCGCCAGGTGCCATACCAGGAACACGTTCTGGATTTCTCCAACTGGCAGCGCTTCAAGATGAAGGACGCAATCCTGCATTTCTGGCCCGCATCGGTGCCAAAACCCTCGGAAGAGGATTTGCGCTCGGAGGCGAGGTTGCGCGAACTAGCCGACGCACTAGGCGCCGAAGTCGAACCAGGCAGTACGGCCGGCAAGCTTGTGGCTGCAGTATTCGAGCGCATCGTCGAGCCGAATCTCATACAGCCCACATTCATTTACGACTACCCGACCGAGGTCTCGCCTCTATCCAAGACCCGGGCCGATGATCCAAGCATGGTGGAACGATTTGAGCTCTATATCGCGGGCATGGAGATCGCCAATGCCTACTCTGAGCTGAATGACCCGGTCGAGCAGCGTGCGCGCTTCGAGGAACAGCTCAAGGCGCGGGGCCGGGGGGACGAAGAAGCCCACATGATGGATGATGATTATATCCGCGCGTTGAGCTACGGCATGCCGCCCACTGCCGGCGAAGGAATAGGGATCGACCGGCTCACTATGGTCTTGACCAACTCGCGCTCCATCCGTGACGTGATCCTGTTCCCGTTGTTGCGGCCTGAGGCCGGAGGAGAAGTTAAAGAATAAAACCATCAATGACGCGGGGTATGTGAGATGGGGTGAAGGCCTCTCATGTATTTCGTGGCTGATGAATCGGTCAAACCAATTAAATGAAATTTGAACTGTTCGTTGCGCTCCGATACCTGAAAGCCAAACGAAAACAAACCATGGTATCGGTGATCTCCGTCATTTCGGGGCTTGGCATCACGGCCGGCGTCATGGCTCTCGTGATCGCATTGGCCATGTCCACCGGGACTCGTGAGGTCATCCAGACCAGAATCGTGGGCGCAACTTCCTACATCAATCTCCTGCACATCGATAATGGCCCCCTCCTCAATTACATGGATATGATGTCCGGATTGCGCCGCGTGCCCCATGTGACCGGCGTTGCGCCCGCGATTTTCAATCAGGTATTTGTCGCCGGCTCGATACGCAATCAGGGCGCCGTGCTCAAGGGAATCGACCCAGTGCGCGAGCGGGAGATTTCCGACTTCTTCTCCTACGTGGTCGAGGGCGACCCCCATGCTTTGGATGCCCATGAAGCTGCGGCTGCCCCGGATCCGGAGGCGCCTCCACCACCAGCCAACATGATCATCGGAACAGAAATGGCGCGGTCGCTCGGCGTGAAACTTGGAGATAGGCTGCGAATTCTCTTCCCCAAGGGTCAATTGACTCCGCTGTTCGGTTTTGCGCCCTCGGTCAAAACCTTTCGGATCACGGGCATCTTTGAATCGGGCCTCTGGGATTACGATGCCAACTGGATCTACACCGACATGTCGGCCGCACGCCGGTTGTTCGACTTGCCGGCAGATTCTGCATCCGTCCTGCAATTCAAAACCGACAACCTGGAAGAAGTTGCATCCGTTGCCGCCGCCATCCGCGCCGCTGCCGGCCCCCAGTACATTACCACTACCTGGATTGATCTCAATAAGCCTCTCTTTTCCGCTCTGAAACTGGAAAAGGTCGCCTTATTTCTCACCATCGGCCTGATTGTATTTGTCGCGGCTCTGAACATCGTGACCACCCTGATCATGATGGTTCTGGAGAAACAGCGGGATATCGCGATTCTCGCCGCCATGGGGGCGACACAAAAAACCGTCATGTGGGTGTTCATGCTCCAGGGGCTGATCGTGGGCTTTATCGGCACCGCCATGGGAGCCCTGCTGGGAACAGGCGCGAGCTGGGTCCTCGACCGCTACAAACTGATCCATCTTCAAGCCGAGGTCTACAGCATCTCGTACATCCCTTTCCATGTGAAGATCGGGGATGTTGTCCTTGTCTGCTGCACGGCTTTGCTGATCAGTTTTGCGGCCACCCTCTACCCGGCGCGCAGCGCCTCGCGCCTCGATCCCGTGGAGGTCCTGCGTCATGAGTGATCTCCTCAAGGTGCGCGGCTTGCGCAAGAGTTACCGTTCCGGAACAGAGCTGATCGAAGTGCTCGTGGACTTGAGCCTGGATCTTCAGGATGGGGAAATGATGGCGATAACCGGAGTATCCGGCTCGGGCAAAAGCACCTTGCTGCACCTGATCGGCGGGATGGATCGCCCCGATCAAGGATCCATTCTCATTCAGGGAATCGAGATCACAGCACTCGGTTTGCATGAGCTGTCGCATTTCCGCAACCAGACCGTTGGTTTCGTTTTCCAGTTCCACCATCTGCTGCCGGAGTTCACCGCCCTCGAAAACGTCATGATGCCTCTCCTGCTACGCGGAGAGCCACACGCGCGGGCTCAGGAGTGCGCCCGTACCACCCTCGCCGACGTCCAAATGGACCATCGCATTCATCATCGCCCCGGCGAAATGTCTGGCGGGGAGCAGCAGCGTGTGGCGATCGCGAGGGCCCTGGTGGGGAAACCAAAACTGCTGCTGGCAGACGAACCCACCGGAGACCTGGATCCTCACACGGGCCTGGCCATTGGACAACTTCTTCACCATCTCCACAAACAACACGGCCTGACCTCCATCCTGGTGACACACAATGAGAGGCTGGCAACAATCTGCACGCGCAGCTGCCGTTTGGAGGACGGGCAGCTCAAGGATCCCACAGCAAACTTGGTATCGTAGGACTGAATTCAGAATATGGAATTCAGAATTGAGAATTAAGGACTGCTCCGAAAATAGCTGCCCTCGCGGACATCGTGATCGTGATCGGCATTCAACAAACATCTAAAAACCGATCACAACTACAATCACGATCACGAACCGCTACAGAAGGTCCGCGGCGCAGATTGCCATTTTCACGCGTCGCAGGGTGCGCGCCACGCGCATAACGGACTGCTCCGAAAATGACTTTCCTCAAAACTGCAAAAGCTGCCACGAATGACACGAACTTCTTGCCCATTCGTGTCATTCGTGGCTGCCTTAAGAAGGCTGTTAATTTTCATGCGTCGCAGGGTGCGCGACGCGCATAAGAGATTGCGTTGAGAATTTTGGGTTACGGATTTTCCGCACCGTTCCACTTCCTGGTTTTCGATGTACATAGCATTCGCTATACTTGGTCCATGACTCTGTGGATTGTGGCGGCGATTGTTTTTCTCTTAAACCTGCCGTTCGGCTATTGGCGGGCGCGGGTGCGAAAATTCTCTGCGCAGTGGATTCTTGCGATTCACCTTCCGGTCCCTCTGATCATCGCTTGCCGCATCTTCTCAGGTTTGGGTTGGCAGCTCATCAGCTTCCCGGTCATGATTGCAGCTTTCTTCTGCGGTCAGTTCCTGGGCGGCAAACTCGTCGGCAACAGATAACCTCTGGAAACCGCATCACAGAATCTAAGGTTAGAATAATCAATGAATTAGATCGAATCTGCATCCTCGAAGTCCTGGAGTTTCCCGGTTCCGGAGGGCATCGTTGAGGGCATCGACTGAGCCCTTTTCATCTTTACGGTTTCCCGGTCAGTCCGTATAATAGACTAATAGTTACTGGTCGGGTTTTGCCCTATGTTTGAAAAGTACACCGAAAAGGCGCGCAGAGTCATCTTCTTCGCGCGCTATGAAGCCAGCCAGTTTGGCAGCCCCTTCATAGAAACCGAGCATCTCCTCCTGGGATTGATCCGTGAAGACAAGAATCTGACGAACCGGTTCTTTCCCAAGGCAAATGCCTCTATCGACAGTATTCGCAAAGAGATAGAGGGCCGTACGATGATACGCGAAAAGGTTTCGACCTCGGTAGAGCTGCCGTTCTCCGACGAGAGCAAACGCGCGCTGAATGCGGCGGCCGAGGAATCGGAACGTCTCGCGCACAAGCATATCGGGACGGAGCACATGCTCCTCGGATTGCTGCGTGAAGAAAGATCGATCGCCGCCGAGATCCTTAAGGAGCGTGGACTCCGCCTCTCGATGATCCGCGAAGAACTCGGCCGCAGTATGCCCGAAAAGCATACTCAGAGCCGGCCTAAAGAAGCGCTCAGCCTGGCGGAGTTTTCCCGCGACCTCACGGAAGCGGCAGCCAACGACGCCCTGGACCCTCTGATCGGCAGGAATAACGAGATCGAGCGCATGATTCAGATCCTCTGCCGGAGAACGAAGAACAATCCCGTTCTCATCGGCGAGCCCGGAGTCGGCAAGACCGCCATTGTCGAGGGCCTGGCACAGAGAATCGTGAACGGCAATGTCCCGCCCCCGCTCATGGACAAGACGGATCCTGGCACTGGACATTTCTCTGATCGTCGCCGGCACGAAATACCGCGGGCAATTTGAAGAGCGGCTGAAGACGATCATGAAGGAGCTGGTCGAGAACCGGAACCTGGTGGTATTCATCGACGAGTTGCACACGCTGGTCGGCGCCGGATCTGCCGAGGGCTCGCTCGATGCGGCGAACATCCTGAAGCCGGCGTTGTCGCGGGGGGAGATCCAATGCATCGGGTCCACCACTCCCTATGAGTACCGGCGTTCGATCGAAAAAGACCGTTCTCTGGAGCGGCGCTTTCAATCGATCAAGGTCGCCCCTCCCGCCGAAGCCGAAAGCTATCCAGATCCTGCAGGGCATCAAGGAAAAGTACGAGAGTTTCCACCAGCTCAAGTACACGGATGAGGCTCTGGAAAACGCCGTGTACCTTTCCAACCGCTATATTTCGGACCGTTTCCTGCCCGACAAGGCCATTGATCTCATCGATGAGGCCGGGGCGCGCGTGAAGCTGCGCTCCATATCCGTGCCGGAGGAGCTGATCAATATCCAGCGGCGGATCCGCATCATCGGCGGCCGGATCGAGACCGCGATTTCCGCGCAGGAATTCGAAAAGGCGGCGCGTTATCGACTGGAAGAGGATGTCGAACAGGAGAATCTCCAGGTGAGTCAAGGAGACGCTGGCGGCTCAAAAGCACCGTCCCATTGAAAGTGACGCGCGAGGATATCGAGGAGGTCATTTCCAAATGGACGGGCATTCCGGTTTCTTCGATCCATGAGGAAGAGAAAATGAAGCTCCTGCGCATGGAGGAGGAGCTTCACAAAAGAATTGTCAGCCAGGATAAGGCGATTTCCGCGCTCAGCAAGGCAATCCGGCGTTCCCGGGCCGGGCTGAAATCCCCGAAGCGGCCCGTCGGCTCATTCCTGTTCCTCGGCCCGACGGGCGTCGGCAAGACTGAAATGGCAAGATCGCTGGCGGCCTTTCTGTTTGGCAGCGAGAATTCCATGATCCGCCTTGATATGTCGGAGTACATGGAAAAACACTCGGTCTCCAAGCTTATCGGCTCGCCTCCCGGCTATGTGGGGCACGAAGAAGGGGGGCAACTCACCGAGAAAGTGAAGCGCAATCCCTACTCGGTCTTGCTGCTGGACGAGATCGAAAAAGCCCACCCGGACGTTTACAACATCCTGCTTCAGGTTTTCGAGGATGGGCAGCTCACCGATTCGCTCGGCAATACCATCGACTTCAAGAACTGCCTCATCATCATGACCTCCAACCTCGGAGCCCGGTTCCTGGAGAAGCGCGGTCACCTGGGCTTCCGCACGACCTCCGAATCCGATGCCAAGAAAACGGAGGACATGATTCTGGCTGAGGTCAAGAGGCTGTTTAACCCGGAGTTCCTCAATCGGCTGGATGAGATCATTCTATTTGAAGCTCTTACTGCCGAAGACCTGGAAAAGATTGTCGAATTGCTCATTAGCCAGGGGAATGAGGTTCTCAAGCAGAAGAAGATCACGATCCTGCTTCGTCCCGAAGCGTGTAGATGGATTGTGGAAAAAACATGCGCCGATCGCTCCTACGGCGCTCGCCCGCTGCGCCGCGCCATCCAAAAGTATATCGAGGATCCGCTGTCCGAAGCCCTCATCAAGAACCAGTTCAAGCCGGAAACTCTTCTCAGGATTTACCTGGACGGCGACACACTCTACTACCAGCCCGCCGGTGACACGCTCGAAAGCGGGGTAAAATTGAGCGTGTAGACGGCACCCGATTTTCAAAGATGGCTGTGAGAGCCCGTAAAGGCCAACCTGAAAAGTGTTCATGCGCTTATGGGGATACGGCTCCGTTTCGGGGCATCCCCGCCGTGCTGCACGACTTAGCCAGATATGGCAAAATTTGGAACCCGCCACAGCGGGGAGGAGTATAGTACGCAGATGCGAATCTCATGCTGGATTTGGATCGCCATTTAATTTAAGATATGCGTTTCGTCTAACATGCTGCAATAGCAGCGGATTGGCACAACCGGATGCGGTTGGGTGAAGTTGGAGGATGGATGTCGAAGTTGGTCAGGCCGGGAATCTGGTATTTGCTTGGGATTTTGCTCGCAGGTTCGCCACTGATTGCCAAGCAACTCCAGAGCCAGCAGCCCCAGAAGCAGAAGGAAGTATTGATCGAGAGGATCGACGTCCGCGGCAACCGCCGGATGAAGGAAGAAGATATCCGGTCCTACATTCAGTCGCGTGCCGGCGACGTTTACGACGAAGATCGTCTGCAGTTTGACCTCAGGTCAATCTACAAAGAGGCAAAGTGGTTTGAAAACATCGAAGTGACTTCCATTGACGGCGACACCGGCAAGATCGTCACCTTCATGCTGCAAGAAAAGCCCCTGATTCGCGAGATCAAATATACCGGCAACAAGTCCTTCACGGAATCCAATATCCTGGATCATTTCAAGGAGCGCAAGGTCGGCATAGTTCAGGACTCCATATACGAGCCCGCCAAGATCCGCGCGGCCGTAAAAGCGCTCAAGGAACTGCTGCTTCAAAACGGCAGGCCTCTGGGCACCGTGCACTCCGAGATCGAGCAGGTGCCCCCGAGCAGCGTGCGGCTGACATTCGTCATCGATGAGGGCCCGAAGGTCCGCATAGGAGACATCCGATTCGTCGGCACCACGATCTTCCCTGAAGAAGAGCTGAAAACAGCCTTGAAGCTCACCAAGGAGCGGGGGCCAATCTCCATTTTCAAAGGAACGGACAAATACTACGAGGACAAGCTGAATTACGACCTCGAGACCAACCTCAGGGCCTACTATCAGGAAAGGGGATACTTGCAGGTTCAGATTGGAGAGCCTGTCACTCGCATTTTCGAAGGGCCGCGAGGAAAAATCCCCATGCTCCGAAAAACCAGGGAGCAGTTCCTGGTCGAGATCCCGATCGATGCCGGGGATCAATACAAGATGGGCGAGTTGAAGATGGACAACTGCGGCATCTTCAAATGCGATTTCCTGGCCAACCTGTTCCAGATGAAGAAGGGCGACGTCCTCAATTACAAGAAGGTCAAAACCACCATCGACAACATCAAAAAGCTCTTCGGAAACTACGGCTTTATCGATGTGGATCTCATCCAGGACCAGGCTCCGCACCCCGAAACCAAGACGGTGGACCTCACTTTCAATTTACAGCCGGGCAAGCAATTCACGGTGCACCGCATCAACTTCGAGGGCAACACCAAGACGCGCGACAAGGTAATGCGGCGCGAATTTGTCATTGAAGAGGGAAAGATCTTCAGCACCCAGCTGCTGGACACCTCCGTGCAGCGTTTGAACATGCTGGGCTTCTTCGAGAAGATTGAAGACAAGGATTACAACGTCACACCGGACCAGAAAACTGCGATGGTGGATGTCGCCGTCAAGGTGAAAGAAAAAAGCATGCAGTCGATCGGTCTGCAGGGTGGGGTCAGCGGCATTTCGGGCAGCTTCATTGGCATGAACTATCAGACCAACAATTTGATGGGGCGGGGCGAGAGCCTGGAATTCAGCTTCACCGCGGGTACACGGACGACCGATTTTGTCGTATCGTTCAACGAACCCTACCTGCTCGATACCCGCTGGAATATGGGGCTGTCGGTTTTCAATTCGCGCAACCGGTTCGATACATACAGTGTATTCGGTTACACTAATACCCAAACCGGAGAGCCGAGCCAGTTGTTCACGCAACGCACGAGCGGCGTGACCCTGAATCTGAGCCGGCCGATCGGCCTGACATGGTGGCGCCTGGGGACGAGCTACACATACCAGAAGATCTCAATCGCCGATATCGCGGCTGGCTTCGAAACTTTCGCCCTGGGGCAATTCACGGGCTATGCCCCGGGCGGAAATGCTTCGGCCGCACTGAGTGGGATCATCCGCAGCGAAATCACGCCGACTCTCGCCTACAATTCCACCAACGCCTATTTCAATCCTACGCGGGGTCATGCCATAACCTTATCGGTGGGCGTGGCGGGGAGTGTGCTCGGAGGGGATTTCAATCTGATCCGCCCCTCGATAGAGTACCGGCAGTACTTCACGGACAAATTGATCAGCAACCGGCGCAACACCTGGGGCTTCCGCCTGATCGGGCAATATGTAAAAGCTTTCAGCAATTCCTCGGTGCCGTTCTTCGACCGGTTTTTTATAGGCGGTGAGACCACGATCCGCGGATTTGACATCCGTTCGATCAGCCCGCTGGTTATCACTGCCACACGCAAGCTGGATGCCCAAGGCAATCCCATCATCGACCTAAATTCCGGCCTGGCAAGGATTGACCGCAGCATCAATCCAATCGGCGGCGATACCAGTATAATCTTCAACGGGGAATATCGTATTCCCATCGCCGGCCCGCTGATGTTGGCGGCTTTCCTGGACATGGGATTAGCAACCGTAACCGACAGGGGCGTGCTGGGCACTTTCGGCTCGACAACCGTCAATACCCTGGTCGAATCCACCAATCGGGTCATTCGCAGTTCAACCGGTTTGGAGTTGTCGTTCATGCTGCCGATGGTCAACGCACCCTTCCGCCTGATCTTCGCCTACAATCCGCAGACCTACCAAAACACGGTCATGATCGGCACGATCCCATTCGCTATAAAGGAGCCTCGCCACGATATCAAGTTCACGATCGGACGCAGCTTCTAATTCCAATTTGTCAAAGTATCTGAAGTATAGTAGATTTTAATATTTGTCTGCCTGCAATCAGAGTTTTGTTTGCGTCCGTCGCTCAATCGAGAGGATCGCCAGGCTTTAGCATCTATCAGAGAACAAAGGAGACTACATTTGATGAGTCGAAAAATCACGCTGTTTCTGGCAACAATGTTCGCCCTGCCGGCTTTGTGCGCAGCGCAAATTCCGCCGGCCGCGCCCCCGGCCCCGGCTGTCCAGGCAACCGCCCCCGTAGCAATCGGCCCGGCTAAGATCGCTTTCATAAGTATTCAACTGGCCATTGCCAACTGCGACGAGGGAAAGAAGGAGGCGGCCATTCTGGATCAGTACGTGAGTCAGAAGAGCGCCGAGCTGCAAACGAAGCAAAAAACCCTGGAAGCGCTCAAAACCCAGCTCGACGTGCAGGGTTCCAAGCTGACGGACGAAGCGCGCGCTGATCTCGCAGATCAGATTGAAATAAAGGATACCGAAGTCCAGCGCTTCCAGCAGGACACACAGAAAGACATCGACGGCCGCCGGCAAAAGCTCCAGAACGCAATCGCTCGCAAGATGCTGACCGTTATTGAGAAAGTCGCCAAGGAAAAGGGTGTCACCGTGGTGCAATTCCTCGACGTTGCTCAGATATTCGGATATGTCGATCCCACTCTTGTCATTACCGACGACGTGGTCAAGGCGTACAATGTTGCATATCCACAGCCCGCGGTGACTCCGGCAGTGAAGAAATAGCCGGAAATCCTTGCCTCGCCCGCTGCCTGGGCATGCAGGTGCCGGGTTTCAATTGAGAGGATCCTGGGGATGACGCGGGCGTCATCCCCTTTTCCCATCTCCCAGCTGAATTCGTACCCGAGGAATCATGAAAAGCACTTTCACCCCGATGATGATTCGCGAAATTCTGCAGGTCATGCCCCATCGCCACCCGTTTCTGCTCGTCGACCGCATCGTCGAATACGACGGCCACCGCCGTATGGTCGGCATAAAGAATGTGACTTACAATGAAGCGTTTTTTCAGGGTCACTTCCCGGAGCAGCCGGTAATGCCGGGTGTCATGATTGTGGAAGCCCTGGCTCAGGTCGGCGTGATTCTCCTTTTCAGTTCAGACGCGAGCTGCAATTCCAAGCTGGTCTACTTCTCGGCCATCGACAAATGCCGCTTCCGCCAGCCCGTACTGCCAGGGGATCAGATCCGCCTGGAGGTCACGGTGATCAAACACAGGGGCAACTATTTCAAGACCAAATGCGAAGCCCTGGTGAACGGCACGCTTGTAGCCGAGGCGGAATTGTCCTGTGCACTTGTAGATCGCAACTGAATCTCGGATCTCCTGGCGCCCATCACGAAATTGAGTGGATATGGAATCAGTATGAACATTCATGCGACCGCTATCATCGATCCGCAGGCGGATATCGGATCCGATGTCCGGGTTGGCCCCTACTGCGTCGTGGCGCCGGGCGTCCGGATCGGAAACGGCACGGAACTGGGACCCCATGTAAGCGTGCAGAGCGGCACCGTCATCGGAGAACACTGCCGTTTCACCAGCCATGCGTCGATCGGCAGCGATCCTCAGGACCTCAAGTACAGAGGAGAGCCGACCCGGCTTGAGATCGGCGACCGCAACGTGTTTCGCGAATTCGTCTCTATCAATCGCGGCTCCTCGCATGGAGGCGGCATTACCACGATCGGGAATGACGGCCTGTTCATGGCTTACAGTCACGTAGCACACGACTGCCACGTGGGCAACCATGTCATTTTCGCCAATGCCGCCACCCTGGCGGGACATGTGACCGTGAGCGAGCACGTGCAGGTCGGAGCCTTCAGCGCCGTGCACCAGTTTTGCCGGGTCGGCCCCCATGCGTTCATTGGTGGGTTTTCGGTGATCACCCGCGATGCCCTCCCTTATATCAAAACGGTCGGTCCCCGAAACGAAGCCAAGATTTACGGCATCAACACGATTGGATTGCAGCGCAAAGGCTTCGCCGAAAACTCAATCGAGGAATTGAAAAAGGCGTACCGGATTCTGTTCCGTTCGCAACTCAACACCGGTGACGCCCTGGCTCAAGTGCGGGAAGAAAAATGGACCGCTCCCGAAGTAGCGGTATTGATCGAATTCGTGGAAAGCTCCGAACGGGGCTTTATTCGGTGATTTTTGGATTTTTGATTGGGGAATTTGGATTGAAATCCTGGGCCCCTGGGCCTTGCCGAAAGCGATGCTGACTTGAATCGGTATACTGCTTATCAATCCAGAATCAGCAATCCAAAAGCAAAAATCGAGGGCGCGTTGCTGCGATGAGCGAGGGAATCGTCAAATACGGGCTGATCGCCGGAAATGGCAAGTTCCCTTTTATGGTTCTCGAATCGGCGCACGAGCGGAACCTGGACATGATCGTCGCGGCCATCAGGGAAGAGGCCTTTCCGGAGATCGAATCGTGCGGCTATCCAGTGCACTGGCTTGGGCTGGGACAGCTCGGCAAACTCATACGCGTGTTCCGGAAAGCCGGCGTCAGCAAAGCCATCATGGCAGGCCAGGTCAAGCATGTTCAGATTTTCGGATCATCCCTTCCCGACCTGACGATGCTCAAGCTGCTTGCCGGTCTGAAACACAAGAGCACGGACGCATTGATTGGGGCCGTCGCCCAGGTGCTCGAGGAGTCAGGGATCGAGCTGCTCGATTCCACGGAGTTTCTGAAACCACACATGGCTCCTGAGGGAACGTTGACCTGCCGGGGACTCAACTCGCACGAGCAGGCCGATGTCGAGTTCGGCAGGCCTGTGGCTCATAAAATTGCGCTCATGGACATCGGGCAGACCCTCGTGGTCCGGGATAGGGCGGTCGTGGCTGTAGAAGCGATGGAGGGTACGGACGCAACCATTCGCCGTGCCGGCGAGTTGGCCGGGGGGAAGGATCTGACCATCATCAAGGTGAGCAAACCCAAGCAGGACATGCGGTTCGATGTGCCGGTGATTGGGCCATCTACCATTCGGAGCATGATTGATGCCGGTGCCACCGCGCTGGTGTTGGATGCGGGCCGGACGTTGCTGGTCGACCGGCGCCAGCTGGTGGAGATGGCGGACGCCGAGGGCGTAGCCATCGTGGGTTTGTCTCCCATCGAGTGAAGAGCCGGTCAAATCGGCTGAGGGGTAAATCGTGAACAATATCCGAGTCGGCGTAGTGGGAGTGGGAGCCCTCGGCCAGCACCACGCCCGTGTTTATTCCACCCTGCCGGACACCAAACTTGTCGGCGTGGTCGACACTCATCCGGGACGCGCCGAGGAGATTGCCGGGCCTCTAGGTACGCAACCATGTGCGGATTACCGGCAACTTCTCGGCAAGGTTGATGCCGTCAGCATTGCCACGCCGACTACGTTGCATGCGGAAATCGGGGAGCAATTTCTAAACCAGGGCGTGAGCGTGCTGGTAGAAAAACCGATCAGCCATACCCTGGCCGATGCCGACAGGCTTATTCGGGCTGCCGAGGCGAACCGCTGCGTGCTGCAGGTGGGGCACCTGGAGCGCTTCAATCCGGCCATCCAGGCCGTGCGCGAGATCGTCAACCGGCCGCGATTCTTTGAAGCCCACCGCATGGGAGTGTTCTCCCCCCGCAGTCTCGATATCGATGTAATCCTCGACCTGATGATTCACGATCTGGATATTATTTCCCTGCTCGTTCCGGCACCGCCGACGCACATCGAGGCTGTGGGAATAGCGATCCTGACTCAACGAATCGACATCGCCAACGCACGCATCCAATTTGCCGACGGTTGCGTGGCCAATGTAACGGCCAGTCGAGTTTCCATGGAGAAGATACGCAAGCTCAGGTTTTTTCAGGCTCGCGAATACATCTCCGTTGATTATTCCAGGCAGGATGTCGCGGTCTTCCGTTTAGATCGCCCACCGGCCGGCGCCTCCCAGATTGTCTCTCAAAAGCTCACCCCCCCGCGTCGTGAGCTGCTGGATGCTGAGTTACGCTCTTTCCTGGATGCCGTCCGGGGACGCTCCCCAGTGGCATGCACGGGGGGCGAGGGCCGGAAGACACTGGAATTGGCTCTCCAGGTCCTGGAAAAAGCGGAAAGGGCTCAGGCCCAGGCATTGAACCCGACCGGCCCTGTAAGCCCATAGAATTGACAGGAGTTAGCTTGCTTCTCTATACTTGAAAAACCAGGGTCGGTCAGAGACGATGTTCGATTATGCAATCGGCCACTACCAGACGCATCCACCCAGCAGGCGGATGCTCGCCTCCTGGGTCCTCAGTGTTTTGTGCCATGCCGCCGCTGTCCTCATCCTCTACCAATATCCTGAATTGTTGCAGGACGGCATTCATATTTGGGTTCAGCGGCCGTCGCCTCCTCGATCCCCTAGGCAGGACCAGAACTGGCGCAACCTGGCTTCTATCAACACCAGGATGGAAATGCCGCCCCTCGAGGAGATTAAAAAAAACCTCTACGATTGGAACCGGGCCAAGGTGACAGAAGGAACTCATCAACCCATTCACATCAACCTGCCCCCCAGCATCGTTGAGGATGTCTCGGCGCCAACTCCCAGGACTCAGCCAGGAACATCCCCCTCGCCTGCCAATCCGTCGACTCCTGTAGCAGGTACTGCCGCCGCCGGCATCCCCGTGATCGCAAACCCCGATGCGCCACGCACCGAACCTGCAGAGGCGAAAAAGGCAGCCGCTACCAGCCCGCCCGACACAGCGCCCAAGCAGATTCCAAGGGGCATAAGCGAGCCTCCTGCGTCCCCGGCCAATCTGACGGGTTCGTCAGGTTCGGGCAATGCGAACCAGGCCGGTTCTCAGAGTCCGGGCAAGAAGGACCCGAAGGACCCGGGACAGCAAATTCGTGCGCAGGGGCCGATATTTTTCGACGACAAAGGATTCAATCTTGATGATTATGCCAACAAGGTAAGGGAACGCGTCAAAGAGAACTGGTTCATCCCTTCGAACTTGCGTAATTATCAGGGAAGCGCCACAATCATTTTTTACATCAACAAGGACGGTCAGGTTATCGGTGCCAAGATCGATGTGCCATCGGGAAATGACTCTCTGAATCTCTCGGCACTCAGCGCTGTCTTTGGATCGAATCCGTTTCCACCCCTGCCCAAAGGCTTTCCCGCAGATCGTGTAGGGGCTCGATTGGTTTTCGCTTACAACGAACGACAGTGACCGTGCTGTGAGATAGGCGCGGACGTTAAAACCGTAGGGGGTCATGCGAGGAGCTGCGGCCAACTCATTTCGAACCGCCCCCGGCATCCTGGTTCTCCTTTGTAGCCTTCTGGCCGCGGCTTGCGGTCACAAAACCGCAATAGTGCGACCTCCCGTCGTTCAGCCTCCACGAGCCAATGTACCCGCCACCAAACCTGTGCCTGCTCCTGTTACGCCTGTACCTCCGCCTAAGGGCGGTACCGTGACCACAGCCAAGCAGCCGCCCCCTCCGACGCCTGTTTCTGTAAGCCCCGATCTTCGGGGCCCTTCGATCCGAATCGGCTTAACCGTCACGTCAGCAGAACTCCGGATTTCCGCGGCCGGCGAGTTCATCCTCGTCGAGAAATCGCCGGAAGCCGCGCGACAGATCCTGACCGGGCAGGTACAGGTTCGTATGGAGCGCCCACTCGCTGAGGCCGGCGAAATCTATCGCGTCCAGGTTGCATCTCTCGCCAATCAGGCGGCCGCCGAAAAACTCGGGCAGCAACTCAGCGAGCAGTTTTCTCAGCCTTCCGTCGTGCGTGAAAACACGTCTACCGGGATGAACCAGGTGCGCCTCGGCCGTTTTGCCACGCGCGACGAAGCCCAGATGTTCGCGTCCGGACCCCTTGGCTCCGCAGGCTATCGTGACGCGTTCGTCGTTCGCGAGGTTGGCGAGACGAGCAAGGGGGAACCGACGCTTACTCTGCGCGGACCGGAAAGTCTCCTCCGTGTCAGCCGCGCTGGCTATCTGTTCCTGCCGACCTCGCAGCTCAATTTCCTGCGCCTGAACGGCAAACCATACCGGGGAGTGTTGGATGTCAGTCTCGGGAAAGATGGCCGTCTGCTCGTCGTGAACCAACTGGGCATGGAAGAATACCTGATCGGTGTCGTTCCCGCTGAGTTGAGCCCGGCAACCTACCCCGAAGCGGCCGCTCTTGAAGCGCAGGCGATCGCGGCGCGCACTTATGCGCTCAAGAACATGGGCAGGTTCCGCGCCGAGGGGTACGACCTGACGGACGACGCTGCAACCCAGGTTTATGGAGGCGTCTCCCTGGAAAAAGACATCTCCAACGATGCAGTGCGGAAAACTCTGGGCATCGCCATTTATTACGATGGCAATCTCATCGACGCCATGTACATGTCTACCTGCGGCGGACGCACGGAAGATTTCTCCAACGTCTTTGACACCGCGCCGGTTCCCTATCTGAAAAGTGTGTTCTGCACGGTGGAGAACTACCCTACCGAAATGCCGGAGGCCAACCTGGGAGGCAGCCACGATTTGAAGCAGGTTCTCTTTATCGATGACGGCACGCCTGCCAATCGCGAGTTGGAGCTTGCGCAAGCCCTTGGCCTGATTGATTTGAGTCGGATCGCACCGGAGGCAATTGCCGGTTATCCCAGCGCAGATGAAATCAAGGGCTGGCTTGAGAAGAGCCGTAGCCTGGCCGGCAAGACGGAGCCGACGGGCAACATCCGGGCAACAGATCTCGACTCGCGTGCCGGTTTTCTGCATTATGCCGCGGGATGCTTTTTCGGCGAGCGCGAGATCGACCGCAGCGTGTCGGCATCCGATACCGCTTACTATCTAAGCAATTTCATCGACGGCTCGAACGTTCCAGACTACGCCAGGCGCACGATCGCCTTCCTCGTCCATCGCAAGCTGTGGCAACCATACCCGGACAACAGCATTCGGGCCGCACAGCCGATTTTGCGCAGTGACGCGCTCGCCCTGCTGGTCCGGTGGATCTTGGCGGCTCGCCCGGAAGTGCTCAAAACGGGGGTGATCGCGGAACCAAGCGCCGAAATCTCCGCCGGTAATTCCAGGAACACGCTCGCTGTCAAGCGTGGCAGCCGCACCGAACCGCTTCGCCTTGCCCAGGATGTCCGATTGTTTAAAACCATGGGTGGCAGGAGCATCCCCGTCGTCGACCTGCATATTATCGGCGGCGAAAAGGTGTCCTACCATCAGCGGACAAACAGCGAGGTTGATTTCCTGGAAGTGGAGCTCAGTCCGACCGGCGCTTCAAGTGACCGCTTTTCTCCCGTGGCGACCTGGCAGGTCTCCATCCCAAAAGCCGTGGTGGCGGAAAAACTCCGTTCCCTGGCCGGGAATATAGGGGAAATCCAAGATCTAAAACCTGCCCGCCTGGGAAATTCAGGCCGCGTCGTCCAGGTGGAGATCATTGGCAGCCGCGGCTCGGCAGTCGTCAATGGATATAAGGTGCGCGGTGCTCTCGGGCTGAAAGATACGCTTTACACCTTGTCGCGTGCGCACACCGAAGACGGCAACATCGCCAGCTTCAGCTTTGACGGGCGCGGTTGGGGGCATGGCGTCGGGCTCTGCCAGACAGGGGCGGTCGGCATGGCGCGGGCGGGGCACAGCGCAGAAGAGATCCTGATGACCTACTATCAAGGCGTCGAACTGCGCAAAGCGTACCATTGAGTTTGGCGTAAAATAGTGACAAGTTTCGAAGATGGTTATGGATTTGGGCTGCGATGGAGCGCGGGCGTCCCGCCCGCGCTCCAATGCCGCCCGTCGCTATTAATGGCGAGACTCAATAGTCCCAGCAGCGGTTGACGATTCACCGGAGAACATTGCGGAGTCGCGGGATGATTGATCGTCAGCGTTCCCAGCTTCTCGGCATCATCGTGCTGGCAATCCTCATTCTCCTCCTTGCCTGCGTACGCTACTACTTTGGGCTCGGCTAGCGGTCCACCGGCGGCGCTCAGGGCCACGAAGAGGTCCTGGTCACGCGATCGAGGAAAAGGACCCAGCGCCGCTTTCCTGCCCCTTCGACACCCAAGGCCCGCGGATCAATCCAATTCTTCCTGGTCAACCGAGTTTCCCATCAGTGTTTGATGTTTTCACTGTCGACGAGTTTGCCGTCCGGAGCTACAGTGATCTCTACCTGTTTGTCGGCCGAGGGGTCAGGCCTGGAAAACTTCATTTTGCTGCCAATCTCGGGTCTCAGTGGGAGAGTCGGGGAAAAATGAAATTTTCCGGGCTTGACCCCCTGAGATGTGAGTGACTGAGAGCCGGGCAGCCGGCGATATTAGAATCCGGCCAGGTTCACGACGCGCTTTTCCGTCCGCTGCACATCCATCTACTTTGCCGGAGAGATCTTGAGCAACAGGCACCCGTGACGCGGCAGTTCGCTTGTGTAGTCAGCGCTGAACGTGCCAAGGTCTTTCTGCCGCCACACATCGTGCAGCACCTGCTTGCCGCTGACGCCCAGGTCGGCCCACTTGGCCGTCACCCGCATCGGCATCTCTTCAAGATTGAAAAGGCCGACCGCCCTGGAACCGTCCGCCAGCGGGCGCGCCCAGACTTGCAGGCCGCCGTTTGGAGACCTGTACACGGCCTTGGCGCCCCTGCCCATGGGGTCCTGATCGATCGCCAGCACCTCGTCGTTGGTGAGCAGACCGACGGTAAAGTCATCGGCCTGCGCCAGGTCACAGCCCAGAATGAGCGGCGCGGCGTGAAGCGCCCAGAGCGAGATGTGGCTGAGTTGCTCGGCGGGCGTCAGGTTTGCCTCGTGCTGAGGTTCGTAGCTCCAGCCGACAACTCCGACGACGAGCATGTCGACGTCGTTCCAGTGGCCGGGTCCGCCGTACTGGCCGATGTCGATCTCCGACCAGCGGGGATTGAAACCAATCTGCATCGTCTGGGGCCAGTTGTCGCGGATGTCGCCGGTTGTGCGCCAAGAATTGCCGCCGACACCCGGCTCGGCACCCCATTCCCAGACGTTGCCGTTGCCATACTGGCAGATGCTGTACACGATATCCCGTGGGGCCTTGTCGAGCAGAGCGCGCATCAGCTGGTAGGGCTTCTTCAGGCCCGGCAAGCCAGGAACGTCTGCCCGGTAGCTGCACCAATCGTATTTCAGATAATCAACGCCCCAGGAGCACCACTGCATGACGTCCTTCGCCTCGTGCTGAAAACTCGCTTCGAGGCCCTGGCAGGTGGTCGGGCCGGGACTGCTGTAAATGCCGAATTTGAGTCCCTTGCTGTGGATATAGTCCCCCAGAGCCTTCATGTCGGGGAATTTTTTGTTGGGAATGAAGTCCCCATTCTCGTCGCGGGTCGGGCCTTCGAACAATTCGTCGGTCTGGCGCGGACTGCGCTCCCAACCGTCATCAATGCAGATGTAGGTCCAGCCATGGTCGATGAGTCCCTTATCCACGAAGGCATCGGCGGTGCGGCGCACGAGCGCTTCGGTAATATTGCGCCCGCGGGCATTCCAACTGTTCCAGCCAAGCGCCGGGGTCAGGGACAATTGGCCTTCGGCTACAAATCTGAATTCTCTGCGGGCCTCGCCCGCAGAGTTCCGGGCGCGGAGGGTGACAACGTAAGTTCCCTTGTCCTTAATCGTGCCGGTAATGATGCCGGTGGAAGAATCGACCTTTAGCCCAGCGGGAAGCTTATCGACTGCATAGGTCATCGGTCTGTTTCCTGTAGCCGGGATCTTGTAGAGCACCGGCCTGCCGGCGGTGATGCCCGTCAGTGCCGGACCGTTAATTTTGGGTTTAGGACCGGGCTTCGGCGTCAAAATTTCTCTCGCCTCGCCTGGAATGTCTACTGCAGCCGGCTTTGCTCCCGACACCTCAAACTTTGCCTCTACCAAGTCGAAGTGGGTGGTGACCGACCCGGCGCCGGAAGCACCACGACTTCCGCGGGCGCTTGCGCCGCTGTTGACGATGATCGCCATCAAATTGACGCCTTTCGTGTCGACTTCGACCGGCACGCCGTTGCTGCCTATCGGAATGGCATTGTTTTCATAGAGAACCTTGCTCTCATCCGCCAGGATACGCACGCTCATCGAGGGCGTCGTTGCGCCACCTCGATCAGCAGCGCCTTGGCCCACACCCGCGCGTCCCGCAGCGTCAGCGCCCCCGGCTGGAGGTTGCGGGCTCACCGCGCTTTCATCGTCAACGCCCAGGATCGCCGAAAATTTGTCGCTGCCGCCGTTCAGTTGAACGTAGAAGATCGTAAAGCCGTTTACGCAAACGCCCCGGCCATAGGTCTGCTTGTTGATGGTCAGCACATTGCCGTCGATGGTTTTGTCGAGCGCCGGCCTGACTTTGTCCGTCACCTTGGCCTTGGCAAGATCGAGTGACGAAAGCCAGATCGTCTCGACCCGGGGCACCGCCACGGCGAATCCAATCGCCGCGCTGATGGTCCAAAAACGCGCAAGCCAAGGTAAGCGAGAATGCCGCATCATAGCTTTTTCCCCCATTTGATACCCTGAATCTAATGATCGTTGACGTCTAGGGTCGCCGGATCAATTGGCTCATCCTGAAGACTCAGCACGCAATAGTCCAGACAGAACCGCATCCCCACCGTTGCGTCGCCAAGTTGCAATGTGACACTGAAAGGTCAAAAGCCTCGTCCAGAAGCATACCCCAAGAAAATCAATACATTAGCGGACCACCTTCGTAAGAGAAGATTGGATCTGGGGTACCTTCAGAGAGAAGTCCCCGACATTATCGGGGTGGATGAGACAACTTCGGCGCTCGGCATAAGTGATCCGCTTCTGCTCTCCGATAATGACCCACCCTCGTTTTCCGCAGGTCCTTTGTTCCTTATCTGAATGATTCGGCTACGGTGGTGACGATGAGTCACCATGCCTGATGCTGCGAAGAAACCGTGTCGAATCTGTCGTAAATGGTTCCGTCCCGATGTGCGAGTAGGCCGTCGGCAACGAACCTGTGGGCGGCCTGAATGCCAGAATGCCCTCCGCAAGCAGAGCTTGGCCGTCTGGCGGATTCGGAATCCCGACTACTTCATCGCATGGCGGATTCAAGCACGCGCGAAACCCGGGCGCGCACCGGAACCGTTGCGGTTGCCTTCTCCGTTATCCAGCCTTCCCTGGGATATCGCGCAGGATGAGTTCGGCACCATAGGAGCCGATTTCATTGGTGCGATGGGCTCAGTAGTGCTGCGCGCCGCGAAAAACCAGTTAAGAGGAGAAGTTATTGATTCCACAAGGGATCCGGCGAGACTTCCCCCGTTGCCTGCGAAAAACCAGTTCGAGGCTCAAACTGTTGATTCTTCGTGATATCCGGGAGCACTTCCCCCATCCGCCGCGAAAAACCAGTTCCGGCCTCGGATATGGTTGGGACCATGGAAGAAGGCATGGAGGGAAGACGGCATGGATCTCGAGTTTCATCAGCTCGATTTACGTCATGAAGGGCTTCGGGTACGGCGGCCAGATCGTGAACGCCGCCTATTGTCTTCTCTCGCCGAACGAGGCCAGCAGGTTGCCATTGTCGTCATCTGCCTGCCTGAGGAACCGAACCGGTTTCTGGTCATCGACGGCTACAAGAGAATCCGGGCGCTAGAGCGTCTTGGGCACGACACGGTGCGCGCGACGGTTTGGGATATGGACGAAACCGAGGCGCTGATCCTGGACCGGTCCTTGCGCACCGCCGAAGGAGAAACGGCACTCGAACAAGGATGGCTGCTTTCGGAGTTGCACCGCAGCTTTGGTCTGGGCCTGGACGATCTCGCCCGGCGTTTCGATCGGAGCGTGTCGTGGGTCTCGCGCCGGCTGGCGCTGGTACGCGAGTTGCCCGAGTCTGTCCAGCAACACGTGCGACTCGGAAAAATCGGAGCGCATGCGGCCATGAAGTATCTGGTGCCCTTGGCGCGCGCCAAACGGCACGATTGCGAGCGCCTTGCCGAGCAGATTGCCCACCATCAGTTCACGACCCAGGAAGTCGGTTTGCTCTATGCCGCCTGGCGTGGCCAGCCCCTCATACGTGAGCGCGTGATCGACGATCCCAAACTCTTTCTGCGCGCCCGCCGCGAGATCGAGGAAGAAGATCCTGAAGGCGTACGCGCCGGGGAAGAGCTGCTCCGAAACCTGGACATCGTTGGAGCGATGGCCCGGCGTGCCGCACGCCAATGGCGCGAAGCCGCCGCCACCATGGATGACGCTCGACGCGAGAACGCGTGGCTCTGCGTGCAGCAGGCCATCGACGACCTCACCCGACTCTCAAACAAAATGGAAAAGGAGAACGGCTATGTTGAGTCAGAGCCAGCGGGCGGCGATTCTGGAGCTTCATCGCAAGGGTGTGGGGAAACGCCAGATTGCCCGGGCGCTCCGGGTGTCGCGCACGGCGGTCAAGAAGGTGATCCGCTCGCAATCGATCGTGCCGCCGCTGATCCCTCGTGCCGAGAAGGCCGAACCCTACCGCCAGGAAATCCTCGAGTTATATGCTCGTTGCGAGGGAAACCTGGTCCGGGTCCATGAAGAACTGATGGCGGCAGGCGCGAGCCTGTCCTATCAGGCCCTGACAGCGTTCTGCCGCCGCCAGGGAATCGGTCAGAAGGCCAAGCAGCCCGCGGGACAATACGATTTTGCACCGGGCCAGGAGATGCAGCATGACACATCGCCTCACAAACTCAAGATGGGCGGGCAACAGCGTGCCGTGCAGATCGCTTCGGCGGTCCTGTGCTATTCGCGCATGCTGTTTTTCCAGTTCTATCCGACGTTCCAGCGCTTCGACTGCAAGGTGTTTCTGACCGAGGCATTGAAGTACTTCAACGGCGGCTGCGGCATCACGATGATCGACAACACCAGCGTTGTGGTATTGCGCGGCACGGGTGCCAACATGATTCCGGTGCCGGAGATGGCTGCCTTCGCCGAACGCTACGACTTCGAGTTCCATGCCCACAAGATCGGCGATGCCAACCGGTCGGGACGCGTCGAGCGACCGTTTACGTTCATTCAGAAAAACTTTCTCGCCGGGCGGGAGTTTGCCGATTGGAAAGACCTCAACCACCAGGCGCGCGCCTGGTGTGACCGGGTAAACCGGACCTATAAGAAACATATCCGTGCGATTCCGTGGAATCTATTCGCCACCGAACGCCCGCATCTTAAGCCGCTCCCGATCTGGGTCCCCGAAGTGTATGGCCTCCATCATCGCATCGTCGATGTCGAGGGGTATGTGGCGGTACAGACCAACCGCTATTCCGTGCCTGTAGCCTGGATCGGGCGCCAGGTTGAGGTCCGGGAAAGCAAGGATCGGATCGAGATCCAATGCGGGCTCCGGGAATCAGTCTGCCATGAGCGCGTGATCGATCCTTGCGCCAAGAGGATCACGCTTCCCGAGCATCGCCCCGTACGGGGCCAGGGCCTCAAGAGAACCGATCCTCGTCCAGAAGAGAAGACGCTCGAACAGGTGGTTCCCGAGATCGCCGGCTACGTAGCCTCCGTGAAGAAATGCGGCCGAAGATACATCACCCTTGCCCTGCGCCAACTGCTGCGCATGGCGCGGGAATATCCGCGCGAGGCCTTCCTTTCGGCTGTGGCCGAAGCTGCACATTACGGTCTTTACGATCTGGACCGCCTGGAGCGCATGATTCTGCGCCGCATCGCCAGCGACTACTTTCAGCTCGATCCCAAAAACAAATAGAGGAGAAAGCAATGACCGAAGAACTTGAACAACTCATGAAGAACCTGCGCTTGAAGCGCATGCTCGAGATCCATGCCGAACAGCTCCGAGCCGCTGAAAAAGAAGCGGTTTCCTATACCGAGTTTTTGACCCGGCTTCTGCGTCCGGAGTGGCACTCGAGGCAGCAACAGTGCCTGGAGGCGCGCATCAAAAGGGCCCATCTGCCTGAACTCTGGACTCTTGAAACCTTCCCATTTGCCAAACAGCCCGGCGTCAACCGCAGGCAGATTCGGGGATTTGCGGAACTCGACTTCATCCCGAAAGCGGAAAACATCGTCTTCATCGGCAAAACTGGTGTCGGTAAGACGGGACTGGCATGCGGCATTCTGCTCAAGGCGCTCGAAAACGGCTATCGCGGCCGGTTCATCCGGGCTCAGGACTTGTTTGATGAGATGTACGCATCCCTGGCCGACCGCTCCTCCCGCAGGCTTCTCAACCGGCTCGTGAAACTCGACGTACTTGTAATCGATGAGATGGGGTATCTCAACGTAAAACCGGAGCAGGCAAACATCTTTTTCAAACTCATGGAAGAACGCTACCGCCGCCGGCCAACACTCATCACAACGAATTTATCATACGACGAATGGCCGAACTTCCTCGGCAATCCGCAGATGGTCGATGCTCTCCTCGGACGGCTACGGCATTACTGCTTCACGGTCTCAATCAAGGGCCCGTCTCTCAGGAATCCGCAGGAAGGTTGATGCGAGATGCAACCGAATAGGTAAGACGTGAAGCGGTATACCGCTCAGCTCCTGGAGCTTTACCGCCACACGCCGGGAACTCTGGGGTGCGTGCGTCGTGAGGATAGGAGTCTGGCCCGTGAACTTCATGATCGAGGTGTATCTCTCAGCACGGTTCAGGAAGCTTTCCTGCTGGCTACCGTCCGTCGCTGTCTACGCGCCCCTGATGCCGCGCCACTCGCTCCCGTGTGTTCACTTCATTACTTCGTTCCGGTGATGGAGGAAGTAATGGCGACTCCACTGCCGGACGGTTACGCTGATTATCTCAAATGGAAACTCAGAAAAATCCAGGCCGAACATGACGGCGCACTTCTCGTGAGATCGCGACGAGCAAAGCCGGGCTGAGTTCCGGTCCGACTTCCCCCCACACCCCCCTTCACGCCTTCGGCGTGGATGATATTGAGTCTATCTCCAACCATCTTCTCTAAACACCATTCTTAATCTGGATCACTTCTGTAAAGCGGTAGTGGACTACTCTTGCCGAGCGCCGAAGGACAACCATCCGCAATTGGGGAAGGCACCGCAACCAGCCGGAAATACGGTTCATTGCCAAGATTATTAGATTTCTTGGTTATTGTCCATTCTCCGAACCATGCAGCTTCCTGGAACGCCTGGTCCTTTGAGGAATTTGAATCTGCACTCTTGGATCAAGCCTCAACAGCCGCCTCCTCAAGCATTTGTCGAGCTGACCCAACAATAGATCTTCGCCTCTGGTATGCCGTCCAGCGCTGCATAGTCCTCACGTCACCCTCTGCTCCCCAATGGGTTGCCCCTGCATGAAAATTTCGAGCAGGCGATTTCCATTATTTTGCGTTCTTGTAAGTAGGGGAACATTTTGAATTTTCTAATCTTGCTCACAGGCGAGGGCTCTATGAAAACGATTCACTTTCCTCGATCTCGTTTTCTCTGCGCTACCCAGGACTCTGGACGAGAGCTGGTCAATATTTGGCTTTCCATGTCCAGAGAAGAGCGCAAACAGAAATTTGTCGACACGGCACGAGCCGCTGAAATTGCCGGAGTTTCGCAGCGAACCGTGCAATATTGGATCGATTCCGGGTACCTAAATTCATTGCGGATTGGGAAAAAACACCAGATCTACCTGCCTTTTCTGATCAACCACCTTTTTCCACGGACTGGTTCCAGGCGGGATGGCATGACGTAATCTATTCTGGATACCGATCATAGAGCATTACGCGCAATTCACGCAATTCACGTATTTTGCGCAATTCACGCAATTGACGAAGTACGCGCTAGACAAATAAAGAATTCATGTTAGAAAAATCCAATCATGCTCGGCCGAGCGCAGGATGACGGCATCGGCTTTCGGCGTATTCGCCAACCAGGGCCGGTGAGAGCATTGAACTATAGTTTTTTCCCTGAAATCGACAGCCGCTCTCGGCAGAAATCCTGATTCCATGACTTGTATCTCCTTGGATCCTTATTGGAGAAAACGTATGAATCTCAAAACCCTTTATCGCAGACACAAGGGCTCGTTGTGGCCGCTTTTTGCCCTTCTTTCGCTGTTTTCCATTGCGCTGGCGCTGGCCCAGACGCCAGACAAAAAGGCGACACCGATGATCACCATCGATGGTTCGCAGACTCCGGACCGGATCCCGGACTGGATCCTGTGGAGCGAAGTATTCAAGACCGTGTCATTGCTCTCTGACAAGTTCGGAACGAAGGGCTGTGATATTTGGGTGCAGAAGCTCCAACTCTCCAAGGAGCAGGCTAACCAACTAATCCAGCATGCTGGGACCCATCGTGCCATGAACTCCGGAGACAACGCGGAAGTAAAAAATCTCAGAGCCTCAACAAACGAGAGCAAAGAATCACTGCGAATCAAGCTGAAACAAGCTCAAATGAACAAGGAAGTCCAGATTCTGGAACTTCGCGATGCCCTTCGGGCGCGGATAGGCGAGGAAGCATTCCAAAGGCTCCAATCCTACGCGAAGCTGAACATCGCGCCCACGATCAAGGTCGGCGCCATGGTCAGAAAATGAGCGGGACCAGCCACGAGCATCACTGAGCTGGAAACCAGCGGAAGGAGCATTAGTCCTAGCGTGAAATCCGGAGGAAATTGCTTATGAAGCCGAAGATCTCGATTGGGGCGAATTCAGCAAGAATGATCTGGGCCGTTGGCCTAGGTTTTCTCTGCCTTTTGTCATTCATGCAAAGGGCATCCTATCCGAACGAAATAGTGGTTGAAGGAAAATACCATTTTCGGTCCGCGATTTGGGAGCAGTACGGAGCCGTCGTCGCCACAAGCAGCACTGACATTGACTACGATGCGCCGTACCAAAGCGCGAATATTGATCTGCTACTCGACCGGCCCGATGGTCCCGATGATGAGCAACATGTTTGTAACGGCAGCTGCGAGGGCGTGAACATTGTAATCGTCGATCCTCTTATGTTTGGCACCTGGAATCTCCATGCGGATCATTGGATTGGCGATGAGTGCGGCGGGGATATGTGGGTTTATGGATCTACTTCCGCGACCTTCACCAAAGCACAAATTTCCATCAATTACTTCTATGCCAGCCCAAGCCATTATCTTTATCCTGGATCAACCACCCTGTACTGGTCGACAGCAAACGGATCAAGTGCAAGTATCAATGGGACGGCCGTAGCACTCTCCGGCAGCATGGTGATCAGCCCCAGTACAACGACAACGTATTGGTTACAATTAAACGGCTCACTCTTTGATCGTGCTTTTGCAAGCACCACTGTCGGGGTCGACAAGCCCCTTTTAATGAATGGTTACCACTATTCTGTCCGCCATGAGAAGGGCACGCCACCGTTCTTTCCCTATATGCAGGTCAATCAGGAATCCGTAAACGTCGCCAACGGCAATCTGTTCTTTACAGTGCCGCTCCTGAGCCGCCCGGGGCGCAACGGCCTGGGCGTTGATTTGAAACTCGCCTATAACTCCAAGCTCTGGGATTTCTACGCCGAAAATGCCGTGTTCTACGCAACCATGATTGAGGACAGTTCCTGGGTGGGCACCGGCTGGACGCTGCTCGTAGGCAGAATCATCGACGACTCGGCAAACGGGAGCTATTACGTCACGCTCTCGGATGGATCCAACCACGAAATATCCTATTACGGAGGTGCATGGAGGTCGGTGGATTCGACCTACATGATCTACGATCCCGTCGCGCATAAGCTTACCTTAAAGGGAGGTATGAACCTGCGATTCGATTGTCAGGATCCGGCGCGAACCAACATGCGGTTTGCGACCCGGGTCCAGGATACGAACGGCAATTACCTCGACATCGCCTATGGCGGTGGTGGAGGCCGGATCAGCACGATCCAGGATACGCTCGGGAACACCTATACTTTTTTGCTGAATTCCCAGGGCCGGCTGGCCTACATCTCGTATTTCAACACGAATGACACGACACAGCCCACCAGCACAATCAGCCTTGAGTATCAAAACCAAGCGGTGAATTTTGGCCCCGAGGCAACGACCGCATCCATGCCGGCGCAGGAATTTCTCGCACATGTCACGTATATCAGTGGCTTGCGCTACAGTTTCGCTTATGGAAGCAGCGGAGAGCTCAGCGAAACAACCTATCCCATTTTCGGGAAGAGCCGCTACTTTTACAGCACATATTCTGTATTGGAGCGCGATCTCAACCAGACGGTGTCCGATCACTATGTCAGCAGTCATGATACCGGCAATGGAACGGGATTATGGCGCTGGTATAACGACCCAGCTGGCACGGCGGCTTCAACCTGGGTGCAGATATTTTCCCCAGACGATCAATATATGTACTACACGTTTATCTCCATGGGCAAACCGGGCTTCAGCTGGGCCGATGGATTTGTGACAAACAAAATAGTGAGGGACAACGACCAACCTCAATTGGCGATCGGATCTGACCAGGACTGGACACAGGACGATCCCCAGCTTTCCACCATTAAGAATCCCAGGGCAGTCTGGACCCGCAAATATAGCGCCAGAAATCAGACGCCGACTTGGCAGACCCTCATTAGGAAGGAGTTCAGCTACGCTTCAACTACGGACTATAGCGGGAATGTTAAGGAGGTAAGGGAGTACGCTTACGACGGCTCCTTGCGGCGGAAAACGAATTTGAATTACCTCCACGAATCCAACGGCGCCTATGTTCCATTGAATATCCTGGATAGGGTGACCGATGCGCTCATTTATGATGGCTCCAACCACCTGATCTCAAAAAGCCTCACTGCGTATGATTCGGTTTCACCGCTTTACGCAGCCACTGGCGCCATTCGCCATGACGCCTCATTTGGAACGACGTATGTGACCAGAGGCCTGCCTTCGAGCGTAGCGCGATGGCATAATATTGCTCAGAACCAATCCATTGTTTCTTCAATCAGATATGATGAGTGTGGAAATGCGCGGGAGGCGACTGATCCCCGGTCCAACGGAACCTTCACGGAATTCTGGCTCTCCTCGGCTGATAATGCCTATGCATTTCCGCTGCGGGTGACCAACGCCAAAGGACACGTTGCCATCGCTTCTTTCAGCTATAAGAGCGGCGCGGTGCTCAGCCAGACGGACGCAAATGGAAAAGTTACCACCACGACGTATGACAGCCTTGATCGCCCAACACAGATTACCAAGGCGGACGGAGGTCGCAAGACCTTCACTTACATCGAAGACCCTCAATACCAGACTCCCCCATACGGGTTCACCAGGCAGTATCTTACCGCCGATACCTACGTCGAGAGACGCGCCAATCTTGACAACATGGGTCGCCTGCAGCAACAGACGTTGACCGATACGACAGGCGGCGACATTCAACAGGAACAAACGTACAATGCGCGTGGCGAATTGTCGCAGGTATCCGCTCCCCATCGGGCTGGAGCCTCGGTGTATCAAAGCACCTATGCTTACGTGAAGCCGTCCTATCAATACGTCGCCTTGGCGGATGGATCGACGATGGACTTTTGGCAGTGGCCCGGCGTAACCACGGTTTCAAGCTCCAGGAATGGGACTCGCAATAATTGGTATCAAGAAGATGGCAAGATCAGTAGTGTGGAAATGGAGGACCCTGGTACTGGCGTGGTAAGTGTGGGTACAAACTATGGCTACGATGCCCTGGGCAGGTTGGCAACGATCACTCAGGGAGTTCAGGTTCGATCCTTTTCTTACGACGATCTGGGCCGGCTTTTGACGGAGACCCATCCGGAAAGCAGCACGACAAGCTACAGCTATGACGCCAACGGGAACATGATCAGCAAGACGGACGCGCGAGGAGTCGTAACGACGATTACCTACGACGAACTGAACCGAGTGACGCAGAAGACCTATAGCGACGGCACGCCTTCGGCCACCTATTTTTACGACGCGCAGCCGTCCGGAAGCCCCATAGCCACGATCAATCCTGTGGGTAGGCTGACCAAGGTGACAAGAACCGTTTCGGGGGTGACGGCGAGCACCTATTACAGCTACTGCAACTGTTCCTCGGTCACCCAGGAGGCGACCGTGATCAATGACGGCACAGCGAAAACCTACATCACGAGCTACAGCTATAATCTGGCCGGGCAACTGACGTCAATCACGTATCCTAATGGCAAGATCATGAGCTATACGCTCGACAACCAGGGACGGCAGACCAAAGTGTCGTCGACCTACAACGGCCAGCCCTTTGATTACATTTATTCGGCGGCCTATGGAGGGCCGGCCGGGCAACTAA
>CAVTZY010000050.1:0-163021 GCA_963739235.1 Terriglobia bacterium | reverse complement strand
CGGAAGCGGTAGTTGGACAAATCGAAAATGGTAAGGAAGAAGGGTCGGCTGTGCATGACGAAGTCCACGTATTCGGGGGTGACCTTCTTGATAAACTCGGTTTCCGCGTAGTCCTTCATCACGCCCTTACTGAGGGCGAAGCCGTTGCCGGTGCGGCCGAGACTGGCACCCAAATCGGAGATCACGTACCGGCCCTCGGCGCCGCCCGCGTCATATACGCCGTTATTGATTTCTTTCAGGTCCCAGTTGTTGATGACCGCCATCATCACTCTGAGGCCGTTGAACTCCCGCGTGCCGACAAAGGGATTATCGTACCAGCTCCAGTTCTTCAGTTTCTTCCCGCCGTCTTGGCGCTCCAAACGCGCCTCGCGGACAATGCCGCCGTTTGACACGTACCCCTGACCGCGGGAGAGCGGTTTCATTCCTTGTACCTGGATTTGCACCCGGTAGTAGTCCTCATCGGCCTGGTAACCCCCAGCCCACACCAGGCGCGTTGCAGCGGTTTCCGACTTCGCCTCGCGGCCGAGTTTTACCTTCCACTTGGCGCCGTTTTCATCTTCGACCTCAAATTTGGGCGAAGTCCCGCCTTGGGTTTCCTTGATGAATTTAAAGTTGGTCCCCGGCTGGCGATTTTCCCCTCCCGGCCCGCCGAGGAGGTCCAGAGCCGAAACGTCGCCCCGGTCGCGCCACAGCGCGACGGTCTTCCCAGCCTGCTGAGCGAAGACGGGCAGCGCCAGAAAGAGAGCAAAAATGATAGAGAAGATCCTCTTGTGATTTCGCATGGTCCCTCCTCAAAAAAGGGCGGTCCGATTCCTTGGTTTGCCGCACAGCCGTCGCGAGCGGCAATCTGGTGAATCTTGCGGCGCAATAGGGCTAAGCGCTACGCCATTATCGTGGCTGGAGCGCGAGCCACTCTTTCTTATAACGCAGCGGCAGTTCCCGTGTCAGTCCGGTATTGCTCATACATTTGATCAAAATTGCTCACGCTAGTTAATGAGGGGAAATATTTTATGGGGACGAGTCGAGGTTACGGACTGTCCGAGAATTATAGCGGGCCGTGCGCATGGGGCTTGCGAGGCAAACTCAAAGGACGAGGAAGAGGCGATGCCGGTGCACATCGTTGACGATGAGATCCTCCCCAATGCTTTCGCCCCATTCCCCGACCCGTTCCATATGTTCCATATTCTCTTCCTTGACTTGCATCTTCAAAGATCTTAACCTCAGTCGCAGGGAAGGCGTGCAGTGCCGGTTGGTTTGGCTGTGCCTCGCGGCTAGGGTCCCACCAGTGTGTATTGAGCCTCTAAGAGAGGTGCAATGCCTTCCGATCCCCAAAACTCGGCCTGACCACATGGTGAAGCGCCCATGAAACTGTTAATCCAACCTGACGACGGCATCGCGGCGCTGCTTTCGGGAATCAGAAGCGCCAAGAAAAGCATCGAAATCGTAATCTTCCGTTTCGACCGCGCCGAGATTGAGGCGGGGCTGAAAGCTGCGGTCGGCCGCGGCGTTTCGGTGAGCGCTTTGATTGCCTACACCAACCGGGGCGGCGAGATAAACTTGCGCAAGCTCGAGATGCGTCTGCTCGCAGTGGGCGTCGCCGTTTCGCGAACTGCCGACGATCTGGTGCGCTATCACGACAAGCTGATGATCATCGACCGCCGCCTGCTCTACGTCCTGTCCTTCAACTTCACTCACCTTGATATCGACCATAGTCGCGGCTTCGGCATCGTCACCAGGAACGCCAGGCTGGTCCAGGAAGCTGTGAAGTTATTCGAGGCGGACACCACGCGAAATTCCTATATACCCACGCTGGATACTTTTGTTGTCAGCCCCGCCAACGCCCGCAAACTGCTCGCCGCGTTTATCCGCAAGGCCAAGAAGGAGCTTCTCATCTACGACCCTAAGATCGCCGACACGGAAATGCTGCGGGCCCTCAGCGAGCGGACGAAGGCGGGGGTGGAGATCAAAGTCATCGGCCGCGTTGGCAAAGGAAGCCCTGGTCTGGAAGTCCGGAATCTCGTCAAGCTGCGCTTGCACACGCGCACGATCATCCGCGACCGCCATTGCGCCTTTGTCGGCAGCCAGAGCCTGCGCCAGGCCGAACTGGATTCGCGCCGCGAAGTCGGCGTTATTGTCCGTGAACCGAAAGTGGTGAACGGCTTAATCAAAACTTTCGAAACGGATTGGGCGATGAGACCGGTCGGAGAGAAACAGCAGTCCGAAGCCCAACCCAAAGCCCTGAAGAAGGCGCTGAAAGCGCTGGTCAAGGAGCTGTCGCCGCTGAATCCCATCGTGAAAGAAGCGCTCAAAGAGGCGGAGTCAGAGACCGGGAGCGCGGGTCTAAATCCGCAAGAAGTGAAAGAGACGGTCAAGGAAGCGGTGAAAGAAGCGGTCCGGGAGCGTGTCGAAGAAATGGTGAAATAATCCTTCAAGAGCTTGCAAGGCTTATGCGCACGGGTTTCATGCCTTCCGTTGTCAGCACATCGGTCACCTCCTTGCCAAACCCGGCATCACCAACCAGGATCGCATAGTGGTACGGACGAGATTCCGGAAATGCTTCCCTCAGGGTTGTGTTGCAGCCAAACTGAGAGGCTGATGCCTGACTAATCCTCATGATGCTGGGATTCTGATATATAAGATGGGAATCAGGAATTTGGGCTTAGCACAGGGCTTTCTATGCGAGTTGCGGCAATAGATCTGGGTTCCAATTCGTTTCATTTGCTGGTTTTCGAAATCCTCGGGCCCACGTCGTTTGAGACGGTACTGAGGGAGAAGATGATGATTCAGTTGGCAAGACCGCGCTCGTAAGCGGCCGGCTGGATCCGCAAGCCGTGGCGCGCGGCCTGCAGTGCCTCGACGAATTCCGCCGGATGGCCCTGGCCAGGCGTGTAGAGCGCACCCTTGCCGTAGCGACCAGCGCCATTCGGGAAGCCGAGAACGGTGAAGAATTTCTGCATCGTGCAGGATCTCAGAGCGTCATACCTGTCCGCGTGATTTCCGGCCGGGAAGAAGCGCGCCTGATTCGTCTGGCCGTGAGCCGGCATGTCGATCTCACGCGGGATCGGGCTTTGAGCGCGGATATCGGCGGCGGCAGTGTGGAATTGATCGCTGCAGATGCCGGCCGAATTTTCTATGCGACGAGCCAGAAGCTCGGGTTCCTGCGCCTGCACGGGCGCTGCGTCGCGCACGATCCGATGCTGAAACGCGAGGAAAGGACGATCAAAAACTGCCTCAAAGAATCGCTGGCCGTGCCCCTGGCGAACATCCTCAAGCAGAACGTGAAACGGATTGTCGCGACCAGCGGTTCGGCAACTACGTTGCTTCGTATCGCTCAACAGCGCCGCGGCAACGGCAACGGCTCCGCCCCTCGGGCCGCGATGGTCATCGGCAAGGAGATTCGAGAGATCCTTGCGGATATGCTCTGCCTGTCCTCCATGGAGTGCGCAGAGAAGTTCGACCTGGATCCGCTGAGGTCCACATACTTTCCGACGGCCCTGCTCTGCTTGAATGAAATCCTCGAGGGCGCCGGTTTGCAGGAGATCACCATCTGTCCCGTCGTGCTGTGAGAGGGTCTCGTCTATGACTTTCTCGCCATGGGCGCACCACCCTCGTTCGTCCAGAAGACCACCCAGGACTTCCGCCAGCAGGCGGTGGTAGATCTGGCTATCCGGTGCGGCTACCCGGCGGAACACTCTCACAAAGTCGCCTTCCTGTCAGACCGGATTTTCAAGTAAACCAGACAACTACACGGCCTGGGAGAAGGCGAGGCAAAACTGCTCCAGTACGGGTGCATTCTCCACGACATCGGCTATCACATAGGCCATTCCAAGCATCACAAGCACGGGTATTACCTCGTAAAAAGCTGCGACCTGCACGGGTTCACCCCGGAGGAAAGGGAGATCTTGGCTTTGCTGGTGCGGTATCACCGCCGCGCCGCGCCGAAACTCTCGCATCCGGAATTTGCCGCCCTCCCGGCGACTGCACGCAAAGTCGTAAAGCATCTGTCGTCCATCCTCCGCGTTGCGGACGGCCTGGACCAGAGCCACTTTTCCAACGTCGATGAGATTCAATGCCGATCGAAGAAGAAGAGCGTGCGCTTTACCCTGGTCACAAGCGCCAGGCATGCGGATGTCGATCTGGATCTCTACATGGCCAAGCGGCATGCCCGCTATTTTGAAAAGCTGTTCGGCGTGCAGACTTCATTTGTTGCTGTCAAGTCCGGCTCCCAACGGGATTCCCGTGCGCGCAAACACAGGGATTGACCCTGGCGCGCAGTCTGGGTTCCTGCGCCGGCCTGGTGTGCATTGCATCCGGTCTGCCATCCGGCGATTCATAGCCGAACCAGCTGGAATCGGGTAAGATAGCGTCAGGAATTCGGGATCCGGCCGCGGACACAAGGAGGAGACGTGCCGAAAACGGCAAAACGAGGAGTGCGCCGCACCCAGACAGTGTCTGCACCCGTTGCACCTGCAATTCCCGAAGATGCCAGGTTTTTTCTCAACCGGGAGTTGTCGCTGCTGTCCTTTTTCCGCCGCGTTCTGGAGGAGGCCCAGGACGACCGCAACCCGCTCCTTGAGCGCGCTAAATTTCTGGCCATCGTAGGCTCGAATCTGGCGGAGTTTTTCATGGTGCGCGTGGCCGGCCTCAAACAACAAATCGAGGCGGGCGTGTTCGAGCTGTCTATCGACGGGCTTACACCTGCGCAGCAGTTGGCCGCCGTAGGACAAGCCGCACGGCAACTGGCGCATGATGTCCGCGATTGTCTGCAGAGTTTGCTGCCTCCGCTGGGAGCGGCCGGTGTTCACCTGCTGGATTTCGCGGCACTGGATGAACTCCAGAAGGCGCACGCTAAGCAGTACTTCGACGAAACGGTTTTCCCCGTCCTGACGCCTCTGGCGTATGATCCCGGACGGCCGTTCCCGCACATATCCAATATGAGTCTGAACCTGGCGGTTATCCTCCGGGATGAGAGCGGAGTGCGCCGGTTCGCACGCGTGAAAGTCCCAAACACACTGCCCCGGCTGATGAAAATCCCTGCCGCCGCGGGCGCCGCAATCCCGGTCGGACAGGAATTGCACGAAAGATATCTGGTCTGGCTGGAACAGGTCATCATCGAACACCTGCCCAGGCTTTTCCCGGGGATGCATGTGCTCGAAGCCCATCCGTTCCGGGTTACGCGCGACGCGGACATGCTGATTCAGGATCTGGAGGCCGAAGACCTGCTGGAAAGGGTGGAGCGCGGTGTGCGCGAGCGGCGCTTCGGTTCGGTGGTGCGCCTGACTGTCGATCCCGGGATGCCGGACGACATCAAGAAGCTACTGGCCGAAAACCTGAGCCTGGAACCGGAGGATATTTACACCCTGAGCCCTCCGCTGGGAGCCAGCGACCTGATCCAGTTGTGGGCGATCGACCGGCATGATCTCAAAGATCCGCCCTTTATTCCGGTCGTGCCTCCGGAATTGGGTCCAACGGAAGAGGGCATATTCGCAGCGATTCGCCGCCAGGACATTCTGCTGCATCATCCCTATGATTCGTTCTCTCCCGTCATCGAGTTTCTGCAAGCCGCGGCGCGCGATCCGGACGTGCTGGCCATCAAACAATCGTTGTACCGCGTGGGGCGCGATTCGCCGATCGTGCAGGCGCTGCTGGATGCGGCGCGCCGGGGCAAGCAGGTCGCCGTGCTCGTGGAACTCAAGGCCCGATTCGACGAGGAGAGCAACATCGAGTGGGCCAAGGCTCTGGAAAGCGAGGGGGTGCATGTAATCTATGGGCTGTTGGGATTAAAGACGCACTCCAAGACCGCCCTGGTCGTGCGCAAGGAGGGCGATCGCCTCCGCCGTTATGTGCATCTGGCCACCGGCAATTACAATCCCATGACCGCGCAGACTTATACGGATCTCGGGTTGTTTACGTGCGACGAAGACCTGGGAGCGGATGCTACCGATCTCTTTAATTACCTGACCGGCTATTCGGCGAAGAAGGATTATCGCAAGTTTTTGGTTGCACCCATCAATTTACGGTCCGGCGTCGAGTCTCTCATCCGGCGCGAGATCGAGCGGCAGCAGCAGGGAGAGCGAGGCCATCTGATTTTCAAAATCAACTCGCTGGTCGACAAGCCGATGATCCGCCTCCTCTATCAGGCCTCGCAAGCCGGCGTGCGTGTCGACCTGATCGTGCGCGGCATGTGCTGCCTGCGTCCGGGGGTGCCGGGCATGAGCGAGAACATCCACGTGCTCAGCATTGTCGGCCGCTTCCTCGAACACAGCCGCATCTACTATTTCAGGAACGGCGGCAACGAACAGATCTATCTGGGCAGCGCCGACCTGATGCCCCGCAATCTTGACCGCCGCGTCGAGGTCCTCTTTCCAGTCGAGAATCGCAGGCTGATTCGCCAATTGCGCGAACAGGTGCTTGCCATCTACCTCGCGGATAATGTCAAGGCGCGCCTGATGCAGGCCGACGGCACATACCTGCGCGTGCAGCCCGAAGAAGGCGGGGCGCCAGTGGACAGCCAGTCGTGGCTCATCGGCCGGCGCCCGCCGCCATAATCGCAGAAAGGAACTGTGAAACGAAATTTCTTTCGGGCAGCGAACGTGGACCATTTTGGTTTCGTGCATTTCGTGGTTACAGCCTTTGCGCGCTGAGGAAAGGAATCATGAAGCTCTTTTTTCTCCGGCATGGGCTGGCGGCGGATCGCCTTGAATGGAAAGGGAGTGACGCAGAGCGCCCGTTGACCGAGGACGGCATGGAACGGATGAAACGAAGCGCAGCTATGATCGCCGGGCTCGGACTGGAACTGGATGCCATCCTCTCGAGCCCGCTCACGCGCGCACGCCAGACTGCTTCGATTGTAGCTGAAGCTCTTGATGCCCAAAACAAGCTCCTGTTTGACGGCCGCCTGGGCGCCGGTTTCGACAGGGATGCGCTGGCCGAAATCCTGCAGGATCACGCCGGCTCCGAATCCCTCATGCGGGTCGGACATGAACCGGGCTTGAGCGCAACCATCATTGCGCTGATCGGAGGCGGCCGGATCGTGTGCAAGAAAGGGGGACTCGTCTGTGTGAAACTGCCCGAACCGGCGTCACTCCAAGGCGAACTCCTCTGGCTGATCCCGCCGCGCATCTTGGCACTATTAAAGAAGACGACATGGTAAACCCGGTTGCACCTGGTGATGAAATCGGCTCGAATCCTGATGCAGAAACAGCTGCTCTCGTGCCCGGCGAGAAGATCGGTCTGGCGGCGTGGATGGATCGTGTGACGGCCGAATTGGACCGGGCACAACGTGATTTTAGCCCGGAGACCGTGCACGACTTGCGCGTCGCCTTGCGCCGCTGCCTCTCTATCGCCGATCTCCACATGGCGCTCGACCCTCTCGAGGACTGGGGAGAAAGGAGAAAGGAAGGGCGGAGGCTCTTCAAACGGCTCGGCGAGTTGAGAGACACCCAGGTGATGATGGAATGGATCGCGCACCTGGTCGGGAGTCAAAATCCGGCTGGCATCCAGTTGGCTGCCCACCTGGGCGGCCGGGAAGCAGAGCTGCGCGAGCGGGCAGGAAGAGCGTTGAGCGGCTTCAACCGGAAGCAATGGGCCGAGTGGCAAATCCGGCTATCAAGAACCTCCCGGCCCGCGCCGTTGGAGGATCCGGCTTTTCAGCAGTTTGCGCTCGAGCGCTGGCAAACGGCTCATGATCTGCACCGCCAGGCGCTGCGTAACCGAAGCCGGGCCGCCTTCCACCGGCTGCGGATCGGATTGAAGCTCTTCCGCTACACGGTGGAAAATTTCCTTCCCCGGCGGCATGAACTCTGGGGCCAGGACCTCAAACTGCTCCGGGACGTGCTCGGAGAACTCCACGACCTTTTCGTTCTCTGGCGGATGGCCCTTGCATCTTGGAGTGTTGGCGGATCGCCATCTGCGCGCCCGATGGCATGCGCGGATCGAAGAGGAGAGCAAGATCCGGCTTCAAGCCTATAGAGAAAAGGCCGTGGGCAAGGAGTCCATCTGGCAGGTATGGCGCGCCGATTTGCCTGTGGATCCCAAGCTGGAACAGGCAGCCATAGCCAGGATGCGCATCTGGGCTTCTTATCGGGATCGTGACTTTGCACGCTCCCGGGACGTTGCCGATTTGGCGATGCAACTGTTCGATGGCCTGGAACGCGAACGGATCATCGCTCCGGCTGGGGTAACGGATGTACGCTCCGCGCTGTATGCGGCAGCCATCATGCACAACGTAGGATTGGGCGTCAGCGGGAAAAAGCACGGCAAGTCGAGCTACAAACGGATAAGAAAGACCGAGGCCCCTCTGGGTTTTTCCGCGGAAACCTACGAGCTTGCTGCCCTGGCCGCCAGATATCCGCGCGGCGCAGTCACCAGGCCCGAAGCCAGGCCCCTGGCACGCCTCCCCGAAGAAAGGAAACAAGCGGTGCAGCTGGGCCGCGGCGATCCTATGCCTCGCGGATGCTTTCGCCTGTCGCGGCGGCAGCAGGATTCAGCATCTCGAAGTCAGCCGGATGACCGATGCCATCGTGATCTCCGCCGCGGGCTACCACGAGGGAGGTCCCCTGGCCCGCAAGCTGGCGACCGCCAGGTACCCTTTGGAGGTCGTGTGCCAGGCTCCCGTGCTGATCCGGCCGCTCAATGAATGATGGGATCAGGCATGGGAAAATCACATCTGCCCCAAGCACTGCGCCTGATACTGCACGCTCATCTCCCGGTTGAATTCACCAAGATTCGTCCCAGCGGCATCACCCGTCATGCCGCTCCACCTGTCATTTGTACCCCGGGATAAATGCGGTGTCAGTTCAGTATTGCCCACATCTGTGGTTAAGATAGCTCATGGCAGCTTCACTCAATGAGACCACGGCGTAGATTTCCTGTCCTGCTATAATGAGGTGAGATTATGGGCATACAAACCCGGGTCATCCACCCGATATATAGTCTTCTGCCTACGGAAGTTGAGGGGTTCAATCCTCTTGCCGAGCTCGCCCTGGATATGCGCTGGTCGTGGAATCATGCCGCTGACGAAGTGTGGCTGCAGCTTGATCCCGCGCTGTGGGAACTCACGCATAATCCTTGGGTGGTCCTGCAGACGGTTTCGCGGGACCAGCTCGAGCGCGTGCTGGCCGATCCCGCCTTCCGCGGAAAAGTAGCTGCCCTCGTGTAGTCCAAGGAGCACGCGGCCGCGGCGCCGGGGTGGTTTCAGCAAAATCATCCGCAGGTTCCCCTGACCTGTGTCGCGTATTTCAGCATGGAATTCATGTTGAGCGAAGCTCTCCCGATCTATTCGGGGGGACTTGGCAATGTGGCCGGCGATCAGCTTAAAGCCGCCAGCGATCTGGGCGTGCCGGTGGTCGGCGTGGGGCTGCTCTACCAGCGAGGCTATTTTCGCCAGGAGATTGACAAGGACGGGGCGCAACAGGCCCTCTTCCCGTATAACGACCCCGGACAGTTGCCGATCACGCCGTTGCGCCAGCCGAACGGGGATTGGTTGCGGTTGGAAATTGCGTTGCCCGGTTACTCGGTCTGGCTGCGCGCCTGGCAGGTTCAGGTCGGCAGAGTAAAGCTCTACCTGCTGGACAGCAATGACGCGGCGAACTTCCCCGTTCATCGAGGGATCACCAGCGAGCTTTACGGGGGGGGCCCGGAGTTGCGCCTCAAGCAGGAACTGCTCCTCGGGATCGGCGGATGGCGGCTGCTCGGCGCGCTCGGCATCCAGCCCGAAGTCTGCCACCTCAATGAAGGGCATGCGGCCTTCGCCGTGCTGGAACGCGCCCGCGGTCTCATGCAAGAGACCGGACAATCCTTCCCGGTCGCATGGGCCGTCACGCGCGCGGGTAACCTCTTCACCACCCACACAGCGGTGGCCGCCGGCTTTGACCGTTTCGCTCCGGCCCTCATCGAGCAATACCTCAGTGGCTATGCCGAACAAAAGCTCGGCATTACACTTCACGATTTGCTTGCTCTGGGCCGCCTGAACGCGAACGACTCATCGGAGAGCTTCAATATGGCATATCTGGCGGTCCGCGGGAGTGGAGCGGTCAATGGCGTAAGTCGCCTGCACGGGACGCTGAGCCGGCACATCCTGGGGCCTCTCTTCCCGGGCTGGCCGCAGGACGAAGTGCCGATCGGACATGTGACCAACGGAGTCCATATGCCGAGCTGGGACTCGGCGGCAGCCGACGATCTTTGGATGGAGGGCTGTGGCAAGACCCGCTGGCTGGGAATGACGGAAACCCCTGGAGCAGGATATTCGCCGCATCTCCGACGACAGACTCTGGCGACTGCGCACCGCGGCCACCAGGTCTTTCATTGAATACGTTCGCGAACGCTTGTCGAGACAACTGGCGGCTTCCGGCGCGTCGCGCGAGGCGGTTGAATTTGCGAAGCATCTGTTTGATCCCAACGCAATGACGCTGGGCTTTGCGCGGCGCTTTGCAACCTACAAGAGGCCGAACCTGCTGTTGCGCGATCCGAATCGGCTGCTCCGCTTGTTGACCAACCCTGAACGCCCGGTGCAGCCCATCATTACCGGCAAGGCCCATCCGGCAGACCAGGCGGGGCAGGCCTTGATTCAGGAATGGACGCATTTCATTCGACGGCCGGAGACGCGCCCCCATGCGATTTTCCTCAGTGACTACGACATGCTCTTAACAGAGCAATTGGTGCAGGGAGTGGATGTCTGGCTCAACACGCCGCGGCGGCCCTGGGAGGCGAGCGGAACGGTCGGCATGAAGGTGCTCGTAAATGGCGGCATCAATCTGTCTGAGTTGGATGGCTGGTGGGCGGAAGCCTATACGCCTGAGGTGGGCTGGGCGTTGGGTGACGGGCAGGAGCATGGCGACGATCCCGCCTGGGACGCCCTCGAAGCCGAAGCACTCTACGACCTGCTCGAACGCGAGGTGATCCCCGAATTCTATGCCCGCGACAAGAACGGCATCCCCAACGCCTGGGTCGCGCGGATGCGCGAGAGCATGGCGCGGTTGACACCGCGCTTTTCCGCCGATCGAACGGTGCGCGAACACACCGAGCAACACTACATCCCGGCGGCGGCAACCTACCGCGAGCGCGCTGCGGATAAAGGCGCCGCGGGTGAGCAGGTGGCGAATTGGCAGGACACACTGGAACAGAAATGGGCCACACTGCGCTTCGGCGAAGTGAAGGTGAAAACTGACGGCGAGCAGCACGTCTTTGACGTTCAGGTCTATCTCAATGGCCTCGACCCCACGGCTGTTCGAGTCGAGCTTTATGCCGACGGAGTCAACGGCGGCGCTCCGGTGCGGCAGGAGATGACTCCCGTCCGGCAACTGGCAGGCGGGGCCAACGGTTACTTCTATCGTGCCCAGGTGCCTGCAACGCGCCCGGCGGCAGAGCATACGGCGCGAGTCGTGCCGCACTGTCCGGGCGTTGCGGTTCCCCTGGAAGCCCCTCGAATTCTCTGGCAGCGCTGATGATGAAGGTGGCCATAAGGTTTCACAGGCCATGAGCAGTCGCCGTGCCGCGGGGCGAGTGGGCGACGACGAGCGCCGGCCAAGTCATGCGCCCGGACAGGGAATTGTGGACCGCCCTCCAGCAGATGCATCGCGACGGGGTGAACCGGCTTCCCGTGATGACCGACAGCCAGGTGGTCGGCATGCTAAGCCGCGAAGACGTCCTCACCTTTCTGCGCACGCTGCAGGAACTGGGGGCGGAGATCACGGCGCGGAGTGAGCGCGATCCCGGCGAGATCTGTCGCGAGCTCCCGCCCGAGTTCGGTGCGCCGTCGGGATATCCGCGCTCGTCGGCAGCGCTCCCGGCGCTTTGCCAGCAAGGCCGTCATACTTATACTACTTGTTTGCCATGGTGAACGCCGAGAGAAAGACCGACGGGAAAAAGAAGGCCGGAGCACGCTGGATCTCCTGGCTTTTCGGGCTGGCGATCCTGGTGGCCGTCGCCTTGTTCGCAGCACATCGGAGCGAAGAGCGGGAGTTCGCGCGGCTCGTGGCTCACGCTCAGCCCGCCTGGCTGCTCCTCGGCCTCCTGCTCCAGATGGGTACCTAGGCAATATCTGGGTCGATGCCAACACCTACCTGCTGCGCCGCAGCGAGGGTGAGCCTGCGAACAAGTCCCCGTCATGGTGGCTGCGAAACGTCCGCATCGAGCTTGTCTACGGCGATGTGGGCGGGATGTGGCTGCAGACGGCCTCGGAGGCCACAGTCAATGTCCCGATATTCGGTCAATACACGATGGTTAAACGCGGCCTGGAATATCAGATCGGGGACCTCTCTGCCGCCGGGTTTGCGACCCAGACGAGATTTTTGGGCATCAGCCTGTCAGGTATCTCCGCGACGGAGGAACCTGCGCCGGGAAATAGTCATAAGGTTGTTCGAGATATGGCCCTGGTCGCCTGGGTTGTTCGGGTGGTTCATTTCAGCCAGTCCGGGAGCATTCTCGCCCGCTGCCTTCACTCGCGAAAGTCACTCTGCAGTCTCTGCAGGGGAGCCTCGGCAGCATTGCCGGCGCAGGCACGGATGGCGGCAATCACTGCGTCCGTGGCGCCGCTCTTGGTGAGGTAGGCTGCCGCACCGGCGTCGCGCATCTCCGCAGCCTGCTCGGCTTCCCCAAACGTGGACAATCCGATCACCTGAATATCGGGAAGTTCGGCATGGATCAGCCTGGTGGCTTCGATGCCGTTCATACCCGGCATGCTTACGTCCATGATGATTACGTTGGGGCGAAGCTGACGCGCGAGATTCACGGCGGCCTCGCCGTCCACGGCCTCGCCGACAATTTCGATGTCCTTTTCTTCCTTGAGCAGATGGGCCAGCCCCTGGCGCATGACCCGGTGATCATCGGCCAGCAGCACCCGAATCTTTTTCTCGATCCTGCACGCCAGGCCTGATTCGGGCGCCGCTACGCCTGGCGAGCCCCGTGGAAATTCGCCGGCCGTCGCCGGGGTTGCGGACGGTCGAACGGGCACACTCAGCGTAAAGCGGCTTCCTCGGCCCGGGGAACTGATGATCTCCATGCGCCCGCCCAGGTAACTCAGACGTTCACGAATGCTGAACAGACCGAAACCGCCCCACGTTTTGCCTCCAAACCGAAGTTGGGTCGAGTCGAAGCCAACGCCATCGTCGCTTACAGTGACCTCCAACTGACCATCGAACCCGACAACCTCGACTCGGGCGGATTGCACCTTGGCGTGTTTGGCCACGTTGAACAGCAGTTCCCGCACCGCCTGAAAGAGCAGTACAGTCACGTCCTTAGCTTGGGGAGCGGCCTGGCCGTCGAACTGCAGATCCACCTGCAGACCATGCTTTTCCTGCATCCAGCGGGTCAGCCACTCCAGTGACGGAATCAGACCGCCCTCGTGCAGGATCGGGGGGCTCAGTTCGCCGGTGAGCGAACGCGAGGCGTCGATGGACAGCCGGATCAAATCGCTGACCTGTGCGGCCGCTCGGCGTACAGCCTCATCCTCGGCACCGCCCAGCGGTGCGATCATGAGCTGGGCGGCAACCAGGAGCTGTTGAAGATCGTCATGCAGGATTTGGGCCAGCCGATGCCGTTCGCGCTGCTCCGCCATCGTCAGCTCGGAGGCCAGCGCCCGGAGTTGATCCGACTGTTCGCGAAGCGACAGTTCCACGGCAATCCGGTTTTGTACCTCGTCGTGGAGTCTCCCCACCGTCTCGCTGAGCTCGGCCGTGCGTTCACCAACCCGCTGCTCCAGCTCCTCGGCAGTCCTCTGGGCCTGTTGGGCAAGCTGTTCAATTTGTCTGCGGGCCAGGACCTGCTCGGTGAGATCCACTCCGTGCACGAATATGCCGGAAATGGAGTCATCGGCTCCACGCAGCGGCATGTAAACGAAGTCGACATACACTTCTTCCGCGGGTCCTCCAGGCATCCGCTGCAAGCGCACGGGCACTTCCTTGCCGGAGTAAGGCTTCCCCGTTTCAAAGACACTATCCAAGAGTTCAAAGAAGCCCTGGCCTGCGAGTTCCGGCAGGGCCTGGCGGACCGGCAGGTTCAGGATGTCGCGCCGGCCCACGACCTGGATATACCTGTCATTGCACATTTCAAACACGTGTTCGCGGCCGCGCAGGATGCAAATGAAGGCTGGAGCCAACCGAACGATTTCCTTAAGGCGCTCCTCCGCCTGCTTGCGCTCCAGTTCGCCGGCCGCGCGGACGGCCACCAGTTTCAGCACGGATTCTGCCAGGCGGGGGTTCGCCAGGGGCTTGCGCCCGATGACCGCGATCAGGCCGATCGGCTTGCCGTCGAAACTCCACAGGGTGGCGCCCACATAACTCTCGGCCATCATCTCCTGAAGCACCACATCCTTGGGAAACAAATGGCGCACCCCCTTGGGGAAGCAACAAGTCGCCTTTCCCACCACGTCGCCGCAGGGGGTGTCTTTCAGGGTATACTCCACGTTATCCTGGAACTGTCCGTCGAAGTGGATGGCTACCGTTTGGGCCGCCAGCCCGTCCCCCTGGAGCCGATCGATGCAGACATAGTCCATTCCCAGGCTCTGGGCAAGGTATACTGCCAGTGCCTTAAAGAAATCCTCTCCCTCGTATCGGAAACCACATTGCCACAGGAATAGTTGGGTCTCCTCGATCCGTTTGCGCTCAGTGATGTCGCTCATCGCCACCCGGATCACTGCGTTTGGACCGCCGTCTCCGCCCTCTTGGGCAGGCCATGACAGAGAAATGCTGTCAAGGTGGGAATGGAAAGTGGAACCATCCTCTCGTTTGAGTGTCAACTCGCAGGTCTGCTTCTGCGCCGACTGCAGTGCGCTCATAAGATGCTGATCCCACCGATCAAGATCCTCGGACTCGATAAACCGTCCCAGGCTGCGGTGCACCAGTTGGGACCGCTCAATCCCCAGAAGGCCCGCTCCGGTGATGTTCACCTGGAGTATGGTCCCGTCACGGTCGAGGGTGAAGTAGCCCACCGGCGCGAAATCGTAAAGGTCCGTGTACCGTTCCAGGCCCGCCTCGACCTCCGTCCGGGCCCTCATGAGCTCCTCGTTCTGCATCTCCAGCTCGACCTGGTGGACTTGCAGCTCGTGGACCAGCCGCAGCGTGTCCGGCTCCGTCCCGGACCGAGCCTCTGCCGTCTTTAGTCTTCGCAGGTGTGCCTCCGCCAGACGACGGAGCTTGGCTGCCTGGACCGTCTTGTCCTTGTCCTTTTTCATGGCGTGGGCCCTCGAGTCCCGTTGCTCCCCGTCGTCGGGTGTTTGGTAAAGATCACCGAGATGCCCTCCGCATGAGGATAGACCCGTACGTCGTACCAGCCCTGGCAAGGCGCTGATTCAACCTGTGTTTCAAACGACAGGAAGGCCTTCTCCTTTAATGCCTGGTGATACATCTGATCGAAAATGGATCCTTTGGCTTCGGGAAAGGCGTCGAAGAGATTCTTTCCAAACACCTCGGCACTCTTGCGGTTCAGCAGTCGTTCCGCCGCGGGATTGAAGTACGTGAACACCAGGTTGTGGTCCAGAGAGAAGGAGGCGTCACTGATACCCTCCAGGATATTCCTCAGCATTTCCGACGTCTGCTTCAGCGACGTCTCCATCACCCTGGAAGCGGTCACGTCCGTAAAGGTGATTGCCACGCCGTCGATCACGTTCTCCAGGGTTCGGTAGGGCATGGTGCGCGCCATAAACCAGCGCCGGTTGCGGGCGGGGACCCGCTTCTCGACGGAGATCAGCGTCCGCAGCACCTCCCGCGCGTGCTCGGCCAGTTCGGGGTAGTGCAGCTCGGTGGCGATGTCGGTGATCGGCCGGCCCGCATCGGTCGGGATCAGACGGATGATCTTCGTCGCCTGGGTGGTGAATCGCCGCAGGCGGAGATGGTTGTCCAGGAATATCGTGGCGATGTCCGTGCTGTCCATGAGGATCTTCATGTCGCTGTTGGCCCGCGAAAGCTCCTCCACCTTGGCCTGCTGCTCCTGGTTGACCGTCTGGAGCTCCTCGTTCATCGACTGCATTTCTTCCTTGGAGGTGGTCAGTTCCTCGTTGGTAGACTGGAGTTCCTCGTTGGTGGATTGAAGCTCCTCGTTGGTGGACTTGAGCTCTTCCTGGGAGGTCTGCATTTCCTCGCGAAGGGTCTGAAGATCCTCGCGGGCCTGCTGGAGTTCCTCGTGCGCCTGGGCCAGATGGATGTTGCGGACCGAGGCCCGTTTCTTGGCCGGCGCCTGCGTTTCGGGGGGCGTCGCGACATCCATAAAGACGACCATCACCATCCCCCGCAGCGCCTCCGGTTCATCAATCGCCTGGACGGTGACGCTTACGGCCTGCAATCCGCCGTTGGTTCCTACCTTCAGGTTCCTGATGGTGAACGGGCCTTTTTGCCTCAGCGCCTTCTGGAAAGCGTTTCCCAACTCCTGGCGCAACCCCTCGCGGGCCATGGCGAAGATATTCCAGTTGGCCTTGCCGGCTGCCGGTTCCAAGTATTTGCCTGTGCGTCCGCTAATGAAAAAGATGTCGCCCTTGTCGTTGACCAGCACGGCCGCCGGTGAATACCGTTGCAGGAGCAGTTGCTCCGCCATCACCTGGAGGTTGGGTGCGGGTTTCACCGCCTTGGGATGCTCCGGCATGTTCGGCAGGATGGGCGCAAGAGACGGCGGGAATTCGAGCGGTTCGGCCCGCGAGGCAGACTCCAGACGCCGGTAGAGACGCAACTTGCCTTTCAGCGGGGCGAACAGGTCGGTAAAGGCGCCGATGGACTCCGCGCTGCCCAGGAACAGGATGCCGCCGGGATTCAGAGCGTAGTGAAAGAGCGGCAGGAGCTTCTTCTGCAACTCCGGGACCAGGTAGATCAGCAGGTTCCGGCAGGCCAGGATGTCCAGCTTGGTGAAGGGCGGGTCCATGACGAGGTTTTGCGGGGCGAAGATCACCATCTCGCGGATTTCCTTGCCGACCCGGTAGCCGCGCTCCTCCTTGACGAAGAACCGGCTCAGGCGCTCCGGCGACACATCCGCGGCGATGTTGGCCGGGAAAACGCCCTGGCGGGCCTTGTCGACGGCCTCCTGATCCAGGTCGGTGGCAAAGATCTGGAGCGAAAATTTCGCGGCAGGCTTCACCCTCTCGATCGCCTCTTTGAAGAGCATGGCCAGGGAGTAGGCTTCCTCGCCCGTCGAGCAACCGGGCATCCAGGCCCGCAGCGCCTGAGCGGACCGGCGGTCCGCCAGGAGCGCCGGGATGGCCTCCGCCTTCAACTGATCCCACGCCGCCGGGTCGCGGAAGAAGCTGGTCACGCCGATCAGGAGTTCCTTGAAGAGCAGGTCGAGCTCCTGGGCGTTCTCCTGCAAGAACCGGACGTAGTCGGCGATCTTGCCAATCTGGTGGATGCCCATGCGCCGCTCGATCCGGCGGTACACGGTGCTGTTTTTGTAGAGGGAGAAGTCGTGGCCCGTCTGCGCCCGCAGCAGGATGAAGACCTTTTCTATGGCGCTCAGGGTCCTGCTTTCCAGTGCCAGGCCGGGTTTAGTGATCAGAGGAACGTGCTGGAGGACCGCGATGATCTTTGCGGGCAGATCCTCCACCGGAGCGACGACGTCGGCCAGCCCGGCGTCAATGGCGCTTCTAGGCATGCCGTCGAACTTGGCCGAGGCCGGGTCCTGCACAAAGACGACCCCGGCCTTTTCTTTGATGGCTTTGAGGCCCAGGGTGCCGTCGGTGCCCATGCCCGAGAGGATGACCCCGATGCTTTGCTCCTGCCGGTCATCCGCCAGGGAGCGGAAGAAAAAATCAATCGGCAGGCGCAGTCCCCGCCGCGCCACCGGATCCAGCAGGTGCAGGACCCCGTGCAGGATGGACATGTCCTTGTTGGGCGGAATCACATAGACGCAGTCGGGCTGGACTCTGGTGCGATCCTTGACCTGAATGACCCGCATGCGGGTGATGCGCTGGAGCAGCTCGGGCATGATGCCCTTGTGAGTCGGGTCCAGATGCTGCACGATGACAAAGGCCATGCCGCTGCCTTCGGGCACATGCCCCAGGAACCGCTCCAGGGCCTCCAGCCCCCCGGCGGAGGCGCCGATGCCGATGATGGGAAAGGGTGCGTTCTCTTGCCGGGACGGCTTCTCCTTGGAAACGTTTTTGGCCGATTCTGCCTGGTCGCGTTCAGGCTTTGTCCGCTTTTTCATGACTCCTTCTTTGTTCAAGCCCGAACGGGTGGCCATGGTCCTCCAGTGCCCTGGACGCCTGATCGTCACCGAACAGGATGACATCCCGGTACTTACCGCGGACGCACACGCCGCACATCACGTGATTGTCGATGTTCTCGATGAACCCGGCAATCGCGTTGATCGTTCCGTTGTCCGTTTCGTGATCCTACTTCTTGCATCAATGGTAAACCGGCCGCCATTGCGCAATCATTCGTAGAAGGCCGCCTTGTGGAACCGCCCGTGCCGGCCGGCTATGACACCCGGCATTTTGCCGCCCCGGGCGAAGTGGTAGCGGGTTGAATCTGACAACTTCAGGTTGTCGGTCAAATCTTCAATGGTTACCACCATCGCCTTCGGCCTGACCATGCGTGCCCCCTTTCCGCACGCTAGATAGCCTCCCCATGCGACACCAAGACAGGTGGACCCATGATAACGGCACGTGTCGATTATTGTCAATCGTTGGCCCGGTGATAGGCGGGCAAGATGGGCCCGCCCCAAAGCCGGATCTTTGCATCAAACGGCCGACACCTGAAAAGTCAAGCTCAAACCGCCCTTTACACTGTTACAATAAACCGAGGCTGTGAATCTATTGCAGCTCGTTCGACTTGATTCGCTCCACGGGTTGCAGGCATACGGCCGCATGACTGCTTTGCGAGAGCCGCCCGATGATTCCCATCCGGCATCATATCTGTTTGGTTGCCAGCTCTATTCGAGGTAAAATAATTATGCCTCTGAAGAATCGAGCGAAACTCAGGGGTGCGGGACGCAACGCCCCCCAGCTAGTCTCTGTCGCGAAACTTGCTCCGCCCTTTAGGCAAGCCCCGGAGGGGCGGAAAGAAAATAGCCCCGGGCGCAAGCCCGGGATTGGATTGGAAAACAGCGTGGAGCCCTGGGCGACAGAAAAGGTTGCGGACAAAGATCTTTGGCCCCTGCCGGGGCTCCTTCAATGCTACATCCTTTCCGGGGGCTTGCGCCCCCGGCTACTATCTCTTAGCCCCTCTGGGGCTCGGCCAGCCGATCTCGCTGCCGAATTTCGCGACAGAAACTAGCTAATCTCTTTCGATGCTTGGCGCGCCCTTGGCCATCAAGGAGGTCTTTATGGCTCTTAAGAAAAGCCAGTCGGTCGATTGGGAAGCCCTATTCACCGGTCTCTTCCGCGGGCAGACCGTTGTGGAATGCGGAATGGGCCACGACATCTATCAGCAAGGACAACCTGCGGATTCCTTGTTCTACATCCGGCAAGGCAAGGTAAAGATCTCGGTCATATCCCAACAGGGCAAGGAGGCGATCGTCGCCATTCTCGACGCCGGTGAGTTCTTCGGCGAGGGCTGCCTCGCCGGTCAACCGTTTCGTATGGCAGCGGCTGTCGCATTGTCGGAGTGCACGCTTGACAAGATCGAGAAATTGCTGATGGAGCGTATGCTCCACGAAAAGCACGACGTCGCGGTACTATTCGTCAAGCATCTGCTCTCCCGCAACATCCGATACGAGGCGGATCTAGTCGACCAGCTATTCAACTCAAGCGAAAAGCGTCTGGCTCGGATTCTCTTGCTGCTGGCTCATTTTGGCAAGGAAAGCCGAACCGAAATCGTGCTGCCCAAAGTAGATCAGGAATCGCTGGCGCAAATGGTCGGCACGACCCGGGCGCGAGTCAGTCATTTCATGAACAAGTTCCGGAAGCTTGGCTTTATTGAGTATGATACCAGCGGATTGACGGTCCATAGCGGCCTCCTCAGCGTAGTCCTGCACGATTAGACTGCTTTGATAATAACTTGCTTAAAAACTGCAAAAGCAGCCACGAATGTTTTTTGCTTTCAATTATTCGTGTCATTCGTGGCTGCCTTCAAAAGACCATAAATTTTCATGCGCTTGGAAACGCACGACCCTACCAATTCCCTTGGATCTGGACTGAGCAAATTTGATCAGGTGTGTGAGCAAAAGAGGACTGACACGCAATGCCCCACGTTGTATAAAGAGTGTGGCTTGTGTTGTCAGCCATGCCTTTGGCATGAGGTGAGCCTCAGCGGGGATATACAGGCTCCGGGTAAGGGGAACACGATCGAGTCGGGGAGAGAAACATGAACATTCACACACGCACAGTCGGGGACGTTCACATTCTGGATATCAGCGGCAAAATCATCCTTGGCCAGGGAACCATGGTCGTTCGCAGCACGATCAAAGATCTCCTGCACAACGGGGTGAAGAAGATCATCCTCAACCTGGCCGAGGTAAATTACATCGACAGCTCAGGCGTTGGTGAACTGGTGAGTTCCTTCACCACAGTTGCCAAAGAGGGAGGGCAGCTAAAACTCCTGAATCTGACCACCAAGGTCCGAGAGATTCTGGCAATCACCAGGCTCTTGACAGTATTCCAGGTTTTCGATAACGAGCAGGCAGCTGTCCGCTGAGGATGCGGTGGGCGGGATAGAGCGAGTCGAGTGCTGGAATTCGCACACAGGAGCAGCGGGCATGAACAAGACTGTGATGGAGGAGATTCGACCGTGGGAACAGCCGTTCTGGCGACCTGCCCGCGGCAAGGCGGCGGTTTTCTCTTATCTTCTCCTGATTCACATCCTGGCGGTTGCCGGCCTGATTTTCTATCCGCTCCCCGACATAAAGATTTTAGGCTTGGCCATCCTGTTCACCGCTCTCGGCGGTTTCGGCACGACGATCGGTTATCATCGAATGCTGGCGCACCGCACTCTCAAGGTGAACAAGATCATCGAGCACATGCTTATTTTCTGGGCCATGTTCAACGGCTCCGGGGCGCCGGCAAGTTGGGTAGCCTACCACCGGCTGCATCACGCACGTACGGATACACCTGAGGACATTTCCAGTCCCAAGCAGGGGGGCTTCTGGTGGGCACATTTGCGTTGGTTGTACCAGTCAGCCCGTGCAGATCGGAAGAACTGGTGTCCGGAGTTGACTCGAAGGCAGTACCAGATATGGACGATTGCGGAAGTGCCGGTGCTTTTGTTTTCCCTGTGCTGCGGCCTTGCGCTCGGATGGCAGGGTTTCTTCTGGCTGGGCGCAATTCGTTTGGTCTATTCGCTCCACATGCAGTGCTTCGTGAACAGTATTACGCACCTGGGCCTTGCCGAAGCAGGCAACTCCAGCAGAAACGTCTGGTGGCTGGGGCCGCTGCAACTGACGGCATGGGGCGAAAACTGGCACAGAAACCACCATGACAACGCCGGCTCAGCGCGCTTCGGTCTGCGCTGGTGGCAGACGGACATCGGCTGGTACGCCATCTGTGCCCTGGAAGCGGTCGGCCTTGCCGACAGGGTAAAGCGACCCAGAGCACGCTCGCTGGATCCATCAAGGTTTATCAAGTTCCGGCACAGGAGCACTGGATAGCAGGATCTTCGCGACCATCCAGATTTGCAGCGGGCACAGTTCGACATGCTTACCTCTGGATCTAACGTCATGAGCGCTCACCTTTTTCGAGTGCTAATAACAGTGGATCGTACGGACGAATGAAGCGGTATTAACGAAATGGGGGATCTAACGATATGAAAGCAAGGCCTTTGCACGATCGGGTACTTCTGAAGCGGATTGAGGAGAAAGAAACGGTCAAGGGCGGCATCATCATTCCGGACACGGCGAAAGAGAAGCCGATGGAAGGAGAGGTGATCTCCGCGGGACCGGGGAAAATGATGGAAGACGGCAAGCGGTCACCCATGGATGTGAAGGCAGGAGACCGGGTACTGTTTGGGAAATACGCCGGGACGGAGATCAAGATTGATGACGAGGAGTACGTCATCATGCGTGAGGAAGAGATCCTGGCGGTACTGATGAAAGGGAAGTAAGCCGTTCCAGGCGACAATGAGTATTCTAATTGCGGGAAGATAAGGGGTGAGAACTCATGGCTAAACAGATCGTACATGGCGAACGGTCGCGTCAGGCTTTGTTGCGCGGGGTGAATCAGCTGGCGGATGCGGTAAAGATCACGTTGGGCCCGAGGGGCCGGAACGTGATATTGGACAAGAAGTTCGGGTCTCCATTGATCACGAAGGACGGCGTGACGGTTGCGAAAGAGATCGAGCTGAAGGACGGCCTCGAGAACATGGGCGCGCAGATGGTGCGCGAAGTGGCGTCGAAGACCTCGGACGTGGCCGGGGACGGGACGACGACCGCGACGGTGCTGGCGCAGGCGATTTTCCGTGAAGGCGTGAAGAACGTAGCGGCGGGCGCGAACCCGATGGGCCTGAAGCGCGGGATTGAGCAGGCCGTGGAAGCGGCGGTTGCGGAGCTGAAGAAGCTGAGCAAGCCGGTGAAGGGCGAGATGATCTCGCAGGTAGGTTCGGTATCGGCGAACAACGACAAGACCATCGGCGGGATTATTGCCGAGGCGATGAAGAAGGTCGGCAAAGACGGCGTGATTACGGTTGAAGAAGCGAAGTCGATTGAGACATCACTGGAAGTGGTCGAGGGAATGCAGTTTGACCGCGGGTATTTGTCGCCGTACTTCGTGACGGACGCCGAGCGGATGGAAGTGGAGCTGAACGACTGTTTGATCTTGCTGCAGGAGAAGAAGATCAGCTCGATGAAGGACCTGCTGCCGGTGTTGGAGCAGATCGCGAAGAGCGGCCGGCCGCTGTTGATCATTGCGGAAGACATCGAAGGCGAGGCGCTGGCTACGCTGGTGGTGAACAAGCTGCGCGGGACGTTGTCGGCAGCCGCGGTGAAGGCGCCGGGATTTGGCGATCGGCGCAAGGCGATGTTGGAAGACATCGCGATCGTGACGGGCGGCAAAGTGATTTCGGAAGACCTGGGGATCAAACTGGAGAACGTGCGCCTGGAGGATCTGGGCCGCGCGAAGAAGATCACGATCGACAAGGACAACACGACGATCATCGAGGGCGCCGGGAAGCATTCGGACATCGAGGGCCGCGTGAAGCAGCTGCGGGTGCAGATCGAGGAGACGACGTCGGATTACGACCGTGAGAAGCTGCAGGAACGGCTGGCGAAACTGGTGGGCGGCGTAGCGGTGATCAAGGTTGGAGCGGCGACGGAGACCGAGCTGAAGGAGAAGAAGGCGCGGGTAGAGGATGCGATGCACGCGACCCGTGCGGCGGTAGAGGAAGGGATCGTGCCGGGAGGCGGCGTGGCATTACTGCGCTGCGTGCCTGCGGTGGAGAAGCTGAAGCTGGAAGGGGACGAGGCGATCGGGTGCAACATCCTGCGCCGTGCCCTGGAGGAGCCGCTGCGGCAGATCGTGAACAACTCCGGGTATGAAGGAGCGGTGGTAGCGGAGAAGGTGCGCCAGAGCAGCGAGGCTGAACTTCGGGTTCAACGCCGAGACAGAAATGTACGAGGACCTGGTGGCCGCAGGGGTCATCGATCCGACGAAGGTGACGCGGACGGCGTTGCAGAATGCGGCGTCGATCGCGGCGCTGCTGCTGACGACGGAAGCCCTGATTTCGGAGATCAAGGAAGAACAGAAGGCTCCTGCCATGCCCCAGGGCGGCGGCATGGGCGACATGTACTAAGTACTCGTGTTCACAATTACGGTAACATATGCGCCGAGCGCGGCGGCCCTGGATGCGCGAAGCGACGACGAAGGCGATGGCGGCCATCGTCGAGGAGGAGCGACAAAGCAGACAGAGCCGCCCCGCCGGCGCCCGAAGGGCTGGCGGGCTGTCAACTTCTGTTAGGATGTGCGTGCTTGAAAAAGGAAACCTGTTTACAGCAAACATCTTTGGAGCCCGCCAGCAGACGTTAGCGTAATTGTGAACACGAGTACTAAGTCCAGCGCCGCGTTTCACTCCTCCGGTGCAGACCCCCCCCGGCCCCCTTCGGAATGCCGCCCAGTTCCAGGTCGGGGTGTTTCTCTCCGGAATGAAGAAATGTGTAAGGTATCCCAACGTAGTGCCAGCCTTGCTATTGCGATGGTTTGCTCACGGTCACGTCAATTTCCGCTCAATTGTGCCTTTCCCACCGGCTTTCTCTTGCCTGCCGGCGTCCCTCCATCCTCCCAATACAAACATCACGCTTTCAAGCGCGCTTTAAACGGCGCGCCGCCAGATAAGGTGATACACGATATCGCCTCCGGCGTGTAGAATCTCCTTGCCAGAGTATTGCCGGTCTTCGGTTCCCGCGGTCGGGAGGCGCGCGGCAGCCTTGAGCTGATCGTCAGGACCGCGATCAACAGGCAAGGCCAAGGAGACGATATCTGATGTGGCCCTATCTGCTGCTCGGCTGGGGATTCGCCTTTGCCGCAAGCGTTCAACCCGGCCCCTTGCAGGCCTTCCTGCTGTCACGGGTTGCGGCACAGGGGTGGGTGCGCACCCTTCCCGCCTCATTTGCGCCGTTGCTCAGCGACGGCCCCATCGCACTCGTAGTCCTGCTCGTTGTCGGCCGGTTGCCCGCCGGGGCGCAGCTAGGTTTGCGGGCGGCCGGTGGATGTCTCTTGCTTTACCTGGCGTGGAGCACCGTTCGAGAATGGCGCAGGCCCGCCGCAGCGAAGCAAGCGACCGGCAACTCGGGCGCGCGCACCCTCCTGCAGGCGGCTGCGGTCAACCTGCTCAATCCCAATCCGTACCTCGGATGGGCGCTTGTTCTCGGGCCTGCGATCATCGGCGCCTGGCGCCGGGACCCGGTAAATGCCATCGCCCTGGTGGCAGCCTTCTACGGCACCATGGTCGCTGCCCTAGCAGGGAGTATCCTGCTTGCCGGAACTGCCCGTTTCCTCGGGCTTCGAGGTCAGCGCGCACTCGTTTTGCTCTCTGCCGCCGTCCTCGCCTGCCTGGGAGTCTATCAATTGATCGTCAGCCTATCCCAAGCCGGAGCAGCATAATCGGTGCATTTGAGCTTCGTTCCTCGCCACGAAAGATATTCCTTGACACTACTTAACTAGGTAAAGTATATTGACGTTGTTCATTATGGGCACGATAGAGAGACGGCATCGACAGAAAGAATCGTTGCGGCTGGAAATCCTGGCGGCGGCAGGAGAGTTGTTTGCCAAGGAGGGGTACGAGAGCGTTTCCATGCGCAGGATCGCGGAGAAGATCGAGTATTCGCCCACTACCATATACCTTTATTTCCGCGACAAGCGCGAACTGGTCGACGAGATCTGCAATCAGACTTTCGCTCTCCTGGCAAAGAAACTGGAAAAAGTCGTCGAGGCCGTGGGCGATCCGGTCGAGCGACTGAGAGCCGGCCTCAAGGCTTACATCGATTTCGGCTTGAAGCACCCCGACCAGTATCGCGTCGCCTTCATGACGCCGTGTGATGCAGTGTGCGACGGGGTGATCAAAACCCACACCCAGGGAGGGCGGGCGTTTCAATACCTGACGCAGAGCGTTGCGCAATGCATCGAAGCAGGGCGTTTTCGCGAGACGGACGTGCTGGCGGTCAGCCAGTCGCTGTGGCTGATCATCCATGGCGTGACGGCGCTCAAAATCACCCACGGTACGGCCCTTCCCTGGGTCGACCACGAGCGGCTGGTGGATTTGACCCTCGACGTGGCCATTCGGGGGCTGCTCAAGTAAGCCATTTTTTTTGCGCTTATAATTAACAGTGTTATTGAAATTACTGATGTTACGGAGGAATGAAGTTCATGGCATCGCTCGCAGTTCGCAACCTGTTTCATGATCGGGTGCGGCTGGCTGTCACGCTGACGGGCATCATCTTTGCCGTGGTGCTGGTGGCCGTGCAGACGGGACTGTTCATCGGCTTCACCACGACCACCGCGAACGTAATCGATAATTCCGGCGCGGATTTTTGGATCACATCCAAAGGGGTGGAGTACATCGAGGTGGGAGTTCCCTTCTCGGAAAAAAAGTTGTACCACGCGCGCGCCGTGCCCGGGGTGGCCGAGGCCCAGAAATACCTCGTGAAGTTCAGCCAGTGGAAGCGTCCGGATGGCTCGGTCGAGGGCTGCGAAATTGTCGGGTTCGATCCCGACGGCCGCATGGGCGGCCCGTGGCGCATCGGCGAGGGCGAGGTGAGAGATCTCAAACTGCCGGATACCGTAATGATCGATCGCTTCTACGCGAAGAAGCTGGGGGTGACGCGCGTGGGCCAGACCGTCGAGATCAGGAACCTCCGCGCGCGCATTGTCGGCTTCACTGAAGGGATCCGCACCTTCACCACGTCGCCGCTGGTGTTTACTTCGCTCAAGAACGCACAGCATTACACGGGGACCGCCGAAAACCAGACGGTGTTTCTGCTGGTGAAGGCGGCAGCGGGGGCCAACCTGAAGAAGTTGCGCACCGATCTTCTGGCGCGGTTGAGCGAAGTGGACGTTTTCTCCACCGCGGAATTCAGCTCGAAGACCACGCGCTACTGGATGTTCGGCACGGGCGCAGGCGTGACGGTGATTATGGCGGCCGTGCTGGGGCTTCTGGTCGGCGTGGTCGTGGTGGCACAGACGATCTACGCCGCCACGATTGACCACATCCGCGAATTCGGAACCCTGAAGGCGATGGGCGCGACCAACGGCTACATCTATCGCATTATCCTGCAGCAGGCCGTGATCAGCGCCCTGATCGGCTACGGCGTAGGAATTGCGCTCGCCATGTTTGTGGAATGGTCGAGCCGCGGCGGCGGCGCCAATATTGTGCTGCCCCATGCCGTGCGGGTGGGCCTGTTCGGCCTCACCCTGATGATGTGTGTCAGTGCGGCCATAGTCTCCATCAACAAGGTGACCAAGATCGATCCGGCCATGGTGTTCAAAGGCTGAACGAGAACGGGAAAGGAATCATCCATGACGCCAGCCATCGAAGTGCGCGAACTGACGAAGACCTACGCCGAGGGCGCCGCCGCGGCGCGCGCCCTGGACGGCGTAAGCCTGGATGTGCATCCGGGCGAAATGACCCTGCTGATGGGGCCGTCGGGAAGCGGCAAGACAACCCTGATATCCATCATGGGCGCCATCCTGCGCCCGACCAGCGGCAGCGTGAAGATCGCCGGCTGTGAACTCACGCGCCTGCGCGAGCGGGAGTTGCCGGCGCTGCGGCTGCGCCACATCGGGTTCGTGTTCCAGGGCTTCAATCTGTTTCCGACGCTGACGGCGGCGGAAAACGTGGAGGTGGCGCTCGATTTGAAACAGATCCGGGGCGCGGCGGCCCACAGGCGCGCACGCACTCTGTTGGACAGCGTCGGCCTCAGCGACAAATATGACGCGTTCCCGGCCGATCTGAGCGGCGGCCAGAAACAGCGCGTGGCGATTGCCCGCGCGCTGGCAGGCGAGCCTTCGATCATCCTGGCCGATGAACCGACGGCGGCGCTGGACAAGGCCAGCGGAGGCGCTGTTATGGAGATGCTGCGCGGACTGGCGCGAGACAAGGGCCGGGCAGTGGTAATTGTTACGCATGATAATCGCACGCTAGGCTTCGCCGATCGCATCGTCCGCATCGAAGACGGGCGCGTGGGCGAGGTACTGACGAGCGATCGGATCCATGAATTTACAGGAGGGGAACAATGAAAAAGCGAATCATCTGTACGACGATACTGCTCATCGCGGGAGGAGCTGCTGTGGCAGCCGTTATTCATGGCCGCACGGCCACGCGGCAGGCGCCGCCTGCAGCCGTTTCCGGCGAGGCCGGCAATACCATCATCTGCGCAGCGGGCAAGGTGGAGCCGGTGTCGGAGGTGATCAAAATCGGATCGGAGCTGGCCGGTGTGCTGCGGGAGGTTCCGGTGGAGGAAGGACAGCACCTGCGAAATGGGCAGGTGATCGCTGTGCTGGCCAACGGCGAGTATGAAGCGCGGGTTCGAGCGGCTGCCGCCACAATTGCCGTCCGCCAGGCCGAGCTCGAACGCATCGTGAACGGGGCGCGCGACCAGGAACGCCGCGAGGTCGCGGCCGCGGTGGAGGAAGCCGAGGCGGTGCTGGCCAACGCCCGGGCTGAAATGGCGCGGCGCCAATCGCTGTTACAGACCGGTGACCTTTCGCGATCGGACTGGGAGCGCACGGAACGCGAATACCACGTGGCCGAAGCCCGGCTTCGGCAGGCGACGCAACGATACGCGCTCGTGGATGCGCCGGCCCGCGCCGACGACAGAAAGCGCGCGGAGGCCGGTCTGGCGCTGGCCCGCGCACAATTGGCCGAAGCCGAGGCTCTGCTTGAAAAAACAGTGGTGCGCGCGCCATTCGATGGGATCGTGCTGAGGCGATTCAGGAAAACCGGCGAGACCGTGTCGGACAGGGGTGACACCCCCATCGTGAGTTTCGGCGACGATTCCCGACTTCGGGTGCGTGTGGACGTGGACGAGACGGACGTGGCCAGGGTGCATCCGGGCGACCGCGCCTACGTTACTGCCCAGGCGTTCGGCCCGCAGAAGTTTTGGGGACGCGTGGTCAGAGTCGGCCGCGAGCTGGGCAAAAAGAACGTTCCCACCGACGAGCCTTCGGAGAAGCTCGACACTAAGGTGCTTGAGACGCTCGTGGAACTGGATGGCCATCCGCCGCTGCCGCTGAGCCTGCGCGTGGATTCCTACATTCTTGCCGGTGGAGGGAAATAGTTTGCGACACATCTTCTGGATCTTTCTGATGGCGGTCTCGGCATGGGGAACGGACGATGCGATCGCTTCTCCTCCGCAGGCCGGAGGCGGGTTCATTCAGCGGCGGCTTACGCTCGAACAGGCTGTGGAAATGGCGATTCGAGCCAACCTGGATGTGGAGATCGAGCGTCTGAACGTGGATGCCGCGGCGGCAGCTGTGCGGGCGGCCCGCGGCAGTTACGATCCGGTCTTTCGCTGGCAGCCCTCGTTCGGCGACTCCAACACGCCGGTGCCATCGGTGCTTCAGGGTTCAGGCGGCGTTCTGACCCGGCATTCTGCGGGGCAGACGGTTGGCCCTGCACCAGAAGACCGGGTGGAACGGCCTGGAGCTGGATGCGGAATTCAGCAACAGCCGCGTGACATCGACCGATGCCTTCCCGTCGTTGAGCCCGTCCTATGTCTCGCAGCTCAGCTTGACGGTCACGCAGCCGCTTTGGCGCGGGCGCCACATCGATGCGGAGAGGGCGCTTATTGAAAGCCGCACCAAGGCGCAGGAAGCATCGGCTGCGGAATTGGAGATCCGCGCCATCGATGTGGCCGCGCGAGTGGAACAGGTCTACTGGGATCTCGTGGCTGCGCGCCGTCAGGCGGAGGTGGCAGCCGAAGCCGTTCGGTCTGGCGAAAGTTCAACTGGAGCGGGACCAGCGGCTGATTGCGGCCGGATCGCTGCCGGTCGTCGAACTCTCCGCTGCGGAAGCCGAACTTCAGGGCCGCCTCGACGATCTGTATCGCAGCACCGGCGCGGTCACCGAAGTTGAGAACAGCCTGAAGACTCTCCTGGCAAGGGATCGGCGCGAGAGCTTGTGGGACGAGGAAATCGTGCCGCTGGACAGCGGCGCCGTCGAACCGCCGGACATGATCGAGCCGAAGGAAGCCCTGGCCCTGGCGCTGCGTATGCGTCCCGAACTGACAGTGATCGAAGCCGATTTAGCCGCCGCCGGCGTGCAGCGGCGACAGGACGCCGATCTCGTCAAGCCCCAGGTGAATCTGGTGGCGGGTTATTCGCTCGCAGGCCTCGCCGGGAAAATCAGACAGGACGAGAATCCGCTGGTGCCGGTTCTTCCCGCCCTCCCGTCCTTGCCCGGATCGCTCTCAGGGGGCCTGGGTTCGTCGCTCTCCAGCCTGTTCGGCGGAAACTACCGGACGGTTCAGGCCGGCGTCACCTTCGTCTTCACAGGGCGGAACCGGACGGCGCAGGCCAATCTTGCGGCCGACGCCATCGCGGAGCAGCGCCTCGATCTGATGCGCACGCGCGCCGAACAGACGATCCAGGCGCAGGTGAGGAATGCGCTGCAGGCGCTCGAAACGGCGCGCCAACGCATGCGCGCTGCGGCTGCGAGCGCACAGGCGGCGAGCGACAAGCTGGCCAGCGAGTCGCGCCTGTTCGCCACCGGGGAATCGACCAATTTTCTGGTGCTCACGCGCCAGAACGAATATTCCGCGGCGCGGCGCCGCCAGGTGGATGCCGATGCCGCATACAACAAGGCCGTGGCGCAGTACAACGCGGCCCTGGGTATCACCCTGGCCTCGCGCGGCATTCGCATGGAATAGGGTCAAAGAGATTTCCCAGCCCCGAAGGTTACGCAATTGTGCCTGCTGCACAGTCAGAATTGACGCAACCTGTGATCGTGCAATCTGTCGCTCCCCCCGAAAATCGGGGAAAATCGGGGACGCTCACGAATGGCACTAAGATAAGGAGTGGATCAGGGCCTGTGTTGGCATTAGCATGAAACTAATATGGTTTTCTTTCGCCCCGCTGGGGCTCTTCCTGTGTGACTGGCTGACCGGGGGCGGTCCTACACTTGCCCCCGGCTACTATCTTATTGCCCCTCCGGGGCAAGAGCCCGATGTCAGTCCCGTAGATTTGGCTGAGAACCTGCGCCGGAGGCGCGCAAGACAGTAGCCCCGGGCAAGCGGCAGCGCCGCCCGGGGTATGTCGGAAGGTGAGCCGGAGCCCTGGAGGGCGACAGAAGAACCTTGCCTTAACTTGGTGACATTCGGGACGCTCACCATTTTTGCAGTTGTGCGGTCCCTAAACACAAATTGGGTGAACGTCCCGTCTTTCCGAATTCATCGCATTTCCATGACATCAGTACGGGAACGGTATTGGTGGCCAAGGATCTCGACCCAGCACAATCTGAGGGATTCCCTGGTGCAACTTCATGAACGCGCCAATGACGCAAATCGCTTCGTTCGCACACGGCACAAGAACCTTGGGATCTCCGTTGCATTGGTCTTCTTTTCCTCCGGCGTCGAGGCACTTCTTTTGAGCGCTAAGGCACGACACCGTTGCGTCGAAACATCCATTCAAGAGACCTTGGAATTTGCCGGGAGCTTTGTAGGCCTGCGAGAATTGACCCAGAGGCTCGTAGAGTGCCCGAAGCGACCTATCGTCCTGCCTGATGAACCGCGACTCATAGGCCGCAGCGGCTCTCGTGATCGCCATCAAAGCGACGACCGAATTCTTTTGCTCCTTCGTCAACGTTTTGAGACTGTCAACAATTTGCCTGCTATCTTCCGCAAGCTGTTGCATCGCCTTTTCACGCTCCTGAAACGCTTGGCCCTCCCTGCCGGTCTTGCCCACCTGTTGAGCAAGCAGCGGAAGGACGAGCAAAACTGCAGCAAGAACCGTAACAACACTTGTCTTACGTATGATCTTCATCTTTTGCCTCCATTCTCAACAATGCACCGCCCAACGCAATGTGTAGGGAACCTGCACAATCAATGGCCGGGTGGGCAACAGCGGCATAACTGGAACTTTTGCCCGCCTGGCTGAATCCTCTTACTGGAAAACCGCAATTTCCATGAGGTCGTCTTGGTCAGTGTAGCCAGAAGCTCGATGGAGCCAGCCTGACGAACGGAATAGGGATCTCGGCAGAGCACCAGAGTGTGGTTTTCGCGTCGGTAATCAACGCCCATCCCCCAGCTTTCAGCTCTTCGAGAATCCTGGAGCGATGGAGCATTTGTCAATTTCCGGTTTCCACTCCTGGATCGTTGATCGAAATAGACTCTAGGGATCTGACTATTATATTCAGACCTGAGTGTGGCTGATAGGGGAATGTGCCGATACTGATGCAAGTCGATCCTGATCGGGATTGGCTGGAGCAGGATATGCCTGGTTTCGCGCGCTCACAGTCTTGACCAGCTCCGGGGAGTTTAGGGACCGGGGTCAGGTCTGGAAGATTTACTTTTGTTTCGGATGGCCTGCTGCCAGGTGAGCTACGTTGGCAAAAGCAAATCTTTCAGCCCTGACCCCGGCGTTTCAATAGAGAGAAACCTGTGCGGAGTTGGCGGTCCTTGCAACATCCAGTCGCGCCTATGCAATTAAGCGCCTGAAGTCATTGAGAAGGTCATTCGATACTTTCGTCTCTGTCATATGGCGACCCCCGAAGCCGCAGATATGTTGACAGCAAAGGGATCAAAAGTGACACCCCCATGCTGGTCCGGAATGTTGCGACGCTGTCGCGACATTTCGATCGCTGCTTCGAGACTGAGGATCGTGTACCCGAAAATCCTCTTAGGCCAGTTCGCAAACGCCAGCGGCATCCCTCTTGACCAGCTTGTTTGCTGCGTTCAGGACGCCCCGGTGGTGCGTGAAGAGCAATACTTGCGTGCACTTTCCAAATTCTGCAAGTAAATCGAGAGTTGCTCTGCTGCGCTCATCATCGAAATGTACGAGCAGATCATCCGCAATAAAAGGGAGCGGTTCAGCAGACGCGCAATAGTGCTCGATCGCTGCCAGACGGAATGCAAGAAAGAGCTGGTCCCGAGTACCGTCGCTCATGATCTCAATGGGTACGGTCTCTCCGGAGGGTCGCTTGCCGACTACAATCGGGCGGCCTTTGTCATCCACATCGGTTTCGATCCCTGCGAAGGCACCGGCCGTCGCAACCGAGAATTGCTCTCCGGCACGCATAATGAGCGGGTCTTGTTGTTCGTGGCGGATCTGATCGATTGCTCGGGACAGCAACTCCTTGGCGAGCACGGTTTCCAGATAATCTTCAATGACCTGGCGTAATTCGGCGACCGCACGCTCGCGCTCCGCCACCGCTCTGTTGATACCCTCCTCCGTTTCGAATCGTTCGATCTCACGCTCCCGATCCCGTAAGTTTCCGGCAGCCTCCTCTATCGATTTTTCGAGGCCATGATCCTCTTCCTCAATTTGACTGATCTCAGCATTGATCTCGGTGAGATCGCGCCCGCCCCACTCTTCCCGAAGGACCTCAAGTGATAACCCATCGCCGGTGCTCGCGATCGTATCGAGAATCTGTATGCGCCTATGCTGCGCCTCCAGGTACCGCGAATTCCGCCCGCCTATATTGAGAAGATCGCTCTCTTGGCAGCCCGCTTCAACGCACAATGCCGCAATCGCGGCATTCGTCGTATCCAGAGATCCCTGCTTGCGATCCCGGTCGCTGGTTACGCCGCCGAGCTGAGTCACAAAGCCGGACCGTTCGATGGAGAGCTTGTTGTTCGATTCCCACTTTTCTTTGAGCATCCGGGCAGCTGCTATGGCATCCCTTGGGAGCACAAAGTCGATTCTCCCAGCCACGTCATCAATCAAGCTCTGCAACTCGCGCTCGTCATCATCCATCCGCTGCAGGCGCGTTCGGGTAAGCCTGATGCCATCCAGAATGCCGCCGGCTGCCGCCCATTGAGTCGCGACTTCGTTTGCCTGCTCCGGCGAGCTGTCTTCTGAGAGTCCTATCCGTCGGACTGCCTGCTTCCAGTCATTCTCCCAAACTGCCTTCCTGTTCTCGAAATCGTCCAATGCCTTTCGCTTGCGCTCAAGTTGTTCCTTCGTTGTCATAACCGTATCTTCATCGCGTCGAAAATCACTGTAGGCATTATCATGGACCGTGATTGCTTGAGTTGCCGCGTGAACTCGCGAACCAAAGGAAGCCTTTGAATCTGGCGTCACTTCTATGCGTTGTTCTGCTAAAACAAGTGTCTCCAACCTCGGACTGAAATCGGCGTCCAAACGCTCAATTTCGTCGCGCACCTCATGGGAATCAGCGATCAGATCCAAGATCGCTTTGCGCTCCTCAACAATCCCCTTGAGTCGGGTCAGATCCGCTTCCATGCCGGCAGCTTCGGGCCACGCGTCGGCCCACGCTCGCCGCGCGTCGACAATGCTCTGCTCGAGCTCCTGCCCGGCCTTTGAGAGAGTCGCGAGCGACGCAGTTGCCCCATCTCTCTGCTTCTCCGCAAGATCAAGGGAGGCTATTCGTTGGGCTTCCATGGACTTGCGGTCGGAGAGCCGATCGGCCTTATCGACCCGCCCTTCGAGGTTTACTACGATCTCCACGCGTTCCGCCACCGGGGTCGTCATTGCCCACTCCGTGTCATCGGCAAGATAGGCTTCGCGGATCGGCGCCCATGCGCCATCACGTTCCTGGCGAGCAGTTGTGATGGCGGCATCAGTTGGAACCTCACCGCCTTTGTGCAACCTCTCTATTTCTACGATCGCGACGTTTAAATTGGAAGTCTCAGTCGTGATGTTCTCGGCCTGCTTGACCCGCGCCTGCTCGAGCGCTGTGTTTCGATCTATTTCTGCTTGGATGGCAGCGGCATCAGGACATGGAAAGACCTGGAGGTCCTCCGCAGTTTGAAACTTGATCGCCCGCAGGCGCCTGGTGATCTCTTCGTCCAACCGATCAGCTTGTTTGCGCTTAGTCTCCAGCGTCCTGGCCAAAGTCGCCAGTTGTGAAAAATCGGCGATCGGGATGCCGAACGGCTTGTCGTAATCCTTGAGTTCACGATCGCGCTGCCGTGCTTCGAGTCTCGCTATGATATCGGTGTCATTCTCGATTTGCGCTTTAAGACTTTCGATCTTCGGACGCAAGTCCAGACCCTGGGCGACCAACGCTTGAACGCGATCAAGAGTGACTTGGGACGGCATAAGCGGTTCGAGGTCCGTATCAGCCTTGGCTCCGACACGCTGTTTCAGAGACGAGAGCTTTGCTTCACGATCCAGGAGCTCGGTCTGTCGTTTTGGACGATCGGATCGTTCCTTGGTAACGTGGACCGCCTTTTCACCAATGTCCCTTATCAGCGCTTCAGCCTCGCCAAGCACTGACGAAACAACAAGATAGCTAATCTGACTCTCTAGAGCGGATCGTTTGAGTTCCGCTTCTGCGAAAGCTCCCTGCGCAGACTCACGCGCATCGAGTGCAGCGCGCACCCTCACACCAAAATCGCTCGCCAGCTGCTGCAGATCATTGAAAGTTGCGATCAGATCTTCAACCTGTTTCAGGTCGTTCAGGAGTGGGATTACACGTGCCAGCCTTTGCTGCCGCAGCAGGCGCGCGTTGACCGTCCGACGTTCCGTCCGAATGTTCTCAAGTTTGTCCCTTGAGGTTCTGTGTTGGCTTTGTGCTTCCTCGTATGCCTCCCGAGTCAAGAGGCCTTGCTTGATCTCCTTTTCCGCGGCTTCATAGGAGTCGAGTGCCTTGTAGAAGTCACGCTCGGCAGACCGGCGAGTCGAGAATAATCCGCCCGCCTTCACTCCCAGTTGATCGAGATTTTGGACGAGAGATCGCAGGCCGCCGCCCGCCTCGACGATCAATCGACCGATGTCACCCTCTGCGTCAAGAAGTTGTTGCCCGCCTCTGCGCAGCGATTCATGGCCGAGGCCGAATAGAGCCTCAAACCTCGCCCGGGTGATCGACCCAAGCAGTGTCGTCAGAATGGCTTCGTCAACAATCTTGTTATCGTGATCGGTCAATGTCTTTGCAATCCCGCGTCCCTTCCGGCGGCAGAGTTTTAACTGTCCTCCATTGCCAAGACCCAATTTCGTGCGCAGCTTAATCTGGTCGTAGCCGAAAACATGTCCGTGTGCTGAATTTTGAGGAATGCCGAAAAGAAAATCAGTGATGGCAGCCAGACAAGTTGTCTTGCCGGCTTCGTTCGGTCCGTAAATTACAACCAGCCCGGGCATTTCGGCGAGAGATAAGGTCCGTTCATCATAAATGCCATACTTTTCGATCGTGAGTTCCTCAAATCGCATAGCCCTACTCCTCCCGCCGATCCACGAGTGCAAGCGCCCGATCGATGGCTCGTTTTGGGGCTTCCGCGCCAATTGTCGCGAAAAAGTCATCCATCTGGGCGCCTGCCGGGGTCTTGGCTTTGATTTCGGCGACCCTGGCTTCGAGAGTTTGCGCGAACAGTTGATCATTCCGAAGCTGTTCGACGGCCCGTATGATCTTTCCGGCTATGGTTGGATCCGTCACGTCGCTGCGAAGAGGCGTCTGAATTCGAAGCTCAAGCTTTTCAATCCACAGCTCGCCTGAAACATTTAGGGCGATGGTCTCGATCTCCTCGCGGAGAGCGCCACGGCCCGCAGTCAGTTCGTAAGTCAAGATGGTATCGCCGGAAAGACGCAATCGAACTGCCAGGCCACGCCCCTCAGCTGTGGCATGAGCATCTTCGAGCCTCTCACGCAGCATGCCCAGAACGACAGTTTTTTCGGTAGCCGCTCCAATGTCGATGTCCAGGATCTGCCACCGTATCACGTCAAGCGGGCGGTGTTCGATCCCTACAACATGTCCGTCTTCAACGCTCACAAGTGCAGCTCCCTTGGCGCCAGTCTCGCGCACGTGACGCCCCTGCAGATTGCCTGGATATACTATATGCGGCTCGGCGTTCAGCTGTTCGCGAGCGTGCACATGCCCGAGTGCCCAGTATGCATAGCCGTGATTCACCAGCTGCTCGATGTTACAGGGCGCATAGGGGGCATGCTCAGGGTGACCATTGCAGGCAGTGTGCAGGATCCCAATGTTGAAATGGCCCCCTACAGGCTGAGGATAATCAAGCGCCATGTTTTCTACGACGTCTCGCTGCGGAAAGCTTTGGCCATGGATAGTGGCCTCGAGGGTGTCGATCGTTACCGATTCCGGCCTTCGACGAGAAAATAGGTGAACGTTGTCAGAAAGCTCCAATCGTGAAGCGAACTTGTTTTCAGCATCATGGTTGCCCAGGATCATGAAAACGCGGATCCCCGCATCTTTCAGCCGCCGCATTCGATCGGCGAAGAACAAGCCCGTATGGTAGTCACGCCACTGTCCGTCAAATACGTCGCCGGCGATGACGACGAAGCTGCATTCCTCGTCGCGGGCCAGGGTGATGAGATTATCAAAAGCCCGCCGTGATGCATCATCCACACGCTCGGCGTAATCTGCCGACTTTCGCGTCAATCCAATCAAAGGGCTGTCGAGGTGCAAATCGGCAGCGTGCAAAAACCTGAACTTTGACATTATCGTCCTCCCCTTTTTGCGAACGCTCGCACTTCTCATCGGCCCAGCTGACGGTCAAGCGCCTCCTGGACAGAGCCGGCAATAGCGGCATGAAAACCAATCATGGTATCAGTCGCCCATTCATGCAGTTTCAGCAAACTTTCATCGGTGTCCGAGATTTCACCGCTATGGTAGATTGCAATTCGCGATGCTCGGCGCTCGTCCAGACGCTCCCATGTAAACGTCGCATTTGCCTTTCTTTCGAGCTCATCCCTTCTTAGCGCCAACTTGTCGAAGATCGTCTTGTTTTGGGTTTGAATTCCTGTATCAAGGTAGAGCTCAACACGGAATCGTTTGCCTCTGGTGAAAGAAAACACGAAGTGAGCGGCCTTGGGGCCCAATGCGGGCGCACCACTCTCGCCTGATCGCGAAGCTTGCTGCTCGGGCAGTCTTTACGTCGTCCGCGTTCAGATCCGAATTACAGACCATCCGGACTTGTCCGGTGATCAATTCCAGAGCTTCGCCTGCTACTTTCAGTATGGAGGAACTAAGGTAGCCCGCAATCCGATCGTAGGCTTGCGCACCTCTGAGGCGCTCATTCAAGAACGTCTGATCGATCGGCTGCCTGCGCGACGAAAATCGGCGAATCATGTAATTCTCAAGTAAGAATCCATTGGGGAAAGTCGCAAAATCTCTTATTTGCAGCGACTTGTTTATATAACTGTTATGTAACTACCTCTGATCGATTCCGGTGCTTCTCCGGCAACTTCCCGTATGGATGAGCTGGAGCAGGCGGCGATTCGCTCATAAGCCTGGGCTCCCCTGAGCGCTCGTTCAAGAACGTCTGTTCGGTCGGCTGCTTGCGCGGCGCAAATCGGCGAATTATGTGATTTCAAAATGAGATTCTGCCCTGAAAAGTCGATAAGTTTATTTTTCACAATAGGTTACTTATGTGACGGTTATGTGCATCCGTCCTGGCTGCGCCCGTCAGTCAAATAGCCGTCAAATAAACCGACCTCGGAACCAGCCACCTAACAACCTTTTGTTCAATGACTTGCAGATTGACCGCCATTCCTGGGCAATCGCCGATTCGCTCCCAATCAAATAACCGTCAAATAGAACCTCAGGCCCATGAGGGCACGTATCGGGCATGCTTCCGGGATCGGCTCCCAGGATCATGGAGCCGTATCCAGCCCCTGGCCAGGGTGCCCGCTATCACCCTCGAGACCATTGCACGGTTCTGAGGCTCGACTCGTTCTCATGATGCCGAATTTAGATCATGCCCGGCTCAGGGAGGCCATGTTCGCAAGCCCTGCAACGGTCATATTGGCTGCAATCTGATCATGCGGGATGAGCGCATATTTCCAGGGCTTGCCCCCGCATGTTGAAGCATGTGCGGTGGCGTGGTCGCACCATTTTACGGCAGCATCCCGCTTTGCGAGCACGTCGGCGTCTTCCATTTGGTTTCTCGCCTTGGGCTCCAGCATGTAGATCACGCCGTCGGTCTCGGCAACGAAGTCGGGCTGGTATTCCAGCTGATCGGCCCCGGATTTATAGAAGATTTGAAACTGGCCCCTCGCCGGCTTGAACCATCGTGTGGCCTCGCGGTCGAGGATAACCGCGAGAATGCGCTCGGCTTCGGACTGGAATTTTTGGACCGGGTAGAGGCAACGTTTGAAACCGTTGAAGAGGTACTTCGCCATGTTCGACTTGTCGGCGGGGGATTGATGGAAATCCAGCGCCGGCGCGCTGACAGAGGCTGTATAGGCGCTCGGCTTCAATTCGCCGAATCCCTTGCTCACGACCACCTCATAACCTGCCGCCTCTTCCCAGTAGTGCTGCTGCATCTGCGCGTGGATGAAACGCACAATCTCCCTCTGATGCAGGCGCAGAACTTTGCGCGTGTCCTCCTCCGAGAGGTAGGTCCTGAAGTGCCGGACCGTCTGCGCAGCCAAGTCATAAAGCAGGTCGGCGTGGCTGTCGTAGGCAACGTCGTCGAAATCCACGAGGCCGCTTACGACATAATCTTCCAGCCGCGCCTCTTCGATGCCGCCCCTGCCCAGGCCCACAACTTCGGTGCCACCGGTGCGAAGATACTGAATCCACAGCTCCTCGGATGGCGCCTGGTAGTTGAGCGTACCCAGCTCCAGCGTAAATGGTTTGAAGCCGGAGCGAACCTCGCCTCTGGGGACTACCAGAATGCGCGGAATGTCGATGGTCTGTTCGATGATCAGCTCAGCCGTTTTGGCGACCACTGTGGCAACATCCGGCTGGCCGGCGAGTTCCGGCAACTCTAATTGCGCCGCACGATACTGCGAGGTGACTTCACGCGTCACCTCAGCCTGCAGTTCAGGCTGATTCAAATACGACACGCACGGCAGCCGCCGCGGCTGGTTCTCCAGTTTCCGGATCACCTCGTAGGTAAGTTGTGCGATCTTCTGCTCCTGCGGGGTTTGGAATGCGGGGGGATCGTTGTTGGTCGCAACCTCGGTCAACTGGGTTGCTTGTACGGGCTTAACTCCGAGCCTATTTGCCAGCGTCGATTGAGAGACCACCGTCTTGGTTTTCTCTCCAAGCTCCTCTTCCGCAAGTACGATCGCTTGAAGGCGGATCGGCGATTCCGGCCGGTTCGCCTCATTAATGATCTCCTGAAACCTGTCGTGAGCCACGATGTTCAGCCGGTCGACCGCAGGCACACCGGTACGCTTCCCGTAAGGGAGGCGCAAACCTCGCCCGATGGACTGCTCGATCAGAATTCGCGCGTTGGCCGCGCGCAACGGCACGATGGTGTAGAGGTTGGTTACATCCCAGCCTTCCTTGAGCATATTCACGTGGATGACGATCTCGGTCGGCTCATCGGTGTGCTCCACCTTGAGCAGGCGGTCAATCATCTCGTCTTCTTCCGCGCCTGTCTTGCTCGAATCCACCTGGATGACCTTGTCCCGGTAGCGCCCCTCAAAAAAGTCGTCCCGCCTGATCAACTGGATTAACTCGCCTGCATGGGTCGTATCCCGGGCAATGACCAGTACGAAAGGCTTGACGATTGGCTCGCTGTTCTCTCGGGCGTAGGTTTCCAGCAGCACCTTGGTTTGCTCGTGCAGCCGCACGCCGTCTTCGAGCTTTAACCGCTCAAGCTCTTCAATCGACATACCCGCCGGATTGAAGTTTTTGCGTGTGACGACCGCCGGTTCCTTCACGAAACCGTCACCCATGGCCCTGCCGAGCGGATAGTCAAAGATTACGTTTTTAAAGGCGACGGGTCCCTTGCTTGTCTCGAAGAAGGGCGTAGCGGTCAGTTCAAGACCAATCAGCGGTTTCAGCTCATTGATCGCGCGCACACCCGCCGACGCGCGGTAGCGATGGGATTCGTCCATCAGCAGAACGAGGTCGGGGAGTCCCGCCAGATAATCGAAATAGCTCTCGCCGATATATTCGGACAGGCGCTTGATGCGGGGCGACTTGCCCCCGCGCACCTCGGAATTGATCTTCGAGATGTTGAAAATGTTCACCTTGCAGCGGATCAATTCGTCGAAGAGGGTGCGCGCCCGTGATTCATAATTGTCGCCGGTGATGATTTCCGGAGCGTCCGTGGCAAACTCGGCGATGCCCTTGAACACGTACTTCGGCGTCCCCGGCGTAAAGTCGGCGATCAGCTTGTTGTAGATGGTCAGATTGGGAGCCAGGACGAAGAAATTGTTGATGCCGTGCGCCAGGTGCAGGTAGCTGATGAATGCGCCCATGAGCCGGGTTTTACCCACGCCGGTAGCCAGCGCAAAACAGAGCGAGGGGAATTCGCGCTCAAAATCCGACACGGTGGGGAACTCGATGCGGATTGCGGCCAGCGCAGCCTCGACATCTGTCCCCTTTCCCGGCGGCGCGATCTCGGTGATTCGATCAAGGATCTCCAGCGAGTGCCGCTGCGGCGGGCGCAGGCTGAGGCGGCCGGCGATGGCATTGACATGGCGGTTCATGGTTTGGTTGATCCTGACCGCGGTTTTGGGGGAACCCTGACCCAACCCTTGCCGCGCGCGATAATCAGGCACGTTCCAGTCCGTTCGGCCTCGAGGCGCGCGCGCTTTGCCGCGCGCCTCAGCGCCGACGTAGCCCCGCGCAGAACCGGATCATGGGCCTGTTCGATCGGTTTCGGATTCATGGCTTTTCTCCCCAGTCCAGTAAAACGGGCTTCGTGCCCGAATTGTCGTAGTACGACCAGGCATCCACCAGGTCGCGATAAACATTTTGAAAATTGCGCAGACCGGCATTAAAACGTCGGCGTATTTCAAACTCAGGCACATCGTGCCCGCCTTGACGGACTCGCTCCTTGACCCGGGCTATCGCAAATTCAGGTGAAAGTAAAGCCAGGAATATCAATGTGACGTGATATCCCGCCGCCTGCCAGCGACGAATGCGCCGGGCATAGATGCGTCCCGAGAGGGTGGTTTCGAAAGCAAAGCTCTCGCCTTTTGCTTCGTGCTCCGCAATAGCTTCCAGCATTAACCGTCCAGCCTTTACCGACGCCAGCTCCGGAGCGAAAGGCGAAAGCCCGGCGGCAATCAGGTCGGCATTCACAAAAACCGGACAGCCAGCCTCGTTGGGTAGGAACTCGATCGCAAGTGTTGTTTTGCCCGCGCCATTTGGCCCGGCAATAATCACGATCCGCTTCCCAGCCTTCTTGCGCATGCCGCGCTTCATTGCCCGTCCCCAGTCTTGATCTGTCCTGAGAGCGCCTTGATTTCACGCCGAATTTCCGCGCGGAGTTCCGCTTCCGTGGGCAAATGCAGTTTGTACCGGCTGGCGAAGATGGCTTTCTGCTGATCCGCTCCGAGCGTGTACCGAACCACCGCGTCATTCTTGTCGGTGCATAGGATCAAGCCCAGGGTTGGATTGTCGCCAGTGGTTCTGCGCTCGCGATCGTAATAGTTGACATACAACTGGAGCTGCCCGAGATCCTGGTGCGTCAGCTTGCCCGTCTTGAGATCGATGAGCACGTAACACTTGAGAATTGTGTGGTAGAACACGAGGTCAATGTAGAAATGATCCCCGTCCAGCGTGAGCCGTTCCTGGCGCGCGACGAAGGCGAATCCCTTGCCCATTTCGAGAAGGAACGCTTGCAGGTTTGAGATCAACGCCTCCTCGAGTGCCGACTCGACCAGCTTGGGCGATTCGGGCAGTCCCAAGAACTCAATGACTACCGGATCCTTAAAGACATCGGCAGGTGTCTGGACCTCATGTCCCTTTGTGGCCAGCTTCATCAATCCCATCTTGTCCTTGCTCAGCGCCAGGCGTTCGTAAAGCAGACTGTTGATCTGCCGCTCCAGTTCACGGGCCGACCAGTTGTTTTTTATAGCCTCGATCTCGTAAAAGGCGCGGGCTTCGGCCTTGTCCACCCGAAGGAGGGTACGGTAGTGGGTCCAGGAGAGATTCGGATGGAGTTGCCCGGGTGTCCAGGATTGGCCACGCAGTGCGTGACCAATTGTGGATGAATCGCCCGAGATACTTTTCTGACCCAGTGCGGCGGAAATTGTCTCTGCATTCAATTCCGCACGCAGTGCGTGCGGAATCTCAGGCACGATAAATGCCTCTGACAATTTTCCACGCACCGCGTGGAGTTTTTGCCCCGGGACTTGCTTTTTGAATTCCTTACGCGATGCGTAAAGAATCGCGGCTGGGTCCAGTGACCCGACCAATTCACCACGCACTGCGTGGTGAATTCCCTCTCCTGATGCATGACCAATTCCAGATTTGCCACGCAGTGCGTGGCAAATTCCCGGGGATGGGAGTTCAGGGTAAACCAGATAGAATTGGCGCAGATAGCGGAGGTTTTGAGCAGAATAGCCGGGGATTCCATCGGCCCTAAACTGCCGAGCAAGCTTCGCAATCAGTTCCTCTCCGTATCCGGCGTGCTTCTTTCCCTTCTGTTCTTCCTCTACAATCTCGCGGCCGATCAGCCAGTTTGCCACCACTTGCGTGGTGTTGACGGAGCGGGCGACGGTTGTCCTGGCCGATTCGAGAATTTGGCGGATGCGTCTGTAGACCGGGGAAGCCTTCGAAGGTTGCTTGGATTTGTGCTTCATGACTCCGCATCCTCGCCGAACAGGTTCCGCTGACCCGGTTTGGGCGGCGCCTTGGGCAGGTTCTCCACCTTGAGGCTGTAATCGTCCTTGCCCCATTCGCAGCGCGAGAGGACTGCCTTTGGAATCTTCTTCACCGTCAGGTTCGCGTAGCCCTCCTTGCGGCCGCGGAAGGCGGTGCACACCACCAGCAGCGAGCGCTCCCCGCCCACCTCGTCGCTCAGCTGCAGGAGTTGGTCGTGGCTCAGATTGGCCGTGGTCACGTAGATGAAATCCCGCTCCGTGGAATGGCCCTGCTGCCAATAGACCGTGTCGCTCGGCGCATAGACGAAGCCCTCCAGCTTGCACACGGCCTCGGCCAGCATCGCGGCATTGAATTCCTTGCTGATGACCCAGTTGCCCCACTTGTCCTTCTCCAGCAGTGACGGCGCGAGCCGGTAGTAACGGAACCCGCCGCCGCCCTTCCAGTTCACTGCCTCTGTGATGCCGCCGGGATCGTCTCCATCGATCACCTTCTTCAGCCGCGGGATGATATGGGTGTGGCAATGTTCGCCTAGTTCCACCATGATCCAGCGCCGTCCCATCTTGTGCGCCACCGCGCCCGTGGTGCCGGATCCCGCGAAGGAATCAAGGACCCAGTCTCCAGGATTAGTCGCAATATGTATGATCCGCTGTAGCAATCCTTCTGGCTTTGGCGTCTCGAACGGATCGACGTTATTCAGCAACTTATTGAGATGATCTCTCTTGGCTGCCTGATTCGTTCCCACCTCCTCGGCAGACCACCAGGTTCGGGGGGCAACCCCTTCCCGCACCTCGCTCAAATAGCGCTTGATGATAGGCAGACGATCACCATCCGCACCAAAATATGCGCGCCCTTCGGTCCTTGCCTTCTCGAGATTTTCCGGTGAAAATGCCCAATACCTACCTGGCGGTGGTATCACTACACGCCCAGATGGTAGTGTAATCGGAAATCGTTGCTTTTCAGTTCCGCTCTTAGCCGTGCCGTCATCCCCTTGCCGCCAGGGTCCCCGTGGATCATTGTCAGGGTTCTTGAATCGCGCCAGCTGCGTATCAGTACGCGGCATGAGGTTACGTGCTTCGGACCATATGGCACGATCTCGAGGCAAACACGAGAATGTTGTCGTGCGTCAAGGATATATCGGCGTCGCCACGTCCGCCCTTATCTTTCTCCCACACGCACGTCGCAACGAAATTTGCGCGCCCAAAAATCTCATCACATATTACTTTCAGATAGTGAGCTTCATTATCGTCGATGGTAATCCAAATCGACCCATCATTCCTGAGCAGCCGCCGAAGCAGTTCAAGGCGATCTCTCATCAGTGAGAGCCACAGAGAATGTTCGACTCCGTCATCGTAATGAGTGAAGGCACTCCCCGTATTATAGGGTGGGTCGATAAAGATACACTTTATTTTGGCAGCACATTCCTGTTCGAGCGCTTTGAGAGCAAGGAGATTATCTCCGAAAATGAGGCGGTTATCGAACAGATCGTGCTGAGTCACCCTGTGCGGCGCGTGGTAGGACTTCACCGTATCCTCAAGTAGGATGCGCGGCTCAAGCCTGGGCCTGTTCTCCTTCCCAATCCATGTCAATTCCAATTTTGTCTTCGGCATGCACATACCCCTCAAGGCATCAGGCTGAGCAGATTTTCAAGGAATGCCTTGGCGTATTGCAGATCTTTGGCTTTCAATTCTTTCTTCACAACTTTGAAGACTTCTTCCTTGAATGCGCCGTAATCGCCCTGAGATACCGTTCTTGATCCATCACGCTTTTTCCCTAAAACTCTCGCGACGGATTCTGCGCGGTCAATAATACGATCCGACATATGGCGCTCGATGCCACGAAATGCCTTGCCCAATTTAGGGTTGAATGCCGTGTCGGGCCAAACTAGAACTTTGCAGGGGTCTGAAGGGGCGAAGGGCTTCATGAATTCAGGCCCCTTCTTTTCCGCATCCCAATCTAAGAGAATGATAACGGGGGCATCCTTGACCCGTGCTTTGATAGCGGCTGCGTTGGCCCGGATGTATTGCAGCAATGCTTCTACCCCTCCGGTCGCTCCGCCTCCTTGCAGCTGCTCAAGGTATGAAACTATGATCTCCTTTGACGGAGCGATGATTTTCAGCGCCGCTTCAATAAATGCACAGTCAAATTTCCCCTCCACAAGGATAAGAGGCTGGAGAGGATTGCAATGAATTGGGTGGGTCCATCGAGAAATGCCCAGTTTTGCAGCCTCCTGGAGCACGGCGCGCTTATCTGTTACGGCGAATGACGACTCCCCGCGCAACATGTTGACAAATACAGTACGGTCAGCACTCTGAAGCATTAAATCGGAATGGGTTGTGCCTAGAATCTGCAGGCGGCTTCCTGATTCGTTCGCCAGACTGGCCAGATATGCCGCCACGCGTGCTTCCAGGGAAGTGTGTAGCGAGGATTCCGGTTCCTCAACTGCCCAGATGGCCGCCTGCTTCCATCCGAATTTTTGGAAATAGTCGCGATCAATCAACGAGAGCGTCTCGAGCATCAAGAAACTCTGGATACCAGAGCCTTGCGCGGAATCGTCCAGTTCCGACTCGTTCATTTTCAGTTTATATCCAAATGCAAAAATAAGATCTTGCCAGGACGTTGGAGTCGCTAATCTGATGGAACCAATTTCGGGACAAGCTTCATGAATGGAGGATTGGAGGCTCTTGATAAGCGTGGCAGATGTCTCCCCGATCGAACGGAATACGTCTTCTTTGCTTTTAGCCTTTTTTGCGAGTCTTCGGACCAGGACATCTCTCAGCGCACGGTGCTCGTCACGGATGATATCCAGAGGAAGTACGCGGTTAGGTATATAGCGGAATGTGATGAGAGAAAGAAACTGGTCAATTAGCGACCTTTGTTCATGGCCAAGTGCGGCTCCAGAAGAATTGAGGTAATAAATCGGAAGCGGACTGTCGCGCATCCATGTCTTGCGCAGTGTAAATGATCGGCCCAACAAGCTCTCGACAGCTTGAAGGCCCTTGCGAAACTTGAAGGACGCCGGAAGGTCAAACTTAACGCTTATGCTAATTCGTTTGGCCTTCTTAGCTTTGAAGTCATGGCAATAATAGTCGCGGGAGAAATTGAAATCAACGCCGATATCCGTCTGATCGGAGAAGAATACATGTAGCCCTCGAAGCACATTGGATTTGCCCGAGTTGTTCAGTCCGGCGAAGGCCGTGAAATGGCCCAAGTCACCGATTGTGCCAGATCGGATCGAACGGAAATGGTCAATAGTTACCTCAGAAATGAGTTTCACGGTGTGTTCCCCTCTCAAAGAGGCAACTCGGTTCGTTCAATTCATTGCTGCAATCGTTTTATGAAGGCTTCTTGAACGGGTACAGTTTACGCGTTTCGCCCGCGGTCGCCCAGTATTGGCCTGACTTGCTATTTCTAGGCCAACCGGCCTCATCATCGGTCAGCACGTCCATCAGCTCGAGAACCTGCTCCCCGAAGGCGGTGGCATCAGCATCGAGCATATCGAACGACAGTTCATTAAAGTGGCAACCGAACACGTTCCTCGCTTGAGCAATCCGTGTCAGTTCGTCCAACAAGTGCACCAAGTTCACTGATTTGTATGTCGCCGCGCCGATGGCATCTTTGCCCGTCAGCACTTCAATTCTGAGTGCCTGCCGGAGTTTTTTATCAACAGCCGGCAAAAGGTCACCCAAAGTGTAGAGACTGCCCTGGCGCCGAGGCACGGAGCATTCGTAGGTCAGAGTAAGAAAATCGAGAGCCGCCTCAAGAATGACCCCTGCTTTGGCGCATACCAACTGAGGGTCCGGAGGTGATTCTGCAAGAAGGTCCCTGAGGCGCTGAATGTCAGGGATGCTACGAATGTGCGTCAGCCCGCTTGAGGGCGTCCACTTCGCGAGTTCCACGAACTGGCACTGCCCATTTTGGAGCCAGCCCCAACGCAATTTCTGTTTCCAGGGACGGTAATGAGTCGTGATGATGCAGTGTCGGAACTTTATCGCCTCAGAGTAGAGCATTTCGATGAGGCGCTCGACGTGAGGTTCGTCCACGCTTGCAAGCACATCATCCAAAACCAGAATCGTGCCTTCCTGCTGATCCATGGCGGAAAGCGCAAGAAAGATGCACAAACCTAACGTGTCAAGATGAGAGTCGCTGAAATATGCCTGAGGACGCGTGCTCTTGCCACAGAAACTGGCATTGATCTCCAGTGATGCACGCTTGTTAGGATCAAGCTCAAGGCTAATCTTGTTAAGCCCCTCACCCGGATGAACGGCTTCATAAAGGCGTCCTACCTCCCCGGCGATTTGGGCCAGGATACTGTCAGTAAAGAGCCGCCGCTCGTCCTCCACAATCTCAAGGGCCTTTTCCAGGCGCGGAAGCAAGCGGTCGAGGTCCCTCTGCGCCTTGGTGTTGTCCTCCCAGGTTTTCAGAGCGGTCTTAAGCGTGCTGACGAACTGCTTCTTATCATGTCGGGTGGCCTCAGCCTTTTTCCACTGGTCTGGCAGTTTGCCTGAAGCATCCAACCACATTTTTAACGAGGCACTGTCATGAGGAGCAGATGAGGAGGGAAGCATAACATCAGTCGGCCAACCGTGCTCAGCACGGACCTTTTCAAAATCAGCGGCGCACTGCTTGGCACCTTCCGTCAAAATCTGCAATTGCTGTTTGGCCCGTTGCTCGACATGCTCGGCAGTGGTCGCCTGAGCTTGGGCAGTTTGGAGAGAGGAGAATGAAGTGAGGCGCCCTGAAATTCGATCTGCCAAGCCTGCGACCTTCTCCGGACTTTCGCAGAGAGGGCAGATCGTCGGTGTTGGGTATTTGGCAAGGTATGCTCGTGCAGCTTCAAGGACACCTACCACTTCTTGCGCATCCTGCGAGATGCTCTGGAGACATGCCTCAACCCGCTTCTTGGCTGCGAGTGTAGAGCTATGTGCCTTACTCAGAGCGTCTTCAGCGATCCTCAGACGTTCAGGGTAGTCTGACAAGCGGCCATATGCTATGTGGAGTGCTCCAAGCGCGGCGATCTCGGTGTCGAAGATTTCAGTCGAGCGACCGGCTTCGGCAGTAGCCCAGGCAAATGGGTCCCTGATCGGTTTGCCAGCTGCCTCCCAGAATTGTCGAATGGTATCTTCGTTTTCCTGAACCCGTGCGATCGCTACCTGTCGGCTATTTTTGAGGTCACGAATTAGCTGCCGGAGAGCCGCCTCGGAGGCTTCTATGCCGCTGATATCGATGAACGGGTTTATCAGTGCGTAGCGATCCGCCGGCGTCGCCTGCATAACGGACTGGATCTGGGTTTTGCGGAGGATCGCCACGCATGGGCGCGCATCGGCCGGCATCGCGACTACGCCTCCCTTCCCGATAATTGCGCGGCAGGCGGCACTCGTGGTTTGTAGACTGACGGCAACGTCGGAGGATTTCTTGCCGAGCGAACACCAATAGGAATTGGTCTTGCCCAATCCACGATTTTCCAGAGAGCCAACCTTGCCTTTCCCCAAAAACTCGAAAGCATCGCAGATCGTCGATTTGCCGGACCCGTTTTCGCCATAGATGATGGTGAGCTTCTTACCTTTCTCGAATGGCAGTATAAACGGTACGACGGAACCACGAAGATGTTCGACCGTGAGTTGTTTCAGCCCACTATCGCTCATTTCTTGGCTCCCTTCTCGTCGCTGACGTCGAAGGGCAAATACCAATCCTCCGGCTTCAACTTCCCCTCGGCAAGATCTGGCAGCATTTTCTTGCCTTCCTTCTCCGTCAGCAGCCCTTCGTGAACCAGTCTGGCGATGATCTTTTCTGATAGCTTGCGCGATGGTGTCTCCATACGCCCTCCGGTTATCTTAGCTTCCATTGGATTTCAAACAGCCGGGATAATGAGGTTCTCTGCCCAAGCTTGCCTTCTATATCCGCGATGAGCTGATCACGCTGCTTGTCGACTTCGTCCTGCGCTTCAAACAGCGAGCGGCGTTTTTCGTTGCGTTGGGATTCCAGCGCCTTGATCTGCTTTTGGCCGGCCAGCTTCTCCTCCAGAGTTGGGGCTGCGGTGGCGGCGCGGCGCGCTTCCTTGATCTGCCGGTCAAGCTCCTTGATCTCGCGTTCCAGGCCAAGTTTCAGATCATCTGCCCAGCTCTCGAGTTTTTCTGCTTCCGCTTCAAATAACCGGGCGTTGCGTGCGGAAATGTCGTTCTGAATCCCTGCCTGGCGCTGCTGGGTAATTTCGTCGAGATTATTGGGTATTGCCGGCGATACTCCATGGCGCACCTGACCCGGAAGCGACAGAAGCCGGCGCGCGGCTTCTTCATCCAACTGCTGCCCGCCCTCCAGGACTGCGGCGACAATTATATGGTCTTCCGCCTGATCGAGGGACTCGACCGTGAACAGAGATAGAGAAAGATAGCCGCTATGCCCACGGAGGTCTTCGAGAATGCTGATTTTGCCTTCGTACTCGCCGTAATCGAATTGAATTTCCGCGGGCGACAGCTCGCGGCTCCTCGCCTGGGCGACCACAGCCTCGGCCAGCGGATGATTCAAGCGGTAGGTGTGGGCCTCGCTCGAACGCCGGGGCAGCTCGTAGAGACCGAGAGGAATCCCGCCGCCAAAGGGCGATGCGAGCAATCGGAAGGATGAATCACTCAAAAACTCCGCATGGCCGTCCAGCTCGTGACGGGTGAGACGCATGAGGAGTTGTTCGAAACGGTTGAGAACTGCCTTGGAGGTTTCATCCTGCACCCGCAGCTTTTCGCGGACTTCATCGTCGAAGTTTTCCAGCAGCTTGCGGCGGGTCTGAGTCATGGTTTCGTTGATTTCGGAACTCAGCTCGAGCTGCAGCTGGTCGAAGGCGCTCCTGATCTCCTCGGTCTTGCGGCAACGCTGATAGATGTCGTTGATGCGCTTCTCGAAGTCGACCCCGGACTCGATGGCGCCGAGCACCTCGTCGCTGGCCCCGAATACGCCCTCAAAAAGCTTGAATTTTTCGGAGAGGAGCTGGAAGACGCGCTGGTCGGCTTCGTTCTTCCGATTGAGGAAGTTCACCACCACCACATCGTGCTTCTGACCGTAGCGATGGCAGCGTCCGATCCTCTGTTCGATACGCTGCGGATTCCATGGCAGATCGTAGTTGACCACCAGCGAACAGAACTGGAGATTGATGCCCTCCGCGCCGGCTTCGGTGGCGATCATGATCTGTCCTTGCTCACGGAAATAATCGACCAGGGCGGAACGCATGTCGGCAGTGCGCGATCCAGTGACGCGGTCGCTGCCCCGATGTCGGTCCAACCAGGCGGCATAGATGGCCCGCGAACGCTCATCAGTGTTGGATCCGTTGAAAAGTGCGATGCCCTTCCCCCATGGGCTGTCTGCAAGCACGCGCAGCAGGTAACTTTGAGTGCGGCGTGATTCGGTGAAGATGATCGCCTTCTGCTCCGCTCCCAGTTCCGCCGCCTTGTCCATGGCGATGTGCAGGGCTTTGAGCAGCGCCGTGCCTTTGGCGTTGTGCTCGATGGAAGTGGCAAGGAGGGCGAAGTCGTCCAGGTCGGCGATTTCAGCCTCGAGGGCAGCGCGATCCGCTGCGGAGAGGGGCTCTGGGGATTGCTCTTCCTGCCATTCTTCGGCGGTTGCGTCCAGGGCTTCGTAATCCTGGCCCAGTTCCTGGTCCAGGGCTTCGGGCGGTTCCTGAGCGCGCAGCTTGGCTTTGAGCCTTTTCGAGATGGAATTCAACGCACCGGCGATCGCGAAACTCGAGGACGCGAGCAACTTGCGCAGTACTAGCGTCATCAGCGTGCGCTGGCCGGCCGGAAGCGCCTGAAGATTGGGACGGCGCAAGTATTCGGAGACCAGGTCGTACAGGCGATCTTCACTTTCCTCCGGCGTAAACTCCTCAACGAGGGGCATCCGTCTGGTGAATGGGATGTAGGAGGTCACCTGCCGGCGCAAGGTGCGATGACAAACCGGCTTGAGACGCGCCTTGAGAGTTTGGAAGACCTGCTGCTGGCTCAGATTGGAAAACTGCTCACGGAAGCTCTTCAGATCGCCGAAGGTGCGCTCGTCGATGAAGCTGACCAAGCCGAAGAGTTCGAGCAGCGAGTTCTGCAGCGGTGTGGCGGTAAGAAGAAGCTTGTGGCGCTCCTTCAGCGCCAACTTGAGCGTATTAGCAATGACGTTGGCAGGCTTGTAAACGTTGCGCAGCCGATGAGCTTCATCGATTACTACGAGGTCCCAGGGTGTGTTGGCGACCTCGGCGGCTTTGCCGCGGGCGAACTGATAGGAACAGATAACGATGGCGTCTGCCGGCTCGAATGGCCGGAAGTTGCCGGCATGGATCGCTTCGTTATAGGACCTCGTTTCCAGGATCCGGCAGGGCAGGAAGAATTTCTCGGTCAGTTCCTGGTGCCATTGCTTGCGCAGATTGGCGGGGGTAATTACCAAAACACGCCGCTTTCGCTCCGCCCACTTCTGGGACAGGACCAGCCCCGCCTCAATGGTCTTTCCGAGACCAACCTCGTCGGCCAGGACCGCGCCTTTTGAAAGTGGCGAATGAAACGCGAAGAGAGCCGCGTCCACCTGATGGGGATTCAGGTCCACTTGCGCGCTTGCGACCGCACCGGCGAGCTTCTCCATGCTGTCGGACAGAGCGTCTCCTGGTCAGCTCGTGCGCGTAGTATTTGGCGTGAAAATCGGTCAGATCCATATTCTAGAGCCCGGACGGCAGGATGTTATTGAGCGGATCTCCGCACCAGCAAATCCCAGCCGTTTTGAAGTTCCCGAAGATCATGGGCATTGGACGTATCAGCGTTACCACGGAAATCCCATCGAGTAACTGAGGCTTGCACCCGCATGAAATGCAATATCAAATCGCTGTCATATGAGCCAACGGCAACACCGATCCCTATGCATCTTTGGGAACCTCGTCCAGAGCGCGTGTCAAGATAGGACGTGTCCCGACCGTGCCCCTGGGCATGGAGTTTCGAAACAACGTCAAGGCTGAAGCTCACATTATAGTGCGTCCAGGACAGTGTGGAGGTGAATTCATGCCGCGATCTTCGGATTCAGCACGGTTTCACTAATGGCCAGGGGATGACAGGAATCGCTATCAATTGGAAATTCCGCGCCCGCGCGAGCTTGCCCCAGATATGTTTCTTCAGGGAGCATCATGCCTGTAGCTCCGGCTCGAGTGGTTCCGTGTCACCGGTGACCAGGTTGAGGCGGATCATCTTTGTGATGCCGTGGATCGGCTCGATGCACTGTGATGCCGCCATCCAAGTGGTCCCCTCTTTGGCAGACCGCAACTGCAGCATCAAGCCACGAGGGGTGTATCGGTGACCAATGACCTCAACTTCCTGGCATCCGTCCTCGTGGCGATACATCGCACGCTGGCCGGGTGCTATGGTAATTATCGAGTCCTCCCCAGCTCCGGGCAATTCAGATGCGGACATCGGGCCTGATGGTGTCAGGTCACGGACAAGGCGCTTCAGGGCCTTCAAATCTCTCGCTACATCTCCATTTCCCGATTTCAATTGCATGTCGCCTGCGAGTTCGATCACTTCCGCAAATCTTTCGGCGAGTCTTTGAGTCAGGCGCAAACTCCCGTTTGTTGAGTCGTAGATGGACATCCCTTGGCAAGTTGATTCTCCAAGTGGGCTCACACGCGAGTGAAACATGCCGATGCCGAGGTCTCGGTCCTGCACACCGCAAAGGTGGCTAAAGGCGTGGCATAGCGCCGCTGCCAGGACTTCGGAAACGTGCTCCCGTTTGGGGAAATACCAACACACCCCGGTGGTCAGAAAGAAACGGTTAATTGGCGATTGATGAAACTCAGAATCGGGGCCATATTCATGACTCATGCGATTGGGCCCCCGTGACTCTTCAAAGCCAGTAACGCGCTCGCTGACCTGAACTTCCGTCTCCGCTAGAAATCCGACATCAGACTTGGCAAGATACAATGTCCCACCGCGGAATCGAGGAAATACCATTGACTGCGCAAATGGTCGCGTTGTCCATTGCCTTTCACGCGTGGCCTTAATCTCGCCATTCCGATAGCTGAACCTGCGAACCCGGTAGGCGCGAGCCATGTAATAGTAAATCGCTCCTGGATATGCCTCGCGCAGCACTTGGGAAAATGACAGGCTTCCAAGCCGAGCTCCCGGGAAGGTCGAGACCTTGAAATCCTGCTCCATTTGGCTGCGGATAGGGAACTCGAGATGGGGGTTCCCTGACGCGGCTCTTTGCTTTAGTGGATACAAGTCGGAAGGGACAACGTCCGCAGGATTCAATTCGTTCTCCAGGAATTTCATAAATCCTGCGGGCAGGTTGGCAAAAACGTCTTGTGGGACTACATCTCGTCCTGCCGAGGATAATTCCTGGGCCGCGTAGAGGGCATTTGCATACTGAATATAGCGGTTTTCCAAATAGAGCCAGCTGGGCTCCATTTTGCGCGCAAGGTGCTCCTCCAGAGATTGGATATTCTCCTGGTCATCCAGCGCAAGGCAGACTGCTGGACTGCGTCTCCCGGCTCTTCCCAGACGCTGGTGGAACGCCTTGACGGTAGGTGGCGTGTTCAAGAGCACAACTACCTTAATCTCACCGATATCCAGGCCGAGTTCCAGAGCGCTTGTAGATACGACGCCGGCCAATCCGCCGTGGGCAAGCGCGTCTTGAATCTCCCTTCTGTCCTCAGCCTCGTAGCCGGCGCGATATGGCAAAATCCTCGGAAGATCGGGCAGAGAGGATTCCCACTGGTTCGCTTCCTCATCACCTTCTTCCGTATCCTCATCAGGTTCGGGCTCGTCGGAAGCTGATTTTTTCTGCCGCAATGTTGCGGCGACGATGCGTTCAACCATCTTGCGGGAATCGCCAAAGGCGAGGAACCTGGCGCCGTCGAGATCGGCCAGCTTTTTCAGCAATTCAACCGCATTCTCAAAGGGTTCGCCGCTCTTACTCCTGCAAAGCAGGACCGATTTCTGCGGCCGCGCACTCGAGTCTTCATCGATGTCAAAAATACGCATGGAGCGGCCGACCAGCTTCTCCATGAAATCAGAGGGTTCGCCTATAGTTGCAGTGCTGCAGATTATTTGGTGGTTGGCGGCGAACGCACGCAAGCGGCGCAGAAAATATGCCATGTTTGTGCCGAAAACGCCGTCGTAGACGTGGGACTCGTCAAGCACCAGCAACCGCATCCTGCGCAGGAACATGTCAACGTACCGATGATTTACTTTGCTCATGAGCCACGCATGAGCCACATCCGGCGTCATTAAAACCACGCGGGAGCGCGCGAGAATTCGGAGGCGTTGTTCGACCGGCACGCCGCCATCGATGTATCCCAGTTGGATGTTTATGGGATCCAGAAGGGAGTGCCATTTGTCCATTTGATCCTGAATGAGTGCGCGAACCGGATAGAATGCCAGGACCTTGGCCATCGGGTCACGCAAGAGAATCTCAAGCGCAACCGTCATAAATACGAGGCTCTTTCCCGACGCCGTGGAGGTCGCGAGACAGATATCGCGGCCGGCGAGAGCTTCGGTAATGGCCTGGCTCTGATATTTGTAGAGCCCCAGCGGGTATTTTTTATGAAGAAGGTCTTTTATTCGTTCATTGATTTGAGCGGGAACAGGCTCATACTGGGCCTCCTGGCCGGGCAGTGTGCATTGACCCAGGATTCCGAATCCACTCTCATTAGCAAGTTTGGTAAGAATTCCTATTCCGGGACCCATCATTGATGATCTCCTGCTTATCGTTCCCTTGTGGTCTCTTCGACAGGCGACGGAACCACCCTGGATTCCATGACATCGGTTCTATGCCACAACCTGGGGCGATGTACTCTCCCGCTAGCGATGGAAATGCCTATCGCATCTGAACAGCATCATTGACGATGGACGTGACATCCGAGGTCAATTTTCTTCCGGCAATCTCAGCGGCCGCCAATATGACTTTGTTTCGCAATATACCAGGTCGCACAACTTGAACGCCGGGGCCGAAGCTCAGGATCCAGCCGATTAGTTCGGGGGTGTCGGCTACCTGGAGCACTAGGGTTAGGCAGCCGTCCTTGCCAATCGTGGCTTTTTGGCTGGGGTGCCAGATGCGGTCTTTGGCCCAGGCGGTGGTTTTCTTGTCGAAGCGGAGTTCCACATCAATCTGCGAGCCGCCGACCATCACGGTCAGGGCGTTTTTAACATACTCTTCCACGTTGAAGCCGAGGGGCATTTGGCAGGGGAGGTTTGTGATCGTCAGCGTCACAATGCGGTCGATGGCGAACATGCGCACGTTGCTGCGCAGGTGGCAGTAGCCGATCAGGTACAACGCGCCCGCCGCATACCAGATGTGGTACGGGTCCACCTTGCGGCGCGTGGTCTTGTCGCGCGACGCCGTGTAGTAACGCATCTCCACGGTGCGGTGCTTCCTGATCGCGCGGGCCAGCTGGTCGATCTTGTCGCGGTGCTCCCGGTAGCTCTTGTGCGGGCCAATGCCGGCGGAGAACCAACCCTGCAGGCCCCGCACGAATTCATCCGCGCCCGCCGGCAGGGCGCTCGAGGCCTTCGCCAGCGCGGAATCGATCGACTCCTTGATCGGCGTCCCCTCCAACGGCTGCGCCAGGTCGCGGGTGAAAACCAGCGCCAACAGCTCCGTGGCCGAAAACTGCACCGCCGGCACCCGGCTGAAACCCTCCACGAGCTTCCAGCGCACCTGCCCGTCGACCCGGTCGGTGTAGACCGGGAAGCGCGCCTCCAGCGCCTGGAGGTCGCGCCGGATCGTGCGCATGTGGCAGGAATAGTCCTCCGGCAGCGCGTGTGCGAGCATCTTCGATCGTTGCCCCGCCGGGCTTCTCCAAAGCCTGGAGCAGGAACCACTGGCGCGTCACCTGATCGTTGCGCGGCATGGGCGTAGTCCCAACGGTACTCGATTGTGTAGACAATGATCACGGATCGTCCATCCGGCAGGGGAAGTATGGATGAACTCAGCTAACCTACTACAAACAGTCAGGTTTCTGCAACCACAATCGGACCTCCCGGGCGCTGATCGCACAAGCGAACCCACCTTACGCTGCCGCATAAGGGAAAGCCAAGCCGGGAATGACCCCGGATGTTACTTGACCTGATTACGATGAATTGGTGAATGCCCCGCCGTCGGGTCTCGCTCGTTCGGGGGACACGGGCGCGAGGCCTCCAGATGGCTGGGCATTTTCCGCCAAAGAGGGTGGCTGTGACAAAAGTGGATAGGTCCGGGAAAAGATTGAAAGGCCTGCACGAACAAAAAACACAGGCGTCGATGGACGGTGCCGAAGGCAACGATTCCAGACCTCTGCCGGAAGCGGAATCCGCTGAGACCGACGCAGGTTCGGAAACCGAGTCTCAGGACGAACTGCACCTGTTCCTTAAAGCCGTTTACCTGCACTTGGAAAAGGAAAATCTTTGACTGGCAGCGAATTGCCACCGAAATGCTGTAGACTGGAATGCAAATCGTGAGGCAATTCGGTGCCGGTCACAGTTTTCGTAAACGAAGGTCGAAGATGCGGGAGGCATCATGGGCCAGCTGAAGCGGCGCGTGTACTGGGCAAATGCGATGTTCAACGAGGCCGATAGAGCGTTCAACGCACGTTGCGCAGAGCAGCTAAGAGTAGCGGGCATTTCGGTATTCCTGCCGCAGGAATCGACTGAAAATGCCAGCGCGAGTCCTTCAGCAGATGTGATTTTCCGGCAAGATTCCGCAGAGATCCTTCAGTCAGACGTGATGGTGGCCTGCCTTGATCAGGAGACCATCGATCCGGGCGTATGCTGCGAAATAGGGGTCGCGTTTCTGGGGGGAGTTCCAATAATTGGCCTCTACACGGATATAAGGCAAAACCGCACGGGGCCGGCACGGATGTACAAGAACCTGTACGTTGTTGGCGCCGTCCTGTCTTCTGGGGGTATCGTGAGTTCCATTGGAGAGTTGATTCCACTCCTCCAGACCCGATTTTCTGAGGTGCCGGACGATGCGTTCAAGCTTAGGCCGGCAACAGATCCCGTTGAGTTTTTCTCGGCCGTCGCGCCGAATTACCAGGCGTTCGTTGCCAAATTGGAAAGCTGGTATGACCCACCTTGGTCGGCAACAAACCGAGTGGGAGCCTTTGTTGGATCGATCGGCGCTCATAGGATTCTGGAAATCGGCTGCGGGACAGGCGAGACAGCGGCACAACTGATTTCGATGTTCCCGACCCTCTCATATGTAGGGTTGGATACATCAAGCGTCATGCTCAAAATTGCGCGTTCACGTGAGCTGGAACGTGCCGTCTTTACGGAATCGGCAAAGGATGTGGAGCGGGCGGCAGCGCAGGCGCCATTCGACGCAGCCCTGGCCTTATTTACGTTGCACGATCATCCTGATCCAAAAGGGACGCTAAGGTTTGCACTGGAGAACCTTGCGCCAGGCGGATTTCTGCTCGTTATCGATCTCTCGATCAGCGATCTTCCAGAGATTACGAGACGCCTGAAGGGGGCTCTGGTTTTGCCCTCACGTGCTCAGGATGTGAGACTCGAACCCTCCCTGATGTGGCATTGGGTCCGAGAATTAGGAGGTCACGTTGCCGGCAATTCTTGGCACGTGACATCAGTCAGCTTTCCGACCGCACAGGACCTGGACGATTACTTTGAACAGTTCGGGATCTACCACGGCTACGACCTTCCGCTTGGACTGGGCGGCAGGAATTCTGGGGCTGCCGCCCGGCTGATCAGAGAAGAGATATCTCATTGGGAATTCCCTTTTTCCGATACGCGCTGTTTTGCCGAACTCGTGGTGAAGAGATGAAATCTCATAATGGGTGTCTGATCGCACTGGAGGGAATCGATAGAGCGGGCAAGTCAACCATCCTGGAAATCTTGCCTCCACTGCTGTGTGGTTGCACGGTGGAGATAGCGACTTGCTCCGAGCGCCAGTCACCGCTTGGCTGTTTCCTGGTACCTGAAAAGCTCGCGGAGCTCTCCCCGTTTTTAAAGACGTATTTCTTTGCGGCTGACCGGGCATGGGTGTACGAGAGAATATGCCGGCCAAAACTTGAAGCTGGTGCCCTCGTAATTTGGGATCGATATGTAGCGTCGGCAATTGCTTATCGATCTGCGGATCTGCTGCCTGGGACCAGCCTGATTGACATGGAATTCGTCAAAAAGATCAACGAGCCCTTCCCTGTTCCCGATCTCACGATTCTGATTGACATATCGACCGCGACATCCTCAAATCGTGGCCGTCGCGCGAACATGGAAGAAGCGTATTCTGGCGTGTATTTAAAGCGCGTGCGTGAAGCGTACTTGACCCTGGCACAATGTTGGCCTACCGTCACTGTTAACGGAGAGCAACCTGCTGAGAAGGTTGCCGCTGAGACTGCGATTTTAATTAAAAAGAAGTTCCAGGAGCTTTTTCATGAGGCTTAACGTAGACCGGGCAAGAGCGCAGGAAGTCGTGATAAGGCTCGAAGGCGCATTTCGCGGCTATGAGGGGTTGCTCTCAGAGCGCGAAGACCTCGTGGAAAATCAGATCCCGCCAGGGGTGAAAAAAGGTTCCATAGAGCACGCGCGATTCCTGTTTTTTACGGTGCCCAACGATCACGGCGTCAAATCCTCTCGCCTCTACGCAAAGGCGATCGAGCTCTTCGACTGCAGGCCCAATCTTTTTGATCCTCATTTTATAACCTCACAGTTCAGGGGATGTGACGACGCAGATCTTATAGGTTCTACGGGAATTGCTTTAGGAACCAGATACCCCAAGAGTACTGCCAAGGGCTGGTACCTCAATGCGTCGAGATTGATGGAGCAATTCAACGGAGATCCACGAGGAGTGTTTGGAGCGTCCGCAGATGCGGAAGTACTCCTGAAGCTGGTCTGCAGCTTCTACGGATTCGGACCCAAGACAGGGGGCATGCTTCTTCGCGCTGTGGATGGGCTTGGGATGGCCAAGGTCAGTGGACTGGAGCGCGTTCTGGTGCCAGTAGATATTCACGATTCCAGAATCTCCTTCTTTACCGGCATAGTCTCTGGTGATGGCGAGAATATCGAGAGTGACTACCACCTGTTCGCGCGGCCAATTCAACGAGTGCTGACGGATGCATGCAGCGAAGTCAATGTACGATGGCCAGATGTTGACCGTGCCCTATGGCTGATCGGTTCAAGGGGGTGTGTTCGACTGAGGTGTCAGGAATGTCCGCTCAATACGTTATGCAGTGTCGGGCGCAGCAAAGGGGTCAGCAATCCCGGTTCCGAACAGCTTGGCACGGAAATTCTGCATCAGCAACCTCTTCCATGGTAGGCGACGCTCCGCCAGGCTTTAAACGATCCGGAGATCCCGAATCACTCTCACCTCCTGAGCTACGACGTTACTTACAATAGATCGTGCACGCTTGGCTATCCAGTGGAACCCGACAATTTTGACACCATGTCGGCTTTCGTTCTCGAGCTTAAGAGCGCGGGCTTGGTGGTCATTCAGTCCATCCTCCATTCCGCAAATTACAAGACATTCGGGCTTGCGAAAATTCGGTTCTCGGGATACACAGATACCCTCGCTGAGGTTATCACGAGGAGGGACACGGGATCGGGAATCCTTTCCAGTCACGCGTTCGGACGGCTGCTTGAAAACCATTGTGCCTCGGCTGTGTGCACCCTCGAGTTTGGCAGGGGGTCGGACCACGCTTATTTGTGAAGTAATCGTATTATGTTGCGCGGGACTTCTTAAGCTGGGGCTTGGCGCCATTTTTTGCGGCCATTTTCTGAATCTCAGGTTCCTGCTTACATGGTGTGATTTTCTCTCAGACCCCGGTGTTCCAGAGTCTACGTTGCCGTACGGGGTACCGACGATGTATATTATACATTATGGGGAAACAGATGAAGAGGACGCAGTTGTACCTTGATGAAGAGATGGCAAGAACTCTTGAGACTTTGAGCCGCCAGAAGGCCACAACTGTATCCGAGTTGGTTAGAGCCAGCTTGCGTGAGCGCTATATGCCAGGAAAAGACCTCGACAAAGTTGCGCTTGCCCGCGGATTGATTGGAATATGGAAGAATCGCAGCGATTTAAAGGACATTGAGGCCACGGTTCGAAAGCTCCGAAAAGGCTCGCGATTGAAGAGGTTCCGAATTGGCTGACATCCTTCTCGATTCCGACGTGATCATCGCATGGCTGCGCGGACCCGAATCCGTGGCCGGCGCCATCATGAACCTGCTGGAAAGCGGCCACAACCTGCTATGGACTCCGGTTTCCGTCGCCGAAATATTCGCTGGAGCAAGGAAAACCGAAAACGCGCGCATCGAAACCCTGTTTTTGATCCTCGAATCCTTGCCGATTTCTGAAACGATCGGAAAGGAAGCTGGGCGATAACTGCAGAAATACTCGAAATCTCACAGCCTCGAGCTTGGCGACGCATTGATTGCCGCCTCCGCCAGCAATGCTGCCCCGACCGCCGCATGTTTGGCTCCAACAGCAACTTCATCACGAATCAGCAGAGCCTTGGCCGCATAGAACATGGCGTAGTATGCGCGGGAGATCGCGTCATCAAGCAGTCCCTCGGAAATGAGGACTTCGGAGGCACTTAAGGAGTCCGCCGCCCGTTTCAGCCAATGTTTGGCTTCGTCTTGCTTGCCGGCCACAGCGGTTCACCCTCGCGCTGGATGTTTCTGAGATAAGTAGCATCCGCCTGTTTCAGCAGACGAAAATATTCGCCGTCAATGATGTTCAATGTGATCAATGGCTGAAATTCGCGATCCCACATGAGTCGATAGGCAATCTGATGGATTTTTTCCCGATCGCCGGGGCTCGCATCCCGCAATACGACCAATACATCCACATCCGACTCGGGTGTTTCATCCCCTCTGGCATGGGAACCATACAGAACTATCTGTTCAAGATTGCTGCCCAAAACACTCCCGAGCTCATCACGAAACCGCAGCAACAGATCTGACAGATGTTCCTTCATAACCTAGCTCCACTCTGCCTGCCATTGTAACATGAATGGGAGAGTTTCTTCTGACGCCCTCTCCTGACCCATTCACTTGGGTGACATACGACGCCGGCGCGCACCATGTTGAGGTCAAGGCAGTGGAAACATCGGGTCGGGAACTTTGCCGACGACGATGTCGCGAGCGGTGTCAATGCGGCGTTTGGTGTCCGTGTCGAGCATGGTTATCCCTCAATGAGGTAGAGTCCGAATTCGACCGATATCCAGGAGGCGAATTCGAAGGGTTGGGGTCAGGCCTGGATAATTTACCTTTGTTCCTGTCCTCGCGCTGATCCTCAATCCTCCAGGACAAAAGTAAATCTTCCAGGCCTGACCCCCAAATCGCTTCCCGATGCCCCCTGGCGCGCCGCCCTTCAAATTTGCGGTTATCCCCTGAATCATTGGATTGGGTGAACTTTCCGGAACCTGAGGATGCTTCCGGAGCACGCACTCGATGAGGTGCCCCTTCGTGGAACGTATGGCGCCCATCCCGAGGAATTCGTATGCGCATTCCTCGAGGAGCGGCCAGTTCGGTTTTCTTATCTGCCGGGCCGGTGCGATAGCAACGTTCCGGAGAACAGCACGAGAGTGAAGGCCTGGTTTTTCATGGTTATTTTCCGAAGAGTGCTTTGATGAACGCGATGTTGAAGGTGAGGCCGAAGTAAGCGCCACTCTGGAAACGCTTCACTGTGGCGGGCACGGTATCGATATTGGCGTCGTCCACCGGGATGGGACCGCGGACGGTGACCTTGCCGTAGTGCCAACCGGCGGCAAGCTGGACGTTACGGGTGATCTCCGAACTGCCGCCGAAGAAGAAGTTCTCCGAAGGCGCGGTGAGAGAGAAGCCCAGGCTGGGCCGGGGGATCAAATCGCCGGGTGTCCATTTGCGCTGCGCGTCAAAGGATTTGACGTACCAAGTGAAGAAGAGCGCTGGCATGGGACGGGGTTCGCCCTTGTCGGTGACGACCTGATACTCCGCGGGGGTCTTGACCTTGCCGGCGTCATCGAGAACAGCGGCTTTGGTTTTGTTCTTGGTGAAGGTTGGGTCCCGAAGGGAGGAGATGAGAAGGCCGGTGGAGATGTTGTAGGGATAGAGAGCGTGGATCTGCGGGTATTCGACGCCGTCGATGAGCTTGACCATGGAGGTTTGCGCGACCACTTCGGTTTTGGCTTGGCCGTCGGCAGTGGTGGTCTTGTTGCTGGCCTCGGTTGTGAGGTAGGCGGAGATGGTGACCTTGATGACGCCATTCGGTTTCGGGCGGATGCCGAGGGCGCGGATTACGTCGATGCAGGTGTCGTGGACGATGGGTTTGGGAACCAGTTCCTGGACTTGCGCTGTGTTGGGTGGTTTTTCAAAGGAGGGGCGGACTGGTGCTGTGTTGGGAGCCGCCTCAACGGTCTGGTTGGCGCTGACGTTGAATTGTTCCGGCATACTCCCAGTGCGAACATTGGTGATGTCGATCCAGATCTCGTCGTCCTGCTGGAATGCCGGGTAATCCGCTAACCGTTCGAGGCGCACCGGCATGGCGGGGCCGCCGCCACGAAGGAGGTGGTAGTTCACGACCTTGCTGCGGGAGCCGATGATGATGGCGCCCGCGCGGATAACATGATTGGACTTAAGGAGGCCATCCGTGAGGGCCTTACCGGCCGTGTCGAGAGCAGCTTTGGCCGCGGCGCGGTTGGGCTTATCGGCAGCGACTACTTTGCGGAGAGTTTCGATTCGGGCTTGCAGATTGCGGATGTTTGCAACGGCCTCCGGGGTAGACATCCCCTGGAACTGTTTGGCCTGGTCGGTGAGATCGGAGATCTGGTGGTTGTTGTCGGCTATACCGTCGTCGATCGCGGTCAGCGCGATCCTGGCTTCAGCAAGCTTGGTTTCGAGGGCTTTGGTATCCGGGACATTCTCCTCCCATCTGCCGAAGACGGCGTAGAGCAGCATCTTGTGCTGTTTCCCGACGAGGTCTTTCAGCACTCCGGAATTGCAGAAATCACCATCAGACTCACATGTGAACTTCTTAGCGCCCTGCCAGTTTTCCACTTCGCCGGATGGCTGTCGGACTTCGTCGAGCAACTGGGCTGCGAGCCACAGGTGCGGACTGGATCCACGCGGCTTGCGGATCTTGACCTGAAATTGATCGCCCACCGAGAGGCGGGGCGGGCTGGCAAGCAGTTCGCCGTTGGACCCGAGTTCAAAGGTCCGGACAGCAGAGTAAGCGCAGACGGACGTCAGGGCCATAGCCTGGACGACGCTGAGCAATCGCATGTGGTGGCGCATAGAGTTATCCCCTTCACGAACGCGATCATAAAACAAAAAGAGCGCCGTTGCTCATATATAAGCGAGGGATTAAGCCGTCTATAACATCACAATATTGTGCCCACCTGCCTTTCGCCCCGTCCCCATGTCCACGAGAATGACTCTCTGCAATCCAGTCCGCGGTAGAAACCCGCCGGCCGGGAAAGTGCTCCAGATCAAAGGTAACACCAAAGGGGGGACATCGGACCGGGAATCCCGCGTCCTGGTTTCGAGCCCGCGCCGGGAAGGAACCTAAAATAAACTGTGATCAAACTGCGATCCCAGGAGAATGGCCACCCGTGTCCCGCCACCGGGTTCATATAGCCGGCCAGAGCCAAGCCTCCGGTGCACGGTTGCAGTGGTTTGCCAAGGCATACAATATCATCCATTAAGAATTATGTAATTGACAATATCACAGATTTATGTTGCCAATATGAAAAATAAGATTGACAATAATTTTCTTTGAGTTGACAATAACAAAAGTAAGATTGACAATGATCTCGGGAGGAGTAGCCCATGACTCGTGTGCGCAGGCGGGGCGAGGAAATTCGGCGATTCATCCTGGAAAACGTCCAGCAGAATGCATCGCGCATTGGCAGGGTGGCCTCCGAACACTTCAAGATCAGTCGACAGGCGGTGAATAAGCATCTGAAAAGGCTTTCCGCGGAGGGTGCTCTTAACGAAAAGGGCAGAACCCGAAATCGATCCTATAGGCTGGCGCCACAGGTCGAGTGGACGAGAGATTACCTGATGACGCCGGATTTGGAAGAAGACTTAATCTGGCGGAGCGACATCAGCAAGGTATTCGGGCCCCAGCCGGAGAACGTTTTACATATCTGGCAATATGGCGTCACAGAAATGCTGAACAATGCGAGGGATCACTCCGAGGGCTCAAAAATTACCGTTTTGCTGGGAAAGACTGCCATTAATACAGTGATGGCAATCATCGATGACGGAGTGGGGATTTTCCGGAAGATTCAAAAGGCCCTGAATTTATTGGACGAGCGCCATGCCATTTTCGAGCTGGCGAAAGGCAAAGTCACAACCGATCCCATCCACCACACCGGAGAGGGTATCTTTTTCACGTCACGGATATTCGACTCGTTCGATATTCTTTCCGGTGGCGTCTTTTATTCTCATGAATTTGGTAAGGCAGAAGATTGGCTAATCGAGCGGACGAATCCCGGCCAGGGTACGGCGGTTTGGCTCAAACTGAACAATCACACCTCACGAACGCTAAAGAAAACATTCGATAAATTCACTTCCGGCGATGATTTTGGTTTTACCAAGACGGTCGTTCCGGTAAAGCTCGCGCAATACGGAAACGATAGGCTGATTTCCCGCTCGCAGGCAAAACGTGTGGTAGCTCGCGTCGAACTGTTCAAGACAGTATTGTTCGATTTTACGGATGTGCCTGCCATTGGGCAATCCTTTGCCGACGAGATTTTTAGAGTATTTGCCAGGCAGCATCCAGAAATAGAGATTATCCCGGTTCGTGCTAACTCAGAAGTCAAGCGCATGATAGAAAGAGCCAAAGCCCTCAAAACGGATGCACAAGCCGCCCCTTCAGAAACCGAGCCGATTTAAACCTTCACAGCCTCTCTGACGCTCCGTGCGGCAGTCATTCCTGGCGCAGAGCGATGACGGGTTCGACGCGCATGGCCCGCATCGCCGGGATGAGGCATGCCGCCGCAGCCACGGCGATCATCATCGCGCCGGCTGCCGCCAGCGTGACCGAATCGTTCGGCTTGACGCCGTACAACTGGCTTTCGAGGAATCGCGAAGTGGCGAAAGCTCCGGCCAGGCCGATGCTGACGCCCAGAATCGCCAGGGCCAATCCCTGCCGGAGGATCATCCAGAGCACGGCGCCGCGCCCCGCGCCCAGCGCCATGCGAATCCCGATTTCGCCGGTCCGCTGCGTCACGAGGTACGACATGACTCCGTAGGTTCCGATGGAGGCCAGGATCAGCGCCAGCGCCGCGAAAGTCACCAGCAGGAACGTCTGCTGGCTGTCGTTGGTCATGGAGTCGGCGGCGATTTCGGCCATTGTCCGCACCTGAAAAACGGCGAGGCTGCTGTCGAGTGAGCGCACCGCGTTGCGTACCGCGGCGGCCGCTCCCTGAGGCTGCCCGGCGGTCCGGACGACGATGTTGAATGTGCCGCCGTTGGTGCCGATGCGCCAGGTGAGAGGATAATACGCCTGCGGCATGGGAGGCTGCCTCAACCCGAATACCTTGATGTCGCCGACAACTCCGATGATGGCGAATCGAATCCCGTCTTTGCGAAAGAACTTTCCGATGACATCCTGATCCCGCCAGAATCTCCGTGCCATCGCCTGGTTGATCACCGCCGTCGCCTGGACATGCGCGGTCTGCTCCCCGGGTTGCGCGCCCGGCTGAGCATCGATCAGCTTGCGGACGATGCTCGCGATGTCTTTCATATCCTCTGTGGTGAAGCCGCGTCCGCGAATCAGCGGCAGGCCGATCGCGTGAAAATAGTCCGGGGTCACGGCAATCGATTCGACGAGAATGCCTGCCGTTGCCTGCTCTGCCAGCCCCTCTATCTGCACAGTACCGTTGTTCCCGCCCAGGAGCGGCAACTCCGTTGTCAAGGCCGCGGCGCGAATGCCTTGCGCCGCCGCGAGTGAATTCACGAGCTGAGTGCAGAATCCCCAGGTCTTCTCGGGAACCGGGTACTTTTTTTCAGGCAGCTGGATCACAGCCGTCAGGGCTTGATCTGCGTTTACGCCGATGTCCACTGCGCGCAAATTCACGAAGGTGCGGAGCAGGAGCGCGGCGCCGGCGAGCAGCGCCAGCGACAGGGCGATTTCGACGGTCACGAGGGCGTTGCGCAGGAAATGCCCGCGGGCCGCGGCCGTGTTCGCAAGCTTGCCGCCCGACTTCAGTTCGTCCATCAGGCGGATCCGGGAAACCTGGAGCGCCGGCGCGAGCCCGAAGAGGATGCCGATGGCGATGCTCACCAGGAAAGTAAAAGCAAGCACCAGCGGATTCACCGCGATGGGATTCGGTTGAGGAAATGGCAGGCGCTGTGCGTCTGCCAGAAGGGAAACGCACAGGTAGGCGAGTGCGGTTCCGGGCAAGGCGCCCAGCAGCGCCAGCAGCACACTTTCCGTCAACAGTTGGCGCACCAGGCGCTGCCGCTCGGCTCCCAATGCGGCGCGCATGGCGATTTCGCGCCGCCGGTCAGTCGCCCGCGCCAGCAGCAGGTTCGCGACATTGGCGCAGGCGATCAGCAGCACCATCGCCACGGCGCCAAACATGATCCAGAGCTGAGTGCGGGAGGCGCCGATCAATTGCTCGCTGAGAGGAACCACAACGGAATGAACTTTGTCATTTGTACCCGGATTCTGCTTTTCCAGATTTGTGCTGATGATGAGCAGATCCGCCCTGGCCTGATCTATCGAGATCCCTTCCTTCACACGGCCGATCGCGCGCAGGTGGTGCGTGCCTCGCCCGCCCAGTGCCTTCGGCGTCATGTCGATCGGGATCCACAGATCGGCGCCCGCCGGAATCCGGAACCAGGACGGCATCACGCCGACGATGTTGTACGGCTGGCCGTTGAGCTCCATCGAGGTTCCCAGGATGCTTTCCTGACCGGCAAAATGCCGTTTCCAGAAACCGTGACTCAGGAGCGCCTCGTGGTTCTGCCATGCCCGGTCGCCCTGTAGGAAGGCCCTTCCCATGGCCGGCGGGACGTCGAGAAGGGAGAAATAGTTGGACTGAGTTTCCACCACCGTCACACGGTCGGGTTCCCCGCGGCCGCTCGCATTGAAGCTCTCCTGATAGCTGTAGACCGCCATATCTTCGAAGGTGCGGTTCTGTGCGCGCCAGTCCAGGTAATCCTGGCCGGTCAGGGAAAGCTGCCCGGGGCGCCCTCGGTTTGCCAGAGTTGCACCAGCTGGCTCGGCTTACGGAACGGCAGCGAACGCAGAAGCACCGCCTCCACGACGCTGAATATGGCAGTGTTTGCGCCGATGCCCAAAGCCAGAGTCAGAATCGCCAGCGCCGAGAACGCCGGCTTGCGTGCCAGCATGCGGAAACCATATCGAATGTCCTGCCAGATCGCGGCCATCCACCCCTCCTGAAGCTCCGATAGAAGCTTGTATCCGGTCATGCCGCCAGAGGCTCACATCCGGGAAGCAATCGCTGGTCGCGGACAAGGCGGCTTATGTGTCCGCGAATATATTACTTCCGAATGGAACTGTCTCCGGCGAGCGTGCCCATTCAGCATCACCGGGATATTTGAACCGTACCCACCTGGACGGGATCGGTATGCGAATGCTCGCCTTTATGTTAGTGAGGGCTGCTCCAGATTGGTTTCAGGAATTGGAGCCCTGAAAGCGCGGCACAGGACAGCCCCGGGCGGAGGCGGCGGAGCCCGCCGAAGTCCTGCGCTATCCTATGCCACGCTTGTCCAAATTAGCTTTAGAAATTTGCTTCTCATCGCTGCTGGAGCGTTAATGGAGGCCCGAAGGGCCGCCAGGGAATAGGCCCGGCCGTCAGGCCGGGAGACGGTCATGTTTAATGTCAGGTGCCGCTAGCGCTGCACCGGTTCTCCTCCTTGTTTGTATAAGGTGCCGTTTTTCATGACCATGCGCACCTTGCGGATCGCCGAAAGATCGCGGGTCGGATCGCCGTCGACCGCGATCAGGTCCGCGAACAGGCCGGCTTTAACCTGGCCGATTTGATCTCCCATGTGCAGCACGCGCGCGTCAATCGAAGTCGCGGAGCGCAGGGCGTCCAGGAGCGGCATGCCGAAGCCCACCATGATCTCGATTTCGCGCGCATTGTCGCCGTGCGCGAACACGCCGACATCGCTGCCGCTGGCGATGGTCACGCCGGCATCGAGCGCGGCCTTGAAGCTGGCGCGCTTGCGCGCCGAATTCGGCCCGGCGACTGAAACGGTGGGGCACAGGACCGTGCCGTGCTCTTTCATCAACTGGAACACTTCGGGGGTGCCGCCGTCGCCGTGCTCGATGGTTTCCACCCCGCCGAGAACGCAGCGGCGCATGGCTTCCGCGGTTGTGGCGTGCGCCGAAACCGGCCGGCCGCTGCTGCGGGCGGTTTCCACGGCCAGCTTGATTTCGTCGATGGAAAATGTGGGCGCGGTCGTGCCGTTGACGCCCCATCGGTAATCGGCGTAGATCTTGACCCAGTCGGCGCCGTGGCCGATCTGGTCACGCACGACGCGAATCAGGCTGTCGACGCCGTCGGCCTCCTCCCCGCCCTGGGGCACGCGCCATTCCGAGGCGTAGCCCTTGGGACCATAGCTTCCCGTGGCCACGATGGCGCGGGTGGCGACCAGCATCCTGGGTCCCGGAATGATTCCCTGCTGGACCGCCTGCTTGAGTCCGACATCGGCGTATTCGGCCCCCTCCGTCCCGAGGTCGCGGATCGTCGTGAAACCGGCCAGCAGCGTGCTGCGCAAATGGTTCGTCGCCCGCGCCACACGCAGCGAGAGCGATTCGTGCGCGACCTGGTCGTTCCAGGAAGTCTCGCTGTAGGGGTGCAACAGGACGTGCGAGTGGGCTTCGATCAGGCCCGGCATCAATGTGGTTCCAGGCATTTCGATCACCTTGACGTCCGCGGGCGACTTGACGTTCGGCCGCAGGACCGACGGTCTCAATCCGTTCGCCGCGGACAAAGACGACCCAGCCTTCGTGCGGTTGATCCGCCACTCCGTCCCAGACCCGGGCGGGCTTGAGCAAGTACATGGTCGCGGGCTGGTTTTGCTGATTCTGTCCAGGCGGCCGGGTTTGCGCCGCCAGTTGGACCATCAAATATAAGATCAGGCACGAAATCAGTGCGGACACTCTCACAATTCGGTTCATAGGGCTCCCTCCTCTGCGAAACTGTAACTCTTATCACCGGCCTGCGCGCGAAGGGAAGACAAATTGACACGCGACGCCCCGAAACATTGGGATTCCGGGTTTGACCCAATTGAGTTAGAGTGAGTTTCGGCGACAGGCGCCATAACCTCGAAATTACTCGCGATTCAAGGAACTTGTTTTCAGTGAAATTTCAAGTCTATGGCGCCTGTCCCGAATGGCCAATCTCTGCGTCAGCATGAGATTGATATGGTTTTCTCTCGCCCCGCCGGGGCTCTACATGTGTGACGGGCTAACCGGGGGCGGCGCTGCGCTTGCCCCCGGCTACTTTCTTATTGCCCGGGGCATGGGCATGATGGCAGCCCCGTACATTAGGGGGAGAACCCGCGCCGGAGGCGCGCAAGACAGTAGCCCCGGGCAAGCGCAGCGCCGCCCGGGGGGTCTAGGGAGGATGAGCCAGAGCCCTGGAAGGGCGAGAGGAGAATCCTGCCTTAACTAAGCGCCATTCGCGCCTGTACCCGAAATCCTTTGAGGAGGGACCTTATATGCGAAAAGAGATTACACTCTGGTTGGCGGGCGGTGTTTTGCTGGCCGCGACCGTGGCCTCGATTGCTGCTCAGGAAAAGCCCTTCACCGTGGGTACCGCAACGGCACAGCCGGGACATAGGGCAACGGGAGCGATTGAGGTCCCGGCAGGCAACGATGCAGCGTTGAACATTCCAGTCGTGGTTATCCGGGGCGCAAAGCCCGGGCCGGTGCTTGCGATTGTCTCCGGATTGCACGGGACCGAATACGCATCCATCATCGCCGTGGAATCTCTAGTCAACCGGATTGACCCGGCAACGGTATCGGGGACGGTAATTCTCTTGCCTCTGGTCAACGTCAATTCATTCGAGCAGAAGATTCCCCACCTCAATCCGGTCGACGGCAAAAACATGAACCGGATGTTTCCCGGAAATCGCAGCGGCACACAAACCGAGCGCGCAGACTACCTGATTACTAGAGAAGTGGTAGAGCGGTGTGATCACCTGATCGATATTCACGGCGGCGACCTCGACGAAAGCCTTCGCCCCTACGGCTATTGGACCAAGACCGGCAATGAACGTCAGGATGCGGTGTCGCGCGACATGGTCCTCGCCTTTGGCCTGGACCACATCATCATCTCCACGGACCGCCCGAAGGATCCCGCGGCCTCGAGGTACCTGGAAAACACGGCGACCACGCGCGGGAAGCCCTCGATCACGGTCGAGGCCGGACATGCCGGCACGGTCGAGCCGGAGGACGTGGAGGCGCTCGCTCGGGGTTGCCTGAGCGTGATGCGGTTCCTTAAGATGCTGCCTGGTCAACCCGAACGCATCGACCATCCGGTTTGGATCGACCGGGTCGAGACGATTGCGGGTGACAGGAACGGCATTTTCTATCCCCTGGTCCGGCGCGGAACCTACGTGGCCGAAGGAATGCCGGTAGGATATCTGACCGACTACGTCGGGAACCGGATTCTGGATGTGCGCTCATCGGTGGCCGGCGTGGTCCTGTTCATCCGGGCGATGCCCTCCATGACCAAAGGTGAGACGATTGCCAACATCGGCGTTGTGGCCGCCCTTAAGTGAATTCTCCTGGGAATTTCGAGGTGATGGCGCCTGTCCCCGAAATGGACTAAGATTTGAACTAATGGGGCGTCCTCTCCATGGACTCATACCCCGCCCGAGGCACTGACAAAGGAAAGGCCCAGGGCTGCCCGTGAGTTTTGTGATTTCGGGCATATCAATTCATGGAGCCGGTGCGCTAGCATATCTCCAGCTGCCTCCACGCGGGATGACGATCCAGAAGCTCGAGGGTTTGCTGGACGGAGGTAAATCAACCAATGATTTCAAAGAGTTTCATCATTGTCGCACTGATCATCAGTGTCGCCATATTATCTGCCGCACCTTTGTTCGGCCAGGCCACTTTCGCGGTAGCGTCGTCCTCCACGACGGGTGCGGACATCAGTGTCACAGAATTGACCGGCGCCATTAGCCTAACCGTGTTTTCAGGGAGTACGGTCGCTGCGTCGCTGTTGGTGCAGTACTCCGCAACAATTACCAACAATTCAGCCGCGGAAATCTCTGTTCTCGGAACTGGCGGGCTGTCAGGCATTGCTTCATCGCCCGCGCTTGATCGGTCAAGCAACACGCTCCGAATCGATGTGCCGGCGGGGGGAAGCGCGGCGAACCGGATCAGCATCGCAGGAGTCCGCGTCGCACTGGCAGGGCAGAACTACACGAATGTCACGGCAACGATCAGCGCACTGAATTCCAGTGGAAATGCCATTTTGGCCGGTCAGGGCACTGTGGTTGTCCTTGGTTCCATTCAGCAGCCATTTGCCGTCGCTCTTCCCGATAATGTCATCACTCCGGGAAATGGATCGGCAGTCGATACGGATGTTACCATCACCGTTTCCGAGAGATATGTGTCAGCGTTTTCCGGCTCGGTCGGACTGTTCGGTCAAACCGTCCCCCTGGAGATAAAGATCAGTCCGTTTCCTTCCGTTCCTCCAGGCGTGACTCTGACCTACGCCGCGACGGCGACCTCCATGGAGACCGGCGCGTCTTTTGCCACGGTTTCAGGCCAACCCGAAACGGTGCCGAGAAGCGACGGATCGACCTCGGCCATTTACCTCTTCGCGGGGGCGCTCAACAGCGACCAGACCCTGGAGTCTTTTGAATTTCACGTTACCGTGACGGTTCATCCTCCGATCAGCCCTGCCACGCTGACATTCCAGGCAACAATGATTCCGATCGGGATAGCAGTGCCGAATTCTCAATCCCCTTCGACGGACATACCCAGGTTTATTGAACGCCCCGTGCCGGATGAATCTGATCTTCAGCCGGGGACCGTAAAGTTGGCGTTTCCCTTCCTGTCGCAGAGTTCCAATGTGACCTATACGGGCATTGCCATGACGAACCCGCACCCCTACCGCGTGAACGTCAGCCTTTCCGCATTCGACGCCGGCGGGAAACTCATCTCGGGGCCCGGTGTTACCAATCCGGTTAACCTGCAGTTGCCGCGCAGCGGGCAGCTCGCTAAATTAGCCACCGATATCTTCGGAGCCAACTTTAACGCTTCGACTGCGGGCACGATCGTGGCGACGGGCGCGACTGCCATCTTGCCCGGCTTTTACCTGGAAGGCGGTACGCTTTCCGGAAAAGGTCTGGATGGCGCGACCGCGGAACTGACGCCGACGGGGTCCTGGGTGTGGCCCGTGGTATCGCATCAGAGTGATTCCCCCAGCACCGTGTTGCAGATTTTCAATTCCGGAAACACGGTGGCCAAAACCACCCTGAAGCTCTACGACTCTGCGGGTTCTTTGAAAGCGACCGCGAACCTGACGATAGAGCCGGGCGCGACCCTGATCCAGGATGCGAGTAAGGTGTTTGCCGGTTTCGATCTGAATTCGATCACGGGCGGGTACGTGACGGGGCTCTCAGACGCAGGACTCGTGGTCAGCGAAAACTTCGGCAACGGGCTGGATTCGAACGTCCTGAGAGGCCAGCAGCCGATCCCGCGGAGCTCATTGACCGTCGCGCACTTCGTCAGCGGGCCCAGCTACGCTACCGAGCTGAACTTTGTGAATACCGATCCCTCCATCACTGAATACCTTACCCTGACGGCCTTTGACAATTCCGGCGCAGTGATTGGCGGTGGCCCGGTTAGGCTCGCGATTTCGGCTGGGCAGCAATCCATCCAAACCGTCGACCAGCTCTTCCCAGCCCTCGGAAGCTCTCTCACAACGGGTTACATCCGGGTCGACATCGAACCCTCCTTCCTCGGTCCGTTCAGCTATGTGCCCCCGATGGTCGGTTCCGTGCGCTTTACGTCGGCCGGCGGGACTGGATCGACCGCCCTCCCCCTGTTTATAACGCCTTTACAGGACTTCGTGTACTCGCACATTGCCCAAAACCCGGGGTACTATACCGGTGTCGCGATCATCAACCCCAACCCGACGACTGCAACAGTGAACCTGCAAGTTTTTACCGCAGATGGGATCGAGGTCGGTTCCGCATCGACGCAGCTGCAGCCGGGACAAAAGGTGGCGAAACTGTTGTATGAGCTGGTTCCCTCTTCCGCGGGTCAACTGGGCGGGTATATCCGGGTGCAGTCCGCCCTGCCGGTCACAAGCTTCTCAGTGTTTGGCACCTTCGATGGCAAGCTGTTGAGCGCTGTGCCTCCACAAAACGTCAGGTAATCTCAAGTCCGAAGGCTTAAGATTGGGCTGCGACTGACCGGCTCAAAATATGGGCGACTTTTTATTTGCATTCGTTCCCGAGTCCGGTGTATACGAACTTAGTTAGACGTACACGGTCCAATTCTCGGAGGCCTTCCTGGAACGAAAAGACAGGGCCAATGAGTGCACGCACGCTCGATTTTAGGGGGGTCGAGAGGTACATCGGGGCTACCATTCAACTTGCCGTGGCCGACCCCATTCCAATGTTCGTGACTGATCACTGGGAGGAAAAATGAGAAAGAACATTCATCCAGTCGAACGATCGATTCGCATTATTGGCGGCGCACTGATCGCCAGCCTGGCATTCTGGGGCCCGGGAAACCACTGGTACCTGCTTGGATTGATCCCTCTGATCACGGGGCTGGCAGGATGGTGCCCTCCCTACCAGTTGTTCGGAATCAGCACCTATCCGAAACCTAAAAAGTAGCGCCTGATCGCATATTTCAAAAGAATGCAGAGGGTGGCCCCGGCAGATTTATTTCTGTCAGCGCGCCTCAGCAAGCCGAAGGGAGCAGGACAAAAGTAAATTTTCCAGGCTTGACACCAGGCTCCTTTAGAAGATGGCGATCGCCAGAGCTTCTGTTGGAGTGTTCCGTCAGGCACGAGCTGAAGACCCTCGCTTATTGCCTCATTTCCTACCCTATCCACCTTGTTTGTATCCCGGCCCGAGCTGATTCGGTCGCATGGATGTGTAAGCCTCCGATCCCGACTATGATTTATTCATGAACCCTTTGGGAATTCTGCGCATCTTTAGAGCCAGGGGGGAGGGTACAAGTGTGAAGACTGGATGCCTGGTGTTTTTCTCCATGATATTGGTGCTGGGGGGGGCCCTATGGGCTCAGTCACCTCCTCAGTCGGCGACTGGGACACAGACCAAACCTCAGGTTGATGATCATAATGGAAAGATCCTGACTCCCGACGAAATTATCCGCGCGTTCTCAGCCAAAGAAACCGAGTTTTACGAAGCATGGATGCAGTACACCTACCATCAGGACGCCGAGGTGCGCGTACTCGCAGTGAACGGGATCCCAAAGCACGAAGCAATGCAGACGATTTCCGAAATAGTCTTCAAGGATGATGGGACGCGGGACATTCTCGTGGTTCGGAGAGCCGGGGGCCTGAGCAGTGTGGTCTATACCATGCAGGACGAGGAGGTGATCAATAATCTGCAGCCGTTTGCACTGACAGAGAAGGAGTTGCCCCAATACGGCCTTGCCTATGTTGGGAAGGAAAAAATCGATGACCTCAATTGTTATGTGTTTTCGGTAAAGCCCAAAACCATGAAAGGTGGAAAGATGTATTTTGAGGGAAGGATTTGGGTCGACGAAGAGGATCTTCAGATTGTGCGCACCGTAGGAAAGCCCGTCCCTCAGAAGAAGGACAATCAGTTTCCGGAGTTTGAAACCATCCGCCAAATCATCGACAAGAAATATTGGTTCCCCGTTTGGACCCATGCCGAGAGTCAGCTTCATTTCCAGACCGATACGGTTCACATCGACGAGACCATCACCTACGGGGCATACAAACGCTTCGCATCAAATGCCACAATCCAATACGGCGTGAAGAAATGAAGACCCGCCCAGAGCATGCAACTTTCTGGAACGGAATTTCATGATCTGCTGAACTGGGAAGATCCCTTGCACTTTGGCAGGTTCGGCCCATTATAGTAGTGCGGTCGGCGGGTGATCGTGCAGAGCAGATATGGGGAGCTACCGGTGTTGAAATCCCGCACTCGAAATTCCTGAACAACAATAGAACCTATGGAGAAGCCACGAATGCCAGGCAAGCCCTTTGGTGATAATCGCTTTGAGGTTCTTGTGGAAGCGTCGCCAAATGCGCTCCTGATGGTGGATAAAGACGGAATCATCGCCCTCGTTAACCGCCAGGCCGAAATTCTGTTCGGCTACGACCGGTCGGAACTGGTCGGGATGGCAGTGGAAGTGCTTGTGCCCCGGAGAATACGCGATAGGCATGCATCATTGCGCGATCAGTTTTTCTCAGAACCGATGCAGCGGGAACTGGGAGCCGGACGGGATTTAACCGCGGTGAGAAAAGACGGGTCTGAAGTGACTGTGGAAATTGGCCTTACGCCGATTAGTGCTCCGGATCGAATTTTCGTGCTGGCCACGATTACCGATATCACCTGGCGCAAACAGGCGGAGGAATCCAACCGCAAAATGGCCGATGAACTTCGAGCCTCCAACCACGATCTCGAACAGTTCGCATCGATGGTCTCACACGACCTGCAGCAGCCTCTTGTCGTCATCTCGAATTATCTGAACGTTCTCAAAAAGAGAGAAAGCGGAAAGCTCGACCCGGAAAGCCAAAATTGCATCAACGTCGTTCTGGATGCGGCTAAACACATGCATGAAATGATTCACGACATGCTCGACTATGCCCGCGTCGGAAGCAGCAAAAATCCCTTCGCATCCACAGATCTCGATGATGTCCTTCGGCACGCACTTTTTACATTTGAAGCGGAGATTAAAGGTACCAAGGCCACGATCATCCATAACCCACTGCCAACGGTCATGGGCGACCAGAGACAACTTACTCAAGTTTTTCAGAACCTTCTTGGAAACGCTCTGAAATTCCGCAATGCCGCCAGACCCTTGGTCATCGAGTTCGGGGCTCGGAAGGAGCAGACTGGGTGGCTGATATGGCTTCAAGATAATGGAATTGGCATGGAGCCAGACAAACAGGATCGCATCTTTGAACCCTTCCAGAGGTTGCACTCTCAGGACGAGTTCGCCGGGATGGGACTTGGCCTGGCTATCTGCAGGAAAATTGTCGAGCGGCATGGAGGCCGGATCTGGGCGGAATCAGAGCCCGATAAGGGTGCGAACTTTTTCTTCACGATTCCCGACCGGCCCATCTGAGATGGAAACATGTGGTGGCACTGATTAGGTCTGCTTCCACATGCGAAGAACAGTAGATTGAGCAGTTGTGCACACTTTTATCTATCCAATACCTCTCGAACCACGCTCTTCAGGCGGGCTGGTGAGGCAACTCGGGACGCTGACATATTTTGCGTTTACCGATCAACCTGAACCGCACAATAGGTGGGTGTCCCAGTTTCCTAAAGGACCCTATTTCCCCGGGGCGGACAGCCAGTTGAGCACAACGCTCAGGCCGTAAGACCTGTCAGTAGAATTGACCCATTTCCCTCATCGCGCAAAAAGCATGTACAAGTAGCTGATCGTCGCAACTCCCATGGAAGTGAGTGCCACAGCCCGATGCGTGGCAGCATTTCCGTCGGATCGAAGAGTTCCCCGCTCCGCTCTGTGGGGCGCCAGGGCCCCGGTGGCCACAAATCCTGCATCGGCGCCAAGCATCAGGATACCGTGGAATAACCGCCTGCCACGTCCGTTATGATCTTTCCGCCCCTCCAGCAAATTCCACACACCCGTCACGCTGTTCACCCCAAACAGCACCGCCGTGCCTGCGGCCAGTGCCGAATGAGCCGAGCGCAGAGAACCGGAGGAGCCGGCGTTGTTATAGAGTTTTTGTCCGACGGTGGCTTCAGCAACAAAGATTGGCAGTGTGGCATAACTGGCGTACTTGTGGATCCTGGCCCTCACCTCATAGGCATGGCTGTAAACGACAGCCTTGGGGCGCGGCGGCGCGACCTGCGTGGATGCAACAGGATCGAAGAACGCCAAAGACGATCCCGCCATCAAACCGGCGGGCGATTTACTGCCAGGCTGGACCAGCCTCCGAGGGATCGAGAAACTCGTTTTGAAGCTGCCCACACTCGCTGGGGCTGCATTGCCTGACGCCCTAACGGCTGTCAGGATCCATACGCGGCTGCTGGAAGAAAGACCCGGACGATCACTGGAGCATGCAAGGGCAGCCGCGCTGATCTGGCCAGACGATGCCGGCGCGGCATCAGAATTCGTACCCGGTACCTGCGCCCGCAAACTTACTGCCCCCATTAATACCGCGAAAACGATTCGCAAAACAAGCATGATCTCCCCCCTTGAAGGCCGCGGGTACGTCCCACCCGCAGACAACTTGGAATTACTTCGAATTCCAAGTCTCAGGCCGCCTGAAATGGTGCTGCACCGAGAATCAAAGACTGAGATAATTATGCCATCGCGCTCTGAAAACCCAAGCGCCCTTTATGGTCAAGATGTCGTGGCCGAGATTGCCAAGCGCGCCCCGAATTCCCTCGTGGCTCTATGTCGTTCTTGCTCTCGCCATCTGAAGCTCAAGCTCAAAGACCTCTAGCGAAACCGGCGGCCATCCAACACGTACGCGCTCTCCATCGGACAGTTCTATGCCCGCCTGATGGGTGCTCCCGGAATGGGCAGCACTAGGCAAGCGCTCCCTGTGCCTCCCAATAATTCCATCCGGCCGAAAGCGGCGCTATTCAGTCGATGGATCACCGGCGCGAGTGGGTTGCGACGCTTCGGATTGTTCGCTCATTGGGAGGAGAACGAGGGCCGGCGCCGTCCGTACCAGAAATTCGATACGGAGGTAGAACAAGCAGCAAAATCGACCCGATGCCAAATCTCTCCCGAAGGCAGGCAGCTTCCGATATATGGGAATGTTAACTTCGGTTCGTCAGACGTGACTCCGAAACTTAGAGTCGACCACAAATGGCATTTTAATGCAATCCGACTTTGCCGCAACTGGAGTCTTGACACACGCCTTTGGGGTGGACCTCTCTGTTGAGACAATCTGAATTGGCACACATGCCGTATTGATGGCTAGGTTGCGGAGGGCATAGCCCGGAAGCTGAACCACCCTTCGGAGCCGAGACCAGATCACAAAAATTGCAGCTTGTTTGGACTATCCCTAAGCAGTTGAGCCGTACGAAATCAAACGCGCCAACATAAAGCAGCGGATCAATGTCCAGGTGCGGACGTAACTTTCACTGCCCGCGGCGGGTGATCGGGGCATCGGCAATCTGGACGATAACTTTCTTTCCGAGAATTTTGGCGGCGCGGGTAATGGTTTCAAGGGAGACGGCTGTATTTTGAAGGTCGAGCAACCGGTTGAGCTGCAACCGGCTCGTGTGAAGCTCTCGGGCCATGGCCTGTTTGGTCTTCTGCTGTTCCTTCATCGCCTGTTCCAGCTGCCAGGATAGGACACGCTTCGTGGCGACGGCCTCGACCTCTTCCCGAATGCCCTGTTCATCCAGAAACTCATCAAAGCTGGAACCGCTGTAGTCGTGCCGTCTCCGAGTTTTTCTTTCTTTCATTGCAATCCTCGCTCGTGCTTTTCTTTGGTTCTCCGCGCCACTTCAAGCAGGTTCGATTGCTGAAGGGCGGGGCGTCCTTTGGTTCAGTACAACGCTTACTCAAGCTTGGCTCCGTGCTCGGCCAGGAGCATCCGCAACACTGAGCGATGGCAGTGGGATTCGTTCTCGCAGTAGCATCCGACTGAGAGATTGCTGTAATGGGACAGCGCGGCGAGGAGCGCGAGGGTGTGGCGGGCTTCCGGGACCGACATTTCGGCCCGGTATTTCTTGACGAAGGCGGCCCAGTGTGCGGGAGTGGTGGCCGTCTGCCCCAGCTTTAGTGTTTCGACGCTTGGCGCCAAGATTGGAAACCAAACGTCATACCAGTTCTGCGAGGCGAACTCAGACTTGGGTACGCCGCGTGGTGGGCGGCGGACTGTTCCGATGCGCAGCCCTTCGCCCTGGCTTCGGGCGCTTCCCAGCCTCACGACACGGATGGCCATCGCAACGTCCTCCTGTGACGCGCCCAACGGCGGCGCTCAGCGACGGATCGCGAAGCGCCCCGACCGCTGAAGCGGTTTGTTCGGCTCTGGAAGGGTAGCCCGCGCCTCCACGTTGTGATGATTCGCATTTGCATCAGCGGCCTCATCTCTTCTTCCAAAACGGGAAGTCTGCCGTCGAGAGTCGAACCCAAGTGCGCGAATCCCCACCCTGCTTGTCGATGTCAAATGGCGCCATGCCATGTCCCATCAACTTGTGATCGCCATAGCAGAGATACACGCAGTTATCGGCCGTAGGGGTACCCCCATGATGAAGCGGCCGGAGATGGTGGGCCTCGCCAGAGTGCGCATGTTTCGGCGGTTCCGAACTAGGCCACGGAGGCATCAGCTTCGCTCCGCAGAACGCGCACACGCCACCCTGTCTCTCGTAGGCCGCTTTCTTTACCGGATACGGGAAGTCGCCTATTCTGCTCATCACGTCATCCTCCGGGCACGCAGCCGAACGAAGAAGTTCAGCGGCGCGGCTTTTTGCGGCCGCTGGAGCGCATAGTTAGACATCAGGCCGGCACCTTACGCGCAATGCCTCGCTCACGAGCAATTCGTTCCGCCAAAAATACTTTCATTAATGATTGGTATGGGACGTCGCGCTCGTTTGCCAGTGCTTTGAGTTCCTCTAGCATCGAAGCAGGCAGACGCAACGAGATGGTCATCGTGGACGGCTTAAGTTCTGGGAATGTGGCACGAACAGCCTTGTTATAGTTGAAGTATTCAATTGTATCATGCGTTCTCCAGAATTCTCGCTCATCATCCTCCGAGGCGAAATGTGGTATTGGCTTCTTAACGGGCTTGTTGCGAGCGCTCATAGAGTCTCCTTTCACGATGGCTCATGTTGCGAGCTGAGATTACGCGAACCTGCCTGCCACGAATCGTGAATACCACGGAAAGTCGCCGATCCGCATTTGTTTGACCAAGGGCGGCATAGCGCCGTTCTTCTACGGAATGACATGCGTCGACGGCTACCAGGATTGGCCGATTAAAGAATGGCTGCTCGCACTCAGCTTGACTGACTCGATGCAGATCCCAGTTTTTCGTCGCGTTACCGGCATCCCAATCAAATCCTATGCAATTCGCGAGTTCTCCAGGGAATTCTGCCATATCATAGTGTATATTATAACAATATACGCATTGTCAAGCGTCACCAGCGCGAATCTTTATGTCTAACGTAAAGTATACAGAACTCGCGAAATAATTGGCGGGGTGGGCGTTGGCGGTGTATCCGGAACTCCCACTCGGCTCAATGTGCCTAACCAGCTGCAAGACTTCAAGTTGGATAAGGAGTTCATGCCGAGTCCAGGGTTGCAGCCCAGCTTCTCCCGGAGTCAACGAGGCCAGCAGAGACTCCCCAGGCGGCCGTTGTCAGGGTCATCAATCGTGCACGTTAGCCCGGGAGAAGGAATCACCCGACGAGAGGCCACACGTGGAACCAAACATAGCTGCTCTCAAATCGGCCAGCTGTGCAGCTTTTCCACGGAAGTCATCGCATGTGCTCCGGCAAGAAATTTTTCCTGCCCGATGTTACAAATGTTGTTTTGCGGCAACTAATGTGGGCTGGCTGTTAGTTAACTGTAGCGGTGAGCAAGTCAATCGACGGTACGCCGGTTGATGAATCTCGAGGTGCATTTCGCAGGCTCCGGAGGTTCGGCGCTATTAATTGCAGGCATCCGGCAAAGGCCTTGATGGGTCGGTCCGGAAACAAATAACGCCTGAACTGCCCCGATGAGTGCATCGCTGATGGGGCAATGTCCCTGTTGCTTAGGCGATCAGGCATAAACAGAGCCGCAAAAGCTCAACACATAGAGCTTGGCTCTTCCGTGTACGTGCTGCTTTACGCTCGCGCGATCTGGAAATAGCAGCCATTGACCTGGCGCGAGACGACGGCGCCACCGCCCTTAGGGCAAAAGGGGCAAGTGACGGGCGGGAACGAAGCCGGGTTTCGTGCGGCAAAGCCGCCATCTTGCTCCTGCTTGCTTCATTCAAAGCTCGCCGCGCGGATGCACTCCTGCCCGTCACCCGCCCTATCACCGACGACCGCGACATCACCGAGGCTCTGGCGAAGACTCAGCTGTATGTCCGGAGCCTGGCGAAAAAGCGCACAGATTTGCCATTTCAGAAGAGCTCCAAGGAAGAGGCGAAATGAGTTTGGGCGCAGTGGGCGAAAAAACGCACATTTCAGGCTCATGCGCCGGTCCGTTTCCGCAGCAATCTGCATCAACGCAACTTTGACAAATCTCAGCAGTTAGGTTCGATTTTGACACAGGAAGGAACTGGTAGCGACGGGTGGAATCGAACCACCGACCTTGGGGTTATGAAGGACTAAACGGCCTCAACCACGTACCACAAATACCAACAAAATTACGCTTCAACACGTCGCGGTTTAGGACGGCGTCTGCTCCTTTTGGCAGCAGAACCGTTGCACAACCGTTGCACTCTTTCTGCCTGTGGCTTGTCTGCACACAACCAAAGGAGGTGCTAAGTCATTATGGCACATGTCTTTGCCTTAGCAGACGCAAAAGGAGGCTGCGGCAAAACCACTGTGGCCCTCAATCTCGCCGTCTGTTTTGCAAAAGCCGGCTATCGGACGCTCGCGATCGATCTGGATCAGCAAGGCAACCTCAGCGCCGGATTGGGCGTGAACTTGAACGAACTGAGCGCCACTGCCCATCGCTTGCTCATAAGAGAGGTGCCGGAGATCCGCCGGTATCTGATCGAAATCCGACCGCAGCTCCATCTGCTGCCGAACACGATCGACATCGAAGCAGATGATCTCCTCGAAGCGAAAAAGGTCAATCGGGAGGTGCTCCTTCGCCGGCAGCTAAAGCCGGTTCTACCCGACTTCGATGTCATTCTGATCGATACGCCTCCCGCCATGCGGGCAGCAACCGTAAACGCCCTTGTCGTCGCCGACAACATAATCATACCGATCGACAGCAGTAGCTTTGCCCTGCTCGGCATGAATCAGCTCCTTAAAACGATCGCTGCCATCAGCGAGACTCACAATCCCGCGTTGAAGATTCTCGTGCTCACTACCCTTTTTAGCCGTCGCCAAAATTTGGATCGGGAGATCCGACAGAAAGTCTTGGAATTCTTCGGCGCAAGCCTGGTGCTTGAATCTGTGATCCATCGTTACGTCGGCGTCGCCGAAGCCACGGCCATGAGGAAAGGAGTCTTGGAAAACTCGACCACAAGTCCTGCGACTTTTGATTTTATGAAACTGTTTAGCGAACTGGAAAAGGAAATCAAACATGAACAAACGAGACAGAGAACAGCTGCAAGCCTCCATCGCTAAAGATCTGGTCCAAGGTCAGGGAGAGAACTCAGCTACCAGGGAGCTTCTCCGGCAGTATGCTCCCTTACAGGGGGTGGTTTCTCAGCTGACTCCGCGAATTCCGGTTCCTTCTGGAGTTCCAGGGCCTGTGGAAAACAGCATGGCACCACGTGCCACCGTGGCACGAGATGACGATCCTGCATGGCACGGTGCCACGGTGGCACAGCATGCTACCCCAGCACCAGGTGCCACCCTGGCACAATATGCCGTGGTGAAAGGAGAACTACGGGTACCCAATACGATCAACTTCAGCATTTTTCCCACTCTCGATCCGTTCGCGAAGGCGGTCTATTATCAGCTCTATCTTCTATCGCACGGCTTCCGGAGGGATACCTGTCTTGTGGGCCTTGCAAAGTTGGCAAAGTCCGTCCTCATGTCCCAACGAAAGGTTTAAAACACAATCACTTACCTTGAAAAGCGCGGACTGGTAAAAAGGCTTGAATCCAGGCTTGGCGGGCAGTCGCGCGGCAACCTTTACCAGGTACTGGCGCCTGCCGCCTGCGTGGCACCAGATGCCACCGAGGCACAGGGTGCCACCCTGGCACGCAATGCCGACGTGGCACCACCGGCTACCGTGGAATCCGATGCCACCCTGGCACCCGGCGCCAACAATAAAGAAAAACTTGATGATGATTTAAAAACAAAATCATCATCAAAGGGGGCATTAGCTATCGTATCTGCCAGCGGCGCGACAAAGCACCACAGGAGCACGGCTGCGCCGCCAGAGAAACAGCCTCCTGCCTGCGGTGATCTCGCGCTCGTTCGAGCCGCCTACGAAAAGGCAACCGGTAACAGGTGGAGCAAATCGGATACCGAAGCCTACCAGACAAACGACCTCAAGGCGATTCCGACCAGCAAGATAATCTCGGTTCTTGAAACCCTCTCCCAGAGAACGCCGGCAAGGATCAACAGTTTCAATTATTTCGTCAAGGAGATCATGGCAACCCTGATCCGCGCAATCGTGCCTGGCGCAAGAAAAGCTCGAGAGGATAGTGGGGAGGATCCGAGACAGGTACGTCGGCGCCGGCTGTTCCGCCATCGATTTTCTCGAGGATGTGAAATGCGCATGCGCCCAAGAGGACGTGGAGTTTGACAATGATCTCTACAATCAATTGGTGGGCTGATGCGGATTTCGCGGCTTCTGCCGCCTTTTGTGCCGGCAGGCCGTCAGTTGGAATATGAAGCAAGGGAATTCTCGCAGGTGGCCCGAGAATGACATACTCGCACACGTCCGAATACCGTGATCAAATGGCGTCAGTCAGCGCCGAGCCTCGCTGATCACAGACCTCGGCCTTGCGGGTTTGCTCGCATTGAGGGCACTTGAATGCGGCCGGCTCTCGGCAACGTCGGGCAACCCCGCGAGGACGCTCGGGTGGCTTACGTGGGCCTCGAATACAAATTCGGTCCAGTAATCCGGCAAGGGCCGTATTTCACAGGGCGCTCGTAAGCGGCGATCCGGGCCGGTGCTTCCGGTAGGTTCCTGAGAGAGTGCCACTCGGGCTTCCGGGGTACAGCAGAATATACTGTGCAGTGAAGACGACGCGCTCGGTTGCAGACGGCAAGGGCGAATGGAAGGACGCGCGCACACAGTAGCTCTCCTCTGCGACCTTTCCAACAAAGGTCGATGAAGCGATGGCTCCTGCGAAGGCAACGACGTTAGGAATTCGGCAACTCCAAGGCCCGGTCCACAAGTCGACCGGCTGCATAATTAACAGGCCCCGATCCTGCAAAAAGCTCTTCGTGCTACCCCTGTAGGATTCACCGCGGCTCCATCTTCGGTCCAATATAGGACGGCCAGCATTACTGTTCCCGGATCTTCCCAGTCGAGAGACGCGAACTAATGACGGCGGATGGATCAATGTCCCGATCCAGTCCGCCGCCGCAGATAGATGCCTGCAGATCAAGCAAATCATCGAGAGCAACGACCAGGCCGTAGACAATCTCGGGAGTGATCCAAATCTTCTTGGCCACTTGCGCGATCCAATCCAGAATCTCGGCGCTGTTGCGGCAGGCTCCGAGATCCACTTCATAGTCGACAAAGGCGCCGCTCATCTGCGTCCCCTCAAGCCGCAAGACCGATGCCTTCGAGTCATAGTGCCAGCCACCACGATACGTTTTATGCATATTCCGTTCCTCGTATTTGGGTGCTACTCATTGCGTCCACAATCGCGCAGTCTTCTGCCATCAAGCCTGATTGCGACGACCGGCCCGATCCTCGCACCGGTAAAACATTTTTATGGAGTTCCATCCTAGCGCCCCATTGATTCGATCTTGCTCCTCGGCCTCAATGCTCTCAGTCTATTTCCGGTTCCTGCACGGGCTCGCCGGCACTTGGACTCCCTTTCATTCGCCGGCGATAAGCCCTGACATTTTCAATCTTCCAGAGTATCGCGGGGTGACGAGAAAGACGGGCCGTTTCCGCGGCATCATCAGGAAAAAGCAGGTCCAACTTCAGATTTCCTTGCTGGACGGCAGAACAATATTCATTTTCAATTGCAACCAAAGAGACAAAAGGCTCTACTCTCTGCCAGGCGCGTTCTACTATATCCGTGGCGGAAACATCCGCATTGGATGACAGCATCGGCAAGAGTTGCTCGGCAACGACTCGGTCCGAAAGCAGATTTTGCAACCGGTCATGCCCGTAAGCATAGAGAGGATGTTCAAGAATTGCCGATATGGCGATGAAACGAGCCCGAAAATCGGAGGTATTGAGAATCTGTACCGCAGCTCCTGATAGATTCGCTACATCCCATGCGTCGCGAGCTGCACACCGATCGAGGAGCGCGAGCAGTTTTCCGGCAATAAGTTCAGATTGACCAGCAATGCGAACTTTGGGCTGGTCCAAATCGCCTGGCTGCCAAACAGCCCTGGTCTCTGTCGCACAAAGAGGAAGGCGGAACAGGAAGTTCAGATCGACCTCGATGCGCTCCTCGTGCCCGAGTACCGATCGATAGCGTAAGAATATTTTTCTGCCGGCAAATGCATCGGCTGATCTCTGAACACGATATTCGTGGCGTTCGGCAAGTTCCATTACGGCATTTTCCACGGTTGGCCTGGCTGCCAGCATCTTCTCCCGCTCGACGTGCGCGATGTAGTTGTAATCCAGATCAACCGACAGCCGTCCCGGCGGGCCAAAGCAGAGGTTGAGTGCCGTCCCTCCCTTTAGCGCCAGCGCATTCCCCAGTAGCGGATGGCGAGCAATGTCGGCAGCAAGTTCTCCGAGTCGAACGACTTTTTCCAGAGCAGCAACCTGATGTCCGGATTCCGCAGAACATCGCTTGAGGTAGTCAAGGCTAAGCTTCATTGGCTGTGCCCATTTGCAAAATCGAGCGAGGCAGGATTAGATTCCACCTGGGCACTAAAGCGCCTCCCCGGCTGTTACGCTCAAGATACTGCGGGGAACCAGGACGACGTTTCTCAAGGCTGTGAAGCAAAGCGTCGGGAACGTGAAATGCTTCTTGATATCGCTCCAGGAACCAGCCCGTTGCCGCCCAGAGGTTGGCGATCTTATAACGACGCAGGACCTCTTCGAGCAAACCAAGTTCCAGAACGGGGAATCCGGCGGCAGACTGCACGAGTTCCTCCAGCCCTCCGACCAATGACGGTCGCCTGAATCCTTCTACAAGCGTTCGCTCAGGTCCGGTCACCCTGAGCAATCGTCCTTGTCGCTCGATCCGGCGAGTTGCCAGATTTCGGTCTTCTTCCTTCTGCAACGAGCCTGGATGCTCCAGGAAACGGACGGAACCACCGTTCAATTTCAGCATCCTGCGCCGTCGATTCGTGTAAATGGTATATTGGTTCCACATTGAATGTGCCGCCCCCAGGAGTTCAAGGGCACCATGATGGGAAAAGATCCCTTCTGGCCTGAGAGCTGCGCCAACCAGTGGCGCATCTGCGCGGAAGGATTTTGCATCGCCAATTGCGGGCACCACGGCATAGATGCCCTTTGACACAAGCTTAAGCTTGCCAGTGCTTAAATGATGCTTCAGCCGCTCTATCGTCCCTCGACGACCTCGCGCAGGCGCGAGATTGCGCTCAGCTTCATCCAGAGAAAAAACCGGCCATAATGTAAAGAAATCAGCTGTCTTCATTTTGCATTTCGTGCATTTATAGCGGGTATGATACCCTTAAAGACCACAAAACGTCAAACGATTTGCCGCGAGACTCTCGATTGGACGTTTTGAGAATATAAGGGGGCTTTTTCCACCATCAGAGATCCTGCACGTCAAATTGGCTTGTGTTTGTGTCGGGAATCTCATTCGGGGGAAACTGATGCCCTTAGCGGACTCAGCGGTTGAACTTGTCATTCGCCCGGGGGCCCGAGAATCAGGGGAGAACATGACCGAGGAGCGCCTCTGCGAAATCGACCGGCTACTCAGAGTCGCGGAAGACGAACTGTCGAATGTCGAGAAGCAGAGGCAATTCCTCCTCGATCAAATTGCTTCGCTGAAGAGGGAAAGAGAGAACCTTCTGCGCCCCACAATCGCGGAGCCGCGTCCGCAATATTCCGCGGGGCGTGTTTCCAATCAGTCAAGCGAAGCGGCAAAAATCTCCCTCTTCCGGTCGCTGTTTCGCGGTCGCGAGGATGTCTACGCCAGGCGATTTGAAAGCTGGAAGACGGGGAAGAGCGGCTACCAGCCTGATTGTAGGAATGAGTAGCTCCCCGGCATTTGTACGAAACCGAAAACAAAGTGCAGTCGTTGCGATCAACGTCAGTTCATCCCGATTTCCGACGCGGTAATTCGATGCCACCTTTTGGGGCGGAAACCAGCCGAAGCTGAGGGCAAAGATTTTACAATCGGCATCTATCCTTTGCTGCCGGACGACACCTGCTGGTTCCTGGCAGTAGATTTCGACGGGGCAGCCTGGGGCGAAGATGCCGGCACCTTCAGAGAGACCTGCTCTTTGCATGGCGTGCCGGCAAGTCTCGAAAGATCTCGATCCGGAAACGGAGCACACATCTGGATCTTCTTTTCAGAGCAGGTTACCGCCCGGCTGACACGGAGCCTCGGATCCCTTCTGCTTACCGAGACCATGGAACGGCGATCGGAGATTGCGCTGAAGTCCTATGATCGTTTCTTTCCTAATCAGGACACCATGCCGGGAAAAGGCTTCGGAAACTTGATCGCCTTGCCTCTTCAGCGTAGGCCGAGGGAGAGGGGCAATTCAGTTTTTCTGGACGAGAATTTCGAGCCCTATCCGGATCAGTGGGCTCACTTGAGCTCCCGCGATCCGTCTTTCCTGTCATGAAATCAAGCAGTTGGTGCAATCTCTTTCCCGTACCCGACAGGAACTCGGGGCCCATTCTTCTTTTTCGGTGTTGACAGATGAGACGCCTTGGGAACAAAAGCACCACGGCGAGTGGAACAAATCGCAGGTGACGGGTCCCTTTCCAGAAGAGGTCTGCCTGACTCTGGCAAATCAAGTTTACATCCCTAAACCAGGACTTTCCTCATCGCTGCGCAATCGGATCATACGAATGGCGGCTTTCCCGAATCCGGAATTCTACAGGGCCCAGGCCATGCGGCTGTCAACCTACGATAAATTCAGGATGATCTCTTGCGCGGAAGATTTCCCCGAGTACATTGCCCTGCCTCGCGGCTGTATCGGAGAACTGCTCGAGTTATTCGAAACTTTGGGAGTCAAGGCAACCCTCAATGACAAACGTATCAAGGGCGGTAGCCTGAGCCTGCAATTCCAGGGCGACCTTACCGAAGCGCAGCAAAGAGCGGCAGAGGCAATTTTGAAGCATGACACGGGTGTGCTGGTGGCCCCGACAGCATTCGGCAAGACAGTTATTGCCGCGTGGCTGATTGCACGCCGGGGCGTGAACACGCTGGTGCTGGTCCATACACGTCAACTGCTGGATCAGTGGCTGAATCGTCTGGACCGATTTCTAAAGCCGCCTCCGGGCACGCTCGCACAGATTGGGGCGGGCAAGAAGCAGGAAACGGGACTGATCGATATTGCCATTCTGCAAAGCTTAATCCATCGACAGTCGGTAAATCCCTTGGTTGAACGATACGGGCACATCATAGTGGATGAGTGCCATCACATCTCCGCCAGCAGCTTTGAACAGGTCGCGCGAGCGGCGAAGGCACTCTACGTCACCGGATTTTCGGCAACGGTTGAGCGCAAAGATGGCCACCACCCGATCATTTTCATGCAATGTGGACCCATCCGGCACCGGGTTACTGTCAAACAGCAGCAAGTTGCTGATCACATCAAGCGTACCGTATATGTGCGAAACACTGGATTTATTCTCCCTGACGAGCTTGCGCGATTAGGGAGCCTTACTATTCACGATATGTACGAGGCTCTGATTCGCGATGAGTCGCGGAATCAGATGATAGTATCAGATGCCTTGTCCTGCCTCGAAAAGGGCGGCTGCCCCCTCATCCTCACCGAGAGGAGGGCCCATTTGGAATACCTGCATCAACTATTTGCGCCTGTCATTCCTAATCTGATCGTGCTGACCGGCGGCATGGGGCAGAAGCAGAGGAAGGCCGCCATGGCGAATCTTCAGCAGGAGAACCCTCGCATGGTATTGGCGACGGGCAGATACCTTGGCGAGGGATTTGATGATGACCGATTAGACACCCTTTTCCTGGCATTGCCGATTTCGTGGAAGGGAACGCTGGCACAATACGCAGGGAGGCTGAACCGCACCCATCGCGAGAAAGAACAGATCGCAATCTACGACTATGCCGACCTCGATGTACCGATGCTCAGACGCATGTTCGAGCGCCGCCGACGTGGTTACCGGCAGCTTGGATATGAAACTTGTGACGATCAGGCTTGAGGGCCGGGGAAATCGCCCTTCCGCTTCCGTTAGAAGGCAGCCTTGATGTGTCAGCCGAATGAAAGGAGTGCGCGATGAGGCCTGGTGCCAGGCCGGCTCTCGCATCGCCGCCAAGCAGCCCAAGAATTACGATGAGGCCATCGCCCTGCTCTGCGACCTGCGGGATCTGAACGTTCGTGCCGGCCAGCAAGCTGAGGCTGCGGCGGTATCCACGTGCTTCAGCAAGAGCACGCAATAAAGCGTATCCGCGAGGCAGGCTTGCGCGCATAGCCAGCGATCGACCCGTCCCAAGAGGCTCAGGAGCACTCCATCGTCGGCTCACTCGAATTTTATATTGTGCGGGAATTAGTTTCGAGTAAGACTGCGGCCGGATGCAGCGGTTCTGAAAATCTCGTCGATTCGTGGTGAGTTCATGTACCTCCTGCAAATGAGTTTCAGCAACGCGAGGCATGCCCGCAGCGGCGAGCTGCGGATCAGGCGCACGGGCGCCAATGTTGCCAAGTGGACTATCCTCGACGAGGGTCCCGAGGGAGTGGAGCTGCTTCGCCTGATCGCGATGGCTTGCACCGGCACGAGGATCCTTCCCCGTCTTCACTTCGACCTTGGTAAGCTCGGCCACACCAGCGCAGAAAACTTGCAGATCGAACTTGTACTTGCCCTATTCGCTCCATACGAAGCCTCCCCGGACAAACAAGGTCCGACAACCATGGGCATTCGCTGGGACCGCGCCGGTGGTCTTGCCCCGCTCGGCAAACATGATTTTGAGCGGCTCACGCCGGAGGGTTCCGTAATAAAACCCAAGACCGGTTTGGGGTCATCGGCTTTCTTTCTGCTGGGTTATGGCGGGCGCCCGACCTGCCATAAAGACACGGACGATTTCGATTTCGCCGACCCGTATTTCCGCATCAGACGTATTCGCTCACTTTTCGAAAGCGGTGCGCGGCTGACAGACCCCGTCGAGTTCCTTACCAGGTTGCATTATCGGGGGATTCGATGCAAACGCCCGGCCACAGGCGGTGTCCTCCAACGGCTGGCCGCTCTCCTCCATGAGCACATGGAAGTGGAGAGCAGCGGCTGGCTGGAAAGAGCCTGCAACTTCAAAAGAGAGTGGGCGAACCTGGGCGCGCCAAAGCAGCGCGTAGCCGCAGTTGTGCTGGATGTCGTACGCCATCTGCTCGATGCCCATCAAACGAGCATCGCTCCGCTGGATACCCCCGTGCTGATATTATGGGATCGCCCCGACCGCTTTTGCCCGCCAGGCATGTTTCCGCACTGGGCGATGCTGATGGATGCGCTCTTGCCGAGGACACAATTTGTGGTCACGCTGGATCGACAATTGCGCGGCCTTTTGCCGCGAGAGCTGCTGGCGGCGACCTGTGGGATACCTGCACCGGAACAGCCTCACAAGCTTCCGGCCCAGCTGCCGCGAGAATCGATCCTGCTCCTCGACCTCGACAGCCGCCTTCCGAACCTGGCGCTGATGAAGCTGAGCCGTTATTTCAAAGATCAGAGAAAGAGGGTGATCCTGGCGCGGCGCGAAGCCCGTGTCGAAGGCGTAGAGGGCGTATATGCAAGCGCTGTCTTTTCGACGGCATGCACATTGGATCGCCTGGCGAAACTGAAGAAGTATTACGGCGATTCTCTGGTCGCCGGCGGCACGGGAATCGATGTCCAGATGCGTCTTCCACCTGCCATTGAGAGCCTCCCGGCGGACTACGACCTTTACCCGGAACTCGGGGACCGCGCCATAGGATTTCTCACGCGAGGATGTCCGTACCGCTGCCCTTTCTGCGTCGTGCCCTTGAAAGAAGGTGGCGTGCGCCAGGTCAGTGATCTCGACGACCTGGTGACGGGGCGCAGGCGCAAGCTGATCCTGCTGGACGATAACCTGCTCGCTCACCTAAAGGCCAAAGCCTTCCTGGAAGACATGGCGCGGCGGAACCTGTCAGTCAATTTCAATCAGACCCTGGACCTCAGATTCGTCGACAAGGATATCGCCGGCCTTCTTCTCCGTCTGCAGTGCTCGAATGTGCGTTTCACCCGCCACATGTATCATTTCAGCCTGAAAGACAACCGGAATCTTGAGGAAGTGCGCCGCAAATATGACATGTTCGGCTTCACGGCCAGAGATAATGTGGAGTTCGTTTGCATGTACGGGTTCAACACGACACTGGCGCAGGATGTGGAGCGTTTCCGGTTTCTGCGTTCCCTGCCCGGCGCTTATGTGTTTGTTCAGCCGTACAGGCCGCTTCCGGGCGGGAAGCAGGCAAAGCTGGCGGGATTTTTCGACGAGCGCGCGGAAGCCCTGATCGATGAATTGATCCGCATCATCTTTCCCCAAAACATGAAAAGCATGGAGAATTATTATCGTTGGATCAGCCGGCTCTACGCGCAGGAATTCGGCCGTCCCCATATGCCTCTCGTGGATACGATTTTCAGGTACAATCAGCGGGAACGGAGAGGGCATTACCTGGCGAATCTCTTCAACGTCATCGCCGAGGCCCGTCCGTCGTCAAATTGGAGAAACACGAGATGAACGCCAGCGCATGCCGACCGGGAACGGTAAAGGCGGATTGCGTCCTGGGCGAGGACGCAGTGCTCATCCTGGAGGTTTTGCTCAGCAATTAACCGAGGATTTGAACGCAATGAAATTCTCCAAGGAACCTCACGGATATCAAAAGACCATCCTTTCCGACCTGCAGGGAGCATGGCAGGCATTCCGCGAGTCGGTCGTCGATACCGGCGGATTCGAAAACTGGGACCGCGTGCCTTTTTCACACCGACGAAGCCATGAGTTGGGAAACGGTCCGGAATCTCAACCGCATGCCCGCTCTCGTCCTGGTCATCCGGAATCTGTGCCTTCAAAGCGGCATATCAGGCAAAGTGATGGAGAGTCTGGAAGAAGTCACGAACGTCCTCGAGGAAACTCTGCAAGAGTTCCCCTGCTGAGCAAGCATTCTGGGCATAAAGCTTCGCAAGCGTGATCGACGAGTTTTCGAAAGGGGACCGATGCTCTCGCGGGTCAGCGCCAGCCCTTCTGCTGCTCAGGGAGACGGCATTGCGCCTGTATGAAATCGAGAACATGTGGCCGGCTTTCTTCGCTGATGGTCCATCTGGCCAACCCGCTCGCTGCTTCGTTCAATCTTCAATTCGTCCGCAGCCGTCATGACGGGCATCTGCGAATGGACAGCGGTTTCTTTCAAACAAGCCGATGAAGGCCCACAGGTCCTTCCTTCGCCTTAGTACGAATTAAGCTTGGTACGCTCCAGCGTTTTCCAGAGGTTTTTCCGGCGTTTATGCGTGAGCTTCCATTGCTCAATGATCTTCTTGCACGCAAGCGCATCGAAATCATGCAAGACGGCGAGACACTCCGCGCAGTCACGGTAATCCCCGGCGGAGTGTTCAGGATCGGGTACGAGCCGCGCCGCGTGACGCTTCCAGAATTGAATCACCTCCGGCAGCAGTTCGCCCGCGCGCAGCCGTTTCAGCCATGTCCGCCGAAGCGTCGTCACACGCCGGTCTCCCTGTGGTTCGCGCAAAAGCAGGCGGTGCAGTGCCGGGGAGGCCTTTTTTAGTCCGGAAGCGGAATCCAGATCCAACGTCAGGACAGCGAGAGATTTGAACGCATCGCGCAAAGATTTACGTGTTTTGCCAATATCGTTTATCCAGCGGCGGAGATCTCGGCGGAACATCGCCGGCCCTTTAGTGCCGGCGCGGGTCGCATCGACCAGGCCACGGATCCAACCGTGTTCGGATTCGGTGAACTCGTCCATAGCCCCTTCGACGCTCCAAATGGCAATCAACGACGTCCAATCTTCGTAGATCCTCTCGCCTATTGCGTCAAATCCCCGGGGCACACGCTGGAGCGCTTGCAGAACGGCATCACCGCCGGTCCAATCACGCAGGATGGTAAGCTGAAGCTCCAGGGCGCAGGCCGTCTCATGCTCTCCAACCGCCCGCGCAGCTTTATTCCAACGTCTCAGGAGCCCAGGAATCGCGCGGTCCTTCTCACCATCGTAGGGGAATGAACTCTCGTTCAGAATGAGCCCTTTGCGCGGATCCCACGCCTTTCCCTCTGTCATGCGGAGCATGGAAGCTGCGGCTTGATCGGCGAGGGCGACAGCATCCTGGAATGCCTTGCGAGCGATCAGGTCGTCGATCACCGGGAGCGCAAGTCGCCAGTCTTGCAAGACGCCTTTTTGACAGACTTCCAGGAATCGGCCGGGATTCCATTTCCGGCAGAGTTTCTTATAAAGACCAAACCACCCTCCGTGCACCGGCTCGAGCGCCCGGGCCCAATGGCCGGATTGGCAATGGCAAATGATCCCTTGGAGCATCTCTTTTTGACTTTCGGGCTCCAGCGCGGAGATGAAATTCCCGATCGTGGAATGATCCAGACCCAGGTCCTCCCCCGAGTGCTCGAGCGCGCAGATGCCGTCCAGGAATTCGAACCCTCCCAAGTGATCCCGCCGCGCTCGCTTCCACTCCCATTCGAGCAGGCAGCGCGTTACTTTCGGACCAAAGGCGAGGCCTTCTCCACTGTCTTCAATATCTTCCGAATTGCCTCCGATCTCTTCCGCCGTATTCAGCAGCGCCTGCGCGAAACTGAAGTCGGGCGCGAGGTTTCGTTCGAAGACATGAGGAAGAAGAGTGTGAATCCGGGCAGCAATCGGTTCGAGGTCATCTGCAAATCCGGACTTGTCCAGGTATGGAGGTTCCCAGTGATGCTCCTGAAGCACGTACTTGCCGCTTTCATCGGCGGTTTCTGAAATGCAGGCATCCCAATCCCGCCAGGCTGAATCCCATTCCTGACGGGTCTTGCCTGTAGTCGGGTGCGACGGCGCTTTGGATTTTTTCAATCTGCGAGTGGGCTTTAGTGCTTTCCTTACAGCTGCTGCCGTTTCCGTTTCCAGGCCGGCAGCCATCCGTTCTAAACCTGCCGGGTCCAGCGCAAGGAGCGAGTGCCCGAAGATCTTCTGAATCTCTTCCTGCGAGAAATGTGCCGACAGCCTTTCCATCAAGTCGTTTAGCCTGGAATCGCTGTCCTTCTTTATTTTGCCGTCCGCTTCGTTTTGTCGCCATTGCGAAATCCTCTGTCATAACGATTGGCCGCCCCAGGCGAGTACCTACAGAAACTGGCTGACCCGCCAGGCATTCCTCCCATCGACCACGGTACGCGCTCGCGATCCAAGCTAAAAGTGGAATTACCGGTTCGCTTGATCACACAAGCACTGTGGTCCCGTTCAATTACGATTGCCGATCAGTGTATTGCGGCGGAGATTTTCCAATGCGCCGCGTCACGCGTGGATAGGAGACGGTCGGGATGGCAGTGTCGATTCTTTCGACCTGGACCTGATGAAACCAGTCATCGCCGAAGTCGAACCAGTAGCCGAAAGTGCGGTGTAGTTTCAGATCCAGCTCATCCAAGGTCGTCTTTCGAGCATCCGCACCTTTGGTCTTCTTGGTTGTCGGTGCGGCTACGCCGTAGTTGGGGCCGGCCGGATCATGCGGGCGGCGCCCGAACTGGAACTCATAGGCATGTTGCTCCCAACGATCATAGGCTTCGAAGATAGCCTGGTGAAGCTGATCCAGTGTCTGATCGCCGCGTATTTCGATCACTCGGCTGATCTCCTTGCCAGCAAACTTCGGGCCGGTCGGGCCGCCGACGAGGTAGATTGCCAGCACATACAAGTTCGCTGGCGGCGAAGATGAAGCTATCGGCGCTCGACGGCCCGCGGTTGTCGCCGCAGGTCGGCGGGACAAGACCGAACGCCCCGCACCTTTGCTCCCCCAGGGCGGCAGTTCCGATTCCGGCACCAGGACGCGAATGGAGCGTGGCGTCCCCGGGCGACAGGAGATTAGCCCGTTCTTCTCAAGCATCATGACCATCTGATTGACCGACGGCGGTGACACTAGCAGCGCCGCCGCGATTTCCGCTTCCGCCGGAGGATAGCCGTGCAGCTCCGTGTAAGCGTGAATGAACGCCAGGTATCGGCCTTGTGTAGCAGTGAAATGTGCCATTGTCTTTCGTTCCCGGGTAGTGTCCGACTTGTCTACCGTTCTCTGTCGATGTTTTATCCTTTGCGACCGAAGCTGCAATTGTATCTCTTTCGCGGCCGCAGGGCACCTCCTCTTGGATATGGTCACCGAACCTGCGCTTGGTGGGAATCTTGGAGTGGAATCCTGGACACTCACCTTCAAAAGTGTCCAGCGGGTGGCGCTGTTCATTAAGGCATTCCGGTGAACAAATCCATTTCGGCGAGGAACGTCAGCAGGGAGCGGCAACGCGATCGCGCGGAAGCAGCTGGTCGCGCACGGGGACGGGGGCGCCCTTGATTATGCAACGGGAACAGACTTTCGAAGTGAAGGCGTCCGAGATCATAGCTGGAAGTGCCGAGAGCGAGCAGCGTCCGCACAAGAAAGTCCAACGATATGGAGCGTTCGCCGGCCTCCATTTTAGCAACCCGTGATTGACTTGATTTGATTTCCTGGCCACATCCGCCTGGGGTCACATGGCGCTGCGTTCTTTGATTGCGAAGGCTGCCCGCAAGCCTCAGCTTGATCTCAACGTAAGCTTCCCCTTGACAGGCCGAGAAAATCTCTCGTGCTGCCGCCCTTCAACTGCTGTCTGAGATCGCCGCGCGCACTATCCGATCTGAGTTTCAAGTCCAAAACAAAAGCCAGGATAACAGACCGTTGCAGAACCGTTGCACTCAAACAGCTCTGGGCTTTGAGTTGTTCTGTAAGTCCGAGCATCGCTTATATTTAAATGCAGGCCTCACTTCAGAACATGGGGTTTCCTACCCCAAAGAAAATCTGAATCGCATTTCATATATTGAAGCTCCTGAGATGCCATCGCTTAAATACTAGCCATAGCAACACTTAGAGTGCCGGCCCACAAACTGCAAAAGTCGTTATTGATATGCGATTTCATAACGAAACTGTCTAAAACCGGTTATGGGCGCAACACTGGAGGGAGAGTTTGATTCGACGCTATGTCAATGAATTCAAAGTGTTTCTAGGTTTGGTAGCGACGGGTGGAATCGAACCACCGACCTTGGGGTTATGAAGGACTACTGGTCCTAGACGCTATACCAACAGAAACTAAAATCACCAGCAAAAACACGGTTCAACGGCTGAAGTTGTAGGACGGAGTCTGCGCCCGTAGGCGCCAGAACCGCTACACAACAGTTACACCTTCCTCCGCCCGTGGCGCGTTCCACGAGGTAGGAGCGTACCCGAGGAGCGTTGAATCATGTCTCATATTTTTACCCTTACCAATGCAAAAGGCGGCTGCGGGAAGACCACCGTAGCCCTCAATCTTGCCGTCTGCTTCGCCAGAGCCGGATATCGGACACTCGCGATTGATCTCGACCAGCAGGGGAACCTAAGCGCCGGGCTCGGTGTCGACCTGAACAAACTGAACTTGACGGCGCATCGCCTGTTGATCAACGAAACGCCCGACATCCGCCGGCTACCTCGTCGAGATTCGTCCCCAGCTCCACCTCCTTCCCAATTCCATCGACATCGAAGCCGATGACCTCCTGGAGGCAAAGAAGGTCAATCGAGAACTTCTGCTCCGCCGGCAGTTGAAGCCGGTCCTGCCCGATTTCGATGTCGTCGTCATCGACACTCCGCCGGCCATGCGGGCCGCCACCGTCAACGCACTGGTCGTCGCCGATTCCGTCATAATCCCGATCGATTCCAGCTCGTTTGCCCTGCTTGGCATGAACCAGCTGCTCAAGACCATTGCCGCGATCAGCGAGACCCACAATCCTTCTCTGAAAATCAACGTTCTGACCACGATGTTCAACAAGCGACAGAACCTCGACAAGATCATCCGCCAGCAGGTCGAAGAATTCTTCGGTCCGAGCCTGGTCCTGGAATCGGTCATCCATCGTTACGTCGGCGTCGCCGAAGCCACCGCCATGAGGAGAGGCGTCGTGGAGAGTTCCACGACGAGCTCCGCCACCTTCGACTTCATGAAACTGTTCAACGAACTCAAACGGGAAATGAGCCATGAACAAAAGAGACAAGCAGCAGTTGAAAGCATCCATCGCTAAGGATCTCATCCAGGGTCAGGGCGAGCATACCGCTACCAGGGAACTGCTCAAGCAATATGCCCCGCTTGAGGGCGTCATCACCACGCCGGCGGCCGGCACGCCGCCGCGGCCGAGGCCCGCCCCCCCTGTGGAAAAATCCTTGGCACACAATGCCACGGTGGCACCAGAACAGTAACTCACCATGGCACGCTGCCACGGAGGCACCGCCCGCCACCGTGGCATCCGATGCCACCGTGGCATGGCTTGCCATGGTCAAAGGCGAATTGAGGGTGCCAAATACGATCAATTTCAGCCTGTTTCCAACCCTCGATCCGTTCGCAAAAGCCGTCTATTACCAGCTGTACCTTCTCTCCCACGGCTTCCGCCGTGACACCTGCGTTGTCGGCCTGGCAAAATTGGCAAAGTCCGTCCTCATGTCGCAAAGAAAGGTCCAGGACACAATACTTTACCTGGAAAAAAGAGGATTGATCCGGCGGCTGCGTGCGATCCTCGGTGGGCCCTCAAAAGGGAACGTTTACCAGGTGCCGATGCCATCCGCAAAGACGGCACCTTATTCCACGGTGGCAAATGACACCACCGTGGCGGAAGGCGCCACCCCAGCGCATCGTGCCACAGTAGCACCCGGAGCCTGCGTGGCGCCACATGCCACCAATAAAGATGATGATGATTATAAAGAACAATCATCATCAAATGGCGGTAGAACCTGTGTCGGCGCTGCCACCCGAGCGGAAATCCACAGCGCGGCGGCTGCGCCGCGAGAAAAACACGGGATCTCGAACTACGATTTTGCGGCTGTCCGGGCCACCTATGAAAAGCTGACGGGGAACCTATGGAGCCAGTCCGATTCCGAAACCTATGCGGAACACGGTCTCGACCAGGTTCCTGTCGAAAGAGTAATCTCAGCTCTGGAAGCCGTCAGTCAGCGATCCTCCGTCAAAATCAACAGCTTCAAATATTTCGTCAAAGAAATTGCTGCACTCTCCGACCCGGGCAACCGGGCACGGCAAAAGAAGCAGCTCGGAAACATCGTGCGGAGGATCCGGGATAATTCCGTGGGTCGCGCGGATTACTCGGAAGTCGACTTCCGCGAGGACGTGAAGTGCGCCTGTGCACGCGAGGCTGTCGCCTTTGATAACGACATCTATGACGAATTGGTCCGTCGCCACTCGTCAGCCGATATTCACGCCAGACTGTAACAGCCGGTCTCAAGAACTCATGTCGAGGTTTCTATGAGCAAACAGGGTGGTCGTTCCCGATGCAGATTTCCAGCTACCAGTAGAGCAGTGCTTGGCGATGGCCCCATCCAGGGCGCGTTGGGCCGCCAGGGTTCCACTATCTGCGATTTCTGGTTGCCTCAAGTGGAATCGCCGATTAGGATGCGGAGACAAAAAATGGTGGCGAGTCAAAAAATGCAAAAGCAACGATGTCTCCTTGCGACTATGACCGGCGAACCGTTCCAGCCCGTGCGGCTCTATTACTCGATCCCGGATCGTCTCCTTGTAGTCAAGAGGCTCCGGGCCATGAAGTGCATGCTCGAAGTTCCCCCGGAGCGATGCTGGCAGTGGTTGTTTCAGGGCGAGGCAGCGTCGCTCAGATTCCCGGGCGGCTATGACGCCGTGCCGAAGGAGAACCGCCCGATCGTCCTCGGCCGCATCCGTTTTTCGAAGAGTAACTGCATGACCCTGGAGACGAATTCGATTCCGCGGGCGATCGAGGGGGCGCGGTTCTTTGCACCGCGCCTCGGGTCCGAGGTCATTGCGTTGCGTTGCCGGCTGGTAAACCGTTGCTTCGCTGCCAACGAGGGCAAGCTCAGTGAACTTATGCAGACGCTCGACCGTGACGTTACAGTAGTTGATCCTCGCGAGGCCGAAGCTGCTTTGACCCGGGAATTCGCGGGTGTCCGAACGCCGCGTGATCCTGAGCGGGCCGCAGCAGAATACGTGGAGCGGGTGTTAAAGAGCAAGGAGGACGTCCCCTTGGTTGAAGACTTTCCCTTGGTCCCTGAGGAAGAGACGCCCGAGTTTCGCGAACTGGCGACTACCCTGCAACTGCGCGGGGTGCGAGCGCTCGAGGACTGGCAGGGCAACACGCACCTGACGCTGGCCGCAATAATTGTCCGGACCGTCAAGGAGAGCATGCGCTCCTCCGGCCACACTCAAACGTAGCCGCTGGCTCCGGTTTTCTTGTCCAGGAGGAAACGATGCAAGAGCCTATTCCATCCGAATATCGAGGTTGGTGGCGTATCGTGGATACTTTGCATTGGGTGAACGACGATCTTGATCTTCTGGGCCTCGCCCTGATCTCGCTGACGGGGACTGCCGACCGCCTGCGGATGCATGCCCTCCTGGCTTACGTCAACTGCAAACCCACCAAGTCCGGCGTATCGTTCACTTGGCAAGGAGCGTGGGAGTTCGACCAGATGTCCGGCTCCGGCCGGGTGACTCTAGGCAGAGACGGCCGGCTCAGAGGTGTCATCAAGATCAAAGATGGAGACTTGAGCAATTTCATAGCAGAACGGTCGGTCGAGCCGAACGCGCCAATTCCGGATCCCCCGAGCTACCGAGACAAGTGGCGAAAGCGTTGGTAGGTCAAGGAGGCTGGATGGCCTTCCCGCACGAATTCCGTTACCCGCAGGCGCCGAGTTTGGAGAATTGACGAAATTCTCTGTAGCCGGGCTATCCCGATATCAGTGAATCGTTTCGGGCCCGCCATTCTCCTCTTCGTCCTCGAACCAGGGTTCGAGCGGCTTTGCTTCAGGCGGCGGAGGAGAGTAGCGTATCCAATTCCCGAGTTCGACGACGCTGCTGATCCACTCTTCCAATGCCATCTTGAACCGTCGCGCGAGACGAGCGAGTTCCTTGCTGTTTCCCTTTTCGGCATCCCGCCGGTCAGGGTCATCCCAGACTCGTGGCACTCGAACCAGCTGAAAAGCCGAGACCCATGCGCCGGCGAGCGAGAGCTCCTCCTGAGTCTTGCATTGAACCTCGAACTTGACGCCTTCGCTGCCTCCCATAACGGCAATGATTCGCCCTTGCCGCTCTTGAAAATCGGTCAGCAGCTTGTTGAGTTTTTCACCTGCTGCAGCCGTCCAGGAATTGAGGACCTGCGAGTCAGTTATCCGAGCTGTCGAGCCGTATGGAAGAGAAGCGTGGAGCTTTAGGTCAACACGTACCCAGCGCCGCTGAGTCTTCGGAATGCGTAATCTCCTCCCCAGCATCTCTGTGAGAACGTCTTCCTCGCAAGTGTGTCCGCGAGCGGCGTTGATTGAACTCCAGCGGAAGGCTATCTCGGCTGAGACGTTAAAGGGTTCGGTGCTCTTCCGCTCACCACGCCAGACGTAGACTTGCCAGTTCCGGTCCATGCTCTCAATGTCGACAGTCTCGCTCGCGCGTTCAATCCCGGTAAGCAGTCCCTCGCTGTGAAGAGCATCTTGCAGTTGATCACGAAACTCATCGTAGTGCATCTGATTCTCCTTTGGAGTCCGTGAGTTCCAATCCCCGCGGCGGGCATCCATACCGGTTCGTAGCAGAAGCGCGTCATAGGGTCGGAGCCCACTTGGATCTGATCGGAGGCCTATAACAGCGCAACCAGCGCATTTCCGCCGTCACGTAGTCGATGCCGGGGAGAATCGGGAAGATGACGCATCACCAAGCGGTATCGTGGACCAGCCGGTGGTCATCTATGGCGAGCGCGGGACTGCTGCTGAGGCAGAACTCAAGCCGCCATCTCCAATCCTGATACGCCCAGCAGTCGCCCCGATCCGCGAATGGGCGAGCTAGTGGTCTTACTCGTTCAATATCTGGTCGTGACATAGGATCCAATGCGACTCGAGCAGGGGCTGCCGCTCTTGGTTTTGTGCGCCCTCAACGTCGAATCATACTTCGAATGCTCGAACCTCTTGCCGCAGGAGACGCATTGAAAAACGTATCGGAGCTGTCCAGAGCCGCGTACAGAAGACATGCTTGGTTTTGAGGTTCGGCTTGGCCTCGCAGAAGGAGCCGACGTTCGCCCCGCTCGAGAAATCTCCGGCACGTGTGAAGGGACGGCGAGGCTGAGTTCTACTTCGTATCGCGGCCTGAATGTCTGGCTGGTCGCGCGCGCTCCTAGAATTCGATCCACACGATAGGATCGATCCTGACCGTTGTCGCTACGAACGGCATAAAGAAGAATATCCCCTGCCTTGGTGCGCCGCAGCGAATACGGTTCAATAATCCTGGAACCAACTCTGCCCTGCTCGTCCCGGTAAGCAAGATCCATGCAAAGACGGTTGGCGGCAGCAAAACGGACAATCTCGAGAGGCGCTGCAATGCCCTCGGCACGCCACGAATGTGCCATTGTCGGCACACGCCACGAAGTGTCAATGTCAGCGTGGAGTGTGCCTATAGCGGGACGGCGCGGCGCGATCTCTTCGCGTTCGAGCCATGCGAAGACCGACGGCAGCTCTTCCCAGAACGAGTCGAATGGAGGCAGTCCTGCCAGCTGGTGGGCAAGCATTTGTTCCCAATCAGCACGCAACTCAGCGTGTTGAGGGCTTGAGAGCAAACTCGCGACTGTAGGGATCGCTATACCCTTGAATATGCATTTGGCCGCAAGCGTGGTGCGGATTGACGCTCTATTTATGTCCACGGCACGACGATAAAGGTGCACTACATCGTAGAGGTCGCGCGGCCGCTGGCGTTCCGCAAGAGCGCGCAGTTTTTCGGCAAACACCTCTTCAAAACAATACGCAAGCACTTCGATTCCACCCTCAGGTTCGTCGGAATAGGGGTGGTGGACGTGTCTGCGCTCGCCTTTGAGCACGACCCGCTCGTCATCTGTCAAGTCGAACCGGATCCGGGGCAAACTGGCCTGGCGCTGCATGGGTCCCCTGTAACCCAGTCGGCCCTGTGCCGACTTCTTGGCCCGCGGGTTTATGTACACTTCGAACAAGCGCTCATTCTCCGGTAGTTCGATGCCCGATTGTTCATACACCCACTGCGTGATTTCCGAAAACAGCGGGCGCAGAACCGCGTCGTCCACATGGGAGCTGTCAAGCAGAGTGAAGTCGAGGTCTTCCGAAAACCGGAAGGTTTCGAAGTAGCACTTCTTCAGACATGTGCCGCCCTTAAACAGCCAAGTATCCCGAGTTCTTGGATGGAACGAAATTCCAGCCAACATCCACCCGAGAACGTAATCCTTCTCTACAACGTTTGGGTCGAGCCCAACCTCTCGGGCAAATCCGAGAATTTCTTCCTTGCCGATCACAGCTCTGCCTCCTTCGAAAATCCGTCAGGCACCCACAGCCGCCAACTGCTTACGAGCCGGTCTGCGGGAAGTTTAGGATCCAGCTTGGCATTGCCCGCCGACAGGCGCGCCCGGCAAGCGTCGATGATTTCTTGTTCTCCTTCGAAAAATACGGAGGCCAAATAGCCGAGTCGCTTGAATACTGCCTTGTTGCCAAGCTGGTCGGCATAACGAACTAGCATCTGGGTGTCGCGATGCTGAGAGCCGTAATATGATTTGAGCACATCTATGACAGATCGGATGCCCCCTCCAAGAGCCGGCGTGTCGAGCATGTCCAGAATAGTTCGCGTTGGATCTGAAACGTTAACTCGGACGGGCCCTCTCCAGACCGGTTTGAGGCCAATCATCGCGCGCTTTCTCACGCTTCGCACGACGAATGAAGTCCCCTGAGCATCAATCCGGCGTGCTCGCGGCCGGCGTGAGGTAATGACCAAGGTTGAGCGGAACAGTTGTTCTGTAAAGCCCCAGTACTCCGCGGCGCTCCAACCGCCGATGTAGCATGGAGCAAAAACCTTGTCCGCAAGCACCCATGCATCTTCCACAGCGATGTCAGGGGTGGATGATTCTAGCGGAACGGGGAGAAACAGACCTCGACGTACCCGCGTCAGCCAGCCGCGCGTTGCCCATCCAGCAAGCAACCGCGTTGCTTCCTTCCGGCTGACGCCCAGCGCTCTTGCAGCATCATCGGCGGCAATAACCCCTTTGATTTGGCGAAGGACTCTCGCGAACCGTTCGCGCGATGCACCACTGAGGCCACCAAACTGGTCCATATTAAATCCTGTGCAACGATACGATCGTCATAAAGTCACTACGTTGCACATGATATACCAAGAAGGACCGAAATGTAACGGTTTTATTTCCTACGTCGTGATTTCTATCCTGCAGAACTCCGTCACTCGGCATTCTCTGAAGTGCTTTCCCAGCAATTACTTATCATGCCGTCATGAGCCCGAGAATCCGGGTGCTACTTTCGACCGTGGGGTTGCACTTGCCAAGGTGGTCGAAAAACGGAGTCCGCCCAACTGTGTTGAGTTCCGTTATGTATTTGGTAAACAATGACTTGTGGATTGGTAGCGACGGGTGGAATCGAACCACCGACCTTGGGGTTATGAAGGTAAAAACGGTCGTAACCGCCTCCTAAAGATCTGCATCCCATCCATAAGAATCAGACATTTTCACAAATTCGAGTTGGCTGGTTTTGGGTCTCTTCTGCTGCAGAACTGACACAGAATTAGCACAGGCCTCGAATTAGCACAGTCGACTGACACAGCCATTTGACACAGGCGGTCTGGCCGTGCCTTGTTCGGCCAGAACAACTTACGCCGCCTGACCGATCGCCTTCAACATGGAGATGCAAAACCATGGCACATGTCATCACTCTGGCCAATGCCAAAGGTGGTTGCGGCAAGACCACCGTCGCCCTCAATCTCGCAATTTGCTTTGCCAGGGCGGGATACCGAACCCTCGCCATCGACCTGGACCAGCAGGGAAATCTCAGTGCGGGCCTGGGCGTCGATCTGAACAAACTCAGTTTGACCGCGCATCGCCTGATCATCAATGAAGCCCTTGAGATGCGCCGATACATCGTCGAGATCCGCCCGCAGCTGCACCTTCTGCCTAATTCTATCGACATCGAAGCCGACGACCTATTGGAGGCAAAGAAGGTCAATCGCGAGCTGCTTCTCCGTCGCCAGCTCAAGCCTGTCCTGCCCGACTTTGATGTCATCCTGATCGATACCCCGCCGGCTATGCGTGCGGCAACCGTAAATGCCCTGGTCGTCGCTGACACTCTCTTGCTGCCGATAGATAGTTCGTCCTTCGCTCTGCTGGGAATGAACCAATTGCTCAAAACGATCGCTGCCATAAGCGAAACGCACAATCCGTCGCTGAAAATCCTCGTCCTGAGCACGATGTACAATCGGCGACAAAACCTTGATCGCGCCGTCCGGCAGGAGGTCGAGAGTTTTTTCGGATCGAGCCTTGTACTCGAGTCAGTCATCCACCGCTACGTCGGCGTCGCCGAGGCCACTGCCATGAGGAAAGGTGTCATCGAAAGTTCCGCGACGAGCGCCGCTACGTTCGATTTCATGAAGCTGTTCAACGAATTGAAGAAGGAAATGAAGGATGAACAGAAGAGACAGGGAACAGTTGAGAGCAACTATCGCTAAGGATCTCGCGGAGGGCCAGGGCGAGCACTGCCCGACAAGGGAACTTCTCAAACAATATGCTCCCCTCGATGGAATTCTCACCGCTCCGGAATCGGATGACTCCCCCGGATTCCCGCAGGCAGCGCCTGTGGAAAACTCCATGGCACCACGTGCTACCGTGGCACGGAACGACGGGTCAGCATGGCACGGTGCCACGGTGGCACAACATGCCACGGTAGCAGCACCTGCCACCGTGGCACGCTATGCTATGGTCAAAGGAGAACTGCGCGTACCGAATACGATCAACTTCAGCCTTTTCCCGACGCTTGATCCGTATGCGAAGGCTGTCTACTACCAGCTCTTTCTCCTCTCACACGGCTTCAGGAGAGACACTTGCATGGTCAGTCTCGCAAAGCTATCGCAGTTGGTGCTCATGTCGCAGCGAAAGGTCCAGAACACAATCGCTTATCTCGAAAAAAGCGGGCTGATCAAAAGAGTTGAGCCGAAACTTGGCGGGCCGTCCAAGGGCAATCTGTATCAGGTGCCCTTCCTGGCAACCGACATCGTATCCGATGCTACCATGGCATGCGGTGCTACCGTGGCATCTCGTGCCACCCCGGCACAGGATGCTACCCAGGCACTCGGTGCCACCCTGGCATACGGTGCCAACAATAAAGAAAAGCATGATGATGATATAGAAAACAAATCATCATCAAAGGGCGCAAACACAGCGGATGCGTGCAGACCTGTGGAAAACCACAGCAGCGCGGCTGCGCCGCGAGAGAGACAGGAGAGCGCCGACCGGCATTTTGCGCTCGTCAGAGCCGCCTACGAAAAGGCCACCGGCAACCGCTGGAACAAATTGGACACCCAGGCGTATGAGGAAAACGGCCTGCGGAAGCTCCCAGCCGAGAGAATTACCTCTGCCCTTGAAGCAGTCTCCCGGCGGACTCCAACCAGGATCAACTCGTTCCGTTACTTCATCAAGGAAATCTTAGCCCTCGAGGATCCGAGCAACCGCGCGTGGCAAAAGAAACACCTTGAGAAAATCGTGCGACGAATCCGCGATTGCTCAGTAGGGAGCGCCGGCTATTCCGCCATCGATTTCCGTGAAGACGTAAAGTGCGCCTGTGCTCGGGAAGGTGTCGTTTTCGATGATGATATCTATAACGAACTGGGCGAGCGACATTTATTCGCCCGTTGACGGCTGCACTTTCCGCCTGGTGACTGCAGGGGCGACTGGGGATGCGACTGGGGGGGTGACTGGTTGCTTTTCACCCTCGCTCTTACCGAACATGGCCTTCATCAGATCGGAAACGTCGGTCCATTCATGACCTTTGAGGCGCTTCAGAAGTTCCTGCCGATCCATGGCTTTTACTCCGCCGATTCTTGCGAGACGAGTCGTTTGGTACAACATTCCACAGGGTTTCGAGGCTAATGCGAGTTTACGCGGACGATGCCCAATCCCACTTGCCGCGCACGTACCGAGTACATGCCGTGCGTTGCCCGCAGCCGTGCTCACGCGATGTCCCTCTTGTTCGTCTCGGGCATCGTGGCATAGACGGCGAAGCTGACGAGCGAAGCTGCCGCCACGTACAGCGAAGTCCATCCGACGGCATCGTGCGCGGCGAGCCACGTGGTGATGTAGGGCGCAGTCCCGCCGAAGACTGCCACCGCCAATGCATATGGAAACGCCACGCCAACGGTCCGCACCTCGGTGGGGAATTGTTCCGCCATGACTGCCGCGAGGTTCGCCGAGTAGCCAACGAGAAGGACAACTCCAACGAGTTCTATTCCCAGCACGATCCAGAAGTTGTTCCGCATGAGATGCAGGGCCGGCCACGCGATTACGGCGAATCCGCCCGAGAACATCATCATGGTGGGTTTCCTTCCGAGTCGGTCGGAAATCAACCCGCCGATCGGTATGAGGCATGTGAACACTACGATGGCGACCGTATTCGCCAGCAACGCCGTCGCGAGCGACATCCCGGTCGACACATGGGCGTATGTAGCCATGTACGTAATCCAGATGTAGTACGTGAGCGTCCCTGCGATTGTGATTCCAAAAACGCGCAGAGCTGCAGCCGGATGCTTCACGAACATCGTGCGGAACGGATGAAGTCGCGTATTCCCACGGCGCGCCACTGCAGCAGTGAAGACGCCGGTCTCCGGAACGGAGAACCTGAGCCAAAGTCCGACTAGGCCAAGCACGGCACCGAGCAAGAATGCCACGCGCCAGCCCCAGGCGTGCAAACTCTCGTTGGACAGGAAGAACGCGAGTATCGTCCCGAGGCCGGCGACGATGATGTGCGATGTGCTGACCGTCACTTGCTGCCACGAACCGAAGAATGCTCGTTGACCTCGCGGCGCCATCTCAACCAGGAAAGTGGCGGACGCCCCAAATTCCCCGCCGTTGGAGAACCCCTGGACGAGCCGGGCAAACAACAGCACCCCCGGAGCGGCAATGCCGATGGATGCGTATGTCGGGCAGATGGCGATCAAGAGTGACGCCCCTGCCATCAGGGCAATGCCGAGGCTCAGACCAGCCATGCGGCCGTGACGATCCGAGAATGATCCGAGGATTGCTGCCCCGACTGGCCGCATCACGAATGCAACCGCGAAAACTGCCAAAGTCGACAACAGTGCCGTCGTCCCACTTTTCGCTGGAAAAAACTGATCGGCAAAAAAAACCGAGAAGGTCGCATAAATGTTCCAGTCGACGAACTCGACCGCGTTGCCGATGCTGCCGGCCAAGATGGCTCTTCGGGACGCACGGTCAATTTCACCGACTTCATCCTTCTCCGCGGTGGCGCTGCTCACCGTTGGACGCATAGGAAGTTCAAGACGTGAAGGAAGTTCAAGTTGCCGTTTTGCTCCTGGGTTTCTTACTTCGGCTTCTGATGAGGGATTTTCTGTCAACTTGCGCCCATTTGCCAACCTGTAAATGCGATCATAATTCAAAACGATTTTGCAGAATAGAGGAATGCGTGGAGGCATTCCGATTGTGCTTACAGCAAAAAACGGGGCGCCATTTTGCCTTAGTCCTGCTGCCCGCTAGAACCGAAAGGCATCAAGTATGGGTGTGCTCCGGTGATTCCGCCGACGGTTTCGATCTGAATGTCCAGAACCATCCCCATTAACGCCAAGTACATCGTGCGGTCGAGGTCGTGAGCACATATAATGGCACAGTCCCCTGAATTCCGTCTTCCCGACTGAGGAGGCCACTCAGATGAAACGAGCTACATTCATTTTCACAATGATTGCGGCGGGCGTCATTGCCGGCGCCCTCCTGCTGTTCGCGCAACAGAACCTACTGACGCGTGGTCGCGCCGCACTGGCTCAGCACGAAGGCATCATCATGTCGACCGGCATTCGCGCGCCGGTGGAGGTTTTAAGGGATACCTGGGGCATTCCGCACATCTATGCCGGCAACACAGCCGACCTCTTCTTCGCTCAAGGCTACGTCGTCGCCCAAGACCGAATGTGGCAAATCGAGATGTGGCGCCGCAACGGCGAAGGGCGGCTCGCCGAGATCCTGGGCCCCGAATACGTCACGCGCGACAAGTTTGCCCGCGTGCTGGCCTTCCGCGGCGACTGGGATGAGGAGTTCAAGAAATACCACCCGGGCGGCAAACTCATTTTTGATTCCTTCGCGCACGGAGTGAACGCAGCGATTCAAAAGGCGCTGGATGAGAACAAGGTCCCGGTGGAGTTCCAGTTGATGGGTTTTCAGCCGCAGCCCGTCTGGACAGCCAAGACCCTGCTGACACGCATGCCGGGCTGGACATTGTCAAGCAACGCGTCCAGCGAGGTTGCGCGGGCCCTGGCGATAAAGGCCATGGGCCTCGAGAAGGTCCAGGAACTGATGCCCACCACTCCGGCAAAGAAACTCGAGATTCCAGCCGGTTTGGATCTCAACGATATCGAACCTGCAATCTTGAGCCTGGCCCGCGGGGCGAACGACATCCGCTGGACCTTCAGGGCGGACCTCGGCAGCAACAATTGGGTCGTGGGCGGCACGAAATCCACGACGGGCATGCCCATAATTGCCAACGATCCGCACCGGGAGGTCGTCAATCCGGCGCTCCGATACCTTGTACACCTCGTCGCACCGGGCTGGAACGCCATCGGGGCGACCGAACCCGGGCTGCCGGGCATCAGCATCGGCCACAACGGGAGCGTTGCCTGGGGATTTACAATCCTCGGCGCAGACCAGCAGGATATCTATGTTGAGGAAACCAATCCGGCAGACCCAAATCGATATCAGTACAAGGGTGAGTGGCTCCCAATGCAGGTTTATCAGGAATTGATTCACGTCAAGGGCAAGGCCGAGCCGGAAGCGCTCGAAGTCAAGGCAACACGGCACGGGCCGGTACTGTACGAAAACCCGCAACGACACCGCGCGTTCGCGCTGCGCTGGGTCGGGGCCGAAACCGGCGGGGCCGGCTACATAGGCTCTCTCAACGTCATGCAGGCCGAGAACTGGAAGGATTTCAACCAGCGGCTCTCTAGGGCCTGGTACATTCCGTCGCACAGTCTCGTGTATGCAGATGTTGCTGGGAACTACGGATACGTCGGCGTAGCCCGCACGCCCGTGCGCAGGAACTGGGACGGCCTCCTGCCGGTTCCCGGCAAAGACGGCAACTTCGAGTGGGAGGGCTTTGTCCCCTTCGACAAGCTCCCGAAGAGCCTGAACCGTCCGGAGGGATACTACGCTTCAGCAAACAACGACGTTGTTCCCGAGATTGTTCCGGGATATGACATACCGCTCGGGTACGGGTACGGTGCGCCTTACCGCTTCGACCGGATCAACGAGGTGCTTGGCGCACAGAAGAAGTTCTCGGTGCAGGACCTGGCGCGACTGCAGGAAGACACGGTTTCGCTGCCCGCCCGGGAACTAGTGCCGCTGCTGCGCGGCGTGACATCAGAAAAACCCGAAATCCGGGCAGCCATCGATAGCCTGCTCGGCTGGAACATGGTCCTCGATCGCGAGTCGGTGCCCGCTACCATCTACGAGTATTGGGTGATGAAGCTGATGCCGCTCGCCTACGCACCACGCTTGCCGGATGCTGTGCGGGAGAGTTATCGCCAGTACGACATCCGCCTGGTAATCAATTGGATGAAATCTCCAGACGCAGCCTACGGGACAGATCCAACCGCTGCGCGGGACCGGATCCTGGTGACTGCCATGGAACAGGCAATTGCGGACCTCCACAAACGGATGGGGGACGATCTGTCCACGTGGCGCTGGGGCAATATTCATACTGCCGATTTCGTTCATCCGCTCTTCTCCGACGCGACGCGCGCGCTGTTTGCCATCCCGCCAGTGCCTCGCGGTGGCGACTCCTATACGGTGATGGCGTCGACCAGTGCATCGGAAACCGGCACAAAGCAGCTTTCGGGTGCTTCCTTCAAGTTTGTTTTCGACACAAAAGACTGGGACCAGTCAGTCGGACTGAGCACACCGGGGAACTCGGGCCAGCCCGGCAGCCCGCACTATGCGGACCTCGCTCCGTTGTGGGGAGAAGGAAAGCACTTTCCGCTGGCCTTCAGCCGCAAAAAGGTGGAGGAAGTTGCAAAAGAACGATTGATCATCTATCCGGTAGCGGATCACACGCAGGTCGGTGCCGGCGAACCCTTTGAACCCGTCCAGCCGGAGTTGTTTTCCGAACCCGGCGCACAGGTGCTGGCTTGGGGTGACTACGACAACGATGGCAACTTGGACTTGTTTGTGGGCTTCCGGGGCGGCATGAGCCGGCTCTACCGCAATGATAGAGGCCATTTCGTGGAGGTAGCCGCAGAGGCGGGGCTCGCCGACTCAAATGAAGTCCGCGCCGCGGCTTGGGGCGATTTTGACGGTGACGGCAATCTCGATCTGTATGTGGGCTATGCCCGAACCTCCACAGTGCCCAATCGACTCTACCACAATGACGGCCACGGACACTTCACCGACGCAGCGCGCTCGGTCGGCATTGACGACTGGGGGGAAACCCGGCAGGTTTCATTCATCGATTTCGACAACGACGGCGACGTGGACCTGTATGTGGCGTTCCGGGACAAGCCCAACCGTCTGTATCGCAACGACGGTGGCAGGTTCGTGGAAATCGGCCGGCAATTGGGTATCGCCGATCCGCGCAAGACCGTAGGATCGGCTTGGTTTGACTATAATCAGGATGGCAATCTGGATCTTTTCGTGGCAAACCAGGACGGCGACCTGAACGGCTTCTACCGCAATGACGGCGGCCATTTCACGGATATCGCGCGCGAGTTGGAAATCGACGGGGCCGGCCGGCCGCTAGTGTACGGCAGCGTCGGCATCGCGGTCGGCGACTACGACAACGACGGCGATTTCGATATCTACGTGGCGAACTATGGGCCCAGCTGGCTGCTCCGCAACGACGGCGGCAAATTCGTCAATGTGGCGCCGCAGATGGGAGTGGCCCCGGATCGGCACTTGACCGTGCCGAACTGGGGAGATTACGACAACGACGGACGGCTTGACCTCTACGTCGCAGCCTACCTCACCGGCGTCGCCAACGTTCGTGATTTCCTGTTCCACAACGAAGGCACTCACTTCACCGACGTCACACCCGCGTACATCCTGAAACACGACGGTACCCACGGTGTGCAGTGGGTTGATTTCAACGAGGACGGAGCCTTGGATCTGGCGATCGCCGATAACGGGCCTGCCGGCGTCCATTATCTCTACCGCAACCGTCTGCTGCCGGAGAAGGCGCGGCACTCGCTGAAGGTGCTGGTCCTGGACTCGAAGGGGAAATACACGCGAGCCGGATCCGAAGTGAGGGTTTACGCGGCCGGCACGCGGAAACTGCTGGGTTCCCGCTTGGTCGATACCGGAGGAGGCTACTGTTCCCAAAACGCCATGCCCGTACATTTCGGCCTGCCGGTGGATGGAAAGGTGGATGTCGAGGTGACTTCGCTCACGCGCGAGGGACGCAAGATTACGCGGGTCGCCAATGTCGATCCAGTCACGCTGAAAGGCAAACCCCTCACTGTCAAGACGACCGAGCCATAAATCTAGAGTGAACACGGACGATCTCGAGCCTGATTGGACAGCATTGCTCTTGGAATTACGTGTTATATTGACAGCAGAATTGGAGAACCCATAAAGGAAAATCCAGCAATACAGTAAATACCAGGTAGTGTTTTTTCTCAAAGACCTGTTCCTTTTATTATCGGCTCAATCGGACCTGTAACCAGACGGGGGAGGCACATTTGCAACGCTTGAATCGAATCGCAATCGCTATCATCGCAATCATGCTTGGCGTGGCGGGCACGATGTTGCCGGTGGCAGTCGCGCAGCGCCCGCCTGCGGGGAATGTGAAACGCGGTACGTCGCCTCTGGAGGAGGGCAAGCGCGTTGAAGCGCGAAATGGCGTCGTCACATCGGCCAATGCCCTCGCGAGCGAAGCAGGGCTGGAAATTCTGCGTGCCGGAGGAAACGCGGTGGATGCCGCCGTGGCCACTGCGTTCGCGATCGGCGTGGTCGAGCCGCAGATGTCCGGCATGGGCGGAAGCGGTGCAGCGACCTTCTGGATGAAGCGGCAGCAAACCGCCGGCACCCTCGATTTTTATGCTGCGCAAATTGCTGATTCGTGGGCTGGGCACACTTCTCCGGCCCCGCAGCCTGGCCAGAGACCAGGAACCAGAGATTCGACGGATCTGAGTGTCGTAGGGATTCCGGGCGATGTCGCAGGTCTGCTGGCGCTGCACGAAAAATTCGGTGTACTGCCGCGCGAGCGCGTGATGGCGCCCGCCATTCGCCTGGCAGAGAATGGTTTCCCAGTGGGAGAGGTGCTCTCCGGTTTCGTCGCGTCCTCGGCCGACAAGCTGAAACCGTATCCCGCCGCACTGGCGCTTTTTATGCCCGACGGCAAACCGCTTGCGCCCGGGGCCATACTTCGCAACACTGAACTCGCACGATCACTGCGGCGCGTGTCCAGCGAAGGCCGGCGCGGCTTCTATGAAGGGCCGATCGCCGAGGCCATTGTTACTACGTTGAACGCCGGGAAGCATCCGGCGAAGGTAGCCGATCTAGGCGCATTTCAACCGCGCTGGAAGCGGCCGCTCTGTACCGATTACCACGGTCGTGCCGTCCTGTCGGCCCCACCGCCGCAACAGGGTTCCCAAGTTTTGCACACGCTGGAACTGCTCGCGCCGATTGACCTCAAGTCGCTAGGGCTCCCGACGCAATCCGCGGCCGCCTTTGCGACACTCGTATCCGCGCTGCGCGTCGGCCAGGCGGACAGCCAGAACAACGATCCGAACTGGGTGCGCGTCCCCGCAAACGGCATAGTGTCAGCCGCGTTTGCCGCTGAACGAAAAGCTCTGGTCGGTCCGAGTACTCCGCCGGCGGCGATCCAAAACGCCAACGCGATGCCCTTTGACAACTCGGCCCCGGCGGGTGAATGCGGCCGCTACGATCCGTACGGGCCTTCGCCCGAGATTCCGGCCCGCAGCCTGTCGCAGGCAGGGCAGGCACCGCCCGCGGACCAAGGCGGCGAATGCCCGAGGGATGCCTACGGCAACCGCACAGACGAGCCGGATGGGGAGACAACGCACATGAGCGTCGTCGATCGCGACGGCAACGCGGTTGCCTTGACGCAAACGAACAGCACTGTGTTCGGCTCGGGCGCTTTCGTGGCCGGTTTCTTTTTGAACGATTCCGGCTTCCGCTTCACGGACGCGAACGTGAACGCTCCATCACTCAGCCGATGGCGTGTCCGGACGACAACAATTTCGCCGACGATCGTCTTGAAAGGCGGAGATGTGCAGATGGTCGTGGGCGCGCCAGGGAGCGCCCGCATTCCGACCGAGATCGTGCAGGTCATGGTATACACGCTCGACTATGGCATGGATCCACTCGATGCTGTCCGGATGCCGCGCATTTTTCCGTCACCACGGGACCTCAGCGTGCAGGTCGAGCACGGATTCGCGCCGGAGTTGCTTGGTGCGGTGCGCGCAATGGGCTACGACCCCGTCCGCGCAGGCGCCGAATACGCACGGCTGTACATGATCGTCCGCCGCGGAACGTCCTGGATCGGTGTTGCCGACACTCGCCATGACGGCCAGGCACGCGGCTACTGAAGGCCGCGGCTATTCAATTCCGGCTCTTCCATGGGGGGAAAGACGAAACATCCCTGACCCGGATCGCATCCCTCTGAATTCATAGCACTGGGCAATTTTGGAGTCGTTCGGCTCATCCGGGCATCTCTCTCGGAGCATTCCGAAGAGCGCGAAGCCAGCTGCGGTGAAATCGCGTCGGTAAGGCTGATTGCCGATCTCAATTTCGCACCATGCTTGCATCCTTGCGCATTGACGTAGTATTTTTTGGTGAACACTAGCTCGGCGGAGGCAGGATGCATCGGAAACTATTGATTATTGCGGCCATCGCTGCATTGCCTGCGTTCGCCTTTGCGCAGACGAATGGCAAGGAATTGTTGGCGCGTGGGCAGGCGGCCTGGGCGCAGAGGCTTTCAAAGACCGTCATCACAGCGTTCGAGGCGGCCACGCACGAGCCGGCAAGGGCGGCGGAGGCTCACGAGGCGCTCGGCCGCATCTACATATTCAAAGGGTGGCAGCAGGAGGGCGTATTTGCCGGCTGGCACGATGAGCCTTCGGTTCGTGGGCGCGCCATCGCCGAATTGAAGGCGTCGCTGTCGGCGGATCCGAATCGCGCGTCCGCCCAGGAAGCGCTGCGGATGGCGGAAGCCTTCGCCGCCGCCGAGAAGGTCGATCCCGCGCCGGCGCCCGCGGAAGTCAAGGCGCTTGACGCCAGGATCGAATCGCTCCGCAACGCCGCCGACGTGCAGGTCAGCGACATCGTCGCGGCAATCGAAGCGCGCACGAAGGCGCAGGCCGATCCAGCGCCATATTTCGCAGGCGCGCAAACCCTGATCGATCGCGGCGAGTACGACCGCGCAATTGCTCTCGCCGAACGGGGTGCAAAAGCCTCCGACCGGTTCATCGACGAGAACCTCAGCGCCTACCAGATGTCGGGCAAGTCGCAGGGTTCCTATGCGCGAGGACAGGCCCAGGCGCTCGACCTTGCGGGTTGGGCACTCTTTCTGAAGAAGGATTGCGAGGGTGCCGCGGCAAAACTGGGCGACGCGGAAAAGCTTTACCAGGGACCGGATTTCGCGAACCAGTTTCATCTCGGAGAGCTGGCCAGGGCCACTGGCAAGACGGAAAGAGCGCGCGAGTGCTACCTGAACGCGCTCTCTTTGTCAGGCGGCCCGGCGCCGCTGCGCCAACGCGCGACGCAGGCATTGACGGGCATCGGCCTTCCCGAAACAACGTCCAAGTCCGGCAGTGTCGATGCCTGGCTCGAGGGCGAACTGACCCGGCGCCGCGAGACGCGCCGTGAAGCCGCTCTCAAGAGCCTGGTGGACCGGCGTTTGCCGAAACTGCCGCTTACGACCTTGGAAGGACAGCCCTACAATACGGCGAGCTTGCAGGGGAAGGTTTTGCTGTTGAACTTTTTTGCGTCGTGGTGAGGGGGGTGTCGTGCGGAGTTGCCGCACTTGAAAAATGCCTATGCGAAGTATTCGAACGATCCCCAAGTCGTTTTCCTTCTTGTAAGCATCGATGAGGATGAGAAGCGACTCCAGCGCTACCTGAACGACGCGAAGTTCCCCTTTCCAGTCGCGCGCGTGTCGATGGAGCAGGCACAGAAACTGATGGGATTCGACAACGTGCCGTCCACATTCTACGTCGATCGGGACGGGGTCGTGCGCTATCAGGTCACCGGCTCCGAATCCCACGGCGATTCGGTGAACCGGGTGAGCTGGTATATCGATCAATTAAAGAAGTAGTGCTCAAAGGCAACCCAAAACAAACGTCAATTAACCAATGCCGATTGATTGGTGACGATTGTTTTCTGTCTCCCTGCCGGCAGCTCATAGGCACTCCAGCAACCGCACACGCACGTCCCACTGACCGCCCCTATTTGCGATTTGCGTCCTTTTCGAGGTTGTCCCGTCTCCCTTGTTGAAGGCTGGTTCTACCCTGCTGAAAAGGAGAAACGAAAATGACCACCGCCATTCAGAGCGGCAACAAGAAGGTCGAGATCGATTTTCTGTATCTCGACTTGGAAGTGTGCACGCGCTGCAAAGGTACTGACGCGAACCTGGCAATCGCCCTTGAGTCAGTCGCGAAGGTGCTTGAAGCCTCTGACGTTGAGGTTGTTGTTCGCAAGACATTGGTGGACTCAGAACAGAGAGCACTGGAATTGGGCTTTATTTCGTCGCCTACGATCCGTGTCAACGGTCACGACATTGCGCTTGAATTCCGTGAAAGCGGATGCGCTTCATGTGGCGAAGCTTGTGGCTGCGACGGAGAAGTTGACTGTAGAGTGTGGGTCTATCGAGGTGCGGAACACACCGTTGCCCCGGTCCCCATGATCGTGGACGCAATCCTCTCTGCGGTGTACAGTGTTCCCGAAGAGGTCGCCAAGCCGGCTCCGACGGACGATAAGGCAATTTCCCAGAACCTCAAGCGGTTTTTTACCGGCAAGGCCGCCAAACAGCGATCTTGCTGCAGCCCAGCGCAACAGGCAAGCTGCTGCTATGCCTCAGAGAAAGTGACATGTTGCCCGCCCGCAACTGAGAGCCAGAGTGAGACTTGCGCATGTCGATGACGACGACAGAACGTGCCGCAAGAACAGAAGCCGTATGGCGGCAATTCCACGCACGCCTTCATGCTTTCGTCTTGCGGCGCGTCAAGGCACCCGCGGATGCGGACGATATCGTCCAGGAGGTCTTCGTCCGAATTCACAGGAACCTGGACAAGATCCAGAAGGCGGACAGTTTGGCCGCCTGGATATTTCAGGTCACGCGCAACGCAATCGCGGACCGCTACCGCCTGAGTCCGAAGACGGAGGAGATGGATCCTGAGTTCGAACCGCCACTGCCTCCCCAAGAGGACAGCACAGAATTGCAGGAGCTCAGCGAGCTTTCAAGATGCATAGAGCCGATGCTCGGTGTGCTACCTCCTCACTATCGGGATGCCCTGGAGCTCACCGATCTGGATGGAATGGGCCAGCGTGAGGCAGCCGATCTGAACCGAATTTCAGTATCAGGCATGAAGTCTCGTATCCAGCGAGCCCGCCGGCAGCTCAAGGAAATGATATTGCAATGCTGTCAGGTTGAGCTCGACCGTCGTGGTCGAATCGTGGATCATTCGCTACGAGATTCCGGGAACCAGCTTTGCAACAGTTCCTCGCAAGAGCCGAGGTCGACGTGCGGATGTCGGACACGATGTCGCAACTAAGGGATTCACCCTATTCGAAGTTGCTTTCCATTTTGACGAATAGGGAGAATGAGTTGCTGTTTGATTCTCAGCTCTGCCGAACGGGCACGGGTGCAATTCAGCCCTTGATTTCTTCACTGTCGACGATTTTGCCGGCCGGCGCCACGGAGATCTTGGTCTGTTTGCCGCCCTTCTCGATGATCACCGCATAAACGGTCTTGCCGTCTTCGATCACTTTTTTGGTGGAGATGATCTTGCCGCCCGCCGCTTTGGACGAGATTGTCTTGCGCGCCGCCTCAGGCACGTCTGCAAGGGGTATTTCTTCCGCCGATCCGACCAGCTTGCCGTCGGCAGCGAATGTAAATTCGGACTGCTTGCCGTTTTTCTCGATGACCGCGCCGTAAGTGGTTGCACCGCCCTCGAGGGCTTTTTCCACAGATACGATCTTGCCTCCGGCAGCCCGAGCGTACATGGCTTTGCGGGCCGCTTCCGGAACTTCCTGCAGCGTCATCTCTTCTTCGGTGGTGAGCAGCTTCCCGTCAGGCGTGATCGCCACTTCGGATTTCCTGCCATTTTTCTCGATCGCAAATTCGTAGGCGGTCTTGCCGTCGACGTTGCCCTTGGTGATCTGCTTGATCTCAGCCGGCGTGGCGTATGCCTGAATCGCCTGCTGGACCTTCTGTGGAACCTGGGACAGCTTCAGGACCGGATCCTTTTCCTCGGTTTTGGCCTGGGACCACGCATAGGATGAACATGCAACGATCGCTAACAGCATCAATGCCAGCCGCACTTTCATGGATTTCCTCCTGGTGCGAGCCCTTTAAGACCCGCTTTTAAGGTCAGGTGAATTGTAAACATGCTCCGAGCGGCTTCGGCGCGAACGACGCCACCCAGCGCCGCAGCCGCGCGTTGGACCAACACTAGCCCGAGGCCGCAGTGGATGCCGGTTTGCGAGCGTGACTTGTCGCCGCGCCAGAAGCGCTCGAAAATGTGGTTCACGTCCTCGCCGGCCAGGCTGCAGCCGGTGTTGGCAACCGACAACTTGACGGCATCGCCCTCCTGGGCCGCCGTTATGGTAATCAGGCCGTTTTCATCCGTATACTCCGCCGCGTTTTCAAACAGGTTTGACAGAATCAGCTGCAGATTTTCCCGGTCCGCCGTGCACAGGAGATCGGCGGGGACTTGGGTCTCGACCGTGATGCCACGCGCGCGGACGCCTTCCGCCAACGGCTGCCAGGCGGAATCGACGAATTCCCCGATGCGCACCACTTCCGTGCGGGGCGCCGTTTTCCCTTCCTCGAGCCGCGCCAGCACCAGCAGGTGGTCGATCATCCTCTGGGTACGGCCGGCGATCACGAAGACACTCGGAAACGGCTTGCCGGTATTCCTCCGCCTGCCGCGGCCGTGTCAGCGCCACCTCCAGCGTACAGCGCATGCCGGCGAGCGGTGTGCGCAATTCGTGGGCGACGTTGGCCGAAAAAGCGCGCTCCCTTCGGAACGCGGCCTCCAGCCGCCTGAGCAGGTCGTTCAGCCGCTCCGCGACCGGCGCCATTTCCGCGGGCATCTCGTCGGCAGGGATCGAAGCGGCCAGGTCGTCATGTCCGATCGCGGAGATGCGAGCCGCCAGCCGGTCGAGCGGCCTCAAGCCCTGGCGCACGACCACCGCCCCGACCGCCAGCGCCAAAGCGATGGTTGCGCCGGTGGCCGCAAAAAGAAGCCAGCGCAGGCGCGCGATTTCCCCATCGAGCGCCGCCGTCTCGCGCGCTACGACCAGTGTGACCCTGCGCTGAGCCACAACGGTTCCCGCATCCTCGTCCGCTTTGGGCACGAACGTATCGCCGGCGGCCCGTCCCGGACGGCCGTCAGGAAGCCGCAGGGACCTCATGACAAACTGGTCGGGAGGCCCTTCCAAACGCGCGAGCTGCGCACCCTGCATCGATGGTGACTGAGCGAGAACGCGGCCGTCTTCGCGCCAAATCTGAAAGTAATCCGGACGCACGGTGCGTTGAAATTCGGGCACCTGGCGCTCGTCGATCTCGACTTTGAGATCTTCCTGAGTGCGCTCCACAAATGTGCAGACCGTGCGTGCCGTCGTCACCAGGGTTTCATCGAAATTGCGCCGCAACGAGCTGCAAATTGCCTGGTACACCACCAGGCCGTATCCGGCCAGCAGGATCGCGATGGCACCCAGGGTCCAGAGGAGCATGCGCGCTCTGAGCGACCGTATCATGACCCGTCTCCCAGGGAGTATCCCCACCCGCGCACCGTCTGAATCAGCGCTGGTTTCCCGGAACGTTCGATTTTCCGGCGCAGGTACCCGATATACACGTCAACGACGTTGGAGTCCGCCTCCGAAGTGAATTCGTACACGTGTTCCCAGATTTCCGTCCGGCTGACGACCTGCCCGGAACGCATCGCCAGATACTCGAGCAGCGCGTATTCCCGGGGCGTCAGGCTCACCTCCTCGTCCCCGCGCCAGACCCGGCGCAGGGTCGTCTCGATGCGCAGATCATCGATCCTGAGGCAGGGATTTTTGGCACAGTAGGCGCGCCGGGCAAGCGCACGCACGCGCGCCAGGAGTTCCTCGAACGCGAACGGTTTGGTCAGATAGTCGTCGGCACCGAGATCGAGGCCTTCGACCCGATCCGCCACGGTGTCCCTGGCAGTCAAAATGAGCACATGCGCCATGCGCCCCCCGGCCCTGAGCTTCGTTAATATCGTCAGCCCATCCACGCGCGGGAGCATCAGGTCGAGAACGATCACGTCGTAATCGTTGTTGGCAGCGTACCAGAAGCCTTCCTCGCCATCTCCGGTAACATCGACGGCAAAGCCGGCTTCGCGCAGCCCCTTGGCTGCAGCCTTCTGGAGAGGCAGATAATCTTCCACTATGAGAACTCGCATATGAGATCGGCCGCAGAAAGCGGCGTCGAGCCGCCGCACTCCATGGCTGCTGCGCAGCGGAGCAACGACCCTGGCGCTGTTTGCCGCGCTACTTCTTGCCCGGTTCCACCTTGGCGAGCACGAAGTCGGCATCCTTGATCAGGCCGATATCCGGGGCGTACCATTTGTCCTCGCTGCCGCTTTCAAGCGCGCTGGATTCGCGCGTGTGCAGGACCCCGCTGAAGGTCCCGGCAGGCACCTTGGCGGTCTCGGTTATGCTTGAGGATCTCAGCCCGGTCCATGGCGACTTTCGGCGCCTGCTCCTGGCAGTACTTGTCCCCCGGCTTGGGTTTTCCCGGCAGCATGAGCCCGAACCTTGCGTCGTTGACCCCGGCGAGCCAGGCGCCCTCATGTCCGGTCACCTTGCCGTTCTTGTACTCATCCACATCCTCGCCGAAGTAATAGAGATCATGCGTCGCCTTGTCGATGGCGAAGTAATTTCTCGAAACCTCGGCCAGTTGTCCGCCCGAGGTTTCGCGCTCTTCGACAATGCGCGTTCGCACCCCGTCGACCATCTTCGTTTCGTCGAGAACCGTAACGACCAACGTATCCTTGCCGTGCTCGAAAGTCAGGCGGTAACCGGGTTCGAGGATGAAATAGGGGTTCCTACCGGTGTCCGCGAGGTTTGCTTTCTCAACTGCAAACGATTCCCTCCACCCCTGCTCCCCGCCTTTCTTCGTCCCCTGAGCCGAAGAAACTGTAGCCAGAGCCAAGATAAGCAACACGGCGATTGTCAAGCGTGTTAGCCACATGATCTTCTCCTTCCCGTCCACGTCTTCAGGATTCCTAAAACGAATAATTCAAGGCAATCTCGATTTCGCGCGCCCGCCCGGCGCCGAAGATATTCCCGAATACGGATGTTCCGAACGTCGTATCCGGTTTGGGAAAATTCGTGTCGTTGAAAGCGTTGAACAGCTGCACGCGAAATTCCAAGGCATTGCCGCTGCCGACTCCGCTGATCACACGGGTGAAGGTCTCGTGCCGCGCCCAGGGAGATGAGTTCGGGATCTCCACAGCCTTGGCCAGAGGCCACTTCTGCACCTGTGGCTCCCCGAAGGCACCGGCAGCCAGCGCCATCATCCCAAGCATGCATACCCAAAGTGCAGGCGTTCCCGGCATAGAGATTTCCTCGAGCTGAAGGCCATCGAAGTAACGGCAGTCATACTACAAAACGAAAGATGAGAGCACCATGAGAATTCGCCGGGAATTTCGATGCCAGGCCCAACCCCCAATAGCTACCCTTGCGTTGAACAGGAATCCTCTCCAATGATAGACTGGCCGCGCTTGGCGCGGTCCTGGCTTGTTCCAGCGCGCCAACCCATCACCGCATACGATCGGCATTAGCCCGAGGCGTCGGCGAGTTCCGTCAGACTTACCTTTGTTACGCCCTAGGAGGAAATCGTGGAATTTCTAAACTTCGTGCTTATGTTTATCACCGCATATCTGCTGCTGCGCAAGCCCGAGAAGGAACGGGTTGCGTTCCGCCTGCTCGTCGTGAGCGTCGTGTTGATGGTCGCATTGTTTTGTATTGCCACACGAACCGGGCTCTTGCCCGGAGTGAATTACTGAGGCCGTCGGGGCCGTTCATGGAGGAATCTTGTGAGACGAGATCTTCTGTATACCGTTCTTGCCGTCACGGCGCTGATCCTATCCGCCATCCCCATCGGTATCGCCGTTTTCCTGCTGGGGTTCGTCTATGGCGATTCACCGTGCGTGATGTGTTGGGAACAACGCACCGGAATGGCGATTATCGCCCTCCTGGGCCTTTTCGTGTTGCGTTACGGGCCTCGTCCCAAATACATCGGGATGTCGGTGCTGGTGGGCGCATGGGGAGTTTTCATGAGCATGCGCCACACCGGCATGCATGCGGCGCGCGACGTCGGCCAGGGTTTCAGCGCCGAGATCATGGGCGCTCACACGTACACTTGGGCGCTGTTCATTTTCTGGGTATGCGTGGTGACCATGGCAGTTCTTTTGACCGTCATGAAGGATATAGGCATGCCCGCCGGGCCGAGGATGCTGAGACCTCTGGAGAAACTCGCCATGTGGGTGTTCCTGGCGGTGATCGCGGGAAACATCGTCCAGGCGTTCGCCAGCACCGGGCCGCCGCCCTTCATGGGGCAGAGCGATCCGATCCGCTTTTCATTTAACCCGAAGCACTGGGTCTGGTCATTGGATGAATGGTCGCCGTCGCCGGTCTCGTTGCGGGGACGCTGGGCGATCGAAAAACCGAATGCGGCCTCGGCATCGGCTGATCCCGGCGCCGGTCCTCTGGCCAACCTGCCGGTGCTTTCCATCAGGGAGCGAAAACGAATTTCCCTGCCGCTGCGCGGCGGCGTGACCGACATGGCATACGATGCGGGGACGGATCGGTTTTTGCTGACGACTGAAAACGGCGTCTATCTGGTCAATGGCGCGCTGACTCAGATTCTGCGCTACACGATCGTCGACCCCGGATTTTCGGTTGATCTCGGCCGGTTCACCGGTGTCGCGTTTCTTGATGGCCGAACCGTGATGGCGCTCGGCGAGAACAAGAGTTTTGTGATTTTGCGCGAGGACGACCACGCGGATGCAGGCAAGAATTTCCGTTTCTTCCTCGAGTCGTTCGACAAGTTTGAAGAGTTGTCGCGATCCCGTCTGACAACCGTGCGCGCTCGCATGATGTACACTATGTCCCTTGCCTTTGATCCGGGCACGAATTCGCTCTACACCGTTACGGTGCCGAATTCAAAAGTCAAACGGCTTGTGGTCTCGCGCTTTGACCGGCGCGATCTGACGTTGTCGGAGGAATTTGTGCCCGCGCTCGCGCCCGAATCCGGCTTGAAGCCGAGCGGCGGGAAACGCACTCTGGACGAACTGTACGTGACCGGCGCTGCCATCGCCGGCGGCCGTCTGTATGCCGTCAGCGCCGCTTACAGCACGCTGCTGACCATCGACCTTCGGACTCATTCGGTGATCGCCGCGCACGGGATACAGGGCCTATCTCGCCCGACTGGTCTTGCCATCAAGGGAAACGACTTCTATGTAGTCAACGCCGACGGAGAAGTGTTCGTAATTCAAATGGTGAACTGAGCGATTGACATGGCGCACGCAACTGTGCGCGATGCCGGACCAAATCGCGACAAGGTCCTTTCGAGTGTCACCTCGGCTTTCGCTCTCATCAAGATCATGTTACCTTTACGCAACGCTGATCTCGTCAGCTCTTGCGCGCAGTCACAAACCAGTTGTGGGGCATATTCGGCATCTTGGTCGGAAGGACCGGCAAAGTCCAGCGGCCATGATTGGCATCCGGCTGCCCTGCCTGCGTCAGCGCAGCCGTCCAGCCGCGCGCGGCCAGGAAAGCCTCCGGATCGTCCATGAATCCGATCCAGGGAGCGCCCGATTGGGCTTGCATATCGACCCAGGCTTTTGTGTAGGGTGAGATAAGCATGGCGCTGTTGATAACGTCGCAGCCCAACCAACTTCCAGGTGCGGTCAGCAAACTAATCGTATCCAGAATCTGCGCCGCGCCTTCATTGGCAAGGTAGAACAAAAGACCTTCCAATAACCAGACTGAGCGCTCGTGTGGATCGAAACCGCATTCCAGGAGAGCAGCCTTCCAGGGCTGGGTCAGGTCTTTGCGGATAATTCGCCGCTCGCAGGCCGGCTGCGCATCAATGGTACGCAGAGTCGCCTCTTTGTAATCCAGGACGACCGCCTGGTCCAACTCGAAGAGGCACATTCCCTCCGGCCAGTTGAGGCGGAATGCACGTGTATCCAGTCCGGCGGCTATCAGCACCACCCTGCGGATGCCCTCCTGGTGAGAAATGCGCAGTAAGAAATCATCGAAATAGCGCGTGCGTATGACAATGGGAACAGTGCTTTCCTCGGAGCGCTGTGCCAGCCAAGCTGCCCCGGGTTCACCCGCCAGCGCCGCCGCCCATGGATCGCCAAACAAGCGGTCTGCTCGCCGGCTATCGCATGCGCGTACGCCTGCCGTCCAGTGAGCGGTTGCAGCCAACAGTGAATTGGAATCCTTGTGTTCGGTCATGATGGTCTCTCCTCGAACTAATGCCAAAGCAACAGGCGATGTTGGGGGCCGGACCCAATGCCGTTAACTTAACAAGAAAAGCCGATTTTTCCGATCATTAAATATTGCAGGCGTTGGCTGTTGAGGTTTTGCCAATTTGGGAAGAGGTCATCGCCTAAGGTTTCAGGTGCGCGCAAGCACATTTCGGCTATAATCCCAGCTCAGCAGTTCGGAAATGCTGTTAGTGGTCAGTTTCGTAATTACGGTGACGTATTTCAGCGCGTTACAGAAGCGCGAGTCGGATCGGATTGGAGCTTCAGCCAAACCTGTAACGGTCATTTGTCATTGGTGAATTGTCATTGGTCATTTGACGACTTGAAACTGGTAGGCGACTATGACAAATAGCAAATCACCAATAAGAAATGATAAATTCTGTTCGCTCCTGCTTTACGGGTGCGATACATCATCGTATTTATGAATTCATGCTCTTAGAAGCTCTATGATTCAGGATTTTTCGGGACGAAAGGTTGTCATCACCGGCGCGGCGGGGGTTTTCGGCAGTGAACTCGCCCGCTCCTTTGCGTCAGCAGGAGCGATTCTCTGCCTCTCCGACCTGCGCGCGGATGCACTCACAGCGCTTGCCGCCGATCTCCGGCTGCCGGGTGATCGCATGATTATCCATGAGACCGACCTCACCAGCGAGGCCTCGATCCAGGATTTAGTAGCCAGGGTAAAAGATGCGTGGCGCGCACCGGACATTGTGATCAATAACGCAGGCATCTATCCATTCGGCGGCCTCCTCGATATCGACGTAGCGTTTTGGGACCGTGTCATGGCCACCAACCTGCGGGCGCCCTTTCTGATTATTCAGGGCTTTGCCAAAGCCATGATTGTTCACGGGGTCAAAGGATGCTTTGTCAACGTGAGTTCAGGTGCCGCGGAGGTCCTGCGCACGAATGGCGTGCCGTATTGCGTCTCCAAGCGTGGGCTGGAGTATCTATCCAAGGGCTTTGCCCTTGACCTCGCCAGGGAGGGCATCCGCGTGAACTGCGTCCGGCCCGGCTTCGCCCCGGGCAGCGCACTCGCCGAATGGCCACAAGGCTATATCGAAACCATGAGCGCGCAAAATCCTATGAGCCGACTCATTCGACCGGGAGATCTCGCGGCCGCGGCAATGTTCCTCGCCTCCGACTCTGCGAGCTTCATTACCGGCGCATGCATCTCCGTGGATGGCGGCAGCTCAATTCCGCGCCGCGCCGGCGGCGCCACGGAAAGTCATCGTGGGCTCAAGTGACAAAGGGGCCAAGAGTTCAAGGGGCAACCGGGACAAAGGTCTAACGGTCGCGTTCCCTGACCCTTTGGCCCGGTTGCCCCTCGGTCCCTCGACCCCTAGAGTTAGCGGAGGTTGCCATGCCAGAAGTTAAAATTCGGGTTGCAATTGTCACGGGCGGGGCGCGCGGCATCGGCCGTGCCTGTGCGCATGCACTGGCCGAACACGGCTACGACATCGCCCTCGTGGATTTGCTGGTGCCCGAGATGGAGCGGACCGCCGGTGAGATCCAGGCGCGCGGGCGCCGCGCGGCCACATTTGAAGCGGACGTGGCCAACTTCCAGCGCGCCCGGGAGGTCGTGAGCGAAATCATGCGATCCTGGGGGCGCGTTGATTTTCTGCTCAATAACGCGGGCAAGTCGATGCCGAAGGGCATCCTCGAAATTACCGAGGAAGAATGGGACCGCACCATCGACATCAACCTCAAGAGCTGCTTTAATTGGTGCCATGCGGTCGCGCCCGTGATGCTGGCGCAGGGTGGGGGCCGCATCGTGAGCATGTCGTCGCTCAATGCTCATACCGGAGGGGTAACCAGCGCGGTCAGCCGATTCTCGTACGCGGCGGCCAAGGCGGGCATCCTCGGGCTGACGCGCGCTCTGGCGAAGGAACTCGGCCCGACGATCGCAGTGAACGCGATCTGCCCCGGCATCATCGAGACCGAGCTCGGCAACACTCTCACAAAGACACGCGGCCCCGAGCTCAAGAAAGGGATCGCGTTGGGGCGCCTCGGCGTCCCGCAGGATGTCGCGAATGTGGTGGCCTTCCTCGCGACCTCAGAGCCGTGTTTCATCACGGGACAGAATTTCATCGTCGACGGTTTCCAGTGGATCATGTGAGCGGTATCTTCCCGGCAAAACGGAGGCCGCCCCACCAGGCCGCGGCAGATCATCCAGATCGTGCGATCACGGCCTCTGCGGCCAGGCTTGCCGTTAAAGCCGCCTCCATGGGAAATGTGCTTGAGTGGTTCGACTTTGCAGTGTACGGTTTTTTTGCCGCAGCCATCGGCAGGAATTTCTTTCCGACCGGCGATGAAGCCACGGAACTCCTGGCTTCCTTTGCCGCATTTGGCGTGGGCTTCCTGGCGCGCCCGCTCGGCGGCATAGTGATCGGCCGGATCGGCGACGTGAAAGGCCGCAAGGCTTCACTCCTGCTGACAATATTCCTCATGGCAGCGGGAACCGTGCTGATTGGCATCGTGCCGAATTACTCGAGCATCGGCATCGCCGGACCGGTCCTCATCGTGGCGGCCCGCCTGCTGCAGGGTTTTTCTGCCGGCGGGGAATGGGGCGGGTCTACGGCCTTTATTGTGGAGTGGTCAGAGCCTGGCCGGCGCGGCTTTTACGGCAGCTTCCAGCAGGTTGGAGTGGTCACAGGCGTCCTCATGGGTTCGCTCATGGGCGCGCTGGTCAATACCCTGTTGACGCCGGAACAGACCGTGAGCTGGGGCTGGCGCATACCGTTTCTGTTCGGTGGCGTGATCGGTCCCGTCGGTCTCTACATGCTCCGCGGCATCAAGGAGACTCCGGCCTACCGGGATGCGGTGCATGCCGCACAGACTTCCGCGTATGATGTCAAGTCCATCGGTCTCGCAGCGCGCGCAATGGGATTTACGGTTCTTTGGACGGTGGCCTTTTACCTCTTTCTGAACTATATGCCGACTTACACGCGCACCTACGCCAGGCTGAGCAGCGCGCAGGCGTTGTGGTCCAACTCGATCGGATTGGTAGTGCTTCTGGTTTTGATTCCTGTTATGGGCGGTCTTTCTGACCGTATCGGGCGCAGGCCGCTTCTGCTCGCCTGCTGCGCGTCTTTCATTGCGCTTCCCTATCCTGCCGCCAGGCTGTTTATCTCCGGGCCGCCCTTTGCCGTCATTATCGCAGTACAGGTTCTGTTCGGTGTGATCATCGCGCTCTTTTCCGGCCCGGCACCGGCCGCGATTGCAGAAATCTTTCCAACACGCAGCCGTTCCACTCTAATGACAACCGGGTATGCGTTGGCAACAGCAATTTTCGGCGGTTTTGCGCCCTATATTGCGTCTTGGCTGATTCAACGGACCGGCAATCCGGTTTCCTGGGTTTACTATGTTATGGCTGCCTCAGCGGTGACCGCAGTCGTCATTCTTCGACTGAAGGAAACAGCGCACGATCCCCTGCGTTGAGTGAAGCTTGCTTTCCGAATAAGGAGTAAGTGATGAGTAATCAGACTCTCGCACCCGAACCCTGGCAATGGCCCGAAGAGCACTGGCGTAAGCTGGTGAACCATGTGCGCGCCGGACGTGCGTTCCGGCCGCGCGTGTGGAAGGACAATGCACGCTGCGCCGTTGCACTCTCGTTTGACTCTGATCACGAAACGAGCGAACTGCGCGAGGGAGGCAAATCGATCGGCCGCATGTGCTGGGGCCAGTACGGCAGCCGGGTAGGAGTGCCGGGCATCCTGAAAATACTACGGAAACACGGGATCCGAGCAACCTTTTTCGTACCGGCGGTGTCCGCGCTCCTGCATCCTGACGAGCAGTGCCAGTTGATTGCCGAGGGCCACGAGATTGGCATTCATGGCTGGATTCATGAGCTCAACTCGGCTCTTCCCTATCAAGCCGAGCGGGAGCTCCTGCTCCGTTCGGCAGAAACGCTGGAAAGGATCACCGGCGTGCGCCCCATCGGGTTGCGCACGCCCTCGTGGGACTTCAGCCCTCACACCCTTACGATCGAGAAGGAGATGGGCCTGCACTACGATTCTTCGCTGATGGCCGACGTTGACTGCTATGAGCTGCTGCTTGACGGCAACCCAACGGGCATCGTGGAGTTGCCTGTCGAATGGATTCGCGACGACGCCCCTTATTTTGTTATGCACCGTTTTCAGCAACTCCGGCCCTACACCTCGCCGGTGGACGTGTTCGAGATTTTCCGTCGCGAATTTGATGGCGCATACGGCGAGGGAGGCATCTTCCAGCTGACGATGCACCCTCACATCATCGGTTATCGCTCCCGCATCTGGATTCTCGATGAGCTTATCCTCCATGCCTTGTCGAAGAAGGATGTCTGGTTCGCCACGCACTCGGAGATCGCGGCCTGGGCCAGGGAGCACCCCGCTTGAGTGAAAAACTCAGCGTCGAGTAATCGACAACGCCTAAAAGGCCTGACTTTGGCATGCACAGCGGAGCGGCAGAGCCGGTTCCTTCGGGGTCGGGATCGAAGCGGTGTGGGACTTATTCCGCAGCTAGGTAGTTTCCCTAAGTGGTCAATTTCGTAATTACGGGGACGTATTTCAGCGCGTCAGAAAAGCGCAAGAATTTGTGATTGGTGATTGGTTATTTGTCATTGGTCCTTTGACGACTTGAAACTGGCTGGATTCAATAACAAATAACCAATCACCAATGACAAATCCTCGATATCGATGCCGACCCCGAAAATCGTCCTTTTGCTCTGCCCGGACGGTCTGATATCAAAACTCGCCGGAGCGGCAGAGCCGGTTAGGGTCGCGCGGACTGCGTAGGAGAGAGGCTCTTTGATGCCTTTGGAGGTTCAATCCCCGCGCGCCCATTGGATCAGGCAGGCGCGCGGGGATTTCAGGGGACGTGGCCCTTTAGGTTAGAAGTTGAATCGCAGCACGATCTGGATCAATCGTCCGCCCGGATCCTGCTGGTTGCTTTGATCCGTGTACGCACTGTTTATTCGTGCGAACGACGTGCTGCTGCCGGTAAGCGAGTTGTAGCCATTATAGTTGACGAAATTGAATACGTTCAGGAACTCACCGCGCAGCTCGAAGTTCTTGTTCTCAGAGAACCTGATGCGCTTGACCAGGCTCAAGTCAAAGCGTGTGAACCGCGGCGACCTGATGTAGTGATGGGTCGGGGCGCAGTCGCCCGTGACGATCTGGACGCAGTTGCCCGTGCCGGCAGGAGCGATATAGCGGCCGGTCGGCACGCCGGCGGTGTAACCGCTGACGCCAGAGCTGCTCACGCTATAGTTGTATGCCTTGTAGGTATTGTCGATGATGTCCTGCGGGAGGTAATAAACGATCTTTTTGGCATCATCAAACCGCAAGCCGACGGCATTTAGCAGGTCCTGATCCGTCATTCCCACTAGAGTCACATTGCCCAAATCCCACAAGTTGCCGCTTTGAATCCGTCCTGTGCCCTGGAGTTCCCAGCCGCCGATGACCCGATCCAAATGGTGACCGACGTTGCCGAACAGCTTTTGGCCATGTCCGAATGGGAGTTCGTAAACCCCGTTGACCTTGAACGCCTGCGGCAGCGTGTTCCCCAGATCCTTCGCCCATGGCGCGCGCCATGACAGTTGGGTCAAGTTCAGGCTTTTCGCCCAGGTGTAGTTCGCCTGAACGAGTAATCCCTTGGATAGCCTGCGGCGCAACTCAACGACCATCGAGTCATAGTAATTGCCACCGCCATTCATGTAAATATAGTCGGAGCCGCCGGCAACGTCCGGATTTACGATAAACTCGTTGGCGGGTAAGCCCGCGGCCAATCCATTTGCGCGTCGCGTGGCGTCGCCGTATATCGAACTCGCCAGGCTTGAGGGGTTCGGATTGAAGGTGCTCAGGTAGCTGTTCACATAAGTGGAGTTTGTGAACTGACTTGACGTGTATTTGGTTGGATCGTTCGGGTTCACATTGCCGGCAATGTACGCCAGCATGATGGGAAGAGGCGAAGTGCCCGCCACGCCTGTATAGGCGAAGCTATTCCCTTTGCCGGCCAAAACGTTTGCAGCCAGGTTTGCCTGAGCCAGTCGAAATTCTTTCACAAATCCGTTTTCCACGACATTGAACTCGTTGAGATCGGGCCGAACATACGGCTGCAGGTTACGCGCGGCCGCATACCGCACCTCGAGCACCATGCTCTTCGTGATTTCACGCTGGATCCCGATCGACCAGGACATGGTGTACGGTGTACGGATGTTGGGGTCGATCGCATAGATCGAGTCGCCTATCGACGGCGCGATCGGATATGTGGGTGAGCTGGGGATTGGGGGCGCGCCGAGTCCGCCCTTTAGATTTGGAGTGAACAGCAGCGGCCACGTCTGTCCTGTATTCAGCAGGTTACCGTTGGTCACGCTGCGGTCGGCATTGATGTCTCCGCCGACGTTGACGCCGAACAATCGATCCTGATAATCGAACATCCCCAGGCGGTTGTACGCGATGCCGAAACCGCCGCGGACAACAGTCTGAGAATTCGTGCCGAGGATCTTCTTCAGCAAGCCTTTGCCCTCAGGACTCCAGGCAAAGCCCGCACTAGGAGCGAAGCTCTTGTAGTCCACGTTATAGGCGTGGGTCCCCGATTCGAGCGGGTAGATAAGTGTCGGCTTGCCGCCGGTTGCGCCGGGCTTGAAGAAATTGCCGATCCCGGAGGGCCCGAAAGCTGTCTCGGGCGGAGCATAGCTGAAAATATTGTTGAGCGGAGTCCATGGTAACTGCACTTCCCAACGTAACCCGTAGGTCAGAGTAAAGTTAGAGTACATGCGCCAGGAATCCTGCGCAAAGAGCCCCATCTCGCGCTGGCGTCCCCGCATGGTCCACTGCCCGGCGTAGCCGTACTTATTTGTATTCTCATCGAGGTAAGCGTCGGAGGCGATCGAGGTAATACGCCCAGTCAGGGTGGCGTACAGAGTGCCGGCATTGCCGTACTGCGTTGAAGTCGCAGTTAGGAAGTTTTTCGGGCCGTTCGTCGAGTTGAACATGACATAAGCGGGATCATAGGTGGAATTCAGGCCAAAGGTGAGCGTGGGCAGAAAGTAATGTTTCCAGTCCCAGCTGGCCACGTTCATGAACGAGCCCCCGAAGCTCAGGTTGTGCGAGCCTTTCGTCCAGGTCAAAGTGTCGTCGATTTGCTTTACCGGGGCGTTACGTCGGTTCAGGAAGGTAACGGCCACAGGCCTTGTGATGCCGCTGGGCGTAAAAACGAATCCCTGCATGTTACCGATTCCCTGAGGACCTCCGTAGTAATCGTCAATCGAGACATTCGGATAGAAAATTGTCGCGCCCCACATCCAGCCGAAACGAGCTTCATTTACGAGCCTGGGCGAAATCGTGGAGCGCAGCACCATGGAAATCGAGCCTCTTTTTGAGTCCGTTTTGCCGTAGTTGGGAAAACCGGGATAGACCCAGTCCCGGCTGTTGAGATAGTCAGGGTTTCGCGTTCTGTTCTCACCATTCCAGCTCACTTCCAGCCTCTGGCTGTTCGTGAGATTGAAGTCGAAGCGTGACGTTATGAAGCCGCGTGTCTCCATCCCTTTACTCTGCCAAATAAAACTCTGGTAGTTGGGGTCGGAAACCGTCGGATACGACTGAAGGCTGCCCGTCGTTGTTGTCGAATTCCGAATATCGGAGAGGAGCTTTTGCATCGTCGGATCGATGGTCGCCACCTGGCCGTTCGTCGCCGCCAGCGTCAACATGTTCACCTGCTTCACCGTTCCGCCTGCCACATAGGAGAAGATCCCTTGCTCCATGGCCGGAGAATAGATTGAGCGGGTCCGAGTCATCGAGTTGGGCAACTGGAAGGTCTCGAGATTAAGGAACCAGAACGCCTTGTCCTTGCCGGAGAACAAACCCGGTATGGTAAGCGGCCCGCCGATGCGGCCGCCGGCCTGATGGAGAATGAATCTGCTGCGTGGAGCCTTGCAGTTGTCCCATTCGGTGGTAAGCTGTTGTGCCGTGCATTTCTGGCCTACACCCGGGCCGTCGCCATAATAGACAGGCGCGGCATCCCGGTTGTTGAACCAGTAGTTAGAGTTGAACGCCGTGTTGCGCTCGTAGTCATAGACGCTGCCATGGAACGTGTTGTTGCCCGAGCGCGTGACGAATCTGACCTGAACCGCGCCGGCGCCCGAAGCGTCCGCACCCGCAGCCGCGGTCGACACGCTCACCTCCTGCACGGAGTCAGGCCGCGGCGTGATCATGGAATAGAAGCCGTCGCCCCCGTACTGCCCCATATAGTTTTGATCCTGCGTGGGAATGCCGTCCACAGTAATGTGGACGGTGGAATTTGGAGCGCCCATGAAGGTCGTATTTCGCGAGCTTCCTGTCGTGCTTGCGCCCGGCAGAAATACCATGAAGTCCAGAGCATTGCGCGTCGCCAGCGGCAGCTGGGCGATCTGAGTGGTTGACATCGTCGTCGAAATCGTCGCCGAAGTCGCCTGAACTATCTCACCGCCCGCCGTCACGGTAACGGTTTCGTTGCTTCCGCCAACCTCGAGCTTGACCGTGATATTTGTCGGCGCACCGACGACCAGGGCAATGTTCTTTATGATCGATTGTTTGAAACTCGTCATCGAGACGGTGGCGGTGTAGCTGCCGGAGTGCAGCGACGGGATTGAAAAGGTCCCGTTCTCTGCCGTGATCGTCTTGAATTGCGCGCCGGTGGCATCTTCCTTCAGTACGACTTCCGCCCCCGGAATTACTCCGCCCGAGGAGTCAAAAACCGTGCCGGTCAGCGCCGAACTCGCGCCTTGCCCGTAGCCGGGCGGGCTCATCATCGCAATCAGCAATAATATTAGTGCCAGACTTGAGAGACCATGTTTCATGAAACTACCTCCTGTCAATGTGAGTCAATTTCTGAAAATGAGCCGGCAGTGCAAAGCACTCCAAGATGTTAGCTTCACCAGGCCCGAAATAGGTGCGGCTAACGAACCGAGCCGTTCAGAATCGAGGCTATTATTTCTTCGTCAGGTACTCGTAAGCCTTTGCCAGCGTCGCCAGCGCCCGGGCGGCCATTCCCCGCTCTGTTGTCAGCATGGCCTCCACATCGACACCCGAGCTCCGCCATCCCTCCCGCTTCTGCTCCGACTCGGCGATGATGGAGTCCTCCGCCGGCATCATGATCTTCCAGATCCCGTCTCCCTTCTCGTCCCGGAGCGCCCGGGTGTTGATGTATAGGGGACGCGGAGCTTGCCCTTGAGCGTCCTTGGCCGGGACAGCCAACTCTTCGTACACCTTGCTCTTGATCTTGAGAGCCGCATCGCAGAGGGGGGCGGTCTCGGGACCGTCCGCTTCGGCGGGGGTAACACCCACCGGCCAGTATGGCACCACGATGCCCGTGGAGGGCTGACCCAGGATCGTCCACATCGTGCTGAGCCGGGCATCTTCTTCGGGCTTCACCCCCTGGATCACTGCGAATGAGACGGACGTGGACCGGTTGATGCTGTGGTCGTTGGGAAAGTAGCCCGGCGGATGACCCTCAATACTGCGTGTGATCGGGAGGGGGACCAGGTTCCCGTTAGCGTCGCCGAAGCTCCGGACCTGGACCTTCACGATCTCCTTGAAGTCGATCCGATCGGTGAGGAAGAAGCCCCGCATGAGCTCGTCCGTCTCCAGGTAGCGATCCATGCTGTAGGGCCGCGCGAGCGGCCCCTCGCGGGTGCCGTTGATCGCAAAGTTGGTTCGGAGGATGTAGCCCTTCTCCGTGTTCGCGGCGTCATAACGCCAGTATTTGTTACGGGCGGTCTCGAACCAGGCGGCGGCTCCGGTGGCGTCAATGACGCCAAGGTTGGTGGCCGTCTGCCTCCCCGTCGCGTTGGTGGCCTTCAGCAACGCCTCGAACTCCTCCACGGTCGCGCACTCAGCGAGTGCCCGCGTCTGGATGGTGCCGTTGCCCAAGCCGGGCCCTGCCGCCTCCCTCTCCGGAGCTCCAGTCTGCCCTGATCCCAGGTCCGAGGACACCGTGTTGATGATGGCGAAGCCCTTCTCGTTCACTCCCATCCAGGATGATCCCGATTGCCCGGCCGTGATGACGGAAACGAAGTGGTACTTCCCGGACGTGTTCCAGATGACCTCGTTGTTGATTGCACCAGCGTCCCGGGTCTTCCAAAGAAGCGGCCGTCCGTCAGTCGTGGCCTTTCCGCTGGCCACACCCGCCGTGCATTCCTCAAAAGTGGATTGCGCGTAAACGCCGGCTGCGGCGCAGATGACGAGAATCACCACGAGAAAACCACAACGCAATAGACGTGACATGAGTTGCCTCCTTCGCTGTTGCCAGAATGGGTAACTTATATCCCTTCTGCAATAAGGTAGTGGTGCGCCAAAAAGCCTCCCCAGCGATGCGGTTACGGGTGTATAAGGCGGCTGCGGTCGAGGCACAAGCCTCGCGGTCGGCAAACACTTCGCATCAGCAGCCATAGGGAGAAGGTTCTGCGGTCGGTCGGGCGCCGCAGCGACGTGCAATAAGAGGAGATGGTGGTGGGCCGTGGGCGACAACTTGTGGTGTTCCGTGCGTGAGACCCCATCCTCGTTCAGTTGAAGAATCATCTACTTGAAGCCCTAACTGCCCAAGCACCTCGTGGCCGAGGCGACGTCCATCTTCATGCCGGCCGCAGACCATTCACGTCACGCAATCAAGGGCCTGCTTTCGGCGCGTCGAGCAGGGGACCGGAGCGTGAAACCACGCTGCTCCGCAGAGCGGACTCGCCGACACTGCAATAGTCGGCGGTTGTCCGGCCTGTTCGTTGGCAATGACTGGGTGACGCCGGATGCACGTGGCATCACGGTTAAGCGGGAGGGTAACCGGTCACAGCTGATGGTGTCAAGACAATTTCGTGAGCTAATCAGATGCCACAACTGTTATTACTATGTGTGCTGACGGGAACGCAAGGTGAGTGACGGAGTCTCGCCGGCGGCGAGTCACGTCGCGGCGGTCGCGCAATCAAGCGACAGAGCTCCATGTCACTTTCTACCAGCATCCGTCGCCCGAGAGCTGTGCCTCACGGCTACATTAACCACCCGAGCGAGGAAAACAGTGGTCATTCATAATTGATCGATGGTTATTGGTCATTAAATGATAAAGGACCATTGACAAATGACCAACGTTTCCGACTCGCAGATTCAATTCCACCCTGCAGGCGGAGCGCTGGAAGTGACGCTTGGCCCTGGTGTATCACCATTGGGGTACAAGCGTCCCCCTGAACCAGGGCGCCGACATGATGCCATCCATCACCATCTTCCGTGCGCTCTCGATCTGTTCGATGGTCGATCGCGCGGCCGCCTCCGCATCTCCAGCGGCGATAGCGATGAGCAGGTCCTGGTGCTCGTGGATCATCTCATCGGTCCGGTCGCGCACCGCCAGCCCCAGGTGAAACAGACGCTCCATCTCTTCTAGCAACTGGCCCAATACTCGAGCCAGACGGATGTTGCCATTGGCGTCGGCAATGGCCACGTGGAACTCGCGATTCGCACGCAGGAATGCGGACTCGCTCGCGCGATTCCCGGGCTCGTATCCAGCCTTGCACAGTTCATTCAACCGCGTGAGCAACTCCCGATCGATGCGGCCGGCCGCCCCGCGCGCAGCCTCGGGCTCGAGGAGCAGTCGCAACGCGAAAATGTCCTGCACGTCCTGAACCGTTACGGGCGTGATGCGGTATCCGCTTCGAGGAATGGGCTGCAGGAGGCCTTCCTGGCCGAGCATGATCAGCGCTTCACGAAGCGGGACCTTTCCGATGTCGAGCCGGGCGGAGAGCTCCCGCCCCGTCACTTCAACCCCCGGCAGCAGCTTGCATTCTAGGATGTCGCGCTTGACCGCTTGATACGCTTTGTCCGTCAGCCGAGGCCCCGCCGCGGCTGGTCGGGGCGGGTTCTGTAAAGCGGTGCCCCGCCCCAGGCCGCTCCGCCTCTCTGGGTCTTGAGTGAGCATGGCTGCTCGATCACCTCATAGTGCCGCGGCATCTGGCGCCGCCAGCGCGGACTGCCCGCCTATCTCGCGGAAAAATCAACCTTCACAAGCCGCCCCGTACTGAAATTAGCAACAGATCTGTCCGTTGTGTTCACGAAACATCTCTTATATTATCACGTCAGGCCACTGTTGTATCATTATGTTCTGACCGCGTTGGGGAGGCTGAATCGAGGAGATCCGACCGGGCGACGTTATCTGTTTTCCCCAGGCTTGAAGGGCCTGTCGGCACAGATGCCAGAGCCAAGCCCTTCCGTGAAATGAGATCGATCAGTCCTATATTTCCGTGTCCTGCAACTGACCGAGCCAGGGTAGCCATCAGCGTAACAGTCGCACGTTTACAGTTGGTCGGAAGTGCTCCACTGTTTCAGGTCTTTGTTTGCAGTCAGTCCGGAAGCCGACGGTACCAAACGAGGTTGTCGCCGTCGCCCTGGCGGTCAGAATAGGCCGCGGCCTGATACCCTACCGAACGGATCTTCGAAAACGGCAATTCCAACAGGACGGTATTGGACAAAAGGAGGCCGCCGGGGCGGAGCATGCGCTCGACGTTCGCCATTGCAAGGCACTGTTGGAAGAAGTCGTAATAAACAAACACGTTGGTGGCAATGATCAAGTCAAACCGTTGCGTTGCAGGGAGAACCAGATGCTGAGTGACAATATTCAATTGCACCGGGTGAATGCGGGCGATCACATCCGGACGGATGCGCACGGATCGAACGGCAGTATCCGTCAGGTCTGGAGGAGGCAGCGCAGCCGGCCCCGGACTTCCAAGCTTATCTCCGAACTTCTCCCAGTAGCGGACGTATCCTTCTTTCCAGGGCACACGAGCATTCCGCGGCAGCTGCACCGTATAAGAGGCGCCGCTCAACGCTTTCTGCCGGGCGCGGCTCAGGTGATCATTGATCCTTGGATTGACATCCAATGTGGTGACCTCGATGCTGCCTTTTTGTGCCAGCCCCAGCCTCGATAGAGATTCCAGCACAGCAAGCGGCTGCAACATCTGCGGGGCATAGAAGTCATATCCATCGTCTTTATCTGTAAAGTCCAGCCCAGGACCGATGACGGCAACACGAGCGACACTGTCCGGTTCCAGGAGGCGTTTGGTCTTCATGGTCTTGAGTGCCTCTTCAATACCATAATCGGTAGGAAGTGAAGTGTCCACCGAAAGGCCGCGATCGTGAAACAGAGTGGATCCCACAGCAAATTCCGCGCTTGCATCGCCCTGTGCCTTTGCTGCGGCGAGCGTCTTCTCATATCCCGCGGCTTCCTTCAGTACTCGTGCCAGATTATCGAGCATGTAGGCTTTCAATTTTCCCGTTTCGCCGGGGTCTCCCGGCTTGAGCCCCTTTTGCACTACCAGAGAACGAAAGAACAGAAGTCGCTCATCGCCCTTCGCATTTGACAAAGCCCGGATCAGATCATCCATGCGACCCGACACTATCTTCTGAGTTCGAGGAGATAATGACGCTAAGGTTTCCCCGCTACCCGAGGAAGGGCCAACTGGTCGAAAATCCGACGCTGCCAGCCGAGGTTGGCGCGTGTACGAGCTGCCAAAAAGGAAGTAGTTGACCAGAGTGTCTTCGTCACCCCGCAATATCCTGGACCGAGTTTCCGAATTGAACTCAACCACCCAACCCGCCCATGCCGCCTGTTGCTCGGCAGGCTTTTTGTTACGAAGCGCTGCCGGCAATATTTCGGCCATCGCCTGCACGATCGGCTGGGCGTCGAGGTAGGAGAGATCGGCGACCGGGGATCCTCCCGTCGCGAGCATCGATCTAAGAGCCAATGCCAACGAACCCACCGCGAGAAGCTTTCGCATGATAATGAACCTTAAAACGAAACTAGCATACAATGGTAAGAAACTTCTAATGCATTTTGGCCCTCGGCAATCAAGCAGTCGATGGCGGACGGAACATATCCCGGGTTTAGCAACTCACTGCCGGTATGGAGATTTCTTCACTTGCTTGAGGGCAGGGATAACTTTATCCTCAGGACACATTCATCTTTGGAGAGATGCTCCATGAAACGAGTTTGCCGTTTTCTCTGACGCGATGCGCCGTGCATATCTCGACCGCGCGCGCTATCTCGGCGATGCGGACTTTGTGAAGGTCCCGATCTCACGACTGATTTCAATAGAATATGCCAAGAAACTCGCGGTCACGATTGATCCCGCGAAGGTATCCAGTAGCGTCGAATTGGGGAAAGATATCATCACGGTGCCGTCGAGCGCAGAAAGCGATGAAACGACGCACTTCTCCGTGATCGACAAGAACGGCATGGCCGTCACCAATACGTTTACGCTTGAGGGCGGTTACGGCTCAATGGTCGAGGGAGACGCGAATCCTATCTACATCGATCCGGCAAGCAGCATGGCGTACGGAGTCAATGATCGGCGCAGCCCCGACGGCAAGGCCGCAAAATGAAGGGCAGATTTGAATCGTCTCTGCGCCAGCCTGACTAGGTGACCGGTTCAGACGAGAGACTATGATTATCGTTTATCGAAATATTCGATATAGGCTTTTGATTTGCCTTCAGGGGATTTACCCACGCCCCAGCGAACAAGATGCTTGCCGTCTGCGGAAAACATCCAGATCGCACCGACAATCACATCTCCATCCTTAAGTTCCAGGATTTCGAATTGATTCTCATTGAGGCGGCGCACGGTGACTTGGTTATATCGTGTGTGTCCTGGCAGGGGATATGGCTTCCCATCGATCTTTGCCACGTAATCCGTATGGGCCACATTATCCTTCACTGTATCGTTCACGGAATGATACGTAAGCTCGTCCTCGGTGATCTTGAGAACAATCGTCAGGCTCATATTCTTTGGGAAGTTGCCGTCGCTCCAGCTCGACTTGGAATCGTCGATCTTCCAGGTACCATCGAATCGGCTATCGGAGGCAAGGGCAGGAACTACGGCAAAAAATGCAAGACTACAGGAGATAGCAAGGCACTTCAGCATATACCTTCCTCCATAGTGGATAGTTGAAATAGGCTGCATACCCCGGTTTCGCCGGCACAAATCCTGCTTCCGGGAAGGCATCCTTATGCCAACTTCAACGCGCGGCAAGCCGCGATTCTCTTCACCAGGACAGCCACGGAGGGCATCTTACTGCAATTCTGCCTTGTTGCAGCTTGGATTTTGACACGCCCCTTCCAGCGGATTCCTTGATCACGAAAAAGGAGACGCTTCGATTTTACGGCGCGGGAGTGCACGGACAATCGGCTGCAGTCTGGAAGTCAGGCCGAGGCATCCGATAAATGCAAACATGGGAGCCTCACATTTGGGTCTATAATAGGCGCCAATTCAAAACCAAACCCATTCCTGATGAGGCGACCATGAACCGAAAGGAATTCTTCAAGAGTATCGCGGCCGTCTTCGGCGGCCTGGCCTTTGCCAGGGACTTGAAGCCCGCGGATTTCAGTCGCTTTCGAGAAGAAGCGACAGGAGAGAATGAAGAGTACTTCTGGAAGCTTGTGCGGGATCAGTTCGTCTTGGATCCCGACTGGACTTACCTTAATTTCGGCGGGCTCGGCGCCTGCCCCCTGCCGGTCCTCAATAGTTTTTCGGAGTGGAACCGGAGCAGAGAACGGGCTCCGAACGCACCCCATGACGAAAAACTCTGGTCGGAAGTAAAGGCAAAACTCGCCCGCGTGCTTGGAAAGACCTGCCGAAAAGAAGACTTGGCGCTCGTCGGCTGTGGCACCGAAGGGGTCAACATGATTATCAACGGCCTTCCTCTCAAAAAAGGAGACGAGGTCATCACCTCAACCCATGAGCATGTGGCCGTCAACGCCGGGCTTCTTAATCGTCTGCAGCGCGATGGTATCGTCATCCGTCTTTTCGATCCCGACATCAAGAGCGGATTGGGCAACGTGGACCGGATTGCTCATTTGATCAACCCGCAAACCCGTTTGATCCTCATAAGCCACGTGACCTGCACCAACGGTCAGCGTTTTCCGGAAAAGGAAATTTCAAATCTCGCCCGCTCGAAAAACGTCTGGTTCGCGTTGGACGGCGCCCAGGCGCCCGTGTGCGTTTCGTTTGATATTGTCGACTGCGGCGTCGATTTCTACGCTTGCAGCACTCACAAATGGCTCATGGCTCCGAAGCGCACCGGCTTCCTGTATGTTCGTCAGGGGCTGCTTGATACGCTCCGGCCGCTCACGGTTGGCATGGGCTCGGTAGAGCGGCAGGACATTACGAAAAATCAGCTGGCGCTGTATCCGACCGCCCAGAGATACGAATACGGTACTCAGAACGATGCGCTCTTCTACGCATTGGGAACTGCGATCGATTTTGTGGAGACCATCGGCCTTGAGCGGATTCATGGATATAACCGCGCAATGGCTGAGAGGTTTTACAAAGGACTGAAGGAGCTCCCCGGCGTCGAGATAGTTTCTCCTGAAGAAGAGGCCTATCGTTCAGCGATGATCAGCTTCCGCATGAAGACCGTTGATTTCAGAAAGATCAACGAGCACCTGGCCCAGGACAGGATCAAAGTTCGGACTGTCGCGGAGGGCGGCGTCAACTGCATTCGCGTCTCTTTCCATATATGCAATCACGACGATGAGGTCACCAAAATCCTCGACTCACTGAGGAAGCTGGCCGCCTGAGCAAGATTGGGGGGAGATGCGAGTGATCCTTACAGGGGCGGGCCTCACTGGATGACATGACCCTCAGGCATCAGATAAGTCTGCGAGAATCCAACCGGGATTTGACCCTGTAGATGTAAAGAGTAAACTTAAGCGCAGCGCTCCAAAAGGTTGCCTGGTTTCTCGGGCCGTAGCAGCCTCGCCGCAATTTACGAAATTACATCGGAGGCGAGGGTATGAACCTGAGGCAGCGGACATGCGTGGCAATGATCGGATTTGTTCTGATTGTCTCGGTTGCCAATTTCTGTATCCGTACGCCTGCAGCGATGGAAGAGTGCACGGCCGATGTTGCTTGAGCGCGCGCGACCACAGACGGCAGGCCTCTCCTTTGGAAGAGCCGAGACGCCGGCAGTCGCGATAATGAGGTCATCGGGAATACCTCGGGCACTTACAAGTTTCTCGCCCGGATCCAGGCGAGCGATTTTTCCGACAAGTCGGGCACGTCGTTCCCGCTTCCGTACACAGGCAACCATGAGGGGCTGCAGGCGAGCTACATCCCGACCAATTATGGTGGAGCACCGATCGATACGCGGCTGCCAATGCCACACATTTCCCAAATGCTGCTGGATAGCTTCATGAAGTTCGTGTAATTTGTGGCTGATTTTTTTATTCTGGGGACAATCTTTAATGCGCCGGAATGAACCATGCGACGCATGAAGATGAGGTCGTTCATAGGGGGTCTTCGAATCCTGAATGTCGGGCCGTTCTGCACAGAGAATCAAGAGAAGTGCGCGAGTGCGGACTGTGGGCGCCTTCCGTGGAGAGCGAATCATAATCCCGCTTCTCATCGTGATCATCCTCATTGTCTTTTGGCCCGTGCAACACCATGGCTTCCTTACCCTCGATGACGACGCCTATGTATACGACAATCCCCGTGTCACAACAGGATTGACTGCCGCCAACATCTCCTGGGGTTTGACTGCCACGCAAGCTTATAACTGGCACCCTATGACCTGGTTCTCCCACATGCTCGATGTCCAGGTCTATGGGCTCGATGCAGGCGGCCACCATCGGACGAGCCTCTTGCTCCACATCGCCAACGTTCTCTTTATGTTTTTGCTTCTGAACAAAATCACGGGCCGTGCGTGGGCCAGCGGGTTTGTTTCTGCATTGTTCGCGATCCATCCTCTGCACGTTGAATCGGTTGCGTGGGTGGCCGAGAGGAAGGAGTTGTTGTGCGCGTTTTTCATGCTGCTCACGATGCTGGCGTGCGCGCGCTATGCTAAGCAGCAGAATGTACAAAGTTATCTGCTTGTGATTATTTTCTACGCGCTCGGATTGATGTCGAAACCAATGCTCGTGACGCTTCCGCTGCTGTTGCTTCTGCTGGATTACTGGCCGCTAGCACGCCTGGGATCTGCGGGCGCATCAACATTGAGACTGGTGGCCGAGAAGGCGCCCATGTTCCTGTTGGCTGGAGCATCGAGCATCGTCACCTTCATGGCTCAAAAAAACGAGGGCGCAGTAGTGAATTTGTCCGATTACCCGTTGCGCCTTCGCATCGAGAACGCTCTTCTATCTTATGCGCGCTATATAGGCAAGATGCTTTGGCCGTCGGGACTGGCGCTGCCATATCCATACCCGGACGGCGGCGTGCGCTTCTGGCAGGTTGCTGGGGCGTCGATTGTATTGGCACTTGCCACATTCGCAGCCATTCGAAATGTCAGGAGATTCCCTTATTTTTTCGTGGGCTGGTCCTGGTACCTTGTGAGCCTGATCCCTGTAATCGGCCTTGTTCAAGTCGGCGGCCAGGCGCTCGCGGACAGGTACACCTACATACCGCTGATCGGCCTCTTCGTCATCATTGCTTGGGGAGCAGCAGACCTCGTTAGAGGAATTGAGTATCACTACAAACGCCTGAGAGCAGCCGTTAGCCCCGCCAGGCAATTAATGGCAGTGTGTGCCGCAATCGCGATCGTTCTCCTCTGTATATGCGCTCGAGTACAGTTAAGCTACTGGCGCAACGGCGTCACGCTCTTTACGCACACGCTGAATGTGACCGGCGATAATTATCTGGCCCACAACCAGCTGGGCGTTGCCTATGGCGCTGCAGGCGATTCCCGGCGCGCTGCAGACGAGTTCCGCAGAGCAATCGAGCTCGCGCCCGATTATGCGTTGGCTCATTACAATCTTGGCGGAACCCTGGCTGAAAACGGCAAATTGAGCGACGCGGTGGTTGAATATCAGAAAGCAATCGCACTCGCGCCCGGCTACTATAGAACTCATAACAATTTGGGCTATGTCCTGTTCAAACTAGGGAAGATCGATCAGGCGGAAGCTGCCTATCGCGATGCCATTCATTTTCAACCGCAGTCTGGCGAATCCCATTGGAATCTGGCGATGCTTCAGTATTCGAAAGGGCGATACGCTGAGGCGTGGTCCGAAATCCGGCTGGCGGAGCAAAACGGCTATCACGCACCTCCCGGTTTCTTGAAAGCACTGTCCGCTCAGATGCCGGACCCTGGTCCGTCCGAAAAGCGGCACAATGAGCCCCGCGACCGAAACTGATCAGCTCTTAGCATGCCTCCGGCTCTGCCGGAAGACTCAAAGACTTTGACAGTAAGGGCGCCGCCTGCAGCTCGCCTGGAAAGAACTGACGAAGTACGTGGCGTCGGGAAAGGACCCGGTCCATCTCGACCAGGCGAAGGACATCATCATCGATAGAAAGAAATAGGGGCCCAGGAACTTGCAGGTGGTCGCGCCCTGAGAGTCGTCAGGCGCCCGGCCGTATCCGGCAGCCGGGCGCTCATCTCTCCTACTTGGAGGCTTTCCCATCCGAACTGCGGCGGTCACTAATGCCGTAGGCTATGCCCTTCACGGGATCCACAAAGATCGAGTTTCCATCCCCCTGTTTTCCCCGGATGCGAATGTTGTGTCCCATCTGTTTCAGACGTTCCAGAACCTCAGCGGGAAATGCGCCTTCCTCGATGGTCGTCTCATCCGGCAACCATTGATTGTGCATGCGCGTGGAGTCGACTGCTTCGCGCCCATTCATGCCGAACTCCGTCACTCCCAACACTATGCTCAGCACAGTATTGATGATCGTTCGCCCGCCCGGGGAGCCGGTGATCAAGACCACTTTGCCGTTCAACGTTATGATCGCAGGCGTCATTGAACTCAACATGCGTTTTCCAGGCTCGATAACGTTGGCCTTGGTGCCGATGTCTCCGGTCAGGTTGGTCTCGCCTGGTTTCCTGTTGAAGTCGCCCATCTCATTGTTGAGCAGAAACCCGGCGCCTTTGACGACGACTCTGGAGCCGTAGCCGCCTTGAAGCGTAAAGGTGTTGGCAATTGCCATGCCGTTCTTGTCAATCACCGAAAAATGCGTGGTTTCGTTGCTCTCTGCATCCGGAGCAACCGCGATGATGTCCTTTCCAAGTTCAGCGCTGCTGGACGCTTTGGCAGGATCGATCGAGACCGCCAGTTTTTTTGCATATTCCTTGGAAGTGAGTTGCGCGACGGGCACCTTGACAAAGTCCACATCGCCCAGATAGCGCGCACGGTCGAGGTAAGCGCGCCGCATCGACTCGATGATCAAGTGCAGGGTTTCGGGCGCGTAGCGTCCGCCCTTCTTCAGATCGAAATTTTCCAGGATGTTGAGCATTTCGATCAGGCCGACTCCTCCCGAGGAAGGCGGCGGCATGGAGATGATTTCATAGCCGCGGTAGTGTCCGGTGACAGGTGCACGTTCGACGGCCTTGTATGCCGCCAAATCTTCTTTGGTGATTAGTCCGCCGTTCGCTTTCATGTCCTCGGCGATCCTGTCGGCAATCCAGCCCTTGTAGAACGCATCGGCGCCTTGATCGGCGATGGCCCGCAAAGACTTTGCCAGATCCTTCAGGACGATCCGATCTCCTTCCTCCCACTTCCCTCCTCCAGGCTTGCCGTAGGCTTCGACCGAGGTGGGGTACTTCCCCATCACGCCGCTAAGTTGACCGTTGAGGCCATTCGCCAAGCTCTTCGTCATGATGAAGCCATCTTCCGCCAGTTGAACTGCAGGATTGAGAATTTCTTTCCAGGGAAGTTTGCCGAACCGTTTGTGGGCCAACTCGAGACCGCGCACCGTGCCGGGGACTCCCGGCGCCAGATAGCCCTCGGCGATCAACTTGCGGTCGATTTTCCCCTGAGCATCGAGGAACATCGTAGGAGTCGATTTCAGCGGCGCCTTTTCACGGTAGTCGAACGTCGTGGCTTTGCCGGAAGGATCGCGGACAATCATGAATCCGCCTCCACCGATGTTTCCTGCAAAGGGATACGTTACCGCAAGTGCGAACGCAGTCGCCACCGCCGCGTCGGCGGCGTTGCCCCCTTTCTGCAGGATGGCCGCTCCCGCGTCCGAGGCGAGCGACTGGGAGGAAACCACAAGCCCGGTGGTCGACGCCACCCCGGCGTCCTGCACCACGGGATATCCGTTACGCGTGGCACAAAGCGAGACCGCACACAATAGGAAAGGAATGAAATACCGCAAGGCTTTTTTCATAAGCTGTCTCTCCACGAATGGGACGTGGCCTTTGGATAAGAGCATCCCGCCATACGCAGCGATCGTGCGTCGCTCGATTTTGTTACTTCAGTCCTTCGGCAACCGAAAGATATAGGCCGTTGAAGAAGAGCTTGTAGCTTCCATGTGGCTCGGAGCGGAACAGCAGGTCATTTCCGAAGAGAATCACACGGCCCTTGCCTACGCTGGCCTCGGCCATCTCGACTCCTTTGTCGAGGATCTTTTGGCCCCACGCCCAGCCGCTGCGCAGCGGAGCGTCGTTCGGGAACCAGGCAACCGAATGAACCTGTGGTCCCGACGCGCTCTGCCCGAGAGTCCACACCGGGTTGTTGCTGAAAAAGATATCCAGCTGATCACCGTAGCCATGCGCCAGAGGATTATTCGGATCAATGGCCACACGAAGGATAGATCCCGGCACGTAGTACTCTGTGCGCGGAATCGGCGTTCCGTCAGCCTTGACCAGATGATTTGTCAGCGGCAGGCCGAACGCCTGGATCGCGCTGTTCGTTGAGTTGCCGATCGCGATGATGGTGCCGCCATCCTGGACGAACTGCTTGAGCGCCGCAATTCCCTCGGGAGTGATGTTGCCACGCCGCTTAGCCCATTTCTCGGGCTCAGGCAGAGGCGCCGGCCGATCGTCGTTGGCAGCCCGCTGTCCGGCTTGCGCACCACCGCGCCCGCCACCGCGTCCGCCCTGGGCACCCGCACCTGCAGCCGCGCCGGGTGCGTTGCCGCCGGCCGCTCCTGGAGGCACATCGCCGCCGAACCCGCCGCCACTGCCGCGTCCACCGCCACCAGCGCCGAGATTCTCGCCGTTAAAGACCAGCACGTCATACTTAGCGCGCAGGTTGCCTGCGTTGATCTCGGGCGGGAAGACATCGTTGGTGTCTTCGACAAACGGGAATTCAAAATCTTTGAAGATCAGCCGGGTCCACCCGGCTGCCATGCCGCCCCCGACATGATCAGCAAGCCCGATGCGCAGCTTGCGAAGTTTCGCTGCGGCACCGGACGGAGCTGCCGTTGCTGCTTCGAAGTTCACGCCCAACTCTAATGAAGCCTTTTGCAGGATCGGAAGAGTTGTTGGCTTCGCAGCGATATAGAACGTCCCTGTTCCCATCGGACCGCTTGCCAGCCATGACACGTCTTCATTGGCTGCGAGCAGCCGGTTGACTACGATGAAGCTGTTATCGGCTTTGTGAGTGAAGTAGTACCCTGCTGGGCCGGATGCACTCTTGACTGTCCCGGCAGGCACCTTTGCAAGATCCTTCAGCTTTTCGAAGGGGCCTTCGAACCCATCCAGAATCCGGTCGAACTGGACTCCCATCTGGAATGCCAGCGTCCAGCCGGCATCGTCATATGGCGGTGTCGGGGCTGCGCCCGGGTATGCTATGTCGTCCGGGTGATCCTGCGGCTCGAACATGTCCATCACGTGAGGCCGGAACGCCTGCGCGGTTTTCACAATATACGAATTGGCAGGATATTGTTTTCCAGCCACGGGGAACGGCGCGGTAGCGCGCATGACCGTGATTCCGGACTTGATAAGCGCATTCACAAACCTGGTCGCATTGTCGAAGTTATCCTGATTCGAAGGGATGATGAATCCGCGGGGATCCCGCAGGTCTTTCGTGGTGAGCGCGGCATACAAGCCGGGCGGTGCTGTGCCCCCCCTGCCACCGCCGCCTGCAGCTCCCCCGCCGCCTGCGGCACTCGCGCGGCCACCGGCAGGAGCTGCGGCAGCTGGTGTCGCCGCGACGACCTTCGCCTGGACGCGCTCGAGCTCGTGCGGCGTGAACGTCCAGTGATCTTCACTGCCCCATTTGATCTCATCGCGGCCCATTTCATAAATGCGATAGAGGGACTCTTCGCGGTACCGCGACGCATAATCCAGAATCGCACGGTCGGCAGTGATCGAGTAGTCAATCGACTGCCGGAAATGCCACACCTCCTGAGGCTGAATGGGCCACCACTCGCTCGAGTCGCCAATGGCAAAGCGCGTCGTGAACGGAATACTCTGTGGAGTCGGGTTGCCGATCGACTCCGTCAGGATCCCGATTTGATTATGGAAATATGCCGTCGTGCGGAATCCACCATTCCACCAGGTCGAATAGCTCGAGCCCTTGCGCGTGACCACGCCGGGCTTCCCCTCTGCGATAAAGCGGGCCGCCATCACAGACCCAACGAGGTCAATACCCGCGGGAATCCCGGGATGGAAGTTATAATTGAACGGATCACGGAACGGCGGCGCAAACATCACCGATCCCTGCGGCCCGGTCTGGTGATGGTTATACATGATCTGCGGGAACCACTCACGGTACAAGACCCGACTGACGTTCGTGGTTTCAGGGAGCGCGTTCATGAACGAGTCGCGGTTATCGTCGTGGCCGGCATAGTGATTGTAAAGGACTGGCGGATTCATGTTGCCGTATTTCATGTACTGGTCAACCACGAGGTCCCAGCCGTCCGGGTTCGCCGGGACAGCAAGGAGAATCACGTCCCTCAGCAACCTCATGGTCTCTTCGTCCGTCATTGAGACCATCTGATAAACCAGTTCGAGCAACTGCTGGGCGCCAAGCACCTCAGTCGCATGAAGCCCGCCGTCGATCCACACGACAGACTTGCCTTCTTTCGCCAGGGCGTGTGATTGCGCGTCGGTCAGCCCTTCTGCGAGAGACAGCCGCGCTGAGATGTCTTTGTAGTGGTCGAGAAGCTTGAAGTTTTCCGGCGCCGTGACGATTGCCATAAGCTGAGGACGGCCTTCGGTCGATTTCCCGATCTCCTGAACGTGGATCCGCGGCGACTCCTTCTCCAGCTTGTGCCAGTAGGCGATAAGCTGCTGGTAGTTGGCCATGAAATAGTCATCGCCGATGTTGTGCCCCCACTCTTCTTTGGGGGTTGTGATATGGCCGGCCGTGGCCTGGGCTGCCGATGCGAGCCCGGCATGTACCGACGCTGTCATCTTCGTCTGGGCAAGAAGCACCGCACAAGCAAGAACGAGAACCAAGACGACGGCGAGAGATGCGTACCGCCTAAGTGTAATCATAATCCTTCCTCCGGAATGCGCTGACAATAGCAGAGGGTCATGGAAATGGAAAGCAAATCACTGTGACAAGCTATGTGACGGGAGCTTCTCTTTGATGCGCTCCGGGGTCAGCGGCGTGCAGGATTGTCGATGAGAACGATGTCGATTTGACAAGTGCTGCATTTCGGCTTGGCACCGCAAATGGTCCTCCAGAAATGCCAGAATGTCCTGTCCGAATCCGCCGGGAACAATCCGTTGTTTTTGAGGTCCGAGAGCTTTCGAAGGACTTTATGCAGAAAGTGATAGTTCTTCGGGTCTTCCGGATCAGTTCCCAACTCTATGGCTGGGTCGCTGAGTAGCTCGAAGTCCCAATTCGGCAACCCGACGCGCGTCGGGACCCGTGAAACGTGCAGATCGAAGGCGGCATAGGAGGGAGCGAACGACGATAAGGCGAGATCCCTGAACTTGGTGCGTCGTGAAGCGTCCCCGGTTTCCCCGGTCTTAGTCGCTTGGGGTGTAAAATATCAGGCTTGGCCCCGCCGCGGGGTCTTCCCCTTCAGGATGTGGACCACGGTCGAATCCACCAGCCCCATGCCTTCGAGTGAAATCTTGCTCAGGTTGCGGATCGATTCCTCTGCGGAGCCTCCGAGGACCCCGTCGTCCATCGACACACCGTAACCGCCCAGAGCCATGAAGGCAGAGCGCATAGCCGTTTCCGCGCCGGTGACGATTTTCATGGAGCAGCCCGATTTGGCCCCATCACAGATGATCCCGCACAGATCCCCGATGACGTTGTTGATGGCAAAGGTGATCTTCTCCATTACAATGCCGGCCTGTTGATACACGACCGCGATCGCCGCCGCGATGCTGGCGGCGATCGCGCAGCCGCAGACTACCGACAGCTCTCCGGTAAAACACTTGATGTAGGAATTCACCGCGTGGCTGGCGGCGATGCTCTCCTGGATGCGTGCCAGCTCAACCTCCCGATCCCGCCCGACAAGATATGGGAGCAGAATGGCGAGTATGCCCTGGTTGCCGGATCCGCCGCTCGTCATTACCGGCTCCGCCAGCCCGCCCATCCGGGCTTCCAGCGCGGAGGCAACCCTCAATTTCACACGGTAGAACAGGTCATTCCCCATGAGCCCCTGTTTCATCATCTGCCTGAGCTGGTAGGCGTTCCTTTTCAGATCGACTCCTTTTTCGGCAATGGCCAGATTCATGTCGATACCGCGCTGGATATAGGCGCGCGCCTCGTCGTCAAGTTGAGTGGCCTCCCGCAACACCTCCTCCAGGGGCATCGTCCGGAGCCGGGCGCGGTACCCGTCTCCCGCGGCGCCGGCGTGCGGGTGGGTGTGGAGAATGGACCGGCCGTCCTTCTCCAGGCAGGTGATGTTGGTGTGCCCTTCCGAGACGATACACCGCACTTGGGAGGCGTCGCCCCCGGCGACGACCTCCACATGGACGCTCTTTTCATTCTCCTTGCAGTGGTACTGTATGCGTCCCTGTTCGACCAGCTTCCGGGCCTTCGCGAGGACCTCCGGCGTGACCTCTTTCAGGATCTCCAGGCGCAGGCTGGATCGGGCGATGATGGCGCCCATCGCCGCCGCGATGACATTTCCCTTTTGCCCCCGGCTGTTGGGGATCGTGACCGCAGCGCCATTCTTGAAAGTGCCCGAATCGACCGTCAGCTCGATCCGCTCCAACGGGGCGTTGAGTTTTTCCGCCGCAGCGGCGCACGCGTATGCGCAGGAGATTGGCTCTGTGCACCCGACTGATGGAAATACCTCTCGGGCGAAAATCTCTTTGATGATGGACATTGCGGTTCCTTTGTCCGGGGCGGATGCCTTATCTCAAGGTAGGAGTTATCTGGCTAAATACGACCGATGATGGCGAACTCCATCGCCAGGCCAATCCTACCAATGCTTGAATCTGGAAACAAGCCACTTCCGCCCGCAAGATACGGCGAACGCTAATGCTCTACGCAACCGATCTGCGGCAAATAGCATCGGCCAGGCGCATCCCCCATGTGATGTAGAAATTGACCACGGCGGCTTTGAAGTAGTCCAAGTATGCGGAAGGACTAGCGAGCGAGAGCCTGAATTTTCTTGGATTCTCGGCGGCGCGTGAGATTCGATGCCAGGCTGCGCGCGACCATCGCAGTAATTGACTCCGCGGCCTGCGTTTCCACTCATGCCCGCTTCGGATTCTGTTGAATGAGCGAGTCCGTTTGTTTGGGGAATCGACTTGATAAATGTTGACGGGAAATGGTCATTTGGTTATATTGCCAAATATTCAATACCGTGGAGGCAACAACATGGACGCCAAAAAACAGGCCCTCTTTGATGCGAGAGCCAGGATCATGAAATCCATGGCGCACCCAACGCGGCTGTTCATCATCGAGCAGCTGTCCCACCGGGAGCACTGTGTTTGCGAGCTGACGGAGATGGTGGGCGCCGATGTCTCCACCATCTCCAGGCATCTGGCGCTGCTCAAGAATGCCGGCATCATCAAGGATGACAAGCGCGGCGCGCAGGTTTTCTACAGGCTGCGTTGCCCTTGCGTACTCAGTCTGTTCTCGTGTATCGAGGGCGTCCTCAAGGAATCGGCGAAGAGCCAGATGGCATTGGTTCGTTGAGATCCGGTGATTGCAGAGGATTGGCCAGGGTGGACGCATAAGTCGTTGAAGCGAAATCAACAAGGAGGAACCAATGCCAGGACCAAGTGTAGGATTTGTTGGCAGCGGAAGGGTGGCTCACATCATTCTGGGCGGACTGAAGCGGGCCGGGCTTATGCCCACGCAAGTAGTCGCCAGCGATGTGGATCTCGGTGTCTTGACGCGGCTGCAGGCCAGGTTCCCGGAGATCCGGATTGCACACAATAACAATCGGGAGCCCGCTTCGCAGGATATGGTCTTTCTGGGATTGCATCCTCCGGTCCTGGGTGGCTCTCTGGGAGAAATCAAGGGCTGTCTGAAGCCGGGCGCAATTGTGATTTCACTGGCTCCCAAGCTGTCAAGAGCCAAACTGGCGGAAGGCCTGGCCGGTTTTGACCGTATCGTGAGGTTGATCCCCAATGCCGCTTCGATCATCGGCTCCGGCTACAATCCCATTTCTTTTTCGCCGACCTTGACCGCGAAAGAGAAGGGGGAGGTGGTCGGCTTTTTGAGCGCTCTGGGTCAGTGCCCCGAAGTCGCGGAAGATAAGCTCGAAGCCTATGCCATTGTCACCGCCATGGGGCCGACCTATTTATGGTTCCAATTGCAGGAACTGCAGAAAATCGCCGAGTCCTTTGGCTTGTCTCAAGAAGAGGCCGGAGCCGGCGTTGCCGAGATGATCGCAGGCGCCGGGAAGACCATGTTTGGCTCCGGCATGACTGCTGATGAAGTAATGGATCTGATCCCGGTGAAACCGCTGGGAGAAGAGGAAGCCGGTATCAAGGCCATGTATCACGCAAAACTCGAGGCCTTGTACAAAAAGCTCAAAAGCTGACTTTCCGGGGAGAATGGAATGATTACGATCAAAGTATTGGGCTCGGGATGTGCCAATTGCACAAAAGTCGCGGAAATAGCCCGTCAAGTCGTCAAGACCCTGGGTGCGGAGGCCGCGATCGAGAAGGTGACGGACTTCGCCGAGATGCGCAAATACAACATTCTGGCGACGCCGGGTCTCGTGATCGACGGGCGGATAGTCTGTGCTGGACGGATCCCGAGCGCCGCCGAGGTCACGACTTGGCTGACAAACGCGCTGGCGGCACTGCCATAGAGGCTCGCGCATCGAGACTGGTGGGCCCCGAGAAATGTGCAGCGAGTGCGTTTTGATGACGGTCGCGCAGCAAGGCTCACCGTAGGATTCAGGGCGGATGTATTTTCGCTATTGGCGGTTTTCTGAGGAGGCAGCCGGAACTCATGAATAATCAAAGCGGAGCAATCGGTTTGAATTGGGGAGTCGTGATCATCGTATCAACGATGATCATCATAACCGTGGCCGCGTTCTACACACAGGTATGGGTGTTAACGGCGGTTCCAGTCGGTTTTCTGTTCGGCTTCTTTTTGCAGAAAGGAGATCTTTGCGGCTCATCGGCCTTCAGCGAAGTCCTGGTCATGAAGGACCGCCGCAAGCTTTTCGGCCTGTGGATTCTAATCGTGACGGCGATGCTCGCATTTGCACTTCTCCAGATGCTGGGTTGGGTCCGTCTTGCCCCCAAGCCGTTTTTGTACCTCAACTACGTTGTGGGTGGAGCCCTGTTTGGGACGGGCATGGTGCTGGCCGGCGGCTGCATCAGCGGCTGTCTCTTTAAGGCGGCCACAGGCAACCTGAACTCCATCGCCGGGTTGCTGACCATCCCCGCGGGCGTCATGGCCGTCGAGTTTGGGCCGTTGAACCCGCTGCAAACGTATATGAACCGATATGTTCTTCGTGCCGCTGACGGCGGACCGGTCACGCTGTCTACTCTTTCGGGACTCCCCTTCTGGGTGCTGGCCCTCTTGTTTGCCGCAATCACCGTAATCGCCATTATTGCCAGACGCGGCAAGCGCTCCGGAACCAGCGGGCAAGCTGCCAGGGGACCTTGGATGGAAAGAGCACTGAGGCGGCCCTGGAGACCCTGGGCATCCGGTATCGCCATCGGGCTGCTGATGGCGCCAGCCTACCTCTCGTCGGTGGCCACAGGCAGGAATTATCCCCTTGGCGTAACGCACGGAGTGATGCAAGCCGAACTGTTGCTTGTGGACCGCAACGTGCAACATGTCTGGAGAGTCAATCCACCGCCGCCGGCCCAGCCCGCTGCTCCGGCTCCCTCTGCACCTATACGCAAGCCTGTCTCCTGGTGGCTGGTGCTCGTGAGCCTGGCATTGCCGCTGGGATCCTGGGTGTCGGCGCGCATGGGCGGCAAGGTCCGGCTGATGCCGAAACCGCCGGATGAAATTCTTACGGCGCTTGCAGGTGGCTTTTTGACCGGCGCCGGCGCAGCTTTTGCCACCGGATGCGTGGTCGGCAATATTATGTCTGGCTGGGCACTGATGAGCGCGGGAATGATCCTCTTCGGCATTGTGACGATCCTGGCCAACTGGATCACAAGCTACTATTACCTCCTGGGCGGCCAACGGCCTGCGTAGCCTGCAGAATGTAGATTCAATATAGTCATTGCCGTCAAACTGTTTGCGAGACGTATCTTCATAGGCTGAACCTGCATTTCGAGTTACTCATGGGCGAAGGCGGCAGGATCGACATCGAAAACGGCGATATTGAACTTTGGGAAAGCACCATTGAGGAAACCAACCCGAGTTATCGCGTGAAGGTCGACGAGGACGGTGGTCTGACGATTCCTTCCTTTTTGGTCAAAAACCTCGGTCTGGTGCCCGGGGCAGAGGCAGAGATTATTGCAGGCGGCACCGGACTGGATATCCGTCCGAATATCCATAGCCTGGCGCGGGTGTATATCGAACCCACGGCGCGCTGCAACCTGACTTGCCGCATGTGTATCCGAAACAGCTGGCAAGAGCAGCTTGGAGATATGGATCGAGCGCTCTTTGATCGGCTTTCGACTCAACTCCGCCAGTTTCCTCTATTGGAGTCGGTCATGTTCGGAGGGTTCGGTGAGCCAACTGCCCACCCGGACATCCTGCATATGATCAAGAAGTCGAAGGACCTGGCAGTAAGGGTGGAGTTGACTACGAATGGGACCAGCCTCGACGAGACAATGATCGCCGGGCTCATGGATGCGGGCCTGGACCGGCTTTGGGTCTCGCTTGATGGTGTCACCGAAGGGAGCTTCGACGAAATCAGGCAGGGGGCTAGGTTTGACACTGTCATGGCCAGCCTTCGCCGCCTCCGGGAGATGAATCATCGCAGCCCGCGCAGAATCGATGTGGGCATCGCCTTCGTGGTCATGAAACGCAATATCGACGATCTCAGAAAAATCGACAGGCTCATCAATGCGGCCGGGGCGCGTTTCGTTTCCGTCAGTAACCTCCTGCCCTACACGAAGGCAATGGAAGAAGAGATGGTCTGCAATCTCGCGCTTACACTCGAAACCTTTGCCGGGGCATCGGGGCGGACTGAGATCAGCCTGCCGCGGCTCGACATCAACGACCGCACGAAAGAAACCATTCTCAGCCTGCTCCGAACCTACGATAACCTGAACATGATGGGGAATCCCATTAGCGTACCGGGCCCATCATGCCGTTTTATCAAGGACCGATGCACGTTCATCCGCTGGGACGGCAAGATCGCTCCCTGTATGGGGCTGCTCCACACGCACCGGACCTATCTCAACGGACTGGAAAGGACCGTCGCAGCCTATACCCTTGGCGATGTCGGCTCAGGGGACATCCACGGGATTTGGAACTCCGACGAATACGCCCGTTTCCGTGAAAAGATTCGGGGTTTCTTGTTTTCACCATGCCACATCTGCGGCGGGTGCTCGTTTCTTGAAAAGAACCAGGAGGACTGTTGCGGAAATACATTCCCGACATGCGGCGGCTGTCTCTGGGCCCAGGGGGTCATCCAATGCCCGTAAAGTAGGGCGCCGATTCACTTCCTGCCGGGTGCCGCGAGCATCTGCTTGATTTCCTCGACCGAGGGCAATCGGCCGGCGGTTTTCACCTGTCCGTCAACAACCAGGCCGGGAGTCATCAGGATCTGAAACTTCATGATGTCCTGAATCGCAGTCACCTTTTCGATTTCCGCCTCCAGGCCAAGTTCCCGGACGGCTTTCTCGGCATTCGCGGTCAAGGCTTTGCATTTAGCGCATCCGGTTCCTAAGATTTGAATCTTCATCAGCATTGCATCCTTAAAATCTATTTCACATCACCATATTGAACACGTAGCCCACCACCAGGATCCCGAGGGCGACAACGCCCGCGAAGGTCGCAATGAGCGGGACCTTGAGCACCTTGCGCAAGATGATCATCTCGGGCAGCGAGAGCCCGATGACCGACATCATGAACGCGAGCACGGTGCCGAGCGCCGCTCCCTTGCCGAGCAACGCCTGCACGACCGGGATGATCCCGGCCGCATTGGAGTACATCGGCACGCCGATAATCACCGCCAGGGGCACCGACCACCATGCGCCCTTGCCCATGATCGCAGCCATGAAGTTCTGCGGCACGTAGCCGTGAATGCCTGCGCCGACGGCGATACCGCCGAGGAGATAAGGCCAGACTTTGCCTACGATGTCCTTCACAGCGTCGCGCCCGTAACGCACGCGATCGGCCCAGCCTATTTTCTCATCCACCAGCGTCTGCGCCGGACCCGATGAGGTTTCGAAAACCCATCCCTCGACCCAGTGATCGAGCTTCATGCGGCCGATGATCCAACCCGCCAACATGGCTATGGCGAGACCTGTTCCCATGTAAAGGGCCGCCACCTTCCATCCGAACAAACCGAAGAGCAACACCAGCGCCACCTCGTTCACCATGGGCGCCGAAATGAGAAACGAAAACGTCACACCGAGCGGGACGCCGGTGGTTACAAATCCGATGAATAGCGGCACTGCCGAGCAAGAGCAGAATGGCGTTACCACGCCCAGCAAAGAGGCCAGGACATTGCCGGCAGCTTCGCGCCTGCCCGCCAGAACGCGCCTCGTTCGCTCCGGCGTGAAGAAAGAGCGTACGATGCCGACACCGAAGACCACCACTGTGAGCAACATCAGCACCTTGGGCGCTTCGTAGACAAAGAACTCAACGGCAGATGCGAAATGGCCGGCCGGTATCGAAAGAATGTCGGCTGTAAACCACTTCGCAAATGGCGCCAGGCTTCGATAAATAAACCACCAGGCCGCGGCGCCACTAACCAGAAGAATAAGCCTGGCCATCCGGCTCGGCTTCATGGATTGCTCAATGGGGACGGACTCTCCATCAACCAATGGCGTCATTTCCTTGACCCCCATGGCTACTTCTCTCCCTGAATGCCGGGTGGCTATATGGCCATATTGGCAACATGACTGCATAAAAAAACGCCGCCTCATACCCGCTCCTTCAACACCTGCGAGGCGCACGAGAAAAAGTTCATCACGCAAGGGGTCATCAGTTTGTAGATCACGACATTAGCCTCGCGCCGGTCGAGAACGATCCCGTGCGCCCTGAGCACCGCCAGGTGCTTGGAGACGGTCGTCCGGTCCGTCCCGACGATTTCCGTAAGCTCGCCGGCCGAGCACTCACCCCGTGCCAGCCGATCGATGATCTTCAGCCGGGACTCGTTCGCGAGCGCCTTGAGCACCCTCGCCTGCTGCCTGAAGATGTTCTCCTTGCTCTGCCTCATGCATGACCTCGAATAAGAACAACTAAGTATGTGGCAATATGGCCACATTGTCAACTAGGTTTTGCGGATCCGCAGAATTCCAGTGATGGCCCCGCAGTGGGACATGTTGCCAATCAAGTCGATGTGACTTATTGTAGGCATTGCCGCCGCCAGAGGGATAATTGACACCCTGGGATTCGAGATCGTTTGCCATGGCCGGCGCACCTTTTCCCGGCATTCACGAAGAGCCCTGATGAGAGAGAGGGTTTGATCAAGTGAATCTCCTTCGTACTGCAATTGGCCGGTTATTATGGATATTTCTCCTGCAATTCATGTTTACGGATAGGAAGGACAGCTGGTTTGTGGATCCGTGTACTCAGCAATCGCGGCTTTTTCTGAATTTCCGGCGACCGGCGGCATGTTCAGGAGCGTACTTCGTTCGGCAGCCGTTCCAGCATTGCCTCCCTGACCGCCCGCGCAATAGCGAGCGCCAGTTCGGCTTCCTCGCGCGTCGGCTGTTCGGGTTCTCCTGGATAGCGAAACTTCCAGGCATATTCGGTGAGTGGCGCCGCTGTGCGCAAAAGGGGTTCCAGGGATGGATCCAGCTCCGTGCACTGCTCACCCAGTTCGATGAGGTTGTGTGTCTTTCTGAAAGCACGCCCGTGCCAGGTCAGGAATCCCTTCAGTATTTTCTCCACTGCTTGCTGGGCATGAAAAACGGCATCTTCGGAAAAAGGCTCTGTGGCTTGCAGCTCGTAGGCAGCGGTTTCGAGGTCCCTGTTCGACCGGACAATCCATGCCCGGGTTTCCCCGACGAGCTCATGGTCATAGGGCATGCAGCAGCCTCCCTTCCCGCATCACTGTGGCCGGGAGCGAAGCTTTAATGTGAAGGCGGCTCTCGAACCGCGATCGGGTCATGACAAGCACGTCGGCCGCGCTCCTGGTTCCCCATAACACCTGGTACGCCAGCCTGCTGCGCTGCCGTTCCATCGGGACACCATCGGGCACAATCACGAGCAGATCATAATCGCTGTCCGGGGAAGCATCGCCGCGTGCTTTCGAGCCGAATAGATAGATCGCTTCCGGTTGGTACGCCTGCACGAGGCGCCTCACGATTTCACCCAGCACCCCATCCTGCTGCAACAGCTGGTCACCCGCTGGAATGAGAAGATTCAGGTCCTCTGCCATCCTCATTTTCCTCAAAACGGATGATAAGCGGCAGGGCTGATTCTGTCTACCCGAATTGCAGCCGGTGTCAGGTCCGGAAAATTTTCGCCTCCTCGGCAGAATTTGTGGGTGACGAAGGCTGTAGAGCTGGCGTAATCGCATGAATCCACGTATCTTATGGTCATCTTAGGGTTCAATATTTCTGGGGCTCAGAATTAGAACGGGTTGGATCGCAGTAGGGCCTGTGGAAATGTGGGAAAGTCCAGCCGCTTTTTGGCGGGACTTTCCCAAGCAGCTTGTGGGAATCCGCGCTTTTTGCGGATTTCCACAGATGCGGCATTTCCATCAGGCCAATCTTCTGGCGGGTCATTTCACCCACAGATTCTGCTGAAGACCCAATTTCTTTTCCATTGAGGACTTAAAATCGGTCTCGCAGACGAAAAAGTCGGAATAGTTGACATAACCGTCCCTTATCAGAAGCTGAAGCAGCACGACCCGGGAAGGGTTCCGAGAGGATTCAGACGCAAAACGGCAGCTTATTTCACCTATGCATTACAACGCAGGATAACTCTCATTCTTCATATTGAGCCTCTCAGGTCTGCTCAGGCCTCCGGAAGGTCGCTTCCCTTGGCCTCGATGATATCTATCAGTTCCTCTGCCATCCGTCATGTTCCCGATTTAGAGGCATGACCTGAAATATATTGAACTCGCGAAACAACTCGACAGTCGAAGCCTCACGCCCTATGCCGGCTGGAGTTTTGATCTGTATACAGATTTCAATTTTGAGCCGTATCACAAGCGTCGTACCTTCCACCCTATAGCACCCAGACGTTTGATCAGTACATCCGAGTCAGCGCCGCTTTCGACAGCATCCTGACGCATCGCCATGCAGAGTAGATGGGTTGGCCGAGTCATGGCAGTGTAGATTAATCTCATTCTCTCCTTCCGCTCGATCCCTTCACCGGATCGCGCCCCACGATTCTTACCGCTTATCCAATCGAGCAAATCTGATAGATCGTGCTTTTTGTAGTATGTCTCGAAGACCAAGGTCGCGGTATGGGTTTGTCCTTTGGCACTATGAATCGTGCCCACGTCGATATCTACCCAGCGCGTGCGATCGGCAAAACGATAGCGGTTCGGCACCATCCCTAAGGGGGACGCTGCGTTTGCACTTGGCTCGCGAATTCGGTGCTCCATTCACAGAAACTGTCGGCCTCTTCGGTCCATTGTTCTCCGATAATGGGGTGGAGAGTCCGATGGAGGCGGTCAAGCTGGTTGGGCCACTCTTGTGCCGTGAGGGGTTTCTGCCGCCTTTACGCAAAAATCCCACAAAACATCGCGGAGAAGAGCTACCGCCAAGTTATCCTCTTTGACAGATTCCCAGAGCCAACGCATAGCGTAGCTCCCGCCGGTTCCCTTGCCAGGAACGATGATTTCTATCAGATCGACGATTCCATTCGCAACCGTTTTCACCGCATAGGCACAGTCTAGTGAGGCCGATCGCCCACGTTGGGCAAGATGGACATAGTCGGCGAGTTTCTGTGGCGCGGCTCCAGCTTCGCGGCGCGGGGCTCATATTCCGCCCAATAATCGACCAAGTGTCTGGGGACTTCTGCTTCAACAGCGTCTGACTTGGCGACCCGGCCAATCGCCCGCGCAAGGAATGCCGGAGAATGCAGGATATGGTCAGGAAAGGTCTCAATGCATATTCCGAGCCATCGTGAACACCCATTCCAATCGATCGTGAACAGTGATTCCGATTGATCGTGAACAGCGATTCCGACGCGATCGTGAACACTTTTTCGCGTTGATTGGAATGGGTGTTCACGATCGTGGAATCAGTGTCCACGATGGTGGAATCAGTGTCCACGATGTCGGAATCATCTGGGAGCGGATAGCGGCGCTGGTTAACCGTTGGTAACGTTTTCTCCTTCTTTGAGGAGAACACGGATGCCAACAGAAAGGTTAGCCATGCGCAAGATAAGAGAGATACTGAGGTTACGGTATGGGCTGCGGCTGTCTATCCGCCAGATTGCCAGCAGTTGTTCGATGTCCCACGGCGGCGTTTCCAACTACCTGCAGCGGGCCCAAGTCGCTCGCTTGAGCTGGCCACTGCCTGATGACTGGACGATGCAGCCTTGAGGCGTTGCTTTTCCCGTCCGCGGCCAACATCGCCTGCCCAGGATGCGCCACTCCCCGATTTCAGCGGATCCACCAGGAGTTGCGCAGTCACCGGCATCTGACCCTGTCGTTGCTTTGGCAGGAGTACAAAGAAAACCATGCCGCGGGTTATCAGTACAGTCGCTTCTGCCAGCTCTATCGTGAATGGGCAAAGAAGCTCGACGTCGTCATGCGCCAGGAGCATCGCGCCGGCGACAAGACCTATGTCGATCATGCCGGCCCTACCGTTCCGGTCGTCGACCCGGAGAGCGGAGAGTTCCGCGAGGCGTCGATCTTTGTCGCCGTTCTGGGCGCAAGCAGCTACACCTATGCCGAAGCCACCTGGACGCGCGACTTGTACGACTGGATCGGATCGCACATCCGGGCCTTCGAGTTCTTCGGCGGCGTCAGCGAGGCCGTCGTCCCCGACAACTGGCGCACTGCGGTGACCAAAGCATGTTGGTACGAGCCGGACTTGAATCCGACCTACCGCGACCTTGCCGAGCACTACGATACCGTGATCCTGCCGGCGCGAGTGCGAAAACCAAGGGACAAAGCCAAGGTCGAGGTCGGAGTGCTCCTGGTGGAGCGTTGGATATTGGCGGCACTCCGGCACCAGACATTTGTTGGCCTGGCAGCACTCAACCGGGCGATTCGAGAGCTTCTCGAGCGTTTGAATCACCGCAAGTTCCGGAAGCTCGATACCACTCGCGCCGAGCTTTTCGAGCGCATCGAGCGGCCGGCCTTGAAGCCGTTGCCGGCGGAGCCGTTCATTTTCGGCGAGTGGAAGAAAGCCCGCGTGAACATCGACTATCACATCGAGATCGAACGCCACTACTACAGTGTTCCATTTGAACTCCGGCGCGAAGAGGTCGAAGCCCGCATACGTTCGGCGACGGTCGAGATCTTCCACAAAAATCACCGCGTCGCCATACATGCGCGCAGTTCAGTCGCGGGCGCATTCTCGACCCTGGCGGAACACCGTCCGCCCAAGCATCGCCAGTACCTGGAGTGGACGCCGGAACGACTGGTCAACTGGGCGCGCAAAATTGGTCCCTCAGCGGCTGGGGTCGCAGGTCACATCCTCCAGTCACGGCAGTATCCGGAACAGGGATACCGCGCCTGCCTGGGTCTGATGCGCCTTGCGCGCCGCTACCCGCCCGAGAGGGTGGAGGCGGCTTGCACCAGGGCGTTGGCCGTCAATGCCTGCTCCTACCGCAGCGTCAAATCCATTCTGGAAACGGGTCTGGATCATCAGTCGATCGAAGAGGCCAAGACCCCCGACGCGCACCGCATGATGCACGCCAATGTGCGCGGCGCCGCTTACTACGCGGAGGTGGACCATGACGTCGTGAGCAGACGTTTGACAAGCTGTACCGGATGAAACTCCACGGCATGGCCCAGGCTCTCGAAGAGCAGCTCAAGCAGCCGGACATCGCTAATCTTTCCTTCGAGGAACGGCTGGCCATGCTGGTCGATGCCCAGTGGCTCTGGCGCGAGAACCGCTCGCTGACGACCCGCTTGCGCGGGGCCAAGCTCAAGCAACAGGCCTCCATCGAGGACATCAACTTCCGTCATCCCCGGCAGCTGGATCGCAGCCTGATGCGATCGCTCTCTTCCTGCGATTGGGTGCGGGAGCACCACAACATTGCCGTCTCCGGCCCGAGCGGCATCGGGAAGACCTTCCTCTGCTGCGCCCTGCTCGAGAAAGCCTGCCGCGCGGGATTCACCGTACTGTATTTCAGAGCCGAGAAGTTCTTCCGCACCCTGGCTGTTGCATATGGGGACGGCAGCTTCGACAAGCTGCTTTCCAGACTATCGCGCATCGACGTCCTGGGCATCGATGACTGGGGGATCGCTCCAATGGGGGATCGTGAGCGTCGGCATCTGCTCGAAGTTCTTGAGGACCGCAACCAGGCGCGCTCGACCGTGATCACCAGTCAGTTTCCGATCGACACCTGGCACGAAGTGGTGGCCAGCCCGACCTTGGCCGATGCTATTGTCGAACGCATCCTGACCCGGGCGCACCGCATCGAACTCATGGGTGAGTCCGTTCGGCCCTTGGCACGCGGCCGTCGAGTCGAAGGAGGCGCAGTCATGAACTCAAGAAAACTGCGCGACCCACGGGGCTGGAACGTAGGGCTGCTCAAGGCGCTTGCCCTGCCGGATGGCGCATTCAAGCTCTATGTCTGGCTGCGCCTGAATGCGCGCATCGATACCGGCAGCCTGGAGACCCGCCAGTCGGATCTGTCCCGCGCACTCAAGAAAGCGCGCGGCACCATCCGGGCAAACCTGAGAACACTCGAACAGGCCGAAGTCTGCCGGATGAAGTTTCCCCGCAATCCCCATGGCCGCGGATGGATTGAGATCACGGACGACTACTGGCCCTATGAGCGTGAAGGCACCGCACAACCGATGATCCCGGCAGCTGGGCTCCTATCTCGACCAGGTCCGGCAAATCCTCGCAGAGCGCGCCTGCATCCGCACGCCTATGTCGACGGCTGACGAGCTGCTGGCTCGCGAATGGCATGCACAGGGCGTGACCATCGAGCAGGTCGGCCAAGCGGTCCTGATGGGCTGTGCACGGAAATATGTTTCCTGGCGCAACGGCGCTCCGCGTACCCCTATCGGCAGCCTGGCTTATTTCCAACCGATTCTTGCCGAGGTGAAGGACCAAGAGGCTCCTGGCGAGTACTGGGAATTCACCCGTCACCGCATCGAACGAATGGAAAAACTCTGGATCAGCGGAAACGATCCTGATCGGTTCACCCGACCCGTGTACGCCAGGGCACACGGAAACTCCAAAAGGGGGATAGCAGGACATGGGTCCGGCCAAGATCGTTGATCCTGGGCCGTTTTAGAGGGCCTTTTCATTCCGAAGTCGGGGGATGGGGCCGATTTGCAGGGTGGTGGCGCCGCTTACATGGTCAAAAACTGACCATGTCGGCGCGCCCCCCACACCCCCCGGAAAAGACAGCAGGGATGATGTTGCTTCCATCTCCAAGATTGTTTTTGATTGACGATGGTGGACACTTCAGTGAGGATGTTAACTGCCAGCGTCGCTTCGCTCCGACGGTGTCCACGATCGATCGGAATCACTGTTCACGATCATCGGAATCCGCACCCGCGTGATGCCGCATCAACGGAATCGTTGCTCTCGCGTGCCCCCAGACAGCCACGCACGTCGAAGATCTTTCGGATTACGGCTGCCTCACTTTCCCGTATTTCCAGTGTGTGACGCCGTGCTCTCGCGTCCAGGAATGCATCCATAACCGAAAGGCAGCTCGGGAGAAACCATCTCCTGGCAGCAAGCTCCGTGGCGGTTACCGTGCCTCTCCCTTTCGGTTACCTTCGACAGTTCGAGATCGCCTAACG
>CAVTZY010000049.1:0-76967 GCA_963739235.1 Terriglobia bacterium | reverse complement strand
GGGGATTTTCCTCCCTTCGTGGACTATCCTCATCCCATTTTCGCCCCGCGCTCCCCGGCAGGGCCGGCCTGCAACTCAATCTACGCTTCGCGCAGCCAGCGCACGATTTCGACTACGCTGGGGCGTTTGCCGTACATGAGTGTGCCCAGGCGGAACAGTTTGGCGGCGACGCGCAGGAAAAAGAACAGGCTGATAACCAGGATGGCCGCGGAGAGCAGGACTTCCCACCAGGCAACCTGGGTTGCCCCGATACGCATCACCATGGTGACCGGCGCTGTCAAAGGTATGAACGACAGGACGCGCGCGAAGGTGCCGTTGGGTTGAGCCAGGATGATCATGTTGAACATGATGGGAAATATCGCGGAGAGCGACGCGATCATCGAGGTCTGCTGGCTCTCGCGAAAGTTGTTCCCCAGTGAGCCGAGGCCGGCCATCAGGCTGGCAAAGAGCACAAATCCGAGGAGGAAGAACACCACGGCAACAATAAGCTGGCTCCAGCGCAGACCCAAGTCGGGAAGAACAAAGAGGGCGGGAGTCACGCCCATCACCACCCAAATGGCGAGCTGCGTCAGTCCCGCGGCACCCAATCCCATTACCTTGCCGGCCAACAGCTCGTTGTGCGTGACCGAGGAGAGCAGGACTTCGATGACGCGGTTTTCCTTTTCCTCCGAGACACCCTGCAACAGGTAGCCTGCAGAGGTGAGGATCGACAGCATAAACAACATGCTGAAGACATAGGGGACCGCAAAGGAGGTCACCTCGCCCATGGATCCCGCTTGATCGGAGGAACCGTCTGCGCGTAATGCCTTGGTGTCCAGAACGGGAGGGAACAGAACCCGTTTGGCCATGTCCTCGGGCAATTTACCCGCCACCAGGCTGGCGGTGAGCAAGCGCCGGATCAGGTTCCACCCCGGCTGGCTGTCGGACATGAATGCGCCCTTTTTGATTTCCAGTACCACATTGCCACTTTCCAGATAATTATTGGGAATAACGTAATAACCGCGGATTTCCTTGCGGACAAAAGCCTCTTTTGCCTGCGCGGTCGACTCGAACACCTTCAGGTTGACCGCGGTCTCAGTCGCGGCGGCGGCGGCGAAAGCGCGCCCCTGCAAGCTGGTATCGCGGGTCGCCGGCGTTGGCACCGGCATTTTTTGGATCGCAGGCAGCTGATCAAATCGCACCAGGCCGCTTTCGTCGACGATACCAACGTTGTCGACCGTCACGCGTGATGGGCGGAAGGCCCGCGTGACCGCACCGCCCGCAACGACAAAGATCACAACGAACGCCAGAGGCAGGGCCACGGTGCTGATGATGAAACCCTTCCGGCGCACGGTGAACAGATATTCCCGCCTGGCCACCAGCAGCGTCTTGTTCATGATGGCTCTCCCATCTGGCTGTCCTTGACAACCTTGATAAAGATATCTTCGAGCGGAGTAGTCGCTTTCTGGAAACGCTCGATCTGCACGCCCCGATCCAGCAACGCCTGCAGGACCGCTGTATGCGAAGCGCCCGCTTTAGGGTAGACCTTCTGCATCTTGCCATCCGCGGCAATATGGTCGATGACCGGGATCTCGCCGGGGATCGGCGAACATTCCAGCAAGAGCGCCGGTTCGGAATATCGGTCCATGATCTCCGCCACCGTTCCGTAAAGGACGCGCACGCCTTTGTGGATCATGAACAGGCTGTCGCACAACTCCTCGACCTGATTCATCTGGTGGGTGGAGAGAAGGATGGTCTTGCCCGCCTGCCGCTCCTCAGCCAGTAGGTCTTTGGAGAGCCGCAGATTCAGCGGATCCAGGCCAGTGAACGGCTCGTCGAGGACGATCACTTCCGGATCGCTCACCAGAGCAGCCGCGATCTGGATCTTCTGTTGATTTCCTTTGGACAGCTCTTCGACTTTGCGCTCGAGCACTTCGCTCATTTCCAGCTTGCGCAGATAGAGGCGGGTGCGCTTGCGCGCCTCCGCTGCGGACTTGCCCTTCAGCTGGGCAAAGTACTCCAGCAGATTCCCGACCTTTTCCTTCTTGTACAAACCGCGCTCCTCCGGCAGATAGGTGATCCGGTCCTTGTCCTGGCGAGTTAGCGGTTTGCCTTCGAATAGGATCGTGCCGGAGTCAGGCTTGATGATGTCGAGCATCATGCGGATGAGAGTGGTCTTGCCGGCGCCATTCGGCCCGAGGAGCCCGAACACCTTCCCCCTCGGTACTTCGAACGAAACTCCCGCCACCGCCACTTTCGAGTCGAATTGCTTGCGCACATTCTCGAGAGCGATTTTATTCATCGTCGGTTGCACCGCCTTTCCACAGTCACAGTGATAAGCGCCATAGTTTTACGTCACGGCCTCCGTCATCGTTGACAGGCGGTAGCATTTTAGGCTGTAGCATTTTAGGCTGTAGGCTGTTAGCGACAACTTGAAAGGCCCCAGGCATTCCCGACAATTTATAGGAGGTCCTGACGGAGTGCAATACAGTAATGAGCCGGTAAAAGCGGGGCAAGTACCCAGTAGTCTCTTATGTTTTGCCTACAGCCTACAGCCTAAAAGCCTACAGCCTGAACAGCTACAGCCTACAGCCTAAAAGCCTACAGCCTGAACAGCTACAGCCTAGAAGGCGACAGCCTCCTGGTAGAGGCCGAAGACGGAGCGGAGGCAATCGGAGATTTCGCCTACGGTGGCCAGCGCCTCCACCGCCTGCAGGATGGCGGGCATCAGGTTTTCATGCCCCCGGGCGGCAAGGCGCAGGCGGCTGAGCGCCCGTCTGACCGGAGCCGCGGCGCGCTCGGCGCGCAGCGCCGCCAGCCTGCGGCACTGCTCCGCGCCCACGCGTTCATCCAGTACGAGCAGCTCGATCGGAGTGGATGCAGCTGAGGTATATTGATTGACGCCGACCACGATTTGCTCGCGCGCCTCGACCTGTCTCTGGTAACGGTAGGACGATTCCTGAATCTCCCGCTGCACGTAACCGCGTTCGATCGCTTTCAGCATCCCGCCCATGGCATCGATCTTGAGGATGTACTTCTCCGCCTCGGCTTCGATCTCATCCGTCATCTTTTCGATGGCATACGAGCCGCCCATGGGATCGACGCTGTGGGCGACGCCGCTCTCGTAAGCGATGATCTGCTGGGTGCGCAGGGCCGTGCGCGCGGCGGTGGTGCTCGGCAGGGCCAGAGCTTCATCCATCGAGTTGGTATGCAGCGACTGCGTACCGCCGAGCACGGCCGCGAGCGCTTGAATCGTCACCCGCACGAGATTGTTCTCCGGCTGCTGTGCCGTCAGAGTGCTGCCGGCGGTCTGCGTGTGGAACCGGAGGGCGCAGGACTTCGGATTGCGCGCGCCGAAGCGCTCGCGCATGATCCAGGCCCAGAGCCGGCGCGCGGCGCGATACTTCGCAATCTCTTCCAGAAAATTGTTGTGGGCATTGAAGAAGAACGAGAGCTGGCCCGCGAAGTCGTCGACCATGAGACCGGCATCCAGTGCGCTCTGCACATAGGCGATGCCGTTGGCCAGCGTGAAGGCAACCTCTTGCACGGCGGTGGAGCCGGCTTCGCGAATGTGATACCCGCTGATCGAAATCGCATTCCAGTTCGGCACTTCCCGGCAACAGAAACTGAACACATCCGTGGTGAGCCGCAGCGACGGAGCGGGCGGAAAGATGTAAGTGCCGCGCGCGATATATTCCTTCAAGATGTCGTTCTGGATCGTTCCCCGCAGCGCATTCCAGGGGACGCCCTGCCGGCGCGCGAGACCAGAGCACCATCGCCAGAAGAATGGCGGCCGTGCTGTTGATCGTCATCGAGATCGAGACCCGATCGAGAGGGATGGCGCGCAGGAGTGTTTCCATGTCGCGCAAGGATGCAACTGAGACCCCGACCTTCCCGACCTCGCCGGCGGCCAGCGCATGATCCGGATCCAGCCCGATCTGGGTCGGCAGATCAAAGGCGATGCTCAGACCGGTCTGGCCATGCTCGAGCAGATAGCGGTAGCGCGCGTTCGATTCCTCCGCGGAACCGAAGCCGGCATATTGCCGCATGGTCCAGTGGCGTCCCCGGTACATGTTGGGTTGGACGCCGCGGGTGAACGGGTACTCGCCCGCCTTTTCGGTCATCTCGTGCCAGCGCGCGTCAGGATGGTACAGGTTTTTCTGCTCCATTAGGCCCCTTCGATTTTGGGTTCTGGATTGCGGATTTTGGATTTGAAAAAGCTGCTATTGTCTTCCAGCCGTTTGCCAATTGGTATTCCGCAATTTAAAATCCAAAATTAATTCTGTTATTTACCAGGCTGATGTTTCCACCAATTCGGTCTTTCAATCCAAAATCCGCAATCCAAAACCCAAAATGACTCAGCCGAGTTCAATCTTGACACCAATTCGCCACTTTTCTAAGATGGTTTTAGCGCGCAGGGTCATCATGCCATCATTCCTCGTGAATGATCCAATGAATCGCCCCGGAGTCAGGAGTGCGGATGCCGGACGCAGAAATCAAACGTCTCATGAAAAATCTCGAAGAGGCGATCAACGACACGTTGGGCGAATCTGCGCGCATCAATGAATCGATCCAGAGCATCCATGAGGCGGGCTACGAAGCCTTTTTGATCATCGACGCCACCATTGGCTTCAACCGCAAAGGCAAGGGCGAGAACGAAAACATCTCCGAAGCTGTCAAGTTTGATGATCCCGTCCGCCTGCGCATCACCTCAGAAGATGCTAAATTCTTGAAATCATTGAAGATAGCTGTTGATGTCGAGAGTTAGCTCCCTTCTCCGTCTCCCGGCGGAATCGGCCGAATCACACCAGGCTATTGATAGTTTTGTGAAATAGATACTGCTCGAAAACGATGCAGTGTTGGTGACTTGGGCCGCCGCCGCTGCCACCAAGGCGGGTCATTCAATCCAGAATCCGCAATCTGAAATCCAAAATCATTCTTGATGTCTGTGACGCTTCCCGGCTGATCCGTCACCCACCTCTCCCCATTCTAGTTGTGCATAACCACTTATTTCAGTATAAATTACGGCGGATTCCCGATCTCATTCCACCAGGATGCGAATATCCTGGGCTGTCTCCACTTCTCCAACCAGGACCGCTTCCACGCCGCGGCTGATCAGGTTTTCCAGCAGCGGCTCCCGATCCTCTGGGTGAACGGCGATGAGCAGGCCGCCGGAAGTTTGCGGATCGAGCAGGATACTGCGGAGCGGCAGAGGCACCGCGGAGCTGATTGATATTTTGGGCTCCAGTAGTCTCCATGTCTTGGCGACCAGGCCTGGGAGCACATGGGCTTCGGCCAGCGGGTAAGCCTCGGCAATAAACGGGATGGAGCGAGCGTGGAAGCGAAATGTGACCTGGCTTGCCTCGGCCATCTCGCAGGCATGGCCGAGCAGGCCGTACCCGGTGATGTCGGTGGCCGCGTGGCAGCGAAAAGAGAGCATCGACTTCCGCGGCGGTCCGATTCAAGGTGGTCATGACGTGGACGGCCTTGCGGATGGTCTCCGGTTCCGCCAGGGAGCGTTTGATGGCCGTGGTGATGATCCCGATTCCGAGCGGTTTGGTGAGGATCAGGGCATCGCCGGGATGGGCTGCGGCGTTGGTGCGAATTCTTCCCGGATGGACGAATCCGGTGATGGAGTAGCCGAACTTGATCTCGGGGTCGCACACGGTATGGCCCCCGAGAAGTGCGACGCCAGCCTCCCGCAGCTTTTCGGCGCCGCCGAACATGATCTGGGACAGAATCTCCAAATCTTCCTGCCGGTCGGGAAAACAGGCGATCGCCAGCGCGGTCAGCGGGACACCTCCCATAGCATAAACATCGCTGAGAGAATTGGCTGCGGCTATGGCGCCATAAGTAGAAGGGATCATCGACGACTGGAGTGAAAAAATCCAGCGTCTGCACCAGGGCTCTTTGGTCATCGAGGCGGAAGACACCGGCATCATCTGCCGTCTCGAAGCCGACGAGCACATCGGGATTCATGGATTTGGGGATGCGATCCAGGACCTGGATCAAGCTGCTTGCGCTACAGCTTACCCGGCTCAGCCCGAGCTCGACACCATTTCCGTCAATCGCTTGCGTTCAGACACGTTTTTCACCTTCTGCCGCAGATGGCCGGCGCCGGTCTTGGCCGGGCCGACGCCGGGATTCATTCATGTTGCACTTGCCTTCGAAGAGTGCGCCGGCTTCGATGATCAGGCACGGAGTGATAGATATCGCCGTAAACCTTTCCTTCCTTATGGATTTCGACACGGTCCGAGGCACTGAATGGCTGCCATGGAATTCGCCGTTGATGGAGACCCTGCGGATGGCGACCTCGGCTTCCACCTTTCCCTTGGGCCCGATGAGAGACAGGATTCGGAGCGAATCTTCCCCCTGACGACGCCGTCCACCCTGATGCCATGGGCGAAGGAAAGTTCTCCCTGGAATTCAGCCCCTTCCCCCAGAATGCTCACGATTTCATCCGCATTTTCCTTTTTGAATTTCATCGCGCACCCCCGTCCTGACGTCGTTTCTCAGTGATAATACTATAGATACGGATAAGATCTTCCTGGCTGAAAAAGTGGATGCGGATCTGCCCCGCCTTGTGCGCGCCTTGCCCGCCGACGATTTCTACTTTCGTGCCCAGCAGCAAGCGCAGGCGATCGGCTGCGGCCGTGATGTTGGGATCTTCCGGGCTGTGGGGCGCGGCTCGAGGCAGACTCGCTCTTCTTGGCCCAGCGCTCGGCATCGCGCACGGACCACCCCTTGTTAACCATCATGTTGGCGGCCTTGGTCATCTCGGCCGGCGTCACGTCTGCAGCCAGCAGCGCCCGCGCGTGCCCGGGCGAGAGCTTCCCTTCGGCGACGAGGAGCTTGACCGCCGACGGGAGTTTCAGCAGGCGCAGGGCGTTGGCGATGGTGCTGCGTTCCTTCCCCATCTGCTCGGCCAGCTCTTCCTGTGTCGAAGTTGAGAGTCTCCGATAAGGTTTTGATAGGCTTGGGCTTCTTCAATCGGGTTCAGCTGCTCCCGCTGGATGTTTTCGATCAGCGCCAGCTCGAGGAGGCGATCGTCGGGGACGTCGCGGACGTGGGCGGGGATCTTGAGCAGTCCGGCGCGCTGCGCCGCCATCAGCCTGCGCTCCCCTGCCACGAGCTGATAGGCATTGCCCGAGGGGGCGCACGAGGACCGGCTGCAGCACGCCGTGGGTGCGAATCGAGTCAGCCAGTTCGTTCAGGCTCTTTTCATCGAACTTCAGCCGCGGCTGATCGGGGTTGGTGGCAATCTGATCGATGTCGATCTCGCTGGGAAGCGGCTTCCGTGGGCCCTGCTTCCGGGATCAGCGCTCCCAGCCCTCTACCGAGCACCTTTTTTTCATGGTTGAGTATTTCCTTGGCAAGGTTGATGTAACTCTCTGCGCCTTTTGACCGTATATCATAGATGAAAATAGGCTTACCGAAACTTGGAGCCTCGGCCAGACGGACATTGCGAGGGATCACGGTGGCGAACATCTCCTTGGGAAAGAACTGTGCAGGTCCTCCCGCACCTGGGTGCTCAGGTTGGTGCGCTCGTCAAACATCGTCAGCAGAATCCCCTGGATGGCAAGCTCAGGATTAAAGCCGTGGCGCACACGGGCGATCGTGTCGAGAAGCTCCGAAATTCCCTCCAGGGCGAAATACTCGCATTGAATCGGGACCAGCACCGATTGCGCGGCGACGAGACCGTTGAGGGTCAGCAGGTTCAGCGACGGCGGGCTGTCGATCAGAATGAAATCGTAGTCGGCGGCTACGGGGGCCAGCAACCGCTTCAGGATGAACTCCCGTTCGGGGAGTTCGACCATTTCGATCGCGGCCCCGGTCAGGTTCCGGTCGGCCGGGACGAGCTTGAGGTTGTTCGAGTTCGGTGTCGAGGATGATATGGGCGAGCGGTTCGCCGAGAATCAGAGAATGATAGATGCTTTTGCGGATCGAGCCCTTGGGGAACCCCAGGCCGCTGGTGCAGTTCGCCTGGGCGTCGGTATCGACCACGAGCACGCGCATTTCCGCCATGGCCAAGGCGGCAGCCAGGTTGATGGCCGTGGTCGTCTTGCCGACCCCCCCTTCTGATTCGTAATCGCGATGATCTTGGCCTGTGTGCGCACAATACGGGGGAGAATATCACAGGAGATTGTCCCGTCTCAAACAAAAGCCGCGAATCCGTCGGCAGCAGCACAAAAAACTCAACGCTGAGGCCGCAGAGAACTGCAAAAGCAGCCACGAATGAGACGATTGGGTAGGAGATGGGTGTCATTCGTTGCTGCCTTTGCAGTCTAGGAGCCTGTCCGAGAATTAGGAGGGGTCGCGCGCATGGGGCTTGCGAGGCGAGCTCAAGGCGCGAGGAGGAGGCGATGTCGATGCACATCGTTGACGACGAGCAACGCAGAGATCGCCCGCAATCCCCATGCGCCCTTCGGGTTCCGGCGGCGCGGGGGCATCTGCTGCGTTGGCGCTCCTCGACGATGTACATCGACATCGCCTGCGTCGCGCCGCCTTGCATCTGCCCCCGCGGCGCTCGGAACGCGGCCCCTCCTAATTCTCGGACAGGCTCCTAGGGGCGGGTTGTTTTCGCAGCCGAGCTGCGGCGGCGCGTGTTTCACGTGGAACTTGTTTCACGTGAGACAACAAAGATCGACAGCCAGCGCTCGGGATGTCCCGGGAACGCTGCGCGCCGCAGCAGGCGCATAAGATCCCGGGCGCATGCGGGATCCGCCAGCGGCAATTCCTTGCCGTGGAAAAGCCAGAATTGCGTGTCCGGCCGGCTGCGCTTTCCCAGCAGCTTCATGGCCTCCCGGCTCAGCCTGATCGCCTTCCAGGAAACGATATCGAAGGGCGGCATCTCCGCTGCGCTCAAGTAATCTTCGATCCGGCAATCGGCAACCGCCGTCTCCTGCAAATGAAGCTCGGCGGCCGCGGTCTCCAGAAAGGCCGACCGCTTGGCACGGCTTTCGACCAGCTGGAGCCGCATCGCGGGCCTCAATATTTTCAATGGCACGGCAGGAAAGCCCGCGCCGCTGCCGATGTCGAGGTGGTGCACCGCGGTCTGCGGATACCAGCGTGCCGCCCAGAGCGCCTCTTCGAAGAGCCAGCCGATGGCGGACCAGTCGGTGGCGGCGGTGAGGTTGATGCGGGCGTTCCATTTCGCCAGTAGCGCCAGGTACGCGGCCAGCAGGTTCGCTGCCGCCGATTCCGGCCCATACCCGTATCTCGCGATGAGCCGGCCCAGGGATTCGGCCGCACCCGGAGCTCGCCTCCGTTTTATTCCCATGCCTCTAGGACTCCGTCCGCGCTTTGTTCTGTCGCAACTCGAGCTGAATATTGAGAATCGAGACCGCCGCCGGCGTGATTCCCGGGATGCGCGCCGCCGTCGCCAGGTCTTTGGGCCGCGTGCGCGTCAGCTTTTCCTTGACTTCCCGGCTCAAGCCGCTGATCTGCGCGTAGTCCAAATCGGCAGGAATGCGCCGCAGGCTCATCCGCTGCATTTTTTCGGCCTCCCGTTGCTGCTGCTCGATGTATCCCTGGTAGCGGACCTCGATTTCTATCGATTTGCGCACAGCGCTCGTCGGCCAAAGGTCATGTTTGCGCAGGAGCGGCTCGAAATCCCCGAGTGTCATGCCTGGGCGGCGCAGCAGCTGCTCCAGCGTCTGTCCCTTGCCCGAGGCCGGCATCGATGTGCGCAAGGGCAAGCTCAGCAGGATCCCAACGCTGCTGCTGCAGGAATCGGCGGATCCGGCCGATCTTTTCATACTTGTTGACGCAGGCGGCATACTCGGCATCGGCTCCCAGGCCCAGCTGGTGGCCGAGCGGGGTCAAGCGCAGATCGGCATTGTCGATGCGCAGCAGCAGCCGCAGCTCGGAGCGCGACGTGAACATCCGGTAGGGCTCATCCACGCCACGAGTGACCAGATCATCCACCAGAATTCCGATGTAGCTTTCGATGCGCGGGAAAACTACGCCTGCGCGGCCTTGCGCGCGCAGCGCGGCATTGATCCCGGCGACCAGCCCCTGTGCGGCCGCTTCCTCGTATCCTGTGGTGCCGTTGATCTGGCCCGCGTGAAAGAGACGGGCGCATGCGCCGGGTCTCGAGTGTCGCCTCCAGTTCGGTCGGGTCGACGAAATCGTACTCGATGGCGTAGGCGGGGCGGACGATGCGCGCCTGCTCCAGGCCCGGCACCGCATGCACCATTTCCTCTTGAATCTCGACCGGCATGCTCGTCGACATGCCGTTCAGATAGACTTCGTCGGTATCCAAGCCTTCCGGCTCGAGAAAAATCTGATGCCGGTCCCGATCGGCAAACTTAACGACCTTGTCCTCGATGCTTGGGCAATAGCGCGGCCCGATGCCGACGATTGCGCCGCCGTAAAGCGCCGAACGCTGCAGATTGGTCCGCAGCAGCCGGTGCACGCGCTCGCCGGTATAGCCGAGATGACAGGACACCTGCGGCAAGCTCGGCGCGCCCGTGCGGAAGGAGAAAAATGTCGGCTCCTTATCCCCCTTCTGCTCCTCAAACTGCGAGTAGTCGATCGTGCGCCCATCCAGACGGGGCGGCGTGCCGGTCTTCAATCTGCCGATGCGGAAACCCAGTTTCCTTCAAGCATCGCGCCAGATGAATCGACGGCGCCTCCCCCATCCTGCCCGCCGCGATGCGCTGATCCCCGATATGCGTCAAGCCGTTCAGGAAAGTACCAGTCGTCATCACGACCGCTGCTGCGCCTACCATATCCTCCCGTCCGCCAGCCCGACGCCGCGCACTGCGCCGTTCTCCACCACGAATTCCACATCACCTCCGATTGCTAGTAGTAATAAGTTAGGCTGAGACTTCGAGCTTTGCTCGCATCTCTTTGCGATATTTTGCTTTATCGGATTGGCAGCGCGGGGCTTGGACCGCCGGACCCCGGCTGGCATTGAGCAGGCGAAACTGGATTCCAGTCTGGTCCGCGATCTCCCCCATGATGCCGCCCAGAGCATCGATCTCACGGACAAGATGACCTTTGGCAATCCCGCCGATCGCCGGATTGCACGACATCTGGGCGATCAGGTCGAGGTTGAAGGTGCACAGCGCCGTCTTCGCTCCCATCCTGGCCGCAGCCCATGCCGCCTCGCAGCCCGGCATGGCCGCCTCCCACCACCACGACATCGAAAGATTCGCGAATCTCATGTTCCCGGATTCCAGTCCGCCACTATTTGCCGATGCAAAAGCGGGAAAAAATCTGCCCCAAGATTTCCTCGACCGTCGTCTCGCCGGTGATCTCACCCAGTTTCCGCAGGCCGCTATGCAAATCCGCAAGCACAAATTCCTCCGACATGCCCGCGCGCAAGGCGGCCGCGGCCGCGTCCAGCTGTTGCTGGGCCGCTTCCAGGCATTGGCAGTGCCGCAGATTGGTGACGAGCAGTCCGTCGCGCTCGCGCGCCGCCCCGCCGATAAATTGCCGGTGAATCGCGCGCCGCAGACTCTTCGATGCCGGCGCCCGTCAGCGCCGACACATCAAGACACGGCCAGTGCTCGCCATATTTGCCCTTCTCCCTGCTCCGTCCAGACCGCCGGCCAGATCCGACTTGTTGAATCCGCCACGCACGAGAGCGCGCTCAGTCGCTGGCGCACCTGTTCGTCTTCCTCGCACCATGGCACGGCTCGCGTCCAGCACCAGTAGAATCGCATCCACGTCGGACATCACGCGCATGCTGCGCTCGACGCCGAGCTGCTCGATCGGAGTCCTGACCCTCCCTCATACCCGCGGTATCCATCAGCCGCACGGGAATTCCGTCGATCGAGACCAATTCAGAAACCAGGTCCCTCGTCGTGCCCGGCATCTCCGTGACAATGGAACGCTCCTCCGCCAGCAGCGCGTTAAACACGCTGCTCTTGCCGACATTCGGCCGGCCCACCACGGCCAGGCTGAATCCATTGCGCACGATCCGTCCGCGCCGGAAAGATGCCACCCACCGTTGCCAACCTCCTCCAGTATCCCATCAAGCCTGGCGGCCAGCAAATCGCGTCCATCGAGCGCCAGGTCCTCTTCGACAAACTCGACGGCCGTCTCGAGGCTGACAATGATATCCATCAAGTTTCTTTTCAGCGGCTCGAGCTGCCTCGACAGTTCGCCCGATCGTTGCCGGGATGCCACCTGCAGCTGGTACAGCGTATTCGCTTCGATCACATCGCGCACCGCCTCGGCCTCGGCGAGATTCATGCGCCCATGCAGAAAAGCCCGCAAAGTAAACTCTCCGGGCTCCGCCAGGCGCGCGCCCTGGCTGCATAAAAATTCAAGCAGATGCGCGACGACCACCGGGCTGCCATGAACCGAGATTTCAGCGACATCCTCGCCCGTGTAGGAGCGCGGTGCATGAAAACAGGTCACGAGCGCTTCATCGAGCTCTTCGTGAGTGTGCGGATCGAAAACGCGCCCGAGGACCGCCTGGCGCGCGGATACTTCCGCACTCGCGCGTGCCGGGCTGAAAACTCCGGCGAGAATTTTGAAACAGTCCGGCCCGCTGAGCCTGACCAGAGCAATGGCGCTGCGCCCCGGGGCCGTGGAAAGAGCGCAAATGGTGTCAGTCAGGTCGACCATTCCTGTCCCTGTCAAATGACCTCGACATGAAAGCTAATAAATCCGGCAGCGATTGTTCCTCGAGTACCCTATGATACCAACTGCAGATTAATGCAAGCAAATGCGAGAGCGCTCAAAGCGCGCAACCCGACATACCCGCAACACACGAAGCGGCATGACTGCAACCAAAAAATCTCACCGCAGAGCTCGCGGAGACCGCAGAGAACTCTTTATTTTCTCAATAACTTGTCTCTGCGGTCTCCGCGATCTCTGCGGTGAGCGGATGCCTTTTTTGCCCAAATGGCAAGGATTTGTACGTAAGTAGGAAGGTATCCTGCTCCTGTGTTCCTCGATCTATCGAAGTTCCTATTATGACGCGGCCGACAAGCCCTTCGTGGCTGCTTTGGCTTTTTCCAGGCTCGTGATCTAGGAGCCCGTCCGAGAATTAGGAGGGGTCGCGTTCCGAGCGCCGCGGGGGCAGATGCAAGGCGGCGCGACGCAGGCGATGTCGCTGCACATCGTCGAGGAGCGCCAACGCCGCAGATGCCCCCGCGCCGCCGGAACCCGAAGGGCGCATGGGGATTGCGGGGCGATCTCCGCGTTGCTCGTCGTCAACGATGTGCAGAGACATCGCCTCCTCCTCGCGCCTTGAGCTCGCCCCGCAAGCCCCATGCGCGCGACCCCTCCTAATTCTCGGACGGGCTCCTAGTCCACAGGGTAGATGGTGATGTTGCGGTTCTCTCCTTCGCCATCGCTTTGTGAGCGGACCCCCTGAATGGGAACCAGCGCCAGATGCACGATTCTCCGTTCCCTCGGTGTCATGGGCTGAAGGCTGAGCGGGCGCCGCTGCGCAATCACTTTCTGCGACGCGATCTGCGCCAGCAGGTTCAATTCGGCCTCCCGATGCTTTCGATAGTCTTCCGAATCGAGAATGATGGTCGCAATTTCTTCGTCTTTACCGGTTTGGAAGACCTTGTTGAGCAGGTATTCCATGCTGTTGAGCACCGCGGCCGTGTTCGACAGCAGAAGCGGGCGATCGGTTCCAGTCAGGTTCACCGTCACGACCCGCTCTTGTTCATGGACCGTGAGGTCCAGCGACAGTCGCAAGCCGTCAATCAATTCCCGGCTGAAGCGCTTGACGGCATCGGCAGCACCGAGGATCGCGTCGTCATCAGTTCCTGGATTTGCGTTCTGGATGTTGGTCACCTACCCACCTTTCCGCAACCTTCTGGAATGCGATTTGAAAAACGTTACTACACAGAAAGTAGAGGTTCAAGCCGCTGGAGACGTTCAGGAAGAAGAACGTGAAGACCACGGGCATGATCAACATCATTTTCGCCTGCGTCGGATCAGTGCCGGGCGACATGGGCGTCATCTTTTGGGAAATCAGCATCGTGATCCCCATGACAATCGGCAGAATGTAATAAGGATCCTTTGCCGACAGGTCGTGAAGCCAGCCGACGAAGGGAGCCTGGCGCAGTTCGATCGAGATGGAGAGCAAGCGATAGAAAGCGAAGAGCAGCGGCATCTGCAGCAGCAGCGGCAGACAGCCGCCCAGCGGATTGACGTTGTGCTCCTTGTAAACCGCCATGACCTCCTGGTTCATCTCTGCCCGCTTCGGGTCCGTCTTTTTATAGCTTCTTGTACCTCTCCTGGATCTCTTTGACCTTTGGCTGCAGCACCTGCATTTTCTTCATCGAAACCATCTGCTTCAGACGGAAGGGAAACAGTACGAGCGTCAACCCGAAGGTCAGCAGGATAATGGACAGTCCGTAATTGTGCGCAGACTGGTTAATCCACCGCAGGGCGGCAAGCAACGGCTTGACAAGGATGCCGAGGTAGGAGCCGAAATCGATCACCCCCGATAAATCTGCACCCGGTACCGCATTGAGGTCGGCTTGATTCTTCGGTCCGATGTACAGCCTGTAGTCTGCCGAGCCTTCGGCCGGCACCGTCAGTTGAATGAGATCGCGGGCAATCTCCTGCCCGGCTAAATCCCTCGTCTTGATCGGGATGCGCTGAATCTCAAAAGCTGTCAGCGGTTGCGCGGGGATTGCGATCTCGGCAAAGTATTGCATGTCCAGCCCGGCCCAGCGCACGTCGCCCGTTATGGACCTGACCTCTTTCTCGTCTTTGGGTCCTGCATCACGCTGAATCTTGCCTCCCAGATCCGACACCGCAGTCAATCGGATCGAGGGATTCAACAGGTGCTCGGCCTCCGGTCCAATGTCTTGTCCCAGCAACACCCGCCCGCGCAGCGGCTGATCGTTGCGTTGCAACGTAGCTGTCAGTTGAACCAGGTAGTTCGTGGCCTCGAACTGATAGCGCTTTTCGATCGTTACGTCTCCGCGCCGCAACCGCATCACTACGGTAGCCGGCGCATTCAGCACTGCTCCGCCTTCCTTTCCCATGGGAATCTCAACGGCGTAGTTTTGCGTATTGGCCAGGATCTTTAGCGTCGGGTCTTCAAAAGTCAACGATCCGGGGTACGGCAGCTGATCCGGGCGTGCGGCCGGAATCATTTCAAAGATCTCCCCTTTGCCCGATCGGTAATGCTTGAGCTGCCAGCTGGTTAGCACCGCGCCACGACTGTCCAGAACCGCACGATAGCGGTCGCATTCCACTACGATCTGGTGTTCCGGCACCTCTTCCTCCGGCGGCAGCGGAGCAAGCGGTTTGGGTGCAGGTTTAGCTTCAGCTTGAGCCTGTGGCGGGGGATTTCCGCTGGGTGCCGTCTGCGTGACGGCGGGAGGTCGCTGCTTCGGCATCTGCCCTGACCGGCGGTCTTCATAATACCGAAACGCGAACAGGATCGCGATCGAGAGCGCAATTGCAGCAATAACTCGTTTTTCCATGTCTCAACTCAGGGAGGTCACGGCACCGGATCAAAGCCGCCGGCACTAAAAGGATGACACCGCAACAAGCGCTTCAGTCCCAAAATCAGTCCCCGGAGAATTCCTTTCTTCTCAATAGCCTGGTAAACATACATGGAGCATGTCGGCTCGAACCGGCAGGATGGGGGCAACCATGGTGAAACATAGCGTTTATACGCTATCAGGAGCCAGAGTATGATCGTTTTCATACGCGTCGCTCCACCCGTCTGCCTGAAAATTGGTGTTTTCTAACCAAATGCTCCACTGCATCATCGGCAAAATCTTTGCGCGGCGGCAATAAAATCGTCGCGCAGGACTGCGTACGTTACCGTGGCACAATCGCGCTTGGCATTCACGACGAGATCAAAATGGCAGGGAATACCGGCAGAGGATCTGCGAAATATCTCCCGGAACAGACGCTTGACACGATTCCTTACAACTGCACCGCCGACCTTGCGCGAAACCGTAAGCCCCAGTCGATGATAGCCCAAGTTATTGGGCCGTCCGAAAAGCACGAACTTCCCCGCATCGAGCCTCCGGCCGGTGTTGTATAGAGATCGGAAGTCCGAACTTCTGACAATTCTCTGCCGCCAGGGAAACCTCTCGTCTGACTTACTAACCACTCACGCTCAGCCTTTTCCGACCTTTGGCTCGCCGTCTGCTCAAAACCAGCCGGCCACCCTTCGTTGCCATCCTGGCCCGAAATCCATGGGTTTTCTTGCGCCTGCTGTTATTTGGCTGGAACGTCCTCTTCATGGTGTATGCGTCTCCGGCAGATAGTTTTGAAAAGTATTTATTTTACAGATACTAACGCCCCAAAGCAAGACTGAAGAGGAAAAACTTGCGATTCAGACAGCGAAAAAACCTAGCCACGAATGGAGAGAGGGGCCACCATGGGAGTGCGATTTTGCCTCCGCCACATGGGCGGCCTCTGGCCTACAGTCTGGCGCCCATCTCCCGGGAAAGCGCTTCCGGGACCGGATATAGCTGGGCAGCCCGAGGGCGCTCTCCCGGGAGATGGGCGCCAGACTGTTGCAGCGCGAAGCGTTGCGCCCATGTGGCGGAGGCAAAATCGCGGATTATCAGCCCGCTTCGCGCTGTGGTCTCTTCGTCGCGGCATTAGCTATTCGTGGCTGCTTTTGCTTTAGCGGCCGAAGACTCTGGCGAAGATCGCGTCTACATTCCGCAGCTGCAGCTCCGGGTTGACGACGGCACGGATTTCTTCCGCGGAGAGTGCTTTGGTGATGTCGGGGTCCTTCTGCAGGACCTGGAGAAAATCCTGGTCTTCGTTCCAAACCCGCATCGAGCAGCGCTGGATCCAGACATAGGCCTCCTCGCGGGAGATACCACTCCTGGTCAGATCGAGGAGCAGTTGCCCGGAGTAAGCCAATCCGCGCATCAGAGCCATGTTCGCCCGCATCCGCTCGGGATAGACCACCAGGCCCATTATGAGCCGCGTCATGGAACGGAGCATGTAGCAGATAAGGCCGGTGGCATCGGGGAGGATGACGCGTTCTGCGGAGGAATGGGAAATGTCGCGCTCATGCCAGAGCGGCATGTTTTCCAAGGCCGTCACCACATAGCTGCGCAGCAGGCGCGCAAGTCCGCTGATCTGCTCGCACTTCACCGGATTGCGCTTGTGCGGCATGGCAGAGGATCCTTTTTGCCCTGTGGCGAAGGGTTCTTCCGCCTCGCGCACTTCCGTGCGCTGCAGATGCCGGATCTCGGTCGCAAACTTGTCGAGCGAGGATCCCAGGATGGCGAGCGCGCAAACATATTCCGCATGCCGGTCACGCTGCAGTGTCTGCGTCGACGCACGCGCCGCCTCGAGCCCCAGCTGCCGGCAGACCGCCTCCTCGATATCCGGATCCAGGTGGGCAAAGGTTCCGACCGACCCGGAAATTTTTCCCACTCTGAGGATTTCCGCCGCACGGAGGAAACGGTCGCGATTGCGGCGCATCTCCTCGTACCAGACCGCGAGCTTGAGACCGAAGGTGGTCACTTCGGCGTGCACCCCGTGAGTGCGCCCCATCATTACTGTGCGCCGATGCTCTTCGGCGCGCGCCCTGACGGCGGCCATGAATTCATCCACGGCCGCAAAAATCAGCTCATTCACCGCAAGCAGCTGCAGGGCTTGCGCTGTGTCGACGACATCGGTGGAGGTCAATCCCCAGTGGATGTAACGCGCGTCCGGCCCGACATGCTCGGCCACGCTCGTTGTGAACGCAATCAAGTCGTGATGGGTAACCTGTTCGATCTCCTGGATGCGCGCCAGCGAAAAATCGGCCTTTTCCAGGATTCTCGCCAGCGACTCCCTGGGAATCCAACCTTTTTCGGCCAGCACCTTGCACACTTCCAGCTCGACCCGCAGCCAGGTGCGAAACTTATTTTCTTCCGACCATATTTCGGCCACATCCTTCGGAAAGTAACGATCAATCATTGCGCTGACACCTCCATATTCGCACCGAGAGTTAGGTCGATTGTTTTTCACTCACTGCTTCGAAAACAGGCGGAGCCTTTGGAGTGCGGCGGCATGACGCCGCTTTGTTAGGCTTCAAAGCGGCGTCATGCCGCCGCACTCCAAGGCGCTGCGCGCAACGGCTGTGCTTTTCATGCGCTTGGGCGCTCGCCACGCATATGAGGGACATCGCAGCCCTCAGTACTCAACATCAAAAAAAATCATAACTCGTAAGTTTTGCTGATGCGGTCGGCGAAGCCGAGTTCGAGTTTCGTTTGCAGAGCTGACAGGCTCGATCGTTCTTCGAGCGCCCTGCGTGCGGACAGCAGTGCCAGTTCCGGCAGGTTGTTCTTCTCGCTGAGGTGGGCCAGAACCACGTGCCTGGCCTTGCCGTCGAAATCATGCACCAGATACTCGGCGACCTGTCCGTTCGAAAGGTGTCCGAGCCGGCTCCACACGCGCTGCTTCAGCGCCCACGGATAGGGTCCGACCTCGAGCATGTTCCGGTCGTGGTTCGACTCCAGCACGATGGCGTCGCAGCCCTTGAGGCGCTCCACCACAAGATGCGAAATCTCGCCTAGATCCAGGACAATGGCAATCTTAACGCCGTTTTTCTCGATGCCGAAAGCCAGTGGATCTCTGGCGTCGTGTGCCACCGCAAACGGAGTAAACAGGATGCCGTGCACATCGAACGGCCGGCCGGAATCGATGGGTTGTCGTTTCTTTTCTGCGAACGAATTGCCCGTTTCGCAATACGCTGCGTAGGCAGCATCGGTCATAAAAATGGGGAGGTCCAGATGCTTGGCGAAGGGCGCGAGTCCCCGGCAGTGATCGCCGTGCTCGTGCGATACGACGATCGCCGAGATCTGGTGTGGGCTCAGTCCGCACTCCGCAAGGCGGCGCGCCGTTTCGCGGCCGCTGAGGCCGATGTCCACCAGAATGTGCTTGTCCCCATCGCTCACCAGGGTGGCGTTGCCTGAACTTCCGCTGCCGAGCAGGGTAAAACTCAAAGACATGGCATCATATCCGCAAGGTCATGGATTCGAGTGGACTGCCGCCGTTGCTGCCCAGGGCTGCGAGGGTAAGAGACGAATCGAAGATTCGGCGCGCCAGGTGTTGAATGTCGGAGCGGCGCACGGCATCGATCCGATCCAGCATTTGTCCCAGGGTATAGAAGCGGCCGAAGTCGATCAGCTGCTGGGCAAGGTAGGTCATGCGGCTGGTCGAGCTCTCCAGGCTGAGCGTCAACGAACCCTTGAGGCATTCCTTTGCCCGTTTCAGTTCTTCGTCGGCAACGAGCTCGTCCCTCAGCTTTCTGAATTCCTTTATGATCAGTTTCGCGACCGTCCCTGCGGTCTGATGGGCAGTTGCCGCGCTGACCACCAGCGTCCCCGCGTCCCGGTAGAGATTCAGGAGCGAGTCAATGGCATACACCAGGCCTCGCTTTTCGCGGATGTTCTGAAACAGCCGCGAACTCATGCCGCCGCCCAAAATGTTGCTCAGCAGATGCGCGGCGAAGCGGTCTTCGGACGCGCGCGCAGGACAGGGCACGCCGATGCAGAGGTGGGTCTGTTCCAGGTTGGACTTGCAGCGGACGCTGCGCGCAGTCTGAGGTATCGGCGGAGGTCCCGGATCGCTCTCCGTTCCCGGAGGCAAGCCGGAGAAGTAGCGCGTGGCCAGCGCCTGAACCCTGCGGTGACTGATGTTGCCGGCGACGGAGATGATCGTATTTCGAGCGGCATGGCAGGTGCGCTCGAAATAGGACACGACATCTTTGCGGGAAATGCCGGCCACGGAGTCCTTGGTGCCGGCGATGCGGCGCCCCAGCGGATGATTCTTCCAGAAGCTCTCCAGGAATAGCTCGTGGATCAGCTCCTGTGGGGTATCCTCCACCGTGCTGATTTCTTCAAAAATGACCTTGCGTTCGCGCTCAATTTCAACAGCCGGGAACGTCGGGTTGAGTACGATGTCGGCCAGCAGTTCGAAAACAAACGGCAGGTGTTGGTCGAGAACCTTCGCGAAGAAGCCGACGTACTCCTTGTCGGTGAAGGCGTCCAGCTGGCCACCGACAGCGTCGATCGCATTGGCGATGTCGGCCGCTGTGCGCGCTTTGGTACCTTTGAAAAGCAGGTGTTCGATGAAGTGCGAGATGCCGCTGACTTCTGCAGCTTCGAAACGGGAGCCACAGCGCACCCACACGCCGATGGCTACCGAGCGGAGATGGGGCATGACCTCGCTGGCCACAACCAGGCCGTTTTTCAGCTCCTTCTTCTGGATGTCCATCCGCTCCCCGGAATCGTTGCCAGCTGCTAACTATGTATTACTACCATAGCCCCGGCCATGCCGCAACCTACTCCGTGAAGCGCAGCATAACCGCAGCCCAAAATCTCGCCGCGGTCTCGCATGCCTATGAAAATCGATGACCTTTTTAAAGCAGCCACGAATGACACGAATGGAAAAAATTTCGTGCCATTCGTGGCTGCTTTTGCCTTTTTTGAGCCACACCGTTTGCGCCCGCGGCTGTGGATGCCGTTGTCAGACGGTTTTGCGCTTAGGCGAGAATCAAGCGGCGACCTTTGGGCTCAGGGATCGGGTCGCCAAATTCTTTCGCTGTCTCGATCCAGAGTGCGATGGCTTCCTGAGCGTTGGTGAGAGCTGCTTCTTGCGTTGCTCCATGAGCGGCACAGCCTGGGAGTTCCGGGACTTCAGCTACAAATGCCCGATCTTCTTCACTCCAGTAGATGATCACCTCGTATCTATTCATTCTATTTCACCCAGATGATACTTGAGGAGCACGTTTCGGACCTGGCGGACCTGATAGGGCTTTGCCTCGCTGCCGTCACGCTGCAAATTGATCTTCTCTTCAATCCCGGTTTTGCGAAAAATGTGATGGCTTCCTCTAACACGCATTTCAAAACCCAGACTTGAGAGCAACTGTCGAAGGTCATCAAATCGTATGGCGGCATCCGATGTTCCGCTCAACACTCGATGCAGCGTCTTACTTGATCCCATCCGCTTATTCTACACCAGAATGCCGATGGGAAAGGAGGGTCACAAACGGATTCAGCATCAAACTCGCGGCACACGAGGATCACTGTCCGCCGGGTTCAGAGGTCAATGCATTCAGGGCCATGGCTCGAAGGGCCGCCAGTGAATAGCCCCCCCACTACCCTTGGAACTTGATGATCCATTTCTACTTTCCATGCCCATTGTCTGAATCACAGTCCCATTCCCATTCCTGATCCCATTTGCTTTCAAGCGGTCGATCACGTTATCATGAGTGCATGGATTATCGAGACATCATCACCATAGAGCCCGGGAAACGAGGAGGTAAGCCCTGCATACGGGGACTCCGCATCACAGTTTATGATGTCCTCGACTACCTCGCTTCAGGCATGACCGAAGCCGAGATATTGCACGATTTTCCTGAATTGACCTCTGACGACATTAAGGCTTGCCTCGCGTTCGCTGCCGATCGCGAGCGCAAGCTCACTACGGTTCCGGCGTGAAGCTTCTCCTCGACGAGAACATCTCCCAGCGCCTGGTAGAAAAACTGAAGGATGAATTTCCCGGTTCCGCTCATGTCAAGGACTTCGGGCTGCAGTCGGCCGACGATGAGACCATCTGGAATCTGGCGAAAGGCGAAGATTTCACAATCGTTTCCAAAGACTCTGACTTCCACCAAAGGAGTTTCCTTTTGGGTCCCCCTCCCAAGGTGATTTGGATTCGACGCGGGAATTCCTCAACGCTCGCGATCGAAAAGATACTCAGGGTTCATGTGAAAGATATTCAACTATTCCATGACGACCGGAACGCGGCATTCCTGGTTTTGTCCTGATTCAGAAGTCAGTCTGCCCTCGTCCAGCAGCATCTTCCTGCAATCTTGAAAACCACGAGCTCACAGCTTTCCCCAGTTCTCCTCCCGCGCCTTGCGCGCCTGCATGGGGTCGTATCTGTAGAATCCGTTGTTGGATTAGAGCCGGCGTGCATAAGGCTTAATGGAAGAGATTTATCGTTGTTGTGCACGGGTGGCAGACGAAAAAGGGGGCCGGAAAACCGGCCCCCTTTTGTTAAGCGGAAGGTTAATGGATTAGAAGGCGAAACGCAGGGTCAGACGAATGGCGCGAGCCGTCTGGAACCCGCTCGGCAGCCCGTAGCGGTTTGCCAGAGTCACAGGAGCCTGAATCTTCGTGCTGGATCCCGGCACGGTTCCTGCGAATGCGCCTGTCGCATTCATCGCATCGATGTAGTCGTAGCCGTTCATGACCTTGCCGAAGTCAGTTCCCAGGTCGCCGGAGAAGCGCGACGCCCGGACGGGGTTGACCAGGTTTGCGGGAATCATGAACTCGTAGTAAATCGTCGCTGCCCGCTGGTTGAACAGGTTGGTGACATTGGCTTCAAAGCTCAAGTTCATGTTCTCGTGTTCCTTGCTCGTAAAAATCGCATGGCGCACGGTCAAATCGGTCTGAATATAGGCGGGAGTGCGTTTGCCGTTTTCGACACCCGTCTTGGAAATACTGCCGTCTGAGTTGCGGGCGAGGTCCACAAAATTGCCACGGCCTTCCGCCCACTGGCATGCCGACGAAGTGCCGACTACGGGCAGGCAACTGCTGATCGGCGTACCCTGGTAGATATTCTGGGTGATACCGAAGATGGTCTGCATGCCCAACCACTTGGCCCGATAGAATCCGAAAGCCTTGAAGGTATTCGGACGGTCGGTAGAGAGCAGTCCATCATCAATCTGCCCGCTGGGCAGGTAGGTCATGGTCGGAATGTCGAACGCGCGGTTATTGTTCGGTGCATGACGGCCGCCGCCGCCATCGGTAGGATCCGTGTTGGTCAGGCCGGCATAGTTGCCCCTCAGTTTGCTGTAAGTGTAGGAGATCGTACCCCACCATGTGCTTGTCGCCCGCCTGGAGAGGCTGAACTCCACTCCGTCATAACGGCGGATCGCCGGAACCACAGGCGGGCACTCCGCGCAGAACGGCACGGTGGTCAGATAATTATTCCCATTGGCATCGGGGATGACCACGGGACGGTGCAGCACGTCGGCGAACGTCGTCCCCGGGTTGCCGATGTAGAAACCCAGGTTGTCGGTGATCGCCATGTCCTCGATAGTCATATCGAGGCGCTTGCGCGAATACCGGCTCGTAAAGGACCAGGTCTTGGAGATGGCCCAATCCACACCCATGGCGAACTCATGCTGCTTCATCGGTTTCATGGTCGGCGAAAGCGCCGGGTCACGCGAATCAGCTTTGGTGGCCCGGTAGTCCACGTTTTCGATGAAACGGCCTACGGTCACACCCGGGGCTGGACCGGTCGCCGGGCAGCCGCCCCCGATCGGGTAGGTCGGAGTGATCTTCGTGTAGTCCGAATCGTCCAGGGCGTAGACGCAGTTGTGCCAGTAGTCGCTGCCGAATGAGCCGCGCGCCAGACCCATCTTCATGATGTCATAGAACTGGCCGTAGCTGGCATAGAGCTTGACTTTGCCGTTGTGGAATAGGTCATAGGCGCCGCCGAGGCGCGGAGCAACCTTGTCTCCCCAGCCAAACGCGACCGTGGGGAAGCGGGCCGGATCGTAGGGAGGCTGCGTCTCCTTGTCGAAGCGAATACCCAGGTTGAGGGTCAAACCATGGCCGACGGTCCAGGTGTCCTGGATGTAGAGCGCATGCGCGGTCTGACTGCTCGAGCCTGTGTTTACGACTCCATTACCGACGACGAAGTATCCGTACCTGCCCTGGCATACTCCTGCTGCTGCACCGTAGTTTGTTATATTCTGGGCGATGATCGAGTCGCAATTCGTCGCACCAGCCTGCGGCGCATAGGACTGCCCCCAGGTTAGCGTGACCCACCCACCATTGAAGGTATTCAACACGTCATTCGTCTGCCCGGCGAAGAAATACCCGCCTTTGAAGGTGTGGGTGCCGCCGAGGAAGTGAGTGAAGTAGGAAGCATCTGTCGTGAAGCTCTTGCGTTTGTACACATTGAAGAGGGTCGTGGAGTTGTTCCCGATATTGGCATAACCCGAGGTGTTAAGGATTGAGGTGGGATAAGCGGCTCCCGCCAGATCCTTCATAGTGGCGTTCACAGTATTGCTGTACGACCAGCGAAGGCCCTGCGGTATTCCTCGTGACTCAGTATTATTGAAGAAATAACCCCAGCGGGCGCTGACCACCAACTTCGAGGTCGGCGTCCAATCGCCGCCGAAGGTCCAGACTGCCTGAGGTTGGACTGAGCCGGCATCCGAGCGGATCGTGGTGGGGTCAGTCGAGGCGCCCGTGTTCCTCTGCCCAATCACGCTATCCTGACCGCCCAAATTTCCCATGGTTCGATAATACGCGTAATTCCAGGCCGCAAAGAGGCGCAGGGAGTTGAACAGGCCGTAATCCAACCGGTTGTAAGCGTTTTGCTGGGAATTATTTGAGGCCAACGTGCGCGGTCCCGGATTCGTGCCGGTGAAGACTGTGGTACGGCGAATCTGGTTTAGCTGAGGGATATAGCTGGTGAACAACCACAGCTTGTCTTTCAGCAGCGGACCGCCCACCTCAAAGCCGGGTTCGAGGGTCACATTGTAGTCTTTTTTCGCCATGAAGTACTCGGGCGTGGCGTCGAGACGAGTGGTCGTGTTGGTGCCCGGAAGGAGAGGATTGGTCCGCAACCCGCGGTCGCCATTGTTGGCGTTGAGACTATTGCTGCGCAAGTAGGTCACGAGACTGCCGTGCCAGGTGTTGGCGCCACGCTTTGGGACGGCGTTGATCACACCGCCGATGGCACCGCCGTACTCGGCATCAAAGCTGCTCGACTTGACCTGGACTTCCTCGACGAAATCCATCTGGAAGCTCTTGCCCGTGCCGCCATTCTGAATCCCCGTGGTGTTCACGCCGTCGATCATGAACACGTTTTCGCTGTCGCTGGCGCCGTCAATCTGGTAGCCGCCCCCCTGCAGCGGCTCCATGCGCGAGCCAGGGGCAATCTGAATCAACGACTCGAACGAGCGCCCCTTCGGAATCAGGTCAATAATCGTGTTGGGCAACGTGACCGCCACCTTGCTCTGGGTGGTATCCAGGATGACCGCGTCGGCAGAAACAGTGACCGTTTCCGACAACTGGCCCACCTCCAACTGCACATCGAGAATGGGGAGGCGGCCGGCGCTCAAGGCGATGCCCGTCTGTTTGCTCGTCCTGAACCCGGTGGCGGATACCGTCAGGGTATACTGGCCGGGGGGAAGGGCCGCAAATCGATATTGGCCTGTCGAATCGGTGGCAGTCTTCTTGCTACCGATCAGGGCTGGGCTGGATAACTCCAAGGTCGCGTTGACGATGACCGCGCCCGAAGGATCCTTGACGACACCCTGTAATCCTGCCGTCGTTTCCTGTGCGAACGCATACGGCAAGGTCAACAGCATGACCAGTATCACAGGCAGCAATGAATACTTTCCTGTGTAAGGCTGCTTCATGTATGCCTCCTTTGTGAAAAGCGGTTTTGACAAGTAGAGCTGCCTTGGTCCCTTCATCCAAGACGGCAATCTGACGCCTAAATGATCTAATGAAGTTACGATATATCCTCTGGCGTAGGCTAAGCAAGTCCTTTCTTAGGGAAATGTAGGAGATCTGGTTCGGGGCCGACTTACACTAAAACGGCAAACGCAGATCACGGCCCAAAGCACGCCAGATAAAAGGCCGCAATGGCCAACCAGGCAAATCCATTCTTAAAGAAGTGCAATGGACCTATTTTCCGTGGAACTCTGCTATAACGGTTGCTAACGAAGAGGGAAGTGAGACTTTGCCCGCAGAGGGGGTGGCTCCAGGAGGCCTTCCAAAGGGCAGTGTCAGGCTCATGAGGGCCCCAGAGGGGCCGAAAGATAGTAGCCCCGGGCAAGCGCAGCGCAGCCCGGGGTCAGCCAAATAACGACGAAGAGCCCTGGAGGGGCGAAAGAGGATACCAAAATCGCATTCGTCACCACCGTCATTCCGTCGCCCCTGCCGGGGCTCTATCATTTTCCATTATCCTACCCCGGGCTGCGCTGCGCTTGCCCGGGGCTACTATCTATGGCCCCTCTGGGGCCTGGCTTTTCAACCCTTCGTGGTCCATCCCCATCGCCTTTTCGCCTAGTGTTTGATTAAGAATAGCTTCGTTGAGTCTCGCAGCCACAGGCGGTAGTTTTCCTTATGGGAATAAAAGGCTGATGACGGCGTGACGGCCGGAGTCGAAGGTGATATGGTTTTTGGGTGATCGCGGGAAATGGCATGAAACCCAATCTGATCGGCGCCTCGCTGCAGGATATCGAGGCCCTGGTAGCTGATCTCGAAGAACCGGGCTTCCGTGCCCGGCAGATTTTCGCCAATCTATATCGCCGCCGCCTGGCAGACTGGGCGCTTTTCACGGATCTCGCCAGACCGCTGCGTGAAGAGCTCGGGCGGCGCTTCGCTATCGAGTATCCTGAAGCGATCCAAGTGTTTCAGTCGTCGGACGGTACGCGCCGCTATCTTTTTGAAGTAGCCGGCGGGCACAGGATCGAGTCCGTTTTCATTCCGGAGGAGAAGCGGGACACCTTCTGCCTCTCCACCCAGGTGGGTTGCGCTGTGGAGTGCCTCTTCTGCGTAACGGGCAAGCTGCCGATGCGCCGAAACCTCTCGGCGGCGGAAATCGTCGGCCAGGTGCTTGCCCTGCAGCAAGACCGCGGTACGGACTCGAAGCGCCTGAACATCGTGATCATGGGAATGGGGGAGCCGCTGCTCAACTACGAAAATGTCATGAAAGCGCTGCGGGTCATGACCGATCCGCTCGGGATGTCAATCTCATCGCGGCGCATCACCCTTTCGACCTCCGGAATCGTGCCGGGCCTGGAACGCCTGGCCCATGAGGATTTGATCCCGAACCTGGCAATATCCCTCAACGCCACCACCGACGAGGTGCGCGATCAGCTGATCCCCATCAATCACAAGTGGAATATTGCCGCGCTGCTTGAAGCCTGCCGCAAGTTCCCCTTGGAACCTCGACGGCGCATCACGTTCGAATACGTCCTGATTCAAGATGTGAATGATACCCCCGAAGACGCTTTGCGCCTGGTGCGGCTGCTTAAGGGCTTGAAGAAGAAGGTGAATCTGATCCCGCTGAACGCCGACCCCTGGATCGCGCTAAAGGCTCCAGGCGAAGAGCGTGTGCTGGTATTCCAGAAGATTCTGCTTGAACATCACCTCACCGCCTACATCCGGCGCCCGCGGGGGAGCGACATCTCCGCCGCCTGCGGCATGCTTGCCGGCCGCAATCAACCCACCGGCAACGACGCTCCCCCACCTTGCCCAACTCCTTAACCCCGGCTTTCGAAGTTCAGAACTCCTGACATGCCCCAAAAAGTCAGGAAAATCGCCGAGTTTCAGGAACATGGGTGCGGACCATAACCTGTCCGCTTTTCCGCGCCGAAGGCGCTTTGGAGTGCGGCGGCATGACGCCGCTTTTGGTATCCCGAAATCAGAAAGCGGCGTCATGCCGCCGCACTCCGAAAGCGGCCGGCGAGGAATGGCTCAAGATTCTCGAGTCTGTTCCTACCGCCGGCCGCACAGATCGGACCATGTGGAGCTTGGCGAAAATGCGGACAGCTTTGCATTAGGGCGTGTCAGGAGTTCTGAAGTTACATGGTTCGAGGGGAAAAACCTGAGTTTCAGCGGGGAGCGCGGTCGATCAGGCGGGCCCAGGTTTCAACGCGGCTCTCGGGGCCGCCCTGTTCGCGATAATCCCGGAGGAAGATGCGCGCCTCCGGGAACCGGCGCAGCAAGGTCGACGTGCGCAGGAGCAGAACATAAAAATCCAAAGGCGGACTGGGCGTGGCATCCAACACGCTGCGATACACGTCATAGGCCCTCGCGGGCTGAGAAGCCGCTTCGTAGGCCCTCCCAAGCTGAATCAGAAGATCCAGATCCGACGGATGGCTGCGGCGCAGCATTTGAATCGTCTCGATTGCCGCATCTCCGTTGCCGCTTGCCGCAAATGCGCGTGCCAGCATGAGACCCGTTGCTCGATCCTCAGGAGCAAGGACCAGCGCACGCTGGAAGGCGGCGACGGCACCTGCGGGATTTTTCAGATTTAGATAAGTAAGCCCCAAGTTGTACCACAAGCTGGATTTGTCCGGGAACCTGCGCGTGAGCTCTTCCAAAGCGGGCGCCAGGTTCGCAAAATCGGAGCCTTGAATGGACTGCTCAACACGCTGCAAAAGCGATTTCAGGTCTTCGGACTGCGGCGCCGGGCGCGGGAGCGGGCATCGGCGGAGCGAGCGGCCGCGCATAGTAGCCTTGCCGCGCATGGACCCGGACTGAGCGTGAAGAAACCGTGACGTTGAGCTTATGGTAACGGCCATCCTCCGGCAGACGGGAAATGAATGCCAGGTAATAGAGTCGCCCTTGTGCAATCGCAGGCTGAATGGCTGCGCTGACGCTGTTGTCCTGCTGCAGCCGCTTGCCGCCCGTTCCCAGCGTAAGTGTGTCTAGGGAAGCCGCCCTTTCAGACTGCAGGCTTGCGGCGGTGACGTTGAGGTTTGGTTTCAGCAGCTGCATAGAACCCGAAGCGGCACTGCGTCCCATAAATTCCTCGGCGACTACCGTGGTGTCCAACGCAAAAATCCGGACGCCCGCTCGCTTCGCCGCCGTCACCATCCTCTCCATGGTGTTGGTTTCATCGTACCGGGTTCCTCTGCCGAGAAAGAGTCCCGAGGAGACAAAAATCATGGTTTTGCTGCTTTTTCCGGGATCCGCCGCGGCCACGTTGATGGCTTGGCCCAGACCATCGAGTGTCCGACGAATACGGCTCACCTGGGACTGGATAATATCGCGCACTTCGGTGCGCAGCATCTGCTGGATGATCTGTTGATTGCGCTCCTGATCGCCGAGGCCTGTCACTTCTCCCATGCGATTCACATATTCCAGCCTCTCGCGTTGGGCAATCAGGAGCTCACCGGTAAGAGACGCATCCTCATCTCCCCCATCGATGGAGAACGCCAGCGGCAAGTCTATGCCCCCTCTCTGGGACATATCCCGGTTTGACTGAAAGCCTGTTTTCCGCACCTCTTCCAACAGCGGTTCGATCTGAGTAGTGCCGGAATTAGCGGCCTTGCCGCGGCTGGTGAAAAACACGGTAATCGGCTGAATCGGGCTGGCATATTTGCGGATGATTTCCTCGGCTGCGTTTTTGGCGCGCAGGAATGGGCCTTCATCCGCCATCAAATCGTCGAAAACGAGGTAGTACCTGCCGAATTCCAGATCTTGCGCTTCGCTCGCCGCGAGAGAGAGTTTCCCCTGCAAGGCGCCTGTGCCGGCCTTCTCCACTGCCAGATTGCGAGCCTGCGGAACATCCTCCATCCTGATCGAACTGAAAAATGTGACATCTCTCCGGCGGCCGTCCTCAAAAACCTGGAAATCCTTCTCCAGGAAATTCGGCGGTTCCTTGCCATCGGACGACTCCACATAGATCGGCACCTCGACGAGCCGGGCATCTACTTTGATTGTGGCAGGTTTCGACTGGGTGGCGGGCACGACGGCCGCCGCTTCTTCACGCGCTGAGGCATCGATCGGTTTGGCCTCGGCAGGTAAACTCGCGACCTCGTTCAGGGCCGCCGCGGCATTCATCTTGAGGGCCCCAGGATCGACCGTTTGCAAAGGCACCTTTTCCATTCCCCTTGCGAGGGCAGTGGAGGCGGCGGTTTTGCCGAGGTAAAATCCCCTGCGGGAAAACACTTTGTACCTGGATTCTGAAATATTGACGACGAGTTCATGCCAGCGATCGTCCGGCGGCAATTGCGTGTAGTAGTACAACACGTAGGCTGCTCTAAGTTCAGCGGAGACATCCAGAAATGCCGATCGCAAAGAGCGGGGATCTATCGCCAGGAGCAGCTTTCCTTTGTTGACATCGGCCAGCTGCTGCAGGATATCCTTGAAACTCCTCATGCTGATCGCCGGGCCGGCGCAGACCGCGTATATCGGGTACCCGGATCGTGAAGATGCATTCAGCACGAGGTTCAGGGAAGATGTGCTGGCGGTGTCTTCTCCGTCGGAGAAAACCACAATGGCCTTGCGCCCGGTTTTGTCATTCAGAACTTTCATGGCGAACAAGAGCGCGTCATAAAGCTTCGTCGCCTGCGCAGCCTTTGTGCTGTGAATGGCGTTTATGATGGGCCCTGAATCGTCCGTCATTTGAGGAAAGCTGGTGATACTGGAATTGAAGGGGATCAGCGTCACCCGATCGCCGGGTTTCATGGACTCGACGAACAGCACCGCGGCATCCTGTGTGTCCTTCATTAATGGGACCATGCTGCCGCTCGTATCCAGCAGCAGCGCGATTTGAAGCGCGGACTCCTCGCTGTCCATGTGGTCGATGCCCTGGGGCTTGCCATCCTCGACCACGCTGAAATTGGACAGCTTCAGGTTCGTGACCCGGCGCGCACCGTCCATGACCGTGAGAAAAATCTGGACCAGCTGTGATTGGGTTTTGTATGTGGAATTGCCGGGCACCTGGCCGGTCTGCTTCTCCTGACTGGCAGAAAATGAGAGTCCGATCAGTACCCAAAAGAGGATGGACACAGCCACGAGCCGGCATCGCGCCATCAGAATCCCTCCGGATGTTGCGTCGATTTTCCAGAATACGCCGAAAGCGCTCCCGTGCCCAGCAACTCTTCGATCCAACCGCGGCACTGGTTCAGGCCCAACTTTTCGATCTGGTCGACGACGCCCTGCCAGTTTTGAATGTTCGCGGCTGCCGAATCGGTTGTGAGCGTCTGCAAAGCCATATCTCCGAGCAGTTCGCTGACTGAGGCGGGCAAGCCTGCAGAGTAACTTATCTCAGCCAGCCGTATCTTGAGATCGTTGAAGCGCTCAAAAAGTATGTCCATTGTGGATGAAAACTGCAACTGCTCGTAGGATTCGTAGAAATGGAATGAGTTGTCGGCAAGGCCAATGCGCCGCCATGCCAAGAAACCATATTGTTCGACTTCCTTTTGAAAGGTCTCCAGCTCGGAAGATGCCGCCGTCGGGACAATTTTGCGCAGTCGTTCCAGTGTGGGGCTCGAAATATGAGGAGCCTTCCCGAACGATTCCTTCCCGCATGCATTACCTGCCCGGCGCACAAAGCCGGTGAGGCGATTGCACGTGCTCGCGGGAAGTATGTCGCTTGCGAGAAGATAGGCTTCCCCGAGGAGGAACAGCTCTGATGGGGAAAACAGATCGACCGCTGATCTGAAGCTTCCCGCCGCCAGGAAAGACTTCAGCTGCTCTCTTCGGATCGGAGCAATAAGAACTTTGTCGCACAGATCGAGCCATCCGGCAGCCCCCGGGACGGTTGCGTGCAACGCAAGAAGCTCCCTTCCTAACCGCACCGATAACGCTACATACTCCTGGGTGCGGTCACTCCTCAGGGATGGCGACGTGGTCCGCATGCCGGACAAAATCGCCGGCACGAGTCTGTTCCACGGATCCTTGCCAAAGCTTTGGGCCGCCGGTCCCATCTCCAGTTGATGCATCTGTATCCCCAGGCCGGAAAGGAGCCCGGTGATGAGGCCGCGCTGGTCTTTTCCTGCTTCCACCGCCGCCGCCGACCAGAATGCCTGCGATGATCGTCCCGGCCGGAAGAAATCGTGACTGCGGACGAAATCCGCGTTGTAGCTGAACGCGGCGATTTGGGTTGCTCCGTAGTAAGCATAACAGTGAGCAAGCAGAGCGACCCCCAGCTCGGTATCCAGAGCGCTGCTGATTTGTTGCATTACTTGCGGAACTGTGAACACGACGGTAACGTCATCCAGGCTCCGCACCTTGGGGCCTTGACCGTTCAGCAGAGATATCAGCCTGCTTGCAGCCTCGCTGAAGCCGGGAGCAGATTTGCGCTTGTCCGTCTTGCCGGCAGATGAGGTGGCTGGCTCTGCGCAGGTGAGTTTGCCCACGTTTTCTGCAAAGGCGCGCATGCCGCTCTCGCGGTTCTGCGGATCAAAGAGAGGTCGAATCGCATTCAGAATATCGACCACAGAACAGATGCGTTGCGGCCGGATGGATGCCTTGATTTGCTGAAGCCGTTCGGCCGATTCGTCTTGCACGATCGGTGTTCCTTCGAACAAAAAATCTTGCTGCGCATGATGGCCGGCGAGCGACTCGAGCAACGCGTCGGGTGAACCGGCCGCCCAGCCGCTGGATCGGCCCAGTTCCGGCAGCAGTTGATCAAAGAGGTATCGGGATACCTTGACTAAGAATTCCGCCTCATCCTTGGCTTGGAAGCTTTCCAGTGCGGCGGCCAGCAGCTTCCAGCCGGTCGGCAGGTCGATTGCGCCTTCGCGGCCCAACGCCGAAATCAAAAACACAATTGACTGGCTGGTGCGCGTGCGGTTGATTTTCCAATCGATGTCCGGCTTTTCGACGAGTCCGTTGCAGAAATCAAGATATTGCGCCAGGAGGTCGGCGGGTGGGTTAAGATCCCAGATCACATCCATGAAAGCGCGGGCATTCACCAGGTTGCGCCCGATCGCATTAATGCTGGCGTCGGTGAGCATCTCCGGGCGCTCCTGCTGAAGGTAATTCAGAAACTCAATGATTCCCGCGCCTGTGCGGACCGCGGCATCCTGGGTTCTGGCCCTCAGTTGCACCTGGCCGGCGATATCGCTCAATGTCACACGCAAAGGCACATATCCGGATGAACGCGGCGATGCCTGCGCCCGAGCGGCATTCGGAATCAATTGAGGCGCGAACCGATCATCGATCGGCAGGTACAATCCCTTCTCATCAGCGCGCACAATGCGCATGATTCGGACCAGATCCGCTTGCCAATTGGCAACGGTCAAGCCCGTCGCCACTGGCGGATTTAGACGGGAGATCTCCTCAAGGCCGCCGGCGCCGTTGTTCAGGAATTGCTGCACGTCTAGCGACGCAGACTGCACTGCGAAGTAGGTCAACAACAGCCTGCCTTTGTCGTAGGTGACAAACGCCCGCAGGAAGGCTTTGGGATCTGAATAAGGCGCATGCACCAGATTTTCCCAGCTCTGCTGAGAACCGGGCAGAACCAGACGGCCTTCGTGAAATTCGAGGAAGCGTCCGTAATCGGCCAGCGCACTTTTCACATCGGCAAGCTCTTTCCCGCTTAACTCCTGAACAAGAGCTGCGCGCAATGCGGGAGAGCAATCCTCCAGCGCGAGGTACAGGGCCATGCCATCCGGATGGAGAATGAGGCTGCTGAGCAGATTCTCCGGTCCTACATGCGGCAGATTGAGGAGTTTGTCGAGCAGCACTTTGGCATCCAGGATCGTCGGCAGAATCTCGTCACCCAGCGAGAAGCGAATTTCCCGGAGGTTTTTGATCTGGACATCCGTTCCCATCTGGCGCAGGAGCCGCTGTCGTCCAATGGATTTGCGATCCGCTTTATAGGTGAGGTCTATCTTGCTCGCGCCGCCCTTTTGTGTAATGGAGTACTTGACCCCAAAAAAACTGAGGAGTGTTTGGGCTCGCAGGATGGTTGGTTTATCCCCGGCGAGAGGAAAGACGAACTCCTGGCGCTTGGGGTTGCTATTGCCTGCCGGCAGCAGTTTCTGCTGCTCCATGTATCGAAGCAGGTTTTCATATTGAAGGTAGCCTTCCGCCAGTTCGGACTGCAATTGGCTGATCTTCTTGTCCTTTGACCGCGGAAGCGAATCGAGTACCGCAGCAAATACTCGGCCCACCGCCCCCGGCTCCTTTAATGTTGCAGGATTGATGCCCAGCATGTTCGCCAGCAACGGCAGCCCTCCCCGGACGACGATGCTGTTCTGCGCTGCAGGCGGGGAGCCTGCTGCCGCGGTCGGTGTGCCGACGGCATTGACCGCTGCGGTTCCTGACGGAGTGGAGGATTTGAGCATCAGAGACAGGTACGCCAGATGTGGTGCGAGTTCACGCTGCAGCTCGGCGCTCCGGTCAGGGGGGACAGATTCCAGCAATGCGCGATAATCGAGCAGCGCCTGGCCATATTGTTCTTTGCGCTCCCTCAATTCGGCTGCAGTGCGATAAAAGGACGAGGCCTTATCCGGAACTCTTGCCGTGCTTTCCTCGAGTATCGAAGCCGCATCTTCGAACGAACCGATATGTGCATAGAGCCCGGCGACCTGCTCATAGATTGCAGCATTCGACGGAGCGAGCGCCAGGATCTTCCCGACCGTCTCCTCCCCGTCGCGATTTTGGCCGGCCTGTACTTGTGCTTCCGCCAACTTCAGCAGAATATCGCTGCGGGCGGGAGCCAGTTCGGCGGCAGTTCGATAGCTTTCCAGAGCGGCATCCCAGTCATGAGCTTGCGTACGGACTCTGCCGATCTGCACATGGACATCCGGGTTCTTGGGCTGAAGTTTGGCGGCACGGGTTCCCAGTTCTAGAGCCTTGGTGGATGCTCCTCGCGAGGCCAGCATGTCCATCGAACAGAGCATGGCGGAGACGTTGTCCGGATCTGCGTCCAGGGCCGATCGGATTTGTTTCTCTGCAGCCGCTTCCTTTCCGAGTCGCCACAGGGTGTACCCGTACTCGGCATCGATTTGGGGATTGTCGTGTCCCGCCCCAATGATCACGGCAAATAGGTCCGCTGCTTCCTGCTCGCGGTCCTGGGAGGACAGGAGGCGGGCAATCATCAACTGAAACTGAGGGGACTTTCGGGACCTCACCCTCGGGCAGTTTCTGGATGGTTTCCAGTGCCTGCGCCGACTTGCCCAGCTTCCGATATACCTCACCATATAGAATTATTGCCCGCTCGTCGGGGCGCGCAAATTGCATTGCCTTGGAAATGTAGCCGGCGGCGGCAGCAAAGTCTCCGAGTTCGAATGAATATCGTGCCCCGTAGTAGCCAGGGTCCGGATTTCCGTCGTCCAGCTGGATCGCGTTGTCCACAAACCGCAGGGCAACCCTGAAATCACCGGCGTCGGCGCTCTTTTGAGCGCGCCGGATCCAATCGAGCGCTTCGCGAACACTCTCATATTCGGGAGCGGAAGCGTCCTCAGCATTCCGCCAGACGGCAGACGGAGCATGAGGATTGATGAGATTGCGCCCGCTGTCTTCCACATGGAACGTGAGCGCATATCTTCCTAGCCGCGACGGGAATGCCTCTTTTTGAACTGTGACTACATGCGCTCTACTCCGTGCTTCGACGATCTGGCGCAAGACCGAGGCTGAGGGTTCTTGACTGCCGAATACCATTCCTCCAGTCGCCGCGCATATGGTCCGGAGCGCTCCATTACCCTCCAGATATCCATGCAGGACGCTCCCCTTGCGCGCGCACAGATCGAGCCAATGTCGTTCGGAGCTGAGCCGCAGATACTCTGCATCTTCTCCCTCGAATGGGCGGTCCTTCGCCAGCAGCAGGCAGTCTATGGATTGCCCGTCGGTTTCAGCTCTTCTCAGTATTTTCGCTGCCAGGCTGAGCATACGGCCGGGATCGCCTTCCTGGCTCGTGGAAGTGTCCGGGATGAATTGCAGAATATCGGATACGGCGTTGCCGGAGACGCCACTGGAGAGCGCAGACGCATCGAACAGAATTCCATCGCCCACGGCGAGGCCTAGCCGGATCTGCGGCAGCGCCGGTTTCTGATTTGCCTGATTCAGTGCTCCTATCAGTTCGGTGATACGCCGCCGTAATTCTGGAGTCGAGGTTGAGGTCGGATCAATGATCACCAGAATCGGCCGCGTGGCGGCCATTGGGGAGGATGATAGCGTTTTGAAGTGCTGTTTTTCAGCGGAGACTGCGAAACTGATTGCCTCACTGGAAATTACTTGATCAAGGTAGACGGGAAATCGGAGGATGTTTTTCTCATCCAGCTGGCGTGCACTGGCTGTGATCCCGGAACTGGCGATCGAGCCGAGTAAGCACATCACCAGGAACCAAACCGCGCGACTGCTCATAAGGCGTTCCGCTTGATCAACTCTCGAGGATGACGAAGGCAACGGCGCTCTCTTCAGAGTGAGAGAGGCTGATATGGATCGACCGGGTGCCCATAGATTTACTGAGTTCCTCTGCCCGCCCGCAGAGCGCGAGCCTGGGCGCACCCCCTTGCGCTCTGTGCACCTCGGCATCGAGCCAGGTTATCCCTTGAGCCCAGCCGGTGCCAAGTGCCTTGAAGAGCGCTTCCTTGGCGGCGAATCGCGCCGCAAAGTAAGGCGCGGGATCCCGGTGCATGCGGCAGTAGTCCTGCTCTGCCGTCGTGAAGATACGCCGGACCAGACGATCCCCTTGCCGCTCCAGAGCGCGGCGCATGCGCGCGATGTCGATGATGTCCACTCCGATGCCGACGATCATCGCCCCCTCCAAACACCGGATTGACACGGCGTATCCGGCCGATTCACTATTCGCAATATGCACATCAACGGCTTCAACCTTAATGAGAGCTCGGGCGTCCGTTACTACTCATGCGCAGCCTTCGAAAAAATCCCGGGTCTCCGGCACGCATTTTCCACCCGCTTCGGCGGGATCAGCCTTGCTTCAGAGCAAGCGCTGAATCTCGGCCATGTCCCCTGGGACTTGCCCGCCAACGTCGAGGAGAACAGGCGTCGGCTTCTTTCCGTCCTGAGTATACCAGCGGCCCATTTGGCGACCGTAGCCCAGTGTCACTCTACCGAGTTTCATATCATATATTGCCCGGCTCGCCAATGGAATCCACGAAGCCGCGGCGACGCGCTCATAACCGCCGAGCAGGGCATTGCCGTCGCCGTTCAGGTGGCGGACTGCTTTCCGGTGCTGGTCGCAGACCCGCATAAGGGAATCATTGCGGCGGTGCATGCAGGCTGGCGCGGCTCCCTGGCCCGCATTCTGTGCCGAATCCTCGAAGGCATGGGGCAACTGGGCGCCGATGTGGCTGATGTCCTGGTGGCCGTCGGCCCGGGAATTCGGCCGTGCTGCTTCGAAGTCGGGCCGGAGGTAGCCTCCGCATTTGACGCCGAGTATCCCGGGGAGCACCTCTGCCACCAGCACCCTGAACGTCAGGGCAAATACGTTTTGGACCTGCCGATGGCGCTGAATCTCCAGCTCTCGGAAGCCGGGATTCCGCTGCAAAACAGGTGGGATCTGGGCCTGTGTACACGCTGCAACCCAAACGAGTTCTTCTCGTATCGGGCCGAAGGATCTCACGCCGGGCGCATGATGGGGATTATCTGCAGACCGCGGACATCGAACCGCTAAGACCACGAAGACCGCAAAGAAGAATAACTGCAATTCTTTGAGGTCCTTTCGGTCTTCGCGGTGACTGCTGTTGCCACTCGGCTGCGGTGCGCTTGCTCGGAGCCTAATCGATGAGAGTTGCGTGGGTGCCGTCCGGGCGCGCCTCGTCGATGCGAATGTGGATCAGCCGGTTGGGGGAACGGTCGCTTCGGCGATGCGCGCGTGGATGTAGTTCTCGGTCAGAACAACACAATTCCCCATATCTTCTTCTTTGGCCAGGGTGATGGCGGGCAGGACCTTGCCAACGAACCGCTGCCGGAATGCGAGATTTCGGGCGCTGGACAGCTCTCGCAGAATTTCGCAGCGCGCGTGCAACACCTTCGGGGGTACCTGTCCAGGCATCGAGGCGGCATCCGTTCCTTCCCGCACCGAGAATGGGAAAACGTGCAGGTAGGTGAGCGGTGATTTTCGGATCAGCTCGCAGGTCGCCTCGAAATCCTCGTCGGTCTCGCCGGGAAACCCAGCCAGCACATCCGTGCCCAGCCCCGCGTCCGGCAAGCTGGCATGGATGAAATGGAGCAGCTCAAGGAAACGCGCGGCCTTGTAAGGCCGGCGCATGAGGCGCAGGATGCGGTCGCTGCCGCTTTGCAGCGGAATGTGGAAGTGAGGTGCGAAAACCGGATTCCCGGCAGCCAGGGCCACGATGCTGCGGTCAAAACGCATGGGTTCGACGCTGCTGAGCCGGAGGCGCCCCAGGCCAAGAATCTCGAGGATCGCGCGCAGCAGGTCCGCCAGTCGCGCCGGCTGAGGCAGCTTGCGCCCATACGATCCTAGATGCACACCTGTCAGCACAATTTCCTGGTAACCATATTCTACGAGACGGCGGACTTCGGCAAGGATGTCCTCGGGCGTCGCGCTTCGCCCCGGGCCGCGCACCGAAGGCACAATGCAGTAAGCGCAGCGCGCGTCGCATCCATCCTGGAGCTTGAGAAAGGGGCGTGTCTTGCCGCCGACATGCGCCGCCCCGGCGATCTGACAGTCGTGCAGCTCATCGATCGGCGAGTGCATGATCTTTGCCGCAGGTTCCGGATCGCCGCGCCATGCCTCGGCCAGCCGGTCTCTGTCGGCATTTCCCAGCACCAGGCTGACCCCCGGAATCGCTGCCAGCATCTCCGGGTCGCGCTCGGCATAGCAGCCCGTGACCACAATCCTGGCCTCAGGATTTTCTCGATGCAGCCGGCGCACGGTCTGGCGCACCTGTTGATCCGCACGCCGCGTAACGGTGCAGGTATTCACCACGATCAGGCTGGCGTACCGTTGGTTTGCGGTTTCCTGCAGGGAACTGGCGCACAGGCGCGCCCGCATCTCGGCGCTATCGGCCTGATTGCAGCGACAGCCAAAAGTACAGAGGTAGAAAAGATCTGCGGACTTCATAAATACATCGACGATTGACGATTGAAGAATGACCAATTAGCCGGCGCCCAGGGCATATGCGCTTTTCAATCGTCAATTCATGGATTCCGGGTTTTCTTCAGATCGCGGTCGCGCTCCTCGACTTTATCCGCGAGCTTTTTTTTGTAGTCCTTGAGCCGCAGTGCCAGGTCGGAGTCTGAGCGTGCCAAAATCTGGGCTGCCAGCACGGCTGCGTTGCTGGCGCCCGCCTCGCCGATCCCCATGGTCGCTACCGGCACACCGGCGGGCATCATCGAGGTAGAAAGCAAAGCGTCAATTCCTTTCAGCGGCCCTGAATCAATCGGAACACCGATGACCGGCAGGATGGTATGCGATGCCAGCACGCCGGCCAAATGGGCCGCGGCTCCGGCACAAGCAATGACAACCTGGATCCCGCGATCCTCCAGGGTCACGGCATAGCGGTGGGTCCGGTCGGGGGAACGGTGCGCGCTCGAAACCGTGAGCTCGTGGGGAATCTCAAATTCATTCAGAATGCGAATCATATCCTGAATCACGGGATAGTCGCTGTCGCTGCCCAGCACAATGGCCACTTTTGGTTTGCTCACAAAACCTCCCAGACAAATGACGATTTACGATTTACGATTGACGAATGGCCAATAAGCAGCTCCTGCAGGTGGATGTGCTTTTCAATCGTAAATCGTAAATCGTCACTTCCCAAGTCCTTTGGCGCCGATGTCACGGCGGTAGTGCATTCCTTCGAAGTGTATCTTATTGACTGCTTCGTACGCCGCCATCGACGCGGTTTTCAGATCTCCGGCCAGCGCGGTCACACCAAGCACCCGTCCTCCGTCGGTCAATACTGATTCATCCCGGCGGCGCGTGCCGGAGTGGAATACCACCACACGCTTGTCCTCCTCGGCCATTTTGAGGCCGGAGATGGGCATGCCCTTCGGATAGGCGCCCGGATAGCCGGGCGCGGCAAGAACCACGCATAGAGCCGCCTTTTTCGACCAGGCAACTTGATACTCTCCAAGCCGGCCCTGGCACAGCGCGGCGCACAGCTCAGCAAAATCGCTGGCAAGCCGCGGCAGGATCACCTGGCCTTCGGGGTCTCCCATGCGCACGTTGAACTCGAGCACGCGCGGGCCCGCAGCCGTGAGCATCAAGCCCGTGTAGAGAATGCCCTGAAATGCTGCGCCCTCTGAGCCCATCGCGTCGACTACCGGCCGAACGATCCGGGTCACAATCCAGCTCTGCAGCTCAGGTTCAAGGATACTGTCGGTGGAATAAGCTCCCATGCCTCCCGTATTGGGCCCCTGATCGTTGTCGTAGACTGCCTTGTGGTCCTGGGCCGCAACGGCAGGGAGAATGGTTTGTCCGTCGGTGAAAACGATGAATGACGCTTCGATGCCTTCCAGGAATTCTTCGAGAATGATTTTGTCACCCGCGGCGCCGAACTGCCGCTCGATCATGATGAGCTCGATGGCTCGGCGTGCATCTGCGCGGGTTCGTGCCACCACAACTCCTTTTCCCGCCGCCAGGCCATCCGCCTTGACAACGAGCGGGTAACGAGTTTCCGCGGCATCCAGGCGGGCGAGCGCTTCCTGGGGCAGCGAATGAACGGTGAAGGTTGCAGTGGGAATGTTGTGGCGGGCCATGAACTCTTTGGCAAACACCTTGCTCGATTCCAGCCGCGCGGCCGCCTGGCTGGGTCCCAGGACCGCAATGTCGTGCGCGCGCAGCCCGTCAGCCAGCCCGGCGGCCAGTGGGGCTTCGGGTCCAACGATCACAATGTCGATGCGCTCTCTCCTGACGAGATCAAGGAGCGCCGCCTGGTCTGCAGGAGAGATCGAAATGCACCGCGCCTCGTTTTCAATGCCGCCATTGCCCGGGGCGCAGAGGATCTCTTGCGCGCGCGGGCTGCGGCGCAGCTTCCAGACCAGGGCATGCTCCCTGCCGCCCGATCCGACTACCAGGATTCGCATAGCAGATTCTCGTTCAAAGTTCGTTCAGGATCAGGGATTTCAAATAGGCGCGGAAATCTGCACCGATCTCAGGATTCTTAAGCGCGAACTCCACGGTCGTCTTGAGAAACCCGAGTTTTTCCCCGGCGTCATAGCGTTTGCCGCGGAACTTGTATGCGTAGATCGGCTCCTGTGCCAGCAGATCACGCAAGCCGTCGGTGAGCTGGATCTCGCCGCCTGCTCCGCGGCCGGTCTTCTCCAAGACGTCGAAAATCCCGGGACTCAGGATATAGCGGCCGATAATCGCGAGATTTGAAGGGCTGTCCTCGATGCGCGGCTTTTCGACCATGTTCTTCACCTGGTAGACCCTGCCGTCGCTGCCTGCCAGAGGAACGCCATCGATGATCCCGTAACGACAGACCTCTTCCCTGGGTACTTCCATGATCGCCACTACACTGCCGTTATACTTCTCGTGGATTTTCATCATTTGGCCAATGCACGGCTCTTCGGCATCGATGATGTCGTCACCGAGCAGTACGGCGAAGGGCTCGCCCTGTACCAGATCGCGCGCCATCAACACCGCGTGTCCCAGCCCGAGAGCTTCTTTCTGGCGCACATACGCAATGTGCACCATGTCGGACACAGCACGCACAATGCTCAACAAATCTGTTTTGCCGCGATCTTGCAGCGTTCGTTCGAGCTCATAGGAAACATCGAAATGGTCCTCGATCGCGTTTTTTCCTCGGCCCGTGACGATCACCAGATTTTCCAGACCGGAGGCCACCGCTTCTTCGACTGCATACTGAATAATGGGTTTGTCCACGAGTACAAGCATCTCTTTCGGCTGAGCCTTCGTAGCCGGCAGAAACCTGGTGCCCAGTCCCGCGGCTGGAAATACTGCTCTGCGTATCTTTCCCATGTCCGACCTCAATGTGCGCAAATCCTGTGTTCCGCTGCCCGATCGTGAAGGACTCATTGAAACAATGCCTTCAATCAATGTCAATGGAAACCATCGCCCGCTCCGCCCTAGGGAAAAAACAAAACCTCAACGCAGTCTTCCATGCACCGCGAGCGCACCTGGGTGCGCTCGCGGTGCATGGAAGACTGCGTTGAGGTTTTTAGCATCCGGGTAAGTTGATTTTTCTGCGGTTGCAATTGTTTTCAAGGGTTTGTTACCCTTCACGGCGGGGGGAAAAACATGCTCGATAAGAGTTTTGTGCGCGACAATCTGCCATTGGTCCGGGAGCGCCTCGAGGCTCGCGGCGGCACCTTTCAGCTGGATGAGCTGGTCACAGTCGATGCGGAGTGGCGCAAAGTCCTGTTGCGCATCGAAGATTTGCGGCGGCAGCGCAATGAGGCTTCCGGGCAAATTGGCAAACTCAAGAAAGAGGGGCATGACACGGCCGCCCAGCAGGCGCTCGTCAAGGAAACCGGCAACGAGATCAAATCCCTGGAGGAGCAGGCGCGCGCGTTGGAAGAGCGCTTGAATTCCATCCTGCACTTTATCCCCAATCTGCCTCACGCTTCGGTCCCCGTAGGACATGATGAGAATGACAACGTGGAGGTGCGCCGTTGGGGAACACCCCCTGAGCTCCCCTTCACGCCTCTCGACCATGTCGACCTTGGCACCCGGCTGGGCATCCTGGATCTTGATCGGGCTGCTAAAATCACCGGGGCTCGTTTCTCGCTGTTGCTGGGCGCGGGCGCGCGGCTCGAACGGGCACTGATCAATTTCATGCTCGAGGTACACACCGAGGCGCACGGCTATCGCGAGGCCTGGCCCCCATTCATGGCCAACTCCAAGAGTCTATTCGGCACGGGGAATCTGCCCAAATTTGCGCAGGACCTGTTCAAGATCGAAGGCACCGATTACTACCTGATACCCACAGCCGAGGTCCCTGTCACCAACATTTATCAAGACGAGATCCTCGACGGCGCTTCTTTGCCTCAAAAATTCGTCGCCTACACCCCATGCTTCCGCAGCGAAGCGGGATCCTACGGCAAAGACACGCGTGGGTTGATTCGGCAACACCAGTTCAACAAAGTGGAACTTGTGAAGTATGCCCATCCATCCACCTCCTACGATGAGCTCGAGGCCCTCACCCGCGACGCCGAAGAGATACTTCAGCGCCTGGGGCTTCATTATCGGGTGGTGGTCCTGTGCACGTCGGACATGGGATTTTCGAGCGCAAAAACGTACGACATCGAAGTCTGGCTCCCCAGCCAAAACCGGTTTCGTGAGATTTCATCCTGCAGCAACTTCGAGGCTTTCCAAGCCCGCCGCGCCAATATCCGCTTCCGAGATGAGCGTGGCAAATCCCAGTACGTCCACACGCTGAACGGTTCCGGTCTGGCAATCGGCAGGACCTGGCTGGCAATCTTGGAGAACTATCAGCAGAAGGACGGTTCGATTGTCGTTCCCGAGGCGCTGCGCCCTTACATGCGCGGCCAGGAGAGAATCGAAAAGAATTGACAGCCAAAACAGGGAGAATCTACTGGGGTTCAGGTTGCTGCGATTCAGACAGTGACAAAAACCTAGCCACGAATGGCACGGATGGCGAGCTCGCCACCATGGGAGTGCGATTTTGCCTCCGCCGCATGGGCGCGAAGCGTTGCGCCCATGCGGCGGAGGCAAAATCGCGGATTATCGGCAGGCTCCGCGATCAGGTCTCATCGTTGCGGTTATAACTATTCTTGCCATTCGCGGCTGCCTTTGGCTTTCCCTATCTGAATCACAGGTGCAGGTTGGGCTTTTCTTTGGTCAGCCTGAATTAATTGGCACGCTTGACGGCTTCGAAGGGGATGGTAAGCGGGCGATCGAGCACCAGCTCCATGGCCGCCCCTCTTCTGATCTCGAGGTCCTTTCCCGGTCTGGCAAGCGTAGCCAAACCAATCACCGCGCCAATGCCGGCGCCTATAGCAGCACCTTTTCCGCCATCGACTATGGCGCCGATGCCCGCTCCGGCCAGGGTTGGAGTCGCGACTTTTGCCGCATCTTTTCCCTTGGATTCCTCAGCGGTAATGGTCCCTTCCGCTTTCGTGCCTCCATTCCCCTCCTGGTCAATCCGCACCAGAGTCGCAACGATCGTCAGATCTGCGGTACCGGGGAGGCGGATCGAGTTGAAGCTGAGATTCATCATGGCTTTGCCCTTGAACCGGCCGGGGCGGAGAATGCGGGAAATGCTGCCTGAGACAATGCTTCCCTTCGGGATGACCACGCGGTCCTTGAGGTAAACAGGCGCGGCCACTGTGGCGGTGAAGGCCTCTCCTTCGTTATTCAGCTTGGTGCTCAAGTAGTCGTTCAACTGCAGATAGATCTTGGTGCCTTCGGGAAGCACAACATCTGCTCCACCCTGGGCAAACATCTTCCCCGGTAGAAGTAGAAGCGCGACGAGCAACCATCGCAGGGTCTGATTCACCACCATGGACCTCCCGCAGGCAAGAACCACACAACTTACCTCATAGTGACAGATGCGGTTGCGCGTCGGAAGGTTCAGATCCATCTCACACCGCTCGCGCTGGCTGCCATTATAGGGGTACGCGTACAAACTTACAACTATCTGAGCATAAAAGAGATTCATTTGGGCTTGGTCTTGACCTGCCAGGGAACAGCTGTTAGTTTCTAATCTATGGAATTAGACGAGAACCTTCTGCCTGAACCTCCGCCCCTGCCACAGAAAACCTGGGTAAACAGAATGCAGGCCCTCTTCGAGGTATTCCTCTTGGCCGGCATTGCCTCGAGCCTGCTGGCGGGACTGCCGTTCATGTTCAGTGCAGCCGGACGGGAGAGCCTGCTGGCGAACGTACGTGCGATGTCGACTTACCTGCTGCTGGAAGCCGCGATCACGTTTGTCCTGATGTTACTAGTATTGAAAGCGCACGGGGAGACCATCCAAGGGCTGGGATTGAGCTGGTTGCGCTGGCGCTCCAACGTCATCCTCGGTTTGGCGATCGTCCCTCTCCTATTCACTCTAAACATTGTCGTTTCCGTCATTTTCCAGGCTTTTTTCCCCAAGCTTTTTCTCGAACGCAACCCGCTCACCGATCTCATTCGCAGTCCTGGAGATCTGGGACTTTTCATAGGCACGGCCTTGATTGCCGGAGGCATAAAAGAGGAGGTCCAACGCGCCTTCATCGTAAGGCGTTTCGAGGCTTACCTGGGAGGGGCAAATCTCGGCCTGGTGCTCTGGAGCGTCGCATTCGGCATCGGACACTACGTTCAAGGAGTGCAAGGAATGATCGCGGCTGGCGTATTCGGATTGATCTTCGGTATTGCCTATCTGGCGCGCGGCAATCTGATTGCTCCGATGGTGGCGCATGGCGCCTACGATACCCTGGCCTTGCTCGGCTACTGGTTTTTCTCTTCCCATCATTAGGAGCCTCGCCAATTCCCGGATGGACTGCTGGATTCCCCGCCGTTTTCAGCCGATAAGTAGGTGGGTGCGCTTCAACGTGCGCGCCCCGACCTCCTCCAGGACCATAAAGAAGTGTGTTGAATTCTCTCCGGGGCGGTTGCCGTCCCAGGGGGGAATGGTCGATTAAGCTTCAGCGGGCGAGGTCAGGCAGGAAAATGACCCTGGAAGGGTCAAACAGTGAGAGCCGAGGGCGCAAGCTCTGGGGAAATGGTGCAATCCGAGTGAAGCCCTGTAAGTGCGGCGCAGGCTGTTTGGCCCCAGTAGGGCTCTTTAGCTCTTTTCCCCCGCATTCCCGGGGCTTGCGCCTTGGGCTGGCGCTGTTGAATCCCTTCGGGGTTCATTAAGTATATGCGATTCGTCTCAGGGGGCGCATTGACGCATTTAAAACTTGTGGAAACGTTGCTGGAACTGCACAGGACACGGCGGAGCTGTGTTGTTCGGCTCGCACATGGCGCTACCAAAAAACAGCTGGTGCTCTCGCAGGGCGCTCTCGCCTATGCCGAGAGCAATGTTCCGCAGGAGCACCTTGCCCATGTGCTGATCAAACTGGGTCTGCTGACCCGGAAGGATCTGCAGAGTGTTTCGGCATGGATGGGGAAAGGGAAAAGTTCCGACGAGGCGGTCATGCTTGCCGCCAGCCTCGACGAAAAAACTTTGGCGCAAGGAGTGCGCGCGCAGGCGGAGATGATCCTGGCTTCCCTGCTTGCCTGGTCCGAATACAAGCTTCGGCTCTTCGACGGGGAAGGACTGACCCTCCGGCGTTACCAGTTGGCTCTGCCGCTGCCCCAGGTTCTGGTTGCGGCCGCTCGCCGTGCCGTCAAAGATCGGTGTATCCCCTCCTCATGCCGGGTGACAGGGCGGATCTGTGCCAATCCTGCGGCCGGCGCCCTTACCGAGCTGCCTCTGAGCAGCGAGGAGGCCTACGCTTATACCCAGGTGAACGGACCCACACCCATGGCGCATCTCGTGGCCGTGCTTCCCGCCGGCGACGGCACGCCCGAGGAATTAGTCCAACGACTGCTCATCCTGGGCCTGTTGAAGCCTGACTCGGCGGCCTCCGACCAGGCCGCTTCCACCAACCTGCAAGATCAACTTTCCAATCAAGTCGATGAGTTGCTGCAGCATTTCGAGGTGGCGAATCTTTATGAGATTCTCTCGGTGCCTCCCGATGCCGATGCGGAAAAGATCAAATCTGCCTACCACCAATTGGCCCGGCTCTACCATCCCGATCGATTCGAAGCCAAGGGACATAGTCCGGAGTTTCGCGCCCGGGTGGAGAGGCTCTTCACCTACATCACCGGAGCATACACGACGCTCAGCGACCGGGCGGCACGCGCCAGCTATGACGAGACGCGCCTGCAAAAAGAAAGCCAGGTGGAGGCAACTCTTCAGGGGCGCGCTGCGGTGGATTCCGACAAAGAGAAGATCGCGGAGACACTCTTCCGTGCCGGTCTGGCTTCTCTCCGGAAAAAGGAGTTCGAGAAGGCCGTCGAGCACCTCCGGGAGTGCGTGTGGCTGCGCCCGGACAGCCCTCGCTACCATCACTACCTCGGGGTGGCCCAATCCGAGATTGCGGCCCTGCGCAAAGAGGCCGAACAGCATCTCCTCAAAGCAATCGAGCTGGAGCATAGCAACGCCGACACATACCTGCAACTCGGAAAACTGTACTTGAAGGTAAACCTGCCCAAGAGAGCGGAAGCACAGTTTCACGAAGCTCTGCGTTGGGACTCCGAAAACGCAGAAGCTACCAAATTACTGTCATTGCTAAACAGGCAGGTATTTACGGTTACGGGTGGAAAGTACTGATTGCTGAGTACTGAGCGGGGAAAGACTCTTAACTCAGCACTCAGTACTTATTTGAGGTTTTCGATCGCGAGGCGTGCAGCGTCCTGTTGAGCTTCTTTCTTGGTGCGTCCGGAAGAGCGCGCGATGACTTCCTGGCCAACGACCACTTCGACCACGAAGACCTTCCTGTGATCCGGTCCGATTTCATCCACCACCTGATAGACCGGCTCCTGCCTCCCCACATTGTGAAGCCGTTCCTGCAATGCGGACTTGAAATCACCGTAGCTGAGGTGATGCAAATCCAGAGAATCCAGGAGCGTTCCCAGCTGCCGCTCGAGGAAACCTGCAACAGCCTCAATACCGCCGTCGAGATAGATGGCGCCGAGCAGCGCCTCATAGGCATCCACCACGATGGCACGTTTCGTGCGGCCTCCGGTCTTATCCTCGCCTCGGCTGAGGCGAATAAATTCGCCCAGCCGGATTTTTTCCGCCAGGTGCAGCAGGTTGACCGCGCTCACCAGATAGGCCTTGATCTTGCTGAGATCGCCTTCGCTGCAATCGGGAAAACGGTCAAAGATCCGCGCACTAATGACAAATCCGAGCACGGCATCCCCGAGGAATTCCATGGATTCATTGTGTCGGAGCCCTTGCCCTTCATTTTCGTTGACGAAGGAGCGATGGGTAAGCGACCGCATAAGCAGCATCTTATCCTGGAAGTGATAACCCAGCAGGGATTCCAGCTCCATCAGGGATTCTGCTCCGGAAGCCGGATTTTCGCACCCATCGCTCATTCCTACCTCGCCTTCGAAAATGACTCGCTGCGCTTCAGAGCCTATGAATTCCAGAGGTCCTGCTTGCCGACGATTGTCTAAGGCTTAAAGATGCCACGGCTCTGATGGAGACATCGCTTGCATGCAGATGGGTGCACGCCCTGAGCAGGAGAAACACCTTAATAAAGGCCGAGCTCGGCTTTGGCTCTGGCAATGATTTGATCGAGGCCATTTAATGACTGCCTGTGCCGGCTCTTGTAGATTTCCTCCAAAAAACTGCGCGCGCTCGCCATGACGATACCGTTGACAGCCACAGCCCTGGCTAGATTCGATTCCGCATTCGGATAGTCATTCTGGATCGCGAAGGCAAAGCCGAGGCCGTAGAACGCGAAGTCGTCGATCGGGTGGTTTTCGAGTGCTTTCCTGAATGATACAATGGCATCTTCCGCCTCGCCTGTCTTCAACTCCACTTCGGGAGTGGCCTGTGCACGCCGGAGGTGCACAAAACCCAGTGTCGAGTAGTTGCGCGCCAGGAGCATTTTTTTGTTTTCCGTCCACTGCGGTTCAGTCATGCCCGCAGGTTTTGGGGCTTCGGCCACAAGCTCTAGAGCCCGCATCGCTTCAGTTTTGGCCTCGTCCACCCGGTTTCGTTGGACGTAGACGCTGCCCAGTTCGGTCAGAAGTGTGTAGTTGTCGGGCCAGAGATCCAACGACTTGTCGCCGTAGTCGGACATCATTTCGATGTTGTTTGCCTGCCTGCCAAGATAAACGCCATCCTGGTAGACGTACGCCAGCAAGCCGGATAGCGGGTAATCTGCGGCGAATTTGTCGATCAGACTTTTCTTGACCACGGGATCAACTTCATTGTGGAGCCTGTTGTAGGTGTCCAACTCCTGCTGGGATCCTGCCTGGCCTGGATTCGCCCTGGCCGGCGCGGTGGGTGCTGCCTTTTGCGGCTGCTGCCCCTGCGCCAAAACCAAAGCTGACCCATCGGGAATAGGAGTGAGCAGGAACAAATAAATTACGATCCGTCGCATGTTCGTCATTTTACTCGTCACGCCGGGCTTTGAAAAGTATCGACCGAGGATGAGAGTTTCATTCTCACCGGACAGCAGGGCTCCTTTTTTGAGCGCGGCGAAAATGGTCGAATCCGGCGGGGGTCAGCCGCTGTGGAGCTGTGCCTGAGGCGGGGGTCCAGACCACATCGGGGCCGCGGTGCAGACGCCCGATGCGGCTGATCGGAGGAAAGCCGGCCGGATAAGCAGCCTCGAAATGATCTGCACGTCGGGCTGGAACAGCAAAGAGCAGCTCGAAATCTTCACCGCCGTGAAGCGCGAGCGCCACGGGATCGCATCGCCACTTGCGTGCATCATGGAAGACAGGAAGTTGCGTGCCGAAGAGTTCCGCGCCGACGCCGCAGGCTTCGCAGAGCCGCGGCAAATCCATCGAAATGCCGTCGCTCAGGTCCATCATGCAGCGCACAAAGCCGCTCCTCGCCAGCCACATCCCCTCCTTGCACCGGGGGGTGGGCATGCGGTGTGCCCTCAAAGCACGACGTTCAGGAAGGCTCTTCCCTTCTGTCCGGCCGCGCTTCAGGAGAGCGAGGCCGGCAGCGGCCTTGCCCAGTACTCCCGTGACATAAAGGATGTTTCCGGGGCGGCCGCCTGACCTCAAAACAGCTTTTTGCGAGGTTGTGCCAATCGCAGTGATCGTAACCTGGAGGCCGGCAGGTGAACGTGACAGATCTCCGCCGATCAGAGTCGCTCCATGCTGCCGGGCAAGTCTTGTCATCCCCTGGTAGAACGACTCGATCCATTTTTCCGTGATGCCCGCCGGCAGGGCAAGGGCGGCCATGTAAAAGCGCGGTCTGACTCCCATTGCCGCCAAATCACTCAAGTTGACCGCGAGTGATTTGTGACCCAGCTGAGCGGGGGTGACCCATCGTCTGCGAAAATCCACACCTTCCAGGAGCATATCAGTGGTGATCGCCCAATACTCGCTGGAGCCCCGCGGGCGCAGAACGGCGGCATCGTCGCCGATCCCATGCAAGAGGCCGGCGCTGGTACCTCCGAAGAGCTTCCGGATGCGCCGCACAATCTGGTTTTCGTCCATCAACCACACCGACAGCAAGTCATCCCCGGGCCGCGGAGGAGGCCCGGCGGCTGATCATTGCGAAGCACGAGCGCCGGCCGGCGGCCGGTGCCCACTTTGGGAAGATGCATGGTTAGACTAGAGCGCGGCGGAGCACTTCGGTCAAACGATCCACCAGAATCACTTTGAATTCCTGGCGCACCTCTTTGGGGATTTCCTCGAGATCCTTTTTGTTCCTGCGGGGGAGAATTACGGTGTCGACCTTCTCGCGGTGCGCGGCGAGAACTTTCTCCTTGATTCCTCCCACGGGCAGTATGTTGCCACTCAAGGTGATCTCGCCCGTCATGGCAATGGACTTATTTAGCGGTCGTCCGGTGCAGGCAGAGACCAGGGCGGAGGTGAGAGTAACGCCTGCGGACGGCCCATCCTTTGGAATGGAGCCGGCCGGAATATGAATGTGAAAATCGTGCGACGAGAAAAAGTCCTCCGGGATGTTGTATGTTGCGGCGTGGGCCCGGGTGTAACTCATAGCGGCCTGCGCCGATTCTTTCATCACATCCCCCATTTGGCCCGTGAGAATCAGGGCGCCTTTGCCGTCCATCGCCTGAGCTTCGACGTAGAGGATCTCGCCTCCGAACGGTGTCCAGGCCAGCCCGGTGGCGACCCCGACCTGATTGCGTTTCAGATGTTCGTCGGCCAGGATCCGTTGGGCACCGAGATATCGATGGAGGCCGGAGCGGGTCAGAGTCACGCGCTTGCGATCCCCCAGGGCGAATTTCATCGCGACCTTCCGGCAGATGCCCGCGATCTCCCGTTCCAGGTTGCGCAAGCCCGCTTCCCGGGTGTAGCCGCGGATGATCTCGACAATCACATCATCGGGAAAAACGATGTCGTCGGATTTCAGGCCGTGGGCTTCCACCTGCTTCGGGATCAAGTGCCGTTTCGCGATCTCGAGCTTCTCGAGCTCGGTATAGCCCGAAAGCGCAATGATCTCCATGCGATCGCGAAACGCAGGTTGGATCGTGTCGAGAACGTTCGCGGTAGTGACGAACAAAACGTCCGAGAGATCGAAGGGAACTCCGAGATAGTTGTCGCGGAATGAATCATTCTGCTCTGGATCCAGCACCTCGAGAAGGGCAGAAGATGGATCGCCGCGAAAGTCGGCTCCGATCTTGTCCACTTCGTCCATCATGAAAACCGGGTTCTTGGTCCCAGCCTGGTGCAGGCTCTGGATGATCCTGCCGGGCAAGGCGCCGACATAGGTGCGCCGATGCCCCCGGATTTCTGCTTCGTCGTGCATACCGCCGAGGCTCAAGCGCACGAATTTTCTCCCCAACGCGCGCGCGATCGATTTGCCCAGGGAGGTCTTCCCGGTTCCGGGCGGTCCGACAAAACAGAGGATGGGGCCCTTGGTATTCTGCTTGAGTTTGCGCACCGCAAGGTGTTCGAGGATGCGCTCCTTGATTTTTTCAAGCCCGTAATGATCTTCGTTCAGAATCTTGCGCGCCTTGCGCAGGTTGAGGTTGTCCTCCGTCCGAAAGCTCCACGGCAACCCGACCATCCAGTCCAGGTAGGTGCGCAGCGTAGCCGTTTCGGCGGATTCGGGATTCATGCGCTCGAGCCTGCGCACCTGCACATTGAACTCATCGCGTGCTTCCTTGGGCATTCTGATTTCATCGGCCTTCTTCAGGTAACGCGCGATTTCCTCGGCAAGCTCGTTGCCTTCGCCCAATTCACTCTGGATGGCTTTGAGCTGTTGGCGCAGGTAGTATTCCCGCTGCCCTTTATCAATCTCATCCTTTGCCTGAATGTTGATTTTCTGCTGGACCGTGAGGAGTTCGATCTCGCGGGTGAGCAAATCGTTGATGCGGCGCAGTCTCTTCGCCGGATCGAGGATGGCAAGAACCTCCTGAGCATCTTCGATCTTGAGCGCGAGGTTGGAAGCGGCCAGGTCGGCCAGGCGCCCGGGATCGCTCATATTGGAGGAAATGGCCAGAATTTCCGGGGCGATGTTTTTCCCCAGCGTACGCCATTTTTTCCATCGCCTCTTTGACATTGCGGGTGAGAGCCTCGATCTCGAGGCTGGTTGCTTCGGGAGCGACCTCGTCAAGCACCTTGATTTTCGCCTGCAAAAAGGTCAAGCCTTCCGCCCAGCCTTCCACCTTGGCGCGCGCAATTCCCTGGACAAGGACGCGTACCCCCTGATCCGGCATTTTGAGCATGCGGATCACCATGCCGACGGTGCCGAATTCGTACAGTTCCTCCGGCGTCGGGCTCTCCACCTCCGGATTGCGCTGGGTCAGAAGGAGGATCATGCGGTTCTGCGTCAGCGCATGATCTACCGCATGAATGGCCTTATCGAGCGACACCAGCAGCGGCAGGATCATGTACGGAAAAGTAACCACGTCCTGTAAAGGCAATACCGGAAGCTGCTCCGGCACCTGGAGCCGCTCGTCCTGTTCGGCATCCGCTGTTTTTACTACTGCATCTTGTTTCAAATCCGCTGTCGGCATGATCGATTCGAAATCCTTTCGCCTAATGTCGATCCGGATTCAGTGGCCGAGTTTCACTTTTGTTTCCCGGTAATGGGAATCTCAAAAACTGTGCCGCGCCGGTTTTCGATCCGGGGTATCTGGATGGTAAGGATGCCGTTCGCAAGCGTGGCGTGCGATCGTCCGGCATCCACGACCCAATCGATAGCGATCTGCCGGTCGAACTTGCCGTATCTTCTCTCGAGACAATAGTAGGACAGGCGTGCACGCACGGCTGCCGGCTCCCGTTTCGTACCCTGAACCCGGAGTACGTTGCCCTGGATCGTGAGCCGGATATCGGCGGGTTCGATGCCCGGAAGTTCCACGCGGATCATGACGGCATCCGCCGTTTCGCAGATGTCGACGTTGGGAATCCAATTACCGACCGCGAGGCGATCCAGGATTTCTTCCGCCTCCAGCATCAGCGTGGATTGCACTTGCTCGTAAGGGTTTCGCTTGCGCGATTTCGACATGGGTAACCCGGAATTCCGGCCCGGCAAGCTCCCGCCGCGGCGATGGAGCGCGGGCTTACGACGGCTTTTTTTCAAACAGCTCGTTGATTTCGGTCATGAACTCCTTCACATCTTCGAATTCGAGATAGACCGATGCAAAACGCAAATATGCAACCTTGTCCAGAACGCCTCAGCTCCGACAGCAGAATTTTGCCGATAGCCACAGTTTCAAGCTCACGTTCAGGGCTTTCCTGCACCCGGAGCTCGACCTGATCCACGATTTTTTCGAGCTGGGTGAGGCTGACGGGCCTCTTCTCGCATGCTTTCAGCAGACCAGTCAGGATTTTACCCCGATCGAACTTCTCCCTGCCGCCATCTTTTTTCACCACCATGTAAGGGATTTCATCGATCCGTTCATAGCTGGTGAATCGCTGCGAACACTGCAGGCACTGGCGGCGGCGCCGGATCGAGTCCCCGTCACGACTTTCCCGGAGTCCACTACGCGATCTTTGGTGTGTCCACAATAAGGGCATTTCATTCGTTACGAACCCGATCCCGGATGGCGGAGACCCAAATCCCCGCTGTCCTCCAAATCCTTCAAGTTCTCTATTTCAAAGACGTTAGAGATATAAGATATTCTATCAAAAGATCAAGCAGAAACCAACAGCGGCCGGACGGATTATCAGCATCCCAAAAGCCTCAACGCAGAGGGTGCAGAAGCCGCAGAGAATTTTACCTTTTGAACAACTTCTCGCTGCGTTGATCTTTTGCTTTTCTTTGCTTTACGGCAAAGAGCAGAAATCATTCGCATACAAGAAAATGTAGCCTCGAGTCACGCTCTTGAAATACAATTCCCTGTCTGATCCAGAGCATCTTGTCGAATTAGGGATTTCCGCGCCGGGCCTCACGGCGCCATTTTGATTTTTTGAACTTTGCCTCACCCCCCTGCGTTTATCGGGGCAGGAGATAAGGAGTGACGATTGCTCCCGGGCGATGAAAAAATGGTAGAGCGCTGTCTCCAGGGAGATGACGCCGCCTGGGAGACGGTTGTGAATTCGTATGCCAGACGGATCTACAACCTTACCTATCGTTACACGAGTCGCCGGGACGAAGCGGAGGATTTAACTCAGGAAATATTCATCCGGGTTTATCAGAATCTTAAAAGCTTCCGCTCTGATTCCGGCAGCTTCCAGAGTTGGATCATGAAAGTCGGGCGCAACCTGATTATCGATCATTATCGGCGGACGCGGCGTTTCCAGCAAGCCGCAGGGACTGAGGAAATGGAAGCCATGAACCTCAAGGATGACAAGGTCCTCAATCCCCAGCGCAGCGTCGAACAATCGGAAGCTTCCTTGTTTCTCAGTGAAGGGCTGCAGGCTCTATCCCCGGAGCTCAAAGAGGCCATTATTCTGCGGGATCTGGAGGGCATGGCCTACCAGGAGATCGCAGAGCTTCTGGGGATTCCCGAGGGTACGGTGAAGAGCCGGATCAATCGGGCGCGTCTGGAGCTGGCGAAGTTGCTGACCAAGCGCCGGGCGCAAGCAGGGATGCAGGCCTAGGGGGTTCATATGAAGTGCGGATTCGTCGAAGAACGCTTGAGCGAATATGTCGAGCGCACCTTGCCGCACGAGGAAATGGTGCAAGTGGCAGAGCACCTCCAGGAGTGTCCCCGCTGTCTGGGGCTGATGGAGGAGATCCGATCGATTCTGGTCACCTGCCAGGCGTTTCCCACCTATGAGATCGATGCGGCTCTGTTCGACAGGATTTTGCTCCGAACCTCGGGGCGGCCGCGGACGCGCCCGCTCAGGGAACGTCTCAAGGCGTACTTTTTGCAGCCGGCGCTGACGCCGCGCTTCGCGGTTGGAGTCGGTCTGATATTACTCTTCGTGGCTCTGTCCGTGGATCTGATGATGCCGCGCGCCAATCTGGTGGCTTCGGTGCTTTCGACTAAGGGTCTGTTCCTGCAGATGGACCGCGGCGTACAGCAAATCTACAGCGAAGGGCTGAAGCTGTACACCGCGAAGAACGAGTGGCAAACCCAATTCACAGTTCTCAAGAACAACATGCTGAGCAAGCTCGGTTTCATGATCGAGCAGCTGGATGTGCCGGTGGAAGGCAAGAAAAAACCCGCCGAGCAGAAGCAGCAGGAAAAGAACCCGGGCCAGAACGATCAGAAAAGCAGCGTTTGGCTGTTTCCCGCCTAGCCAGGGCAGGCAGTCAGCCTGGAAGGAGATGACGCATGAAATGCTCTTATCATCCTACGGTGGAATCCCAGGAATTCTGCGGCACGTGCAGCAGGGCCCTGTGCTCGGAATGTTCGCACCAGATCAAAGGCAAGATCTACTGCCAGGATTGCCTGGTGCGCGGAGCGGAATGGGCCGCGGCTGTTAAAGACCTGCGCATTCCGACCGATGCGCCCAAGCGCGCCGCGGCGCTCTCGTTGATCCCCGGCATGGGGGCGGTCTACAATGGCAATTATCAGAAAGCCATCACCCAGTTTGCCGTCTTTGCGGCACTCAGTATCATGGGGGATAGCATCCACGGCGTTTTCGGTTTCGGCGCTTTCGTTTTCCTCATCTTCACCATGTTCGATTCTTACCGCACGGCAGAAGTCAAACTGCGGACGCGCATGGAGCAGCCATCGGAGCCCCGGGGCCCGGTCAAAGACCAGACCGTAGCGGCCTGGGGAATCCTGCTGATCGGCCTGGGCTGCATTTTCCTGCTCAAGAACTTCATTCATTTCGATTTCATCAACAAACTTTGGCCGCTTGTCTTTATCGCCTTGGGAGCCTACCTAGTCTACCGCTATGTGAGCGACCGCGAAGATGACGCGGTTGCCAAGCGCACCACAGCAGTGAACGAGCGTAAGGAATAGGTTTGGGAGGGTCTCATGTCTGCTGGTTCCCGGAAGGGCGCATTGATATTCGGGCTGATCCTGATCGGCATTGGCCTGGCCTTCTTTCTTTCCAACTGGTTCTCGACCCTTACGGCGTGGCAATTGCTCGCCCGCTACTGGCCGTGCCTGTTGATCATGGTCGGGGCAAAAAAACTCTATGGTTACTTCACCTATCAGGAAGTGCCCGCACCTGCAGATCCCACAGCCAGGCGCCCGCGCCGGTGCTGCCCCTCGATGCTTGCGGGCCTGATCTGGATTGGGCTCGGCGTCATGTTCCTGCTCAAAAATTACGGCATCGGGCCGGATCTCTGGGCGATGGCACGCAGCTATTGGCCGATCCTCCTCATTCTCCTCGGGCTCGGCAAAGTCCTCGACTACTTCCGGCAGAAACAGGGAATATCCCTCAGGATCGGTGAGGTCTTCGGCATACTATTCATCACCATCATCGGTTTGGCGTTTTCGCAAATCCGCGGCAGCGCTCTCCCGGATCTCATCAACAGTTCCATCAATTTCGGCGGCACCGACGTCAGCCTGGCAACGGCTCACGAATATACCCAGGAGTACGCCTATCCCATCTCTGCCGGCATGCCGGTACGGATCGAGAATTCCAACGGCCTGGTGACGGTTACCGCCGGAACCGAAGGTGAGGTTCGCGTCCACTTGCGCAAGAAGGTTTTCGAAGACGATGACGCGCGCGCCAAACAGATTGGCGATGAGATCAAAGTGGAGAGCGGGGAAGAGGGCAAGGCGGAGGCTACAGTCCTGGTCGTGAAAACCAATCGGGAAGATCTGTCCGCCAGGAATTATCATTTCAATACCGACATGGAGATCTTTGTTCCGAAAAGAGTGCAATTGGAAATCAAGAATGCCTTCGGAGGGGTGACCGTCTCAGGCCTCGATGGCAAGCTGAATGTCCAAACCACCCGCCAGCCTCTGGATGTGCATGACTGCAGCGGCAGTTTTGTGATTGCGAACCGCTATGGCTCGTCGAGGCTGACCAGTCTCACGGGAACTGTTACGGTCGATGCCCGCGGGCCGGTCACGGTCGAGACCGTCAAGGGCGACGTCGATATCCGGAACGATAACTCGGGGGTGTCGATTAAGGACGTCGACGGTAAAGCCACGATAACGAACACCGACGGCAACATCACGGTGGATCATGTTACCAAGCCCGTGACCATCGACGCGCGTGGCACCCGGGTAAACGTCAGCAACCTGGAGGACGGCCTGAAAATCACCGGCAGCTATCAGCCCATCCAGATCACCGATGTGGCGGGCAACGTGGTGGTTGCCAGCCAGTATGCCCGGACCGTCTCGATCAAGAAGGTCAAGGGGAATGTCGACATTGACTCCAACACCGACAACCGCATTACGCTGGATGACATCGGCGGCTACGTAAAGGCCATGGCACAGGGATCCTCTGTGCGGGTGAACAAGGCGGGCGGCCCGGTCGAAATCAACACGACCCTGCGCGACGTCAGTGTGAGCAATTCCGGCAAGGGCTGCAAGGTGACGAACGATCGAGGCGACATCTCTGTGTCCCTGGATTCACTGGGCAAGGACGGAATCAACCTCAAGAACAGCAACGGCGACATCACGCTCAATCTGCCGCCGGACGCTGCCTTCCAGATCAACGCCAGCGCGCGTAACGGCCATATCCGATCCGAATTCCCCGGCCTGGAACCGGCCGAAGCCGGCGATGTCACGACCATCAAGGGGAAATTGAAGACCGGGGGGCCCCAGATTGTTCTCGAAACCGAAAACAAAGACATCTACGTGCGAGCTCGCACCGTCGAGGTGGAACGCCGCGACCGAAATTAGTCAATGGCTAGGAGAAGTCCGATGAAAGACACCTTCTGGAAAGCGAGTATGGCAGCGACGCTTCTGCTCTCAGGCTGCAACGTGGATCAGCGGGTTGCGGTCGAAATGGTTCGGCTGGAGCAGAGCCGCCCTATCGACAACGAGACTTCTCTCCAGGCGGAAATCGGTCTGGATGTCGGCTCCCTGGAGATTCAGGGGGAAAGCACATCCAAGCTGTATGCACTTGACCTCGAATACGACAAAGCCAGCTATCAACCCGAGCTCAATTATGATCCCACGGGCGCGCGTCTCAATGTCAAGCTTGAGAGCACCCACAAAGGCGGGATACGCACCGAGCGCCGCGCCAACCGCCTGCAGCTTAGCCTCACGGAATCCCTGCCCGTTAATCTCAGGGTCAATATCGGCGTGGGCGACGCCCGCATCTCCCTGTCGCGCCTGCGCGTAAGCCGCCTCGATGTCGAGGGCGGCGTGGGCGGCACCAAAATTTCCAGCTACGATCCTAATCCCGTGGTTTGCGACGAGGTCCGCCTGCGCAGCGGCGTGGGCAGCCTTGATGCCGTTGGCCTGGGCAATCTCAATTTCCGCACGCTGGATTTCGAAAGCGGTGTGGGCGGCGCCAATCTCGATCTTTCGGGGGCATGGAAACAGGATGCCGAGATCCGGATCCAGGTGGGCGTCGGGGGGGTGTACTTGCGCATGCCCCGCGACATCGGCGTCAGGGTGACAGCCGAAAAGCACTTCCTGAGCGGTCTTCAGCTTGACAATCTCCACAGAGACGGCAGCGGCCACGATTACTACAGCGAGAACTACAACAAATGCAAGATCCGCGTTACCGTCGTGGTCAAGACCGGCATCGGCGGTTTCAGGATCAGCTGGATCTAGCTGTAGGCTGTAGGCTATTAGGCTGTAGGCTGTAGGCTACGGTTTTTCAGCCTATAGCCTACAGCCTAATAGCCTACAGCCTAGTCTTGTGCTCCACTGACGGCAGGGGCGAGGTCCACCATCCGGGTGTGCTCCCGCCGCAAGTCTTCAGGCACCACCACCACGATGCCGCTTCCCGTGACGTGAAAACGCCTGCGATCCTCTTCCGGATCCAAACCGATCACCGTTCTTTCCGGCAGACGTACTCCTTTGTCGATAATCGCCTTGGAAATGCGCGAATGACGGCCGACTTCGACGTGGTGGTAGAGGATGCTATGATCGACATCGCAATAGCTGTTGATGCGCACGCCCGGTGAGAGCACCGAGCTTACCGCTCTGCCCCCGCTGATGATGCATCCTCCCGACACGATCGAGTCGAGAGCGATTCCCATGCGCTGGTCCTTCTGAGCAAAGACAAACTTGGCCGGAGGGTACTGAGCCTGAAAGGTTCGGATCGGCCATTCCTTGTCGTAGAGATTAAAATGCGGGCTGACCGCAACCAGGTCCATGTTGGCCTCGTAGTAGGCCTCGAGCGTCCCGACATCCAGCCAGTACTGGGCTTCTTTCTTGTTCTCGTCGACGAAGTGGTGAGCATAGACATTGTATTGATGAATCATACTCGGGAGGATGTCGCGGCCAAAGTCGTGGGTGGAGTTCGGATTCGCGGCATCTTTCTCGAGGACCTCGGCCAAGAGCGTCTTGTTGAAGACATAGATTCCCATCGAGGCGAATACCTTGCCGGCAGCGATGTCAGAGGACGGGAGCGCGCAAGGTTTCTCCTGGAAACCTCGGATCCTGCCCGCACCGTCCACCCGCATAATTCCGAAATTGTGGGCTTTTTCCCGGGGAATTTCGATGGCGCCGATCGTCACATCCGCCTGCTTTTCGACGTGTTGCCTCACCATGCGGAAGTAGTCCATTTTATAAATGTGGTCGCCCGTCAGGATCATGACGAAGTTGATTCGATCGACGCTGCTGATGGAATAGAGGTTCTGCCAGACGGCATCTGCCGTTCCCATGTACCAATTGTCGCCGACCCTCATTTGCGGGGGGACCACTTCGATGAACTCATCCAGATCCTTGGCGACCACGTTGTACCAGCCGTGCCGGATATGCCGGTGCAGCGACAGGGACTTGTACTGAGTGAGAATGAACACCCTGCGCAGGCCCGAGTTGATGCAGTTGCTGAGTGTGACATCGATAATTCGATAGATGCCGCCGAAGGGAACTGCCGGCTTGGCCCGGTGCTGTGTGAGCGGGAAAAGGCGCTCGCCCGCGCCGCCGGCCAGAAGAATTCCCAGCGTCTTGCCCATTAAGATGCTCATCTTTTTTCACTCCTCCATCAAAAAGCCCCCGCCCGAAGGTTGAGCCCATCCCGCGCCCTGCTCCTGTGGCGCCGGAAACTCCCGATGGGTGAACATGGGGAATCGACACCCCCACTACATTCTAGCAGCACGGGCGCGAAATGGCTTTCTGTTTTGTCATGAACATTTTCAGAACGCAGGAATCGGGCATTGCTACTGAATTTCCTGTAAAATGGCTGGTGCTGACGGCGGGCGGCCGCTGACATCCCTTGATGATTCATGATATCCAACGCGGGAGTCTAAAATGCTCGGATCTTCCTCCTCGTCTCTGTGTGCCGGACTCGGATTGGCATTTTCTCTGTTTGCACTCTGTCCCATGGCTTTGGGTCAGAAGCGGCCGCGTGAGTTGGGCATCATACCGGGAGTGTTGCAGCCCGGCCCGCTCAACGCGATCACGGATGTCAGCGGTGTGGCCGTGGGCCACGTCACTTTGTGGCAAGGCGAAAACGTCCGGACCGGCGTCACCGCCATCCTTCCACACGCCGGCAATCTCTTCCAGCAGAAGGTTCCGGCTGCCGTCTTCGTGGGGAATGCCTTCGGCAAGCTCGCCGGCAGCACCCAGGTGGAAGAGTTGGGAAATCTCGAAACGCCGATCGTCCTGACCAACACCCTCAACGTGGCCGAAGGCATCGCAGGGATCGTGGAATACACGCTGGCACAGCCGGGCAACGAGCGGGTGCAATCCGTGAATGCGGTCGTGGGCGAAACCAACGACGGCACGCTCAACGATATCCGTGGCCGCCACGTCACCAAGGAACACGTGCTTGAGGCGATCCGCTCCGCAAAGGGCGGCCCGGTCCCGGAAGGTGCCGTCGGCGCCGGCACCGGCACGGTCTGTTTCAATTTCAAAGGCGGCATCGGCACCTCCTCGCGCGCGCTCTCCGCCGCCCTGGGCGGCTTTATCGTGGGCGTCCTGGTTCAAACCAATTTCGGCGGCGTGCTCGAAATCAACGGCGCGCCCGTAGGACAGGAACTGGCAAAGGGGCGCAGTGGAAACTCGCTGGGCTCGCCGGACGGCTCCTGCATGGTGATCGTGGCCACAGACGCTCCTCTCGACGCGCGGAATCTGAAACGGCTTGCGGCGCGCGCCATGCTGGGCTTGGCAAAAACGGGATCCTACAGCAGCAACGGCAGCGGGGATTATGTCATCGCTTTCTCCACCGCTGCCGAGGCGCGCGTTCCCGCGAATTCCAGGACGCGGACACTTTCTCCACCGGTTCTGACCAACGATGCCGTCTCGCCGCTCTTCCAGGCGGTAAAGGAGGCCACGGAAGAAGCTGTTTATAATTCGCTCTTCATGGCCAAGACCACCAGCGGTGTCGGCGGGCGCACCGTCGAAGCATTGCCGGTCGATCGGGTCCTGGAGATTTGTCGCAAGTACAATGCGCTGCGGGAAACGAAATGAAAGTTTACGGCTGGCTGGGGCTTGGGCTTCTCGTCATCTCCGAGTACTGCCTGTTTCGGAAGATCGAACCGTTCCATTCCTGGTTCTACTGTTTTGCGTGGTGGTCCTACCTCCTGCTCGCGGACAACCTTCTGCTGAGATTGCGCGGCCGATCGCTGCTCTGCGGTCGCCGCGCTGAACTGTGGCGCATGCTTCCACTCTCCGTCTTCATCTGGCTCATCTTCGAAGCTTACAACCTGATTCTGGCCAACTGGGCTTACAACGGTGTTCCTGCGCAGATGTGGGTCCGCTGGCCCGGGTATGCGGTGGCGTTCGCTACCGTGCTTCCCGGCATTTTCATTACCACGGATATCTTCGAGTGCCTAATCTTCGGGCATCGAGAAGCGCCGTTTGCGTCAGAATATGAGCAATGCACTGCGACTCCACGCGGCGCTATGTCTTTCGCCTTCGTGCTGCCGGGGATTTGCCTGAGCGCAGCGCCGCTGCTCTGGCCCCGCTACTTATTTCCCGCGGTATGGCTGGGTCCGATATTCCTCTTCTACCCCTTGCTCGGGCGGTTCGGGGGGCAGAGCCTCAGGCCCCGAAGGGCAACGGGCGCGGGGCGCAGGATCTGGAGTCTCCTCCTCGGAGGTCTTGCCTGCGGTCTGATGTGGGAGTTCTGGAATTTCTGGGCGGCTTCCAAATGGGTTTATTCGATTCCCTTTTTTAGCGGGTGGAAGGTCTTTGAGATGCCGATCCTGGGTTTCCTCGGTTTCCCGCCCTTCGCCCTGGAGTGTTGGATCCTCTATCATCTCAGCGCGCAGATGCTGCGCAGTAGAGGGCGCCTGCAGGTAGTCGTCTGGCTCGGCATCGCTTTGTACTGCGCTATCCTGTTTCATGCGATCGACAATCACACGGTGCTCCACTTCGTGTCGAAGCTTCACGGGAGAATCCCGATATGGCCCTTCGTCTGATATTTGCTTTTTTCCTTCTGCCCCTGAGTTGGCAGCAAACCGAGCCCGCAGCGCAGAAGAATACGGGCGCGAAAACTCCTTACACGGAGAGAAGCGAAAAGGAATTCGCCTTTTACCCCGGAGGGAAACTCGAAATTGCGGCCGCGGCACCCGGCAGTTTTACGATCGCCGGCTGGGATAAGTCTCTGGTCCGTGTGGAAATGGAAAAGATCTTTTATTACCTGGCGCCCGACGAAGCGCGGGCGCTTGCTCAGCGCTTTCCCATTCGCGTCACTTACACGGCGACCTCGGCTCGGATCAGCACCGCCGGTGCGCAGCCGGGTGCCACCATGGAAAACAACATCAAGGTCTTTGTGCCCAAGGATCGGACCGATCTAGGCATCAAGATAAACAAAGGCGACCTTTCCATTTCATCATTGCGCGGCTCGGTTGAAGCCACGCTGGAAGAGGGAAACATCGAGGCAAGGGATCTCGCGGGCTATTTCTCGCTGGTGACCAAGCGGGGCGATTTGAATATCGAGTTGTTCGGATCACGCTGGGCGGGCTACGGGTTTTGGGGAAAAACCTCGCAGGGCTCCATAGAGTTGCGGCTACCGGTGGATTTTTCCGCCGCCTTGCAGCTGGGCACCAAGAATGGAAAAATCTCGGTCGATTATCCTGAGCAGATGGTGCAAGGGGAATCCGTCCCGCTCAAGATTGTTGAAAAGAAGCAAGCCGCCTCCGTCAGCACACCGATCGGCACCGGCGGTTCACCGATCAACCTTGTGACCTTCTCCGGCAACATCGTCTTCCAGGGAAAAAAATAGGGGGCCTCATCTGCAACGATGGGATATTGGCATTTCTTTGACGATTGCAGGTGAGACTACCCCCGATTTATTCGGTGATCTTCAGGTGTAGTTCTTTCAGGTGCCTGGGTTCGATTTCCGCGGGGGCGTCGAACATCAAGTCGCTGCCGCTGGCGGTCTTCGGGAAGGCGATGACTTCGCGGATATTCGGTTCATCGGCCAGCAGCATAACCAGGCGGTCGATCCCAGGCGCCATGCCGCCGTGGGGCGGCGCGCCGTAATCGAAGGCCTCCAGCATGTGTCCGAATCGCTTGTACGCCTCCTCTTCGCTGTAGCCGAGCCGCTTGAAAACAAGCGATTGCACATCGCGACGATGGATACGGATGCTGCCGCTCGACAGCTCATAGCCGTTACACACCAGATCGTAGGCATTGCTCAGCACGGAGCCGGGATCGCTCTCGAGCCTATCCAGATGTTCCTCTTTGGGCATGGTGAACGGGTGATGCGTGAAGCTCCATTCCTTGGCTTCCTCGTCCCATTCGAACATGGGGAAATCGACCACCCAGGCGAAGGCCAGCAGGTCCGGCGGGGCCAGCTTCAGCCGATCGCGAAACTCCAGGCGCAGGTTGCCGAGCGCCTTATTGACCAGCCCCGTCTTTTCCGCTACCAGGCAGACGAGGTCCCCTTCTCCGGCATCCATTCTGCGCGCGAGCTCCGCTACGTGGATTTCTCCGATTGATTTGGCAATGCTCCCCTTTAATCCCGAGGAGGTCCAGCCAAGCGTCGCCAGGCCTTTCGCGCCCCATCCCTTGACCAGGTCGGTCAGAACATCGAGATCCTTGCGCGAATAAGGAAGCGCACCCTGGGCTTTAATCCCCTTGACGGCCTGTCCGGTCCGGGCAGCCTCCGCGAAGAGCTTGAACTCGGAGTCGCGGAACATGTCGGTGACATCGACCAGCTCCATGCCGAAACGCATGTCGGGTTTATCCGTGCCGAATCGCGACATCGCTTCGTCAAAAGTGAGTTTGGGAAAGGGATCGAAGAGGCGCTTGTGGGGTGCCACTGCTGGGACGAGCCCTTTGACCAGCCCTTCGACGACGTCGAGCACATCTTCCCGATTCACGAACGACATCTCCAGGTCGAGCTGGGTGAACTCGGGCTGGCGGTCACCGCGCAGGTCCTCATCGCGCATGCAGCGGGCGATCTGGAAGTAACGCTCAAACCCGGCCACCATGAGGAGCTGCTTGAGCTGCTGCGGGCTTTGCGGCAGCGCATAGAATTTGCCTGGCTGCACGCGGCTGGGCACGACATAATCGCGCGCCCCCTCCGGAGTCGCCTTGATCATGATCGGCGTCTCGATTTCATAGAAGCCCTGCCGGTCGAGGTAATCGCGGATGAACTTGACGGTCTTGTGCCGAATCGCGATATTTTTCTGCAGCCGGGCCCGCCTGAGATCAAGATAGCGGTATTTCAGGCGCAGGCTTTCCTCGGTCTTATAGCCGTCGTCATCCACCGAGATGGGGAGCGGTTTGGAAGGATTCAGAATCTCGAGGGACTGCGCCAGCACTTCAATCGCGCCCGTGGGCATGTTCACGTTGACCATCCCTTCAGGCCGGGCGCGCACTCGCCCTTCGCACTTGAGGACGAATTCATTGCGTAATTTCTCGGCGATGGCGGTGCAAGCGCCGGAATCCTGGTCAACGGTAATCTGGACCAGGCCCGACCGGTCGCGCAGATCGATGAAGATCAACCCGCCGAGATCACGACGCCGGTGCACCCAGCCGGCCAGGGCAACCGCCTTTCCGATGTCAGCAGCCCGTAATTCCCCGCAATGATGTGTCTTGAGCATAGTCCCTGCTTCCAGTCATGGACGTTGATGATTTCAAAGCATTCAGGATAGCGGATCAGTCGTTCAGGTAGCAAGACAAGGCTTCCGTGATCCGCTCCAGTTCGCCTGCGCGGGCGATGCCCGCGATTTCCTGGATGCGATCCTTGCTGACCTGCCGGATGCCCGGGAGAACCGCGAAGGATTCCTTGCCGCGAGGCATCTCCAGGCGCAGGCGCAAGGGCCAAATTTCCCCTGGCTGAGACGAGATCGGAACCACAACAACGCTTTGGAGAAAGAGATTCTGGTCGGAATTAGAAACAACAATCGCCGGGCGGATTTTGCCCATTTCCGGCGGGAAGACGGGTTCGAGGTTTACCCAGCAGATGGTGCCCCGCTTCATCGCCGTCTCCGCTTTGTAGGACTGGCAAGATCTGCTCCATCCCACTCCCGGAGCCAGGACTTTTCCTCTGGATTGGCCTCCATGAACATCTCGTAGGAAGCGGCTGCCTCTGCGAGCTTTCGCCGCCGCAGATCCTTGGTCAACACTTCGCGAACATATGCCGAGAGGCTTAAGGATTTGGGTTTCGATCTCTCCAACGCAAGCAGCAGTTCTCCTTCTATTTTAATGGTAGTAGCTTTCATACGATTATTCTACCAAAGTAGCAGTGTATTCTCAACCTTGCCCTTGAGATCCGCGACAGCGATGTAGCTCCCCTGCATGCTTGAGTTTGGGGGTTGAGTAGCCTGTCCCCAAAACTCAATTTTGGGCGTAGTGGGACTCGATGTATTGATTCAGGATCTTGATGAAATCCGCGACGATGGCATCGCCGCGCAGGGTGGTCGTCAGGCAGCCGTCGACGTACACGGGTGCCTTCGGTTCTTCACCCGACCCGGGCAGGGAAATTCCTATGTGGGCGTGCTTGGATTCGCCCGGGCCATTCACGACGCACCCCATCACCGCCACCCTGAGCTCTGCCACGCCCGGGTACTGTTTCTGCCACGCCGGCATCTGTGCCCTGATGTAATGCTCGATTTGATCGGCCATTTCCTGAAAAAAGGTGGAAGTGGTCCTGCCGCAGCCGGGACAAGCGGATACCTGCGGAACGAAGCTCCGGATTTCGAGCGATTGCAGGATCTGCTGCGCCACCCGGACTTCGTCCGACCGATCCCCGCCGGGGGCCGGAGTGAGCGACACCCGTATGGTATCGCCAATTCCTTCCTGCAGCAGCACTGCGAGTGCCGCGGTGGAAGCCACGATCCCTTTGGCACCCATGCCGGCCTCGGTCAGACCGAGGTGGAGCGCGTAGTCGCTCTCTGCAGCCAGCTTCCGGTATACGAGGATCAAATCCTGAACTCCGGAGAGCTTCGCGCTCAGAATGATGTGATCCCGAGCCAACCCGTAGTCCTCGGCCATGTGCGCCGATTCAAGAGCGCTCAACGTCATGGCATCAATCATGACGTCGCGGGCGGGACGGGGTATGGGGCTCGCCAGGTTCTGGTCCATGAGCCGTGCCAACAGCGCCTGATCGAGCGAACCCCAGTTGACACCAATGCGCACCGCTTTGTTGTTCTCGATTGCCACCTCGATCATCCGATGGAAGTTCTCGTCGTGATGCCTGCCCGCTCCCACGTTGCCGGGATTGATGCGATACTTCGCCAGCAGCCGCGCACACTCCTGGTGCTGAGATAGCAGAAGATGCCCGTTGTAGTGGAAGTCGCCGATCACCGGCACCTCGACCCCGAGATCCGAAAGCCGTTGAATGATTTCCGGAACCGCCCGCGCAGCTTCACGGGTGTTGACCGTAATCCTGACCAATTCGGAGCCGGCGGCAACCAGCGCTGCCACCTGATGCGCCGTCGCCTGCGCATCCGCGGTGTCCGTGTTGGTCATCGACTGCACTATGATGGGCGCGTCGCCGCCCACCCACACCTGGCCGACACGAACCGGTACGGACTTCCTTCTCAGTTGCATGGCTATGTCACCCACAGCTTCAAGGCCTCCCTGCCCCCGCGGAAGAAAAATGTAGTCTATCGTGCCTGCCTCATCAAGCGCTATCGCTAATCCCGCGCAGCGGATGGCGACTCTGCCAGGATTCGGGGGAGCCGGGATAACGCTGCCGGCCAGCGAGTCGCAGTCTTTGCGGCTTCGCGGTTTGGTGCCTTTTGTGATAAAGAATATCTTTCCGCTTGTTTGTGGATGTGTGTGTCTTCGAACATTTTGCTCCGGAGCGAGTTTTGGGAAGGGAGGGTCTGTGGCTGTTGATTGGTACCGCCATCTGAATGAAGAACTCGGCCCGGTTCTGCTGGGTGCGGAGACGATTCAAAAACGGGTATGGGAACTCGGCCGCCAGATCACCGCGGACTTTAAGGGAAGGGCTCCCCACCTGATCGCCATACTCAAGGGGGCAACCATTTTTCACGCCGACCTGGTGCGCGCCATCGGCATGGGTGTCTCTTTCGATTTCATGGCGGTCGGGAGCTATGGATCCGGCGTCAAGAGCAGCGGGGAGGTGCGCATCTTGAAGGACTTGGATGAGAGCCTGGAGGGAAAGGATGTCCTGCTCGTAGAAGACATCCTCGACACCGGCCTGACGCTTCATTATCTGCTGGAAAACCTGCAATCCCGTAATCCGCGGACTATTCGGGTCGTCACCCTGCTCAGCAAGCCTGCGCGGCGGCAGATCAGTGTGCACGCCGACTTCGTCGGCTTCGAGATACCGGACAAGTTTGTCGTGGGCTATGGATTGGATTTCGACCAGCGCTATCGCAATCTGCCGTACATCTGTGAGCTGATTCTGCCTCCCGGCGCTATTGTAGATCCTTGAGGAAGGATGTGCCTGTAGGCAGCCGGAGGCCGAAATTTTCCGCGATGGTCTGACCGATGTCTGCCAGAGAACCGCGCGTGCCCAGATCCACTCCGCCAACCAGCTTGGGACTGAAGGCGAGAAGCGGCGTATATTCGCGAGTGTGGTCCGTTCCGGGTGCCGCCGGATCACAGCCATGATCTGCGGTAATGATCAGGCAGTCTTCCCTTCCCAGCGCCGCGCATAATTCGGGCAGCCTCCGGTCAAAGGCCTCGAGACCGCGCGCGAAGCTGCGACAGTCTCTGCGGTGACCCCAGAGAGTGTCGAAGTCCCCCAAATTGCTGAAAATCATCCCCGCAGGCATACGCGCGAGCGCAGCGATGGTTGCGTCCATGGATTCGTCGTTGCCGTGGACCGGCAGATCTTCCGTGATGCCGTTGCCGTCGAAGATCGACGCCAGCTTGCCCACACCGATCACGGCCAGGCCCTTACCCTTCAGGAGGTCAAGCAGCGACTCTTCGGGCGGCTGGACCGCAAAATCCCTGCGGTTTGCGGTGCGGCGGTATGCGCCTGAGACCCCCATGAACGGACGCGCGATCACGCGCGCGACGCGGTCCTGCCCGCTGAGCAGCTTGCGGGCGATGGTGCAGATCCTGTACAGCTCCTCGAGCGGGATGACCTCTTCATGCGCCGCAATTTGAAAAACCGAATCCGCCGACGTGTAGACAATCGGCCTGCCCGTGCGCACGTGTTCATCACCGAGCTCTTTGATGATTTCAGTTCCTGAGGCCGCCCGATTGCCGAGCGTTGTCCGCCCGATCGCTTTCTCAAACGGTTCCAGGATCCGGGGCGGAAATCCTTGCGGATAGGTCGGAAACGGCACCATGCTGAGGATTCCCGCCATTTCCCAGTGTCCCACGGTTGTGTCTTTACCGTTGGACCGAATCGCCGCTTTGCCAAAGCAGTCCTCGAGCGGGTCCGCGCGGCGCCAGGGTGGCAAACGGCCGAATCGCAGGCAGCCCCAAACCGGCGAGATGAGGAAGCTGCGGCCGTTCTGCGGCGATCACGTGGCCGAGAGTGTCACTGCCGGCATCTCCCCAGCTAGCCGGCATCAGGCATTTCCCCGATACCTACCCCGTCCAGAACAACCAGGACCATGCGGTCAAATCTGCGCATCGTGTCGCCTCTCCTCCTCCTCCTCCTCCTCCTCCTCCTCCTCCTCCTCCTCCTCCTCCATCGCCTGCCTAATTCTCCGGCTGAGCCGGTCTGCCATTGTTTTGCGCGTCCTTGGGCCCCGGGAGTCCCCACCTCGAAGGACGCAGACTCAAAGATCCCACTTAATAAAAGATACTCCCTGAGACAAAAAAAACCATCGGGCCGATCCTTCATCCCGGACCGGTCCCGACAGCTTACAATACCGTTGGTGGTGGCCGCCCACCAGAATCAGCGCGTTAGCCGCGCATGCCGCGCATCTTCTTGCGCAGCCGCTTGCGGGCGAGTGCCTGCTTGATCCGCTTCTTTTCGCCTGGCTTCAGATAGAACGAGTGTTTCTTGACGTCTTTAATGATATCTTCCTGCTGAACCTTGCGCTTGAAGCGCCGAAGTGCGCTCTCTAGAGATTCGCCTTCGTTGACGATGACTTCCGCCAAGCCTAAACACCTCCTCTCAGTAACGACGGCATACCTTACTCCCGCCGCCGGGGACTGTCAAGCCACAACTAATTCAACCCATTACTTATACGCCACTTTCGCGCATCTTTTTTTGCTGCCACCTCAACGCTCTCTGAAGTTTGGGTTTTGGCTTGCGGATTTTGGATTGATCCTGCCCGCGTGATGGGATCAATCCAAAATCCGCAAGCCAAAATCTAAAATTTCTTCTTGATCGGTGTCGCGCCTGATTTCTTGCCTGCGCCGGGCGCGTTATCGCTCGTTCGGGACTGTTCCCAATTCAATGAGCCCGTTTGTTCCACTTCCTTGCGCTTCTTGGTCAACCGCTCGGATTCATTGAAGATAAATTTCTCATTCTTCGGGGTTTTATCCAGCATGCGGATCGTTTCGATGGCCTTGTTGAAATCCAGGAGATTCTCATACGTTTCCGCCAGGCTCATGATCGCGCGCTGCCGGCATTCCTGACAGGTCGAAGCGAGAACTCTGCGAAACGGTTCGATCGCCTCCGAGAATCTTTTCTCTACCTGATAGATGTCCCCGATTTTCAGCGCCACTTGCGCCGCCAGGCGTCCGCTGATGCCGGATTCTTCCAGGCTGCTCAATGCGCGCAGCGCCCGGCCGTATTCCCCTTTTTTAAAATAAGCATCGGCTCGCTGGAATTCGATTTCCGCTCGATCGGCAAGGTTGTTGGAATCGAGCAGTCGGTCGTACTGGGCGATCGCCTGGTCCAGATCACGAATGACCTCTTCGTTGGTATAGATGGAAGCCAGCTGCCGTCGCGCCAGCAGCGCCTCGGGGGTATCAGGAAATTCCTGGGTGAGCTTGTCGTAAAACTCGATCGCCCCCTTGAGCTGACGCAGATTGAGGTAGTAGATGTTGCCGATGTTCAGGAGCGCGCGGGCCGCGTACTTTCCGTGGCCATCGCGCTGGTAGAGGTCCTGGTTTGCCTGTATGGCTTCTTCGTAGTTGCCTTTGCGCCAGCTGGTTTCCGCCTGATCCAGAAGCGCTGCGAGTCTGAGCCGCAGGCGGCAGCCAGCGCGGCTAGGACAAGCAGCCATGCAATCGGGGAGCGGTGCCGATCAGGAAGGAACGCTCTCATCGCCGGGCTCCTCCGCCGCCACCTCTTCGCCGGCCACCACAGTCACGCTCGCTACGTAATCCCCTTCCTCTAGGTCGATGCACTTGACTCCCAGCGCGGCCCGGGTCTGAGTGTTGCGGATCTGGTCGACGTAGAGCTTGATCAGTTTTCCCTGGGCGGTAATGAGCATCACGCAGGCGTCTTCGCGCACGTGGCAGGTGTTGACCACTTCGCCGTTTTTCTCCCCGACCCGGATATTGATCACACCCGATCCGCCGCGCCCCTGCTGCGGGTACTCTTCCACCGCCGTGCGCTTGCCGAATCCTCTTTCCGTGACGGTCAGGAATTGCCCTTCACCGCTGAGGGCCGACATCGCCACCACGTGATCACCTTCACGCCAGCCGGATGCCGATCACGCCGCGGGCGGTGCGTCCCATGTCGCGAACCTCTTTTTCGGAAAATCGGATCGACTTGCCCTTACGGGTCGCAAGCAGGATATCGTAAGATCCGTCGGTCAGCTGGCAACCGATCAGTTCGTCCTCTTCCGGCACGGTGATGGCGATGATGCCCGCACTGCGCGGGTTGGAGAATTCTCTCAGGGCCGTCTTCTTGACGATGCCGTCGCGCGTCGCCATCACCACATAGCGGTCGTCCTCAAAGTCCTTGACGGAGATGATGTCGGCGATCTTTTCTTCCTTGGACATGTTGACGAGATTGACGATCGCCTTGCCCTTGCCTGCTGTGCCGACATCGGGGATCTCATAGACCTTGAGCCAGTACACGCGTCCCTGGTTGGTGAAGATCAGCAGATAGCTGTGCGTTGAGGCCACGAAGACGTGATCGATGAAGTCCTCTTCGCGCGTCGTCATGCCGATGCGGCCCTTGCCTCCCCTCCCCTGGGAATGATAGAGCGAGGCGTTGGTGCGCTTGATGTAGCCGGAGTGCGTGACGGTGATCACGACATCTTCCACGGCAATCAGGTCTTCGAGCGTGATCTCGACTTCCTCGTCCACGATCTCGGTGCGGCGCTCGTCGCCGTAAGTCTTCTCCAGCTCCTTGAGCTCCTCGACGATCACGCCCTTGAGGACCTGCTCGCTGGCCAGGATTTCCTTGAGGCGGGCGATGAGCTTCAGCGTCTCTTCGTACTCGGCGTAGATCTTCTCGCGCTCCAGCCCGGTCAATCGCTGCAGGCGCATTTCCAGGATCGCCTGCGCCTGCAGCTCGCTGAACTGCATCTGCGTCATCAGGCCCTGCTTGGCAATGGCGGGCTCCTTGGACGAACGGATCAGGGTGATGATGGCATCGATCATGTCGAGCGCGCGCCGCAGGCCGTCCAGGATGTGGAGACGCGCCTCTGCCTTCCCCAGTTCGAAAATCGTCCGGCGCCGGACCACGTCCTTGCGGTGCTCGATGAAGCATTTCAGTGCGTCCGCCAGCGACAGAATGCGCGGCTGATTGTTGACGATCGCCAGCAGGATGATGCCGAAGCTGGACTGCATCGGCGTCATCTTGTACAGGTTGTTCAGCACCACCTGGGCCGGCTGGTCTTTCTTGATCTCGATGACGATGCGCATCCCCTCGCGGTCGGATTCGTCCCTGAGATCGGAAATGCCTTCCAGTTTTTTATCCCGCACCAGTTCGGCGATGCGCTCGATGAGCTTGGCCTTGTTCGTCTGGAATGGGATTTCGGTGACGATGATCGCCTCGCGATCGCGCCCCAGGCGCTCGATGGCAGCCCGGGCCCGCATGATGATGATGCCGCGCCCGCTCTGATACGCGGATCGGATGCCCGAGCGCCCGTAAATGAAGCCTGCCGTGGGGAAGTCCGGTCCCGGCACCAGGGCCATGATCTCTTCGAGGGTCGCGTGCGGGTTATCGATCAACAGAATGGTGGCGTTGATGATTTCGGACAGATTGTGGGGCGGAATGTTGGTCGCCATGCCGACGGCGATCCCCGAGGATCCGTTGACCAGAAGGTTGGGGAACCTGGCCGGCAGCACCAGCGGTTCCGAGAGCGCGCCATCGTAGTTGGGGCCGAAATCGACGGTCTCCTTCTCGATGTCGGCGAGCAGCTCGTCCGCAATGCGCGCCATGCGGATCTCGGTATAGCGCATGGCGGCGGCGTTGTCGCCGTCGACCGAACCGAAGTTGCCCTGGCCGTCGATCAAGGGGTACCGGATCGAAAAATCCTGAACCAGCCGCACGATCGTGTCGTACACCGCGGTGTCGCCGTGCGGGTGGTACTTGCCGATGACATCGCCGACGATGCGCGCGGATTTTTTGTAGGCCTTATTGTAGGTGTTGCCCAGATCGTGCATCGCGTACAGGACGCGGCGATGCACGGGTTTGAGCCCGTCGCGCACATCGGGAAGGGCTCTGCCGATGATGACGCTCATCGCATAGTCCAGGTAGGACTTGCGCATCTCGTCGATCAGATTTACCGGGACCTGCTCCAGCGCTGGATTCATAGGCGGAATCAAATGTCCAGATTGCGAACGTTGAGGGCATTCTCTTCGATGAAACGCCGCCTGGGCTCGACGGCATCGCCCATCAGGATTGTGAAGATGGCATCAGTCTGCACGGCATCGTCGATCGTGACCTTCATCAGCGTGCGGGATTCCGGGTTCATGGTGGTGCTCCAGAGCTGTTCAGGATTCATCTCGCCGAGGCCCTTGTATCGCTGGATGGTAAGGTCTTTTTTGCCGAGCGCGAGAATGTGCTCGAGCAAGAGCTCGCGGGAACCGATGTCAATCGTGCTGCCGTTCTGCCTGACCAGGAAGGGAGGCTTGTCGAAGGGCACCATTTCGGAATAGAGCTGAAAGAGGCGCTGCCATTCGACCGAGGACAGAAAATCCCAATTGATCGTGAGCTTGCTGCCGTTGCTGTCCTTCTGAATCACCAGCGAGTGCAATCCGTGCTCCTCATCCAGCAGCGTGGTGCACTGATAGCCGATGGCCTGCAGGATCTGACCCAGCGTCTCGAGCAGTTCCTTTTGTTGGAAGAGCTCCTTCAGAGTAAAGCCCTGTTGCAGCAAGGCTCCTTCGCCGGCGACGAAAAGCAGCAGCCGGTCAAGCAGTTCGGCATTCTCCAGCCGCCGGTTGAGCTTGGCGTAAATCGATGCGCGTTCGTTGATTCCGTTCAACAGCTTCACGAGCTGCTCGCCGCTGAACTGCATACCGCTATTCTCGACCGTCACCACGACATCCTGCGTGGCGCGCTGCATCAGATACTCTTCCATCTCGCGTTCGGCGCGCAGGTACTTGATGGTTTTGCCGTGCTTCACCGAGTACAGCGGCGGTTGCGCAATGTAGATATGGCCTCCCTCCACCAGCTCGGGCATTTGCCGGTAGAAGAAAGTCAGCAGCAGCGTCCGGATGTGGGAGCCGTCAACGTCGGCGTCCGTCATGATGATGATCCGGTCATAGCGCAGTTTATCCAGGGCAAAATCTTCCTTGCCGATGCCGGTACCGATGGCGGAAATCATCGTGGTGATCTCCGCATTGCTGAGCATTTTGTCGAAGCGCGCCTTCTCGACATTCAGGATTTTCCCCTTGATGGGAAGGATCGCCTGGAACTTGCGGTCTCGTCCCTGCTTGGCGGAGCCGCCGGCGCTGTCCCCCTCGACGATGTAGATCTCACAAAACTTCGGGTCGCGCTCCTGGCAGTCCGCGAGCTTGCCGGGGAGCAGGCCGCTGTCGAGGGCCCCTTTCCGTCGCGTCAGATCGCGTGCCTTGCGCGCCGCCTCGCGCGCGCGTGCTGCCTCGACCGCCTTCATGAGGATCTTGCGCGACCATTGCGGATTTTCTTCGAAGAACGCGCCCAGGTTGTCGTTAACAGCCGTCTCCACGATCCCTTTGATTTCGCTGTTGCCCAGCTTCGTTTTGGTCTGACCTTCGAATTGCGGGCTTCTCAGCTTCACGCTGACCACGGCCACCAAACCTTCCCGCGCGTCTTCCCCGGTCGGATTTTCCTTGAGATCCTTGAGCAGGTCGTGGGCTTGCGCGTAGGAGTTCAGCGTGCGCGTCAGCGCCGACTTGAAGCCGATCAGGTGCGTTCCGCCTTCGTGAGTGTTGATGTTGTTGGCAAATGAGAAGATGGTTTCGCTGTAGCCGTCGTTGTACTGCATCGCGACTTCGACAACTACATCATCTTTACGAGTCTCGAAGTAAATCGGCGCGGGATGGAGCGCGTTCTTGTTCGCGTTCAGATGCTCGATGAACGAGGAGATTCCTCCCTCATACTTAAACTCCACCCGCCGGTCGGACCGCAAATCTTCGAGCACGATTTCCAGCCCGCGGTTGAGAAACGACAGTTCGCGCAGGCGGCCGGCTATCGTATCGTAATTGAATTCCAGCGTCTCGAAAATCGTCGGCGTCAGGCTTGAAAGTGATCTTCGTGCCGCGCCGTTTGGTCGTTCCTGTTTCTTTGAAGTCGCTGACCGGCTTGCCTCGCTCGTAGCTCTGTTCATAAACTTTGCCGCCGCGCCAGATCTCCAGGTCAAGACGCTGGCTCAAAGCATTGACGACCGACACCCCGACCCCATGCAAACCGCCGGAAACCTTGTAGGAGTCGTTGTCGAACTTGCCGCCGGCATGGAGAACCGTCATCACCACTTCCGCCGCCGATTTCTGCGCCTGCTGATGAAAGTCCGCCGGGATACCGCGTCCGTTGTCGATGACGGTGATGCTGTTGTCGATGTGGATGGTAACTTCGATCCGCGAGCAAAAACCATTGAGCGCTTCGTCGACGGAATTGTCTACCACCTCGTAGACCAGGTGATGCAGTCCATCCACGGAGGTAGAACCGACATACATCGCCGGCCGCAGGCGCACGGCTTCCAGCCCTTCCAGCACCTTGATCTGGTCGGCGCCGTAAGCCTGTTCCGTCAAGTTTCCACTGGTCGGCACACCGGTTTCCGGTTGACCGTCTGCCGGTACAATTTGATCCCCGTCCTGCATGCTTAAAATCTCTTCCTGAACCCGGTTGGAAATTAATTGAAACCTTTTTGTTTATAAGGACTTATTGCCTGTAAACTCAACCCTTAATTGTACCATGAAACATACAAAGAACTGCTCAAAAAGTGCATTGAAAAGGAACCAAAAGCGAAGTTTTATCTTATTTAAAATCTATGGTTTACATTGATCAAGACCTTCGATCTGGCCGGCATTCACGCGGAAGCGGTGCGCGCCGGTTCCCAGCGGGGGCAGAAACTGCTCTTTGGCGGTCGTCAGGAACGTCTGAGTTCGAAGCGCCAAGTGCTCCAGGAACGCCTGCAAACGCTGGCTGTCCAGCTCGGCTTCGACATCATCCATGAGAAAAACCGGATAAAACCCGCACGTCTTGCGGTGAATTTCCATCTGCGCGAAATAGAGCGCCAGCAGGCAACTGCGCTGCTGGCCGGCCGAGCCGAAATCCGCCAGCGACTTCCCGTTCAGCAGCAGCTTAAGATCGTCCCGGTGCGGGCCGACGGTGGTGAATCCTTTTCTCTCATCGATGTTCCGCGCCACCCGGAGTCGTCGCCGGAACTCGCCTTCGATCTCTGTGTCGCCGGCGTCAGCAGTAGCGACCAGCGAGGAGTATCGGATCTCGAGGTCCTCACTGCTGCAGAGGGGGTTGACAAGCTCTTCTTTCATCTCCGCGACGTAGTGCCGGCGATTGCGGAGAATCCGACCGCCTTCCTGGGTCAGCTTCTCATCCCAGCTGTCGAGCAGTTCCTGGTCCATTTTTCCGCCGCGCCCCAGTGCGGCGACGAGCAGGTGATTTCGCTGCTTGAGTGCCCGCCCGTAAGCCGCCAGGCGTTGCATGTGGCCCGGATATGCCGTGATCATGGCGCGATCCAGGAAGGCCCGCCGGTCGGCAGGCCCGCCGCGGACCACTTTGAGATGTTCCTGGGTAAATGCCAGCGTGTGGAAATTTCCGATGAACTCCGCCAGCCCTACTGCCTTGTGGTGGAGCGAGAGTTTCTTTTCTTCCGTCTGCGAAATGGAAATCCCCAGTTCGCGAATCATCGCGCCGTGTTCGATCTTCCCTCCGAGCCGGCATTCCTCGCGGCCATGCTGGATGCAATCTCTGGGGGACGCGGTGCGGAAACTCCTGCCATAGCCCAGCAGGTAGATTGCTTCCAGGAGGTTCGTCTTTCCCTGCCCGTTCCGCCCGCAAAAGAGATTCGTGCCCGGGCAGAACTCCATCTCCTGCTGGCAGAAGTTGCGATACTGATATAGACGGAGATTGAGTACCTGCACACCTAAAACTTCATGGGCATGACGACATAACGGTAATCCAACTCAGCCGGGCCGACGGGGCTGAGCATTCCCTGGGTTTCGGCATCCTTCACCAGAATACTCACACAGTCTGCGGCGCAGACCGCCAGGAAATCGAGCAAGTACTGGGGATTGAATCCGATGCTCATGCCGCGCCCTCATATTCAACCTCCACCATTTCGCGAGCCTCTCCCGCATCGGCGCTGCTGGCGGTGATCTCGGCTGTCCCGGGGCGAAGGCCAGACGAACTGCACGCAGTTTCTCATCGGACATCACCGCTGCTCTGCGGATTCCCTCCGCAAGAGCGCGGCTCGAAGCTACAACACGCTTGTCGTTGTCGCGCGGCACCACCATTTCATAGTTCGGGAACTGACCGGCGAGAACCCTGGAGATGAGTTTCTTCCCGCCAACCGAGAAAAAGATGTGATTTTCATCTCGGCCGAATTCCACCATCATTTCCTGTTCCCCGATCAGCCGGAGTATTTCCACCAGAGTCTTGCGCGGAATCAGGTGCGCGTCTCGCCGTCGATACCCTCGATGTCCATGGTCTTGGCCACCAGTGCCAACCGGTGCCCATCCGTCGCAACCATGCGCATTTCATGCGGCCCCAGAACCAGGAGAGCTCCATTCAACGAGTAGCGGGACTCTTCCTGCGTAATAGCAAACATGGTGCGGAGGATCATGGCTTTCAGGTCTTTTCCCGGAAGAGATATGCCGCCGGCGGGGGCTTAGCAATACGTAACTGAACCAGTGCGCCAGCATATA
>CAVTZY010000048.1:0-26737 GCA_963739235.1 Terriglobia bacterium | reverse complement strand
GTGGCTGCGCAGATCCTGGAAGCTGTCCATCGGCGGCACGGGGAAATAGCCTTCCTTGTAACGCGGACGATAGCCCAAGTTCGGCTTTTCGTCCTTGCCGGAATTCCAGATCCCTTCGCGGGAATCGAGGAAGTAATAGCCGAAGTTGGGCCCCTGATCGAAGCGGATGTCGTTGAAAATGTAAAACTCCGCTTCCGGTCCCCAGTAGGAGACGTCGCCGATGCCGGTTGACAGCAGGTATTTCTCGGCCTTCTCGGCGATGTAGCGCGGGTCGCGGGAGAAGGGCTCGAGGGTCAGCGGATCGCGCACCGAGCAGGTCAGATTCAGCGTCGGCACCTCGCGCAGGGGATCGAGAAAGGCAGTCTGCGGGATCGGGAAAACACGAGCATGTCGCTTTCCTGGATCTTGGCAAAACCGCGAATGCTGGAACCGTCAAATCCGATGCCTTCTTCGAAAATCGCTTCCGTAAGCCGCTGGGCCGGGATCGAGTAGTGCTGCCAGATCCCAGGCAGATCCACAAACTTGAAGTCCATCATCTTGACTTGCTTGTCTTTAACGAACTTCACCACCTCCGCAGCCGTCGACATCCACATGCTCAATTCCTCCGTCTCGAAAAAATCTCAACGCAGAGGGTGCAGAGGCTTTCTTCTCTGCGCAATCTGCGTTAAGATTTTGCTTTTCCCATTAAATGGAATCTTCCCCTCGTTCCCCAGTCCTCACCCGGATCGAATCCTCGAGCGGCAGGATGAAAATCTTGCCATCGCCGATTTCGCCGGTATAGGCAGCCTTCCGGACCGCCTGCACCACTTCCTCACACTGATCGTCCAGAACCGCCACCTCAATCTTGATTTTCGCGAGCAAATCAATGCTGTACTCCGACCCGCGGTACCGTTCCACCTGCCCCTTCTGCCGCCCGGCCCCGCGCACGTCGGTCACCGTCATGCCGACAACACCGATGTCCGCCAGGGCCTCCTTGACATCTTGAAGCCGATGCGGACGGATGATCCCCAAAATCATCTTCATTGCATTTCCAATAATCCCAGAAAAGCAAAAGCTCAACGCAGTCCCTCATGCGCCGGCGCGCACCCAGTGACGCATAAAAATGTTGTATTCCGGGCGCGAGTTTTCTGCGCCGCCCTTTCAGGGCTCTTTTCGCTCGACTCCCTGTCCCCAGGGCTCACGCCCTGGGCTTTGCTGCGCCACCCCTTCGGGGTTTTGCTGCCGTGATCCCTGGGATTTTCACGGCCGTGCAAGGCTCAGCCCTTCGGGGTTTTGCAGCCGTAATCCTTGCGGTTTTCATGGCCGTGCAGCCCATAGCCCTGAAAGGGCGGAGCAGCACAGCCCAGGGCGTAAGCCCTGGGTTTGGGGGCCGGAGATTGTAAGCCCTGAAAGGGCGGCGCAGAAACGATCGAATCAATTGGCACCCCACTGAGTCATTTTCGAAGCAGAGGGCGCAGAGTGAGCCGAGATCGCTGAGACTACCCCTTTTCAAAACGAAAATCCTATCTGCGCTCTCTGCTCCCTCTGCGAACTCTGCGTTAAGCTTTTACTTCCTTTTATTGCTCCGATACACCTCGGCATAGAGCCGCCGCAGCGGGGCCACACAGTACTGATGGATGATTTCCATGAACGCCGGCGGATCGGACGTCAGCTCTTCCAGAAACTGGTCCTCGATCCCAAAGGAGAGGCGTACGATGTCGGCCTTGCCTTCCCGTTGTTCAACCACCAGGCTATTCTGCAAGTCGTCCGGCAAGCTGAACACTTCGCAGTTGGCGACCTTCTTGAGTTTTTTGAAGCCCTCGATCGGCTTGTGCTTGTTGGATTCATAGTGCAGGGTCAAGCGCCGCATCAAATCGGGGTAGTTGAATTTGGGGACCTTGTTGTTGATGCTCGATTCCAGCAGGCACTGGTCGCCGTCGATTTCCAGTGCCAGACCGTAAGTAAAATCGAGATCGCCTTTGTAAAACTTGATGCGGTGGGCCAGGGTGTCATGGAAGCGTTTGAGCTCTTCCGGGACCTGGATGTCTGGGTTCTCGGCTTTTTTTTCGGCCGTAACGTAATAATCGCTGACGCTTAGGTACCACTGGTCGACGATGGCAGCCATGGCCTCGTCGATCAGCTTGACTGTCTTGGGCGAGATTTTTTTCTTAGCAGGCAACCGTGTATTTCCTCGAATGAAGTTCAAACCATGTTTCTACGCGACTTCGTACTGTAACACGTTCCCGCACTAAAGCTCAACGCAGACTTAGCAGAGGGAGCAGTCCCACATGCGCCGGGGCGCACCCAAGCGCATGAAAAGCACAACCGTTGCGCGCAGCGCCTTGGAGTGCGGCGGCATGACGCCGCCTTGAAGCCTGACAAAGCGGCGGCATGACGCCGCACCAAAGGCTCTGCCTATTTTCGGAGCAGTCCTTCATGCGCCGGTGGCGCACCCGGTGACGCATGAAAATGATATGCTCCGGGCACAAGTTTTCTGCGCCGCCCTTTCAGGGCTCTTTTCGCTCCATTCCTTGTTCCCAGGGCTCACGCCCTGGGCTTTGCTGCGCCACCCCTGCGGGGTTTTGCAGCCGTGATCATTGGGATTTTCACGGCCGTGCAAGGCTCAGCCCTTCGGGGTTTTGCCGCCGTAATCCTTGCGGTTTTCATGGCCGTGCAGCGCGTAGCCCTGAAAGGGCGGAGCAGCACAGCCCAGGGCGTGAGCCCATAAGCGCTAAGATAAGAATTGATTTTTCCTGGCATCTTCCGTTAAGATTTTCGTGGTCAGAATCTCCTAATTGTGGGCGGGAGGCTACGATGAACACGAAAACGGAAACGGAGCTTCAGACAGAGCGGGATTTTGAATACCTGTTGACATTTCTTCCACCCGGCTGGGAGCTCAAAGCCAAGGAATTGGGGGCGCTGCGCCGCTGCCGCAAATTCCCAGATGCACAGGTGCTGTTGCGAATTTTGCTGATTCATCTGACCGAGGGATGCTCCCTACGCGAGACAGCGGTGCGCGCCCGACAGGGTGGGCTCGCTGATGTTTCGGACGTAGCGATCATGGATCGACTGCGGCAGGCGGAGGAATGGTTTCGCTGGATGAATACCGAGTTGATGGCACGCTGGATCGTGCGCCATCCCATCGCGGTGTATGGAAAGCGCTGGAATGTATGCGTAGTGGACGGTACCCAAGTCAATGAACCTGGTCCCACGGGTTCATCATGGCGGATTCATTACGCTGTCGGTCTGCCGTCGTTGCGCTGTTCGGCCGTGGAGGTGACCGACAGCCAAGGGGCCGGCAACGGGGAGACCTTCTCGCGATTCCCCGTCCACGCTGGCGACCTGTTCCTCGGAGACCGGGCCTACGGCTTGCCACGTGCGATTTTCCATGTGGTCCAAGGGGGAGGCGATGTCCTCGTGCGTTTCGGCTGGAACAACCTGCCCCTGTGGAGAGGGCCGAACAAGCGTTTCGACCTCTTCTCCCACCTACGGACGCTGCATGGCACGGCGTTGGGCGATTGGCCCGTCTTCGTCCGCAACGAGGAACGGCTGGTTGCGGGCCGGGTATGCGCCGTAAAAAAGAGCCGGCAGGCAGCCGAAGAGGCCCAGAGGGATGTGCGCCGGAAAGCCCAGAAAAACAGCGCACAGATTCTGCCGCAGACGCTGGAAGCGGCCTCCTAAATCTTCGTCTTCACGACCGTGCCGGCGCCCATGCTCGCCCCCGCGCACGTTCTGGAGTTCTATCGCGGCCGCTGGCAGGTTGAACTCGTATTCAAGCGATTGAAGTCTCTGCTGGCTTTGGGGCATCTGCGCAAGACGGACGACCAAAGTGCACGGGCGTGGATTCACGGCAAACTATTCGTGGCTTTTTTACTGGAGGCGTTGCTGCGGCAGGGGGAGTCATTTTTCCCCTGGGGGTACCCGCTTTTGTCGGCGTGAACGACGCAACCGTTGCATGTGGCGAGAGGACTCCCTGCTTTTGCACCTCTTGCGCACGACCGTCAATACGGCTTTGGGTCTGCGGCTGTGCCTTGAGAATTGGGACCGGATCTCACTGGAGCTTCGCGAACCCCCGCGCAAACGCGGTCTCCAGATCGAGAAATGGGAGCAGGAGGACTCACTCTTATCTTAGCTCTTATGGGCCCACGCCCTGGGCTCTACTGCTCCACCCCTTCAGGGTTTTCAAGGTCGTGCAATGCTTAGCCCTGAAAGGGCGGCGCAGAAACGATCGAATCAATTGGCACCCCACGGAGTAATTTTCGGAGCAGAGAGCGCGGGGACCTGTTGTTTTCCAAACAATCTGCGACGGCTGCGCGCTCTGCGTTGAGCTTTTGTTTTTCCTTTGGTATTGTAGCGTCATGCACGCAAAGACTCTGTTTGACAAGATATGGGACGATCATGTGGTCGCATCCGACCCCGGGTGCCCCTCAGTCATCTACATCGATCTCCATTTAATTCACGAAGTTACCAGCCCTCAAGCATTTCGGGGACTCCGTGATCGGGGCCTGCGTGTGCGCCGCCCCGACCTGACCGTGGCTACCATGGACCACATCATCCCGACAATCAGCCAGGGGTTCCCTATTGCCGACCCGCAGGCCGCGCGCATGGTGACCGAGTTGGAGGCCAACTGCAGAGAATTCGCGATCCCCCTTTTCGGTATTGGCGATCCGCGCCAGGGGATTGTCCATGTAATCGGCCCGGAGTCAGGTCTGACCCAGCCGGGCAGAACGATCGTCTGCGGTGACAGCCACACGTCGACGCATGGCGCTTTCGGAGCGCTCGCCTTTGGCATCGGCACCAGCGAAGTCGAGCACGTGTTGGCGACGCAATGCCTGCTGCAGCATCGTCCAAAGACCTTTGAGGTGCGCGTCGAGGGCCAATTGCAGCCGGGAGTTAGCGCCAAGGATATTATCCTGGCGATCATTGCGCAGCTAGGTGTGGCGGGTGGAACCGGGTACGTCTTTGAATTTACCGGCAGCACCATCCGCGCTCTCGATATCGACGAGCGCCTGACGGTCTGTAATATGTCGATCGAAGCCGGCGCCCGCGCCGGCATGATCGCTTCGGACGACACAACGATCCAGTACCTTGCCGGTAAGCCCTTTGCACCCCAGGGCGCCGAGTGGGACGCGGCCATCGGAAGATGGCGCCGCCTGCACACCGAGGAAGGCGCGGTTTTTGCTAAAAAGTTCGAACTTCGGGCCGAGTCGCTCGAGCCGATGATATCCTATGGGACGAATCCCGGGATGACCGCGCCGGTTACTGCCCGCATTCCTGAGCCGGCAAACAACGATGCGCTAGCCAAAGCATTGCATTATATGGGCTTCACCCCCGGCCAGGCGTTGTTGGGCCAGGCGATCGATGTGGTCTTCATCGGCAGCTGCACCAACGGCCGGCTGGCGGACCTGCGCGCCGCCGCCCGGGTCATGGAAGGTCGGAAAGTGAATCCACGCGTGAGAACCCTGGTCGTCCCCGGATCCCGGCAAGTAAAGTCGGCCGCCGAAGCGGAGGGCCTGGACAAGATTTTCCTTGCCGCCGGTGCCGAGTGGCGCAATCCCGGCTGCAGCATGTGCCTGGCCATGAACGGCGACGAGATTCAGCCGGGCCAGTACTGCGTCAGCACCAGCAACCGCAACTTCGAGGGCCGCCAAGGAAGGGGAGGCCGCACTCTCCTTGCCAGTCCCCAAACCGCGGCAGCATCGGCGATAGCAGGCACGATAGCGGACATCCGGAGGTTGCTTTAAAAGCACAACGCAGAGGGCGCAGAGAATTGTCTCTGCGCTCAGCGTCCTCTGCGTTACGATTTTGGAGATCAAATGAACTTCACCAGCCGAGTAGTCCCCCTCCCGAACGAGAACATCGACACGGACCAGATCATCCCCGCCCGCTACCTGAAGACCACGACCCGCGAGGGCCTGGGCAAATCCCTTTTCGCCGACTGGCGCTACGATCCCGCCGGCAACGCGAGACCCGATTTCATTCTCAACCGCTCCGATTTGGCCGGTGCCAAAATCCTTTTAGCGGGCGACAACTTTGGCTGCGGGAGCTCGCGTGAACATGCCCCCTGGGCATTGGCGGACTATGGCTTCAGAGCAATCATCAGCACGTCTTTCGCAGACATCTTCAAAAACAATTGCCTCAAAAACGGCATCCTGCCGATCGTGGTCGACAAAGAAACGCATAAGAAGCTATTCCGTCTTGCATCGGAGGTAACCATAGATCTCGAAGCGCAAACGCTGGCGCTCCCAGACGGCGCCCGCATTTACTTCCCCGTCGACCCCTTCTCCAAAAAGTGTCTCCTCGAAGGCATCGACGAGCTCGGCTACCTCTTGAAACTCTCCGACAAAATTACGGAGTATGAAAAAACCTTAACGCAGAGGCCGCAGAGATATTTATAGTTTCGAAACATGCAATTCTCTGCGAGCTCTGCTCCCTCTGCGCCCTTCGCGTTGAGCTCTTAAGAGGCCAATCATCGCACAAAAACGGATACTGTCTCTATACCTGCTCTTCGCCATTAATCTCCTGAATTTCTTCGACCGCCAAATCCTGGCCGCCGTCACCGAGCCCCTCCGCCATGAATGGTCCCTGACCGACACCCAACTGGGCTGGCTCGTCACCGCCTTCACCCTGCTCTACGCCGCTGTAGGCCTCCCCCTGGGCCGCCTGGCCGACACCACCCGCCGCAACCTGCTGCTAACCGCCGGATTGTCTTTATGGAGCGCCCTGACATGTTTGTCCGGCTTCTGCCGCAGCTTCTGGCCCCTATTCGTCGCGCGTATGGGGGTTGGGGTAGGAGAAGCCACCTGTGCTCCCGCCGCCAGTTCCTTGATCGGTGATTTATACGCTCCTCACGAGCGCGCCCGCGCCATGTCGATTTTTATGCTGGGCCTGCCGGTTGGAGTTTCTTTGAGTTATTTGATTGGCGGGTATATCGCCCAACATCACGGCTGGCGCGCCGTGTTTTATGTGGCAGGCCTTCCTGGTTTGTTACTGGCGCTGGCGACGTTTTTTCTGCGCGAGCCACCCCGCGGCCAATCGGAGGCCGGCAAGATAGGTGCCGAGCAACGCTCCGGCAATCCGATCAAACTGTTGCTTGGTATACCCACCATGCGCTGGATCATAGTATCCGGCCTGCTGCACAACTTCGTAATGTACGCACTCACCTTTTTCTTGCCCTCCTTCCTCGTACGCTATCACCAAACTTCAGTGCAGATGGCCGGATTGTTGTCCGCCCTGCTTATCGGCACAGTTGGAGCGCTTGGGATGCTCGCAGGCGGCTGGGTTGGAGACATGGGAAGAAAGCGATGGCTGCACGCCAGGATGCTGATCGCAGGAACAGCGGTCCTGCTTGCGGCGCCGGCGGCATTTTTGGCCTTGCTGGCGCCCGCTGGCGCTCTGGCTGCTTTTGTCTTCTTTCAGGGCCTCGCCGCCTTTCTGATGTATACCTACTACCCCCTGATCTACGCCACGATCCACGACATCGTCGAGCCCGCGTTACGGGGCCGCGCCATGGCAATCTATTTCTTCGCCATGTACCTCCTGGGCGCCTCCATGGGCCCTGTGGCAACTGGCTGGCTCAGCGATTTCTTCGCACGCCGAGCTGCCCACCTTTCCGGCCTCCCCGTCTCCGAGCCTATCCGCGCCCTCGGCCTTCACCAAGCCATGTACATCGTCCCAGCGTTGACCGTAGTCCTTGCAGCAGTCCTCTTCGCCGGCACCACGACCACCGGTAAAGACGTGAGTAGCCTTCACGCCTGGATGAAAAATCTCAGCGCAGAGGACGCCGAGGGCGCAGAAAAAGGGCTGAAATATATTGTCTGCGCGTGAAACATTATTTGCAGGAGGGCGGTGGTTGTGTGACGGCTTTTTCATCCGCCGTCGCGAAAACTGGTCAGAGAATTCTGCTTGCTCAGCGAACATGCCGTGAACCGGGACACCGTATTTTGGTTATAATGTGATACGAAGTGTTTTAGACAGGGGAACGATGTCAAAACGGTCGCTTCTCATTCCAACGACCTTGAGCATAGTGCTGCTGCAAGCCCTGCCTGCATTCAGCGCTACTCTGAAGGTGGGGCCCGATAAACAGTTTAAGACAGTGCGGGCGGCGGCTTTAGTCGTACAGGATGGCGATATCGTCGAAGTGGATGGAGGCGTTTATAGTGGAGACGTTGCCACCTGGAGAAAAAATAATCTCACCGTAAGGGGCGTGGGAGGGAGTCGACCCCATCTCACGGCGAATGGAAAAAACGAGGCCGAGAAAGGAATTTGGGTGGTTCAAGGAGCCAACTTCACAGTTGAAAACTTCGAATTCTCTGGTGCCAGCGTACCCGACCAGAATGGCGCGGGTATAAGGGCTGAGGCGACCGGGACAATCTGGATACGCAACTGCTACTTTCACGACAACGAAGATGGTTTATTGGGACCCAATGATCCGAATACTGATTTGATTATTGAGAATTCCATTTTCGACCACAACGGCTTTGGGGACGGGTATTCTCATAACCTCTACGTCGGTCGCATCCGAAGCTTCACGATGAGATTCAGTTACTCGCACAGGGCCCGCGTCGGCCACAACGTCAAATCGCGAGCCCGGAAGAACTATATCCTCTGCAGCCGTATTATGGATGAGAATTCCGGGACGGCGAGTTATCAGATAGATTTGCCGGAGGGAGGCCTCGCGATCATAATCGGAAACTTGATCCAGCAAGGTCCTATGGCAGAAAACAGCTCGATTATCGCCTACGGAGCCGAGAATGCGAATGCCGGTGCTCTTCGGTTGCATGTGATCAACAATACAATCGTGAACGAACGGCCCGGCGGCGGCACATTTCTCCATCTTCGTAATGGTACTACCGGCACGGTGGTCAACAACATCTTCTATGGGCCCGGTACGACGTGGTCTGGCAGTGGGGTTACGCTCACCACTAGTAACAACTATGTCGAGCGCTCTTACAACAATTCGCCCCGATTTTCCAACGTAGCTGGCTTTGACTACCACCTGCAGAAAGATTCACCTTGTCGCGACGCAGGCATTCCATCCGGCATGATAGACGAATTTGATCTGACTCCGCGGTACGAGTATGTCCACGATGCACTGGGGGCACCGAGAAGAAATGTCGGCAACATTGATATCGGTGCATTTGAATTTTCGCCCCTATCTCCGGCCCCTCCGAGCAATCCAAGAATTATTCGATTGCAGGCTGGCCGCAACTGACTGCAAAATCGCTGCGCATTCATTATCCTCAAATCTCTTGCGAGCCATGCATCGGCAACTGCGGCCGCTCCGCAAAATTCGTGGCCGCTTTCCCGAGATCAATATTTTGCATGTTTCTGGGTGCGATTCCATCGCATATGGGACAGTGTTGAGAACCCTCTCGACGCCGTCACGAGTGCGCGATCATTTACCGCAAATCCATGGAACTCCTGGCAGAAATCACCGTTCGGAGAGGAAATGCCGCATCGTTATCGGAGGCCCTGGCCCTGCTCGCGAAGCGTGAAAAATACCTTGCGCTCGAGGAGCACGCCTGGCGTTACGACGTTGGCGTCAAGTACGGGTTGCTCCAGGCGCAGCTCGCGCTCGCTTTCAGCGGCAAAGATCGGGTCGAGGTGTTGGCCCGCATCGTCGACTTGCTTGCCCAGCGCGATCTCGGCGCGCTCGGGAGGTAGGCATGGCAGGACGACTGATCGAAATGATCACTTCGGCAGATCCGGCCGTGCGCAACCGATCGCTCGATGCCCAGTGCCGTGCTCTGCCCTGCAAGGAATTGCTCGCCGACTGCGCCGCGCTCGAGTCCTGCCGCCGCGAGAGTGACAATCTGTATGAACGGGTGCGCGCCCTATTCTTCCTTTATGCGATCCACAGATTCCATATTCCGCCCAAGGCCGGAAGAGGCGGGCGAGGCCTGATCCCGTATGAGGGTTATGCGCACCTGATGGAACGCCGTTTTGAGGAGGCCATCGCCAGCTTTCTTGCCATACAAAGCCTCAGGGGAGCCGGAGATGCAATCTCCAGCGCTCTGAGCGAGGCATACCGCAGGCTCGGTTTTCAGACGCTGGCCGACCAGGTCCGCCGCAGCGTGCGCTCCGCGCGCGGCAACCAGTGGAAGTTCCGGGCCGGCCACCCGATGGATCAACCGTTGCGCGTGCGCCCTGAATTGATCGAGCGTTCCGCGGATGGTCTTTTCCCGATTTTGTGCGAGGCCACCCCCGTGCGCATGGACCTGTCGCACAGCGCCTGGAGCGACATTTTTTTCCTCGGCATGGATTTCCCGGAAGGAGCGCGCGTGCTGAATGTTTCGATCGATCTCGCTGTTCACGGGAGGGACCCGGAGCCCCGCCCCCCGGTGGAGGTCTATTTCCGCGTGATCGACGAGCCGGTGCTTCGCCTGGCAAGCGTGGATCTGAACGCCACCGCGGACCTGACGAGCCTGGCCGACGTTTTCGATTATGCACGCGATTATCTCGGATTGCTCAAGGCTGCCGTCATCGCTTCCGGCATCGTCCCCCCCGGAATGGAGGGATCGGAGGAACGGCTGGAGGACCTGCTCGCTCGGATCGCCGGACCCGGCCATGGTCTCGAGCTGGTGAGCCGCGTCAACGGCATCCCGAAGGGATCGCGCCTGGCCGTGTCGACCAGCCTGCTGGCCAGCCTCATCGCAGTCTGCATGCGGGCCACTTCCCAGGCCCGCTCGCTTATGGGAACGCTCGAGGAGCATGAACGCAAGATCGTGGCGGCGCGCGCCATCCTCGGCGAATGGCTGGCCGGCTCCGGCGGCGGCTGGCAGGATTCGGGAGGCGTATGGCCGGACATGAAGTTGATCACCGGAGTGCCGGCCGGTCCGCATGACCCGGAATTCGGGATCAGCCGCGGCCGTCTCCTGCCTGCGCATCACATCCTGACGATGGAGGAGGTATCACCGGAAACACGCTGTCGTTTGCAGGAGTCTCTTGTCCTCGTTCACGGCGGCATGGCCCAGAATGTCGGCCCGATCCTCGAAATGGTGACGGAGAAATACCTCTTGCGATCGGAAGCCGAATGGGAAGGCAGGGCGCAAGCCATCCGTATCCTTGATGAAATCCTCGAATTGCTCCGCCGGGGGGATGTCCACGGCATCGGCGATGCTACGACACGCAACTTCTTCGGCCCGATTCGAACCATCATCGCTCGCTCCACCACGCTCTACACCGAAACGTTGATTGACCGCGTCCGCGCCGACTTCCAGGAGCAGTTCTGGGGCTTCTGGATGCTGGGAGGAGCCTCGGGCGGCGGCGTGGGCTTCATCTTCGACCCGGAGCGGCACGAGGCAGCCAAGGAGCGGGTGCAGGAAATCATGCGCGAGACTAAGCGGCGATACGAGCATGCGCTGCCCTTCGCGATCGAACCGGTTGTCTACGATTTCTCGATCAACACGCGCGGCACGAATGCCGAGCTGCTGACCGGAGCCTCTGCGCTCATGCCTCCCGGCTATTACACGATGACTGTGCCAGCCCTGTTGCGCAAGAATCCGCTGGAACTGCCCGTAGGGCGGCGGGCCGAACTGAGTCGTTTCGGCGCCGCATGCCGCACCCAGCCGGAACTGTCCGGGATGGTACAGACACTATTCGACCGCATTATGCCACGCTCCGGCCGCGAGGAGATCGAGGGACAAATCCTCGAGACTCTTCTCGAACAGCTTGGCTTCGATCACATCCAACATGAGCAAATCCGCGCCGACATGCGCAGCGGACGCATCGGGCTGGCGCAAAACCGCCTGCCCGCGAGCACTGAGATCCGGGACGCCGAGCCGGAAGATGTCGTCGACTATGAGGCCCTTTCCGCAGGACCGGGATTGCGAGAACGGGGCCTGAACCTGCTGCGCGACGGGGCGGTCGCGGTGGTGACTCTGGCGACAGGTGTCGGCAGCCGCTGGACCGAAGGGGCAGGAGTCGTCAAAGCTCTCAATCCCTTCTGCAAGCTGGCGGGAAGACATCGCTCGTTTGTCGAAATCCACCTGGCCAAAAGCCGTCGCGTCGGGGAGGAATCAGGGTTGCTGCTCCCGCACGTGGTCACGACCAGTTACCTGACACACGACCCGATCCGAATGTTTCTGGACGATCAGGGGAATTACGGCTATCCCGGGCCACTCATCCTTTCCCCGGGCCGCAACGTGGGACTGCGCCTCGTGCCAATGGCCCGTGATTTGCGTTTCGTCTGGGAGGAGATGTCCCAGCAGCGACTCGACGAGCAGGCGCAAAAAGTCCGCGACAGCCTGCATGCCGCGCTCATCGGCTGGGCGATGCAGACTGGTGAAGGGACGGATTACACCGAGAATCTTCCCCTCCAGTGCCTGCACCCCGTCGGCCATTGGTTCGAGGTGCCAAATCTGCTTAAGAACGGCGTGCTGGCACAATTGATCGAGATGCGTACTTCCTTGCAGGTTTTGCTCGTGCACAACATCGACACTGTGGGGATGGACGTGGATCCGGCTCTGCTCGCATGGCACGTCGAGTCGGAGACAGCTATGACGGTCGAACTCATCCGCCGGCGGCTCGACGATCGAGGCGGCGGCCTAGCACGCGCCGACGGCCAGTTGCGGCTCATCGAAGGGCTGGCGATGCCACGCGAAGAGGACGAATTCAAGCTTGCGTTCTACAACACGAACACGATGTGGATTCACATCGACCGGATGTTGTCGGTGTTCGGGCTGCGCCGCCAGGATCTGCGCCATGAGGCGAAAATCGCCCAAATGGTGCGCACAGTGGCGGGCCGCATGCCGACCTACATTACGCTGAAGGATGTCAAGAAGCGCTGGGGGCGGGGACAGGAGGATATCCTCCCCGTGGCGCAGTTCGAGAAACTATGGGGGGACATGACCACGCTGCCGGAAATGACATGCAAGTTCGTAGAAGTACCCAGGCTGCGCGGCCAGCAGCTGAAGGAGGTGGCGCAGCTCGATGGTTGGCTCCGCGACGGCTCCGCGGACTTCGTGGCATCCTTATGCCGGTTTGCCGGCGCATAAGAATTCTCAGGAACCCGCGCATATCCGCTTCTTCTTTACCCGTGCCGAGAAAGCCAAAAGCAGCCACGAATGACACCGACCTTTTGCCCGTTCGTAGTACTACGCTCTAACTTCTGGTTTTTTAACACGATTTTGCGGAGAAGGGTAAAAAATCCCTTTCCCCACCGCAAATGATGTACGGAGGGCAACTCAATTTGAAGCGCCTAGAGCAATCATGCTGCGCCTATCAACGGCGCGACAACGTCGGCAATGCGAAGCGTTTTACAGCGCGCCTATTATCTGGGCAGATGGCCTGTTGGCCTAGCCACAAAGGGCTATAGGGTGTCGATCGCGCGTATGCCGATCGAACAAGTATGGCCCAGTCGTTCTTATGATGCATACTTGGCGTGTCACTTCGCAAGCTGAGAATTGCTGGCTGACAGCTTGGCGTAGCCGGCGGCGGCTCGATCTTGGTTTTCCATTTGGTTGTGGCCGCCGGCCGCGCCGTGCCATTCGTGGCTGCCTTTTTAAAAATGCCGAATTGGCGGCGACCCGATGGGGTAGACATTGAATCCTAATTCGTACAACCCCTTATGATCTAGTATATTACGCCCATCGAACACAAACGCAGGCTTCTCCATCGAATCATAGATCTTCTTCCAATCCAGCGACCGATAGAGCTCCCATTCGGTCATAATAGCGATCGCATGCGCTCCCCGTGCAGCCTCATAGGGACCTTCCGCAAATTCAACCGTTTCTGCAGAATGGCCGAGATCAATCCGAGCATTCCCGAGCGCCTGGGGATCGGTAATGACCACCTTCGCCCTTTCCTCGACCAATTTCCTGGCTACATAGATGGCCGGTGATTCGCGCGTATCGCTGGTATTCGCCTTGAATGCAAATCCGAAAAGCGCGATGCGCTTTCCCACGATGGTATTGAACATCGCCCGGATTATGGCCCGAACGAACCGTTTTTCCTGGTATTCGTTCATGGCCACGATCGATTCCCAGTAGCGGGCGACCTCATGGAGTCCGTAGGATTCGCAGATGTAGACGAGATTAAGTATGTCCTTCTTGAAGCACGATCCGCCGAATCCGACGGAGGCGTTGAGAAAACGAGATCCGATGCGAGAATCCATGCCAATGGCCCGCGCCACTTCCTTGACATTGGCTTCGGTTCTCTCGCACAGCGCCGAGATACTGTTGATGGAGGAGATGCGCTGGGCGAGAAATGCGTTGGCCACGAGTTTGGATAGTTCGGCGCTCCAGACATTGCTGGTAATAATGCGTTCCTGCGGCACCCAATTCGCGTAGATGTCGACGATCTCTTGCCGCGCCTTGAGCCCTTCCGGCGTCTCGCGCGAGCCAATGAGGACGCGGTCAGGCTCGAGCAGATCCTGCACTGCGGTGCCTTCCGCAAGAAACTCCGGATTGGAGAGCACCTCGAAATGAATGCCATTTCCTTTGGCATTCAGGATCGTCTCCATGGTCTGCGCGGTCTTAACCGGCAGCGTGCTTTTCTCAATGACGATTTTGTGATCCTTGGATTCCCGCAGAATTTCACGCGCGACTTTTTCCCAGTACTGCAGATCTGCAGCCCTGCCGGCGCCTTCGCCAAAAGTTTTGGTCGGGGTATTGACCGAGACAAAGATGATCTCCGCCTCACGGATGGCCCCAGGGATATCGGTGGTAAAGAAGAGATTTCGCCCTCGTGCCGCCTGCACCACTTCGAGCAGTCCGGGTTCAAAAATAGGCAACGAGTCGGTCTGCCAGGAAGCAATCCTGGCCTCATTGAGATCGGCGACAACTACATCGTAATGTGGGCATTTCATCGCAATGACCGCCATCGTCGGCCCACCTACATACCCCGCCCCAATACAGGCAATTCGTTTTCTCGACATCGCTGCGTTTCCTCCCTCGAACCTCGATCGACAAGAACCTCGGCCACTTCAGTTTATGTTCAGGTTTGAGCAAATACAATTCCTTAAGTTTGAACATACGCTAACAAGTGGCCTCACCACAGTTTTGGCAGTAGCTTTCATAATCTCATTTCGGGTATATTGCCTGCCGAGTTGCCTTGGCGACCTGGCAGTATTTTAGCGCTCAATTGGAGGCCGAATGAGGATTGTGATTACGGGCGGGGCTGGATTCCTGGGAAGTCACCTCTGTGACAAGCTCCTTGAAATGGGTCACGAAGTTGTGTGTCTGGATAACTTGCTCACCGGCAGCATTGACAATATTGCGCACCTCATGGGCAACGAACGATTTTGTTTTTTAAAACACGATGTAACTGAGTATATTTTTTTGGCAGGTCCAGTCGATGCCATTATGCACTTTGCTTCGCCGGCAAGTCCCAGAGATTACCTTGAACTCCCAATTCAAACCCTCAAAGTAGGGGCGCTGGGCACTCATAAGGCTCTCGGATTGGCTAAAAATAAAGGCGCACGCTTCCTCATGGCCAGCACTTCTGAAACCTACGGGGATCCGTTGGTTAATCCGCAGCCTGAAAGTTATTGGGGAAATGTCAATCCGATAGGCTTGCGCGGCGTCTACGATGAAGCCAAGCGGTTTGCCGAGGCCATTGTGATGGCCTACCACCGGACACACAATGTTGATACGCGGATCGCCCGGATTTTCAACACCTACGGCCCGCGCATGCGCCCGTACGACGGGCGCGTGGTCTCCAATTTCATCGTTCAGGCGTTGAAAGGAGAACCGATAACGATTTATGGATCCGGCGAGCAAACCCGCAGTTTTTGCTATGTAGCGGATGAAATCGATGGTTTGATCAAATTGCTGTTGGCCCCCCGTTCCGAGGATATCCACGGCCCGGTAAACATCGGCAATCCTCAGGAACTGCCAGTGAAGGAGATCGCCCGGCAGATTCTCGCCTTGACATCATCCTCAAGTCCCATCGTCTTTGAACTTCTGCCCGAAGATGATCCGAAAGTCCGGCGCCCGGAAATAACTCGGGCGCAGGCCTTGCTAGGCTGGCATCCTGTAGTGTCGCTCGAAGATGGCCTGCGCCGCACAATTTCTTATTTTAAGAGTCGGGTAGCTGTAGCATAGAAAAGTGCGAGACAAAAACCGCGAAGACCACAATGATCGTGGAAGAGAGAGCACATGGCTTTGAGGCCTTCGCGAAGCAAATCTGTAACTTCATCCTTTTTTGAGAAGATTTCAAGCTGCTCCTAAAACAGCCAGAGCAGTATCTCTAAATGTCAATGATGTTAATGAAACCAAACTCCGGGTCGAGATAGTGCAAGTAAAGATGCAGGCATTTGCGCTCCCGCAGCAACAAGGCAATGATCTTTTCCTTCCAGCCCTTGCGCACCGTGTAGGAGTGACACGATTCGACGCACGACAGCACGCAGATCAGTCCCTTTTCAATGCCCTGTTCCTTCATGATGCGGCGTGCAACATCCCCCTTGGATTCCTTGGACGACTCGATATATTAAGGGTCTGCTATGCTTCTCCGCAAGAGTCCGGGCATGTTCTTTCAGTCGTTGCGATAGTTGATGTGCCTGGAGGGCAAAGTGCTTCATGAAAATGCCCCGACTCGACAGCCAGATCTCCATTCCTTTACTATAGTTGATCAAACGCAACGTGCCTCGAAACAAAATACGGTCAAATCCTGATATAATGCCGTCGACGTGGCCTGCGTCCCGTTTCAAAAAGCGCTCCATGCCGATCCTCCTGACGAGTTTTCGCAAACACATCATTAAGGAAAAAACATGGGGCGTCATCTTTTTTGCAGCCAAGGCACAGCGATGCGTGATTTCCACCACCGACGCAGTCAACTTTGGTTGCGGACGCAGGCTGCGTTACGGTCTTCGACGATGCGATCCTGCAGCGCCCAGTTGGCGCGGATGTCGACAGTTTTCTGTCGTGCCGTGAGCCCTTCCGGGATCTTGCACGATCCGATGAGGACGCAATCAGGCTAAAGCAGATCCTGAACAGCAGTGCCTTCCGCAAGGAATTCCGGATTGGAGATCACTTCAAAATGAAGGCCATTTCCTGTAGCATTCAAGATCGTCTCCATGGTCTGCGCCGTCTTTACCGGCAACGTGCTTTTTTCGATGACGATTTTCGGGCTAGTGGATTCCTTCAAAATCTTGCGCCCGACTTTTTCCCAGTACTGCAGGTCTGCGGCCCGCCCTGCGCCTTCACCAAAAGTCTTTGTCGGCGTATTGACCGATACAAAGACTATTTCGGCCTCGCGAATTGCACAGGCGATATCAGTGGTGAAAAAGAGGTTTCTCCCGCGCGCCGCCTTTACGACTTCGAGAAGTCAGGGTTCAAAAATTGGCAGCGCGTCGGTCTGCCAGGCATCAATCCTGGCCTTATTGGGATCTGTAACGACGACCTGATATTGTGGACATTTCATAGCAATCATAGCCACGGTCGGCCCGTCGACATATCCGGCTCCAATGCAAGTGGTTCTCTTTTCTGTCATAAGCGCATGTTCTCCTCGGATAGCCTGATCCTCTGTCATGCCTGACACTTCAGTTTCAAAACTTTCACCGGCGGGCCCGCGGAGCAGGCAGGATTCCTTCTCTGCCTTCACCTGTTGACATATTAGCTCCAACGGCACGTCTGCACCCTCTTTTTGTTGTGCCTGACCCGATTCCCAAGTAATATAGCAACAACTTTCCCTAGGGGAGGCTTCGCCATGACTAGATATGCAGCGCTGGTTTTTCTAGGACTTTCGTTGGCTGGCTTGATCGGTTGGATTATCGTGCGTTTTACGCATCCGCTTTTTGGCGTATCAGTTGAAGGTTTCATGGTGTTAATACTTATTTCTTTAGGATTTACAATCGCCATCAGCCTTGTGGAATTGGCATTTCCATCGCAAAAGAAAAACTAGCGTTTTCAAGAACTTGCAGCAATAGGGTCTAATTATTGACACCCGAGGCGGCAATACATATAATGTTGTAACCCCTCGCTACGATATGATTACTTAGAGATTGCGCTCAATGTTGGACGGCCAATCTCGGGATTGAACATCTCAACCCAGCTACGATATGATTACTTGGAGATTGTGCTCAACATTGGACAGGCCAATCTCGGGATTGAACATCTCATCCCAGAGTAGGAGTGAGCAATGCAGGATAGCGATAAAGTCGAGCCAGTAGGGGCTGAACAAACTACTTCTAACAAAGATTCTGCCATTGCCAAGCGGCGCAAGCTTATCGGCCGTGTGCTAATGGGCGCACCTGCGGTGCTCCTGATGACGACAAAGTCGCTGCGTGCTCAGTCGGCGGATGCTAAGAATACCATGAGTGCCCCCGGTGTGTCAGAATCCCTGCCCACAAGTTGAGTTTTCATTGCACGGGCAAGAGGTGATGCACGCTATTTGGCACCGCCGTTCGCTCAAATATTGGGACTGCTTTCGGCATCTCGTAATATATATCTCAGGGTTCCGCCCTTGTCCTTCGGCGCATCCGAATTTAAGTGGCGTATCGTACCCGGTGCTCATCTTTCATGGCATTCCTGGGATCAGGAATTCGTCGTGTTTAATGATGGCTCTGGATTAGCCCATCTGCTCAATATTGTGGAGGCGGAAGCATTGCGTTGTTTGGAGGATCGGGATCTCGACTTTCCCGAGCTTACACGATGTATCGCCAAGGCTCTCGATCTTCATGAGGACACCGCTGATCTCGAGCGATATTTAAGAATGCTGCTGGTCCAGTATCAGGAACTCGGATTGATTGAGCCAGTGACGCCGTGAAGGTCTGCGATTTACCATTTCCAGAGCTAGCCGAGATGATGCAATCGACGGGACTGGCGTTGCGCGTCGGTCCTTTCACGGTATGCATCCACACACCTTTTCGGAATCTGGCCAAAGCCATTTATCATCTCTATGCACAGCATCAGCTTCTCCTACATCAGGATTTTTCCGATTTTCACATTCGTCTACTGCCTCGTTGGGACTCTTTGCCCCGATGGCGCATTCGTGCATCGCTGGTGTTGGATGGGATCAGGGATTACGGCAGCTTTTCATCAGACGAGAGTATCGCCTATTTCGAGTGGGGCCTGAACTGGTCCATTAATGGCAATGCCCATCAATACCTGATTCTTCATTCCGCTGTTGTTGCCAGGAACGATATCGGGATAATTCTGCCTGGAAATTCGGGCGCGGGAAAAAGCACACTCTGCGCGGCTTTGGCTTATGACGGGTGGCGTTTGCTGTCCGATGAATTGGGATTGCTTTGCCCAAAAACCGGGACCATAGCTCCTTTGGCTCGTCCGATCATGCTGAAGGATACTGCAATTGATATGATCCGGGAGTATGCGACCAGCGCGCTTTGGGGACCAGTTATCAAATTGCGCTCCGAAGGAATGCGGGGAGCACTAGCCAAGCCCCCGTCAGAAAGCGTCGCGAAGACCGGGCAGGTTGCGTATCCGAGCGTCATCGTGTTTCCAAACTTTCAGAAGCATGCACCAGCTCAACTGACGCCGGTGCCCAAAGGACAGGCTTTTCTGCGCATAGCTCAAAATTCCTTCAACCTCGCGCACCTTGGTGCTCTCGGCTTCGCAGCATCATGCCGTCTCATCGACCAATGCGATTGTTATGAATTCACCTACAGCAGATTGGAGGATGCGCTGGTGACATTTCGAAATCTTCCCCTGCCACCGTCTCAGCAAGCAGAGAGGGTATCTTAATGAAGCATCCCGCAGAATTGCTGACCACAATTTTGCGGCAGCCGTCGAGCCTTGTCACATTGTCGCTGGCCGAATGGGACCGGCTCCTGCCATGGGCAAGGTCGACAGATCTCCTGGCTCGGATTGCATCTTATGTGCAGGAGAGTGATCTCCTTGATCAGCTGCCTCCGGAATCACGATGGCACCTTCAAGCAGCGGCGACAGCTTGCGATTACAACCAGAGAGCAATACGATGGGAAGTCCGCAGCATAGAACGTGCGTTGGGCAGCCTCAATATTCCCATGATTCTACTTAAAGGTGCCGCCTACGTGCAAGCCTGCCTGCCGCCGGCAGCCGGCAGGTCCTGTGCTGATGTCGATCTCCTGGTGGAAAAATCACATCTTGCGGTTGTCGAGGCAGCGCTGCTTCAGCACGGCTGGAAAATTTCACCGATCCGGCCGTTTGATGAAAAATACTTTCGCAGGACGTTGCATGAGCTTCCTCCGATGAGGCATCCGCGACATCCTTGCGAATTGGATGTTCATCACAACCTCCTGCCTGCAACGGATAGTCTGTCAGTGGATGTTGCGAAGCTATTCGATGCTGCCACCCCGATGTCGCAGGGCCACGGTTTCCGCATGTTATCTCCATGCGACATGGTATTGCACGCCGCAGCCCATTTATTTCGCAGTGGCAAATTCAAGCATGGCCTGCGCGACCTTCTCGATCTGAAGGATTTGGTGGCCCATTTCAGCGTCGCTGATGGCTTCTGGAATCGACTGGTCGCGCGGGCATCGGAATTGAACCTTCAGGTGCCTTTTTTCTGGGGATTGCGATATGCCGAACGGTTCCTGGCATTGACGATTCCTTTACCGTATCGTGCCGTTATCTATGGTTGGCGTCCGCGCTGCCCGCCAATTTCCTGGATGGATCCAATCGTTGCAAGGGCGGTATTTCCAGCATTAAGCGGCTATGACGACCTATCTCGAATCCTGGCGCATTGGGTATTGGGCCATTACCCGATTCCGCGCCTGTCTTCTATGGCATCGCCGGTCTTCTGGCTAAAGCGCATTCCCTGGCAACACAAGGCGGAAACACAACCGCCAATCTAGTTTTATCCGGCTCGGGGATTGCGTCAAATCATATGGTGGGCTAATTGTACTGGGCGAAAAAGCTCTCTGCGTTCTCCGCTCCCTCAGCGCCCTCCGCGTTAGAGCTTTTACGATCCCCGTCTAACCAGCACCGTCTTGATCGTTTCGAAGATGATCGCAGAATCAAGCAACCACGACATATGCTTGATGTAGAACAGATCATATTGCAGCTTTTCCACCGCATCCCGCACTGAACTCCCGTACTCATAGTTGATCTGTGCCCATCCCGTCACCCCCGGCTTGACGGTATGCCGCAGATGGTAAAACGGGATCATGGCGGCAAGTTCCTTCACAAAATGCGGCCTTTCCGGCCGCGGCCCGACCAGGCTCATGTCGCCGAGGAAAATATTAAAGAGCTGGGGCAATTCATCGATGCGCGTGCGTCGCAGAAAGCGGCCGACGCGAGTAACCCGGGTATCGCCGGGCGTGGACCACACCGGTCCAGTATCCTGCTCCGCACCGTGCCGCATGGAGCGGAATTTCCACAAGGTAAAGATCTTGCCGTCCTGGCCCACGCGTTCCTGGCGGAAGAAAACAGGCCCCCGCGAGTCGAGTTTGATGAGAACCATCATCAACAGCATGATGGGGGAAGCAAGGATGAGCAGGATGGATGACAGGATGAATGAAAATATGCGTTTTTGCAGCAGTGCGCTGTGGGAAACTTCAAAGCCTGAATTGAATATGAGCCAACTGGGCTTGAGGTTTTCAATCGCAATTTTTCCTGTGACCCTTTCATATATGCCCGTGGCTTCTTCGATCACGATTCCCTGCGTTTTCAGGGTCAACAATTCATCCACGGGGAGGCGGCCGCGACGATCCTGCAATTCAACAACGATTTTGTCGACCTGATATGCCATGGCGAGCCGGGGCAGATCCTGGGGCAATCCGAGCACTCGTGGGTTTACGATCGACGTTCCCATGAGCGCCGGATTATCATCGGCAAAACCAACAATAGCAATGCCCAGCTCGGGGCGCTGCATCACTTCCGTAGCCAATTCCCGCGCCAGCCGCCCGGTTCCCAAGATGAGCACATTCGATCGAGGCGCACGTATGCCAAGATAGAGCCGAAGCAGCGTGTGCCAGACGGTCAGGAATCCCGAGACCAGGATGAGCGCGATGGCAAATACGCCGCGTCCGACGATCAAATCGGGGACAGCAAAAAACAGAAAAGTAAGAAATCCGGATGCCAGTAACAGGGCTTGGCCGAGGCGGGCGAAGAAGTGTCCGAACGATGACGTGGTGCTGAAATCGTAGACGTTGCGCAGGTGGAGGAAGAGCTGGAAAACCAGGGCCATGAGCACAGCACGTAACACATACTGGCTGATTGCCAGATTGCCTCCGTAGGCAGCCGCGCTGCGAATGTGAACTGCATCAAGCACACATGCCACCAGCAACAGGTGCTCAATAATTACGGCACCAAACTTCCTAAACGCCAGGTACCTCACAAAAACGCGCCACATTTTCTTACTTCACCCCGATAGCCGCATTCCTACCAATCGAACGCATCCCGCTCTGCGCCCTCCGCGTCCTCTGCGTTGAGAGTTTTTCTCACGCATAATTCGCCCTACCGAATCCCAGAAGGAAATACATATTGCAGCCCCGCAAACGCAGCATAGCTATTCAAGGAGCCCGGCAATCCCGCAACATTGCGGGCACGCTGATTTCTGTAAATGATATTTCCCGATGCTATCAGTCCCTGAAACAAACTAAACTGCAATCCCCCCAGTGCGGAATAAAAATTCATACCGCCACTCGTGCTGATCCCCTGGTTATAGAAGTTGGATCCATGTTGATATAGAGCTGAAAGCTGTAGATTTAGGCGATCCGTCAACCTGCTCCCAAAGGTGAGCTGTCCATTGTCCGATTGATAAACTCCAGAGATTCCAACAGTCGAAGAAAATCCACGATAGTACCGAACCGAGAAGATATTGGACTTCGAGTTCCATGCTAGCGAGGCATTGGCACTCGCAGTCAACAGATTGTTCCCGTAGGTATTCGCCCAATCGCATCCCCCTGATACGTCAGCCCGCCAATTTGTCCCGAGTTTGAACGTGAACCCGCCAACCTGTAAGTGATTGACAAGTGAGCCTCGATAACTTGGGTCTACCTTATTTAAATAGGTCCAGTAACCGGTATTAAGGGACAACCACTTATTAATTTGTCGCCCATAGCCCGCTCCAATCGAGAATCCATCATTATTCTGCTGAGTGGAGGATTGGTAGCGAAATAGATTGTAGCCTCCGTAAAGACTGAAGTTATTCTTCCCGGCACTGAACCCGAGGTTCGCTGTCAGGCTATTTTGCGTGATGCGTTGGCGTGGAAGCATTACTTGAGTCCAGGAACTTGTCGGGGAATGCAAAGAAGGAAGAATTGAGGACATGAGGCTGTATCCGTTTGGCGAGGAAAAAAAATTGTCATTGATACTTAATGACGTGTGCCGGGATAACTTGAAGTTATAGCCGGCATTTGCTTGCTGATCGAAAACGAACTGCCCTTTCTGGCCATAAATCTTCTGGTAGCCGGCACCGAAATCGAGGTGAAAAGTGGATTTTCGTCCGCCCAGGTTGGCAAAAATGCGCAAAGTCATCGCGGTTGAGCTAGCCGTTTGCAGGTTTTGACTGGTCTGGTAAAGATTGTTCTGGTAAACCTCGAAGGCTCCGATTGAAAAACCAACTCGGTGACGCGCACTATGGAAGGCATCTTCCACCAGCGATTGCGCCCCGCGTGGCGATGTGGCTGCCTTGTCCTTTGGCTTCTCCTGCTGCTGATCTTGCTGCGTCTGCTCCTGGCCCGCCGCTGTTCCTATATTGGTGAGGAGCAGCACGACACAGATGAATAAGCTCTGGAATATCTTCGTTTGCATCTTTACGTCCCCGTCATCTCAATGGAGCAAGAAGTGAAACTGCCTGCCGTCCTTCTTCGTCACCAGGTTCTCCCACGCAAACAAGGGCAATTCTACAGGATTCAGGCCTGCGTTGTTGCTTGAAAACGTCGCCAAAGGAGAGAAAACACTCCCCGCATCTGAATCGGAGGTGAGATGCTAAAACATTATAAAAAGCAGTTTATCACCCGGTCAACAACAGACTTTCGAAATGAAGATATGCCGCTGCAATCAAGGCAAAGCCCCATTTTGATATGTAAATTCAATGATAGGATGACGCCATGTCATCTTTCGGAAAGCCTCCTCTGCTCCCTGGAACATCGTGCTCTATTCACCATGGGAAACTACAAATCTCACTCTTGCAGAGCAACCAACTAAGTTATAATGTTGCAACAAATTATAGCGAATGAGGATGTAACTGAGAGAGCGAAGCTGTATCCAAATAGGCCAAACATTTAATCTGAAAATGCCCCCTCAGCAGGACCGTCTGCAACCCGCCCCCACAAACCATCTTCAGGCCAGTCGCAGCAAAGAAAATTTCTCTGCGTCCTCCGCACCCTCTGCGTTGATCATTTGTTTTTTCCGTTCATTGGCACTGATCCATAGGCTCCCATGAAACATCTCATCGCCAGCTTCCTCAATATCGCCGAACCACCCAGGATCGTTGAGACCATCTTTGTCCTGGCCGGCAAGGAAAACCGCAAATCCCGCGGCATTTCGACTCTGGAAGCAGGGATACGCGCCGGAGCTGATCTTTCAAGCGTCGGTCGATTTGAATGGCGGAGGTTCTATGACTTGGGATTGCCCCAGGACGGCGGCTTACTCCGTTTGGTGCAATCGACCCCTGCGGAAAAGCGCCATTTCTTTGTGCGCCTTCGCAGCCACCAGGCAGAGGCTCATCTGATTCCGATTCTGCGTTACGGGACGCTTACGGAAGCGCTGGCCTTGTCGCAACTGCTGGGGCCAATCCGCCGGCTTCAATGATGATCCTCTCAACCCCAACCCATCTGAGACGCGCCGCGGTAGCTTTCCGGTATTCGTTCGAAGGATTGGCGACCAAATTGATCTTTGTCGCCGCCCCCGAAGACGATTCCCTTAACACCGTCCGCTGCCGTCTGGACCGAGTTGGCCAAGTACTGTTTCTACAGAATCAGGGTACAGGCACAGTCATGATGGCTCGAATTACATTTTCCCTCTCATTATAAGGCCATCTTGCCTCCTCTGAACGCCCTATCACCCCGATCACAGCTTGGCATACCCAGAGATCATTGAATCCCTGAAAGCACAGTTCTTTAGAACAGGGAAAAGATAAACCTTAGTGGGCATTTGACGATGTGAACATGCGAGGCGCGTTTCTGATTCCGGGCCACCTGGGCCGTGGCAAGTAATTCGACGGAAACCAATCGCAACGAACGCCCCCCTAGCCCGGATTATTCGCGAATATGAAAAACAAAAGGCCACTTCCGGCGTATAAAGCAAGTGGACACAAGCTTTTCACGCTTTGAAAGAGGCCTTTTGATGACTCAAGATACCACACAGTCTGTTTTGTTTCCCGATCTTTTTCCCAAGCTGGTTTGCGCATGCTTCGACCAGCCTGACAGTAGCTCCGACGGCGGAGCGATCCTCCTGAAAGCGTTCGATACCGAAGTGGATTTGACGAAGCGTCTCGCGCAGTGCATTCGGGAATGCCGCGAGGAAGGCAAGGTTCTTCACCCCTTGTTGGATTTGTTTCGTCAGCGCGTATACGGTATTGCATGTGGCTATCCTGATTGCAATGATGCCGATCGATTGGCTGACGATCCCATTCAAAAACTGCTGTTAGACCGTGACCCCATTGACGGCAAGTCGCTGGGATCTCAACCGACTCTGTCTCGGTTCGAAAACGCGGCTTCAAGCAAGGACCTCTTCAAGATGGCCCACGAACTGGCCGACGTTGTCATCGAGCACCATGCCAAACGATTGCATGGCAAGGCGCGGCTGATCACCATCGACATGGATCCTACCGACGATCCTACGCACGGGACCCAGCAGCTCACCTTTTTCAATGCGCACTACGATTCTTATTGCTACCTGCGATAGTCGGCACTCTTCAATCTAACGCCGAAAACGAGAAGCACCTCTTCACCGTTGTCCTGCGTCCTGGAAATGCGCCGCCTCTCGCGGAACCATCGGCATTCAGATGCGACTCCTCACCAGGTTGCGTGACGCTTTCCCCAAGAGCCGCTTTCGTGTCAGGCTCGATGGCGGCTTCGCCACGCCTGCTCTCTTTGACTACCTCGAACTGGAGCAGGTCGAATATCTGGTTGGCATCGCCGGCAACTCCAGACTGGAAAAAAGAGCACGGCGCTTGATGGGTAGGGTCCGAGTGATGTCGCGCAGAAGTGGCAAAACCGAGACCCTGTTCGGCGAGACACGCTACGCTGCCAGGAAATGGTCGCACCGACGCCGGGTCGTTATCAAAGCCGAGGTGGTACGGTGCCCCAGTCGCGATCCCAGGGACAATGATCGGTTTGTGGTTACCAACCTTCCGTATACGCCCGAGACTGCATACAAGATCTACCGGGGCAGGGGAGACGCCGAAAACCGGATTAAGGAATTGCATCATGGCTTGGAAATTGATCGGACGAGTTGCATGAGCTTCCTGGCCAATCAGTTTCGCGTTCTCATGACGGCTGCCGCCTACGTCCTTATGCAGGAACTGCGTCGACTTGGCAGCTGAACCGCTCTTGCGAAAGCGCAAGTCTCAACGCTTAGAGAACGAATGTTGAAACTCGCGGTATGGGTTAGGAAATCTGTTCGACGAATTGTTCTTCATTTCCCCGTGAAGTACCCTTGGCTCGACTGCTGGAAGCATGTCGCCCGAGCTGTTGGGGCAACACCCTGAGGTAGTTCGACTGCTCGCGCTCCAGTCACAATTCAGATCTCAGCCACCATTTCGGAAGTAGTTTGTCTCGGTGCCGCCACAGCTAATTTGTTCCGCTCGCTCACAAGCAAAACATCGCACTTTTTGGCCGTTTCTGGCAGATTGCAAGTTTCATTTGCCGGGAAGTAGCCCGAATTCGTCCCCTGTCGTCTGGTTGGCTACAAGGCCAGGCCAACTTTTG
>CAVTZY010000047.1:0-39900 GCA_963739235.1 Terriglobia bacterium | reverse complement strand
ATGGCTACTGGCTGAGGACCATCTTCGTCGATGGAGTGCGCTACACGATCGTTACGGCCGCGAACGATCGCGGCGTGCTTATATGGCGCTTTTGCCCTGTTGAGAAAAATCGCCCTTGGGGAATCCGATCGAAAATCTGGACGAAAAGCAATCACCTTATGCCCCGGTGCGGTGGGTCAACCAGTGGGACAATCTCGACGGCTCGATCGAGCGCGGCTATGGCGGCCGCTCCATCTTCTGGGAAAATCGGCGGGCGCGGCAGGACCTGAGCCGGGTAAGCGCATACGGCCGCATGCTGGCTTCGCTCGGCATCAACGGCTGCGCCATCAATAATGTAAATTCCGATCCGCGGATTCTGGCGTCTGATTTTATCCCGGAGGCAGCGCGCATCGCCGATGTTTTCCGCCCCTGGGGTGTCAGGGTAGCATTGGCGGTCGATTTCGGCAGCCCCAAAAATCTCGGGGGCCTCGACACCTTCGACCCGCTTGATCCTCGTGTCATCTCGTGGTGGCAAGCCAAAGTGGATGAACTGTACCGCGCGATCCCTGATTTGGGCGGCCTGGTCATCAAAGCGGACTCGGAAGGCCGCGTCGGTCCGTCGGCTTACGGACGCACGCACGCCGATGCGGCCAACGTCGTGGCGCGCGCACTCAAGCCGCATGGCGGTTTGATCTTCTACCGCGGCTTCGTCTACGATCACCAAATGGATTGGCGCAACCTGAAGAACGACCGCGCCCGCGCCGCCTGCGACAACTTCGTCCCTCTGGACGGAAAGTTCGATGACAATGTCGTGATTCAGATCAAGAATGGCCCGATCGACTTCCAGGTGCGAGAACCCGCGTCGCCTCTATTCGGCGCCCTCGAAAAAACAAACCAGGCGATCGAAATGCAGATCACCCAGGAATACATGGGACAGGCGCGCCATCTGGTGTATCTGGTTCCCATGTGGAAAGAAACCCTTGATTTCGACATGCATGCGGCGGATGGCGCCACCCCGGTGAAAGCACTCGTCGCCGGCAAAGTGTTTCACCGGCCCGCAGGGGGATTCATTGGCGTCGCCAATGTTGGATTGGATGAAAACTGGCTGGGAAACCATCTCTCCCAGGCAAACCTTTACGGCTTCGGCCGCCTGGCGTGGAATCCCGACTTGAGTTCCCAGCGGATCACAGAGGAATGGACCCGGCTGACGTTCGGCAGCAATCCAAAAATCGTGGCAACCGTCGACGGCATGCAGCTCCGTTCCTGGCGCGTCTATGAAAGCTATACAGGGCCGCTGGGCCTGCAGACATTGACCGCGATCACCGGTGACCATTACGGGGTTTCCGTGGAAGCTTCGGAGCGTAACGGCTGGGGCCAGTGGCACCGGGCCGACGAGAAGAGCGTGGGGATGGATCGCACCGGGCCCACAGGGACCGGCTTTATCGGCCAGTATCGGCCGGCCGTAGCTCGGATGTACGAGTCGCTGGGGACTTGTCCTGATGATCTGCTCGTCTTCTTCCACCACGTTCCTTACATGTACAAGCTCCGTTCCGGCAAGACAGTCATCCAATACATTTACGACTCACATTATGAAGGCGCGGCGGCAGTTGAAGGATATGTGCGCGAGTGGAAGTCACTCGCAGGGCTTGTCGATGACCGGCGCTATGAGGAAGTGCTGGCTCAGCTGCAGTACCAGGCCGGCCAGGCCCAGGTCTGGCGCGATGCGGTTGCAGGCTGGTTTTTTCGCGCCTCCGGGATAGCGGATGAGCAGGGGAGGGTCGGGACATATCCCGGCCGGTTCGAAGCCGAAGCTATGACTCTTGAGGGTTATGCGGCCACGGATGTCACTCCGTGGGAGACTGCCTCGGGCGGCAAGGCTGTCGAGTGCCGAGCTGCGCGCTGCTCTGCCACGCTGCGCTACCGCGGCCCGGCCGGGTGGTACCAATTGCGCGTGCGCTACTTCGACCAGAACAACGGGATCTCCCGTTTCCGACTGTGGATCGGAAACCAGCTCATGGATGAATGGACGGCCGCCGATCGTCTCCCCACCCAGAAAACCGACGGTTCTTCCTCATCGTGGCGCACCATTGCCGGCGTAGCTTTGCGCCCGGGAGATCAAATTCGCATCGAGGGAGTTCCCGATGGCAGCGAGACCGCGGCCCTCGACTATATTGAAATCCTGCCGGACATCATGGATCGATAGAGTGATTGCGAAGATGTTGACCTGTCTGAAATGGTTGTTAGCCTCGACGCTGGTGGCATTCATTCTTTTTCAGCCCTGCTTCACACAAGAGGTTGCCTACAAAAATCCGCGGGCGCCGTTGGACCAGCGAGTCGATGACCTGCTGGCACGGCTGACGCTGGAAGAGAAAATATCCCAGCTCATGAATGATTCGTCGGCGATTGAGCGACTGGGCATCCCCGCCTACAACTGGTGGAATGAATGCCTGCACGGTGTCGCCCGCGCGGGCCGTGCCACGGTGTTCCCGCAGGCGATTGGCCTGGCCGCTGCCTGGGATGCGGATCTGATGTTGCGCGTGGCCACGGTAATCTCCGACGAGGCGCGCGCTAAACACCACGAATTTGTCCGCCGCGGGAAGAGAGGCATCTATCAAGGCTTAACCTTCTGGACACCGAATATCAATCTGTTTCGAGATCCCCGCTGGGGCCGTGGCATGGAAACCTATGGCGAGGATCCCTTTTTAACCGGCCGCCTGGCAGTAGCATTTATCAGGGGCCTACAGGGTGAAGATCCAAAATATTTAAAAACGGTCGCCACCGCCAAACACTACGCCGTTCACAGCGGCCCGGAATCTCTGCGCCACAGTTTCGATGCCGCCGTGGATGAGACGGATCTGCAGGACACTTATCTGCCTCAATTCGAAGCTGCCGTCAGGGAAGGGGGCGCCTTTTCGGTAATGTGCGCGTACAACCGCGTGAACGGTGTCCCCGCGTGCGCCAGTGTGCCTCTGCTCGAGGATTACCTGCGGAAACAGTGGGGCTTTCAAGGGTACGTGGTTTCCGATTGCGGCGCCATCCAGGATATCTACCAGGGGCACAAATTTGCTTCGGCCGCACCGGAAGGCGCTGCCCTGGCGGTCAGGGCCGGGACCGATTTGAACTGCGGGATTGAGTATGAAAATCTGCTGCCGGCGGTTCACAGCGGCGCGCTCACCGAAAAGGACATCAATCAGGCTTTGCGGCGCTTGCTGCTCGCCCGCTTCAGGCTCGGCATGTTCGATCCGCCGGAAATGGTCAAGTATGCGCAGATTCCCTACATCGAGAACGACAGCCCGGCGCATCGCGAGCTCGCGCTCGAAGCGGCACGCAAATCGATCGTGCTGCTCAAAAACGACGGCCGCACTCTGCCGCTGAGTAAATCCCTGAAGACGATTGCCGTGATCGGACCGAACGCGGATGATGCGCGCGTTCTGGTCGGCGACTACCCGGGCGTCCCCAGCGAGCCGATCACGCCGCTCGAAGGGATCCGGCGCAAGGCGGCTCCCGGCGTTCGCGTGCTCTATGCGCGCGGAAGCGAGATCGCCGTCAACATGCCCAGCTTTGAGGTGGTCCCAACCGACGCCCTGTTCGTTTCGAACGGCATCGATTCCCCGCACGGTCTCAGGGGCGAATATTTCAATGTATGCAACTTCGACGGGCAGGCGCACAAGCCGCGCGAGCTGACCGTACCGAACTCCGGCAAACGGGTCGGCGATATCCCGAGCGATCCAAAGCCGCTGTTTACACGCCTGGATCCCGAGGTTGATTTTCAGTGGTGGGATGGGGCGCCGCGGCCGGACATGAACGACGACGACTTCGGCGTGCGCTGGACCGGCTTTCTTTCAGCTCCCGCGACCGGGACCTATCAGCTCGGCGCCATCGGCATGAATGCTTTCGAGCTCTACCTGGACGGCAAACAGGTGGTGCAGTTCAACGGCATTCATGATCAAGCCTACCGTTATGCACCAGTCGAGCTGCAGGCAGGACGGCTTTATGCCGTGCGCCTCAACTTCCATGAATACCTCAACGATGCCGGCATCCAATTGGTGTGGTCGCGTCCGGGCGGAACTCCGGACCAGGTGGCGCTCGACGCAGCGCGGCAGGCCGACGCTGTGGTGCTTGTGCTCGGCCTCTCGCCAAGGCTCGAAGGCGAGGAAATGAGAGTTCCTGTGGAAGGATTTGAGTTGGGAGACCGCGTTCAGCTGGGATTGCCACGCGTTCAGGAAGACCTGATGCAAAGGATGTCGGCCTTGGGAAAACCGGTAGTCCTTGTTCTCCTGAACGGCAGCGCACTGGCCGTCAACTGGGCGCGCGACCATGTGCCTGCAATCGTAGAAGCATGGTATCCGGGCCAGGCCGCCGGTTCAGCCCTGGCGGATGTGCTGTTCGGCGATTACAATCCGGCAGGGCGATTGCCTGTGACCTTCTACAAGTCGACCGATCAACTGCCGCCGTTTACCGATTACAGGATGGAGGGCAGGACCTATCGCTACTTTAAAGGTGAGCCGCTGTTTCCCTTCGGGTATGGCCTTAGCTACACATCCTTTGCTTATCGCAATCTGAGTTACCCAAAAGAGACCAGGACCGGTGACTCAGTTCATGTCTCTGTCGAGGTCGAGAACACAGGGAAATTGGCAGGCGAGGAGGTGGTTCAGATTTACCTCAAGGCCGTTGGCACATCGCAGCCCGGGCCGATTCACTCGCTTGCAGGATTCCAGCGCATTTTTCTGCGACCCAGGGAAAGAAAAACAGTTCAGTTCAGCTTGCAACCCCGGCAGTTCTCGAGAGTCACGGTCGACGGCAGGCGTGTTCAGGAACCGGGGACATTTGCGGTTTTTGCGGGGGGCAACCAGCCAGGTAAAGGCACGTCCGGCATCATGACCGGCATGATCCTGATCAAGTGAAGTGTGGTTTTAAATTTACGTAGAGGTCCTTGCCCTGTAGGCGAGAAAAGCAACAGCTCATCGCAGAGGCCGCAGAGGTAGCCGAGAGCGCAGAGAAAACAAAACAATGATTTTGCTTGCGCTCTTGCAGGAGTTCGACCGGATCATCTGCCCTGCTCAGCGTCTTCTCTGCGTGCCCTGCGCCCTCTGCGCTGAGATTTTTTATTGCGGCGGTGCCGCTTCGTGTCATTCGTGGCTGTCTTTACATAGCCCAAAACAAGCGCACTCACGCCTGTCGGGATAAAGGAGCAGCACATGCAGAATGAATCCCCCAAACTCTCCATCGGCGAAAAAATCGGCTACAGCCTGGGCGACAGCGCCGCCAATTTCATCTTCCAGACCATGCTGATACTGCAGCTGAGTTTCTATACGGACACCTTCGGTATTTCGGCAGCGGCTGCGGGAACACTGCTTCTGGTGGCCCGCTTTTGGGATGCCATCTTCGATCCCATCATGGGTGTGGTGGCCGACCGCACCAATACTCGCTGGGGCAAATTCCGCCCCTGGATTCTTTGGACCGCGATTCCTTTCGGCATCATGGGCTTCCTCGCCTTTTCCACGCCGGACTTGAGCCCGTCCGGCAAGCTCATTTACGCTTACGTCACTTACATTGTTATGATGACCGTCTATTCCGCCAATAACCTGCCTTATTCGGCTCTAAGCGGAGTGATGACCGGCGACGTTGTCGAGCGCACCAGCCTTTCGTCCTATCGATTTATTTTCGCCATGCTGGCCGCTGTCGCCATCCAGGGCCTGGCGTTGCCTATGGTCAAATACTTCGGTCAGGGAAACAGCGCCAAGGGATACCAGTGGACCATGGGGATTTTCTGCGTCCTTGCGGTAATTTTTTTCTTCATCACTTTTCTATCGGCGAAGGAGAGGGTCAAGCCGGATCCGGCACAGAAGACTTCGATTGCACAGGACTTCAAAGACCTGCTGCAGAATGGTCCATGGCTCGCCCTATTTCTGCTGACGATCTTTATATTTGTCACGCTCGCGCTGCGCGGCGGAGACATGCTCTTCTACTTTAAATACTACACGGACAAGGGCGCCATGCTCTCGCTTCTTCAGTCCGTGGGTATGGCGCCGGCCGGCCAGGATACGGACGCCATCGTCGGAACGACGTTCAGCCTGTTCAATGTCTTCGGCCTCGTCACGACCCTGATCGGCATTATGTTTTCAAAAATGCTGGCGACACGGTTCGGCAAGAGGAATGTTTTTATCGTGGGCCTTTCATTGACTACAGTCCTCTGGGCCCTTTTTATCCTCATTCCGCCGGGCGGTGTCGTGCTTGCCTTCGTCCTGCAGGCGCTTTCCCAGCTTGCCTACGGCACGACGATTCCGTTGTTGTGGGCAATGATGGCTGATGTTGCCGATTATTCGGAATGGAAGACCGGACGCCGGGCTACAGGCGTAGTGTTTGCGGCCATCGTCTTCGGTCTGAAAGCCGGCCTCGGTTTTGGCGGCGCCATTGGCGGATGGCTGCTGTGGCATTATGGGTATATCCCCAATGCAGAACAGACCGGGAAGGCCTTGCTGGGCATTCGCCTGACCGCAAGCATCTTCCCGGCAATCCCCTTTGCCATCGGCGTGGGTCTGCTGTGCTTTTACAGCATCAGCAGGAAGATGGAATTCACCATTCAGGATGAACTTGCCCGGCGACGCAAGCTATTCGCAACTGCCTCGAGTACTTAATCAGGAAGAGGGGGGAGGAAAATCGTGAAGCGCAAAGTCACCGCACGGGCACCCGCGGATTATTTAAATCCACGATTATCTGTGGCACGCCGGGTCAAGGATCTGCTCTCACGGATGACGCTGAAAGAAAAGGCGGCCCAGATGCTTTGTGTCTGGCAACAGAAGAGCAGCATGTTGGTGGATGAGAAGAGGCAGTTTTGATCCGCAAAAATCCAAGAGATGCTTTAAGAATGGCAATGGCTTGGGACAGGTCGGACGGCCCAGCGATGCGGGCGGCGGCAGAAATGCCCGGGAAATGGCTGAACTGACCAATGCCATCCAGAAGTTTTTCATCCAAAATAGCCGGCTTGGCATTCCGGTGATTTTCCACGAAGAATGTCTCCACGGCCACGCTGCTGTCGATGGCACCAGCTTTTCCCAGCCCATTGGGCTGGGCGCAACTTTCGATCCTGACCTCGTTCGACGACTTTACGAAATGACCGCAGAAGAGGCGCGCTCCCGCGGGACGCACCAGGCGCTCACTCCGGTAGTGGATGTTGCCCGGGAACCGCGCTGGGGGCGTGTGGAGGAAACCTTCGGCGAAGATCCTTATCTGGTTTCCTGCATGGGCATCGCCGCGGTGCGGGGTTCCAGGGTGACGGCGCTTTCAAAGATGCAAAACACGTCATTGCCACGCTCAAACATTTCGCGGCACACGGCCAGCCGGAATCCGGCATTAACTGTTCGCCGGCGAACGTGTCCGAGCGCGTTCTGCGCGACGTTTTCTTCTACCCGTTCCGACGAGCCATTCAGCAGGGCGGCGCCATAAGCGTTATGGCCTCCTATAACGAAATTGACGGCGTGCCATCTCACGCCAACGCCTGGCTGCTCCGCGATGTCTTGCGCAAGGAATGGGGATTTAAGGGATTTATCGTGTCCGATTATTTTGCCATCCGCGAATTGCATGAGAGGCCCGGGTTTTTCGGCAATTACGTTGCGGAAGACGGCAGGCAGGCCGCGGCGCTCGCGATCAAGGCAGGCGTCAACATCGAATTGCCCGACCCTGACTGCTACCTCCACATTCCGGAGCTTGTGCGCAAGGGCATCGTGAAGGAATCTCTCCTGGATGAACTTGTCGCGCCGATGCTGGCCTGGAAGTTCAGGCTTGGATTGTTTGAAAATCCTTACGTGGATCCCGATGGCGCGGAGAAAATCGTCGGCTGTGAAAACAATCGCAATCTGGCCTTGCAGGCTGCGCGCAAAACCATCACGTTGCTGAAAAATGATGGCAATGTCGCCCCCTTGGACATCAGCAAAATCCGGACGATCGCCGTCATCGGGCCCAACGCGGATCGACAGATGCTGGGCGGGTACAGCGGCAAACCCAAGTACTGCACGACCTTGTTGCAGGGTATCCGCGAGCGTGTCAGGCAATTCAGTCGAAATCCTCTACCACGAGGGCTGCAAGATCACGATCGGCGGAAGTTGGCAGCAGGACGAGGTCGTTCCCAGCAATCCGGAAGAGGATCGCAAGAGCATTGCAGAGGCCGTTAAAGTGGCCCAAGAAGCCGATCGTAGTCGTCCTGGCCATTGGCGGCAATGAACAGACCTCGCGCGAGGCTTGGGCATTGAACCACCTGGGCGACCGGGCCTCGCTCGATATGGTCGGCCTGCAGGATGAACTGGTCGATGCGATCGCGGCTACAGGAAAGCCGGTGATTGCCTTCCTTTTTAACGGCCGGCCGATTTCCATCCGCAACCTGACTGAAAAGGCGTCCGTGATCTTCGAGTGCTGGTATCTCGGCCAGGAGACTGGCCGGGCTGTTGCCGAGGTGCTGTTCGGCGACATGAATCCCGGCGGCAAACTGCCGATTACCATACCTCGTTCTGCCGGACACATCCCCGCCTACTACAATTACAAGCCTGCCGCGCGCCGGGGATATCTCTTTGACGATGTCAGTCCGCTCTACGCATTCGGGTTTGGCCTGAGCTATACCATATTCAAATTCGGCAAGCCCCGCCTCAAAAAGGCAACGATCCGCAAAAACGAATCTACTTCGGTGCTTGTGGATGTGACCAACGTCGGGGATCGGACCGGTGACGAAGTGGTCCAGCTGTATATCCGCGATAAGGTCAGTTCGGTCACCCGGCCCGTGAAAGAGCTCAGGAGCTTCCAGCGGATTACGCTTGAGGCCGGTCAGAAAAAAGAGGTGTCCCTGGACATCACTCCCGAATCCCTGGCCTTCCACAATATCGACATGAAATATGTGGTGGAACCCGGCACATTCGAGATTATGGTCGGCAACTCATCACGCGAAGAAGATCTGCAAAAAATCCTTTTGCGCGTGAGGACCTGAGAAGGTGGCATATGAAGAAGTCGCTCACCCTTGGAATCTGTGTCGCCTTGTTTGTGGCGCTCTTTAGCAGTGGTCTCTTCGCTCCGGCGCAAAGCAAGAGCTTAACCGCCGCACAGGACCGTCAGCGATTGATGGATCTATTGCATCTTCCAACGCCAGAACCATTCCCGCCCGCCGCTGAAGATCCGAACCGGCCCCAATTCACCAACCAAAGAAGCGGCAGCACGAACTGGTATGACGACGCTGGGAACACTTACGTGCGATCGAATTGGGGGAACTGGTCGAATTATGATGAGACCAAAGCTAATCCCTACCCGCTTCCCAATCCGCTGATCCTGAAAAACGGCCGGCCGGTCAAAGACGCAAATACCTGGAGGAAGCAGCGGCGCGGGGAAATATTGAACGATTTCTTCGCTGAGATTTACGGGAGAATTCCCGAGAACACTCCGAAAATTGCCTGGGAAGTTACCAGCAGCGCCGACAACGTCCTGGGCGGGATCGCGAATATGAAAACAGTGGTCGGACACGTGGACAACTCCGCCTACCCTGCCGCGAATCCAAGCGTCAACCTTACGATGTATACGCCCGCCAATGCGCGTGGGCCGGTGCCTTTGATCATGGTGGTCGGGACGGGCATTGGCGGCAGGGGCGGCATGCCGGGCCCGGCAGCCCAACCTGCCCAGCCCCAAGGAGCAGGAGCCCGGACGGGCGGTGCCAGCGCTGCGGGTGCTGGCTCCGCCATGGCACAAGTTCTCGCCACGGGTTGGGGCTATGCGGCTTTTAGCACTGGCTCAATTCAAGCGGATAACGGCGCCGGGTTAACCTCAGGCATCATCGGCCTGGTCAACAAAGGGGAGCCTAGAACACCTGACGAGTGGGGTGTCCTGGCCGCCTGGTCCTGGGGCCTGAGCCGCGCCCTGGACTATTTTGAGACAGACAAATCCGTCGATTCCCGGCAGGTAGGCCTCGAGGGGCATTCACGCTGGGGCAAGGCGGCGCTCGTTGCCATGGCCTTCGACCCGCGATTTGCGATTGTGTATTCAAGCTGTTCCGGGGAGGCGGGCGCCAAGCTATCTCGCCGCAACTGGGGCGAGACCGTGGACAACGTCGCCGGCTCGGGTGAATACCACTGGATGGCAGGCAACTTCCTCAAATATGGCGGTCGCTGGAATGACATGCCGGTGGATGCCCACGAGCTGATCGCCTTGTGCGCGCCGCGCCCTGTGTTTATCACCGGCGGCACGCAGGACCAGTGGTCCGATCCTCGCGGCGAATTCCTGGCGTGCGTTGGTGCAGAACCGGTGTATCGCCTTTTGGGGAAGAGGGACCTCGGCACCAAAGAAATGCCTGGTCCCGATGTCGAGCTGATTTCGGGCGAAATCGGTTTCAGATTGCACAAGGGCGGTCACAGCGACACACCCGACTGGCTGATATTCCTGAAGTTCGCCCGGAAATACCTGAAAAGGATAGGATGATGCGTGGAGGCCCATCATGCGCGCAACCTCTTGGATCAATACCGCCATTGTCGTGGCGCTGTGCCTTTGTTTTCCTGGCCATGATGCCTATGGACTCGGCCAGACCCCATATGTAGTGACTGCCGGCACTCCGGGCAGCTTCCCCATCGTGCAGGGAGACAGTCGCTGCAACCATCTATGTGGACTGCCAAGGACTGGCCGGGCGTGATCCGCGCCGTCAACGATCTTGCAGGCCGACATCGCTCGCGTCACCGGCCGCAAGGCGGCGATCTACAATGACGCAGATAGCCTCGGAACGAATGCCATCATCGTCGGCACCATCGGCAAGAGCCAGATCATCGACGCTCTGGTCAAGGCCGGAAAGATCGACATCCAGCCAGATCGCCGGCAAGTGGGAATCGTTCTTCCTTCAGGTCGTGCCCAATCCTTTGCCCGACGTCGCCAGCGCGCTTGGTCATCGCCGGCAGCGACAAGCGCGGAACCATTTACGGCATTTATGACCTGTCCGAGCAGATGGGCGTTTCGCCATGGTACTGGTGGGCGGATGTGCCGGTCCAGCACAAGGACGCGCTGTTCGTGAAGGCGGGCAAGTACGAGCAGGGCGAACCCTCCGTCAAATATCGCGGCATTTTCCTGAACGATGAAGCGCCGGACCTGAGCGGCTGGGTCGCGGAGAAATTCGGCACGGTCCCTGCCGAACACCGATCCTCCGATCCCCGCGAACGTGGCCAACTACAACAGCGAGTTCTACGCCAGGATCTTCGAGGTGATCCTCCGAGCTTGAAGGGCAACTACCTCTGGCCGGCGATGTGGAACAACGCGTTCAACGAGGACGATCCCGACAATCCCAGGCTGGCGGACGAATACGGCATCGTCATGGGCACCTCCCATCAGGAGCCGATGCTGCGGGCGCAGAAGGAGTGGGACCGGCGTTATCAGAAAACACTCGGGAGCTGGAACTATTACAAGAACCCCGACGTGCTGCAGAACTTCTGGCGGGAGGGCATCCGGCGCAACAAGAACTATGAAAGCATCATCACCATCGGCTCTGCGCGGGGCCAATGACACGCCGATGATCCCGGGCGGCACCGTGGCCCAGAGCATGGCCCTGCTGGAAGAGATCGTGGACGTTCAGCGGAAGATGATCGCCGAGGAGATCAATCCCGATGTGACCAAAGTGCCCCAGCTCTGGTGCCTCTACAAGGAAGTGCAGGAATACTACAACGCCGGCCTGCGCGTTCCGGACGATGTGACGCTGCTGTGGGCCGACGACAATTGGGGCAACATCCGCCGGCTGCCGACCGAAGCCGAACGCAAGCGCAGCCGGCGGCGCGGGGATCTACTATCATTTCGACTACGTCGGCGGGCCGCGCAACTACAAATGGATCAACACCAACCCGATCCCCAAGGTCTGGGAGCAGATGACCCTCGCCAAAGAATACGGCGCCGACCGGATCTGGATCGTCAACGTGGGCCACTTCAAGGGCCTGGAATTCCCCATCGAGTATTTCATGCACCTGGCCTGGAATACGAACCAATGGACCAACCAGAACATCAACGAATACACGCGGCTTTGGGCCGCACGGGAATTCGGCCCGACGTATGCCGAGGACATCGCCGACATCATTTCCAAGTACACCCAGTACAACGGCCGGCGCAAGCCCGAGCTGCTGGAACCGACCACGTACAGCCTGACGAACTATCAGGAAGCAGACACGGTGGTGGCGGATTTCAAGGCCATCACGGCCAAGGCCGAGGAGATTTACGGCAAACTTGCCGCGACGCGCGGGATGCTTTCTACGAGCTGGTGCTGTTTCCCGCCAAGGCCTGCGCGCAAGTGAATGAGCTGTACGTCACGGCGGGAAAGAACGCCCTGTATGCACAGCAGGGCCGCGCCAGCACCAATGATCTGGCCGAGCAGGCCGAGGCCCTGTTTCAAGGCCGATGCGGACCTGATGGCGTATTACAACCACACCTTTGCCGATGGCAAATGGAACCACTTCATGGACCAGGTGCACATCGGCTACACGATCTGGCAGGATCCACCGCAGAACGTCATGCCCCGGGTCACCCGGATTGAACTGCCGGACGCGGCGGCGATGGGCGTCGCCGTGGAGGGCTCCGCATCGGCCTGGCCTGGAGCCATGGCTGATCCGGTCCTGCCGAGATTCGACGCGTTCAACCAGCAGCGCCATTACATCGACGTGTTCAACCGCGGACAGGCCTCGTTCGACTTCACAGCCACGGCCAGCGATCCCTGGATCGTGCTCAGTGCAGCCAAGGGGACGATCGCCAAGGAAGAGCGCCTCTGGGTGACCGTGGACTGGCCCAAGGCGCCGGCGGGTTCGAGCCAGCGGCACAGTGAAGCTCGCGCGGAATGGGGGCGAGAGCGTCAATGTGAAGGTCGAGTCGTTCAATCCGCAGCGAGTGGTCGCTTGATCGCTCGACGGCTTTGTCGAGGGCGAGGGCTACGTCTCCATCGAAGCCGAGCACTACACGAAGAACATCCCCGCCGGACAGGTTCGCTGGGAGAAGATCGATGACTACGGGCGGACCCTGTCGGCGATGACGATCATGCCCGTCACCGCCGCGAGCGTGACCCCGCCGCAGGACTCGCCATGCCTTGAATACAAGATGTACCTGTTTGATTCCGGCAAGCGTCAACGTGCATGGCAATCGTCGCCCCGACATTGAATTTTGTGCCCGGCCGCGGCCTGCGTTACGCCGTTTCCTTCGACGATCAGCCGCCTCAGATCATCGACATCGTGCCCAGGGACTTCGACGCCCGGAACGGAAACCGGCAATGGGAAGAATCCGTGAAAGACGCCTGCCGCTTCGTCCAGTCGACCCACACCCTGCCGAGTGCCGGCTATCACACGCTCAAGATCTGGATGGTCGATCCCGGCAGTCGTGCTGCAGAAGATCGTTGTGGACCTGGGCGGCCTGAAGCCAAGCTACCTCGGCCCGCCGGAAAGCTATCGCCGTGGTGAATCCACTTCCCGCAGCTCCCCGTGAATCGCTGACCGGACCGGCTGATCGAAGCGACAACGGTGCAGGGTCGTTTGCTACCGGCAGGTACCGCAACCTGTTCGTCGAATCCGGCTATTCCCCGCAGGAGGTGGCCGCCAAGATCAACGCCGTCTTCCAGCAGTTGTTTCATGGCGACCCGAACACACAGAGCCGTCTATTACCCGGCCGGCGCCAACGCCAACGGCCCGCTGGCCTATCTAAGTGACATCAACAACAACGATGTACGCTCCGAAGGCATGTCCTACGGCATGATGATCGCGGTGCAACTGAACAAAAAAGCCGAGTTTGACGCGCTGTGGAATTGGGCCAGGACCTACATGTACCGCGACGAGCCCGGTCACCCCGGGCGCGGCTATTTCTCGTGGTCGATGAGGACCGACGGCACGCCCAACGACGAAATGCCGGCGCCGGATGGCGAAGAGTATTTCGCCATGTCGCTACTACTTCGCCGCCGGGCGCTGGGGCAACGGCATCGGCATCTATCGACTACCAGGCCGCGGCTGACCGCCTTCTCACAGATATGAGACATCGTGCGCTGATCGCGGGCCCGACATCTCGCGGCATCCGGACCGCGGGGCCGATGTTTGATCCCGGATACGCCATGGTCCGGTTTACACCGGATACCGACTATACCGATCCTTCGTATCATCTGCCTGCCTTCTATGAACTGTGGGCGCGATGGGGACCGGCGGCGGACAGGGCTTTCTGGGCTCAGGCTGCCGCAGCCAGCCGCGATTTCTTTCAGAAAGTCACGAATCCCATCACAGGCCTCGCTCCGGATTATGCCAATTTCAACGGTACGCTTCGGGGCGGCATGCGCGACAATTTTCAGTACGATGCGTGGCGTACCGCTATGAACTGGTCGGTCGATTGGGTCTGGTGGTCCAAAGATGTCAGGGAAAGGCAGCTTAGCGATCGACTGCAGGCATTTTTCGAGTCCAGAGGAATAGCCGACTACGGGAATAGGCACACCCTGGGCGGCAATCAACTCGGCAGCGATCATTCTACAGGCCTCGTTGCGATGAACGCCGTAGCCAGCCTTGCAGCGACCCAGCCTCGCGCTCGGCAGTTCCTCGAGGCCTTGTGGAACCTGACGGTTCCGTCCGGCCGGTATCGTTACTATGATGGCATGCTATATCTTTTCGCCTTGCTACACTGCAGCGGAGAATTCCGCATCTGGCCTCCTCAATTTCGGGGACAGGCGCCATAACCTCGAAATTATTCCATGACAGGTGAGATTCAAACATCGTAATTTCGAGGTTATGGCGCCTGTCCCCGAAATTGAATGGATGTGCTTGCTCCTGATGTGGAGAAAGATCAGGATATTACTATGAACCATTTGAAGTCCGCGCTGGAGGCGGGAGAGTTTTTCTGCTCGGCGGAACTTGTTCTGGGGCGCGATCATTCCGCGCCGGAAGCGGAAGTATTCGTGCGTGATGCTGCGCGCGAATCCCGCGGAGTGAAAGTCATCAGTTTAACGGATCTTCCCGGTGGCAATCCTTCTCTGCCACCGGAAGCGTTCGCCTCATTTGTGATCGAGCATAATCTGACGCCTCTGGCCCATCTCACCGGCAAAGATGGGAATCGCAGTTTCCTCGAGGGACGTTTGCATGCATGCGCTCGTATCGGCGTGGAGAACATCCTCGCTCTTACCGGGGACGCGCCCAAGTCGGCTTTCCTGGGAAAAGCAAAACCGGTTTTTGATTTCGATTCTGTCCTGATCATCCAGCTCATCCAGGCACTTGCCCAGGGGCTTGAATACAGTATTGGCAAACGACAAGTCAAAACTTCGCCGTTCAGTGTTTTTGCGGGTGCGGTAGTGAATCCCTTCAAAGCCCGCGAAGCGGATCAGATGATGCAATTCTACAAGCTCGAGCTGAAGATTGCCGCAGGGGCCCGCTTCATTATTACCCAACTTGGATACAATTTGCGCAAGCTCTATGAACTCAAGCAATACCTCGCAGGAGAGGGCCTGTCCGATGTGCCGGTCATCGCAAACATTTATGTGCCGACAGCGACGGTTGGCAGGATGATGCGGGCCGGCGAAATCGCCGGGTGCAACATTCCTGAAAAGCTGCAGCAAAGGCTGGAAGTTGAGAAGAAGCCTGAACGCCTGGAGCGAGCGGCATTGATGCTCGCAGCGACTCGAGGACTCGGCTTTGCCGGCGGCCATATCGGCGGCTTAGGGCTCTCGCACAGTGACTGCTTGAAGATTATGGATCGGGCGGCGGAAATCGGCACGGACTGGAAGGGAAGGATCGAAGAACTGATTTTCGAGATACCGGATGAGTTTTACCTGTGGCCGCGCGCGAGCGATGGATTAAGCACAGGGCAGGGCGCGTACCAGTTGGCATGGATCAAGCATCACATGTCCTGGCAACAGCGGATGTCCAAGGTTGTACACCGGCACATGATTGACCCCGAATCGTACGGGGCGCGTTTTCTGAGTAGGCGCCTGAAAGCCGAGCGATCCGCGCCCGGCGCTTCAGCCAGATCTGGAGGCTTTTGGCATGCCGCTATGGCATTATCTACTATCTACAGGAAGGCGACTTTGGGATGTATGAGCTGCGGTGACTGCATCCAGGATCATTTGAACTATGTCGGCTGCACCATGCGCTGGTGCCAGAAGAATCTTCGCAACGGACCTTGCGGGGGGCGCGCATCAATGGCAGCTGCGAGGCTGACCCGGCGCTAACCTGCATCTGGAACAGGATCTATCAGAACACGGTCGCTGCCGGTGAGGATCCGAGGCGATATGCCCGCACGCTGATGCCCTCGCGAGATTGGTGCCTCGATCAGACCAATGCGCTTACGAACCGCCTTATCGGCTTGGATAACCACGGCAAACGGATAGTTGCCGGGAGCGCGCCGCGCAAGGTCGCGACCACAGTGAATTGATATCATCTGGATGTCTGCCAGTCCTGGGCCATGACTCTTGGGTTCTCTCTTGGCCTCTAACGGAATAGTGATCAGCGGCCGGCGTAGCCGGCCGCTGCATCGCCGTGTTAGCTTGCCCCCACGCGATGGCCAAGCCCAGGCTTCCTATCGGTGCCTAGCCTCGTACGTCGACGGGTGAACCCATCGGCGCCCAGTCAAAGAGCGCCTTCGCGTCGCTATCCGCAAGCCGGACGCATCCATGAGAGCCAAAGTAATCAAAACCAGCGTACTTTAGACACGAGATGGGACCGACCGCGTGGCTCTTGTGGATCGCTTTACCATCGTGAGTAAAGAACATCGCGTAGTCCATTGGCACATTGTACTTGTGACTCGTGTATGTGCGGTGTTTACGAAGTATAGAGAAATGCCCCGTCACCGTGGGGTGATCTCTATCGCCCGTCGCGCAATCGAACTCGAAGGCCTTCCTCTCGTTCTCGTACGCAATCAAGACCTGTCTCCCCAACAGCACTTCTATCCGTTTGCCCATGACAACCTCCAACTGTTCGCCGACTGCATCGCAGCAAGCTAACGCCAGCGCTCAGCGGCCCGCGCTTTTTCCGGGTCTGCAGGAGCGCGTTGTTAGACCCCGCTCCTTCACGCGACGAAGTTCTTCATTGATGCGGGTTTGGTATCCCCGCCCTTGGGCTCGAAAGAAAGCGATGACGTCGGCATCGAGACGTATAGTGGTCAAGACCTTCGTCGGTGCTTTCTGCGGCCCTCGGCCACGACGCACCATTGGCGGACCCAACATCTCCTCGGACCAGGGAGGATTGTTAGGATCAAGGGCCTTTGCGGAAATAGTCTTGGGCGATTTCAAAGTAATAACGCGCTTCATGTTTCTCTGCCTTGCGTAATGAGATGATGTGCATGTTGTCGTGGCGGTCCGTATGGACGAGGACGACGACCTCGCCATTCAGAATTCCGAACGTCACCATCCGTTTCTCGCCATAGTCTTCCCGGATGTCCTCACGGGTGACGGTGAAGTTGTCCCAAATGGCGTCGGCCCCCTCGAAGTCCAAGCCGTGAAGCTCGATGTTGCTCCGCCGCTTGAATTCGTCCCAGGTGGGCATAGACATATTGTAGTAACAATTAAGCTCTGATGGCAAGTCTTTTGTTGCTCCCCTCGTGTGGTGACGGACCAGGGAGGTCTAACGTTTGAGCTCAGCCGGGTGCGACGGCAAAACCGTTGCAAGTCGCCTCGAGCGAATTGTTAGCCAGGGTCATCAGTTCTACTCTCCATCCCTAAGATCACTAGTCAGTGAGCAAAACTCATTTTCTTTACCCGGCTTGAGAATGCGAATCCGTCCTAGTGCTCCCTTTTCACGCCATCGGCTCGTAGCACAGCAAGACATTCCCATTGCCGAAGGTCCGCGTCTTTGTCAGCTTCAGGGGCACTTTCTCTTGAATGCCGTCGAACATCGTCCTACCTTTGCCGAGAGCGACGGGATTCACCACGATCTGGTATTCATCGACCAAACCGTGCTGCGCCAATTGGGAAACAATGCTACCACTTCCCAAAATCGCCACGTCCTCTCCCGGCTCTTTCTTCATCTTTCGTATTTCACCGATCAGGTCGCCCTTTACCAGCCTGGTATTGTTCCACGACGCCTTGTCCAGTGTTCTCGAAAACACGACCTTCGGAAGATTATTCAGCCGTTCGGCCACAACAGGCATATTCTCTGCCGCCAGCGGTGTGCGCCAGAAGCTGGCCATGAGTTCGTAAGTGATCCTGCCGAACAAGAGCATGCCTCCGCCGCTGGCATTGCCTGCAACAAATGCGTTCCACTCCGCGTCTTGGTTGTCCTTGCGCGCAAAGCTCATGTCGCCGTTCGCGTCTGTAAAGTAACCATCCAGCGACACCTGATTGAAAACGATCAGTTTCCGCATGTTCCTTCTCCTTCGATCACTTTCACTTAGGCTGGCTAACGTTTGGCATCAGCGGCACGCGAAGCGTGTCCGCTGAATGCCTGTGTTGGGCGGCTACCGCGTTTAAAACTACCCAATTTCGTTTGCTTGATACCAGAATACTAAATCTAACAATTTTATGTCTGTCATCTTGGCACTAAAAGGTTGCCCAATAGATGCTTAAGCCGCCCAACGATTACGAATGAACCGCGGGGAGTTTCGATTTACCGCCGCGTCGGATCCATTTGCGCGTTAGACGGCGGCCGGACCCGGGCTGCGAGGCGCTTCCGCATGATGGCAAAGCCGGCCGCGTTCGGGATGAACGCCATAAGAAATACCGCGGCGGCTACCGGCCATGGCAAGAGGCCGGTGTACACGTAGCGCCAGACTGCAACGAAGAAAGCCGGAGAGATCACCCCGAGAGCGGTCAAGCTTCCCGGGGCATAGCGTCCATCCGCATACCAATGGCTTAGGTGATACCAGGCATTGACGAACATCATGCTCACGACAAAGAACCCGAACCAGATGGCGTGTTCATTGAGCACCGCCGCTGCATAGACGGCCACGACGATTGGTCCCAGGTTCACCTGACGCGCGAGGCGCTTTGAAAAAGGGAACTCCGGATCTGTGCTTCGCCACTGCACCTCGTTCCACCACCGCGGAAAACCCCCGGGGAGGGCGAACTCTCCGAACTGATGAAGAAAGAGCATCGGCGGAAGCAGGGAAAACAGCCACGCCGGATGCTCCAGCGACCAGACGGGATGCATAGATAGGAACACCGCCATGTGTACGACCGCCGCCGCAAGCGTGACGTACGGCCAGCGCTTATCGATCCACGAAGGCTCTTGCCTGTTCATGTTTGTTTTCGTCGCCGTCCAACGCGCCGGTTAACGCGCGGCCGGCGCCGATTTTGATCGTCGCCTTTCTGAGGGCGCACCGCGCGGGCCGGCGCGTTCAACCGGTTGTTGGTCCGCGCCTCGAGGGGAGACCCCACCACCGAGCTGAGCCAGCGCAGCCTCTTCGGACATATGGCCAGCCGCCTCTCGGACGCCGGACGGAACCCAGCCGGGAAAGGGCACGAGCTCAGTCCGATGGCGACCCGACGCGGTGTGAATCTCCCGCACCTTCGCCAGGGAATCGGTCGGTAGCCGATTCGCCAAGCGAACAAGAGCAGGCCAAAGGCGCCGATGCACAAATGTGATCCTGCCCCGAACCAAGCGACAGACGAGAACCTCGTCCGATTCTCGGACGTAGCGCGTGAGGGCGAAAATCTCGTGGCTCCGTGGGTGAGCCCACCAGCTTCCGCGCATCCTTCCACCAGCGATTCGTTCGGCGAGACATGGGACCTCGCCGCGAGCTGACTCCAACACCACCCCGTGCTTGCGAATAAAGGCAAGTGCCGCTCGACCAGTCATGCCCCCCACCTTGCGTTGACGGTCCAACGCACGGCATCAGCCGCGGCGCGCAGCGCCGCCGGGTTGATCCGCATGTTAGACCGCGGTCGGCTTGTATTCAAGAGGACAGGTCCCTTCGATCCCTTTCTTTCAGGATCTCCCTCTGCAAGAGGTTCTTGAATCGTCCTTTGCTTACATAATGATCCGACAGCAGCCGCCCATTCCACACCAGACTGAAAACGCCATAGTAAGAGGGTGCGTTTTGAGCTTCGCGCGCGTTGTTGAGCACGGTGACCTTCAACTCCAAGCCGTGTTCGGCTGCCAGTTCCGACAGGTCGTTCACCGACTTGGGCAGCATCGGGCACTGAGCGGAATACACGATGTGCAGGCCCCGGTACTTTGCTAGGTTGCGGCCAATGTCGCGGAAGCGCGGCTCGGGGCCCTCTCTTAGGCGGTGGATGACCAACTGGAATCGATCGGCTTCTGCGATCTGTGTGAATCCACGCTTGAGAAACACCTCTTTTCCCGCCATCCAGGGTCCCTCGCTCACCATGGCCGCCACGCCTGCGGTGCGTGACTGCCGCGCTTCCTCCAGGCAGGCACGGATCAAACGGCCACCCAGCCCGCCCACCTTCTGCCCTCTGGGGTATACCCACAGGCAATGCACAAACAGCCAGCCCCCGGCGTCCACCGGCCGCCAAGCGTATTCGCCCGGCACGTATTCGAGGAAGGCCAGCGGCCTGCCTTCTCCATCGCGGAACAACAGGAAGCGCAGCCCCTCGGCAAAGCGCCTTTGCAGCCACTCGACTTTGGGTTGATACCCTTGGTTCTTCGGGCTCGTGAGGCAGCCTAGACCGCAATCCGACAGGTTCCCAGGTCCGACTTTTTCCAGCGCTATCTTATCCATGAGTCTCCGTTGGCCGAGCTCGCGCTGCCCGGCGGAGAATGGGGTGAATCCTCACGCCGACACGACGGTCCGCAAGATCTCGCATGTCCTGATTCGTCTTCATCCGCTGTCCCGTGGAGACGCGGGCCGGTCTAACGCTCAGCATCAGCCGCGGCGCACCTCGTGCGCCGACGGCTGGATGCCGTTGTTAGGGCGCACGTTTCTGAGGTTCAGTCGCCCTTCATGTTTCAGGGAATTGCTTCCGAGTTGAAAGCCGAGCACCGCGCCAAACGGCCGGGTCGGCCTATGTAAGGTCACATATTCGCGCGTCTGTATGATCGACAGATCTTGCGGTGCCAGGTTCTTAAACGATTCGATCTTTCCGAGAGCATCGACAAGCTCCGTCTTGGAAAGAGTCGACTTAACTTCGATGATTCCGTAAACGCCCTCAACCGGTAGTATAGCCGTCTCCCCGACGTATAAGACGGGACAATTCTCCGCATCGTAGATGATGATGTCTGCAGCATGGCTCCGTTTGCCATGCTTCGTGAGGATTTCGCCCTTTGTAACCCCGTAACGCTTTGGTAAGTGTTCGGACAGGAACTCGCGCAAGATCTTCTCCCGGTTCTCGCCTTTGTCCCCGGCGTGTTGCACAAACCCGGCTTGCTTAAACCGATCTAGGAGCGTGTTCTCGACATATCCGAAGGATTCTTTTATGTCCGTGACTGTATCCAACCGGACTGAGTGTCTTCACGCGGCCTAACGCTCCAGCTGAGCGGCACGCTGCTTTTTGCGCGGCCGCTCGAGGCAGGAAGTTAGGCTGGAAGAGCTGCCTCGTGAGCCGTTTATGCTGACAGGTTTTAGAATTCCAGTTTCACCCATCTATTTCCTTTTCGAAAGTACGCTGTTCCCCCGGTTTCTAGGGCTCCGAAATAGATGCCGGGCGTTTTGCTGCTGTACCGCGCAACATATCCCTCGGCAATTTCTCTTGCCGTAAGCTCACCTGCAAGCATTGATTCGTATCGGCCAGGCTTCAAGGTTTCGAAATAGGTCCTGCCTGGCAGGTTGCACTCATAATAGTCGCATAACGTCAAACGACCATTTTTCTTGCTGTGCAAGAGATGCAATCAGTATGCACCGCCGAGTGTTCTTGTTCCAAAGGTAAAGACCATAATCCAATTGGCCATTGCCGTCGAAATCGCCTGATGCTATGCCTGGGCACTTGTCGGCGAGCATTTCTTTGTACAGTTTGCGTCACCGGATTTCACGTTCATATCGTTTAGATCAAGGATGCGATGGCACGGGATTTTTATTGCCAGGGCAGTTCGCAGCGATTCTGGGAGCGAGGGCGTGCAATCTTGATTTTGGATGCGCGGATGCGCAATGGGGGGAAGAAATATAATGAGGAGCGTGACCTTAATTCAATCCTTCAGCTTATGACCTTCTTCCAAGGTAAATCCTCAGCCTATCGTTGGCGCTCAGCGGCGCGCCGCCCTTGCCGCGTCCCCTGGAGCGCATAGTTAGGCTGGAACTTTCGATACCTGATAAATGACCGGCCTGAAAGAAGGAGGAGGAACCGGCTTGCCTTCAGCTCTGGCAGCCTCGATCCAAGCCGTTTTGGCCTTGAGAACTTCGGCCAGAGCTTGTTCTTGCGTTTGGCCGAAAGCCGCGCAGTGGGGAAGATCAGGGATATCCGCAATGTAGCCAGCGTCTTCTTCGCTGAAGAAAATGTTGATATGGTAGTCTGTCATTCGTCACCGCCTAGGGACAGATTATATCGTTCAACCAGGGCAAGCAACTGCCTGATTTGGTAGGGTTTGGTTTTTCCTTCTACCTCCTGGAGATTTAGGAGTTCCGGGATGCTTTGTCGAGCAAAGATGTGATGACTCCCATTCACTCGCGATAGATGAAATCCAAAGGCGCGGGCGAGAGCGCAGGCCTCCGAGAAGCGAAGGTTAGCAGGAGACGATAGCGCTTTCTCTAGCAATTTATGTGAATTCACGCTCAACCTATCAGCCTAACGACTTTCCCGCTCAGCCGCGAGCAGCGCGCCACTCATTGTTCACTGCCAAACCCTTTTCATCGCCGCTCGGCGGCTGCAGCGGCAGGTCATCCGGCGCGACGGCACGGTTTACCCTTTGCTCGCACTCATGCCTTTGCCGATCACGTTGATCTCCCGCTGGGCATCCTTAAGAGCGCGTTGCAACAGTCGACCCATGTCTGCCTTCAGGGGCAGGCGGCCAGCAACCTTGTTGCCGACCGGCTTCAGTAGCTGGATCATCAAGGTCTCAACGTCTCGCAGCAGCCGCGTGTTTCTAATGCGCCAGATGGCAAAACCGTCCCACTTGTTCTTGTGCCGATCCTTCTGGTGTGTGCGGAGACGACTCAAGAGGTTGTTTGCCTTCCCCACGTAGTACGGACTCTTCCGGTGGTAGAGGAGGTAAACACCCGGATGCCCCTTCATTACGCGATTGATGTGGCTCGCGAACGCCGCACTGTCGAGGATCGTGACGGACTGGCGGCCGGTGACGCCCTTGATCAGCGCGCCCTTGGTCGATTGGGAGCGCTTCCGTTGGTGCTTTCTGGACGCTTCGCTCCTCTTCATAGGATATTGCTCCTCCTACCCCTGTAAACTCTGCGATGGCCGGATAACTTAAATTATACGGGTCTCGATAACTGGATAGGCCGCTAGTTGGGGACCGCTTATCCCATCGAGACTGGATCATCAAAATAGCAATTTCATCAATAATCAACTGGTTATGCATGATCCAATTGGTAGCCTATCCAGTTATCGAGACCCGCCCACTTAGCCGGATAACAAGCGCAGACGCTTGCCGAAACCCATCCTACGCCTACCGCGGTGCCGGAATGCATCCCTATAAGCCGCACACGCCACTGTCCAATGGGCTCCGATTGACTTTATTGGTCGGGGCATCCAGATTTGAACTGGAGACCTCCTGCGCCCAAGGCATTTTGACCTACTTGAGTGAAATGCCTTATTTTCAACTACTTACGGTTCAATGACTTACGCGAACCCTGTTGAAACCTGTTGAAGTTTGTGGATCCTTTGGGATCGTAGCAGCTACAAAATCGACTACAGACCACCTGCCCTTTCGGTGGTGTATCCCCAAATCCGAGTTCCGTGTGCCATCTACGGCCTGTCGGGAATTCGAGGAAGGCCATGGCACTTCTGAGAGACGACGGCGAAGCTATTTGAATGCGACCGACTGCCGGGGCAACATGTAACGTATGCCAGTTTGAATACGGACGATCGTCAAATCGCTCAAAGGCCAGGAGGCTAATATTTTCAATCCGGACGAGGTCAAGGCGAAGCACAAGGTCGGACGCCTAAACTGCGAGGGCGATGATCCTTGTGCTCGACTCGAACTTTAGGCCAAGCCTCTCAGCGTATTATCCTTTACCACAAGTTTGGCTGACGTTAGCCGATACGAGTTTAGTCGCGTCGCTGACGTCCAGAGATTTGCCCGTTTCCCCATTGTGCGTCCTGCAAAGCGGAATTATGTACCAGTTGGTGTCAGCAGAACTGTCCTTCTGGACATGAGCGCCTACTTCTGGTTTTTGAATGCACTTTACTTCAGGGCAGTAGGTGGGAAGCGATTCGCCACTGAACTTTTTCCAATGATCGAGCCAGCTACCACATTTGCAGATATTGGTACTTGTGCCATTAATGTTTTTCACTTTCATGACTTTCTCCTTAGTTAAGCTCAAAGGCCCTTCGGGTTCGCGAAGTTCCAGGCGGACCAAACCATTGGTCACCTAAGATCTGATGGCGCCCTTCCAGGCTGCGTAGTTCGCGAATTAGCTCTTCAAACACCAGCATCTCCGTTATTCGCGACATCTCCTTGGCCAGGTACGGCCGATTACTGATCGTTCCGTTTACCAACTACCGCTATGCGATCCTGACGACTCGAATTCCTGCTCTCAATTGCCCTCGGCGGCCTGCTAAGTCCACGACGACATGCCAATGGCCAATTGACGGTGGCCGGATTTGCACCGGCGAATTGGTGGCCCATCCTCCGTAATAGCTGAACTGGCGACCGGATTGATAGGAGGCAAAGGCAACGTCGTCGAGGAGCATTACGTTTGCTTGATGGTCCAGCGTGACTAGGACGACATCGTTTGGGCCTCCATGGAAATCCGTGTGTAGGAAATTCACCTTGCACCTCAGGTTCTAAGCTGGCGCATTCGCGGAATTGACGAGGATCTGCCTGCCGGCAATTGTTCGTTGCTCCACCATCAGAGTCAGGATATAATGCTGGTTATTGAAACTCCATGCCTGGACCTCATGGCGCTCGCCGTGCGCGTCTAGGAGGACGAAAGAGAAATCTGCGACGGTGCCGCCGCGTCGGTGTTGAGCGTGTGTGTCGACCAACCGGCGCAGCGTATCCGCCGACACGCCGGAAAAGAGCCGCTCAAATCGGTCTGATTGGACGAAGTGACGCCATCGATGTTCCTGGTCGTCCGGTTTCGATGACCAAGGGGGCGTGCTGACGAGCATCGCCATTGCGATATCAGGTCCCTGTTCAACGTATCGGCGAAGTGTGGTGGTCAGCGATGTTCCATAATGCTTGGCCAGCAACTTGAGACCGGCGACAGAAGGCTCCACGTCATGGGCATCCGTTGTGAATCGATTGCCGAGAAACAGTAGACGTGCTGCCGCGTAATTTGCCTCTTCTTCTAATTTGGCCTGAAAGGCTGGATCAAGAGTCTCTGCCGTATCTGCATAGAAGAAAGGTTTGTGCCACAGCAGGATGCGATGACCTGCCTCATGACATGAGGCCCACGGGTGCTTGATTTTGGGAAGGTCGTTGTCGATGAAGATGCGGCTCTCATCGAACAACAAGACCGCGCGCAGCCGAACCTTGTTGAGAACATCTACGAGTTTGCGGCCGTGGATTTGCAGCTTGTATTTCGCACGATCAAGGAATCCCGGATCAGAGAGGTCATAGTAGTGCCGGTATAATCTGATGTGTTCCAGGAGACGCTCGACAGAGAGGGGCGGTTCTCTGAGATCCGCGTCTCTCAAGGTTTTCGCGGCGATCCGTTCGATCTCGTTGCGAGTCGTATTGTCCATCCGGCACTCCGCTTCAGGCTATTGCTATCCCTCTGATCTAAGCAAACTGACGAAATCGTCAAGAACCCGCTGTTCCTCTCTAGTGAGCTTTGAGAACGAATCAGACTGCGCGGCAAATCTTAGGGCATGTTCACGTAATTCCTCGGGCACTTCTTTAATAGCTCCTGCAAGGACAGCCAGCTTTCGAGGAGGTATTTCAAAGAATTGGCTCAAACGGTGTAAGGTCAGCGGAGAAGGTCTGTACGCTGGACTACGTTCCAGCGCAATCAATTCCGTCCGGTCAATGTCCGTTTTCTCCGCCAATATATCGATCGTCAGCCCGCGAGAACGACGGAGCATTTGGATGACTCGCTGAAACGCTTCGCGAACTTCTTCAGCCTCTGGCTCACGCGCCGTCATAACGACGGTTAGCTTTTGGTTTAGGGCATGCGCAATCCGGTCCAGCATCGATAGAGATCGTCCTTCGTAATCCGAGTCTTCCAGTCTGCTAATAACGGACTGAGTGGTCCCGATAAGTTCCGCTAACTGCTGTTGTGACAGCCCGGCATCGATCCTTATATCGTGAATCAGGCGAGCTACCTCGGCATTGACGCGTTCTTCTTGGAGTGCAGCTCTCCGTTCTGGATCGTCCTTCACATAGCGACCGTGAAGGATTGAGAGTGCATCGCTCGTTTTTTCCTTCTTGGCCATAAACTTTACTCCTCATAGGTGTGCGATATGGAGTTCGCTACGAATCGGTTCTTATTGTTTACTGCGCGGTCAATTTCTGCGGTTGGTACTGAGCCCTCTTTTGAGCACCCGTGGCTCAAAACCGCGCGTCCCTCATGAAAGAAATAGAGAATTCTGTAATTGACATTTCCATAGCGCGTGCGCAATTCGTAAATCCCATCTCGCAGCAGGTCAGCCTCGGGCCGCCTCAGCTCGTGTCCCAACTCAGAGAGCCGTTCGATTCGAACAATGCATTTGTCACGCACCTTCACCTGAAGTTGGTCCATCCAGTTTAGCAACGGCGCCGATCCATCTTCGTCGGCAAAGATCAAGACCTTTGTCTCTGGCACTGGCTTTCCTCGTCAAGGGAAATATCGCATAAATGCGATATATTGTCAACGCATTTTTGCGATAATTGTGTGGCGGGCGTTAGCGCACAAGTGGGCAAACTCTGAGATGTGCCGACGCTCCGAACGATCAGCCGCGCAGGAAGGCCCGAGTATTTAGGAGTTGATCGCCTGCCATTGCGGCAGGTGGAGATACCTTCGTCGGGTCCCGGAAAAACCGGATTTCTACGAATTGTTCCATTCTGTTGAAACGTGTGGATCCTACCAGCTACAGATCAACAGACCGCCTGCAAACGCAGCAGGGGTTCTACTTGTAAGTTATTTATTATCAAGTATTTATAAAAGTAACGCATCTGTGCCCAAGGCACAACGACTCGAATGGAGAAAACGCTATATTTCCTACTGTTTACGGTTCAATGAGTTACGAGAATCCTGTTGAAACCTGTTGAAGTTAGTTGAACCTTTGGGATCGTATCAGCTACAAAATTGACTACAGGGCTCCTGCGAATGCGGTTCCCAGGTCTGTTTAGGTGTTACCGATAGGTGCACGCGGAGATCGCCGAAACGCTCGTGCGCTCGCGGTATCCTACGTCATCAAATACACGATCTGCATGATCTGTGATGGTGTAAAATTCTGCCTTTGCCCAAGGAGATTTCATATGAGCGTCGGATCCAATGAGGGGGAACTCAGCGAGCGTTTGGGAGTTGCATACGCGCACAATTGGGTTGTCCAGGCCAAATTGATCTGGCGTGACCTTACCGGACGAGACATTGGCCTCGATGGCGCCATCGAATATCCGCTTAGCGGTAATCCTCCGATTCAAGGCTTATTGCTCGTGCAGGTGAAATGCAGTACGGACCCTTTCTTAAGATCGGGCGGACTCAAGTTTCGGTGCATGCCTAGGCACCATCTCTACTGGATGCTGCAAAGGGTTCCTGTCCTCGTCTGCCTTGTCGAGCGCACGGCAGAAACTATGATAGCCGAACGGTCATACTGGATAGATTATCAGTCGGCGGTCGTGGCTTCACTGCCTATAGAAAATTGTATCGTCCGAGTTACGAAAATGGGTCCGGACCAACCCGTGTTTGATTCGCAAGACAGAGATTCAGAGGACTTCAGGAAATGGGTGGAACTGGCCATTAGGAGGAATGCGATTATCCGAGCCGAGCAGTTGAACAGTGTTATTGACAAATTGCTCAGGAGCGGATGTGCGCAAGATGCCTATGATCTTTCGAAGGAAATTCCGTCTGCCGACGAAGCGCTGATTCCGCTTCCGAATAAAATAGAAATCATGCTGATGGCCATGAAAGCACTTCGACGTGCTGGTACGCTTGCCGACCAGAGACAGGAAATTGAGAACAAAATCGACTCACTTCTGCACCAGATGCCAGAGTCTCCATCGAACCTGGTCGCCCGGCGTAGGTTCAACTTCGATCGAAATTACATCAAGTTCGTTGATGCCCTTCAAGCTCCGCAATCGCCTCAGCGCTGGACGGATGTGGCAGGCGCTTTCGAAGAAATCGTTAATTCCGCGCCATCGGATAGCGTTGAAGATCTGGAGTGCCGAATCACAGCGCAAACCGAGGTTGTCAACTGTAGAACTGTCCGGAAGCTGATTGCTGGAGACTACGCTGATGATCGTGAATTGGTTTACGCCGCCCAACGGCTGCAAGAATTTCTTGCACAATGGTTCCAGAAAAGAGCGCCCTCATCAAATCAGCGGCGGTACAGCGCGAGAATGGCCCTGTGCCGTGCCTTCCTCAGCTTGCGGAACGCGCGAGACGCAAGGGAACAATTTCAAATGCTTTCTGACGAGTTTTTCGAAGATGAGTCTTACCATCCTGGACACTGTCCCGTTCAGATCTTCCATGTCTGGGCATGGCTGAGCCATATCGAAGGCAATTCAAGCGAAGCACGGTTGCTGCTGCACTGCGCCCGCCTTGCATTAGCACCAATAAGGCCGGACGTTATGTTTGAAACTTACCAAGAACTCCTTGCACAAATGATTGGCTGCTAGGCATAAAAGGCAGCTACCACAGACACAAAAACCATAGTGGTTTATTGGGCAGGAAGCTGGTGGTCCATTCCAGCTGGCCTGAGAGTCATGGCCGCGACGGATTCTCCAGGGGGACGGGATCTCCTGCCCTTGCGGCAGGTGAACTACCCTCCACCCTAGGGCGGTCGTTCAGATCCGATTACGCCATAAGCGAACGTAAATCAATGAGATATGCGCCGGTAGTTTTCGTCCAGCGAGGGTTGCAACACGATCAACGCGGCGAGACGCCGCGCCATTTCGGTGACGTAACGGACTTCCTCGGGCGTCAGCCCGCGGCCCAGCAATGCCTTTTCCCGATAGGAAAGCCACTTCTTGATGACCTGATATCCGCCGATGGTGTATTCCCACACCGGTGCCGGAATGTTCCGCCAGCAGGAAACGTCGTTGAGCAGCACATCGAATGCATTAGCGCCAGACGCAATCATCCGCCCCTTGCCCGGCATGGTCACGCCGCCCTTGCCGGCGTGACCCCAACCGGCACTGAGATCGAGATCGCCCGCTTCGGGCCGGGCCGGTTTGCCGTCCAGGCGCTTGAATACCGCGATGTCCTTGAGATCTTCGCGGATATTTCCGGTTGTTACGCCCGGCACCGGTTCCTCAACATCCAGCAACGCCGCGATCTGGCGGCCGAGCGCGCCGGACGATTGCAGCAGCCGGCGCGAATCCGGCAACGGTACCCGCGGCCAGTCCTGGCGCAACGCGCCGGCGTTTTCTATGCGATACGCAGGCGCGTGAAGGACTGCCAGCGTGTGGTAGAACAGGTCTTCCGGCGTGGCGCGCAACTTCGCCAAATAAGCCTCCCCCCCGCTGCTCAGGTTCGGCTTGCGTCCGGCCGTTTCAAGCAAGGAACTGCCGCCGGTCAGGAGGTGAAGTGGGAAAAAGTTCGATAGACCACTGCCAAAATTGTCTCCAAGAGTGCGAAGAAAAAATCCACGGTCAAAGTTTTCTTTGGGTTGCCGTTGTCGAGCCTCAATCCAGACGTTTCCTGCGCCAACATGCGGCAAGTAATCCTCGCGTTTGCGGTCGAGAAGGTTAGTGTCCGGTTCCCAGTACAGCCAGCGCAGGTCGAAAGGACGGTAGCAGTAGCGAACGACTTTTTCAGACAGGAACCCGCGCCTGAGAAGTTGGTCGCGGACGGCTTCAGCTCGAAAACTGTGCGACCTGGTCATTGCGGCCGGGATTCGGCGGCGGATTTCCTCGTGGCTGAGCTTGGGGTTGAAGTAGTCCTCCATCCGTTGGACGAGCTGGTCACGATCAATGTCCACCACCACATCGTCGCGGCTGGTCTTCACGCCGGGAAATGAGACGGGAAATAGTCCAGGCAGCAGCGGCCAATTAAAGTAGGCCAATGCCACCTTCCCGGGCATGAACGAAAGGCCCATGCCGAGGTTAGGTATGATTTGCTCGTATTTTCCAGGGCCCTCAGAAAGTTGGGCGCGCTTGGTTTTGCCCCAGAGGTGGCGGAACGCGACTTCGTTACCGGATTCGTGTTTCTGCTTACGCACGAACAATGCGATTGCTGTACCGACTTGGATGCCTTCCGGATTGAATTCGGTGGAGAAAACGCTGGGATCGGATTGGCCGTCCGGCGTGAGTTTTCCGGTTTTGTATTTGTCGCCGTTGAGGCAGTCAATCCAGATGCGGTCGAAACGGTCGAGGTAGCGTTCGCGCATGCCTGTGAAGGAGAGGCCGTCGAGCCAGGAATAATTGGAGATGAAACAGATCACGCCCTGAGCGGACCGGTTCATCTCGATGATGCGGCGTTCGGCCATGCGGAAGAAGCGGACGTAAAGATCGTTGAGTCCCTGGCCCTGCGGCGCGGGGGCGCGCTCGGTGGTGCGATAGGCGTTGGAAAGATCGCGTTCCTCGGTGACCGCAACGCCCGCGTAGCCGTTGTAGGGCGGATTGCCGAGGATGACGAGAATGCGTTCCTTGTGTTTGACCTTTTCCGCGGCGTCGCGCTCCGCCTCCATCTCCGGAAATAACAGCGCAGTCTTGGGCTCCTTGGGCGGTTCCCAGCCGTTGAGGGCATTTGTGAGATAGACGCCGACGCGTTCGGCCGATGCGAAGACCGGGTCCGGCCGCTTTGAGTCGCGGCGCGATCCCGCATCCGCAGCCGCAACCTGATCGCCCAGCGGCGCGCCCAGCGTTTCCAGTTCCAGGCCGATCTGCAAGTGGGCGATAACCAGCGGAGCCGGGAGGATCTCGAAGCCGAAGATGCGCTCCATCGCGGCGCGCTTGAGGTCGTGCGCGATGAGCGCGTCCCCGCCCTTTTCCTGGAGCGTGGCGGCGATGCGGCGCAGCACGGCGCGCAGGTAGGCGCCTGTGCCGCAGCAGGGATCCAGGACGATCACGCGCGGATCGGCCAGGCCGTCGGTGATCTCCAGTTCTTCGCGCAGCACGGTATCGACGCGCTCAACCTGGTAACGAACGATTTCTTCGGGAGTGTACCAGACACCAAGCTCCTTGCGCAGCTCGGGATCGAAGGCCTGCAGGAAGGGCTCGTAAAAATACTGCACTGCGTGCCCCTCGTCGAAGGATTGGAAGAACGCAGCGCAATCCACGCGATCGAGTGCGGCGGCGGCCCGGTCGAGGATCTCGATCAGGCCCAGGCGGCCCAATTGGTCCGGATTGGCGGCCTGCATAAACAGCGCGCGCAGCATCGGCACGCGCAGGAGAAAGTGGGTCAGGCGCCAGTCAAATGGTCCTGCGACGTGGTATGGGGCGGAGGTCTCTCGCAACGCGTCTGCGAACAAGGTTTTCCCCAGGGAGGCCGCGGCCCGGCGGCGCGCCCAGAGCACCCAGGCGGAGAAAACGCCGTAGAACAGCGTCTGCACCAGCGTGGAGCGGAAGAAGTGCTCACCCTTGTCTCCTTCGAAGCGCAAACCGAGAGCCTCCTCGAGAGCATGGCGCAGAGATGCCAGGGCGGGCAGGTCGGCGCGCTCGATCTGCAGGCGGGCGTCGTGGGCGTAGGAAGCCAGGATCGTGGCCACATCGCGTGGTTCCGCGAGCGGCGCGTTGTGCAGCAGCACGCGGCGCAGAAACTCCCGCATCCGTTCGCCATGATCGGACGCGGTTTTGCGTGCATGGAGGACCATGCGCCAGAACCCGTCCGCGGAGTCCGCCAGCGCGAAGGATTCCAGAATGCGCGGCTGTCCGCCCGCGTCCCGGCCTACCAGGGCGAAGGCGCGGAAGTTAGTCACCAATACCATGCCGTAGTGCTTCCAATAGCGCTCAACCTGCGCGGATTCGGCGATCCGGCCAATATCCTCGGATGGTGACTTGGCTTCGATGACGCCGCGAGAGGGGGTCTGGCACAGGAAGGGATTGTCACGGTCATCGTCGCGCGCATGCCGGGAAAACTGATCGGCGGTAAATAGTCCGCCGTCCGGCAAGCCCGCGCCGCGATTCGCGAGGTTGATCACGCAGCGCACGCGGGGCGACAGGGATTTCCCGAGTCCGGTAAGAAGATTCTCCAAGGCCGGATAGAACGATACTTCTGGCGCATGGGCTCGTGTCCCATGCACTTCCGCGATGTCCGTCAGATATTTTTCGATCGGATTTTCCGACATTCAAGCCTCATCCGCGTAGCGACTTATAGGACTTTCTTGCTTAGGGAGCAAGGGGAAAGATCAGGGGAAAGATCAGTTGGCCTCACCGGACGATCCTTCGAATATTCTCTCGACTCATGTCTAAAGAGTACTCGAACGGGCCGCGAAAGCCAGGTAGAAGGGTAACCAGTTTGACAGGGCTGGCCATTGGGGGATAGGCTACGGCTAGAAATGGACATATATTTTTCTGATTACTTTGCTGTCTCGCCGAAGGCCATAGAGCGCTATGGCGCTTTCAACGTTTCTCTGGTTGCCGATCTCCCCCTCTTTGTAGATCCGTTTCTCTTATTCAATAGCCGAAAGCGTGCATACCGCGGGCTGCACGACCGAATCATCGAGTACCTTCGGTTCTTGAAAGACAGATCCTTGACCCAGCCGATGACGCCAGGATTGATTGAATCCTGGTACAGATTCCCGGAAGTCAGACAGATTTGGCTCGGTTTTTCAGCTGCAGGGAACCGGGGGAGCGGGCTAGGCAAGGGGTTCGCTTTTGCGTTGCACGAAAATCTCCAGAAGGTGTTCAGTGACTTCGGAGCCGAAAGTGTCACCAAGGGCAGCCACCTGGAAAAGCTGTGTTTAATCAAGGATCATGTGGGTCGAGACAATATCAGCGACTTCACCACCAACCTGATCCGCGAGTTCCTGCTGGACTACACGCAAACCTTTGCCATGAATCACCTTAGTCCCGAACTTCGTCGAACGGTGAAAGTGTCGAAGGTGCGCTTTAACTACGGGACGGAAACCTGGGAGGCCAATAGCTACGATCTTCCGTGGTTTAAAAACGACTATGTCTTGCTCACCCCGAAGGACATACTCACCAAGGATGACACCTGGATCAACAAGACTGACTTGGTCCACCAGTTTGAGGATATAGCTGATAGCATTCCGAACCAGCAGCTCAGGGAGCAGCTGAACAATTATTTCCGGAAGGTTTTGCCCAAACATCCGAAGAAGAAGGATGAGGAACGGGCGGCGGCAGAGACGGTCTTACGGTTTCCGACGTTCGTCGATTACTACATCAGGTACAAGGAAGAGCACGGGGATCTGGCAGAAAGCCTTAGCTCCCGGAAGGTGGCCTTCTCCCACCAGCTTTACGTTCAGCAGTTCAGAGAGCTGGCGCAGTTGCTGTCCGAAGCAACCGCGTTCTACGCGGTTCCAGGCACAACATATGAAGAGGCTCATTCCCGAGCGGTTTTCCTAAAGGACGTTATAGAAAACAAAGGCGGCCATCGACTCTTTTATGTGAGCGGTCAGCCGATCGAACGCGAAGAGGACCTGCAAATTCTGTTCCGGCTCACGTGGTACGCCACCAGTTCGGAACGTCAGCAGGGAGGTCAACGATGGCCGAGGACCGGTAGATTTCAAAATCTCTAGAGGGAAAAGGGACAAGACCCTGGTGGAGTTCAAATTGGCAAAGAACAGCCAGTTGAAGCGGAATTTGCAGAAGCAGACACCGGTCTATGAGAGAGCCAGCGATGCCAGCAGGTCGATCAAGGTCATAATCTACTTTTCCAGAAACGAGATGAACCGGGTGACAAGGATTTTGAAAAGCCTCGGACTGGCCGGCGACAGGGACATCGTCCTGATTGATGCCAGGAAGGATAACAAGCCCTCCGGGTCGAAAGCCTGAGCTTACGCGTTCCTGCCGTCGGCGAGTAATCTGGGGCTTTTGCTTGTCAGTTCAGCGAGTTCCGGTGGGTTGCCGACCCCGCCGGTGCCGGTGATCCTTTCGTTAAAAGCAATTTATGGCGAAAATATGATCATAGAATCGGTGCACATAAAGAATTTCCGTTCCATCCTCGACGAAACCTTGTCTTGCGACGCCTTGACCGCGCTTGTTGGTGCAAATGGAGCTGGGAAGTCCTCGTTTTTGCGAGGACTGGACCTTTTTTATAATTCCTCTCCAAAGGTGGATCAGGAGGATTTTTACAATGGTGAATCCGCTGAGGAATTGTCCATTGCGGTAACGTTTATGGATTTGGACGACGAAGCCAAGGATCTGTTTTTACCCTACATGCAAGGGGACAGGCTAACCGTCGAACGCGTATTTTCATACTCCGAAGGCGCGATCTCCTGGAAGTATCACGGCGCAACTCTTCAAGATCCAAATCTGCAGGCTGTTCGCAGCGGATTGGCCGCCAAGGACAGAGGAAAGAGCGCCAAGGAGGCATTCGAAAAGAATCGCGCGTTACCTGGATATGAAACCCTGCCGGATTGGCCAGGAAAACTGGGTGACGTTCTGGAGCTATTGAAACGGTGGGAGGCTGCACACCCAGGGAACTGCGCGCGGCAACGTGACGATGGGCAGTTTTTTGGGTTTAAGGAAGTAGCACAGGGATATTTGGGAAGGTTTACGAGGTTTTTGTTCATCCCTGCGGTTCGCGATGCTTCGACCGATACTGCAGACGGGAAGGGTTCCGTTTTTTTCGTGCTTATGGACTTAGGGACTGTCACAAAATAAGTGTACCATATTTTGGGGTAGTGGGTGTACACTACCCAAGGAATGGTAGACGAAACGGCGATACGGAAACGGTTTGAGCTTCTCAAGAGCAAACTTGACGAGAAGACCCGTCGGTGTGTGGCCGCAGCTGAGGCAGCAGTGATTGGCTTCAGCGGCATATCCGTTGTATCGCGCGCCACGGGTATGTCCCGGCGCGCAATACGGATTGGCGCCGGTGAATTGAAAGAGCATTGGACCCCGGTTGGTCACGGGGGCCGGATGCGCCAACCTGGTGGTGGGCGGAAGCGAACCGTTGCGTTGGACCCGACCTTGAAAGCTGATTTGGAGCTTCTCGTGGACCCAACTGAGCGTGGAGACCCTGAATCGCCTCTGAGATGGACGTGCAAGAGCGTTGAACGTCTGGCCGAGGAGCTCAACCAAGCCAGGCACAACACCAGCCATCGTATGGTGGCCGAACTTCTGCATGAACTGGGATACAGCCTTCAAGCGAATAGCAAAACGATTGAGGGAACAAGTCATCCCGATCGGAACGCACAATTTGAGCATATCAACCGGAAGGTCAAGCGGTATCTTGCGTCCGGCGATCCCGTTATTTCTGTGGACACCAAGAAGAAAGAACTGGTTGGGGATTTCAAGAATGCGGGTCGAGAACTGCGTCCGAAGGGAGACCCCGAAGAGGTGCGCGTACACGACTTTCTGATACCCGCCCTGGGGCGGGCTGTGCCTTACGGTGTGTATGACATTGGGACCAACACAGGTTGGGTGAGCGTTGGAGTCGATCATGACACGGCAACCTTCGCCGTGGACACCATCCGCTGTTGGTGGCGCTCGATGGGATCTCCAGTCTATCCTCGTGCCCGGAGGCTGCTGATTACGGCGGATGCAGGTGGAAGCAATGGTTCGCGATTACGTTTGTGGAAACTGGAACTGCAGCGGTTTGCGGACGAAGTCGGCATACCAATCTCCGTTTGTCATTTTCCACCGGGCACCAGCAAATGGAACAAGATCGAACACCGCCTGTTCTCTTTCATCAGCCAGAACTGGCGTGGAAAGCCCTTGGTGAGCCATGAAGTCATAGTGAATCTAATCGCCGGAACAACCAACAAGGGTGGGCTCAAAGTGCGTGCTGAACTCAACATCAACGAATACCCAGCTGGGCGCAAAGTGGCAAACAGGGAACTAAAAAACGTTCGCATAGTCCCAGATGCATTTCATGGTGACTGGAATTATACAATTAGTCCCAGCACCTACATTGGAACACTTATTTCGTGACAGTCCCTTAGTCGTGCGCAGTGTGCTGGCCAATCGCCAGGAACTCAAGACCCTCAAAGAAGAAACCCAAAAGAAGTACGAAACGATTTTTGATCCCACAAACCTAACCGAGCTAAAGACTCTTTCTGAAGGATTAACCCGTACGTTGAGTACCTTCGTCCCCAATGCGAGCGTTGATTTGAGTTGGCTACCCATGGGTGAAATCAGCATCCCGCTGCCACAGGCGGACATCAAGTTGGTGGAGGATGGGTATCCCTATGCAGTGGCACGCACTGGGCATGGACTGCAGAGAGCCTTTATTCTGACCATGCTCCAGCATTTGGCATTGGCCCAGACTGTTAGAGGGACCGGAAGTGGGGAAGGGGCGGTGACCGCAAAGCTGCCGAACCTGATTCTGGCCATCGAAGAGCCGGAGTTATATCAGCATCCGAACCGACAACGTCATCTCGCGAAAATGTTTCAGCAGCTGGCCGAGGGAAAGACTCCAGGAGTTGCAGACAGGACGCAGGTCATTTTCACGACACATTCACCACTCTTTGTTGGGATTGACACAATCGAGCAATTCCGGCTGTTACGCAAATCGCCCAATGTTACAGGCAAGCCGCGCATCTCAAAAATCATCAGGACAAATTTGGATGAAATAGCTGAGATCCTTTGGGAAGCGGATGGGGAATCGGGATCAAAGTATACCGGCGCAACCTTGGCACCACGCCTGAAGGCCATCATGACACTATGGATGAGTGAAGGCTTCTTTGCCGAAGTGGCAGTCCTCGTTGAAGGCGAGGATGATCGAGCAGCGATCTTGGGAGCAGCAAGAGTCAAAGGGATAGATTTGGAAACAGCCGGCATTTCGGTCATTCCCTGTGGGGGGAAAACGAGTATGGATCGCCCGGCGGCGATCTTCAAGAGACTCGGGATCCCCATATTCTTGGTATGGGATGGTGACAAGGGAAAGAAAAATAGCGATCCGCGGGATAATCATCGCCTTCTTCGGCTTATGGGAAAGCCGGCCGAAGATTGGCCGGCGCAGGTTGCTGAGCAATTTACGTGTTTTGAAGTCGACCTTGAGACTACGCTTTGCAGCGAAATCGGCGAGGATGTTTTTGAAAGGCACTTGAATGGATGCCAAACAGAACTCTGCTTTCCAAAAAAGGAAACATGCTCTGAAGAATCCAACGATCATTTCACGGATAATCGAGCGAGCAAACCAAGAGGCGAAAACGTGCTCAACCCTTGAGAAGATCGTGGATTCGATCCTAAAACTCAAAAACTGAGCCTACGGACACTTCATATGGCGGCGGGAAATATCACGACTAAAGGATCAGCGGGAAGGATAATTACGTCTATTTACTTATGACGATCCCATCTTTCAATCTCACCCGTCTGCAGCAGATATGTAATGTTCTCGGCGACACGTCAAGCGGGCTTACGGGCAGCGAGATCGGGCAACTGCTAGCCAGATTGCACATCGATGATCCCGCACCGAGCCTTGTCAAGCGTGATCGAGTTTTTGAAGCGCTGTCGAAGCGACAGCAGCAGGATCAGTGCGGAAATAACGTGGCCGGATTCATTCAGACTGCTCTTGACCCGGTCCGCTATAGTCGATCCCTGCACCTTTTCGAATCGAGACGATCTGAGTTGAACGTTGTCTTGGCGTTCAGCGGCTATCAACTTGGAGAAGATGGCAAATTGAGAGCACAGACCGCGGCGACGACACTGTCAGAAGCTGAGGAGCGGGCTGGGAGGCTGCGGGCAGAACTGCTGCGTCGCCGGGTACACTCAGATGTCCTCGCATTCTGTCGGGCCGAGCTCCTTCAATCCAATTACTTTCATGCGGTATTTGAGGCAACGAAGAGCGTAGCTGATAAAATCCGGACGAAGACGGGTCTAACCGAAGACGGATCTCGGTTGGCAGAACTCGCCTTTGGGCTCGGGGATACCGGCATGCCCCTCCTTGCCTTTAACTCCCTCCAGACAGACACAAAGAAGAGCGAACACAATGGATTAATGAATTTGTTGAAAGGTATGTTTGGAGCTTTTCGTAACGTCACTGCTCACGCCCCCAAGATCTCGTGGCCTATATCAGAAGAGGATGCGCTCGACCTTCTAACCATCGCTTTCTTTCTGCATCGTCGCCTCGACGGTGCAGTTCGAACGCCAAGAAAAACCTAATTGTGGCATCAAGATTCAATGTTTCTCTTGGCCTGCAATCACTTTTCTATGACCGCCGTGGTTGCCCGCCTATTAGGAAGGCGCTTTATTGGGATTGAACTTAAGCCCGAGTACATCGAGATCGCAGAGCGGCGTTTGGATTAGCTTCATCAGAACCTGGGAGGGGGAATCGGGTAGTGGGTCAGTTGCCCCTATGCCGACGGTACGTCCATGTAGGTACTTTCGGCGCCCTGCATTGTCTTGACTGTTCAAGCTTCCCTCTGTTCCTGCACGATTGTGGTCAACCTGGGTACCCCTGAGTAGAACGGAGATCTGAGCCGGGGTTGGTTCATCTCGCAAGGCTTCTGCGCTCCAGATAGTAATGTGATATAGAAGCCGGGTTAGGAGCAAATGGAAGCTATGGAAGGTGCTGCAGAAAAGGTAATTACCGGGAAAATCGATTTTCCATTGCATCAAGTATTTTGCGTTGCATGTCACGAGAGACTGCTATTGCCGCGAACTTATTCAGCATGATGATTCGCGCTTCCGGAAACATAAACGTCTGGCTCTCCTGGATCGCAATCCTATGCTCGCGAATCTGCATGGAATTGACTGATCGACCTCCGTACCAGCGCCCTATGACGGCAAGGAAAAGTACATGCGGATGTTCATAAAGCGCCTCCTCGAATTCCCGAATGATATGCATAAAGTCATGGTTTTCCAAAAACAGCCCGTCATTTGCGATAACGAGGAAGTTCGGGGTATTAGGTGGCAGTTGTTTTTGCTTACTGTATATTTTTGATTTTGTTCTATTAATCTCTGCAGAGTCGTAGGGTGACCCAAGAAACTCTCTGAGCTTCAGTCCGCGTGACGAAGCCCACACGGATAGCCGCGGGTCATCCGTCGGGGCAATCGCAAGTTCGATGACGTCCTCCAGTAGCAACTCACGAAAGGAAGGCTGTCTTGACACCTCATCGACAAGATCTTGAATCTGCCTCGACACATGCTTGAGATGCGGTTGGGAAAGCGTTCTGTGAAGGTGGCCGCAATGCTCCAGGCCGGCTGGCAGAGCTGACAGAATGAAGAGAATGGTATCCATGCTCTGCCATGCTTTCGTTGCAGATTTACTGGCGTAACCCCGATGGCCACTTGAAAATCCCCCATTTGTGGCCGGGTCAAAATCCCCCAGGCGACAGCAGGAGTATAACCTACCAACAATCCGTATAGAGCTCCAAGCTCATTCCTTTTTCATCCAGAAACTTTTTGTCGGTTTTCGGTCAGCCGGATGGACGCCTCCTTGAGACGGTAGCTCCTACCTTCGAACTTGAGCAGATGGCCGCGGTGAAGGAGTCGGTCCTGAATGGCCGACGAAGCGGCGTTGTCGCCGAGGAGTTTCCCCAATCCTCCAGGGGACGATTGGAAGTAATCAGGCTGCTTTTTCTCGAGGTGTATCGATTCAGAATAATCTCGAGTAAATCGTCGGCAGCCTGTTCCGGGACGTTCTTGCGCAGAAACAAATCGTCGATGACCAACAGATCGCTTTCGGAGAAGAGTTTGGTCACCTTTTTTCTCCGCTTAAGTTGAGCGGATTCGAAGAGGTCTTCGAAAAAGGCATGGG
>CAVTZY010000046.1:0-57575 GCA_963739235.1 Terriglobia bacterium | reverse complement strand
ACCTACCTTCCCGGTTCCCTGGGGTCCCGCATAGCGGCCAGACCACCTGCTCCGGGCAGGACGGACGGGCCTGGAAGAATTCCGAGTAGCTCGACCTTCCCGAGAGGAGACAGCAAAACGCCCGCCCTCCGTCGGAAAGCGGCCGAATTCCTCAAACTACCGCCGGATATTGAACGCTCCGTTGATTTCTGAAAAGTGAGACTCCACCCGCAGAGCGGGTGGCCTCAGGAAGCCTCCCAAAGGGAGGCTATCAGTCCCAGGAAGGCCCCGGAGGGGCCAAAGACAATAGCCCCGGGCAAGCTAAGCGCCGCCCGGGGTCAGGCATGCCCTAAGATGGAGCCCCGGAGTGGGACGATGCGTGTTCAGATCGTTGCAATGCAAGCATAAGCCTGCACAACCTTTCTGCCAACGATCGAACAATCGAAAAGCTGCGCGCCGCATGGTTGACCTCAGAGCTGATAAATGCTCTGCACCCAAAATCGGGTGCAGACCAACTATAAGGGGCGGAAAGAGAATAGCCCCGGGCGCAAGCCCGGGGTTGGATCGGAAAGCAGCGCGGAGCCCCGGAGGGGCGACAGAAAAATGTTGCGAACAAATGCCTTTCGCCCCTGCCGGGGCTCCATCAATACAATATCCTATCCGGGGGCTTGCGCCCCCGGCTACTATCTTTTGGCCCCTCCGGGGCTTGGCGCGAGGGCTCGAACGGAGTTTCGCGACAGTTAACCGGCCAATGTGTGCCCGCAAGGGTGCATCGTCAAAATTGGCCAGCTCGGTGGATATTTTCGACCAGTCGATTAGCAAGCCGAGCCAACTTGTTCCGAGCGGCTGGATCGCTAAGCTGCAGGCGGAAGTGAGCTAGCAGGTGTTGGGCAGCAGCCAGCGAGTTTCGCAAAGCAACCATGCCGCTGTTACCTGTGTCTGCACAGTCCGCACGACGGGTAGTTTGGCGAGTAGATACTTGGAGGCGATGTTCCGACGTGCCTGGTGGTATTGCTGATGCAGGTCGTTGGGAGTGACCTGAACGTAGCACAAAGTCATGCGAATGGACTTGTGACCGAGCAAGTGCATAACGGCTGGAAGGCTGACGCCGGCGCGAATCATTTCGGTGGCATACGAGTGTCTCAGCCGATGGGGAGTAACATGGGTGCCGCAGCCAGCCTGGAGAGCCGCGTGGGCCAAAGTCCTTCTCATAGTGTCGTAGCGAAGCCGGCAGCCTTTGGCGGTTAGCAGCAGCAAGCCGGCGTTTTTAGCGGGTTGGGAGATGGGGCGAAGAGCCAAGAGGCGCGTGATAATAGCGCGGGTGTCATTGTCGAGCGGCAGCCAGCGTTCGGTGTGTAACTTGCCGAGCGGGATTTTCAATGTCCATTGATCTGGACCGACAGGGTAGAGGCAATCCGTTGTGAGGTTGCGGCACTCGCCAATGCGGATGCCGGTGGCACGTAGTAACAGCAGCGCATTGGCAACGAGGTCATTTTGAGTGCGCAAGTATCGATCCAGGAGATTGTCATCTTCGAGTGACAGTGGTTTGGGGAGGTAGACGTCCTTGGGCGGCAAATCGTCACGGACAACCAATCCCTGAAGGGCGGGGCAGTTGCAGCGCTCCGCCAACTCATTGAGCAGACGCCGTAGTTTGATGAGGTACATACAACGCGATCCGTTTTTCAGTGGCGGTTGCTGCTGATGCAGAATGCGAAGGAAACCGAGGATATGCGGATCTCGGCGCAGCTGAGAAGGTTTATAACCTGCGGATGAAAGGTCTGGAGGTAGCGGAGGAAGTGGCGCAGCGTTTGGCGATAATTGGCGATGGTGTTGGGTTGCAGAGTGGTGGCCAGGTTATCGATCTGGGACGACAAGATCTGCTGCAGAGTATCGCGTCGGTTCATGGCAAGTGAGAATCGGATTGGGTTCTTTTTGAGATCGCCAGATGGAACTGGCGCCAGACTTCCTGGGGAGAAAGCTGCGACGTAGAGCATGGTGGTTTCGATATGGGAGTGCCCCATCAGGTGCATGAGGGCCGGAAGAGAGATGCCGGCAGAGACCATGTCGGAACCAAAGGTATGGCGCAAGCGATGAGGGTTGGCGAGAGGCACACGGCTTTTTCGGCGGTGATGACGAAACAAGGACCGCAGGCCGGCAGAGGTCATGGGGTGGCCGCGTTTTGTTCCTTTCAGGGAAACGAATAGGAAGGGAGAACTGGTAAAGGGTCTTTCCAGGAGTAAGTAGTTTTGCAGGGTGCTCAAAGTATCTTCAGGCAACGGCAGGATTCTTTGCTTGCCGCCTTTGCCCCAAACACGCACCTGGCCGAGGGAAGATCGGCATCCTGCAACTGAAGGCTGAGTGCTTCGGCGGAGCGGAGACCATTGCCCAGCATAAGGGCCACGAGGCTCAAGTCGCGAAAGGTACGAAAGCTCTGCCAAAATTGTGCGACTTGTTGCGAGTTCAATGGGACGACAACGCGGCGAGGTTGCTTGAGCCGCAAGCCCGCCATAGCTGCGCGTGTTTTACCGTAGCCGAAGGAACTGCGGGTTCGGTAAGGAGTGCGGACGCTTGGGGGTCGACCGGAGATGGGCCGTCCAAAGAGGAAGCGGTAGAGGCAATGGAGTACCGTCAGGCGATGATTGATGGTCCGGGGGGCGGGCTGGGGTTGGCTTGAGAGTTGGTAACGAACATAGTTTAGAAGTGAACTCTGGTTGAGGCTGGCGAGTGATCGTTTTGGGGACCGAAACCACCAGCGGACAAAATTCAGTAAATCGTAGGCGTAGATGCGTAGCGAACAGGGTGACAGGCCACGAAGGCATTGGGCATCCAGGAACTGGCGGGCCCACGGGATCTCCTGGCCAGAGGGATTTAGCAATCGGTAAGAACAATGGCCGGGGACCGGGGAAGAATGCTGGAGACGAAACTTCTTACTCATAGGAGGCGACCCTTAGGTACAACAACTGGGCCTCTGGCCGGGTTTCGATGTTCCCCTGGTTTTCTATGATCATGAGATCGATCGTGGAGACCGCCCGAAACCGGCAGGTCCAGGACTTGATAAATGCCGGAGCGATACGCCAACAGATCGCGGTCCACCAGTTCATTGATGGCACTTTCCAAAGTGTGCGCATAAGGGATGCCCAGGAGTTGGCGGATACGATCCTGAGAATAAAACGAGATACCTCGTTCATCGGCCACGATGGCCAGAAAGACATACAGGAGAGCTTCAGGATGGCGCAGGCCTTCGAGGAAGCCCTCACGGACGAAACGATGTTCGATCCATCCGAAACTGCCGTGACGACGACGGATGCGATCGAGACGCAGGATCGGGATATCGGTTCTCATGATCCGAAGGCTATGGCGGGCGGCTGCAACAGTCCATTGCGATTCGTGTACCTCACGGGCAGGTGGCCGACATTAACTCCTGCGGAGACACTAACTTGACCGTGATAACGCGATTCGCCTCCCTCACGTCCATCACTTGGAGGTAAGTATTGATATCAGGCAGTTTAATGCATGTATCGCGATACGGGTCCCTCACGCCGGGAGTGGCCACGCGGCGGCGGGCCCGCCACTGTCGCATGTAGGCGGCGTGGTGCAGGCGAGCGTGGGGATGTGTAGCCCAGTAGTTGCGTCGATAGGCGCTGCGATCACGTCGGCGGATCCGGCGGTAGTCGGCGTCGTCAGCTTCGGGATGTTTGGTTCTCCAATTTCGAGAGTTGATACACCGTCGTTGCTTTTGGCAGTGGTGTCGCCGCAAGTGCGCTGCCGATCCCCAAGTCGCGGATTGGGTTCAAACCGCTTGCTGCAAATGCAACAATAATGAACAACGCGCTCGCTCATTGAGGGTTCTCCAGAAAGACTTCATGCTCTTGAAGCCTCTCATGGACAAACCCAATGCTGCAGAGGGAAAGAGAAAACAGGAAGAAGAAGCAATGATGGTTTTACTTTTTTCTCGAAGACAGGAAGAAGAAAAAAGGATATTTCCTTTTTCTCACAAAAGGGAAAAGAAGCAAATGACAAACCGGCGATTGGCCGGTTAAGCGACAGAAACTAATTAGGTATCTGTTTAGGCAGCTCGTTGCTGTTTGGGTGACTCTGGGATCGGGAGAGGCACTCCGGATCGAATGGCAGCCGCCACAGAAGCGGCAAGAAACGCGATGGGATCGATGCCCCGCAGCTGGCAAGTGCGAAAGATCGACATCAGGATGGCTTGAGTTTGAGCGCCGCGCTTGGATTGATTGCCGTAAGAGTTTTTGCGCATAACCACCGCAAAGCGCATCTGTCTTTCGGCATGGTTATTGTCCGCCGGGACATCGGGATGCAAGAGGAAAACCAGCAATTCGTCGCTATGCTTAGCCAAACGCTTTGACAATCGTTCGCAGTCCTTATCCCGGTAGGAGCAGCCGAAGATGTCCGCCAATCGCATGTGAAGATTGGCAACACGCTTCTCGTATGTGAGCCTCTCCAAGTTTATCGCGGTCGATGACCAACTTGAGGGCTTCGTGCATCAGACGCTTGAGGCGCCGGGCAAAGAGCTTCCACTCTCTGGAGTGATTGCGCAGAGAAACCTGCTTGATCTCGCGCAGCAGATGGACGACACACTTCTGCTTGGCGAACGCCTTGATCCGGTTGTAGGCGCCGAAGAAGTCGGTGACCAGGATCCCTTTGAAAAATGCGCCGAGGACCTTTTTGACCACAGGGCCAGCCCTGGAGGGCGTCAGGACGTAGTAGGCCAAAGTCTTGCTCGTGAAGCACCAGATCCAAGCCAGGCGGCCCCCGATGCGCCAGCCGCTCTCGTCAGCATTGAGCACGGCCGAGAGCCTTGCGGCCTTTGCCAGATCGTCATAAACAGGGGTGAGAAGCTCGGCCAGCCGCTGCCAATTCAGCACCAAACCGCCCGGGGTGACCTGAAACTGGCAGAAAGTTCGAAGCCAGGCACAGATGTTGCGGGTTGTCATGCCGAGGGCGTAGTGCAGATAGGCCGACAGCAGCGTAAGGCGCAACCCCAGGGTCGCCTTGGGCAGCGCCTCGGTCATCGGCGCTGCTACCTTGGTTCCACAAGGAGAGCAGTTGTATTCATAGTAGACGTGTTCCGTGACTTTGGGCTTGACGGGAGGGATGTCCTCGACAATTCGGCTGTGTTTGCCGCAGGGCTTCGCCCAAGTCGGTTGAGACAAGTGGGACATTCGGAGAGCTTGTGCTCGACGATCCGATCTATTCGCGCGGGAGCGGGACGGCAGGCGCCCGGGTGCCCGTTCTTGCGGCCCGGCTTGCGGCGACGCTTCGAGTGCCGAGGCTTGCTGTAGGCCGGCTGCATGGCCGAGGGTGTTGAAAGTGAGTCGGGCTTGTTTGCTCTGGAGCTTTGGCTTCGAGGTCTCGCTTGAGATGGGAGTTCTCCTTTTCAAACTCGGCGATTTCTTTCTCATCTCGCGCCCTTTTTCTGCGCATCGAGGAGTTCCTGGCGCAGGAGTTCATTTTCGCGCTCCAGGCGGTTGATATGTTTTCGGAGCTTTCGAAAATAGCAGAACAACGGCGGCCTGAGTGGAACTCAAGAAGCGACTGTGGATGGAGATGCCGGAGAACTTTGGCGACTTGCATCCATCCTACGGTAACAAAAATGTCGAGGTTTGTCCAGCCTGTTTTTCGAAAAAAGTTGCATTTTTTTCTTAGAGGCTAAACGGTTACCTAATTAGATTCCCTGCGCCGGCATGAGTCAAGTTCTCCGGTTTCGCACCATTGACTCAGATGAGGCCTGGCAAGTATGCTCGTGGGGTTCCAGGTTGTGCCGCGCCCTATCAAGGAGTCTATGCCGATGAGATTCAGGTGCTCAGTCTGCGGATATATCCATGAGGGCAATGAGCCGCCCGAAACATGCCCGGTATGCGGTGCCGGGCGTGAGGAATTCTTGCCTGAGGCGGAGGAAACTGCCGTACTCGCGACAAAGCCTATGGCCGCAGAGGCACCGGTATCCTCCACAGGTCCCCGTTGGGTTGTCCTGGGCGGAGGCATAGCCGGACTATCTGCGATCGAAGCCGCCCGCGAGGCCAATCCGGAAGCATTCATCACGCTGGTTCACCGCGAGGCTTCCCTTCCTTACAGCCGCCTCAATCTTACGCGATACCTGGCCGGTGCTGTGACGAAGGATCATCTGGTCATCCATCCCGGCTCCTGGTTCGAGCAGCAGCGTATCCACCTGGTGCAAGCCGAGGCGAGGAGCCTCGATCGCGCGCTGCGGCGTGTGATTCTCGATAATGGCCAGGAGATCCCTTATGACCGGCTGGTGATCGCAACGGGAGCGCATGCTTTTGTTCCCTCGATCCCCGGTGTGCGCCGAAATGGGGTCCATGTCTTGCGGACGCTTGCCGACGCCGATGCCATATTGGAATGCGCGCGCAGCGGGGCGCGCTGCGTTTGTATAGGCGGCGGACTGCTGGGGCTTGAAAGCGCGGGAGGCCTCGCCGGGCGCGGTCTCGATGTCACTGTCGTGGACGAGGCGCGCTGGCTCCTTTCCCGGCAGCTGGCACAGAGCGCTTCTGCTCGTCTGGCATCGCACCTGGGCGAGATTGGCATCACAATCCGGACCGGGGCCAAGACGGTGGAGATCATGGGTGACGAGAGCGTGCGCGCGTAGTGCTCAGCGATGGCGCGGAGGTTCCCGCGGATCTCGTCGTGCTGGCGGCCGGTGTCCGGCCGAATGTCGGCCTGGCTCGATCCGCGGGCCTTGAGGTGAAACGCGCACTCGTGATTGACGACCGCCTGCACACGAGCGATCCCCTCGTGCTTGCAGCCGGCGACGTCGCTGAATATCGAGGCGCCACATGGGGACTGTGGTCGGTCGCCCTGGAGCAGGGAAGGCTGGCGGGTCGTATCCTGGCCGGCGCTGATGCGGTTTTTCAAGGAACGCCGCCGGCGACCCAGCTCAAGGTGCTTGCCTGGCCCGTTTTCAGTATGGGTCGTTTTGAACCCGAGGCTCCCGAGGATCACGTCCTCGAGCAAGCTGATGAAACCAGGCTGGTGCGCATCGTGCTCAGAAATGATGTCGTGGTTGGAGGCAACATCATCGGCGACGCGGCTCTGGCCGCTGCCCTGCGCCGTGCAGTACAAGAAAAACTTGCGCTTGCAGCTGTGCCTGAACTGGGTTTCCTCTCGGATAAGAGGATCCCATGAACAGGGAGGCCGGACTTTTGGGTGTAGCCTTATAACCAGAATCTCGCACTCATCACATCGTTTGGACGAGAGCGGGCCGCAGGTCGTGTAGCCAAATGCCAAAACCGGTTTATTGAATCAGAGGAGGTATCACAATGTCAGAACCAAAGATCGCTTTAAAGCACCCCGTCCCCGTACAAATCGAGGCTGGGAAAACATACGCCTGGTGCAGCTGCGGCCTGTCCAACAACCAGCCATTCTGCGACGGCTCCCACAAGGTCACCGAGTTCCGGCCGCTGGTTTGGCAGGCAACGGAGTCAAAGGAGGTCTGGCTCTGCCAGTGTAAACATACCAAAAACGCGCCGTACTGCGACGGGGCCCACAAGACCCTTTAACCCGCATTTCTCACCAGCTTTCTACTGCGGCGGCGGATCCGGGCATGTCTACTGCGTTGCGCTCGGTCGGGCTCCTCGACGTACTGTCGAGTACGCCTGTGGAGCCCTCCGGTCGCGCGCCTTGTATCCATGCCCGTCTGCGCCGCCTCGCTACGAAATCTGGTGAGAAGTGCGGGTTAGAATTTGGCTCGAAAATAACCTGCCTGAAAACTGCAAAAGCAGCCACGAATGGCACGAACTTCTCACCCATTCGTGTCATTCGTGGCTGCCTTAAAAAGACCATGAATTTTCATGCGTCGTGGGGTGCGCGCCACGCGCATGAGGGACTGCTTCAAGAATAATCGGCAAATGGGCCCTGGCCGCCGAGGCTGTCTCGAAAAGGGGCCCGTTTCAGGATTCGGGAATGCTTTTCCTGTTCTCCGGCGGCGCCGAGCTGTGGGGTCGCCCCAGGAGCTCGGCCAGGGCGGCCTGCTCCTTGCTTGAGACTACGGCGATCACCTCATCCCCCTGCAGTAACACGGTCTCGCCCCGCACCGGCACAACCTCGTCCTTGCGAATAATCGCAGCCAGAGTGCAGTTGGCGGGTAGCGCAAGGTCGCGGACCATTTTCCCTACCGCTTGAGCCTCCGGGGCGATCTTTTCCTCTACGAGCGCGACTTCGCCTTTGCGCAGCTTCAACAGGGTCATCATATCGCCGAGGGACATTTCTTCTGCGATCAGCTTTGCCATCATGTCGGCTTGATTGATGGCGCAATCGACATGAAACTTCTGGTCGAATAGCCATGCGTTGCGTGGATTATTGATGCGGGCGATGGTGCGCGGCACGCCATAGCGATCGCGTCCCATGTAGCACAGGACCAGGTTGTCGGCATCCACGGTCGTGCACGCAGCCAGGACCTGGGCTTCGCGGATGCCGGCCAGTTCCAGCATGTGCGGGCTGGTCGGATCTCCTTCGTAGATCACTTCGGTGGGAAGTTCTTGGTGGATCCGCGCCAGCACCTCTCCCCGGTCGTCAATCAAGTGGACCTTATGCTTGGCCGCGAGGAGGAACAAGGCGAGCTGGGCTCCAGTGCGTCCGCCGCCGGCAATGATGACAAACATCTCAATCCTCCTGCAGCTTTTCCAGCTGCTCTCCAAGAATCCTGGCCCCTTCCTTCGTAGCGCTCAGGTGAAGAAGGTCGCCCGGCTCCAGGGGGCCGTCCGGCTTGAGGGGAAGCAGGCGGCCTGCGCGAGTTACCGAAATCATCGTCCCATGCGTCGAGGTGAGCAGTTCTCCCAGCTGCCGGCCACGCCAGGCCTTGGGAACAGAAAACTCGTATAGCCCCACATCCTCGCTGCTGCCGGGGCAAACCCTGCGGAGCCTGGCGCCGGCCAGCAACTCTTCCATGCAATGAGCGCCCATGCTGCTGGGACTGATCACCTGCAGCTGGAAAGCTTCATGCATGGCGCGTTTCCGGGGATCAAAATTGCGGACCACGACGTTCGGCACCTTGAACACGACCTTGGCCACATGACCGAGCACCGTATTGACCGAATCCGACGGCGTTACCGCCGCCAGGGCTTGTGCCTGCTCGATGCCGGCCCGCAGCAGGACATCCTGGGTGAGAACATCGCCGCGCAGCGTCAGGCCGCGGAAGTCCGGCGGCAGATTGCGAAAAGCGGCGCTCTCCTGATCGACGACCGTAACCTTGTGGCCCTTGCGGAAAAGCCCATATGCGACCTCCGCGCCCACTCGGCCACAACCCACAACAATGACGTTCATGGAAATTCTGCTCCCGTGATCCCGCACATTCTATACCTGATACGGGACGTCTGTAATGACGATTCCTTTTTTGAAAAGCAGGATCAGACGCAGCATCATCGCCGTCTGAGTGTGCAACAAGTTATAGAACCAGCGTTTGGGAACGAACTGCGGCACGACGATCGTTATGGTCTCGTTGGGCTGCCGCTGCGCTGCGATCATGTCGATATACTGGATCAAGGGCTCCAGGAACATGCGGTACGGGGATTCCAGGATGACCAGCCGGACCCCTTTTCCCCACAATCCCCAAGCCTGCCGCACGCCTTCCGCCTCTTGCGGATCGATCGAAACATGCACCGCCGTGACATCCTCGGAAAGCATCTGAGCATAGCGCAGAGCCGCCAGCGTTCCGCGGTGCACCGAGCTTATCGGGCAGAATGATGCGGTGACGTGGAACCGGCGGGGGCTCGCCGAAGTTTTCCAGCGACAGGTTCTCGGGCTAAGCGCTGATAGTGCCTGTGAATCCCCTGCAGGGTGATTACCATCAGGGGGATCAGAATCAGGACAATCCAGGCGCCTTCAAAGAACTTGGTAACCGAAAACACAATCACGACGATGGCCGTGCAGATCGCGCCCAGCCCATTGATGATCATTTTCAGTTTCCATCCGGGCTCGTAGCGGAGAGTCGATCCCCGTTCCTGGACTTCCTGCCCGGCTGAAGCCGGCCAACCTTCCACCACCGGCGCGCCATGCCGGCCTGGGAGAGAGTGAACGCGAGGAATACGCCGATGGCGTAAAGCGGGATCAGTCCGGTAACGCTGGCATTGAAAACGATGATCAGGAGCGAGGCGATCAAGGCCAGGACGATAATGCCGCGGGAATAGACCAGCCTGCTGCCACGATATGTCAGCTGGCGCGGCAGAAAGCCGTCCGCTGCCATCATCGCGCTCAGGCGCGGAAATCCGCAAATGAAGTATTGCAGGCCATGATCAAAATGACGGAGGTAGCGGCGATCGTGGCCAGATAAAAAATCCCCTGGCCGCCCATGGCGGTGCGCGTCAACTGGGAAATGACGGTTTCCTTCTCGGACGGGACGGCCCCGATATGCATCGCGAGGAAAGAAATCCCAAGGAAAAGGCTGCCCAGGATGGCAGACATCCAGATCAGTGTGATGCCGGCATTCCGGCTGCGCGGTTCCTTAAAGGCGGTGATGCCGTTGGAAATTGCTTCCACACCGGTCAAGGCGGAGGTGCCGTTGGCAAAGGCATGCAGGATCAGAAAGGGCGTGAGCGTCTGCAGCTGCATGGTCGTTTCCAGCGGCGGCGGATCCGGCACGGTGCCCAGCGATCCGGTCAGGTATCTGAACAGGCCGACCGCAACGGTCGCATACATGGAGAAGATAAAGAAGTAGGTGGGTATCGCAAATGCCCTGCCGGATTCCTTCACGCCCCGCAGATTCATCATCATGACGAACATTACCAGCACGACGGTGATGTACACGCGCTTGTCAAACAGGGCGGGAAATGCCGAAACGATCTGGGCTACGCCCGACGACATCGAAACCGCCACCGTCAGGACGTAATCGGTCATCAGAGCCGCGCCCGCCGTGCGCGCCGGCAACTCACCCAGGTTGTCGCGGGCCACGATGTATGACCCGCCGCCGCCGGGATATGCATGAATCGTTTGTTCATAGGAAAGAGTTACAATCGCCAGCAGGATGACGATGGCGATCGAAATTGGAAATACAGCCCCGAAAGCCATGCGCCGGCAGCCGCCAGAACGACCAGCATTTCCTGGGTGGCATAGGCCGTGGAAGAGAGCGCATCCGAGGCAAAAATCGGCCAGTCCGATAGCCTTGCCGATCGTCTGATGAGGCGCATCCGCCGTCTGCAGCGGCCGGCCGATGAGCCAGCTGCGCCAGGACCGTCGCGGTTCTGCCTCGACCAGGCGCCGCTGTACCGAAGTCCCGTTTTCCTCGTTCAGCGTTACGTCGGCGGACTTCGCCGGTTGCGCCTCAGGCCTTTCTTTGCGGGCCCGAAGCGCCCGGGAATCTGAATTTTCCTCGGAGCCTGAACTCAACTCCTTCTCTCCCTTCCAATACGCCATGCGGCTCATGCTGCTCAAAACAATTGCATGATGCCCCGATATTGTAGAGCTTCCCAGCCGATTTGCAAGTTTTGAACTGCTTATCCGTCTGATTCGGATCCGAACCGTCTCCCATTCCCGATCACTCTTTTCCCTTTTCGTACATATCCGCAAAGTCCGACAGGTACAGCCCAACCACCGCAAACCTTCACGGAACCCCGTGAAAAGATGATCCTTCCTACCTTTGTGCGGGGTGTCCCGGCTCCCTTGGCTCGTTAATCCGATTCAGACACTGCGAAAAAACATAGCCACGAATAACACGAATAACACGAATGGGGAGGCGGAATTTCCATGGGGCAGGAATGGGACAGAGAACACAAAGACTGCGCTTTCGCCCCCTTCGCAGTCCCCGCGTTTGCCTGGATCCCATTCGTGTTATTCGTGGCTGCTTTTTGTCTTGCAGTGTCTGAATCGCAGGACCCATTAATCCGACTTTGACAACTCGGGGTCGAAAACCGGACAATGCATACGTGCGCCCGCGTTCGGCCGATGTCGGGAGTTTGCGAAACGCCTGTTTCCGGGAATCGCCTTATCCGGATTCCGAGTGAGCCGCCGTGGAAATACTTATCGTTAAATACGGTTATTTGCTGCTGTTCTTCGGCGTCATGGTCGAAGGCGAAGCCTTCCTGCTGGCAGGAGCGTTCCTCGCCCAACAAGGATTCCTGTATCTCCCTCTCGTGGCCTTGATTGCCTATACCGCCAATTGCACCGCGGAACAGATTTATTATTTGATGGCGCGGGCGCGCGGGCGCGAATGGTTGGAGAAACGATTCCGCGGCAATCCTCACTTCCAGAAGCTTGCGTATTATATGAGCAGGCGCGCTGACTGGCTGTTGCTCGGCAGCCGGTTTGCTTTCGGATTTCGCATTATCATTCCCGCAGCCTGCGGCGCCTTCGGCATGCCGACTTGGCGCTTTACCGTACTCAACTGGATTGCAGGGATTTTCTGGGTCGTGCCGGTGGCGCTTCTGGGATTCTATTTTGGTGATCTGGCAAAAGCATTTCTTTCCGGGATTCAGCGATATGAATGGTGGATATTGCTCGGACTGGCTTTGCTGGCAATCGCCGTGCTAGTCTTCCGCCATATCCGGCACATGGAGTGGTTTGCGGATTTTGAATTATCCGATCTCCATAAGCTGGCGCCGTTTTTGATCGGAGCCATGGGCGCCATCAATCTCCTCTCTGCCTTCTGGCCCCGTTCGCGACTGGCGCTCCAGGGATTTTCATACTGGTTCCCGATGGAGGTTACCCAACCCAGCCGTCCGCTGCTGATTTTTGCCGGCATTGCGCTCCTGCAGGTGACGCGCAATTTAGCGAAGCGCAAGGCGCTCGCCTGGTATGTCGCCGTGATCGCCTTGCTGATTTCCCTCATTACCCACATCACACGCGGGCTCGATCTTCAGCACTCCCTGGTCGCCGGATTTCTGCTCCTCTACCTCTTTTATTTTCGCAAGCGCTTCTATGCCCGGACGGATCCGGTTTCGCTTCGGCGCGTTTTATGGATGTCTCCGCTGCTTTTCTTGATCGTGTATCTATACGGCTACATCGGATTGAGTCGCAGGCTGGAAAGCTATCAATGGCTCAACCACGCCAGCCCTGTCACAGAGGCCTTTCGTTCGGGCATCCTCATTATGGAGCCCCATGTAATTTCCAAAACCCCTAACGCGGCGCGTTTTCTGGGATCGCTTCAGATCGCGGGCTGGCTGGCACGCCTATACCTGCTTTTCCTGACTTTACGTCCCGTAATCATGCGGCGCAGGATGGGGATCCCTCCGGGGCTGGTTCATGCCATCTTCAGCAAGCACAGCCGCTTTTCGCTTTCCGCCTATGCCATCCAAAGCGACAAAAACCACCTGCTTGTGGCAAAGGGCCGGGGTCTTATTGCGTACGCGACCCGAGGCCATGTGGCCCTCACTTGCGGAGATCCCCTGGTACCTGAGGATTGTTTCCAGGAAGCGGTTTCATCCTACATCGAATATTGCGGTAAGAATGATTGGACACCCTGCATCTATGAGGGTTCTGAAGCGTACCTGCCTGTCTATCAATCTCTTGATCTGCGCTCGTTGAAAATGTCGGAAGAGGCGATCATCGATCTCAAGGAGTTCTCCCTCGCCGGCGGCAAGAGAGCCCATCTCAGAGCGATGGTGCACAAGGTCGCCAGATCGGGCATGACTGTCCATCGCTACAATCGGCTGCAACACCCGGATCCAGCCATCGACGAGCAACTGGAGCTGATATCTGAGGAGTGGCTCGCCGAGAAGCACATCGGCGAATTGGGCTTCACCCTAGGCCGATTCTCCCTGGATTCCGTGAAGGACGTCCCGGTGTTCTACTCCGTGTCGGATGGCAAGGTTCAGGCGTTCTGCTCGTGGCTGCCCTATCGCGGCAGGACCGCGCTTGTTCTGGACCTCTTGAGACGGCGCAGGCAGTCGGTCCCGGGCACCATGGATCAACTGATTGCCGAGTCATTGCTGCAGCTTCAGGCAGAGGGCTGGGCCGAGGCAAGCCTGGCCAATGCTCCGCTACTTAACATCACCGGTTCCAGCGGAACCCTGGAACGCGGCGTTGCGCTGCTGTTCGAAAACATCAATTCATTCTACGGATACAAAAACCTGTTTCAGTTCAAGAACAAGTTTGCTCCACGCTGGGAAGGGCGGTATTTGATCTATCCCAAAGGCGCGGATTTGTTGCGTGTGGCGTACGCCCTGACCGCGCTTCACAGCTCGAGGGGACGCTTGCAGCTGGTGTTTCGCCGCTAATCCCCAGCTAGAGACTGTGCTTATTTTCGGAGCAGGGAAACTGCCAGGCGCAATCCCAGTTTGATTCCTTCTTTCACCGGCAATCTTGTGGCTGCGTAAATCTCGCGCATCCGGTCTGAGTCCGGATCCCGGTGTTTTTCGCCCAACACGAGTCCTGCAACGATTTTGCCTGAGAATTGAGTGAGTGTGACACCGACTCCGCCATACCCGAGGTTTAGAATCACATCAGGCATGTGTGGCAGCGTCCGAATGATCGGCACATGCGTCCGGGTTTGATGGTAGGGTCCGCACCACTGCCCATCAATGGGGACATTACTCAGAAATGGAAAACGGCGCAGCATTTCGGTATGCAGACGTCGGTAGCTCGGCGCATCGCCATTGGGCGACTCGTCAGCAGTAGAGCTCGGCCGGTCAAACCCGCCAAAGAGCAGCCGGTTCTGCAAGAGCCGCGCGTAAAAGTACTCGCCTCCGATGTCAACGATTGTCCGGCTTTCGAACCGGAGTTGCTTCATGCCGGCGCGGTCAAGAGGCGCAGTCGCAAGCAGGTAGGTGGTGATCGGCCGGGGGATGCGATGCCGGTCGTCTAGGCCGAGCTGATGGGTATAGGCATTGGTGGCAAGGATCACCTTGTCAGCCTTGCAGACATGCCCCGGAATTGGTCAGCACCTCAACGCCGGCTCGCGCCGTGCGCAACTCAGTCACCTGGGTGTTCTCATAGATTCGGACACCCAGTCGCTGGACGTATCGCCGCAAACCCTGCACCAGCGCGAACGGATTGAGGACATGACCTTCCAGCACAAATCCCCCGTGCGCCGGATACGGGAATGCCGCTTCCAGCTCTTCCGGCGTGGCGATATGGCAAGGGAGACCAGCCAGCAGGCACCGCTCCGCCACCAGGCCAAGGTGGTGCCGATAAAAACCACTGGCTCCCGTGGTGACGATCTGCGTTGGGCGCAGGTCGCAAGCGATCGCCTCGCGTCCGATCAGCCGCGTAAACTCCTGCGTTTCCCGGGCGATATAGCGCACGGCAAAACGGACATCATCCAGCCGCCTTTCATTGGCCGAACAGCCAACCAGCCAGGGGACCGGGAGGAAAGGAGAGAGAATGCCTGCATTGCGTCCGCTGGCACCGAATCCGGCATGGGCGCGATCCACGAGGGCAATATTCAGCGACGGGTCCGCTTCTTTGAGCAAACGCGCCGAGGAAAGCCCCGCGAACCCCGCGCCGATAATGGCCACATCCACATGTGTCGTGCCCTCAAGCTGCGGGAGCGCATGGCAAAGGCGCTTCACTCCAAACCGTCATCCGACCAGGGACATTTTGCGAGGCCATGCCAGGAATCATCGCATTCTCTTCCCCTCGTGGGCTATGCCGAAAATGATTTGCAGGTGGACATCGTTCGTCGGATCGGAAAGTGTGGGTGCTATGCAGGTATGAAAACGCAGCCACGGAAAACACTGGGAACCGTTGCACCTTGGTCTGATCCCAAAATCGTGCCCCAAAATCGTGTTTTCTTCGTGGCTAATGTGCCTTTTGAAATTGATGTTGCGCCCGGATCCCTATTTCTTTGGGCCAAATCCAGGCTGCCGTACTCACCCGTTTCCAGCGTCCAGGCCCCCATCAGCTTGTTGCCCTCAACCTTATCATTAATGATGTCGAGCCTCGCTTTTACCTTGGCCTTGTCGTTTCCTATGGGCAGAAGGAACGTAAAGCTGATGGTATCTTCATCTTCCACTTTGAAGTTTTCCAGGGCCACTTCTTTAGCATTGGCCACCGTGATCGTGCCGGTATACGAGGTCCCTGCCTTTTTCAGGATCAACGTTACGGGATCGATATCGGGGGTGGTCGGAAAATCTGTCGTCCCGACCCAGGTTCCGCTGATGTCCGGAATCTGCGCCACAGTATCCCTGCAAAAAGGTCACGAGCAGTGCGGAAAAGGCCAGAATCATCGCTTTTTTCATACCTTCCTCCGTTCTGTCCTGATCTACGATTCGGAAACGCCGACGTTTCATAAAGAAAACCATTAGAAGGCATGCGCCGGAGGCGACCATAAAAAGCGCGTATAAAACCATGGAATTGCGCTTGTTTCTCAATTTCCGCCAGCATGACAGGAGATCATGGGCATATAATTGGGCGTGCGGCAGGTCTCGGTATTTCCCCGGGTTATGGAGCCCATGATGAGGATTTCCGGCCAACGGATGAGGACGCACTTTTTCCCGTCGACCAAGACCGCTGATGTTTTTCTCCTCGATGAGCCCGCCCCGGCTCATCTCCGCAGAGGGATTGAGCAAAGGCGAACCGGAACCATAGCAAAAATCTTTACCCATCCAGCGCGCATTTTGAGGATAATGGGAAACATATCGAAAGGACCTGAGCCATGGGAAAAAACAGCCTCAAAGTGAACAGCCCCTGTAATCGTCTGGCAGGTGAAATGCCCAAGATCGGCATCCGCCCCGCGATCGATGGCCGGCGCGGAGGGGTGCGCGAATCGCTGGAAGACCAGACCATGGCCATGGCCGAGGCCGCCGCAGATTTCTGATCGGCCAACCTGCGCCACGCCAACGGCCTGCCGGTGGAGTGCGTCATCGCCGACACCTGCATCGGCGGCGTGGCCGAAGCGGCCGCCTGCGCCGAGAAGTTCGCCCGCGAAGGCGTCGGCGTCTCGCTCACGGTCACGCCCTGCTGGTGCTACGGCTCGCGAAACGATGGACATGGACCCGCTGATCCCCAAGGCGGTGTGGGGCTTCAACGGCACCGAGCGGCCCGGCGCGGTCTACCTGGCGGCCGTGCTGGCCGGCCACAACCAGAAGGGCCTGCCCGCCTTCAGCATCTACGGGCGCGACGTGCAGGACGCCGGCGACACCGACATTCCCGCCGATGTGCAGGAGAAGCTGCTGCAGTTTCGCCCGCGCCGGCCTGGCCGTGGCCACCATGCGCGGCAAGTCCTATCTGTCGCTGGGCGGCGTCTCGATGGGCATTGCCGGCTCGATCGTCGATCAGGCTTTCTTCGAGAGCTACCTGGGCATGCGCGTCGAGTACGTGGACATGACCGAGTTCGTCCGCCGCATCGAACGAGAGATCTACGACCCAGAGGAATTCGCAGCGCGCCTGCGCTGGGTCAAGGCAGAACTGCAAGGAAGGGCAGGACTACAACCGCCCGAGATCCAGCGCACGCCGAGCCAGAAGGACAAGGACTGGGAGACCGTGGTCAAGATGGCGATGATCGCCCGCGACCTGATGGTCGGCAATCCGCGCCTGGCCGAGCTGGGCTTCGGCGAAGAAGCGCTGGGCCACAACGCCATCGCCGCGCGGCTTCCAGGGCCAGCGGCAGTGGACCGACCACTTCCCCAACGGCGACTTCCTGGAGGCGATCCTCAACTCCTCCTTCGACTGGAACGGCATCCGCGAGCCCTTCATCGTCGCCACCGAGAACGACAGCCTCAACGGCGCGGCCATGCTCTTCGGCCATCTGCTGACCAACACGGCGCAGATCTTCGCCGACGTGCGCACCTACTGGAGCCCGGCGGCGGTGCAAGCGCGTCACCGGGCCACGAAGCTGACCGGCAAGGCAGCCGGCGGCATTATCCATCTGATCAACTCCGGCGCCGGCAGCGCTGGATGGCACCGGCCGGCAGAAACTGCAACGGGCAAGCCGGCCATGAAACCCTTCTGGGAGATCACGCCGGAGGAAGCCGAGACGTGCCTGGAGGCCACCACCTGGTACCCGGCCATCGTGGGATACTTCCGCGGCGGCGGATTCTCCTCCAGCTACTTGACCACGCGGCGGCATGCCGGTGACCATGTCCCGCATCAACCTGGTCAAGGGGCTTGGACCGGCCCTGCAGATCGCCGAGGGCTGGACGGTATGACCTGCCGGACGAGGTCGCACCAGATCCTCAACGAGCGCACCGACCCGACCTGGCCCACGACCTGGTTTGCGCCCAACCTGACCGGACACGGCCTTTCCGCGACGTCTATTCGGTGATGAACAACTGGGGCGCCAATCACGGCGCCGCTTCAGCTACGGGCATATCGGCGGCGACCTGATCACGCTGGCCTCCATGCTGCGCATTCCCGTCTACATGCACAACGTGCCGGAGGAGCGACATCTTCCGCCCGAGCGCCTGGACCGCCTTTGGCGCTCATGAGCCGCAGGGCGCCGACTTCCGCGCCTGCGCCAATTTCGGCCCCCTGTACGGAAAGTACTAATCGCCTTTTTGTGCTGCTTATGTATAAGTCCCTGCCAATTAGGGAAAAAAAACAACATCGTAACGCAGAGCTCTTGCGACGGCTGCGTCGTTCATTGAAAACAGAAACTCTGATTCAGGCACAACCGGTGGCAAGCTAATTCGGCTGCGGTAAACCACGGCCTCTGGCGGTGAGACTCGGATGAGCTATGCTATTTGGGCGGCCGCTGATGCCAAGCATCGAGAAGAGCGCCCTGAAAAGGCGCCAGATAGTAGCCGGGGGCGAGCCGCGCAGCGGCGCTGCCCCCGGTAAGGAAGATGCGGGCATGAGCCCCGGCAGGGGCGACAGAGGGAATGGCAAGCCGCCCTTTCTTTCGCCCCTGCCGGGGCTCGGAATCGTGGCGGGCCTGACCCCGGGCAGCGCCGCTGCGCGGCTTGCCCGGGGCTACTGTCTTGAGGCCCCGCCGGGGCCTTCCCAAGTCTGATGCCTCCCTATGGGAGGCTTCCTGAAGCCGCCTGCTCTGCTGGTGGAGGCTCACTGAGCCAAGTTTCCGGAGAGGGCGCAGAGCCCGCAGGGAGAAGCCATTCAAAAACGAAAAATCCTCTGCGGCCTCTGCGTTGAGGCTTTTGGGTTGTGGATATTCCGCATGGTGTGTTTCGTGGTTTGGTTCTTGGGAGCGTACCTATCAATCCTCTCACGATCAGAGGGCAAACATGAAGAAATCGATTAGCATCCTCTTAGTGATTATGGGCACCCTTTTTCTCGGTGCGAGTGTGGTTGGGCCGCGCATCGTGGCTCAGACTTCCGACCTGGTCCCGGCACTCCTGGCCGACTACAAGTGGCGCAGCATCGGGCCCGGCGCTCGCCGGCGGCCGCATCACCGATGTCGAGGCGCTCGACACCGACTTCCGCTTTGCGATTGCGGCGGCCGCCTCGGGCGGGGTCTGGAAGAACACGAACGCCGGCACGACCTGGACGCCCATCTTCGACCGCTACGGCGCCGTCGTCGATCGGCGACATCAAGATCTTCCAGAACGATCCGCGCATCCTGTGGGTCGGCACGGGCGAGGCGAACAATCGCAACAGCGTCGCGTGGGGCGACGGCATCTACAAATCCACGGACGGCGGCCAGACGTTCGCAGAACGTCGGGCTCAGGGACACGTTCCAGATCGCGCGCGTCGTGACGCATCCGGCGAATCCGGACATCGTCTATGTCGCGGCCGTCGGCAACCTGTGGGGCTTCACCGGCGATCGCGGCGTCTTCAAGACCATCGATGGGGGCAAGACCTGGCAGAAGCTCGCGGGCGGGCTGCCCAGCGACGGGAAGACCGGCGCCACCGATCTCGCCATGGATCCCGGCAATCCCGAAGTGCTCTACGCCGCGTTCTATCAGCGGCTGCGCACTGCCGTGGCGCTTCGACAGCGGCGGCCCGAACGGCGGCATCTTCAAGACGACCGACGGCGGCAAGACCTGGAAGAAACTGACGAACGGTCTGCCGGCAGGTGACACTGGCCGCATCGGTTTGGACGTCTATCGCAAGAATCCCGAAAATCGTCATGGCCATCGTCGAGCATGGCTTCCAGCCGCAGCGCGGATCGCCGGACTATGCCGACATGACCAAGCTGGGCACGGGCATCTATCGTTCCGAGGACGGCGGCGAAACGTGGAAATACCTGAATCGCTACAACAACCGCCCGTTCTACTACAGCCAGATTCGCATCAATCCTTCCGACGATCAGCTCGTGTACGTGGAGACGACGAGCTTCCAGTGGTCGAAAGACGGCGGCAAGACATTCACGCAGGCGCCGACCCCGTTCGGGGCGAACTACGATCATCACGCGCATGTGGATCGATCCGGGCAACAAGGATCGCTTTTACCTTGGCAACGACAAGGGACTGATGCTCACGCACGACCACGGCTCGTCCTTCATCTTCTTCGACAACCTGCCCATCGCGCAGTTCTACAAGGTCGCCGTCGACCATGCGCGATCCGTACGCCATTTACGGCGGCCTGCAGGACAACGGCTCGTGGGGAACCATGAGCTTCACGCGCGACGCCCTCGGCATCCGCAACGACGTCGCCTGGAAGATGCACTGGGATGACGGCCAGTACATTGCAGTCGATCCCACCGATTGGCGCACGGTGTATTCGGAAGGGACCCAGGGCACGTTCCGGGTTGTCGATCCGCTCACCCATACCGACACGCCGCGCCGGGCCACGCCGCGCAACATCGTCAACTTCAAGGAGGCGCACGGGCAAGGACCCCGCGGCGCCGGATGCCGCGCAGGCGCTCCGCTTCAATTGGTCGACGCCGTTCATCATCTCGCCGCACGATCCGAAGGTCGTCTACTACGGCGCGAACTACCTGCTCAAGTCCACGGACAAGGGCGTGACCTGGCAGATCGTCAGTCGTGATCTGTCGAAAAACGATCCGGCCAAGAGTAAAAAGGGCACGGGCGGCCTGACCCCTGACGATACCGGCGCGGAGGGCTTCGCGACGATCTTCTCGATCTCGGAGTCGCCGATTGCCAAGGGATCGATCTGGGCCGGCACCGACGACGGCAATGTCTGGGTGACGCGCGACGGCGGCGCGAACTGGACCGAAGTCGACGCGACCATCCCCGACGTGCCGAAAGGGCTGTGGGTGAGCCGCGTGGTGGCGTCGGCCGCCGATGCCAACACCGCCTACGTCTCGTTCGACGGCCACCGCAGCGACAACCGCGCGGCCTGGCTGTTCAGCACGACGGACGGCGGCAAGACGTGGACGAACCTGTCGGGCGGCCTCGCGCCCAATCACCGGTCTACGTCGTCGAGGAGGACGCGAAGAACCCCGACCTGCTGTTCGTAGGCACGGAGCTTGGCGTGCAGGTGTCGCTCGACCGCGGACGCACGTGGCGCCCGATGATGAACGGCCTGCCGACGGTCGCGGTCTACGACATCGTGATCCATCCGCGCGACCGCGACGTGATCCTCGGCACGCATGGGCGCGGCATCTACATGCTCGACGACATCACCGCGCTCGAGGAATGGCGCCCGGCGCTCGCCGCCAAGCCCGCGCACCTGTTCGCCCAGCGCCCGGCGACGATCTGGGATGACCAGAGCCGCACCGGCCAGATGGGCGACAACACGTATGCGGGCCAGAATCCGCCGTACGTGCAGACCCGACCCTGGCCCAGCGTGATCGGACGCGCCTCGCGAACACGCCGCTGATCACGTTCTGTCTGGGTACCGGCGCGAGCGGCACGGCGACGCTCGAGATCACGGGTGCCGACGGGCGGTCGCGCAAGCTCTCGATTCCGGCCAAGCCCGGCATCACCCGTTACGCCTGGGATGGACGGTTCGATGGCGCGCCCGGCACATGCCCCCGGGCCAGCGCGGCGGCCGTGGCGCCGGGGCTCCGGCGGTGAAGAGGGGGCCGGGGGCAGCGGCGGTCAGCGCGGTGGCGGAGCCAGCCGTCCCGCGCCCGGCACCTACACCCTGAAGCTCACCCTCGGCGACAGCACCGCCACAGGCACGCTGGTCTTGAGGCCGGACCCGCTCCTGAAGCAATAGCAGAGTACGCCCCGGCTGCACAGACTGTCTCAAAACCGCGGCGCCGAAGGCGCGGAAGAGAATAGCCCCGGGTGTGAGAGGCTGTCCAACGGTTGATTCAAGGCGTGACCAGGCCCAGGCAGTGAATAGGCCCGGCCGTAAGGCCTGACTGCGGGACACACTTGACACTGTGGGTACTCGTGGACCTGGACGTGGACTTGGACCTGGACCTCGACGTAGACCCGGACTATCCTGTGCGACATGAACTTTCGCAAGCTTGACGTTTATCAATTTGCTGTGCGTTTCTTGCCGCTGGCAGCTGCTATTGCCGATAGTCTGCCGCCCCGCTACGCGGCTTTGGGAGATCAACTCCGTCGTGCATCCCTTTCTATCCCTTTGAACGTCGCCGAAGGCTCAGGAAAGAGCACGGGGCCTGACCAGCGCCGGTTCTATGCTATGGCGCGTGGCAGTGCGATGGAATGCGCTGCAATCCTGGATGCCTGCAGAGCCTTGGCGCTCATCGAAGAGGCCCGAGCCGAGGAAGTCGACCAACTTCTTCTCTCGACCGTCAGGATGCTCTCGAAGATGTGTCGCCTATAAGAACGTCTAGGTCCACGTCTACGTCCAGGTCCAGGTCCAGGTCCACGTGGGGGAAATCGTTAGGTTGACGCTTATAGGGCTGGTCTGTGACCCTCAGTCTTAAGTGTGGGATACGGCTAGCCGTGAGGCCGGGATAGGAATGGCGAAGAATTGAGCGCCGAAGGTGCGGCACAAAATTCCCGGATACCTTGGAAGTGCCGGCCCTTCAGCCTCCCTTTCCATTATGCCCTGACCCCGCGCTGACGCGCGGGGCTACGCACTGCCGGCGCTTCGCGCCTCATCTCGCCTTGCCTATCAACCGTTGGACAGCCGCATAGTTGGGAGCCAGCCTCGCCGGGCCGGGTCTCGGATCCGATCATTCACGCGCCTGGGCGCCAGGCGCCCACTTTGCCATCCCGTTTTCAGGCGCATGCTGTCCAGCTTCGTGTTCTTTGTGGCTCCTCATGATATTTGGATTGGAGATCCCATAGACAGCGGCGGGTTGTCGGCCTATATTTGAGGCTATTCGGAATCTCTGATCACGGAGGAAACCCATGCGCAAGCCTCTCATCCACATCTTGATTCTTGTGGTGACATTCATAGCGGCAGCCAGCCTGCGCGCGCCCGGGCAGGGGCGAGGCGGCGCGAACCCGGAACTCGTCGCCCAGCGCAACGCGACCGAGAAGGCACTGGAGTCGATCGCCATCATCGAGCGCAAGCTCATGGTGCCGATGCGCGACGGCAAGCGCATGGCGACCGACGTCTACCGCCCGAAGGACACGTCCAGGAAATACCCCACGATCTTTGTCCGCACGCCGTACAACTTCAATTACTGGGATGTGCGCAACGGCGCGCCGGGCGACATGACCACCCAGCTGGATGCGGTCAAGCGCGGATACGCCTACGTCCTGATGAACGAGCGCGGTCACTTCTTCTCCGAGGGCAACTACGACATCCTCGGCCCGCCGCTCACCGACGGCTCCGACGCCATTTCGTGGATCGCCAAGCAGCCCTGGTCCAACGGCAAGGTCGGCACGATCGGGTGCTCCTCGACCGCCGAATGGCAGCTGGGAGTCGCGGCGCAAGGCAATCCGGCGTTTGCGGCGATGATCCCGCAGGGATTCGGCGCCGGCGTGGGACGCGTGGGTCCGTACTACGAGCAGGGGAACTGGTACCGCGGCGGCGCCGTCCAGATGCTGTTCATCACCTGGCTCTATGGGGAGCAGAACCAGGTGCGGCCGATGTTCCCTCCGAACACCTCGCAGGAGGACCTGATCCGCGTGTCGAAGTCGTTCGACCTCGCGCAGCAGCTGCCGCCCGTCGACTGGTCGCAGGCGCTCCGGCACCTTCCCGTGATGGACATCATCAAGGCCGTGGACGGGCCGCACGGCATCTTTGCCGACCCGATGCCCGTCGACACCGGCGGCGCGATGATCAAGCGCGCGCCGAACGATCCGGCGTGGTATCGCGGCGGGCTCTGGCACGACAACATGACGATCAACGTGCCGGGGTTCTGGTTCATGTCGTGGTACGACGTGTCGGTGGGTCCGAACCTGGCCGCGTATAACCACGTGCGCAAGACAGCCAAGCCGGAGATCGCCAACCAGCAATACGCGGTGATCGCACCGACGCTCCACTGCGGCTACAAGCGCGCCACCGAGAACACCGTGGTCGGCGAGCGCAGCATGGGCGACGCCCGGCTCGACTATGACGCGCTGACCTACGGCTGGTTCGACTACTTCCTGAAGGGAGAGAACAACCGCATCCTCGAAACCCTGCCCAAAGTCCGCTACTACACGATGGGAATCAACAAGTGGCAGACGTCGGACACGTGGCCGCCGCAAGGGCGCGCAGCCGATGACCTTCTTCCTGGCGAGCGGCGGCAAGGCGAACACGCTCGACGGCGACGGCGTGCTGACCGCTGCCGCGCCGGCCGCGGACAACCCGGACCGCTTCACCTACGATCCGATGAATCCGGTGCCCTCCTACGGCGGCAACGTCTGCTGCACGGGCAATGCCGTCGCCGGCGGCGCCTTCGACCAGCGCAAGATGGAGGCGCGTCCCGACATCCTGGTCTACACCACCGAGCCCCTCAAGGAGGGAATCGAAGTGAGCGGCCCGATCGAGGTCACGCTCTACGTGTCGTCGGACGCGAAGGACACCGACTTCACGGTCAAGCTGATCGACGTGCTATCCCGACGGGCCCGCCTACAACCTGGACGAGACGATTCAGCGGCTCCGCTATCGTGACGGATACGACAAGCCGCTGGTGTGGATGGAACCGGGCAAGGTCTACAAGGTGACGCTGCAGCCCATGACGACGAGCAACTACTTCGAAGCCGGCCACCGAATCCGCATCGAGGTGTCGAGCAGCAACTTCCCGCGCTTCGACCGGAACATGAACACCGGCGGCAAAAACTACGACGAGGTGCAGGGCGTCGTGGCGCACAACGCGGTGCACCACTCGAAGCAGTACCCGTCCCAGGTCACGATCACGCTCATCAAACGCCAGCCCTAAATTTTAGTCCTTCAGTTCGCGAATCCAGATATTTCGATAGCGGACTGGATTGCTGTGGTCCTGCAGCATGATGGGCCCTTTGTCCCCGTGGGGCGCATACTCGGTGACGGCGTGAGCGCTGACCCACACTGTGCCGCCGGTAAGTTCTACATGGTCATGGATCAGAACGCCATTGTGGAAGACCGTGAACATCGCCTTCCTGATCACCTTGCCGGCCTGATCGAATAGCGGCCGCCGATAAATGACATCATACATTTGCCACTGCCCCGGCTTGCAGCAGGCGTTGACCAGCGGTACCGCCCGTCCGTATAGCGCCCCGCACTGCCCGTCCGGGTAGGTTTTGTTCTCGTACGAATCAAGGACCTGGATCTCATAAATCCCCTGGAGAAAGACGCCGCTGTTTCCGCGGCCCTGGCCGCTTCCCGTGACCACCGAGGGTGTGGCAAACTCCACGTGTAGCTGGCACGAGCCAAACTGCTGCCTGGTCTTGACATCGCCGGCGCCTTTGACCGATTCCATGTAACCATCACGAACGATCCATTTCGTGGGTTCGCCCTTGGTGTTGACCCAGTTCGCCAGGTCCGTGCCATCGAAAAGCACGATCGCATCGGAGGGGGCCAGCACCGGCGCCGCCTGGGATCCGCAGATTCCCGGCGTAATCACCGGCGGTGCGGGCCGATCTTCGTCGTGCACCATCCACTGGCCGGTGTCGGTTTCGACATACTGGATCAGCTCCTTTTTCTGCGGATTCTGAGCCATCATCCCTGTGACACTCGTTATCGTGATGCCAAACCACCCGCAAATCGCAACCGCCGACCATGTCCTCCTCATGGCTTCTCCTTTCGCTTTTATCCTTGGAAGCGGCCCCACGCCAGCCGGCATCATATCCGGAAAAGCGAGGCATCGCCACCCTTTCGCTTGGATTGAGTCCGGAAGCGCAGAATTTTCTGGAGATTCAGGGCCTGCATGCCGCACACTAGCGCAAGCCAGAGATTATGGCAGACGTAAGAGGAGCCAGGCCTGCGAGCCTGGATGCCGGGAGGTCTCCGAGCAAGTGGTTTCCTGCTCTCCTCGCACGCGCCCATCGATTTTTCAGGCTATAACAAGTACTTCATTCTCACTCCCTGGGAGGAACAGATCTATGACCGCACTACCGGGCAAGTGGGGCCGAATTGGACTCATCCTGGGATCCAGTCTTTTGATTGCGGCGCTGCCTGCATTACCCGCGCAGCTGGTTCCCATTTCGTTCAACGATTATCACGGCTACACAGGATCGGTCGACTATCTCAAAAAGGTCGCCGCCGCCCACGCCAACATCACAGAGTTGATCGAAATCGGGAAGAGCAACAAGGATCGCCCCATTTATGTTCTTGTCGTCTCCAACATGAAGAACGGGACCACCATTGACAAGCAGGTGAAGTTGCGCAACGAGCGCAACGAGCCCAACACCCAGAACGTGATTCCGATGAAGCCGTATCAGGGGAAACCCGCAATCTGGATCGACGGCGGCATGCATGGGAACGAATTCACGGGCACAGAAGTCTGTCTGTATACGATCGACAAGCTTGTTTCGGGCTATGGCTCAAATCCTGAGATCACCAATCTTGTCGATGAAAATACCATCTATGTCTGCCCCGTGGTCAATACTGACGGCGTATTCAATAGTGTGGAAGCCGGAATTCCGCAACTCCAGAACTCATCGGCTCCGGACGAAGGCGCTGGAGGCCAGAGTGCTGTTCCCAGGGACGTGAGCGGGGACGGGATCATCACGCAATTCCGCTACAAGGATCCCAGGGGCCGATACGTGATGTACGAAGCGGATCCCCGGGTGATGATCCCCTTAGCTCCGGGAGAGAGCACATCTAAAGACCGCTATTCCGTGGTTTGGGAAGGACAGGGACAGCCAATGGAAGGGCAGCGGGCCGAGAGCCCCCTGCCTGCAGGCGGCATCGACATCAACTCCAACTTCCCCGAAGGTTGGTGGAAGGATGATGGCTTTCAGGGTGGCAGCGGTTATTACCCCTCCTCCTCACCCGAGGCTCACGCGCTGCTCGAGTTCTTTACGAATCACACCAACATTCTGATGGTGCAATCGTTCCATACCTCTGGCGGTTACACGAATCGTCCGTTTGCTCGCTGGCCGGACAGCCGCATCGATGCGAAGGACATGGGTGTATTTGACAGGATTCTAGGCAAGAAATATCTCGAGTTGATCGGCGAGGAGATTCCTGAAACCTGGAAAACTGAAGATACCAGATCCAACGTGGGTGCTCCTGCAGGCCAGGGCCGCGGCGGAGAGCGGCCTGCGCGCGGACCGCTGGGCTGGCGCCATCTTTATAATGAAGACCAAAGAACGCCCGCCGGCTATGGGCTCTTCATCGATTGGGTGTATGCCCAATTCGGTGCCTACGCCGTAAGTCCCGAGCTCTGGAACTGGCGAAAGGATACCAAGGAGCTTCCCGGCTATGCCGGTGAGAATGACCGCGGGCTCTGGGAGAGCGCCTACATAAAATATCAGGAGACGTCTCTGGGCGGAAAAGCGTTTCAAGCCTGGAAGCCATTCAACCATCCCGGATTGGGTCAGGGGGAGATCGGCGGTTGGGTTGCGAAGTACAGCCCTGAAAATGCGATTCCCGGCCCTTCTCTTGCAGGTGTTTGCGAGACGCACTATCAGTTCGCACTCTACCAGGCGAAGCTCATGCCGCGCCTCGAAATCAGCGACGCCAAGGCAACGGTGTTGTACGCCACGGATAATGCGACCGACGCGAAGGCGGAACAGCAAGGAGACACCTTCACCGTCAAGAAGGGGAAACCTGTGGGCAAGTATCAGGTCGTTCAAGTGACCGCGAGCGTGAAAAATTCCGGAGAGCTGCCAACTCAAATTGCCCGGGGAGCCCAGCTGCGCGGCAATCGCGAAGATGTCGTCTGGCTGATCGGCGACCCGGCAAAAATCCGCTTTCTGGAAGGGACCGTGTGGGCCAGGATCGGTGTACTCGATGGAACCACGAGGATTCCGACCGTCGCCGCTCCCGCAGCGGCTACGGAAGCACCGGCTGGGCGCGGCGGCCGAGGCGGCGGAGCCGGCGCGCCGGGGGCACCCCCCCAGGGCAGGGGAGGCAGAGGGGGAGCGGTTTCGGACCAGCAGGTGCGGGGCACCGGCAACTCACGAGAGATCACCTGGCTCGTCGCCGTCGAAGGCGACACGCCGCTCAAGATTGTTCTGACCTCAGAGAAGGGCGGGACCAAGATCAAGGAACTTTCACTCAAATAGGACAGGGGGCCCATCATGCGTATGAAAAAACACTTCTTATCCATTCCTGCGCTCCTCGTGGTTGCCCTGGTTACCATCTTCGGGTTCAATCCCGCGATCGCGCAGAAAAAACTGCAGGTCAGCCCAGGCGGCTATCATGGGGAACTTGATTTTCCCGTCAGCTGGAAGCGTTACTACTCCTATGCCGAGTGGACAAGGATCATGCAGGATCTGGCCAAGCAATATCCTCAGCTGGCGGACATCAGCAGCATAGGCAAGAGCCGCATGGGGAGAACCCAATACCTGCTGACGATTACCGCGAAATCCACCGGCAAGGCCGAAGAAAAGACCGCCATGTGGGTTGATGGCGCCATTCACGGCAACGAAATCAACGGCATTACTTGCGCGTTGTATACCGCCTGGTATCTGCTGACTCGTTATGATTACGACCCATATGTCTACGATCTCCTCAACACGCGTACGTTCTACATCCTGCCTGGTCTCAACGTGGATGCGAACGACTCGTATGCGTCATTTCCGAACACGGCTAACAATCCGCGCGAACCCTATCGCATGGAGGACAACGACGGTGACGGTCTGTACGATGAGGATCGCACCGAAGATGTCGACGGCGACGGCGAGATTTCCATGATGTGGAAAGAGGATCCCGCCGGAGATTACAAGTTGTCCGCCGACAAGAGGCGGTTCATTCGCATCACGGATCCAAACGATGAGGCCAAACGTTTTCGCCGCATCGGTGAAGAAGGTTACGACAATGACGGGGACGGGAGGATCAATGAGGACGACATCGGTGGCCCGGATCCCAATCGGAACTTTCCCTATGGTTGGGAGCTGAGCTCCAGCTGGCCGTATCCGTTGTCGGAGTTTGAAACCCGCAATGTGTTTGAATTCCAGCGCAAGCATCCGAATATTTTTGCCACTTTCCATTTCCACAACACGGGCCGGTTGATCATGTTCGCGGCGCCGCCGGATTCCCGTCCGGCCACGATTACGCCGGAACAACGGCAGCAGGCGGATGCCCGCGTTGCCCAGCAACTTCAGGAAATGCGCAAAGCCGACAAATATGCGCAGCTATTCACCCGCACACCGGCGCCTGAGTATCAGACGGATATGGATGCTCAGACTGCCATTGTTACGCAGGGCGCGCGCATCCTGAAGGACTACACGCCGACCATCAGCGGCCTTTCCGGCCAGGCGCAATCGAATGCCTATTTCATGCTCGGTACCTATTCCTACCTGATCGAGCTGTGGGGCAGCGCGGTTGCCGAGGCCGATCTGAACGGTGACGGCAGAGTCGATGATGACGAGTACATGAAGTGGATCGACACCGAGCTGACTGGGGAAGGTTGGATTACTCCCCATAAATACAACCATCCCGATCTGGGGGAAATCTGGATCGGAAGCACAGCCAGGAAGCACGTCGACCGGACACCTCCTGCGCGCTACATGGAAACCGAGGCGCTCAAACAGGCCAACTTCATCCTGTATTGCGCAAGCCAGTTCCCCAAAGTGGAAGTCGGCCAGGTGACAGTTATGCCCGCAACCGGCGATCTGTACTGGGTGGATGTCGCGGTGAGAAACGATCGCGTCTATCCGAGTTCTTCAGACAGGGCGGTCCTGCTTAAAACCTCGGTGAATGACTCGCTGACGGTCTCGTCCTCCGACAACGTCTCCATCGTTGAGCTTCCTGCAGGCGCAGCCAGGCTCGATGCTCAGAATCCGGCAGGTGCGATTCCAGTTCTGCGCAACAAGACCGCTGAATTCCGGCTGCGCAGCAAGGATGCGCGCAAATACCGGTGCCTGGTAAGAATGACAGGGACGGAAGGCTGGGTCGAATTCAACACGGTTTCCAAATACGGCGGAAAAGACAAGAAGCGCATCACGATCAAAAATCAGTAAGCCTTCGCATTTGGAGGCGCAGTCTCGCTGTCGTTGCAGGTTGAAGTCACGAAACACACGAACACAATACCGTTGTGTGTTTTGTGACTTCTGGATTTTGCTGCCGTTCGCGGAAAGTGTTCGGTCCCCGGATTTATTTGACGTCCAGTTTTGTCAGCCAGATATTAGCCGTCATTTCCGCCAACCCGAAAATCAGCTTGTCCCTGGAAACCGAGATCGACTCCCAACCCCTGGGCCGGTTTATCACGAACCGGGACCGGTGTTCATGATGGAGGGCGACAGCATCGCCGACCGGCCGTTTTGTGGCTGGATCGAGCCGCTGGGTCCAGATGCAGCTGTATCCATCCCGTTCGGAGAGGAAATACAGCAGGTTCCCGTTCGCCGCCCACCTGGGTGACTGCTGGTAGCTGGTTTCCTCGGCCACCAGCTGCCAATCCTGTTCGGGTACTAGCTGGCCACGCAACGGACAGAGGTAGATCACATAGCCGCCCGCAGGCTTGCTGAGTTGAACGGCAAGCCACTTATCGTCGGGAGAAACGACGGCGTCGCGAATCACTCCGGCGCTTGCCTTGAGCACCGGCGTCCGGCTTCCGCTGCTGAGATTCTGAAGGACGAGTTCGCTGCCGTACTGGATGATCGCTTCGGTGGGATGCGCGCAGAAGCTTCTGATATAGCAATCTTGGCAGACCTCCCGGCTTGCCGCGGTTTCTCCTGTGACCAGGTACGAGCGCCATTTGTTGTCAACGTTATCTCTGTAGGCGAGGGCCGATCCGTCTGGGCTGAGTTGCGGTGAAAACAAATAGTTCGCCGACGCCATGGGGATGGAGGTTTCCCTGCCATCGCTCATGTCTTTGAGGCGCACCTCCATTCCTCCTACCCTGCCGGAGCCGTAGGCGCCGTATGCAAGCTTTGACCCGTTGCTCGCGATTGCGGGCTGCGTCTTGGCCAATTCATCCTGGCTGATCTGAGCGGCTTCTCCGGCAGCCTTGCCGCTGTCGGGATTTATAGGGATGCCCCAGATAGCAGCCACAATTTTTCCATTCGCGAAGACCATGCTCCCATCATGTGCGATGGAAGGTTCGGACTGTATTCCCGGCCCTGTCGTTAGAGCTTTGGTTTCATTTGAAACCTGCCAGCTTCCGGGAGTGATTTCGGTGCAGAAGAGATTATATCCCTCGACGGTTGTGCCCTTTCCGAAAATCACCCAATTCCGATACCAGGCCATGGGATAAATTGGCGCCTGGGCCTGCAGGATACTGCGCGCGGCGCCGGTCGCCACCGGGACTCCCCCGTCGAGCGGCGCAACCCACCAATCACGGGTCTTGGGATCGTTGACGCGCGCACCCGGGAACAACACATGCTTCCCATCTGAAGACCAGAATGCGAGCGGCCCCATCCCGATATGCGGGAGAACAACAAACCCGGGTTGGAAACCGCTCGGCGTCCCTCCCTGGGCGGGGATCAAAAACATCTTGCTGGGTCTAAAGGAACTTGGATCGGGCACTTCGGTATAGAGAATCGTTGCACCGTCCGGCGCAAAAGTGGGACGCCAGCCGCGATCCGCGATTCTTCTTTCCTGGCCCGGCCCCAGAGTGTCGGTGATGTAAATTCCCCCGCCATCGCGTTCGGATCGGAACACGATGCGGGTGCCATCGGGAGAAAAGGAAGGTTGGCTGTCGTCGGCCGGATGTTGAGTCAGTTGCACGGCCTGGGACCGGCCGATCTGCTGCACATAGATGTCGAGGTCTCCCCTTCCGCCACGATCCGATGCAAAGGCGGCCAGTTTGCCGTCTGCAGAGATCGCGGGCCACCAGGTGAGGCCCGTGTCGGCCGTCAGCCTTGATATTTCAAGCCTGCCAGGGGCAGGCGGTTTGCTCAAGAACTGCCACACCAGGACAGCTATCATTGTGATCAGCACAACCGCCAGCGGCAGCACTATCCATAGGGAAACGCCGCGGCGTGGGGCTGCAGGTGTCACCCCCGAAAGCTTGCCGGAATCGGATTCCTCCTTGAGATCCTGAAGAGCGACCTTGAGGTCCGCCATACTCTGCCAGCGGCGCTGCGGATCTTTGCGCAAGCAGCGCGTCAGCACCCGCTCGACCTCCGGGGGCACAGCCCCGACGATCTCGCCTAGCGGCTTGGGTTCTTTCTGAAGGATCGAGGCGAGCGTCATCGCCTTGGTCTCTCCTTGAAACGCGCGCTGCCCCGTCAGCATCTCGTACAGCACCGAGCCGAAGGAAAAAATATCGGAGCGCATGTCTACCGTTAAGCCCTGGGCCTGCTCCGGTGACATGTAGGCGATCGTCCCGAGAATCATACCCTTTTCGGTATGCGCTTCCGGGGCCGCATCTGCGGTCTGGGTCATTGCGGACGGCTCGCCGCTGCCCGGCTCGGTGAGCTTGGCCAGGCCGAAGTCGAGAATCTTGACCGTGCCATCCTCGTTCACCATGATGTTCGCCGGTTTCAGATCCCTGTGAACAATGCCTGCGGAATGGGCTTTGGCCAGTGCGTCGGCGATCGGCACAGCATAGCCAAGCGCTTCATTCACATTCAGTCCTTTGCGGCCAACGACGCGATCCAAGGTTTTGCCGGCGACGTACTCCATGGCGATGAAATCGATGCCGTCCGCGCTGGCAATATCATAAATGTGAATGATGTTGGGGTGGTTCAGGGCTGAGGCCGCCTTGGCCTCCTGCACGAAGCGCCGCTTCCGATCCACATCGGCGACTTTCTCAGGCGGCAGGATCTTCAGGGCGACGAAGCGGTCGAGATGGGTGTCACGGGCTTTGTAGACTTCTCCCATGCCGCCGGCGCCGAGTTTCTCAACGACGCGATAGTGACCAAGCGCTTTCCCGATCATGGCGTGATAATCCTCCAGCTGAATAACTGGGGTAGTGATTCGCCAGGCATTTCAAGTAGTTCTGCTATTCTAGCGCGGTGAGAAGATTCAGGATAGATGAATAAAATCATGCCATGAATTTTCCATTAAGAAAATGAAATTCAGGGAAGATTTCCCCGATCTGCAAATCCAATGGACCTTCTCTTCCGCCGGATTTCCCTTAAGTGCTTGTCCAGCTTGAAGTGCATGTATCACCCGATTGGCATGGAGGTTGCATAGAAATATGAAACCAAAAATCGCGCCGTTGGGTCTTCGGGTGCAACTGGTCCCCCCCGGAGCCTGGATTTCCGCGAGGTTCTGATGGCCTCCAAGGAGTAGCAGAATGGCAACAGCACCAAGAATTGAATTGGTCCCCCCTGTACGTACCGGACTGCCCAAGGTCGACTACCTGGAACGGTGCCGCTGCGGGCATTATCGATACGAACATCAATCATCCTTTGGCTGTATGCAGTGGGACGAAAGGCGCCTGAAGGGATGGTGTGAATGCGACGGTTTCGCGGCACGAAGACTGTTCATCCAAAACCGGTGTGCCCAGGCATAATTTCATTGTCGCGGCTTGCCAATCGCTCGCTGCATTTGCTCATTCCCTGCAAAACCCAAGAGCAGACGACCGTCTCGGATTCAAGCCGGGAAATTCTTCCGTAGAATGACCTTCTACTCCAGGAGCTTCGGCGCGTTCTGCGCGAGCTCGTCGATCGTGACCGCAAGCTGCGGGGCCTGCGGTTGCCAACGGCCTATACTGCGCTCCAGAAGACCTTCCATTAAATCGGTGGATCCGGTTGGCATAATTGCCGTAAAGGTAGATGCCGACCTTATGGTCCGGATCGGTGGTAACGTCAAAGTCGCGGTATACCGAATCAGTAAGGGACAGTTCTCTGCTCAGCCGGGTTTTCTTTGGCGCGCACTTTGTGCAAGCGACGCACCTGGGCCGCGATGTGCTGAATGTCAAACCGCCACTCGGCCGGACTCTTGGGACGACGGCCCGGCGTTTCCTCGACGCTGTTGCCGTTGGGAGTGGCATAAATGGCGACAAGCGTCGGCAAACCGGCATCCAGCGACATGGGTGCTATGGTCGTGAAACGCACTCCGTCGGCTAGCCCGACTTTGACAACTGGGGCGCCTTTTTGCCGATTTTGGGCACTTTCGCGCCTGTAAGTATTTTGTTTTCAGCAGAGATTTCCTTCAAAGCAGCCGTAGTGAAGACCTACCCCCTTGACCTGCTTGACCGGACATGGACAATGGCGTCATGTTTCTTCGCTACACGCAGCGAAAGAAGGACGGGAAGCTAAACCGCTACTGGAGCATCGTTGAGAATCACCGTGGTGAGGGCAGGCGCGTGGTGCAGCGACAGGTCCTATACCTGGGCGAGATCAACGACACCCAGGAGGCAGCCTGGTGCCGAAGCATCGAAGTGTTTGAATCCGGGACCGGCCACTGGCGTCAGGTAGCCCTATTCCCCAAGGATCGGGAAGCACCGGAACTGGCGCATGAAGTTGTCCATGTTTGTCTGGATCAACTGCGGCTCAGGCAGCCGCGGCAATGGGGTGCGTGCTGGTTGGCGTCTGAGTTATGGCGCCAGCTGACACTGGATGACTTTTGGCGGGAAAAACTACGGCCGAGTCGTGAAGGGACCGATTGGCTGGACGTACTGAAGATCCTCGTAACCTATCGTTTGATCGATCCCGGTAGTGAATGGCGGCTGCACCGAGAGTGGTACCACCGTTCGGCGATGCGTGACCTGCTCGGGCGTACCGGTGACACCGTCGAGTTGCAGTCGCTGTACCGCTGCCTGGACAAGCTGCTGGAGCACAAGCGCGGCCTGTTCAGTTTTCTTACCGGGCGCTGGCGAGATCTGTTCGAGGCGAGATACGAAGTTTTATTGTATGACCTGACCAGCACCTATTTTGAATGTGATCCTCCAGGGCAGGGCAAGCGACGGCATGGCTACAGCCGCGACAAACGTCCGGACTGTGTGCAGGTGGTGATCGCGCTGGTGATCACACCGGAAGGATTTCCGCTGGCGTACGAAGTGATGGCGGGAAACACGAGCGACAAGACCACGCTGAAGGCATTTCTGGAAAAGATCGAAAATCAGTACGGGAAAGCCCATCGAGTTTGGGTGATGGATCGTGGCATTCCGACCGAGGATATTCTGCGTGAGATGCGGACGGCAACCACGCCGGTATCCTATTTGGTCGGGACGCAACGAGGGCGGCTGACGAAACTGGAAAAAGAGTTTCTGAAACTGCCGTGGGCGAAGGTGAAGGACTCCCTGGAAGTGAAGCTCTTGCCGCAGGAAGGAGAGCTGTACATCCTGGCGCGCAGCCAGGGTCGGAGGAAGAAAGAGCGTGCGATGCGGCGGCGCCGGCTCAAACAGTTGTGGAAGCGTCTCCATGAGTTGCAGCGGCAGAAACTGACGCGCGATGAATTGCTGTTGAAACTTGGGGCGGCCAAAGCCGAAGCGGGCAAGGCCTATCGGCTGGTGGAAGTTCAGGTGCCCGAGGCCCAAGAACCAGTCAGTGCCGAGACATTCACTTTTTCGTTGCGTAAAGAAAAACTCCGAGCGGCCATGCGCACTGAGGGCGATTATCTACTGCGCTCGAACCTCGCCGGCGAGGATCCGGCAATCCTGTGGCAGCGGTACATTCAGCTGACGGAGATCGAGGCGGCCTTTCGCAATCTCAAGAGTGATCTGGCCATCCGGCCGGTTCACCATCAGAAGGATCCACGCATCGAGGCGCACATCTTCGTTGCGTTCCTGGCCTACTGCCTGTATGTCACGTTACAGCAGCGGCTGCGAGCCTTGGCGCCCGGGCTCACGAGCAGGGCCGTCATCGAGAAGATGTCGGCCATCCAGATGATTGACGTTCATCTGCCAACCACAGACGGCCGACAGCTCATCCTTTCCCGATACACGCAGCCGGAACCGGATCACCAACTGCTGTTGCAGCGCCTCCATCTGACACTGCCCGCGCAGCCGCCGCCGAAAATCTCGAGAGGGGATCAAAACCATGCCACAGAGCCCGTAGCTCTGTAGTGAAGACCTATGACTTCCTTGAACGCAAAATCAATAGGTTACGGAGATTTTGAGGCCCAGTTGTCAAAGTCGGGCTAGAGTCCCTGATGACACTTGTTCGTCGAGCCGGGTCGGTGATTGAAGACCAGCCGAATTTTTGGGACAGGCGCCATAACCTCGAAATTCCATGGCAAATAATGCTTATCAATTCTCGGGAATTTCGAGGTTATGGCGCCTGTCCCAAAAATTATTCAAACGCGGAGATTTTGATCACCCAGGCGTGTTCACAGGGTGGATTCATTCGCCGAGATTCGGGAATCAGGACCAAGACCTCGTTCCCTCTGTTTTCCCATTTCAGATTATCTTTTGTGCCCAAAAGCGTCACAGTGGCATTTCGCGCCGGCGTTATCGTGGATAGCCTGATTTGCGCCGGCAGAGTCTTCTCATTCACATCGGCGAAATAGAGCGCGTACGCCGTTCCGTCCTGCAATTGCGTGTAACCCGTTTTCCCTTCCCGATAAGGCGCAAGCGGACGGGAATTATAAATGGCCTCACCATTCACCTTCATCCAGGCGCCGATTTCCTTCAGCCGCGCATAGGCCTCATCATCCCAGGTCCCTTCCGGAGACGGGGCGATATTCAGCAGCAGATTCCCGCCCTTCGCCACGATATCCGCAAGCATCTGGATAAGATTGTGGGCGCTTTTGTACCGGGCATTGAACGAATAACTCCACCCGCCACCCATGATGATGCAGGACTCCCATGGATACGGAAGGAGCTTCCCGGGAACCTGGTTTTCCGGTGTGAGGTAATTTTGATACGGTCCTTCCACCGCGCGATCCACCACGATCAGGCCGGGCTGCTTCGCGCGGGCTTTGCGCACCAGCTCCGGCATGTTGATGTCCTGGCTCTGCGGACGCGTTGCGTAATGCGCGAGGAGCATCGCCTCGCGGATTTCCGCATCCGTTTTCACGCGCACCCAGCCGCCATCGAGCCAGAGGATGTCTACGCGCCCATACGCGGTCATCAGTTCCATGATCTGGTTATGGGTAAATTCGACGAACTTCTGCCATCGCTCGGGATACTTTTTGATGTCGTAGTTAACATTGCGGTCCGGGGTGGCAAAGTTCGGCCACCAGTAATTTTCGTTGTGCCAATCCGGCTTGGAAAAATAGGCCCCGATCATAAAGCCCTGCTTCCGGAACGCGTCGAAGATTTTCCTTGTGACATCGGCTTTCGGGTTGGTGCCGAAAGCGCAGCCGGGATCGGTGATCCGGTAGTCGGTCTGTTGGGTGTCAAACATGGAGAAACCGTCGTGGTGCTTGGTGGTAAACACGATGTATCGCATTCCGGCGTCTCTAGCTGCCAGCGCCCATTTGTCAGGATCAAACTTTATCGGATTAAAAGTCTTCTTGAGGCCTTCGTACTGCTTTTTATACTCGATATAATTGGGATTGCTTCGCCTGCACCAGTCTTCATCCTCGGCACAGATCGACCACGACTCGACCACGCCCCATTGACTGTACGGGCCCCAGTGCATCAACAGCCCGAATTTGATGCCCTGCCATTTCTCCAGCTGCTGAAGAACGAGCGGATCCTTTTCCGGATAGTACTTCTGCAGATACTCTTGCGCGGATAAGTTCGAGAGCAGGACGAGAGACAAAAGCGAAAACAACAAGGTCTTTTTCATGACGATATCCGATCCTAAGTTATTGTTGCCCTGGGTCTGCATTATAAGCGTGACGATCGAGCCTCTCATAACCTATTGTGCTCCGGGCGCCGCCAGGAGCCTGGTCATGGGAATCGAGTTGTCGAAGAAAGGGAGGGACGGTCATGACTTCTCAGGCGGACCTGACACCAGAAGCGCGGGCGCTGCTCGAGGGGCTGCGCGCTTTCTGCCTGCCGGGCGGAGAGGAGGCCACGCGGCACCTGCGCGGCGTGCAGATCACGGAACGCGGGGAGATGCGATCCGCGCCTGAATCCCCATGGACCCCATTCACCTCGGAGCAGACCATCGATGCCAGGCGGAGCGGGTTTTGCTGGGAGGCACACATCCGGAGCGGGCGGATGAGGACCGTGTTCGTGACCGATGCGTACGAGGAGGGCCGGGGGCGGCTGGTCGCAAAGCTCGGCGGCTTCATTCCCGTGGCGAATTTTCACGGGCCAGATTTCGACAAGGGCGAGATCCAACGCTACCTGGCCTCGATTATCCAGTGCCCGCCTATCCTCCTGCTCCATCCGTCGCTCGAGTGGACGGCGGTCGGCCCGCGTACGCTGCGGGTGAGGGATCTGGAAGATCCGACCGGCGCCACCGTCGATCTCGATCTCGGCGATGACGGCCGCCCGCTCGGCTGCCGGGCTGATCGCCCTCGCCTGGTCGGGAAGCGCACAATCCTGACGCCCTGGTCCGCATCCTGCAGCGATCCCAAGGAATGGGAGGGACTGCGCGTGCTGTCGCGCAATGAAGTCACCTGGCATCTTCCCGAGCGGTCATTTGTCTATTTCCGGGGCGAGATCATATCGCTTGTCGGGCGACGCTGATGCCATTGGATCTGCCCCGGAATTCCAACGCGGAGCAGCTGCCCTGCGAGGCTCGATCATATGGTTGAGCCAGTTCAACCAGGTGTGCGCAACATCACGGAATGACTGAAGCGCGCGTGGGAGCGATACGGGTGCCGCAATGCGGGCAATTCAGCCACTCGCGCTGCACGGGCTTGCCGCACTGGGGGCAGGTCGCGTGCACGGAGGCACCACACCCCTGACAGAATGCGAAAGCCTGCGGAACCGCCGTACCACAATGAGGGCACGGCGTCGGCAGCGGATCGCGCAGGATAAAATAAAGGATGACTCCGATGAAATAGGGCACCAGGGCCAGCCATGCCCACAGTACGTGCCGCATCCGCCGCCGCTTGGCGTCCGCATAAATGAAGCCTACAAGGCCGGAGTAAGGAATGATGAATATGGGTGGGAGTGCCAGCAGCCCGATTCTTGCCGCCGCGGGCCATTCCCGCATTTCCGGGTCAAAGCGCATGGGGCCGAGTGCAAGGGGCGCCACCACCAGGGCACTCAACAGCAATCCGACAATCCAAGCCGGCCATGGAACAGAACTGATTCTCTCCTCAAAGGAACTCATCACAGCCTCCCTATCGCACCGGCGCGCCGGCCCACGGCGATCGCCGCGGCGCACGCCAGCAGAAATCCCAGAATGGAGTAAACGGCCAGGGCGGTTCCTATCCCATCGCCCCGTACATACCACGCTCTAAGCACCCAGCGGCCCGCTGCCTGCGCCGCGGGCCACGTCAGCAGAGCCACCGTCCAGCTGGCTGCAACCAGCGGAGCAAGAATGGCGGCCTCCCGGTTTCGTGCCTTTCGACCCGCCAACCGGGACTCCGCCACGTTGCGCACGCGCGCGACCAGCTCCGCCCGCGGCTGCGGGGTCGGCAGACTCCGGAGCGCGCTCCCCAGCGCTGCGAAATCCTCGCTAATCCAACGACACGGCTCGCAATGCGCGAGATGTTCATCTACCCTTCTTGAGTCTGCGGGAGAAATGGTCCCCGCAGCCGCCAGGGGCAGAAGATTCCGGATATTCTCATGTTCGTTCACGGTGTCCTATCCTCCAGCTGGATACGCAAGAAGGCTGTCCGCATCCCTTCGAGAGCTCGACTGAGCCGGGATTTGACCGAGCCCAGCGGAATGCAAAGAACCTCGGCTATTTCTTCGAGCTTCATCTCTTCTTCGAAGCGGAGGCTGAGAATCTCGCGGTACACCACCGGTTGCGATTCGAGCACCTTCTGCACCAGTTCGATGCGCTCGGTGCGCAGCACCTGCTCGAGTGCTCCGGGAGCGCTCGCGGCTATACGCTCCGACAAAGGCAGCTCGTCTCCGACCGGCTCATCGAGGCTGTCCGGCCTTCTGCGCCGCAGATAGTCGATCGCGATGTTGCGGGCTACAGCAAACAGCCATGCGTCGAAATTTCGCTTCGGGTCAAAACGGCGGATGTTATCCAAAACCCGTATCCAGGTTTGTTGGAACAGGTCCTCTGCCGTAGCTTCCTCGCGCACCCAGCGCAAAAGGTAGCGATAGAGCCGGTTCTGGTAGCGGGACAGGAGCGAGCCAAAGGCATCCCGATCGCCTCGCTGAACCGCCAGGACGTCACCGGCCACTTCGGATGGTGCCACCCAGCCCTCCCATGAAATAAGCGCTGCTCTGATCATATCCGTTTCAGGTACGGATGAACCCGCAAAAAAGATCCAGGATCTTCATGGCTGAGGCACACTGGAGCGTCTCAACAGCAAAACCAGCCACGAATGACACAAATTGCTTACCCGTTCGGGTCATTCGTGGCGGCCTTAAGAGGAGCATAAATGCTCTTGCGCCCGGATGCGCGCACGGTGCATGGAAAATGCGCTAAATGCTCTTTGTCAGATTTTAGATTACGAATCGTCCGTGGGCGGTTACACTTGGATTATCGTTTACGATGGGAGCCTGTGATGAAACACCCGGTGCAGACAATCCTTTTCACGGCGATCTTTGCCCTCGTGATATGCGGGCAAAGTGCCGGCTACTTTGCGCCACCCGCTGCCATCCCCCAGACGGCCGCTCTTGATTCCGGAAAACCCGGCGATCAGGTGCGCAAGGTCAGTAGCAGCGATGCGGCAGCAGCTGCGCTGACGAAGCTGGGCATCCCCCTGGGGCTCGATCCTTCGGGAAAGGTTCGATGGATCGAAGCGGCCAATAGCGAGCTCAGCGACGAAGCGATGCAGTATCTTGCCGGACTGCCTAACCTGGAGTGGCTGGAGGTGGGCGGCGGCAAGGTAACCGCTGCGGGCATGAGTTGTATCAAGGGCTGTGTGGCACTGCGTCGGCTTTATATCCATGATGTCGACCTCAGCAAAGATACATTGGCCTGGATCGCAGATCTACGGCTGGAGGCTCTCTCGCTGCAGCGCACCACGGTTGACGCCAAGGCGCTCAGGCAACTGAAGGCCGCCGCGACGCTGACAGTATTGAACTTGAGCGAAAACGGTATCACCGATGAGGATCTGGGCACCGTGGCTCGCTTTGCGAATCTGGAGGTTCTAGCACTGCAAAAGACCAAGATAACCGGAGCCGGCCTTGCACTGCTGAAGGAGATGAAGAAGCTGAATGTTCTGAATCTGATGAATTGCCGGATTGTGGATGCAGACGTGTCCTGTTTTATTTCCATGCCGAACCTCCGCATCGTGCACGCAGCGGGGTGCAACATCAGCGACCAGGCGGTCAAGGATATAACGGCAACCTTGCCAATGCTGGCCATATTCCGTTGAGCGCCGTTCAATCCGGCATGCCAGTTCCCACGCCAACGCATGAAATGGAGCGGCAAAGTGGGCGCTGGGCGCACCCCAGCGCATGAAAAGCACAGCCGTTGCGCGAAGCGCCTTGGAGTGCGGCGCCATGGCGCCTATTTTCGGAACAGGGGAGATGAGTATGAGCCGACCGATGAAGCTCATGATAATTGTGATCGCTCTTGGCCTGGGAATCAGCCTGCAGGCCGGCGAGTTGCTGCCGCCGATGCAGGAAAAACAAACGCCGGACGTCGTCTATGTGGGCACGCCCTATGACGTGGTTTCCGCCATGCTCAAGCTGGCCCATGTGAAAAAGGAGGACGTAGTTTACGATCTTGGCTGCGGCGACGGAAGAATGATTGTTCTAGCCGCAAAAAAGTACGGCTGCCGTGGTATCGGCTACGATCTGGACCCTGAGCGTGTCGCCGCCTCCATCAGGAACGTAAAAAACAACCAGGTCGCGCAGCTTGTCAAGATTGTCCGTGCCGATCTGTTCACTCTTGATTTCAGCGACGCCGATGTCCTATCGCTTTACCTGCTGCCGGAGATCAACGAGAAGCTCCTACCCCAATTCGAGAAGCTCAAGCCCGGTTCACGCCTCGTATTTCACGACTACGGCCTCGAGGGAATCAAAGCGGACAAAACTCTCCACGTCATCTCCAATGAAGACAATGTCGGCCACACCCTCTACCTCTATACGATCCCGTTAAAACGAAACAATTGATGCAGGGCAAAGGCGGTCATATTCGCATCCCAAAACCTCAACGCAGAGGCCACAGAGGATTTTTCCCCTTTGAATGACGATCCTCTGCGCCCTCTGCTTCGAAAATAGAACCGATTGCGGCGCCGAACCACTTGTGTGTTTCTGTGTCGCCCTTTCAGGGCTTGAGATCTCCGGTTCTCTACCCAGGGCTCACGCCCTGGGCTTTGCTGTCCCGCCCTTCCAGGGCTTAGCATTGCACCACCTTGAAAACCCCGAAGGGGTGGAGCAGCAGAGCCCAGGGCGTGAGCCCTGGGAAGCCGGCATCGAGCGGTAAGAGCCCTGAAAGGGCGGCACAGGAAACCTGTGGCGAGAGCGCAACATTTTCATGCGTCACTGGGTGCGCCCCGGCGCATGGGAGACTGCGTTGAGCTTTTGGCTTTCTCTGCTACACGGCAGATTTCAGGGGCCAAGGCCCATGACTTACGTTGTCTGTCACTTCTTGGGATAGGGGGGCTTCGCCGTGAAGGTAGAGGGCTTCTCCTTGATTTGCCTCATCAGGACTTCGATGGCCTTATCAAGCTGCGCGTCTTTCCCGGCAGTTGCGGATGCCGGGTCATTGTCCAGCAAGATATCCGGATCAAAGCCGTGGTTCTCAATCCACCACTTTCCTTCGCGGCCATAGAACGCATTGTTCGACTGTTCGACGGTGCCATTATCAATCGTGGGTTGGCGGTTCAGAATGCCGACCAATCCGCCCCACGTCGGCACTCCGATCACGGTGCCGAGTTTACGGGCGCGGAAATGCTCCAGAAATGCCTCGCCGTCCGATCCGTCGTACTCGTTGCAGATGACGGCGATCGGTCCGGTGGTGGTTGAACCCGGGTAGCGGAACGGCTCGATGCCGCGCAGATTGTTGTAGGCAACCATCTGCCGCTCGAGCTTGTCGATGATAAAGTACTCAGTCCAGCCGCCGCCGTTGCCTCGAACATCGATGAGGATTCCCTTCTGATAGCGGAACGCCCGCCAGAATTTGTCGAACTGGCCGATGTTGTCGGTGCTCATTGCCTGGATGTGCATATACCCGAGCTCTCCATTGGACGCTGTAAGAACTTTTTCGATGTTGTCTGCCAGCCAGCGGTTGTAACGCAGCGCGTTCTCCGAGCGAATCGGCTCGACCTCAAAATGCCGCAGGATACTGCTCGTGATGCTGCTGTTGACTGTGATGCCGACCTTCTGGCCGCGCGTCACCTGCAGATGTTTATAGGGATTGTCGGGTACCTTTACCTCCTGATCATCGATTTTTATCAACAGATCGCCTTCCTTAATGTCGATGTCGGGCCGGACGAGCGGAGCAATGAGATCGCGGTTGTAGGCCGTCGGCCCGTAAACCTTCGCGAACCTGTAATAGCCGCTCGGATCCGGCACAAAATCGGCGCCGAGCAGGCCGGTGTAGACCGGGTTGCCGGGCGCCTGCGCCTGGGGGCCGAAATCGCCTCCCCCGATATAGGTGTGGGACACGCACAGTTCGCCAACCATCTGCGAGAGAAGCCAGTTGAGATCGGAGCGGCTCGAAAGGTCGGGAATCCAGGTCCGGTAGGTTTCACCCATCTTTTTCCAATCACGGCCATGCATGTTGGCGTCATAGAAGAAATCGCGATACCAGCGCCATGTGTCGTTGAAGATCTGGACCCACTCATCCATCGGTTTGTAGCGATAAATCATGCGGTCCATCGCCACTGGCGCGCCGAGCGATTTTGTGTTCGCCGCCACCCTCTCCACGGGGCTCACGGTAAACTGCCCGCCCTTCTGGATGATAGCCTGCAGTCGGTTGGCCGAGAGCCGCCAGTCGCTAACCGTCGCGTCCATCGTCGCGTCCTTCTGCAGAGCCATGTCAAAGACATGCAGCACCCACTTGTCCTCTCCGCCTGGTTTGAAGGTCTCTTCCATCTCCGCCTCGCCCCAGTTGCCCGATAGCGCGGCGAACGTCACCATCCCTTTGCCGGCTTTCAGATAAAAATAGTTCCCTGACCCGACCGGCAGCGGAAACACGCGGTTTTCGATGCCGGGCAGGTCGATGCGGAACGGCTCATCCTTTTTCCCGGCATCGGTTTTATCATAGAGCGGCTTTTGTCCCGCCTTGAGCTGCACGGCCATCACCTGCACGGGATTCGAAATCACGTGGTTATCTTCGAAGATGTCGATGCGCGTAGCAAAGTTGCGATAGGAGAGGAAGTAGAGATAGTCGCCGTTGGCATCAAACGACGGATTGAGCGAATCGTAAAATCCATCGGTGACGGCAAAGCTCTTGTTCTGCTCCAGGCTGTAAACGAATACCTTGTTGTTTCTGTTGAACTGCACAAAGGAGTAAGTAATCCACTTGCTGTCAGGCGACCAGGAGTAGTCGCTCACTTCCCAGAAGAACTCGTCATTCTTGAGCTGGTTGGACGTTGCGACCTTGACGATTTTCCTGGTCGCGACGTCGAGATAGAAAACTGAGAAGTCCTTATCTCCGAACAGGATTTTTGTTCCGTCCGGAGACCATTCCAGGTGATATACGGCCCGGTCCAGCGTGGTGGTCAGCGGCTCCCACTGCCCGCTCTCCGACAGGTCCTTCACATAGATCTGGTACTCGCCGGTCTTGTCCGAATAAAAGGCAACGCGTTTGCCGTCGGGGGACAGCTGCGGGAATCGTTCGCGTGAGCCTGGCGTATTGGTCAGATTCCTGGGCAGCTGTGTGGCGTCCATCGGTACCAGATAAATGTCGCCTCGCACCTCGAAAACTGCGCTTTTGCCGTCGTTCGCCACCGCCATCGTCTGGATGTAATCGCGAGGGTTCACCGTGCGCTCTGACAGTTGCCAGCGTTCGCTCGGGATGTCGACCGCGATCTTCTTGTCGGAGTTGTTCCCGCAATCGAGAATGTGCAGATAGCCTGCCTGCAGGTACACGATCCGCTTGCTGTCGGTCGATGGCATTTGCACGTCGAAGTCGGCGTACTTCGTCACCTGGTCGACCTTTTTGGTGGCGAAATCGTAGGTATAGAGGTTGGCGATGCCGTTGGCTCCGCGATCAGACACGAAGTACATCCGGTGGCCGATCCACATCGGGTAGGCATTTTTGCCGACGTAATCCGTGAGCGCCGTAAACTGTTTCGAACGGAAATCGTACAGCCAGATATCCGTGTACTGGCCGCCTTTGTAGCGCTTCCAGTAGTACTCTTCGTTGCCGCGGCGGTTGTACACCATCTGGTTGCCGTCAGGCGAAAATGAGCAGAGGATGCCGCGTTCGACCGGGAGCGGCTCGGCAAGTTCGCCCTCGGGCGAGACGGCATAGAGCCGGACGATGCCGCGATAGTTCGCTTCCTGAGCGGCGCGATATAGGATCTTCTTTCCGTCCGGCGACCAACCCACCGCCTGTACCCCTGATCCGTTCCAGGTCGCGCGCCGCGCCGCCCCACCATCAATCGGAATCACGTAAATGCTCGGCGCACCGTCATAACTGCCTGTGAAGGCGATCCACTTGCCGTCGCGCGAGATTTTGGCCGCGTCCTCCGTGCCGGGATAGTTGGTCAACCGGCGCGCAGGCCCGCCGGCAGTGCTGACGGAAAAGAGATCCCCCTCATAGCTGAAGACAATGGTGTCGCCGTTAATGTCGGGGTAATGCATAAAACGGCCTGGTACACCGGCGAAAGCGGTCGCCGCCACGAGGACAACACCGATCACGATCATCAAAGCTATTCGTCGCATAATGGCTCCTTTTGGAATCAGGGCACAACCAAATCTAGCCCGGTTCAATCGGAATAAATGTCTTGCTCTTGCCGGCCATGTTGCAGCCTCAGTAAGCTCCCATTCTACACCAGATCATCCAGGAGGCCGTTTGCATGCCTCCTGGATGCTCTTGGCAGATATTTCCAATTTATCAGATATGGTGTGCCGCAATAAATATGCGATTAAGACAGAACTCTCAGTCAGCTATCCGGCAATTGCGCGCCTACCCGAAGGGCGCTTACACAATGTGAGTTTCTTCTCTCGCCATTCCAGGGCTCTTGCGAAAAATCCCTTGAACCCCGGGCGGCGCTTCGCTTGCCCCAGGCTACTGTCCTGCGCGCCTCCGGCGCTGCTTTCTCACGGAACATCAGGCTTCTGTCAAGGACATGGTATAAGGCAGTTTGCAGGCAACCTCACGCCGGGCGTCTGCAACGGCGGGACTGCCAGAAATCAGGCGTCATGCGGGCACCAGCCCCGGCAGGGGCTGCGGACAGTAGCCGGGGGCAAGCCGCGCAGCGGCGCCGCCCCCGGTCAACCATCCAAGCACCAGGAGCCCTGGAGGGGCGAAGGAAAATCATGCTAATCGTGTGCCACCACATTGCCTTAAGGCGCCCCCGTATACTCCTGATCCAAGCGCCATTCGTGATGGTCCGCATAACTCAATAAAGATGATTTGCGGCCGCCGCGGTGGTATCCTGCTATCCATTAGAATAGCCAACTACTCTTAATAGCACGGAAAGGAAACACCCATGAGGGCACAATCTTACCTTCACAGAATCCTGCTGATGGTTGCGGCCATTGCACTGCTTGGTACCGCAATTTTCGGCCAGGGCCGAGGCGGCGGCGCGCCACAGGGGCCGCCACCCAATTCTTCGACTGATCCAATGTTCAGAGGATTCAGCTTCCGGTCCACCGGTCCTGCCACTATGGCAGGCCGAGTCGACGACATCGAGGGGGCGGAAAAGGATCCGATGATTATCTACATCGGTTTCGCCACAGGTGGACTGTGGAGATCGACCGACGGCGGAAACCACTGGCGCTCTCTCTTTGACAACATGCCGAACGAGTCGGTAGGCGATATTGCCATCGCTCCCAGCGACCCCAATGTCGTGTATGTCGGCATGGGCGAGGCCAATAACCGCCAAAGCTCATCGGTTGGCGATGGCATCTGGGGCACCAGGGATGGCGGGCAAACCTGGCAGCACCTCGGCCTCGAAGGCACGCAGTCCATCGGCCGGGTGGCGGTCGATCCGACGAACTCGAATATCGTTCTGGTCGCGGCGATGGGACATCTGTTTGGGCCGAACGAGGAGCGCGGCCTGTATAAATCGGTCGATGGCGGCAAGAGCTGGAAAAAGGTGAAGTACTTCGATGTGAACACGGGGTTCAACGACCTCGCGATCGATCCTTCGAATCCAAAAATCGTCTATGCCACCTCGTATTCGCGCCAGCGCACGTGGTGGGGCTACAACGGCGGCGGCCCGAACAATGGACTGTGGAAGTCGATCGATGGCGGCGACAACTGGACGCGCATCACCGGCAACGGCTGGCCCGTTGCAAAGGATGGGATCTACGGCCGCATCGCCATTTCGATCTTCCGGGCCAAGCCCACGACCATTTATGCCCAGGTTGAGGTGGGTGCGGGCCCGGGCACCGGCAGCGGTACGGCCGCCGACGGCGGTCCGGCGCGCGGCGGTGGACGCGGCGGCGCAGGTGCGGCGGGTGCGGCGGGCGCTGCAGGGGCAGCCGCCGGAGCCGCGGCCGCAGGTGCCGGCCGTGGCGGTGGCGGTGGCGGAGGACGCGGCGGTGCCGCAGCTCCTCCCGATCCGAATGCCAGCGGCGTATATCGCTCCGATGACGGGGGCAAAACCTGGACGCTGATGAGCAACGAGAATAATCGGCCCATGTACTTCAGTCAGATACGGGTCGATCCGGTGAATGACCAGAGGATATTCGTGGGCGGCAATCCGGGCCGGATGTCCGTCGATGGCGGCAAAACCTGGCAAAACATGCAAGGATCGCACACCGATTACCACGCGATCTGGATCAATCCCAAGGAACCGCGCGAGGTCATCATTGGCCACGATGGCGGTTTCGACATCAGCTATGACGGCGCACTCAGCTGGGATCATCACAACGACATGGCCGTTGGCCAGTTTTACCAGGTGTCGGCCGACATGCGCCGCCCGTACTTTGTCTGCGGCGGATTGCAGGACAACAACGCCTGGTGCGGGCCGAGCGCGCTCAGATCCGGCACCGGCCCGGGAAACAACGACTGGTATACGATCGCGGGCGGTGACGGGTTCTATACACGCCAGGATCCGACGGATTATGCGATCGTCTATGGCGAGTCGCAGGACGGCAATATGAGCCGTCACGATTTGCGCCAGGGTACGCAGAAGAGCATCCGTCCGAATGCGGGCGGCGGCCGGGGTGGCGCACCTACCGGCGGCGAGAGCGAAACGGCGGCAGCGGCGCAGCAGCAGGCGGCCGCCGCCGGCCGCGGCGGCGGCGGCCAGAGCAACATCATCAACGCACCGGCAAACCTGGATCCGCTGCGCTTTTACTGGAACGCGCCCTTCGAGATCTCGCCGCACAATCCGGCGGTCATCTACATGGCGTCCCAGTATTTCTTCAAATCCACCAATCGCGGTGACACCTGGTGGATCAATCCGACGGATCTCACCAAGCATGTGGACCGCTGGTCGATCCCAATCATGGGCGTTGCCGGGAATGCGCCGATGGCGTCCAAGCACGACGGCTATTCGTCGAGCTCCCTCATAACCCAGGTGCGCGAGTCTCCCTCGCGGCCGGGCATCATCTGGATCGGCACCGACGACGGCAATCTGCAGATCAGCCGGGATGGCGGCCTGACGTTCACCAATGTCATCAGCAACATCGGCGGTGCGCCGCAAGGCTATGTCCAGATTTCCCGCATCGAGCCGTCGCACTTCGATCCGGGCACGGCGTATGTCGCTCTGGATAACCACCGCAACGACGACTACAGGCCCTACCTGTTCAAGACGACTGATTACGGCAAAACCTGGACCAGCGTCGCGGGCAACCTGCCGTCGTTCGGCCACATCAATGCCTTGCGCGAAGATTACGATAATCCGGACCTGCTTTTTCTCGGCACGGAGTTCGCCTTCTTCGTGAGTGTGGATGGGGGCCGGGAGTGGAACAAGTTTATGACGAATCTGCCGAGCGTCAGAGTCGACGACATCCTGATCCATCCGCGTGATCGCGACCTCATCCTCGCCACGCACGGCCGGTCGTTCTGGATTGCCGACGACATCACACCGCTCGAACAGTTCGGCAAAAGCAAAAATGCCGACCTGGTGCTGTTTGATCCTCGGCCTGCGATCCAGTGGAAAAACGACCTGATCGTGCAGCGTCATCCCACCAACCGCGATTTCCGCGGCCAGAATCCGCAGGGTGGCACAGCCCTGTCCTTCTGGGCTCGCACCGACATGGGCGAGGCTAAGATCGAGATCCTCCAGAACGGTCAGGTGGTACGCACCATCAACACCACCGCCCAGGCGGGCTTAAATCGGATCCAGTGGGATATGCAGCGCGATATGCCCGCAGGTGCCGCTCCCGGCGGCGGTGCCGGCGGACGAGGAGGCGGCGCAGGCGCGGCGGCAGCCGGCGGAGCGGGAGCAGCAGGTGCAGCCGGCGCTCAACAGGCCCAGGCCGCGGCTCAGGCCCAGCTTGCCGCAAGTCTAGCAGCAGCAGCTCAGGCCCGCGGTGGCGGCGGTGGGGGTGGCGGCGGTCGTGGCTTCGGCGGTGGCGGCGTTCCTTTCGTTGCCGGCGGTGGCCGTGGCGGCGGCGGCGGTGCCAGCTCCATCCTCGAGCCGGGCAATTATTTGGTGCGCCTCACAGTCGGCGGCCAGACCCTGACTACCTCGGTAACCATCCTCGAGGACATCTGGAAGCCGGAATACAAGTGAGGCTCCACCCGCAGAGCGTGTGGTTTCAGGCGGCCTCTCTTTGAGAAGCATCAGAGGCTCATGAGGGCCCCGGAGGGGCCGAAAGACAGTAGCCGGGGGCAAGCCGCGCAGCGGCGCCGCCCCCGGTTAGCCCATGGAACAAGAAGAGCCCTGGAGAGGCGAAAGATAAGACCGAAATCGCGATCTTCACGAATCTTTTTCCATCGCCCCTGCCGGGGCTCTGTCATTATCCAATCTCCTACCCCGGGCTGCGCTGCGCTTGCCCGGGGCTACTATCTATGGGCCCCTCCGGGGCCTGGCACTTTCGAATTTAGTGGGCGGATTCACAGGTAACGTCTGACCTGTTTGCGATAGGCTTCGTAGTCTTTGAACTGCCGTGCCAGGAACTCTTCCTCGGCGAGCACGATTCGATGATGAAGAAGCACACCCGTAACCGTCGCGGCCAGGTTCACCCAGGAAAATGCGTAAATCAGCGAAGCGACCATCACGCAAAATATCCCGGCATAGATCGGGTTGCGCGAGAATCCATAGATCCCGGAAGTAACCAGGATCGTCTCTTCGTTGGGAAGACCCATCCGCAGGTTCCTTCCCAAGCCGAAGAGGCCGAGCGTCAGGATCAGTGTTCCACTCAGCAAAAGCGCGAGAAACAGCGCTGTGGAAACAGCAGACAGCCGGGTTTCTCCGGACACAGCCACCCACATCATCCAACCCAGGGAAACGCCTACGGCAATCTTGGCCGCCAGCAGAGCCGGCCATGAGATGGACGCCCTCCCCAACGAAGGTATCCGTGAGGTGTATCCGATCAACAAAATCTGTAAGCCCAGCCATCCGAGGCTGGCAATTATCAGGATTCTCAGCATCGTTGTCATGAAACAGGCTCAACTGCTCGCGCCCGGCATCAGCGTAATTGGGGTAGGCTCCGGTTTCCGCGGATCAATGCTTCAGATACTGAATACCCGCGCGCAACCAGCATCTGGCCCCAGGGCTCAAACGAGTCCTGCCGGCGGCCGGTGGGGCCGCCATGGATGAGAATAACCAGGGGCAGCTTTGCGGCCGCATTGCCGCCAGGCTTCAGCAGCGCGCCTTCGATCTCTGTTCCATCGAAGCTCCTGTAACGCAGGAATTCGGGTCCGACCAATGGGATATTGTCCCAGCTCTGGTTGAAGCGGCTGACTTTCGGACTTGGGCGAGAACGTGAGCTGACCCCTCTGGCGGGTGGCGACATCCAGGATCCAGAGGTCACGGTTGCGGTCGCTGCCTTTGACCGGATCAGTCACCGTAAAAGCCACGCGCCGGCCATCCTTGGAAAAACTGAGATCGGAAACCTGGCGCATGTTGAGTGCCTGTTCGGGAGTAAGTTGCGCCAGAGTCGTGGCCGGGAACAGAAGCAGAACCAAGAGAACAATCACCATGTGCGCCTCCAGTCAGCTCAGAAACACACAAACCAGCATGGTCCTAAATCGATACCCATGGCCGCCGCACGGATGGGTTCGTGATTTCGATACTATGTTGAATGGCGCTTAGTCAATGCAAGGTTTTTCTGGCGCCCTCTGCTCCGCAAATAACCCGCCTCCAAAAAACAAAGACAGCCACGAATGACACGAACTTCTTATCCATTCGTGTCATTCGCGGCTGCCTTAAAAGAGCTATAGATTTTCATGCCCATGGGTGCGCGCCGCACGCATGAGAAACTGCGTTGAGCTGTTGCTTTCCTTGCTTAAATGGCAAGGAGTTGCAGGTAAGCAGCGCGAATATTCTCGCCTGATTGAAGAGGTAAATCGGCGGGCCGATTCATTCACCTCTTCTTGATCTTGCCTCTTCCCTTCGGCTCCTGCTTGTCCGGCTTGCCCTTTTCTTTTCCCCTTTTGATTTCATCGTTGATGACGACAAACTTGCTTTCCCGGCTGCGCATCGCTATGACGGCTTCCGGCGTCATCTTGTAATGTTCGGACATGAACCTGAGGTTTACGAGGTCGACGACTTCGTGATCCGTGAGGGCGATCTTTTTCCAATCCCTGGCCGGCCCGTATTTCCGGTAGTACCCGTAGGCGTGGCCATATGGCGGCCCGATGCGCTCCGCGGCCACGGGGATGAAGAAGATGTCCGGGGTCAGGTGGTAATGGAAAGCAACGTTGAGCCAGGGCATTTTCTGGACCCGGAGACTAATGATCGCCGCGGGTTCGACATGTGCCCGAGCTGCGAGGAAATACACGACGGGAAGGTCCTCATCCGGGCACCGATAACGCTCCCGTACTTCCACAACCTGCCGAGGCGGCACTCCGTAGTGGTCACCAATGGCCAGATAGAAATCCCTCAGCCTTCCGTCGGAGATCGAAATCCCGAAATCAACATCACGGACCTGGGCAACTGCGACGCCCTGCATGAGAATAAGTCCAATGAAACCAGCAATAATGCCTTTCATAACCACCTCCCTTTTCATTCCAGCAGCCTCACCCCAGATCGATGGCTCTATCCACGACCTTAGGTGACATTTCCGCTACTCTCCATTTCGGCTCCTGGCCCGACTTGCCCCAGTTTCTTTGTGCCGGCGGGGGGATGCCGGCGATCGCTCCTGCCGATGACTAAGCAATCATCATGCCAGCAAAGGAATAAAGCAAATGGTTGTCGGAGCATGGTTTTCGTCGTAACTAGAAAGATTTCGAGGATATAGATCAGGGAAGTTTTCCCTGCCAAGATTTGAGTGCCTGTAATCGGATCGGAGACTCCGGGCGCTCCATGAACCTCTGCTGCGACGCCTCGTGCGTGGTCGGCTTCCTCGCCCTGATCATGATGTACGGGTAACGAAACCAAGTGTCTCCGGGTGTTGATCGGCTTCATGCCTGACGGAGAACAGTTTTTATGGGATCGCATGAAATTGACTATCTTGTTCAAAACCTATTGGCATGAAGCCCTCGAACGTGCGAGCATGTGTTTTTGAGCGAGAGAGTGATGGTATTCAGACGGCAGCAACGGCCGTTGTGGCGATGTCCGAAATGCGGCCACAGTTTTGTCACCAGGAATCTCTGGCATTCCTGCGGCAAATATCCTTTAGCCGATCATTTCAAAAACAAGCCGCAACGCCTGCGGCTCGCTTTCAGACGATATGTAGAACTCGCCAAGGCATGTGGGCCGGTCACGGTCTACGCCCAAAAGACCCGCATTGTCATCCAGGGCCGTGTTCGCTTCGCCGGAGCCATTGTGCATCGCGATTGGCTGGAAGCTACCATGTGGCTGAAGCATCCTGCGGATCATCGCTGTCTGCGCCGCCTGGAGTCATTTGGCAAGCTGGGTTTCGGCCTTCACTTCTGTCTGCGTGAACCCGCAGATATCGACGAGGCGTTGGCGGAACTGATGCGGGAGGCCTACAGAATCGGCGAACAGGCGGAGGGCGCCTGAAAAAGGGCGGCACTTATAACAAGTCCTGCAGCAGCGTGTCTCAGTTGTGGGGGTTTCATGGAGAAGGTCACAGGAATGGGCGGATTGTTTTTTCGAGCGCGCGATCCGAAACAACTCGGTCGATGGTACCAGACTTATCTCGGCGTCAACCTGACGCCTGATACCTATGAAGATTCGCCCTGGTTTCAGGAGGCGGGGCCTACGGTTCTTCAACCTTTTCCGATGACCACCGCTTACTTCGGAACTGGCGGCCAATCCTGGATGGTCAACTTTCGAGTGCGCGATCTCGATGCGATGGCAGCGCAGCTTTGGGCTGCCGGAATCGCAGTCCAGATCGATCCGCAGGATTATCCCAACGGTCGCTTCGCGCGCCTGGAGGACCTTGAGGGCAATCCTATCGAGCTATGGGAACCAAGGGGTCACTGTGCGATACAGGAATCGTGAATGGGTGGAAGACGCATGAGTGTGCGATTTCACTATTCCGAAAATAATTCGCCTCAAAACTGCAAAAGCTGCCACGAATGACATGAACCTTTGCCGGCTCCAAAGTTCACGCCCATTCGTGTGATTCGTAGTTGCCTTAAAAAGACCATTAATTTTCATGTGCTTGAGTGCGCCGCGCGCATGGGACTGCTTCGAAAATAGAACCGATTGCGGCGCGGAACCACTTATGTGTTTCTGTGCCGCCCTTTCAGGGCTTGAGATCTCCGCTTCTCTACCCAGGGCTCACGCCCTGGGCTTTGCTGTCCCGCCCTTTCAGGGCTAAGCATTGCACGACCTTGAAAACCCCCGAAGGGGTGGAGTAGCAGAGCCCAGGGCGTGAGCCCTGGGAAGCGGGAATCGGGCGGTAAGAGCCCTGAAAGGGCGGCACAGGAAACCTGCGGCGAGAGCGCAACATTTTCATGCGTCAGGGGTGCGTCCCAGGCGCATGGAGGACTGCTCCGAAATTCCTGACGCGGCGCACACCTTCAGAATCCGGGAGGGCGCTCGCCGGCCACGCCGAACGCGCGTTCCAGCGCGATGCCGACACGGCCGAGCAATCCCTCGTCGAAAAGGCGCGCAATCAATGTGATCCCGTGCGGCACACGCCGTTTGGGCGAAAACATCGGCAGCGGGTGGGCAGGATCCAGCGCCCAATCGCTGCGCGCCTTGTCCACCTCGACGAATCCCGCGCGCAGCGTCAGTGAAGGGTGCCCGGTGAAATTCGTAATGGTGAGAATCTCGTCGCGCAGTGATGGCACAAGCAGCACGTCGACGCCCGCAAAAATCCGCGCCATCTCCTGCGCCACTTTGCGCCGAAGCCGATCCGCCTGAACGAAGTCGACGGCGGATAGGAACCGCGCCTGACGGAAGGTGTTGGGCCAGGCATCGGGCACCTGCATCTTGAGCGCATCCAGGCCATGGGTGAGCGCCAGCTCTTCGAAGGCGGCGGCAGCTTCAGCGAAGAGGACGATGCTGAGCGAACCATACGGCCAATCGGGGAGTGAGACCTCGACCGGCATCATGCCGGCGCGCTTCACCGTTTCGAGCGCGGCCCGATCGACTGCCGATGCCGGCGGCGCTTCCATCCACGCCGGGATATAGCCGACGCGCACACCCGCGACACTGGCGGCCGCATCAAAATCGAGCCGGGCCGTCACGCTCGCGACATCTCCGGGATCCGCGCCGGAGATGGCTGCCAGTACGAGCAGCGTATCTTCGACGCCGCGCGCCATCGGCCCCAGTTTATCCAGCGACCAGCAGAGTGTCATGGCGCCCGTGCGCGGGACGCGGCCATACGTGGGACGCAGGCCGACGACGCCGCAACGCATCGCCGGCGAGACGATGCTGCCGCCGGTTTCACTGCCGATGGCAAAGCCGACGCAGGCCGCTGCGGTCGCGGCGCCGGGACCGGCGCTGCTCCCGGAGGAACCCTCCTCGAGCAGCCAGGGATTCATGGTCTGGCCGCCGAACCAGACATCGTTCAGCGCCAGGGTGCCCAAACTCAGTTTGGCAATCAGCACCGCCCCCGCCGCGTGCAACCTCGCCACCACGGCGGCATCGGCATGTGGGATCCGATTGCGAAAAGGCTCGGCGCCATACGTGGTAGCGATGCCGGCCGTGTCGACCAGATCCTTGGCTCCCCACGGAATGCCATGCAACGGGCTGTGATACTTGCCGGCGGCAATTTCGGCATCCGCGCGCCGCGCTTGCGCAAGGGCGAGCTCGCGGGTTACGGTGATCGCGCACCGCAGCTGTGGATCGAAACGCTCGAGGCGCTCGAGGTAGATGCGGGTGAGCCGCTCCGAAGAAAGCGCGCGCGCTTCGATCCAGCGCGCGAGCAAGCTCACCGGCGCATAGGCGATGTCTTCATCACGCGCCGGCAGCGCCTCCGCCTTCAGACGGCTGCGAACAAACCGGTCGCGCGCAGGACCGGCACTGACGCCGGGGAGCACGGGATCCCATCGCGTCGCAGGCGCAAGCTCCGGTTCGAGGTTGACTTTGCGGGGCCCCGTGCGCCGTTCATAGAGAGGCGCCATCGAGACGCGCCAATTGCCCGCAACCTGGGCCAGCTCGCTTTCGGTCAGCTGAACCTGCATCAGCTTCTCAGCTTCGGCAACCGTGGTTGGAGTGATCTCGGGGCCAACGGGCGGGGCAGCCCCGAAGACGGGCGGCGATCCGGCGGGCAGCGTCGACGGCGCTTGTCCCGTCTCGCCCACGGGCTTACGGCAGCCGATCATGGATCCAGCCGCAGCTGCGCCGACGAAACCGGCTGCGCGGCCGAGGAACTTCCTGCGTGCTCTGTCCATAGATGATCCCCCTCGCATTTTATTTGGATGCGGCGATGTCGCGCACAGCGCTGTAAATGAACTCCACGAATTTCCCCATGCCTTCGATCGACATGCGCTCATCGTCGCCATGCACGCGCGCCCGGTCGTCGTCCGTGACGATGCCGCCCAATCCGTAAGCCTGCACCCCCTTGACGCGCAGCTGCGCCGAGTCGGTCGCGCCGGTCACCATGAACGGCAGGGTCACTGCCTGCGGAAACATCCTGGCCTGTACACGCTCCATGGCTTGAAAGAGCTCGGTGTTCAGGCCGGACGGTGGATTGGCAGGCCGGCCCCGCGAGGACGGTGGAATCACTTCCACGAGCGGGTCATTGATCAGCTCGCGAATCCTGGCCGTCATCGCCGGGATGTCCTCATCGGGCAGGGCGCGGATATCGAGCGTGGTTTCCGCTTCACCGGGAATCACGTTGCTGCGGAATCCTCCTTTGATGATCGTCGGGCTGATGGAGGTGCGCAGCATAGAGTTGTACATTATACTGGTCCGGCGGAGCGTTTCCTGGGCCGCAGCGGTCTGCGCGGGGTCCAACAGCGCCTTCAATAGCTTCGCCTCTTCCGGAATGCTGACCGAAGCCAGGCGCTCAAAAAACACCCGCGTAGTTTGATTGAGCCGCATCGGCATTTGCAGGTTTCCTACTTTGGCCACAGCAGCAGCCAGGTGCGTGATCGGATTGTCCAGGCGCGGCATCGATCCGTGCCCGGAGGTGCCTTTGGCCACCAGGCGCATGCCGCGGGAAACTTTTTCCGTAGTCGCCACGCCCACATACTGGATGCGGCCGTCGCGGCTGTAGATCATGCCGCCTTCGTTCAGCGCGAACTCACAGCCGATCTTGTCCCAGTGCTTGGCCACCATAAAATCGATGCCGACCGATGTGGTCCCTTCTTCGCCGGATTCAGCCATGAAAATCACGTCCCGATCCAGCGGGACCTTGAGGCGATGAAGCAGGAGGAAAACCTCGAGGCAGGCTGCGGTCATGCCCTTGTCGTCGGAAGAACCGCGCCCATAGAGGTAGCCGTCCTTGATGATCGCACCGAAAGGATCGACGGTCCATTTGTCGCGTTCCACACCGACCACATCGGTATGACCCATCAGGAGGATGGGCTGCTTCTTCCCGGTCCCCTTGATGCGCGCCACAATATTGCCCCGCCCGGGAGTCGATTCCAGGATTTCCGATGGGATGCCCTCCTTATCCAAAATGGCCTTGATGTACTCATCCACTTTGGTCTCGTTCCCCGGCGGATTGCTGGAATCAATCTTCACCATGCCGCCAAGCATGCGGATCGCTTCCTCCCGGGCCTGAGCCCAGTCCGGCGCCGCATCCGGCTGTTGCGGCGCCCGCGCCTGCAACAGGGCAAAATTCAAGGAAAGCAAAACCAGAAACGGTAGCAATCTTCGAACAATGCTGATTCCCGGTTTTTTCATCGGATCTCCGCCTCTCCTGTGAGCAGTTTCGGTCAATGGTTAAAATGACACTTAGTTTAGCACTTGCAAACTTCGACGGATCGGAAAATACCGCATACCGTCCTACTTAGGTACTAGTC